>NZ_JAIWJY010000029.1 GCF_028829235.1 Tenacibaculum larymnensis | reverse complement strand
GCAATATTTAGCAGGACATCGTCATATAAGCTCTACAGAGCGTTACCTGCAAGACGATTTAGAAAGCCTACACGATATGGTGAACAACTTCCATCCGATAAGCTAAAAAGCAAACCATATAAAGGGGCATCTGCTTAGAAGGCAGACGGCCTATGGTGGATGGATAAAAGCCTACACTTACCACCGCATCTGTACTTTATGGCATCCAAGGCAATTACAGCATATTGTTTTTTGCATCATCCACCGCTCATTCCACACACAAAAATCTGCAAGCAGTATTTTTGTACGCTCCATGTATCCACGTAAAAAAACAAAAAGCTGTAGCCAACGCGCTAGCCATAAACTACCCCAAGCTATGTTAACATAACGGGCAGTTATAATCCTCTTCCGCAAAGCTCCAGGGTCTATAACGCCATTATGTATAAATAGCCGCTTCCAGCCCCAGCACGCCACCGCTACTGCCAAACCAACCGCTACACCCAACGCCTGCGCACTACGTTTTGAGTATTTAATTACTTCGTAAAACGCACCTTTATTGGCTTGGCTAAACATAACGGTAAAATCGAAAATTTCCATCTAGCTACTGAAAACACTACAAATCTATACGAAAAACAAGTCATTCTTTAAACCCGTTAAAATCATCACTACACCAACCTCTTTTTAACGTATTTAAAGAACGTTTTTCTTTTAGATGAGTAAACCCCTATAAATTATAAAATCTTCAAAACAAGCTGTGTTTTTGTACGTACAAAAACTAATTTAATCATATCGCTAAAAAGTAAGCAAGCAGGAATCGGGCTAAAGCCACGACTAAAAACAGTAACATGTTAACAATCAGTTCTTTAATGTTTTTTAGATGTATAAAAAAGTATACAATTAAAAACTAAAACACTGTTTTACAGGTATTTACTTCAATAAAAAAGAATACTTTATATAAATACGTTTTAAGACTTGACGATTTAGAGGCTGTCGGAGCGAGGAGAATCGTCGAGTTTTAAAATGGAAGCTATACACGTAAAATAAGGGAGAGTTTAGAGAGTAAAAACAGACATTTTTAGAGTGTGTTTACAAGGGGTCTTATGTAACACCCCTTGACACGTTCCGATTCCGCAACTTTTTTTTAGTTAAAGCACACTAAATCAAATAATTAACTAAAAGTGTTAAAATCAGGTTTTTTAAAAACAGTAAATAGTTGATTTTTAACTACTTATATAAAAGTTCAAAAATGCTAAAAATCAATAAAAAGGAGGTGTAATTTTTATATATTTACGGTTAGATAATGCAGGTGGGACGTTCTTTTTTATAAAATTGTATATGTAGTCTAAGAAAAAAGGGTATGCGGAGAAAAAAAACGCTGTAACTTG
>NZ_JAIWJY010000028.1 GCF_028829235.1 Tenacibaculum larymnensis | reverse complement strand
TCCTATGAAAAGCACTAGCCTAGTTCTCCAAAGTTAATATTTATTTTTTTATTATCTCATAATGATGATTCTGTGGTGTTGGAATGTTGATAATTCCGATAGGATTATCAATACTTCAATACCTTATAACTTGCTCCGCATCCTATATGTGATCAACTCTTTTGGGTCGTCACCAGCATCTGTATGATTATAAGTTATAATAAGTCCAGCCACTTGCTATAAAAATGTGATCTTCAATTCAATACTGAAGTCACCCACGTTGTTTTGTGATATGGACTTTTAATACTTCTTTGTGAGCTTTGTTATTGGTTTATATACTATTCTATAACTCCTATCTCATAAGGAGTCTCTGTTTTTATAACTGCTAAAGTTCTGCTAAGTAACTTACGGGCTATTTTAATAATTATCTTTTTGGTGTCCTTGCCATAATGCTTTCGATAATAAGCCTGCATCACCGGATCCGTTCGAATGGCTTGCCATGAAGCTTCTACAAAATATGAACGTATGAGTCGATGTGCTCGTGGGGTGATACCCATCGTTTTACTATTAGCTCCACTCTGATAAACTCCTGGAGCCAGCCCCACATAACCCGCCAAGTGTTTTATGCTAGTAAACCTGCGTAAATCTCCTAACTCACTAATAATTCCACAGGCTACAATGCCCCCAATACCGGGTATGCTTCTAAGTAAATAATAATCTTTCTTAAAATGTTTACGACAATAGGCTCTTAACTGATTACTAACTAAACGTAAATCTTCATCTACAAACCGAAAATAACGCATACGACTATCTAAACTTGCTTTAGCTATAGGATACTGAAAAACCATATCATCTAACCAGCCTCGAAAACCATGACTCCAATGGTCATTATCGTATGGTTCTGGTACTTTTATTCCAAAGTAGAGCAACTGCATTTTTATGTAACTTTTGATACGTCTAAAATCTTTAACTAAATCATTACGCCTGCGAAACAAACTTCGTAAGGCTTCGCGATGTAAATCAGGAACATAAATACTACTTAATCGACCATCTTTAAGCTCTCTACTAATCAACTGCGCATCTATACGATCAGTCTTTGTAAAACGTTCTTTTCCCTTACGATGGATATCGGCAGGGTTAACAACTAAAGAACGCCATCCATAACTCTCAAAACAACGATGTGCATAATACCCACAACAACCTGCCTCATAAGCCGTACTAACATCATATTCCGGAAAATGCTTATCAACATAAGCTTTTAATTGCAATGGTTCTGGAGGCATACTAAAACTCTTACCGGAAAATAGATCTGTTGAACAATGAACTTTCCAACTTCGCTTGTGTATGTCAATTCCTATATATAAATTTGGTAAGGCAGTAATTTGAGTGTTCATATCTTTTATTGTTTTGATGAACTTTAAAGATACTCGACTTACTGCTTTTTCATGGATGCTATA
>NZ_JAIWJY010000027.1 GCF_028829235.1 Tenacibaculum larymnensis | reverse complement strand
TCAATATTTAGCAGGACATCGTCATATAAGCTCTACAGAGCGTTACCTACAAGACGATTTAGAAAGCCTACACGATATGGTGAACAACTTCCACCCAATAAGCTAAAAAGCGAATCATACAAAGGGGCACCTGCTTAGAAGGCAGGTGGCCTATGGTGGATGGATAAAAGCCTACACTTACCACCGCATCTGTACTTTATGGCATCCAAAGCTAGTACAGCATATTGTTTTTTGCATCGTCCACTGCTCATTCCACACACAAAAATCTGCAAGCAGTATTTTTGTACGCTCCATGTATCCACGTAAAAAAACAAAAAGCTGTAGCCAACGCACTAGCCATAAACTACCCAAAGCTATGTTAACATAACGGGTAGTTATAGTCCTCTTACGCTTCCCTCCAGGGGCTATAACTCCATTATGTGTAAATAGCCGCTTCCTGCCCCAGCACGCCACCGCTACTGCCAAACCAACCGCTACACCCAACGCCTGCGCACTACGTTTTGGATATACAGTTGCAAGCAACGCCACCGCACCGCATTTGCATACAAAAAGCGTCGCAAAATCCTCGCTTGCTACAAGTGTTCGCAAGCTCACATCTTTGCTAGTTTTTGCACACAACTCGTTCCTTGGAATGAAAAACAAGCCATTTTAAAAACTTAGGATTATCAGCCACACCAACTACCTCTAAATCCTAAGTTTTTAAAACGTTCGCCTGATAGATTTAAACAACTATTAGCCTACTAGAATCTAAATTTAGACCCACATTGTTTTATTATAGTAAACATAAATCAGAAAGATGATAAAGATTATTTTAAGGAAAAAAGATGAAACTACGGAACTAAAAATAGTTGTCCTTTTATTATTTAATGGGCTTACATACCTTGCAAACAAAGGACTTAAAAATAATGTCCTTTGGTATTTAAAACAGGTTTAATACCATTGCTAAAAGTTTTTTAAAAAATAATACAAAGTAGACTTTACTATTTTGTTTTTGTGATTACAATAAGGTTAATAATAATTAAGATAAAAATAAAAAAAATGAAAATAACAGCAGAAAAAGTAGAAATCGCTCTTCCATGGTGGGTAATAGCATTAATAATTTTAGGGATTATAATAGTAATAAAAATAACCCCTGATGATGTATTAAGTGTTATAAGATTAGCAGCCCAAAAGTTCATAAAATAGTTAATGAAATTAAAGTGTTTACTAACTGTAAATATCGCCTTGTTTAGTTCATTGTGATAACTTAACTTTGGTGCTTAAATCAGAGAAAAAAATGGAAGAAAAAAAGAAAAATGCTCTTGAAATAATGGGAGAATTAACAGTAGTAGGACATGCTACAGCTTTAGCTATTAAAGAAGATTACATAGAAGCTATGGCTAAGCTTGAAAATGTATCTAAAGAAGATATAGAGAAAAGATTAGCTGAAAAGATAAAAAAGAACAAATTAGCAGTTAAAGAAAGGCTAGTATAATTATAGATAACTCCTATACGAGCCGTATATAAGCCGTATATGTTCCGACTTAT
>NZ_JAIWJY010000026.1 GCF_028829235.1 Tenacibaculum larymnensis | reverse complement strand
AAAGCCTTTTTGAAAAAGAGGAAGTTGTTAGCTAACACAAATGAGTACATCGGCAAGAGCGGAGTAATCGGAGAACACGTAAACCGCCTGCTGATGTATCTCATATTTACAAGCAGAAAAACTAGCAATCCTTTACACTGTATTAGCTTAGGAAGCTCAGGAGCAGGAAAAACACACCTACAATCAAAAGTAGCAGAATTAATACCTGAAGAAGACAAAGTAGAAATTACGGTATTAAGTGCCAATGCTTTTTATTACTTCAATAGAACAGAATTACAACACAAACTTATTTTAATAGAAGATCTAGATGGAGCAGAAAGTGTACTCTACCCTCTTAGAGAATTACAATCTAAAAAGAGAATAACTAAAACCGTAGTACACAAAGACAGTAAAGGAACTACAAAAACCATACACTTAACAGTAGAAGGTCCAGTATCGGTAGCAGGTTGTACCACTCAGGAAAGCATATACGAAGATAATAGCAACCGTAGTTTTTTATTATACATAGATGAAAGCGAAGAGCAAGACACTAGAATAATGCAGTATCAACGGTTAGCCACTGCAGGAAAGCTCAACGAAGAACAAGAGTTTTTAGCTGCGGAGCTTCTCCGCAATGTTCAACGAGTACTAAAACCAATAAAAGTAATCAATCCGTATGCAGAATACCTAGAGTTACCACAATCAGTATTTAAACCAAGAAGAACCAACTCACACTATCTACAATTTATCAATGCCATAACTTTTTACAAACAATATCAAAGAGAGAAGCAATACAACAAAGAAACAGGAGAAGAATATATCGAAACTACTATCGAAGACATACAAGAAGCAAACGAACTCATTACTGAAGTACTACTAAGAAAATCAGATACCATCACAGGAGCTTGCAGAAATTACTTAGAAAAATTAAAGAAATATCTAACAAAAGAAAATCAAACCACTTTTACAGCTATAGAAATCCGTAAACGATTAAAAGTAAAGAAGACTACACAATGGAGGTATCATAAACAGTTACTAGAAAACTACTACATCAAAACAGCACAAATAAAAGGAGAGAAACTATACAGATACGAAGTAATAAATCCTAATGAATACAAAGAGTTAGAAGAAGCAATAAGCAAGTCGTTACAAGAATGTATTACTAAAATAAACAGTTCCACTGTTCCAAGTCGTTCCACTAATAAAATGGAACGGTTAACTAAAACAAAAACAATAAATTAACTTACTGTTCCATAAAATCCCCAAAAAGGTCAACCGAGGTAGATAAAATAAATAGTTCTTACTATGAAAAAATTAAAGCTACATAACAAGCATTACAAAACACTATTACAATCCTTTACCGAGTGGTTAGACATTTTAGGCTATGCTCAGGGTACAGTGTATTTAGTCCCTATAAAGGTGCAAGAGTTCTTTTACTGGTTAGAATCCCAAGGGCATCCCCACATTAGTAATGTTACTCCCGCTTTAGTAAGTAACTATTATGAATATTTAAAACAACGTTCCAACCAGTACAAAGGAGGTGCTTTAAGCAATACTTATCTCAATATGCACCAAACAGCACTACGAAAACTACGAGATTATTTAATAGCCCATAATGCAGATACACTCCTTAGAGTTCATTTAATGGCGGAGAAAAATGATACAGAAGAACGCAGTAATATTTTAACCCAATTACAAATAAAAACACTTTTTAAAGCAACAGAATACAGTCATACTTGGTATCGTATACGTTTACGAGATAAAGCTATACTTACTTGCTTATATAGTTGCGGGCTACGTAGGTCAGAAGTCATGAAC
>NZ_JAIWJY010000025.1 GCF_028829235.1 Tenacibaculum larymnensis | reverse complement strand
TCACAGTTACAAGCAACAGCAACACCTACAAATGCCAGTTGTACACCTGGATCAATAACAGTTAATGCTACAGGAGGAACAGGAACTTATGAATATGCTGTAGTAACAGCAGGTAGTCCTGCACCTACAACTGGTTTTTCAAACAATAATACAATAATGGGCTTAGCACCTAATACATATGATGTTTATGTGAGAGATGTTGCGTGTACTACGGTTGTTAATAATATTACTATAGCTAATGTAACACCTGTAGCATTAGAAAATATTGTGGAGAATGCAGGAAGATGTAATGGTGATTTAGGTAGTATAGAAGCTGATATAACTGCAAGTACAGGGCAAGGTCCTTTTATAATTACTTTAACAAACACTGCAGGAACTTATAATGACAATATTAATAACTTTATAGGCAGTAGTTTTAGTTTTAATAATTTACCTGCAGATGAATATAACCTTGTTATTACAGATGATTTAGGATGTCAGTTTACGCATAATTTTACCTTAAGCGAAATGCCTCCTATTTTAATGAATTTAGAACCTGTATTACCAGCTGACTGTACAACAATTAATCCGTCTAATACAGGTTTTAACTTCAATTTTAAAAACTATACACTGGCAGATTATGCGCCATACGATTTAGAATATACTATTGATGGAACTAATTGGTTCCCTATTACTAATGCAATGTACTCTACAAGTGTTGCACCACATCCAACTCCAGGAGATAACTTATATCAAGTATTAGGTTTAACACCAGGACAAACATATTATCCTTCAATTCGTATTCTTAATACTGATGGTAGTACACGATGTAGAGAGGATAATGGTATTTTTATAATGCCTTTCCAAGTAAGTGGTATTGTTGTTAATGTAACAGTTGTAGGCGACTGTAATTTAGGTTATTCAGTAGAGGTTGAAGCTCAAGATGGTTCAGGAGTATCAGGGTTTGAGTTTGGAATTAGTACAGAAGACCCTATAAACACAGGTACTTGGCATCCAGCAGATGATCCTACAAAACCAAGAATAAAGGTATTTGATAATATCATTCCTGGGTTAAATTATCAATTCTTCGTAAGAGATATTGCTACGGGATGTATAGAAATGAATGATGAGCCAATAACTTATCCAGATTCTACTTTTGATGTAGCGATAACACCAACTGCAGAGAGTCAGTCATGTAGTGGAGCAAATAATGGTGAATTATCATTTTTAATAGAAGACACAGACGGTGTACTTAATACAAAAACTGTAACATGGGAACTTTACAATGGTATTGATGATCAACCTTTAGGTATCACAGGTACTATTTCTAATACAGTTTCATATTCATATACATTAAATTCAAGTGGAACGCCAGTAGCTGCATTACAAAACTTACCACCAGGCCTATATTTCATAGTTTTAGATGCCTTTGATGGTGGAGCGACAGCATGTCAATGGGCAAGTGGAGATATAGAAATTAAAGAAGGTCAGCCTATAACAGGTAATTTGAATAAATTAAATGATATTACATGTAATGTTCCAGGTAAGATAAGAGTAGAAAATGTTTTAGGAGGATTTGCACCTTATACTTACAATGTAACCTTATCTGAAGCGACGGCAACGGCAACAGTAATAGGTAATGAAATTACAGTAACAGCACCTACAAATATAACATCTGTAGATGTAACGGTAGAAGTTGAAGATAGTAATGGAACAGGAGCATGTACCGCTAATTTAGGCACAGTAACTTTAAACGTAGCACAATTACCAACAGTTACAGCAGTAGCGGATAGTTGTCCTACAAACAAAACTATTACAGTTACTATTGCCGATGGAACAGGACCATATACAGCTACGTTAAGTGGAGCGTTAGGATCAAGTTTTACCTTAACAGGAGCAAGCCCATTAGTATTTAGTGGTTTAGAAGTAGATAGTTACGATGTAGTTGTGTTAGATACAAAAGGGTGTTCAGACACGCAATCAGGAATAGTAATTCAT
>NZ_JAIWJY010000024.1 GCF_028829235.1 Tenacibaculum larymnensis | reverse complement strand
ATACTCCAAGTACTCCATCAGTTAAGAAAAACTGTGGAAACACGGTACTAACACAAGGAAATTCTCCCAGTGGAGTCACTTATTATTGGCAAAGCAGCGGCTCTGGAACTAGTACCTCTAATTCAAGTACGAGTATTACCAGAACTAGCGGAACCATATACTATCTAAGAGCTCGTAACAATACTTCAGGATGCTGGAGTAGCTCAAGAAGTATTACTTATAGTATTAGTTCTCCATCAACATGGTATGCAGATACTGATGGAGATGGTTATGGCGATGCCAATAACACAACTAGTGCTTGCGGAACTCCTAGCGGATATGTAAGTAATAATGATGATTATGACGATAGCACAGTAAATATTACCAATATTGCGCCACAAACATTTTACTTAGATACTGATGGAGATGGGTTTGGAGACCCAAACAATAGCGTATACTACAGTGTTAAACCTGCAGGATATGTTACTAACAATACAGATAATTGTCCAAATGAAGCAGGTACTAACAATGGTTGTAGCTACACACCTCCAGTATTTAGCAACGAAAACTATGTGTTTACAAGAGAGTATCAAGAGCCAATGACAAACCCTACTGGAATAACGCAAAATAAAGATGTACTAGAAAGTATAACCTATTTTGACGGTCTAGGAAGAGCCAAACAAAGTATAGCAATACAAGCAGGAGGAGTTTTAACGAGTAGTGAAATACCTAAAGATATCGTTACCCATATAGAATACGATGAATTTGGACGCCAGACTAAAGAATACCTTCCGTATGCGGTAGCTAGTAAATCAGGAGAAATTTTCACAGGCGATGTAGCCCATGCAACCCAAACGTATTACCAGCAAAAGTACCCTGAAGACTTTGCAGGAGTGAGTTTACCCGATGTAAATGCCTATTCAGAAAAGCAGTTCGATGGCTCACCGCTTAATAGAGTGCTACAACAAGCTGCACCAGGAGAAGATTGGAAACTAGGAAACGGACACGAAATTAAATTTACATACGGCACCAATACTTCAGAAGAAGTAAAAGTATATGAGGTAACTACCTCTTTTACTAATAACACGTATGTTCCTGCCTTAACAGGAGGAACCAGTGATTATGCAATAGGAGAACTTTATAAAACCATTACCAAAGATGAAAATCATGATGGAAGTAATAGTAAGTTACATACCACCGAAGAGTTTAAAAACAAGCAGGGTCAAGTAATTTTAAAACGAACCTATGCTTTAGTATCTGGTGTTGAAACAGCTCACGATACGTATTATGTATATGATGATTTTGGAAACTTAACCTATGTGTTACCTCCAAAAACAGAAGCACAAACAGACAAACCTACTACAACAGAGTTGAACGAGTTGTGTTATCAATATAAATACGACTATAGAAACCGTTTGGTAGAAAAGAAAATACCAGGTAAAGGATGGGAATATATTGTTTATGATAAACTAGACAGACCTGTGCTTACGCAAGATGCTATGATGAGAAGAGTAAACTCAAACTCTTCAATGGATAAATGGTTGTTTACTAAATACGACGCTTTAGGAAGAGTTGTGTATACAGGATATATAGACAACAACAATATTAGAACTGTATTACAAAATGCTGCTAATTCAACAAATTATACCCAATTTGAAAAAGTGACATCAAAACAAACCTATGGAGGGGCTGATATTTATTATACTAAAACTGCAATTCCTAATGGTGTTACTGGAGTTTATACCATCAATTACTACGACACCTATATAGATGTACCAAGTAGTTTTTCCCCACCTACAACAGTATACGGTCAAACAGTAACAACTAATACCAAAGGATTAGCTACGGTATCTAAAGTCAAAGTTTTAGGTACAAACAATTGGATTACCACAGTAACCTATTACGATAAAAAAGCACGTCCTATTTATGTGTACTCTAAAAATGATGAATTAGAGACTACTGATATTATAGAAAGTAAGCTAGATTTTTCTGGTAAAGTGTTAGAAACTAAAACTACCCATGCAAAAGGAACCAATGCTCCAATTGTAACCATAGACAGCTTTGAGTATGACCATGTAGGAAGAATGACTAAGCAAGAACAAACAATAGGAAGTCATACTGAAACTATTGTCGCTAATGAGTATGACGAGTTAGGGCAACTAAAAACCAAAAAGGTTGGCGGTACTTTACAAGAGGTAGATTATACCTACAACGTACGTGGTTGGTTAAAAAACATTAACCAAGATGGTAAAAATGACAATGATTTGTTTAGT
>NZ_JAIWJY010000023.1 GCF_028829235.1 Tenacibaculum larymnensis | reverse complement strand
TTTAACTTTACTATCAACTACAACAAGCCTCAAAACGGAGCAACAGCCCTGTTTAACGGGAATATAAGCGAAACTTCTTGGAGCACTTTAAATGTAGATACCAGTACTAGAGGATATAAATATAGCTATGACCCACTTAATAGATTAGTCAGTGCAACAGGAACTCCAAACTCGAATTATAATGTATCGGGAATTACGTATGATAAGAATGGAAACATTTTAAGTCTAAACCGAAATGGGTATCAAGGAGGTTCTGTATTTACCGATATGGATAAACTAGTGTACTCATATGGTAACAGTAATCAATTAAATTATGTTACTGATAGTGGTAACAATAATTACGGTTTTAAAGACGATAATAAATCTGGTAATGATTACTATTATGATGCAAATGGTAGCCTGATAAAAGACTTAAATAAAGGCATTACAAGTGTTAATTATAATTATATGGGAATGCCTACGGAAGTTAAATTAAACAACTCCGATACTCAAAAGGTACGTTTCATATATGCAGCAGACAGGAGAAAAGTAAGAAAGATTAAAAATGAAAATGGTTCTGAAACTATAACAGATTATGCAGGAAACTTCATTTACGAAAACAATACTTTAAAACAGTTCTCTCATCCTGAAGGTTATGTAAAAAATGATAATGGAACATTTAGCTACGTATATAATTATACCGACCACTTAGGCTCTGTAAGATTATCATATACAGATGCTAATAATGATGGTGTTATTACACCTAGTACAGAAATACTACAGGAAAGTAACCCTTACCCTTTTGGATTAAAACAAAAAGGATATAATGGCAATATCATAGGGTCTGAAAATAATTATAAGACATATTTAGGTCAAGAGATAAATAAAGATTTAGGCTTAAATTGGTTATCATTCCGTTATAGAAACTATAATCCTGAAATAGGTAGGTTCTTTGGAGTAGACCCAGTAAGTGAAGACTATCTATCAATATCTACTTATCAATTTGCTCATAATAGTCCTGTTTGGAAGATTGAGTTGGAAGGCTTAGAAGGTGCGCCAACAGCGGGTGGAGATATTGTGAATCATGAACCTGTAAATAGAGCTCCTATACCAATAGGTGATAGTACTTCTCATAATTATGGAACAGCGCAGAATTGGGTAACGATATCATCAAGTGTTGCACCCTCTAATGATATAAGGTCAGGTCAATTTAATGATAGTGATTTTGGTGGTATTATTAATCCTGCTAGTGATGCTATGTATGATAGCGACCCTTCTGGGGCTGTAGTACAAGATGTAACATTTATTGCTCTTTCTTTCGTTGGAGCAAATGCTATAGATGATGCCATCGCAACAGCTAATGACCCCAATGCTTCTGCTTTAGATGTTGCACAAGCAGCTGTTAATGCAGCACTTACAAGTAAAGGAAATAAAAAAGGTCCAAATCCTAACGCTAAACCAAGAAGACCACATTTAAGAAAAAGTACTATTAACAAGACTTGGGAAGCTAATAAAAATAGTAATGGCAAGGTTATTGACCCAACAGGAAAAGAAATAACTTGGAATAAATCTAAAAAGAGAAATGGTCAATGGGATATGGGACATAAGCCAGGTCACGAATTTAGAAAAGATTGGCAATTATATAAAGATGGTAAATTAACATGGGATCAAATGAAGGAAAGATATAATGATCCTGATAGATATAGACCTGAACTGCCGTCAACAAATAGAAGTCATAAATACGAAGAAAAATAATTAATTGAATTTATATGGAACTAAATATAGGAGCAATATTTATTAGTAACAAAATTTTAAAAGATAAAGAACCACCTGCTTGGATGTATAGGGAGGAATCAGAAAATGAAGGAGATAGTGGATGGAGAGTTTTTTCAGGAAATGAAGACGATAACTATCTAGACAATCCTGATAACTTTAAATTAGTATCATCAGAACAGCTTATAGCTATAGATGAAAGTATCAAAGCTAATTTACTAGCTCCTTATGGCTTCTCATTTGAGAAAAATCCAGAGACAAATGATTGGGAAATGGTTGATGATGGTGAATAATCATTATATGAAATCAAAAAACCACAGTTACTAACTGTGGTTTTTTTATGCTTTAAAGAGTTTACTTTTTAGTCTGATGTTGCTTGCTAAAAGCTTTGTATAGTACTTTAGCTCTATATATAATATTAATACTAGCAGCCCACATTACAAGAATCACAGCTATAGTCAAGTATATATTGTTGTATTTAACGTGAGCAATCCACCCATATATTATTCCTAAAACAAAATTTAAAAAACCAATAAGCTTATTTAACCCAAAAAGACAC
>NZ_JAIWJY010000022.1 GCF_028829235.1 Tenacibaculum larymnensis | reverse complement strand
ATCAACTACAACAAGCCTCAAAATGGAGCAACAGCCCTGTTTAACGGGAACATATCCGAAACTCATTGGAATACCTTAAACACTGATACTAGTACGAGGTCTTACTCGTATGAATTTGATGCATTAAATAGATTAGTAAGTGCTACAGGAAATATAGACCGATATGACCTAAGTTCGGTAACTTATGATAAAAATGGGAATATCAAGACACTGGTAAGAAAAGGGCATTTAAATGTAGGAGCAACAAGCTTTGGTACGATGGATGATTTAACCTATACCTATGATAACGGCAATAAGTTAATGAGAATCTCAGATGGAGCTACTATAGACCAGTTTGGGTTTAAAGATGATGTGCTAGGTGGTACAGTAGATACAACAGATGATTACACCTACGATGCGAATGGTAATATGCTTACTGACACCAATAAAGGGATTACTTCAAATATTACATATAATCACTTAAACTTACCTGTACAAATCAATGTAGATGGTCAACTAATTAACTATACCTACGATGCTTCGGGTGCTAAGCTTAAAAAAGTAAGTAACGGTGTTACCACAGAGTATGCAGGAGGGTTTAGGTATGTAAATAACGATTTAAAAGACTTTAAGCATGCTGAAGGATACGTAAAGAAAGATGGTAGTGGCTTCAATTATGTGTATTCATATACCGACCATTTAGGAAATGTACGTTTAAACTATGCAGACTTAAATAACGATGGTGTTATACAAGCAGCTAGTGAAATTTTGGATGAAAAAAACTACTATCCTTTTGGTGGAACTCACGAAGGCTACAATACAGCTATCAATGGAGCCTATTATCCATTTGGGTATAACGGTAAAGAGGAAAACGATGAAAATGGTTTAGCTACCTTAGATTTTGGTGCAAGGAACTATGATAAATGGGCTGGTCGTTGGATGAATTTAGACCCATTAGCAGAACAAATGCGTAGACACTCACCATATAACTTTGCTTTTGATAATCCAGTTTATTTTATTGACCCTGATGGGATGGCTCCAATGGGTCCTGGGGATTTATGGAGAAAGATAAAACAAACAATCAAAGATGATATTGCAGCAGCTCCTAGACGATTCAAAAAAATGATGTCAGACCTTAATAGTTTATTTGGAAGTATTGATGTTCAAGGAAATCATAAAGATAAAATAGGATCTGGTGTCGTAATTGTTGGAAGTGGTTCTACTACTGATAGCAATACTATATCAGAAAATCCGTCAGAAGATGTATATATCCCTGAAGATGCTTTAACAACTATGGCTAAATACGCTAAATTAGGACCTAAATCAACAAGTAAAGGAAAAAATTATGGACCTAATAAAGCAAAGGGTAAAAAGGGTAAAAATTTTGCTTCTCAAATGAAAAAGGGAATTAAAGATGCAAAAGCAAGAAAAAAGAAAATGGATGCAATTGGCAGTGGAATAGATTTAATGACTAGTGATGGAACAATAAATGCCTCTAACACAGCTGGTGAACCAAACTCTACTAGTAAAGTGAAAATTAGAATTACTAATGTAGCTTCGGTAGCACCTGCTTTTGGAAACAATGGACATAGAGTTACAACAATAAAAAAAGACACCTTAGTTAATCCTCAAGATGTTAATAGAGTTCAGCAAGAAAAAACAAGAAAATTAGAAGAAGCACAAAACCCAAATAATTAATCATGAAAAAAAACATTATCTTTTTTGTAGCTAGTTTATTATTATTAAGTTGTAATAATAAGGAGTTAGAAACTAAACTAAAGAGTTTACAGCAGGAGAATAAAAAACTTAAAGACTCTATTGTTCGCTTTAATTATAATAAAATTATATCATCTGAAATGATAATTTTACCATCTAATAACACAAATGAAGTAAAGTTTGATGGAATGATATATAATCGACTTGACAAGGTTAGTTATGACCTTTATCAATTAGATACTTTACATTATATAGAAGGAGTTACTAAAAAAGTAATTTTTAAGAACAATTTGTCGTCTCAATTCCAAATAAAAGCAGATGAGAGTCTAATAAAAAATAATATATTATACTTGATGGCAGAATATAATTTGGATAGTCTGAAAGTACAAATACCTGGAGTTTTATATCTTAAATAAGAAATTTAACTGAAGTTTAAACCACGATATAAGGTTGTCTTATATCGTGGTTTTTTTATACTTTAAAGAGTTTACTTTTTAGTCTGATGTTGCTTACTAAAAGCTTTGTATAGTACTTTAGCTCTATATATAATATTAATACTAGCAGCCCACATTACAAGAATTACAGCTATAGTCAAGTATATATTGTTGTATTTAATGTGAGCAATCCACCCATATATTATTCCTAAAACAAAATTTAAAAAACCAATAAGCTTATTTAATCCAAAAAGACAT
>NZ_JAIWJY010000021.1 GCF_028829235.1 Tenacibaculum larymnensis | reverse complement strand
TTTAACTTTACTATCAACTACAACAAGCCTCAAAACGGTGCTACGCCTCTGTTTAACGGGAATATTAGTGAAACTTCTTGGAATACCTTAAACACCGATACTAGTACTAGAGGGTACTCGTACAAATATGATGCTCTTAACAGAATCTTAAGTGCCACAGGAACTCCAAATACAAATTACAATGTATCGGGAATTACGTATGATAAGAATGGAAACATTATAACCTTAAACCGAAACGGTTGGCAAAACAGTAGTAGTTATGCTGACATGGATATTTTAAGTTATGAGTATCACCAAAATACCAACCAGCTTAAAAATGTAAATGATACAGGTAATGCTAATTATGGTTTTAAAGATGGTTCTGAATTAGCTACAGAGTATACGTACGATGCAAACGGTAACACGCTTACTGATGCTAATAAAAATGTTACAAGTGTTGAGTATAACCACTTGAATATGCCAACTAAGATAACAGTAACAGGTGCTAATGCAGGTGTTTTACAATATAAATATTCCGCTGATGGTGTAAAGCTTCGTAAGATAAAAACTCAAGGAGGAACATCTACTACAACAGACTATAACGGTAACTACGTATACGAAAATGGAGACCTAAAGCAAATAACTCAACCTGAAGGGTATATAGAACCTAATGGTAGTTCTTGGCAATATGTTTATAGGTATACAGACTTTTGGGGTAACACAAGGTTAACGTATGCAGATGATAACGGTGATGGTATTATTACATCAACTGAAATTAGAAGGGAGCAAAATTATTACCCTGGCGGTTTAGAGCACGTTGGATACAATGGCGCACTAAGAGGTGTTAAGAATAATTTAAAAACGTATCAAAAACAAGAGTTTACCGAAGATTTAGGATTAAATACTCATGAATGGCGTTATCGTGTAAGTGACCCCGCAACACTTCGTTTTTGGCAAGTAGACCCATTAGCAGAAGATTATACATACAATTCTACATATGCCTTCCAAGAAAACAAGTTAGGTATGGGTATTGAGTTAGAAGGGTTGGAATTATACCCTATTAATGGAGCTGATATGTTCAATTATAGCGGTGGAGGTAAACCAGTATTAACATTTGGATTACATAATATTGTTTTACCAACAGCAGAACGTAACACAAATGGAGGAGCTGGTGCATTTGTAGATAACGTACTTGGTAATATATGGAATGGTATAGCCACTTCTTGGAACGAAGGTATGCAAGGTAAAACACTTACGGAAATGACCGTTGAAGGTGTTAGAGGAATGGAAGAAATGGCTGACCGAGTAACTAGCGGTGAAGGAAGTATACAAGATGTAGAAGCTGCTGCTGCAATGATTCTTGTTAGAAAAGTAAAAGGAAAATCATTAAGTGCTAAAGGTAGAAGTGGCAAACAAGCTAGATTAAGAGAATGGATGAATGATGATAAAGCTAGTAGTGCTGACCGAGGTTGGTTGAAAAATGACCAAAGACATATACAAACAGGTAATAAAAAAGCATTAAGAATACCTAGGAATGGACGTAAGTCACCTGGTAGAAAAAAACAAGACAAAGGTTATGAATTAGCTCATAAAAATAATGCTCCTGCTAGTCAGGGTCATGGATATAAAGGTTCTTTAGTAAAAAACCATGCAGAACATAAAGTTGAAACTAGAATTCATAAACATAGATATAAGAAAAAAGATTAAAAAATGCACCCAAAACAAATAGAAAATTTATTAAAACTGAATAATAAAGAAAGAGTAGAGTATTTTGTACGTTATTGTGCAGATTGGGAAGAAGTATGGGGTTTAGCTATAAATAGTGAAGACTGGATTATATTTAAAGATGTAGATGGTGATGAAATTTTTCCTTTATGGCCTCATAAAGATTTAGCTGAATTCTGTGCTTTCGAAGAACATAAAAAAATGGGAGCTAAACCTTGTTCTATATCTATTTATTCTTTTATAGAGGATTTTATTGGTAACCCTGACTTAAAAGATGTTTATTATGGTATTTTCTATAATAAAGATAGGGAAGCTTTAGTTTTAAAAGGAGAAATCTTAAAAGAAGAATTAGAAACAGAACTGGAACAGTACGAATAAACAATAGTTCTTTTTAGTAATCAAGCCACAGTTAACAGCTGTGGCTTCTTTATTAAATATATTTACTTATAAGTGTTACGAGCTTTAGCATCTCTAACTAAAGCATTAATAGTAGTAATTATATGCTGTTTATCTTCAATATTAAGAGCTTGTAATTCAGTCATAATATCAACAACATTTTTGTCTAGTTCTAAATCAGATAATCCAATTAAATAATCCAAAGATACTTCAAGAGCTTTAGCTATTTTAAGAGCTGTCTCAATAGAAGGCTTTACTTCATCACGTTCATAACGTCCAATTACAGGAGCATGTACACCAATTTGTTTAGCAAGTTCATCTTGCGACATTTTCCTTTTTTTACGAGTATTTAATAAACGTTCTCCAAACAACATAAGTTCTAAATAAACTAATTAAATAAGGTTTTTAGCAAATATATAAAACATAAATTATCTATGTAGAAGTGATATTGTTTTGTTTATTAGAACATATTTTATACTTTTGAACAATATATGTTCTAAAATTAAAAGTTATGAACAATCTTGATACCACCAACCCGAATAACTACAGTTACCTAACAAAACACCTAGAAATACACATTTTAGGAGGTATTAAGGTGAATAGATTAGAAAGTTTACGGGTAACGGTATCGGTTCAAAAACTAAAAGCACAGAGTATAGTACGTCATAAT
>NZ_JAIWJY010000020.1 GCF_028829235.1 Tenacibaculum larymnensis | reverse complement strand
TTTAGTATCAACTACAACAAGCCTCAAAATGGTGCTACAGCCCTGTTTAATGGGAACATAAGTGAAACTTCTTGGAGTACCTTAAATACTGATACTAGTACCAAAACATACTCGTACAATTATGATGCCTTAGACAGATTAGTAAGTGCTATCGACAATACAGGTCGTTATAACCTACAAAATGTTACCTATGACAAAATGGGGAATATTTTAACATTGAATAGAAACGGATATCAAGGAGGTTCTGTGTTTACCGATATGGATAAGTTGGTATATACCTATAACAATGGAAACCAGTTAGTAAAACTACTAGACAACGGTAACGATAATTATGGGTTTAAAGATGGTAGAGATGCTAGTATAGAATACACCTATGATGCCAATGGAAATTTAACGAAGAACTTAAATAAAGATATTACAAGTGTAAGTTACAATCACTTAAATATGCCTACAGAGATTAAGTTAAATAACTCCGATACTCAAAAGGTGCGTTTTATATATGCGGCAGATAGAACTAAGATAAGAAAGATTAAAAATGAAAATGGTTCTGAAACTATAACAGATTATGCAGGAAACTATATTTATGAGAATGGAGATTTAAAACAGTTTTATCACTCAGAGGGGTACGTCGAGCCTAATGGTAGTAATTTTGAGTATGTATATCAATACAAAGATATCTGGAAGAATGTACGCTTAACATATGCTGATACCAACAATGATGGTACAATTACCCAAAGCGAAATAAGACGAGAGCAAAATTATTATCCAGGTGGATTAGAACATGTAGGGTATAATGGTAATAAGGTTGGTGTAATGAGCAACTTTAAAACTTATCAAAGTCAAGAGTTTAATGAGGATTTAGATTTAGATGTACATGAGTGGAAATATAGAATGAGTGACCCAGCAGAAGTGCGTTTTTGGCAAATTGATCCATTAGCAGAAGATTATGTATATAACTCAACTTATGCTTTTCAAGAAAACAAGTTTGGATTAGGTACTGAATTAGAAGGAAAAGAGCTAAAAGAATGGTTTAACAGCTTGTTTGATAATGGTGGTAACTATGAAGCCGTTTCTACTCAAACAACACAATCTGTTAAGAGTTCAAATAATTTAGGAGACGCTACTTGTACAATAGGTTGTCATAATGTTCAATTTACTGGAGAGCGCGTAGATTTAGCAGGTATAGTTAGAGATGCTGTAGGAGAAGCCGGATTAGGAGCAACAATGTTAGATGCTGGTACAGATGCTTTTGGGAAAGCTAGTTTCTTTGGTAAATACTCATCTCCTATAGCTTTAGGTGCAGCAGGGATAAGTATTTTTGCTGATTCTCAATCAGAGTCAACATCAGGAGAATTTGCAGCAAATACAATACAAACAACCATTGAAACGGCTGTAGGATTAAAAAGTCCAGCTTTATCAATAGGACTACATATAAACTTTCAAGATGCTAAAGCTCAAGATGGATTAACTAATTTAAGTAATGGTAGAATGTCTAATGCTTATTCATCTTCTCAAAAACAAATTCAAAGCTATTTAAAAAAGAATTTTTCTAACAAAAGCACAACTAATAATGGTAACAGTTATAAAGGAGGAAATAAATTTGATTATGCATTATACTATATGTTTACTTTTCAATGGGGTAAACTTGATGATATAAAAGAACACTCTAGAAATCACGTTGAACAGCAAAAAAAGAATAATAATGAATAAAAAGCTGAATGAAGAATATTTTGAGACCCGAAAAAAACATAAAGAAGGTTATAAAAAAAATAAGCTGACTTTCAAAAAGGCTATAATCAATTTAGTAATAACTATTATATTGATAGTTGTATATAATGCTTTATCTAAAGGATGCTCAAAAAGAATAGAAGAGAATAAAATTAAGTATGAGCAGAAACAACAATTAAATAAAGAGAATTAAATAAAAAACCACCTTTTACGAGGTGGTTTTTTTATGTTATAAAGAATTTATTTTTGCTGCTTTAATAAAGTAATCAATAGTCGTTAGTAAGGTTGTTTTATCTTTATTATTTAGACTATCTATATCTTTAAAACGCTTAAGCATTACAGGGTCTTTAAACAAGTTAGCATTGTTGTTCTCTCCTAATAAATAACCAACAGTAGTATCTAAAATCTTAGCTAGCTTCTTAGCTGCTTCAATAGATGGTATCATCTCATCACGCTCATACTTACCTATTGTTGTGTGTGAGGTATTAAAAACCTTGGCTAGTTCTTTTTGAGATAGGTTTTTAACTTTCCTGCATTCTGCTAATCGTTTACCAAATGAAACCATAAATACATATTATTATGTGTAGAAACACTGTTTTTAAAGAGTTTTCACAAAAATATAAACACAAAAGTAGTTATTAAAACATTAAAATATTGTTTAAATAAATATTATTATGTTTCTTTGTACCTAATAATGTGTATTACAAAAGTTATGAACAATCTTGACACCACCAACCCGAATAACTACACATACCTAACAAAACACCTAGAAATACACATTTTAGGAGGTATTAAGGTAAATAAATTAGAAAGTTTACGGGTAACAGTATCGGTTCAGAAACTAAAAACACAAAGTATAGTACGTCATAGCATAGACCTATACAATGATAATCAAGTAGAAAAGTTTGTACGTAAGCTAGCAGAACGATTAACCATCGGTACGAGTGTTGTACGAAAGACTTTGCAAGAATTAACTCACGAGTTAGAAAATTATAGGTTTTTACTACTGGACAAACAAGAACAAGAGAACAAACCATTTTATAAAGAATTAAGTGCTATAGAAGAAAAAGAAGCGAAAGCCTTTTTGAAAAAGAGGAAGTTGTTAGCTAACACAAATGAGTACATCGGCAAGAGCGGTGTTATAGGTGAAAGTATAAATCGCCTGCTGATGTATCTCATATTTACTAGCAGAAAAACTAGCAATCCTTTACACTGTATTAGCTTAGGAAGCTCAGGAGCAGGAAAAACACATCTACAATCAAAAGTAGCAGAACTTATACCCGAAGAAGATAAGGTGGAAATTACGGTATTAAGTGCAAATGCTTTTTATTACTTCAATCGTACAGAATTACAACACAAGTTAATTTTAATAGAAGACTTAGACGGAGCAGAAAGTGTACTCTACCCTCTTAGAGAATTACAATCTAAAAAGAGAATAACTAAAACCGTA
>NZ_JAIWJY010000002.1 GCF_028829235.1 Tenacibaculum larymnensis | reverse complement strand
AAAAATAGCGATTTAATCGCTTAAACGAAAGATAAATAATAAAATAAAGGTTAGTTATAAGCCGAAAAGTTTGTGCTTAAAAATCCGCTACTTTTCATATACAATACCGTTAGCACCAACTAAAAAAAGACAATGAACAAAGAATCTTTCCTGCGGGAATTTATGACTGAAATTTGGAATAAAAAGAATTTTGATAAAATTGAGCAATACGTTCATCCAGAATATACAATTCACCTTGACACAACTGACCCTTGGGAGGGAAAAACCTTATCTCATTCTGAATTCATAGAACGGTTGAATTTTTCATTCAACTCATTTCCTGATATGAATTTTGAAATAACATCTGCAATTCCTGAAGAAAATCACGTTGCTATAACTTGGATTTTAACTGGAACAAACCTTGGTATGATTGGAGGATATCCACCAACTAAAAAATCTATAAATACAAAAGGCTTAACAATTTATCATTTTAAAGACAATTTAATTAATGGGCATACTCAAGTTTTTGACAGAATAACAGTTATGAAACAATTAGGATTTATGTAATATGAAAACCAAAAAAGAACTTAAAGAAGAATACAAACAAATGAAAATTCCAATGGGAGTTTTTCAAATAAAAAACATTAAAAACAATAAATTTCTGATTGACCATAGTATTGATATGGAATCTAAATGGAACAGACATAAAATGGAACTCAAATTCGGAAACCATAGGAATAGAAGCTTCCAAAAAGAATGGAATGAATATGGAGAAGAAAATTTTGTTTTTGACGTTTTATCCGAACTAAAAAAAAGTGAAGAGGAAAATATTAACTACAATAAAGAATTGAAAACTCTTCAAAATCTGGTAATGGAAGAGTTAAATATTGAAAACATATATAAATAAAAAGCAGGTGCTAACATCGCATATATTTTTTTGCTAGTTCTAGCTTGCTTAAGAAAACCCTTGCGGATTTTCTATTCGGTTTGTATTTACTAAATTAGTTGCTGAAACAACTAACTACTCATAGTCAAGATCGTTGACAACAACATAAAAAAAAGCTATATGATTAAACACATTGAATTTCCATTACAAAATGAATATCCTAGTTATGCTGAAATGTACATGAAACTAGTTAAAAGAGATGGAAGTCTTATTGAACAATTGAAATCGAGTTTACATAAAACAAAGTCTTTAATAAGTAACTTATCGAATGATGAATTAGACTATAGATATGAAAAGAATAAATGGTCAATTAAAGAAGTTTTAGTTCACATAATTGATGACGAAAGAATATATGGATATAGGGCTCTTTCATTTGCTAGAAATGATAAAACAAATCTCCCAGGGTTTGAACAGGAAGATTATAATTATTATTCTGACACATCGGAAAGAACAATTGAGAATATATTAGAGGAATACGAAGCTTTAAGATTATCAACAATAGCTTTGTTTAATGGATTATCTGACAAATCATTAAAACGTATCGGGGTTGCAAACGGAAATAGAGCAAGTGCAAGAGCTCTGGGATATCATATTCTCGGGCACGAATTACATCATATTAAAATAATAGAAGACTTATACTTGAAAGAATTAAAGAAATAAAAGCTCAACAATGTGTAACCACAATTATGATAGGTTCGACTACTCTTCTATTTCTCTCAATATTATCTATACAAAAACTTGTTTCTTACACTTAAACCTACCCTTTAAGAGTTTATAAAACATTCGTAATTTTGCCGTATGAAAATAAAACTACTCGCTATAGGTAAAACTGACAATAAGCAGTTACAACAATTAATAGACGAATATCAAAACCGACTAAAACACTACGTAAAGTTTGAGTTGGAAATTATTCCAGATATAAAAAATGTTAAAAACTTGAGCGAGGCGCAACAAAAAGAAAAAGAAGGAGAGTTAATTCTATCTAAACTACAACCTACAGATCAGTTAATTTTATTGGATGATAAAGGAAAACAGCATACTTCAGTAGAATTTTCAAAATATTTACAAAAGA
The DNA here is from genome assembly GCF_028829235.1 of Tenacibaculum larymnensis. Lineage (GTDB taxonomy): Bacteria > Bacteroidota > Bacteroidia > Flavobacteriales > Flavobacteriaceae > Polaribacter > Polaribacter larymnensis. The sequence continues at coordinate 437,775 of NZ_JAIWJY010000002.1, read as the reverse complement.
AAATGAACTCTGGTATTAAACAACTAGTGTTGGTTATTGGAGGTCCCTATGGTTTTTCTGATGCTGTATACAATAAAGCACAAGGAAAGTTATCGTTATCTAAAATGACATTTTCTCACCAAATGATTCGCTTATTTATAGTTGAACAAGTGTATCGTGGTTTTACTATTCTTAGAAACGAACCTTATCACCACGAGTAAAAACTCTAAAACTTTTATTTACATCAAATTTTATGTTACTCAAAGCATTATGTTTTTAATTTCCTGAAAAGCATGGTAAAAAACATGTTAAAAAGTTATTTTTTTTTTGCAATTAGCCATACTTTTGCGCCCCAAAAAAACATATACTTAATAACATAGATTAAAATGAAAACATTAAGACTCTTAGTTACTTTAACTTTTTTCATAACGTTTGCTTCCCTACAGCAGGTAAATGCTCAAAATGATATTAAAGCTTTAAAAATTCAGGTAAAGAATAAGAAAGATCAAATTAGTGCTAATGAAGAGATTTTAATTAGTGGTGTTGATGCTTTAAAACGTGTGAAAGGAAACTTAGAACGTTTTAAAAAAAGTAAAAAAGCTACAAAACAAGAAGTAGAGAGAAAAGAAAAAATTGTTGCTAACATGCAACAAAGACTTAGCAAGCTTAACAATCAAATTGATTTGCATAAAAAAGATTTGGCTTCTTTAGAAAGAAAATTAGCTAGAAAAGAAAAGAAAGAACAACCTGAAGAGGAAGCTAAAACTGAATCTACTGCTGCAAGCACTGGTCTTGTTGTGTATGAAGATAATATAAGTGATGAGCAGAAAGAGGTTCTTTTACAAAAGCAAAAGCTTGAAGAGGCTCGTAAAAAATTAGACGAAGAAAGAAAAGCTAGAGAGCTTGCTTATTTAAAAGAGCAAGAAGCTTTACGTTTAGAAGAAGAGAAGCTTAAACAATTAAGTAACCAAATTAAAGCTAAAGAAAAGAACATTAGTAAAGAGAAAAACACTTTAATTAGTGACCTTGAAGATGATATTAGCATTAATGAAGAGATTTTAATTAGTGGTAAGGAAGGATTAGCTAGAATGAAGTCTAAATTAGAAGAGGCTAAAAAAGATGCTTCTAATTCAAAAGAAAGTATTGAAAGAAAACAAGCTATTGTTAATAAAATTGAAAATCGCTTGTTAAAAATTGAGAACGAAATTGATGCTAAAAAACAAGAGTTAGCTAAAATAAAAGGATAAGAAATCCTACCTTAATACAATAAAAAAAACTCCAAGCTTTTCGCTTGGAGTTTTTTATTTTTCTATACATCCACTTTTAAACAAAAACTTGCTTAGAAAACTTATTGTATTTTAGTAACTCTTATAGTTTGTAATAAACTATGAATTTGACTAATCTATCTTTTTATTAAAAATGAAGCACCCCCAAAATAAACAAACACGGTTATTAATTAGCCTCTTGTTTTTAATCGTATTAATTACTTCTTGTTCAAAGAAGAAAAAGAAAGTTACCCTTAACAACAATAATCAACCATCTTTAAAACATGAAAAAATAGGTAGAATTTCTGACAGCAGTAAATTCGTAAGCCAACGTAATTTGCATGAGCAAAAGTATGGTAACCTCAACTTTTCTACCGAGCGTCAATGGGATAGTTTAAACAATATTTCTTACAAACCTATAACTCATAAAAAAGGAACCGTACATCCAAAATATCGCACATTTGGATGGCATGTATACTCAAACGGTTCTGCTTATAAAAGTTATAACTTTTCCATGCTTTGGGGAATTTCATATTTTTCATATTCTGTTGAACCCAAAACAGGTAATTATAAAAGTATACATCAATGGAAAACTACTCCGTTAATTGATAGTGCAAAAACAAAAGGTTGTAAAGTCTTTTTGTCTGTTACTAACTTTGGAAGCAAAAACAATACTGTATTTTTAAAAAATTCAAAAGCTCAAACAAGATTAATAGAGAACCTAGCTGAGTTACTTGCGTTAAGAAATGCTAATGGAATTAATATAGATTTTGAAGGTGTTGCTAAAGAAGATAGAAGCCAGTTTACACAATTTATCATTAACGTTTCTAAAAAACTAAAAGAGAAAAATCCTAATTATATGGTTTCTTTATGTTTGTATGCTATTGACTGGAACAATGTTTTTGATATTCCTGCTATCAATCCGCATATTGATTTTTACACGCTAATGGGGTACGATTACTACGGAAGTTTTAGCAAAACTACAGGACCTGTAACACCTTTTAAATACAGTGAAAAATTCGGAAATGGTTTAAAAGCTTCTGTTAATTATTATAAAGATAAAGGGGTTCCGTTACATAAATTAATTGCCGGACTCCCCTATTACGGTGCAGAATGGTATACAAAAAAACCAGAAATGGGTGCTAAAGTAACTAAGTTCAAATCGCATCCTCGTTACCATACCATACGAGATATGTATATTGACTCTTTACAAATCCCGGTTAAGTTTGATTCTAAAAGTGCTTCTAGCTATCTAATTATTAAAGATAGTAACCAAGAGTATAGACAGTTGTTTTTTGAAGACGTACAATCTCTTGCTTTGAAGTACGACTGGATAAAACACAATAAAATAGGTGGCGTAGGTATTTGGGCGTTGGGTTATGACAATGGCTATTCTCAGCTGTGGGATTTGCTAGCTGAAAAGTTTTCTAAAGAGTAAAACTGTTACTTTTTAATAATAAAAAACTCCAAGTGTACACTTGGAGTTTTTTATTGTTTTTATGCAGTTGCTTTGGGTTTTCTAAACATTAACCAAAAACCGATTAATACTAACGGAATACTTAATACTTGACCTGTATTTAAGGTATTAAACACCCAATCTTCTCTTCCTTCTACTTGTGCTTCTTTTAAGAATTCTATTACAAAACGTAACGACCATAATACTACCATAAACAGTCCGAATAAAAATCCTGTTTGGTTTTTCTTGTCTGTTTTCCAATAGAAATACCATAAAGCAAAGAACAGTACTAAGTAACTAAATGCTTCATATAATTGGGTTGGGTGACGTGGTACCGTCTCTCCTGCTCTTTTAAAGATTACACCAAAGCTGCTTCCTGTTGGTTTTCCGTAAATTTCAGAATTAAAGAAGTTTCCGAAACGGATGAAAAACCCTGCTAAAGCTACCATAATTCCTAATCTATCTAAGATAAACAACCATGGTTTTTGTAAGTGTTTCTTAGCGTAAAAGTACATTGCAATCGGAATTGCTATTGCTGCTCCGTGACTTGCAAACCCAGTAAATCCTGTGAATTTCCATCCATCTAACAATCCGAATAAAGCTGAAGCTCCTTCTTGTTTTTTAAATGGTAATATGATTTCCAATAAATGGTTTTGATAATAATCCCAACTATAAAAGAAAACGTCTCCTAAACGCATTCCTACCAACATAGAAACAAATACGTACATAAATAACGGATCTAGTTTCTCAACTGAAATATTGTCGTTGATATAAATCTTTTTCATTAATTGAAGTCCTAAAATAAACGCTGCTACAAACATTAAACTGTACCAACGAATACCAAAACCTCCTAAATTTATTATTTCTGGGTTCCAATCCCACACTATGGATAAAAAATTCATCTACTTTAATTTAGTTTTTGTGTCATTGCAAACCTTTCGGCTGTCGCTAAAGACAAGTTAAAATGAAATAATCTTAAGATTACTTCTTAATAAACTTCTCTATGACAATTATTATTTTTCTTTTTTCTCTGGAACAGGATCGTAACCACTTCCTCCCCATGGGTGACAACTAAATATTCTTTTTAATGCCAACCAACCACCGTAAAACAATCCATGCTTTTGCAATGCTTCAATTGTATAGCTTGAACACGTTGGTGAATATCTACATGTTGCTGGTGTAAACGGAGATATTGCTGTTTGATAAAATCGAACTAACAATATAAATGGATATGTTAATATTTTTTTCAATTAGTTAACTGTAAATGTTGTTCCTTCCCTACCGTCTTTTAATTGAATACCTAACTCCAATAATCTATCACGAATTTCATCAGATAATGCCCAGTCTTTATTTTCACGTGCTTCTTTACGCATGCTAATTAACATTTCAACTACACCACTTAATTTATCTGAATTGTTTCCTTCTGAAGTTTCATTCATTAATCCTAATACATCAAAAACAAACGCATTGATTGTATTCTTAAATACTTCTAGATCTTCGGTAGTTAAACTCGCTTTTCCTTCTTTTATTTGATTGATAACTTTTACAGCTTCAAATAAATGTGATATTAAAATTGGTGTATTAAAATCATCATTCATGGCGTCGTAGCAATCTTGTCTCCATTTTTCAACATCAAATGAAGAAGAACTATCTGCTTCTATTTTATCTAAGAAATCTACAGCTTCTATCAACTTTGCATGTCCTTTTTCAGCAGCCTCTAAAGCTTCTCCAGAAAAATCTAAAATGCTTCGATAATTGGCTTGCATATTGAAAAAACGAACTACACTTGCAGAGAACGCTTTCCCTAAAATGTTATTTTCTCCTGTTAAAATTTCATTTGGTAAAATAAAGTTACCTGTTGATTTTGCCATTTTTTGACTGTTCAACAATAACATATTGGTGTGCATCCAGTAATTTACTGGCTTTACACCACTACAAGTTTGTGATTGTGCAATTTCACACTCGTGATGCGGGAATTTTAAGTCCATTCCTCCACCATGAATATCGAATTGCTCGCCCAAATACTTTGTACTCATTACTGAACACTCTAAATGCCAACCTGGGAAACCATCACTCCAAGGTGAAGGCCAACGCATGATATGACGTTCATCGGCTTTTTTCCAAAGTGCAAAGTCTTGTGGATTTCTTTTGTCTGACTGTCCATCCAAAGCTCTTGTATTATGAATAGCGTCTTCAAATTTTCTACCAGAAAGAATACCATAGTTACCCGTTTCGTTATATTTTAATACATCAAAATATACAGAACCGTTTACTTCATAAGCAAAACCTTTATCCATGATTTCTTTAATCATTTCAATCTGCTCTACAATATGACCGGTTGCGGTAGGTTCTATACTTGGTGGTAAAAAATTATAGTTATTTAATACATTATGGAAATCAACTGTATAACGTTGCACTACTTCCATAGGTTCAATTTCCTCTAGTCGTGCTTTTTTTGCAATTCTATCTTCTCCTTCATCTGCATCGTTTTCTAAGTGACCAGCATCTGTAATATTACGTACATAGCGTACTTTATACCCTAGGTGTAATAAATAACGATACACCACATCAAAAAACATAAAAGTTCGTACGTTTCCTAAATGGGCGTTGCTATATACTGTAGGACCACATACGTACATACCTACGCGTCCTTCAATTACTGGTTTAAAAAGCTCTTTTGATTTGGTTAAAGAGTTATATATTTTAAGTTGATTTTCTTTGTATAATTCCATAGTAAAAGTGACTATTTGCAATCGCTAATATAGGCACTTTATAAGGAATATAGAAAAAGAATTTGGTAGCAATTTTGTAGAAATAAAAAGTAATTTTGTTTGTATTTCTTATTGATTTTTAACTTTTAATTGACTGTATTTACCGTCTATTTCAATTTTCTTATCGTTTGAAATTAAAATAAACTCACCATTATATTCTACAGTTCCATCTTTTAATTTTTTAGCCTTGTCTCCTTGAATATTAAATTTCTTATTTATTCCTTTTAAATCAACTCCAGCGTCAGAATAACTTAAAAATACTTTTAAATTATCGTGGCTAGGGTGTACTTTGGCAATGGTTAAATTTCCAAACTTATTATTTACTTCAACATTACTATAAACATTGCTCACTACAAGCCCTGATGAATTAGAGTGTACTGTTGTATTGGTAACCGATGCTAATTGAGCATCGGTTACATTATTTAAGAACAACGTACAAGCGTTTAATGAGCTTATGTTTACTGGTGAAAATGAAATATTCAACTTTCCTCCGTCAAGTGCATCAGCTTTAAAAGTTCCATAACTTACCTTTCCTGAAGCTTTAGTTTTTGGTAATTTTACTTTACAGTGACGAGTGTTTAAGTCAAAGGTTGCTGATTTTGGAACCTTTATAATAATCTTCTTTGTAATTTTTACTTTTTTCCCATTAATCATAAGATTATCACCATCAGAAGAGTAAGAATAATTCATACGAACCTTTCTCATCTCTTTTCTTACCTTGTGCATTTCTTCTCTAGCTTTGGCAAGTTCTTTTCTTATTTCTTCTCTATTAATTTTTCTAATTTCTGCTCTTGCTTTAGCCATTTCTCTTCTTAGTTCCTTTTCATTGATTCGCTCTTTTTTAACTCTTTCTAATTCTTTTTTAATATCTCTTTTTCTTTCTTCTTGATGTTTTTTAAACTCTTTATACTTATCTGTTTTCTTAAATTCTTCCCATTCTTTTTTCGACTTTATGGTAATGTCATTCACACCATCTTTCCATTGAAAAAAGTAGTTTCCTCCATCTTTTGCATACTTATCAAAGTCAAATTCAATATCCTCCAAACCTGTTACTATTTCTTCAAAGTTAACTTCAGGAATTTTTATTTCAGGAAGTTCAGGTATTTCAGGCATCTCCGGAATTCTTACTTCTGGAATTACTACCACCTCATCATCACCATCAAATTGAAATACTCTTGGATAATTATTGTCTGATGAATTAAAGAACACAATATTGTCCCCTCCTATTCTGAAGCTATTTTTATTGGCATTAATTTGTACTTTACTTTTATTCCCTAAGGCTTCAAATTTCCAGTTGTCTAAATATTTTTGAGCTTCATTTTTATCTAGCCCTTCCACTTCTACAACTGCTTCTACTGAAACTTCGTTTTTATTCCATGTAGTCACATCTACATCTGCATTAGATGCATTAATATTAACTACTACGTCTTTATTTGTTTTAAAATTTTCACTAAACTTTTTGTTGTATTTCTGTGCAGATACAACGCCAGTTACTAACAGTAAAAAAACACTGATTTTAAATTGTTTGAATGTCATTTTGAGTTGGATTTTTAAATTCTTGTAATTGTTTTTGCATACGTTTTAACAGCTGTAAACGTAATTGCAGGTTTCCAATCAATGCATTGATAGTATCGTCGTTAATTCCTTTTGTATTGAGCTCTTCGGTTAACGATTTATATTCTTTGGTTAATTCTCCTATTTTGTTCAAATAACCATCAAAAAGTTCTTTATTATCGTCAGTTAATTCTAACTGACTTAATTCGTAATTAATGGTGTTTACATAATAATCTTCTACTGTTTTTAATTCAGGTGAAATTGCTCCTAAACTAATTTGATTTTGAGTTTCTTTTGGAAGCTCAGTTATTATTGGATCTACAGTATTTGTTGGATAAAACTGAATTCCCAAACTCACCAACAACACAATAGATGCTGCTATATACAACCATTGATATGATTTTTTTGTTGATGGCTTTTCGTGCAATTCATCCATCAACTTTTGTTGAAAACGCTGTCTGTGATTTATTGATAACCTCTCCGTGTTTTCAACATTTTTTTTTAGTATTTCTCTAATATCTTTAGACATGATGTACTGCTTTTAATTGTTCTTGCACTTGTCTTTTTCCTCTTAATAAATGTGTTCTTGAACTCACTTCAGAAATTCCTAATATTTGCGAAATCTCTCCATGATCATACCCCTCTAACAAAAACAGGGTTAACACAACTCTATATTTTTCTTTTAATTGCTGAATACAGTTTACAATATCTTGATACGATATCGTAGAAGCTACATTCCAATTATCATCTTCTGCTACTGTGGTAATCTCTTCGTTAATAGAAACCAATTCTAGTTTCTTCTTTTTTAAATAATCAATACTTTGATTGATAACAATTCTTTTTAACCAAGCACCAAAGGCTACTCCATCTTTATATGAATCAATATTTTTAAATGCTTTTATAAATGCCTCTTGCATAACATCTTCCGCTATAAATGAATCTTTCACGTAACGTAATGCCACTGTATACATAGCATCACAATACAAATCATATAATTGCATTTGTGCTTTTGCATCATTGTTTTTACAGGCATCTATTACCGGTTGATGTATCTGTTTGGTTGATTTCATTATTGATTTCTTACCCTAAATACGACACTTTTTCCTTCGTGTTGCATTTTCCTGCATTTTTATTTCTAAATTTACGTTATTATTTTGTTTTACCTACATAATGACCAATAAAGACACATCTGCACTCTCTGAAAAAGACGGGGTTTCCCAGCCTGAAACCACTAGTAAATCATCTGCAGAAAAAATAAAGCGTAATAGAAGAAAAACTACCTCAACCGAAGATTTTGTTACTCAAATAATAGCTGGAAATATTCCTTTTTTAAGTAGAGCTATTACGTTAGTAGAAAGTACCAATCCAAAACACCAACAACAAGCTAATGAAATTTTAGAAGCTTGTTTACCTCATGCCAATAAATCGGTTAGAATTGGAATTACAGGTGTTCCTGGTGTAGGAAAAAGTACTTTTATTGAATCTTTTGGTAAGCATTTAACTTCGTTAGGTAAAAAAGTTGCTGTTTTAGCTGTAGACCCGAGTAGTTCTGTTAACAAAGGAAGTATTTTAGGAGATAAAACACGTATGGAAGAGTTAGTAACCGATGAGAACGCTTTTATTCGTCCTTCTCCTTCTGGAACTTCGTTGGGTGGTGTTGCTCAAAAAACACGTGAGAGTATTATTTTATGTGAAGCTGCTGGTTTTGATACTATTATTATTGAAACGGTGGGTGTGGGACAGTCGGAAACTGCTGTACATTCTATGACCGATTTCTTTTTATTATTGAAATTGGCTGGAGCTGGTGACGAATTACAAGGTATTAAACGTGGAATTATTGAAATGGCTGATGCTATTGTGATTAATAAAGCTGATAGTGGTAACGAGAAAAATGCTAAACTAGCGAAAGTAGAATTCAATAGAGCCTTACACTTATACCCTGCTAAAGAAAGCGGCTGGCAACCTAAAGTTTTATTAGCAAGTGCGCTACATCATCAAGGAATTGATGCTATTTACGCTATGATTGAAGAGTACATGAACTTAGTAAAAAAATCTGGTTACTTTCAGCAGAAAAGAAATGAACAAAATAACTATTGGTTGTTAGAAACCATCAATCAACAATTAAAAAATAACTTTTACAATAATCCAAAAATTAAAGAACGCTTACAGCAGGAAGTTACTAAACTGGAAAATGGGAAAACCACTCCATTTACTGCTGCAAAAAGATTACTAGAAAATAACTAAACTATGGAAGACAATAACAATTTAACTTGGAACGATTTTGCAAAAGTAGAAATGCGTATTGGTACCATTATTTCTGCCGAAATTTTTAAAGAAGTGAAAAATCCTGCTTATAAAATGCAAGTAGATTTTGGCGACTACGGAATTAAAAAAACCTCAGCTCAGATTACTAAACTGTATCAACCTGAAGATTTAATAGGAAAACAAGTGGTTGCTGTGGTAAACTTTCCAAAAAAACAAATTGCAAATATGATGAGCGAATGCTTGGTATTAGGTGGCTTAGGAGATGATAAAGAGGTAACTTTATTAACTGCTGAACGTAGTGTTAAAAATGGGACAAAGATTGCGTAGCATCCTTTCTTAATTTTTTAATCAAGTACTCTTCATAGTATAGAAATAGGAAAGTATTTGTTTTCGTACTTTTAGATTTAATAAACTATTAACCTAGTCCCTTTTTTAAGTTTAAAAACGTGATTGTATTATAATGTTCTTCAAGAAATTCAATCGCTCGTCGGCTTCGTACTCCTGATTTGCAATAAACCACTACAGGTTTGTCTGTTGCTATTTCTTGGTACCGTTGAGCAAGCTCACCTAACGGAATATGTTGTCCGCCTATATGATGTTGCTCTCGTTCCCAATCTTCGCGAACATCTAATAGATTATATGCTGACTTATTATCTTGTAGTTCTTCCAAAGTTATTTCGCGGGTAGCTGCTTTTATTCCACAAAAAAACTCATAATCATGATTTAACTCAGTAACCTCAGCTTTATCGGTCTTTTCAAATTTCAATACCATTTGACGCATGCTTAAGGTATCATACATCAATAATTTATTAGCTAACACTTCTCCTATTCCACAAATAATCTTAATAGTTTCATTGGCTTGTAAACTTCCTATAATTCCAGGTAACACCCCTATAACACCAATTTCGGAACAATTGGGTGATTCTTCAGGCTTGGGTGGTGTTGGATACAAACATCGATACGTAGCACTTCCTTGATAATTGAATACGCTTACTTGTCCTTCAAATTTAAAAATGGCTCCATATACCAATGGTTTTTGAGTGAGTACCACTGCATCGTTGGTTAAATAACGAGTGGCAAAATTATCACTCCCATCTACAATTACATCATATTTATCAAATAAAGAAATAGCATTCTGATTGGTCAATTTCTCTTGATAAACATGAAACTGAACAAACGGATTTAATTTTGACAAACGATTTGCAGCTGTTTGTGCTTTTGACTTTCCAATATCATCTATCGTATATAAAACCTGACGTTGTAAATTACTTTGATCTACTACATCATCATCTATAATTCCAATCGTTCCGACACCAGCAGCCGTTAAATATTGTAGTACAGGACAACCCAGTCCACCTGCTCCTATTACTAATACCTTGGCTTGTTTTAATTTTAGTTGCCCTTCTTCTCCTATTTTATCGAGAATTAAATGACGATTGTATTGTTTTTGTTCTTCGTTTGTTAGCATTTGGTTGTTAGCTATTCGCTTTTGGCTATTAGTATTTAATTTACAACTTTATTTTCTTAACCTTGAGTGTAATACATTCAACATTTTTCTTATTGAAATTATTTCTCTATTTAAATTTTCATGATTTTCGTACGACAAATTAATGAAGCTCTTCTTAATTGTGAGGTTATTCCATATATTTCTTCTTTAGGAAAGCTTTTAGTTAACTCGTACACTTTTAATGCTAGTTCATGTGATTTTTTCCACACTTCAAACTTTCGATAATTTCTCATAGCTTTTTTATTTGTTTTTCAATCTTAATCATTCCCTCAAAAAACAAAGTGCTAACAGCTAAAAGCCAATCTACCCAAACTGCTCCCAATCTTTCCAAACTACTTCCAATCCTTGACCTTTTAACATTGCTACAATTTCTTCAGTACTTCGTTCATCTGAAATTTCAAACTGCTCTAACGACTGTGGCTCAACACTATACCCTCCTGGATTTGTTTTCGATTCTGCACTCATTGAGGTTGCCCCTAAATTAACAATATTATTCCTAAAAACTTCGCTTTCTCGGGTAGACATTGACAGCTCTACATCTTCATCTAATAGTCTAAACGCACAGATTAATTGCACCAAATCAGTATCCGTCATTTCAACCTTGGGTTCTAATCCTCCTGAATGTGGTCTTAATCGTGGAAATGAAATGGAATACTTCGTTTTCCAATAAGTTTTCTGTAAATATTTTAAGTGTAATGCAGTAAAAAAGCTATCAGCACGCCAGTCTTCCAATCCGAATAAAGCTCCTAAACCAATTTTATGAATTCCTGCTTTTCCTAATCTATCAGGAGTTTCCAAACGGTATTCAAAGTTTGATTTTTTTCCCTTCGGATGATGCTTTTTATATTCTTCCTGATGGTAGGTTTCTTGATATACTAATACTGCATATAATCCGCTTTCAATCAACAATTCGTATTCATCCTGATCTAAAGGTTGCACTTCTATGGTAATATTTGAAAATTGAGAACGAATCAATTCAATTGCATTTTTAATATAATCGACTCCAACTGTTCTATTGGCTTCACCTGTTACTAATAAAATATGATCGTACCCTTTCGCTTTTAAAAAAGCAACCTCTTTCAGTATTTCGGCATCAGTTAAAGTTCTCCTCGGAATTTTGTTTGTAAAACTGAATCCGCAATAGGTACATATATTCTGACATTCGTTACTCAAATACATCGGAGCATACATTTGAATGGTATTTCCAAAGCGCTTTTTAGTCAACATACGACTTTTTTGAGCCATCTGTTCTAAAAAAGGTTTTGCTGCAGGTGAAATGAGCGCTTTAAAATCTTCCAAATCAAGTTTATTCTTTGATAAAGCATTTTCTACATCTGCAGCTGTTTTATTAAAAATGCTTTGCAACGTATCATCCCAATTGTATTGATTGAATACTGTTTTGAAACTACTCATAATATATTGTTAGTTTTATTAGCTAACTTAAAAAACTCGTTAACGGACTACTTGCTTCTGCTTGTGTTCTTACAGGTGCTAGTTTTGCTTCGTACGCCATTCTTCCTGCTTCTACTGCCTTTTTAAAAGCTTGTGCCATGGCTACTGGATTTTGTGAGACGGCAATAGCGGTATTTACCAAAACAGCATCGGCTCCTAATTCCATAGCATACGCTGCATGAGAAGGCGCTCCAATACCAGCATCTACTACTACTGGAACATTTGATTGCTCAATAATAATTTCTAAAAACTCCAACGTTTTTAATCCTTTGTTACTTCCAATAGGAGCTCCTAAAGGCATCACACATTGCGTTCCTACTTCTTCTAATCGTTTGCATAAAACTGGGTCAGCATGTATATAAGGCATTACCACAAACCCTTTTTTTACTAACTCTTCTGCCGCTTTTAAAGTTTCAATAGGATCAGGTAATAAATACCTCGGATCTGGATGTATTTCTAACTTCACCCAATTTGTTTCCAAAGCTTCTCTAGATAACTCTGCGGCAAAAACAGCTTCCTTTGCTGTACGTACTCCCGAAGTATTTGGTAACAAATTGATTCTTGAGTGATTTAAATGCGATAAAATATCATCTTCTTCATTTTGAACATCTACTCTTTTTAAAGCAACTGTTATCAATTCACTTTCTGAAGCTAACAAAGCTTCTCTCATTAATTCAGAAGAACTGAATTTTCCTGTTCCTGTAAATAATCGAGAGGTAAATATTTTATCGGCTATTGTTAATTTTGTGTTCATTTTTACTATTTGTTATCACCTAACTTATACACTTGTTCGTTGGTACTAGGTGCTTTTAATATTTTATGAAATGTAGAAATCGAGTTAAAATTTTGAGTAATCGCTCCTGACACAGCAACACCATACACTCCTGTATTTATAATTTCAGGTACATTTTCTATAGTAATTCCCCCAATAGCTATGATGGGAGTAGTTGTATTTAACGCTTCTAAAATTACTTGATATCCGACAGCTCCTAAAACTGGACTCAAATTCTTTTTAGTTTCTGTAAATTGAAAAGGCCCCAAACCAATATAATCTACTTTTTTCTCTAATAGAATTTTACAATCTTCTAAAGTATTAGCAGTCCCACCAATGGAATACCATTTCCCTAAATACTCACGAGCTTTTAACGGACATGTATCGGTTTTTCCTAAATGAACTCCATCTGCATTGACTTCTTTAGCTACTTTGTAGTAATCGTTTATAATTAACCGTGTTTGAAAGTGACTCGTAATTTCTCTCGCTTTTTGTGCTGTTTCTAAAACAGTTTTCGGATCCAGATTCTTTAATCTAAGTTGTACCCACTCTACTCCAGAAGCGCAAGCCCTTTGAATATTTTCTAAATGTTCTTCTGGAGTTTTCCCTTGAGTTATATAATGTAATTTACTTATCATTTATAATCGTGCTCTCCTAAGAGCGTTTTATTAGAATTTAAAAATTGTTCTGTATACCATTTCGCATATATACAAGCATCTTCTAAAGAAAGTTGTTTGGCTATGTTTGAAGCTAAAGCGGAAGACAACACACAACCGCTTCCGTGTTTTTCATAAATGGATGTAGCTTTCGGTGGAATATTCAACTGTACTATCTTACTATGATATACTTCATCCCATCCTTTTTTATCTTCTCTATGTCCTCCTTTTAAATAAATATTGGTCTTCTCTGAAATAAACTCAATCGTTTCTTCAATGGATTTATCAGGAAACAAATCCTTGATTTCATCATAATTTGGAGTGATAAAATCGCAGTGTTGCAATACTTCTTCAAACACTTTTATATTCTCTTCGGAATGAAAATCAAATCCAGCACTTGCTTTTAAAATAGGATCTACAACTATTTTTATGGATAGATTGCATTTTTTAAGAATTTGAACGACTTCTAATAATACTTCCCAAGACTGGATGATTCCTATTTTTACTACTGATATTTCAAAACGTTCAAATAGAGTTGTAATTTGGTTGATAATTACTTCCTTTTCAATCCAAACACATTCTTTAAAATCGATATCATTTTGAACCGTAACTGCTGTACATACCGAAAGTCCATATAAACCATGCGCTTCAAATGTTTTTATATCAGAAGTCAATCCTGCTCCTCCCGACGGGTCATGACCTGCAATGGTTAGTATGTATGGTTGTTGTTTCATGTTTCTATACTTTCTTTTTTCCTTTGATGAAAAAAGAAACAAAAAAATCTAGTCTTGCCACCTCTTCGTTCATAAAATCTCATCCTCGAAGTTAAATGAAAAGAACTCACTCCGTTCAAACAGCTTTTCATTTTCAACACTTCTTACGGTGGATTTTAATGACTTGATTTGACTATGACATTTTTACTTTTATTAATACAATATAGTTTGATTAAAAGTTTATTTCATCTTAAGTTCTTCATAATATCGTTTGATTTTTTTGAAGCTTTCAACAGGATTCTCTGCATTCCATACACCTCCTAAAACCCCAATACCTTGAAAACCTAACTCTAAGGTTTTTTGAATGGTATCGGTATTGATTCCTCCCATTCCTATAATCGTTTTATCTATATGGTTTACATCAAATCCTCTTCCTTCATAACCTTTCTTTGAAATGGATGAAAAAACAGGACTTAATAAATGATAATCGAACTCAATATCACAATTTTCCAATGCTGAAGGTTCATGAAAAGAGCTACTCATTGTTTTTCCTATCATATTTAATCCTATAAAATATTCACTTCCATTCTCTAAAGCATCAATTCTTTTTTGTTCTTGAAAATGAATTCCTTTTAGGTTGAATTCATTGATAAGTTCATGAAAATAATGAGTAACTATTCTATCATGGTACTTTTCATCTATCTGATTCAAATATGCTACATGCTCTTCATAATTTTTGTCAGGTTTTCTGAAATGATAATATTCCAATCCTTCTTCAAATAATTGCTGAAGGATTTCAATTTCATTCGGAATGTCTTTTTCTGGAGCTATTAGAACAATCATATAATCAGTTTTAAATTATGAATTACGAATTTAGAAATTGTCAATTCGTAATTCATAATTCTAAGTTCAGGATTTATAGGTATACTTCTGAACCTTTGTCCTTAAATTCTTTTGATTTTTCTTCCATTCCTTTTGCAAACACTTCATCTCCTTCTACTTTATTCTCAGCTGCAAAATCACGTACTTCTTGTGATATCTTCATAGAACAGAATTTTGGTCCACACATAGAGCAAAAGTGTGCAATTTTAGCTCCCTCTGCAGGTAACGTTTCATCGTGATACTCTCTAGCCAACTCGGGATCTAAACCTAAGTTAAACTGATCTTCCCAACGGAACTCAAAACGAGCTTTACTTAACGCATCATCCCTATGTTGTGCTCCTGGATGTCCCTTGGCTAAATCGGCTGCATGGGCTGCTAATTTATAAGTAACTACTCCGGTACGTACGTCTTCTTTATTTGGTAAACCTAAATGCTCTTTCGGTGTTACATAACATAACATTGCACAACCAAACCAACCTATCATTGCTGCTCCAATACCTGAAGTAATATGATCGTATCCTGGAGCGATATCAGTTGTTAAGGGTCCTAAAGTATAAAACGGAGCTTCATCACAAGCTTCTAATTGTTTAAGCATGTTGGCTTTAATCATGTGCATTGGCACGTGACCTGGACCTTCTATAAAACATTGTACTTCATGCTTACGTGCTATTTGTGTTAACTCTCCTAACGTTTCTAATTCAGCAAACTGTGCTTCATCATTCGCGTCAGCAATTGATCCTGGACGTAAACCATCTCCTAATGAAAAAGCTACATCATAAGCTTTCATGATTTCACAGATTTCTTCAAAATGTGTGTATAAAAAGCTCTCTTTATGGTGTGCCAAACACCATTTTGCCATGATAGATCCTCCTCTAGACACAATTCCTGTAATACGTTTTGCCGTCATAGGTACATAGCGTAAACGAACTCCTGCATGAATGGTAAAATAATCTACTCCCTGCTCTGCTTGTTCTATTAAAGTGTCTCTAAATATTTCCCAAGTTAAATCTTCAGCAACACCATTTACCTTTTCTAAGGCTTGATAAATTGGTACAGTTCCTACTGGCACTGGTGAGTTTCGGATAATCCACTCACGTGTTTCATGAATATTTTTTCCTGTAGATAAATCCATAATATTATCGGCTCCCCAACGACATGCCCAAACAGCTTTTTCTACTTCTTCTTCTATTGATGAGGTTGTGGCTGAATTACCAATATTAGCGTTAATCTTCACCAAGAAATTACGTCCTAAAATCATGGGTTCTGCTTCTGGGTGGTTTATATTTGAAGGAATAACGGCACGTCCTCTAGCGACTTCTTCTCTTACAAACTCTGGGGTGATTTTTGCAGGAATACTAGCTCCGAAATCTTGTCCTGGATGTTGCTCAGATAAACGTGTCATTTCATCTATTCGCTGGTTTTCACGAATCGCAATATATTCCATCTCTGGAGTAATAATTCCTTTTTTAGCATAATGTAACTGTGTTACATTTTGTCCTTTTTTAGCTCTCTTAGGTTTGTGTTTTAAATTGAATCGTAAATGATCTAAGTTTTTATCATTTAATCGTTCGTTACAATACTCCGAAGTAAATTCATTAAGCTCTTCTACATCTCCTCTATCTAAAATCCACTGTTCACGAATACGTTCTAATCCATTATGAATATTAATTTCTTTGTTTGGATCGGTATATGGCCCTGAAGTATCATACACTGTTACAGGTTCGTTTGGTGTTCTTTTTTTAGTCATCGAATCCACAGTGTCGCTCAATTCAATCTCACGCATTGCTACTTTTATCTGTGGATGGATTTTACCTTGAACATATATTTTTTTTGAATTCGGAAACGGTTGCCTTGTTACACCGTTTTGCTTTGGTGCTGTATCTTTTTTCTTCATTTTAGGGTTATTTGTTTATTCTTGTGAATTTTGTTTGCTAAAAATATTAACCTCCTTGTGTAGATTTAATGATTAAAATATTATCATTATTTTGGAGTATACGTGAAGTCCACTCTTCCTTTTTCACTACGTTACTATTAACTGCAATAGCAATACCATTAGTTTTAACTTTTAGCTCATTAACTAAGTCTTCTAACGAAAGTGTCCTAGAAAATTCTTTTTGAGTGTCGTTTACTTTTAAGGTTATCATATAAAACTTATTTTAAAGTAAACTGTAGAAGAAGTTCAGAATCGTTTCTTTAAAATAAAAACGACACTGAATAAAATGTTACAACTTTTCCCTACGCTGGTGTTAACCATATCAGGTTCTAAGGATGTTTCTCAAACTAGCGAACTAGCTACTCCTAAAGTTTACTGAAGCAAATATAAGTGTTTATTTTTCTAAACTCCCTTTATAAAAATAAAAAAGCGAGTATGTACATACTCGCTTTTTTATTTTGTTTTATATTTTTTATAAGGTCTTTACTTTTTTAGTTACTTCTTCAAGTACTTCAAAAGCAGTTTCAGCCATTTTATTTCCTTTGAAATCTAATAACGGATTTACTTCAACAAACTCTACACAAGCTACTTTTTTACTTGCTAATAATCCATTGATAATATTAATGATTTCATACTGATCAAATCCTTTAGGTACAGGTGTTCCTGTTCCATAAGAAATCATATCACAATCCATTGAATCTACATCAAACGACACATAAATAACATCACAATTAGAAAGTTTATCTAAAGCTTCGTTTACACAAACATCTAATCCTCGATAACGAACTTCAGCAACCATATAGTTTTTAATACCATATTTTTCCATTTGTTTGTCTTCTGGCTCTTCTGTATCACGAACCCCAAAGAAAACGATGTCTTCTGGTAAAACTTTTTGTCCTGGAGTACCTATGTTTTTCATACGTTCCCATAACTCTGACGTTTCTCTGTCTACATCATTAATTTGGCAATCTAAATTATCATCTGAAATTGCTGCAGACAAAGGCATACCGTGAATATTTCCAGATGGTGATGTATAAGGTGAATGTAAGTCTCCATGAGCATCAATCCAAACTACTCCAACTCTTTTAGTTGGGTTTGCTGCTTTTACTCCACTTATAGTTCCTAACGCTGAAGAATGATCTCCTGACAAAACTATTGGAAACTTCCCTTCTTGTAAATTAACTTTTACGTGATTGCTTAAACGTTTACATTGATTAAAAACGCTATCAATTCGTTTTGCAAATGAGTTATTTACCTTATTATAAATCGATTCATTTTCTGTAATTACATCTTCAAAATCAAAAGAATCGAAATAATTACTTTTTTTATTTATTGCTGCAATTTCAATTGCATCAACCCCCATATCAGATCCACGAGTTCCTGCTCCAATATCTGATCTGTTTTTGATAATTTTAATTTCTTTCATCATCAGTTATTTTACATAAAAAAAATGTCATTTAATTATTTTAAATGACACTTTTTAAATAGTTTATCTCTTGTCTAATTCTACGAACTCCCTTAAGTTCTCTCCAACGTAAACTTGACGTGGACGACCTATTGGTTCTTTGTTTAAACGCATTTCTCTCCATTGTGCTATCCATCCTGGTAAACGTCCTAAAGCAAACATAACTGTAAACATTTCTACAGGAATTCCCATAGCTCTATAAATAATTCCCGAATAGAAATCTACGTTTGGATATAATTTTCTTTCAACAAAATATGGATCATTTAACGCTTCTTGCTCTAACCCTTTTGCGATATCTAAGATTGGATCTTCAACTCCTAAGTCGTTTAATACTTCGTCAGCTGCCTTTTTAATAATTCTTGCTCTTGGGTCGAAGTTTTTATATACACGGTGTCCGAATCCCATTAAACGGAAAGGGTCGTTTTTATCTTTAGCTTTAGCCATATACTTTTTAGTATCTCCTCCATCTTCTTTAATAGCTTCTAACATTTCAAGTACTGCTTGGTTTGCACCTCCATGTAAAGGTCCCCATAAAGCAGAGATACCTGCAGATAATGATGCAAATAATCCTGCATGAGAAGATCCAACAATACGTACTGTAGATGTAGAACAGTTTTGTTCGTGATCTGCATGTAAGATTAATAACTTATCTAAAGCATCTTTTACTATTGGGTTTAACTCATACTCATCGTTTGGTTTTTGAAACATCATTGTTAAGATATTTTCAACATAACCTAATTTACGAGATCCATAGTTTAATGGCAGTCCTTGCTTCTTACGTAAAGTCCAAGCTACTAATACTGGGAATTTACCCATAATTTTAACGATAGCTTTATACATATCTTCTTCTGAATCAACGTTAACAGAAGATGGATTGAAAGCTGTTAATGCAGACGTTAATGATGATAACACTCCCATTGGATGTGCATTCTTTGGAAATGCATCAATTATTTTTTTGATGTCATCATCAACAATAGCTTCATCTAAGATATCACCATAAAACTTTTCTAATTGTTCCTTAGTTGGTAATTCTCCAAAGATTAAAGCATAAGCAACTTCTAAAAAGTCTGCTTTTTCTGCTAATTCTTCAATTGAATATCCACGGTATCTTAGAATACCTTCTTCACCATTTAAAAATGTTATAGCACTTTGGCATGAACCTGTATTCTTGTATCCTGGGTCTATGGTTATAACTCCATCCGTGACTCCTCTTAAGGCTTTAATATCAATTGCAGTTTCATTTTCTGTTCCTTTTACTAAAGGAAACTCATACGTATTTTCGCCAATTTGTAATTTTGCTATATCTGACATTTTTTAACTATAATTTTTTATGATTGAAGTGAGTTGCGAAGATACCATTTTTTGGATTATTTTGAAAGAGCGAATAGATAGATTTTTAATATAAAAAAATCAATTTATTTTATTCAAAATAAACTAAAACTCACTTATATATAATATAAGGTTTCTATATCTAAAATCTCTTTACTAATTTCTCATACTTTTTCTTCAGCTTTTTAAAATTTACTGAATTACAACACTTTAACCTCTCTTTCAAGAAAACTTCTTTTTAGTTTTTTAGATACATGTTTTTGTTTTAAAAGAAAGGTTAATTAAAATACTTACTTTGCTAAAAAATAACATTATAAAATAAAATGTTAATTTTTTATTATTATTTCATTAATAATCAATAAATGTATACTTTTCAAAAAAATAAATTCAATTCATAAAACCCTTTCACAATGAAAAAATTTCAATTTATTATTGCATTATTATGCATATCATTTCTTACTGTACAATGTACCCAAGAAGAAAATAACCTTACAAATGACAATGCTCCTACAGGTATTAGTTCACCAAGTATGCTAAATGTTAACGACGCTGATCACTACACAGTTGATGGTTTTGGTCCAAATTCTTATTGGGCTGAATATATAGTTAATCAATCTACTACTAATTTTTTAAAGACTGAACACAACGAAGCTGCAAGCTTTTTTGGAATGGGTAATGTACCTTTATATTTAGCAGGTGGTGACGGAACTTTCAATGCTCTTTCTTTTTCAAACGGTTATATTGTTTGGGGAGAGGAATTGTTAGCAAGTGCTTTAAATTATGGTAATGCTGCCATTGCATACGTTGCTGCACATGAAATGGGACATCAGGTACAATTTAGAGATAATACTATACCTAGTGGTAATCATGTAAGTGCTACTGAATTAGAAGCTGATGGATTTGGAGGATATTTTATCCGAAGAACTTATACTAGTAACTGGAATACTGCTGCTAGTGCTTATAATTTTTCACAAACTTTAGCTGGACCTAATGGAAGTTCTCACGGTACTGCTTCTCAAAGAAGATCTGCTTTTAGATTAGGATATTTATTAGGAGACAACGGAACTTATAGCAACAGAAATTTTGACAGAAACTTTTTTTACTACTATGACTATTATGTTGTAGGTGGTAGACTAAAATTAGAATTAAAAAAGCCAGCGTCTATAGAACAAAGTCAACATGAGAATATTGTTGCTCACCTAGAAGAATTACATAAAATTTATACAGGTGAAATTTCAGAAGATGAATTCTTAAACTTAAACTAAAAAACAACTAACTAAATAATTACGAATTGAATTTAAAAGGCTGTCTTAAAATGTAAAGACAGCCTTTATTTTAATAACTATTATAAGTCTAATTAGTCTTCAATCTGATTTTTTTAATCTTTTTTACCATTTTATAACTAAAAAAAGCCCGTACTTTATGTACGAGCTTTAAAAACTATATTAAAAAGTATTATTTTACTTTAAATGCTTTTTCTTGCGGATAATAAGCTACATCCGCTAATTCTTCTTCAATACGTAATAATTGATTGTATTTTGCCATACGATCTGAACGTGAAGCTGAACCTGTTTTAATTTGCCCACAATTTAATGCTACTGCTAAATCTGCAATGGTATTATCTTCTGTTTCTCCTGAGCGGTGACTCATTACAGAAGTATACCCTGCATTATGTGCCATGTTTACTGCTGCAATTGTTTCTGTTAAGGTACCAATTTGATTTACTTTAATTAAAATTGAATTTGCAATACCATTTTCAATTCCTTTTGACAAGCGCTCAACATTAGTAACAAATAAATCGTCTCCTACTAACTGAACTTTATTTCCTACTTTGTCTGTTAACATTTTCCATCCATCCCAATCATTTTCATCCATTCCGTCTTCAATAGAAATAATAGGGTACTTTTCACATAACTCTGCTAAATAAGTTGCTTGCTCTTCAGAAGTTCTAACAGCTCCTTTATCTCCTTCAAACTTGGTGTAGTCGTATTTTCCGTCTACATAAAATTCAGCTGAAGCACAATCTAATGCAATCATAACTTCTTCTCCAAATTTATACCCTGCATTTTTAGTTGCTAAAGCAATAGTTTCAATAGCGTCTTCAGTTCCTTCTAAAGTTGGAGCAAAACCTCCTTCATCACCTACTGCTGTAGACAAGTTACGATCATGTAAAACTTTCTTTAAATTATGGAAAATTTCAGAACCAACCTGCATTGCTTCTGTAAAGTTTTGGGCTTTTACTGGCATCACCATAAATTCTTGGAATGCAATTGGTGCATCTGAATGCGAACCTCCATTGATGATGTTCATCATAGGAACTGGTAATGTATTTGCTGAAACTCCACCAACGTATCTATATAAAGGTAATCCTAATTCATTTGCTGCTGCTTTTGCTGCTGCTAATGAAACACCTAAAATAGCATTTGCTCCTAAAACCGATTTATTTGGAGTTCCATCTAAATCAATCATTAATTGATCGATCATGTTTTGTTCAAATACTGATACTCCTAATAACTCTTGTGCTATAACAGTGTTTACGTTTTCAACTGCCTTTAGTACACCTTTCCCCATATAGCTATCACCTCCATCACGTAACTCAACAGCTTCATGTTCTCCTGTAGAAGCTCCTGATGGTACCGCAGCTCTACCAACAACACCGTTTTCAGTGGTTACATCTACTTCAACTGTTGGATTTCCTCTTGAATCAAAAATTTGACGTGCATGGATGTTTATTATGATACTCATAGTGTTTATTTTTTTTCTCTTAAACTAGGCTAAGAATGGTGTGAAATTTATTTTTAATTATAGATTCCCGTGAATATTAGTTCACGGGAATTTCTTTATTTTTTATTTATTTAAGCTTTTACTTTTTTGATATTTTCTATAAACTGATCAAATAAGTATTCTGCATCATGTGGCCCTGGACTTGCTTCTGGGTGGTATTGTACTGAAAATACATTTTTAGACTTCATTCTAATACCTGCTACCGTGTTATCATTTAAGTGTACATGTGTAATTTCAACATCAGGATGCGCTTCTGTTTCTTCTCTATTGATAGCAAAACCATGGTTTTGAGAAGTAATTTCTCCTTTTCCTGTCAATAAGTTTTTAACAGGATGATTAATTCCTCTATGACCGTTGTGCATTTTATATGTTGAAATACCATTAGCTAACGCTATAACTTGATGCCCTAAACAGATTCCGAACAATGGTAAATCTTTATCTATAATTTCTTTAGCTGTCTTTTGAGCTTCTTCTAAAGGTTCAGGATCTCCAGGCCCATTAGAAATAAAGTATCCATCTGGATTAAAGTCGCTCATTTGTTCGAAACTTACATTGTATGGATATACTTTAATGTATACTCCTCTTTTTGCTAAATTTCGTAAGATATTTTTCTTAATACCTATATCTAGGGCTGATATTTTAATTGGAGCATTTTCATCACCTACAAAATAAGGTTCTTTAGTTGATACCTTAGAAGCTAATTCTAATCCTTCCATATTAGGAATCTCAGCTAGTTGCTTCTTTAACTCGTCTATTTTATCTACTTCAGTTGAAATAATAGCATTCATAGCTCCATTTTCTCTAATGTAAGATACTAACGCACGTGTATCAACATCTGAAATGGCAACTAAATTATGCTTTTCAAACCAGTCAAATAAATTTCCGTCAGAATCTACACGAGAGTGTGTAAAACTAAAGTTACGACAAATTAAACCTGAAATTTTTATTCCGTCTGATTCTACTTCTTCATTATTAACTCCGTAATTACCAATATGAGCGTTGGTAGCTACCATTAATTGTCCGAAATAAGAAGGGTCTGTAAAAATTTCTTGGTATCCTGTCATACCGGTATTAAAACAAATTTCTCCTGTTGCGGTTCCCTCTATCCCAATAGATTTACCGTAGAAAATAGTTCCGTCTGCTAATAAAACTAATGCTTTTTTACGTGTTTGATATTTCATTTAGTGGTGTTGTGTAATTTGTTTGCAAAAATATATAAAAAAAGGGACAAACATTAAATGTTTATCCCTTTGATATAATTTATAAAAATTCTCATTTTTATTCTTCTTCTTGTGAAGTTTGAGTTTCAACAGCTGCAGCTTCAGTTTTCTTCGCTCCACCACGACGGCTACGACGAGTACTCTTTTTAGCTTTGTTTCCTTTTGGATTGTATAACTCGTTGTAATCAACTAATTCTACCATTGCCATAGGAGCGTTATCTCCTTGACGGTTTCCTAACTTGATAATACGAACATATCCTCCTGGTCTGTCTGCTACTTTTACAGAAATTTCTTTGAATAATTCTGTAACAGCTTCCTTGCTACGTAAGTAACTAAATACTACACGACGGTTGTGAGTTGTATCGTCTTTAGATTTTGTAATTAAAGGCTCTACAAACTTACGTAAAGCTTTCGCTTTAGCTTCAGTAGTATTAATTCGCTTGTGCTCGATTAAAGAACAAGCCATGTTAGATAACATCGCTTTTCTATGCGCTGTTTTTCTTCCTAAATGATTAAATTTCTTTCCGTGTCTCATGACATTTGGTTTTAGCTCTCATCTTGCTACTACTCTATTTTAGAGGAGCAAACTATGAAAGGTTAATCTTTATCTAATTTGTATTTGCTTAAATCCATTCCGAAACTTAAACCTTTGTTAGCCACTAACTCATCTAATTCAGTTAATGATTTTTTACCAAAGTTTCTGAACTTCATTAAATCGCTTTTGTTGAATGATACTAAGTCTCCTAAAGTATCTACTTCTGCAGCTTTTAAACAGTTTAAAGCACGAACAGATAAATCCATATCAACTAATTTCGTCTTTAATAACTGACGCATGTGTAATGATTCTTCATCATATGTTTCAGTTTGTGCGATTTCATCAGCCTCTAAAGTGATACGCTCATCAGAGAATAACATAAAGTGGTGGATTAAAATCTTAGCCGCTTCAGTTAAGGCATCTTTAGGATTGATAGATCCATCAGTATCGATATCGAAAACTAATTTTTCGTAATCGGTCTTTTGCTCTACACGGAAATTTTCAACAGCATATTTTACATTCTTTATAGGAGTGTAAATAGAATCTGTAAAAATTGTTCCTAAAGGAGCACCAGCTCTTTTGTTTTCTTCTGCTGGTACAAAACCTCTACCTTTTTCAATGGTAATTTCAGCATTTAACGTTACCGATTTATCCATGTTACAAATTACTAAATCTGGATTTAGTACTTGGAAACCTGAAATGAACTTTTGTAAGTCACCAGCTGTTAATTGCTCTTGTCCTGATATTGCTATAGAAACTGTTTCTCTATCTGATTCTTCAATCTGCTTCTTAAAACGTACTTGTTTTAAGTTTAAGATAATCTCAGTTACATCTTCTACAACACCTTGAATTGTTGAAAACTCATGATCAACTCCGTCAATACGTAATGATGTAATGGCAAATCCTTCAAGAGAAGATAATAATACTCTTCTTAAAGCGTTACCAACTGTTAATCCAAAACCTGGTTCAAGAGGTCTGAACTCGAATCTTCCTGAAAAATCAGTAGATTCAATCATTATTACTTTATCAGGCTTTTGAAAATTTAAAATTGCCATATTTTTTTCTTCGTTTTAATTGTTATCCAGTTGCGCGGTTTATAAGTGTGAAGAAATACGAATAAACCCTTTGGCTGAATACCAATATTATTAATTTATTACTTAGAGTATAATTCTACGATTAACTGCTCTTTGATATTCTCAGGAATTTGTAATCTTTCTGGTACTTTTACAAATGTTCCAGATTTTTGATCAGCGTTCCAAGTTAACCATTCGTAAACATTGCTATTAGCTGCTAAAGCATTTTCAATAGCTTCTAACGACTTAGATTTTTCTCTTACTGCTACTACATCTCCCTCTTTTAATCTATAAGATGGAATGTTAACGATATCTCCGTTAACTGTAATGTGACGGTGAGATACTAACTGACGTGCAGCTCTACGTGAATTAGCAACACCTAAACGGTATACTACGTTATCTAAACGAGATTCACATAATTGTAATAAGATTTCACCTGTTACTCCTTGAGAAGCTGATGCTTTTTTGAAAAGGTTACGGAACTGACGCTCTAAAATACCATAAGTATATTTAGCTTTTTGCTTCTCCATTAACTGGATTGCATATTCAGATTTTTTACCTCTTCTTTTACCAACTCCATGTTGTCCTGGAGGGTAGTTTCTTTTTTCGAAGTTCTTGTCGTCTCCGAAAATTGCCTCGCCAAACTTACGAGCAATCTTAGTTTTTGGTCCTGTATATCTTGCCATTTCTAATAAAAATTAGTAGGGATTATGAATTAAGGCTTACTCCTTCGATAATCTTTAAATCCTACTGTGTTAAAATACTTGTTTTTTGCGCACGAAAGTACGCTAAATAAAGTATAAGTTGAATTAATTCAACTTATACTCTTCTTCTTTTAGGTGGACGACATCCGTTGTGAGGAATTGGAGTAACATCAATGATTTCTGTTACCTCGATACCTGAATTGTGGATAGATCTGATTGCAGATTCTCTACCGTTACCTGGTCCTTTAACGTACACTTTTACTTTACGTAAACCTGCTTCTTTAGCAACGTTTGCACAATCTTCTGCCGCTAACTGAGCTGCGTAAGGAGTGTTCTTTTTAGAACCTCTGAAGCCCATTTTCCCTGCAGATGACCAAGAAATAACGTCACCTTTTTTGTTTGTTAAAGAAATAATAATATTGTTGAAAGATGCAGTTACGTGTGCTTCACCAACTGACTCTATTACAACTTTACGTTTTTTTGTTACTTTAGACTTTGCCATAATTCTTTACTATTAGTAAAAAATAATCAATGATTATTTTTTCTTGTTAGCTACAGTTTTTCTCTTACCTTTTCTTGTACGAGAGTTATTCTTTGTTCTTTGTCCACGTAATGGTAAACCAAGTCTGTGACGAATACCTCTTTGACATCCGATGTCCATTAAACGTTTAATGCTTAATTGAACTTCAGAACGTAACTCACCTTCAATAGTGTAAGTTCCAACTTGCTCACGAATTGCTGCAATTTGATCATCAGTCCAGTCTTGAACTTTGATACTTTCATCTATATTGGCAGCTGCTAAAACTTCTTTAGCTCTGCTTCTTCCTATACCAAAGATGTAAGTTAAAGCGATAACACCTCTTTTATTCTTTGGAATATCTATACCTGCGATTCTTGCCATAACTACCCTTGTCTTTGTTTAAATCTAGGATTCTTTTTGTTAATTACATATAATCTGCCTTTTCTGCGTACAATTTTGCAGTCGGCACTTCTTTTCTTTAATGATGCTCTTACTTTCATCAGTGTGTGTTTTTAATATCTGTAAGTAATTCTTGCCTTTGATAAATCATACGGACTCATTTCTAACTTTACCTTATCTCCTGGTAATAGTTTGATATAATGCATACGCATTTTTCCTGAAATGTGAGCCGTAACAATATGTCCGTTCTCTAATTCTACTCGAAACATTGCATTTGATAATGCTTCTGTAATGGTTCCGTCTTGTTGAATTGCTGGTTGTTTAGCCATATTATTTTAATGATTTTCTGTTACTGTTACCTGTTTTCATTAAACCATCATAACGACTGTTTAATAAATACGAGTTTATTTGCTGAATAGTGTCTATTGCAACTCCTACCATAATGATTAATGATGTTCCTCCATAAAACATTGCCCAGTTTTGAGTAACTCCAAACTTTACAATAATTGCTGGTAAAATAGATAAAGCTGCTAAGAAAATAGATCCTGGTAATGTAATTTTCGACAATACTGAATCTAAGAAATTAGCTGTTTCTTCACCTGGCTTATAACCTGGAACAAAACCATTACTTCTCTTTAAATCTTCCGCCATTTTATTTGTTGGAATAGTAATAGCTGTATAAAAGTAACTAAAGACAATAATTAATAAAGCAAATATAACGTTATACCATAAACCGTTTATATCAGTTAAACTGTTTAATGCTGGGTATTTTTGCCCTAATGCTATTGGTAAAAACATAATAGCTTGTGCAAAGATAATTGGCATTACTCCAGCTGCATTCAATTTTAAAGGAATGTACTGTCTTGCGCCATCAACATCTTTAATGTTTGTAACTGCTGTACGACGTGCGTATTGAACGGCTACTTTACGTACTGCTGTAACTAATAATACGGTTAACAAGATTACTACAAACCAAACTATTAATTCGATTAAAATCATCATAATTCCTCCAGCACCTGCAGTTTGCTTTGAAACTAATTCTTGTATGAATGCTGCTGGGAAGTTTGCTATAATACCTACGGTAATTAATAATGATATTCCATTACCAACTCCTTTATCAGTAATACGCTCTCCTAACCACATTGCAAAAATTGTTCCTGCACTTAAAAGAATGATAGATGATACCCAAAATGTTGCTCCTGTTACTAAGAATGCTTCTTGCGGTAAACCCATTTGATTTTGGATTACTCCAATATAGGTTGGCGCCTGAAACAATGTAATAGCAATTGTAAGCCATCTTGTTATTTGCGTAATCTTCTTACGTCCACTTTCTCCATCTTTTTGTAGTTTTTGCAAATATGGTACTGCGATTCCCATTAACTGAACTACAATAGATGCAGAAATATAAGGCATTATACCAAGTGCCATTACTGACGCTCTAGCAAATGCCCCACCTGTAAATGCGTTTAATAAACCTAAAAGTCCACTGTCAGTACTGTCTTTTAATGCTGCTAACTGAGTAGGATCAATTCCTGGTAATGGAACTGCTGCCATGAAACGGTAAACAGCGATTAAACCTAAGGTTAAAAGTAATTTCTCTTTTAACTCTTCAATCTTCCAAATGTCTTTTAAAGTATTTATAAAATTCATCATTTACAATTCTTATAATGTTACTGCTTCACCTCCTGCTGCTTCGATAGCTGCTTTAGCTGATGCTGTAAATTTATGTACAGTTATATTTAATTTAGCTTTTAACTCTCCACCACCTAATATTTTTACTAAGTCGTTTTTACGAGCTAATCTGTTTTCTACTAAAACATCTAAATTTACTGTATCTGTTATCTTTCCGTTATCTACTAATGATTGTAACTTGTCTAAATTTACACCAACATATTCTTTACGATTAATGTTAGTGAAACCAAATTTAGGCACACGTCTTTGAAGTGGCATTTGTCCTCCTTCAAATCCTATTTTACGAGAATAACCAGAACGAGATTTAGCTCCTTTATGTCCTCTTGTAGAGGTACCTCCGTGACCAGAACCTTCTCCACGAGCGATTCTTTTACCGCTTTTTGTAGATCCTGCTGCTGGTTTTAAGTTGTGTAAACTCATCTTTATATTGTCTTATTTAATTTCTTCAACAGAAACTAAGTGTGAAACTTTACTTACCATACCCAAAATTGTAGCTGATGCTTCATGTTCTACAGTTTGGTTCATTTTACGTAAACCTAACGCCTCTAACGTTCTTTTTTGATTTTTAAGGCGACCGATTTGACTTTTTACTTGTGTAACTCTAATTTTACTCATCGTCTTAAATTTTAACCGTTAAAAACTTTCTCTAAAGATATACCTCTTTGCTTAGCAATAGTAGCAGCACTACGTAATTGTAATAAAGCATCAAAAGTTGCTTTTACTACGTTGTGAGGGTTTGATGATCCTTGAGACTTTGATAATACGTCTTTAATACCTACAGCTTCTAATACTAAACGTACAGCACCCCCAGCAATAACCCCGGTACCGTGTGAAGCAGGCTTGATGAATACTTTCGCTCCACCAAATTTACCTTTTTGTTCGTGCGGTAATGTTCCTTCTAAAATAGGGATACGTACTAAATTTTTCTTTGCATCTTCTACTGCTTTAGCAATTGCAGAAGAAACATCTTTAGACTTTCCTAATCCGTGACCTACAACACCGTTACCATCTCCAACTACTACGATTGCAGAGAATCCGAATGCTCTACCTCCTTTAGTTACTTTGGTAACACGTTGTACACCTACTAATTTATCTACAAGCTCTAATCCGCTTGGTTTTACTCTTTCTACGTTTTTATATCCTAACATAATATAATTTCTTAAAATTTTAAACCAGCTTCTCTTGCAGCGTCTGCTAATACTTTAACTCTTCCGTGGTATAAATATCCGTTACGGTCAAAAGCAACAGTATCAACACCAGCCTTTACAGCTTTTTCAGCAATAGCTTTACCTACAGCTGTAGCCGCTTCTGCTTTAGAACTAGATGTAATTTCTTTATCTCTTGATGATGCAGATGCTAATGTAACACCAGCAACGTCATCGATTAACTGAGCATAGATTTCTTTGTTACTTCTGAAAACTGATAATCTTGGTTTTTCAGCTGTTCCTGTAACAATCTTTCTAATTCTATGCTTAATTCGTTGTCTTCTTTCAAGCTTTGATAATGCCATAATAATTTCTCTTATTTATTATGCAGATTTACCTGCTTTTCTTCTTAATACTTCTCCTACAAACTTAATTCCTTTTCCTTTGTAAGGTTCTGGCTTACGGAATGAACGAATTTTTGCTGCAACTTGACCAACTAATTGCTTGTCATGTGAAGTTAATTTTACGATTGGATTCTTACCTTTTTCAGATACTGTTTCAACCTTAACTTCTGGAGCTAAATCTATTACAATATTGTGAGAGAAACCTAAGGCTAAATCTAACTTTTGTCCTTGGTTAGATGCTCTATAACCAACACCTACTAACTCTAACTCTTTAGTAAATCCTTTGCTTACACCTTCAACCATATTATTGATTAAAGCACGGTATAAACCATGTGCAGCTCTATGATCTTTACTTTCTGATGGTCTCTCTAAAGTGATAGTACCATCTTCAACTTTTACAGTAATTCCAGACTTAATTTCTTGAGTTAACTCTCCTAATTTTCCTTTTACTGTAACCACATTTCCGTCTACTTTTACTTCAACACCTTGTGGCAATGCGATTGGATTCTTTCCTATTCTACTCATCTTACAAAATGTTTTTTAGTAAACGTAACATAATACTTCTCCACCAACGTTCTCTTGTCTTGCTTTTTTGTTTGTCATTACACCTTTTGATGTAGAAACAATAGCAATACCTAATCCGTTTAATACTCTTGGCATTTCTTTAGCGCCAACGTATCTACGTAAACCTGGTGTTGAAATTCTTTGAATCTTTCTGATTACTGATTCTTTCGTGTCACGATCGTATTTTAAAGCTATCTTAATAGTCCCTTGAACTTTATCTTCATTGAACTGATAACTTAAAATGTAACCTTGATCGAACAAAATCTTCGTCATTTCCTTCTTCAACTTTGAAGCAGGAACTTCAACTACTCTGTGATTTGCTGCAATAGCATTTCTCACTCGAGTAAGAAAATCCGCGATTGGATCTGTATACATAGTTAATTAATTTTCGGTTTTGGTTTTTAGCATCTTTACAAATACTAAACCTGAAACCAGTTAATATTTATTTAATTGTTTTTTGGGTAAAATCTCGTAGGCATTATACTGTTTCATTAGTATTTACTTACAAGGCATAATTTACCCTATAAAAACAGTGTGCAAATATACATAAACTTTTTAAAAATCAAACCTTTTTAATCATTATCATTTTTAGTATCAAAATATTACGTTTTTATAAGTCTATATTAAACTAAAATGAAGTTTAAATATTTAGCGGTTACAACTTTATATTAAACACAAAAGGCGTATAACTTTTTATTGTTATACACCTTTTGTTTACATATTTAAAGAGCTGTTTACCAGCTTGCTTTTTTTACTCCTGGAATTAATCCTTGGTTAGCCATTTCACGGAAAGTAACACGTGAAATTCCGAACTGACGCATATATCCTTTAGGACGTCCAGTTAGTTTACAACGGTTGTGCATTCTAATTGGTGATGCGTTTTTTGGTAACTTTTGTAATGCTTCATAGTCTCCAGCTTCTTTTAAAGCTTTTCTCTTTTCTGCATACTTTGCAACCATTTTAGCTCTTTTGCGCTCACGCGCTTTCATTGATTCTTTAGCCATCTTATTAATTCTTTTTAAATGGTAATCCTAATTCTCCTAATAATGATTTAGCTTCTTTATCAGTGTTTGCAGATGTTACAAATGTAATATCCATACCACTAATTTTTTTCACTTGATCAATATTAATCTCTGGGTAGATGATTTGTTCAGTAATTCCTAAGTTGTAATTACCTCTACCATCAAAACCATTTGCTTTGATACCGTTAAAGTCTCTTACACGTGGTAAAGAAGCTGTAACTAATCTATCTAAAAATTCATACATTTTGTCTCCTCTTAACGTAACCTTTGCACCAATTGGCATTCCTTTACGTAATTTGAAGTTTGCAACGTCTTTCTTAGAGATTGTAGATACTGCTTTTTGACCTGTAATAGTAGTTAACTCGTCAATAGCGTATTCTATTAATTTCTTATCTGCTATAGCTGCACCAACACCTTTACTTACAACGATTTTTTGTAATTTAGGTACTTGCATTACATTGCTATAACCAAATTCATCAGTAAGAGCTTTGATAACTCTGCTCTTGTACTCTTCTCTTAATCTTGGTACGTAACTCATTGTTATATTGCTTTATCTGATTTTTTTGATACTCTTACTTTCTTATCATCTCCTTCAACTTTATATCCTACTCTAACAGCTTCACCGTTTTCGGTTAATGCTACGTTTGATATATGTAATGGAGCTTCTTTCTTTACAATTCCTCCTTGTGGATTAGCAGCACTTGGCTTAGTGTGTTTAGACACCATATTTACACCTTCTACTACTACTCTATCCTTATCTTTAAGAATTTGTAAAACTTTTCCTTCAGATCCTTTGTGATCTCCTGCTATAACTTTAACAGTATCTCCTGATTTAATTTTAAATTTTTTCATTTTAAAATCTGATTTTATAACACCTCAGGTGCTAATGATACTATTTTCATAAATTGTTTCTCACGTAATTCACGAGCCACAGGTCCGAATACACGAGTTCCTCTCATTTCCTCAGTAGGATTTAAAAGTACACAAGCATTATCATCAAATCTGATATATGATCCGTCTTTACGTCTAACTTCTTTCTTAGTACGAACAACAACTGCACGAGATACTTGACCTTTCTTTACAGTTCCGTTTGGAGTTGCAGATTTTACCGATACTACGATTTTATCTCCAACGCTAGCGTAACGCTTTTTT
The DNA here is from genome assembly GCF_028829235.1 of Tenacibaculum larymnensis. Lineage (GTDB taxonomy): Bacteria > Bacteroidota > Bacteroidia > Flavobacteriales > Flavobacteriaceae > Polaribacter > Polaribacter larymnensis. The sequence goes on along the minus strand of NZ_JAIWJY010000002.1, from coordinate 404,562 downwards.
GTTCCTCCTAAAACTCTAATCACTAAAACTTCTTTTGCTCCAGTGTTATCTGCGACTTTTAATCTTGATTCTGTCTGTAACATATTATTTAGCTCTTTCTAGGATTTCTACTAATCTCCAACGCTTAGATTTACTCATAGGACGTGTTTCCATGATCCTTACAGTATCACCTTCGTTGCAATCGTTATTCTCGTCATGTGCAACGTACTTCTTAGTCTTCAATACGAACTTTCCGTACATTGGGTGCTTTACTCTTTTTACCTCGTTTACAACGATAGACTTCTCCATCTTGTTACTAGATACTACACCGATTCTCTCTTTTCTAAGATTTCTTTTTTCCATCTTTAAAACTGACTAGAATTATTGTAATTCTCTTTTAGTTAACTCTGTAGCAATTCTTGCTACAGTTTTTCTTAAGCTACGTAACTCTAATGGATTTTCCAATGGAGTTATGGCGTGAGCCATCTTAAGATCAGTATAATTTTTCTTCAACGCCCCTAGCTTTTCTTGTAAGTCAGCTGTTGATAATTCTTTAATTTCTGATTGTTTCATGATCTAATAGAATTAAGCGTTATAATCAAAATCTCTTGCTATTACAAACTTCGTTTTTACAGGAAGTTTTTGCGCTGCTAAACGTAAAGCTTCTTTTGCTACTTCCATTGGTACACCACCAATTTCAAACAAAATTCTACCTGGTTTTACAACTGCTACAAAGTGGTCTGGTGCTCCTTTACCTTTACCCATACGTACCTCTAACGGTTTCTTTGTTATTGGTTTGTCTGGGAAAATTTTAATCCAAAGTTGCCCCTCTCTTTTCATATAACGAGTTGCCGCAATACGAGCTGCCTCAATTTGACGAGAGGTAAGTAAGTTCTGGTCTAATGATTTGATACCAAACATTCCGTTAGAAAGTTGAGTACCTCTACCAGAGTTACCTTTCATATTTCCTTTCGCCTTCTGTACCTTACGGTATTTTACTCTTTTTGGCTGTAACATTGTTAATTTCTTTTAAAAATTATTTTCTTCTGCGAGGTTGACGTTTACCACCACCTTTGTTTCCACTACCCTTTTGCTTAGATAGTCCAACTAATGGAGATAACTCACGTTTTCCATAAACCTCACCTTTCATAATCCATACTTTCACACCGATTCTTCCGTATGTAGTATGTGATTCAACAAGTGCATAATCGATATCTGCTCTGAAGGTAGAAAGAGGAATTCTTCCTTCTTTGTAATGCTCAGAACGTGCCATTTCAGCTCCGTTTAAACGACCTGATAATTGCACTTTAATTCCTTCCGCATTCATTCTCATTGCAGCAGCGATAGCCATTTTAGTAGCTCGCTTGTAAGAAATTCTGTTTTCAATTTGACGTGCAATACTAGCTGCAACTAATTTTGCATCTAATTCTGGACGTTTAATTTCGAAAATATTAATTTGAACTTCTTTACCAGTAATTTTCTTAAGCTCTTCTTTTAACTTGTCTACCTCTTGACCTCCTTTACCAATAATGATACCTGGACGTGCTGTAGTGATAGTAACGGTTACAAGCTTTAAAGTACGCTCAATAATAACTCTTGATACACTTGCTTTAGATAATCTAGCATATAAATACTTTCTTATCTTGTCATCTTCTGCAATCTTATCTCCGTAGTCATTTCCACCATACCAGTTAGATTCCCATCCTCTGATAATTCCTAAACGATTTCCTATTGGATTTGTCTTTTGTCCCATTTCTACTTTGATTAATTACTGTTATTTTTAGTTCCTAACTCTAAAGTTACGTGATTAGAACGCTTACGAATTCTGTGTGCACGACCTTGTGGAGCTGGTCTTAACCTTTTTAACATACCTGCGCTATCAACACAAATTGATTTTACGTATAATCCAGCATCTTCGATACTTGCATCTTCATTTTTAGCTTGCCAGTTAGCAATTGCTGATAATAATAACTTTTCTAAGTTACGTGATGCTTCTTTTGGACTGAACTTTAAGATTTGTAAAGCTTTTTCTACTTCAACTCCTCTTACTAAATCTGCTACCAAGCGCATTTTTCTTGGTGATGTAGGACAATTAGTTAACTTAGCGAAAGCTCTAGACTTTCTAGCTTCTTTTAACTGTGTTGCCATGTTATGTTTACGACTTCCCATAATTTCCTACTATTTTTTACCTTTATTTTTTGCACCAGCGTGTCCTCTAAATGAGCGTGTTGGTGAAAATTCGCCTAATTTATGACCTACCATGTTTTCAGTAACGTAAACTGGTACAAACTGACGTCCGTTGTGAACTGCAATTGTTTGCCCTACGAAATCAGGAGTAATCATACTTGCTCTAGACCAAGTTTTGATAACTGACTTACTACCTGCTTCTACGTTAGCTAACACTTTTTTCTCTAACTTATAGTGAACGTAAGGTCCTTTTTTTAATGATCTTGCCATGGTTTATTATTTCTTTCTACGTTCTACGATATACTTATTACTAGCTTTGGTCTTTGATCTAGTCTTAAATCCTTTAGCAGGAATACCGTTTCTAGATCTTGGATGCCCTCCAGAAGAACGTCCTTCACCACCTCCCATTGGGTGATCAACTGGGTTCATTCTAACGGCATTTGTTCTTGGTCTTCTTCCTAACCATCTACTTCTACCTGCTTTACCTGAAACTAATAACTGGTGGTCTGAGTTAGACACTACTCCAATTGTAGCCATACAAGTTAATAAGATAAATCTTGTTTCTCCAGAAGGTAATTTAACTGTTGCATATTTACCTTCTTTTGCAACTAACTGAGCAAAAGCTCCAGCAGAACGAGCCATAACAGCTCCTTGACCTGGGTGTAATTCAATACAAGAAATTGTAGTACCTAATGGAATTTCACTTAAGTACATAGCATTTCCAACTTCTGGAGATGCTCCTTTTCCTGAAATGATTGTTTGACCTACTTTTAATCCGTTTTGTGCAATCACATAACGCTTTTCACCATCAGCATAACTAACTAAAGCAATAAATGCAGTACGGTTTGGATCGTACTCGATAGTTTTTACTGTTGCAGGAACACCTTGTTTATCTCTTTTAAAATCGATAATACGGTATTTTTGTTTATGACCTCCACCGATATTACGTGTAGTCATTCTACCCTGGTTGTTTCGACCTCCAGATCGTTTTTTCGGAGCTAATAAAGATTTCTCCGGCTTATCAGTAGTAATGGTGTCGAACCCATTTACAACTCTAAAACGCTGACCTGGTGTTATTGGTTTTAATTTTCTAACTGACATTCTGTCTTTTCTTAAAGATTGTTATAAAAATCAATAGTTTCTCCTTCAGCTAACTGAACGATTGCTTTCTTGTATCCACCTGTTAATCCAGTAACTAAACCTTTTTTAGTGTATTTAGTTTTTCTTTGTGCTGGATAATTCATTGTTTTTACAGATTCAATCGCTACACCATAAGCAGCTTCAACAGCTCCTTTGATTTCTAATTTGTTAGCTTTCTTATTTACAACAAATGTATAACGGTTGTTTAACTCGCTATCATTTGTAGCTTTTTCTGTAATAATAGGTTTAATTAAAATACTCATCTTGTTCCCTATTTACTTAAATTAGACTCAATTCCTTCTAGAGAGCTTTCAGAAATAACAACTTTATTAGCATTTAAAACGCTATATGTGTTAATACCTGAAGCATCTACTACTTTAGAACCTTTTAAGTTACGAGATGATAAGTAAACGTTCTTACTTTCTTCACCTAATACGAATAAAGACTTTTTAGCGTCTAATTCTAAAGCTTTTAATACATTGATAAACTCTTTAGTTTTTGGAGCTTCAAAGTTGAAGTCTTCTACAACTACTAAATTGTTTTCTTTTGCTTGAATACTTAAAGCTGACTTACGTGCTAAACGCTTTAAGTTTTTATTTAACTTAAAAGAATAGTTTCTTGGTCTTGGACCAAACATACGTCCACCACCTCTAAAAACACCAGACTTGATACTACCCGCACGAGCTGTACCAGTTCCTTTTTGTTTTTTTATCTTTCTTGTACTACCAGCAATCTCAGCTCTTTCTTTCGATTTATGAGTACCTTGTCTTTGATTAGCCAAATACTGCTTTACATCTAAATAAATCGCGTGATCATTTGGCTCAATTCCGAATACCTCGCTAGAAAGTTCAACTTTTCTACCAGTATCTTTTCCTGTAATATCTAATACTGCTACTTTCATTATTTCTCGATAGTTACATAAGAGTTTTTGTGCCCAGGAATTGCTCCTTTTACAACGATAAGATTCTTATCTGCAACCACTTTTAAAACTCTTAAATTTTGAACTTTTACTTTGTCTCCACCCATACGACCTGCCATACGCATTCCTTTGAATACTCTTGCAGGGTATGATGCTGCACCAATTGAACCTGGAGCTCTTAAACGGTTATGTTGACCGTGAGTTGCTTGTCCAACTCCGCCAAAACCATGACGTTTAACAACACCTTGAAAACCTTTACCTTTAGAAACTCCTGATACATCAACGAATTCTCCTTCAGCAAAGTGTTCAACAGTAATTGAGTCACCTAATTTGTACTCATCTTCGAATCCTTGGAACTCAACGACTTTTCTCTTAGCAGATGTACCAGCTTTTTTAAAGTGACCATCTAAAGCTTTATTAGAGCTTTTTGCTTTTTTGTCATCGAAACCAAGTTGTAACGCGTTATAGCCGTCAACCTCTTCGGTTCTGACTTGGGTAACAACGCAAGGACCTGCTTCGATTACAGTACAAGGAATATTCTTCCCGTTTTCATCGAATAAGCTGGTCATTCCTACTTTTCTTCCTATTAACCCAGACATATTTGTTAATTTTCAGACGATAGATTTAATTTATCCAGCGCGTCTATTAATAAAATAAATTTTTGAAACAAATGTTTCTTGTTTTCCTTCAAATTTCTCAAAAAAAAAGAGCGAAAAACATCTTCACTCTTTGAATTTGTTTTACCGTTTTTCCTTCGCGAAACCCTCAGGACATGTCATTTCTGAATACTTTCCAGAAATTTACACACTCCGAAAACTAAAATTTCGGTGTGCAAAAGTAAAAAAAACTTTCGGCTTAACAAAATTAAACCGAAAGTTATTGATTTACTTATACTTTGATCTCAACTTCAACTCCACTTGGTAACTCAAGTTTCATTAACGCATCAATAGTTTTTGAAGAAGAACTATAAATGTCTAATAATCTCTTGTAAGCAGATAATTGAAATTGCTCTCTAGATTTTTTGTTTACGTGTGGTGAACGTAATACTGTAAAAATCTTTTTATTTGTAGGTAAAGGAATTGGACCGTTTACTACAGCTCCAGTACTCTTTACTGTCTTTACGATTTTCTCAGCAGACTTGTCTACTAAATTATAATCGTAAGACTTTAACTTTATTCTAATTTTTTGACTCATCTTAATTAACCTTTAGCGTTTGCGATTACTTCTTCTGAAATGTTACTTGGAGTTTCTGCATAGTGAGAGAATTCCATTGTAGAAGTTGCTCTACCTGAAGATAATGTTCTTAAAGAAGTAACATATCCAAACATTTCTGATAAAGGAACGATTGCTCTAACTACTTTAGACCCTGCACGATCGCTCATATCGTTTACTTGTCCTCTTCTTCTGTTTAAGTCTCCAACGATATCTCCCATGTTCTCCTCTGGAGTTAACACTTCTAATTTCATCATTGGTTCCATGATTACAGCTCTTGCAGCTTTTGCAGCAGCTTTGTAACCTAACTTAGCCGCTAATTCGAATGATAATTGATCAGAATCTACAGGGTGGAAAGATCCATCCTTTAAAGTAATCTTCATCGAATCCATTTCGTAACCAGCTAAAGGACCATTTTTCATTGCTTCTTTGAATCCTTTTTCTACTGAAGGTACAAATTCCTTAGGAACGTTACCACCTTTAATTATAGACTCAAATTGTAATCCTGTTACACCTTCATCAGCAGGCTCCATAGTAAATACAATATCAGCAAACTTACCACGCCCACCAGATTGCTTTTTATAAACCTCTCTGTGATCTGCAGTAGCTGTTAATGCTTCTTTGTACTCTACTTGTGGTTGTCCTTGATTTACTTCAACCTTAAACTCACGTTTTAAACGGTCTACAATAATATCTAAGTGTAACTCACCCATTCCTGAAATAACAGTTTGCCCTGAAGCTTCATCTGTTTTTACAGTAAACGTTGGATCTTCTTCAGCTAATTTAGCTAAAGCCATACCTAACTTATCTACATCTGCCTTAGTTTTAGGCTCAACAGCGATACCAATTACAGGATCTGGGAAATCCATAGATTCTAAAACGATTGGGTGTTTTTCGTCAGATAACGTATCCCCTGTTTTAATATCTTTAAATCCTACAGCTGCTCCAATATCTCCAGCTTCGATAAAATCGATTGCATTTTGTTTATTAGAGTGCATTTGGTAAATACGTGAAATACGTTCTTTTTTACCTGAACGGTTATTTAACACATAAGAACCTGCATCTAAGTGACCAGAATACGCACGGAAAAATGCTAAACGACCTACAAAAGGATCAGTAGCAATTTTAAATGCTAAAGCTGAGAATGGTGCTTTTGCATCTGGTTTACGTGTTTCTTCTTCACCTGAATCTGGGTTAGTACCAATGATATTATCTCTATCTACAGGAGAAGGTAAGTAACGACATACAGCATCTAATAAGAATTGTACACCTTTATTTTTAAATGATGACCCACATACCATTGGAATAATAGACATATCCATTACAGCAGCTCTTAATGCAGCGTGCACTTCTTCTTCTGTAATTGAATCTTCATCTTCCATGTACTTCTCTAATAAGTTTTCGTCATAAGCCGCAACCTCTTCGATTAACTTACCACGTAACTCACGAGCCTCTTCTTTTAAATCTTCTGGAATATCTACAACATCGAAAGTTGACCCATAGTTATCATCATGCCATACAATAGCACGGTTTTTAACTAAATCAACAATACCTTTAAAGTCTGCTTCATCACCAATATTTAATACGATTGGCACTGCGTTAGACTTTAACATATCTTTTACTTGCTGACAAACTGCTAAGAAGTTTGCTCCTTGACGGTCCATTTTGTTAACGAAACCGATACGAGGTACTTTATAGTTATCAGCTAAACGCCAGTTAGTTTCAGACTGTGGTTCTACTCCATCAACTGCAGAGAATAAGAACACTAATCCATCTAATACACGTAATGAACGGTTTACCTCTACAGTAAAGTCAACGTGACCTGGAGTATCAATAATATTAAAATGGTATCCTTTTGTTTCAGGTAATGGCTTTGCATTTTCTAAAGGAAACTGCCAAGTACAAGTAGTTGCAGCAGAAGTAATTGTAATACCTCTCTCAGCCTCTTGCTCCATCCAGTCCATTGTAGAAGCTCCATCGTGTACTTCTCCAATTTTATGAGACACTCCTGTATAGAAAAGGATACGCTCAGTTGTTGTTGTTTTACCAGCATCAATATGAGCAGCAATACCTATATTTCTTGTATATTTTAAATCTCTTGCCATTTCTTATTAAAATCTAAAGTGTGAGAATGCTTTGTTTGCTTCAGCCATCTTATGAGTATCAACTCTTTTCTTAACAGCAGCACCTTCTTCTTTAGCAGCAGCTAAAATCTCAGCAGCTAAACGTTGTGCCATTGTTTTTTCATTACGCTTGCGCGCATAAGAGATCATCCATTTAATCGCCATAGACACCTTACGGTCTGGACGAATTTGCATTGGAATTTGGAAAGTTGCTCCACCAACACGGCGAGAACGAACTTCTACGTGAGGCATCACGTTAGATAAACCATCTTTCCACACTTCTAAAGCCGACTTTTCTTCGTCAGTTTTCTTTTCATTTACGATATCCATTGCATCGTAAAACACTTTGAACGCTACAGATTTCTTACCGTCCCACATTAAGTTATTCACAAAACGTGTAACTAATTGATCATTGAATCTTGGATCCGGTAACAAAACTCTTTTTTTAGCTCTTCTTTTCCTCATGTCTTTACATTAAAAAAGTTACTAATTAATTTTTACTTTTTGTCTTTTGGGCGTTTTGCACCATACTTAGACCTACGTTGGGTTCTACCCTCAACTCCTGCAGTATCTAATGCTCCACGTACCACGTGATATTTAACACCTGGTAAATCTTTTACCCTTCCACCTCTAACTAATACTATCGAGTGCTCTTGCAAGTTGTGCCCCTCACCTGGAATATACGCGTTGATTTCGTTACCATTTGTTAAACGAACCCTTGCTACCTTACGCATTGCTGAGTTAGGTTTCTTAGGTGTAGTGGTATACACACGCGTACAAACTCCACGTCTTTGTGGACATGCTTGTAAAGCAGCCGATTTACTCTTCTTAGTTATTTTGGCTCTTCCTTTACGAACTAATTGTTGAATAGTTGGCATACTAAATTATTACTTGTTTTTAATTTGTACTTAAATTACTCTAATTTTAAGAGTGTGCAAATGTACGACAATTTTCTATTTATTCAAATATCAAGGAGTTATTTTTAAAACCTCTACCAAAAAAAAAAAAAAAAAAAAAAAAAAAAAAAAAAAAACATCAAAACACCACCTCTTCACAACCTTAACCAACTGCTCAAAACCAAACAGATCAAGAATTAACAAAACACAAAAACCCTATACAAATGTTAAAAAAATAAGCATTTATCAAAATAAGAAACAAAACAATTGATTTAAACCCAAAATAAAAAACATAAACTAAAAATACCTCAATATTTTTAGAACATTTTAACAAATACCTTGTTTTTTTAAGTTTTATTTATGACTTTTGACTCAATTAATTCAAATAATTACATAATGAAAACAAAGTTCAATGGAATTTTAACGCTATTTCTAGCGTTGATTGTGCAGATATCCTTTGCACAAGAAAAAACAATTTCAGGTACAGTTTCCGATGAAACAGGGCCGCTACCTGGGGTTAATGTATTAATAAAAGGCACCACAACCGGAGTAGAAACCGACTTCGATGGGAAATTCTCCATCAAAGCAAAAACAGGAGACATTCTTGTTTTTAGTTTTGTAGGCATGAAAACTATTGAAAAAAAAGTAAGCGCTTCAAGCACTTTTAACATTTCTATGACTAATGACAATGTACTCGACGAAGTCGTTGTAACGTCACTGGGTATTAAAAGAGCTAAAAAGAGTTTAGGTTATGCCTCTCAAGAAATAAAAGGAGACAAGGTAGCTACTGTTAAACTCAACAACGTCGTTAACTCACTATCTGGTAAGATTAGCGGTGTTCAAATTAAAGCCAACAACAACTTCGGAGGATCTTCTAATTTCTTAATTAGAGGTGTAAGCTCTCTAACAGGTAACAACCAACCTTTATTTATTGTTGACGGTATACCTATCTCTAACCAAATAGAGAATAGCACTAATCAAAAAAACGGTAGAAGAGGTTTTGATTATGGTAATGCTGCTTCTGACATCAATCCTGATGATGTAGAATCTATCAATATTTTAAAAGGAGCTGCTGCCTCTGCTATTTATGGATCTAGAGGTGCCAATGGTGTTGTAATTATTACAACAAAAAAAGGAAAAGAAGGAAACATGAAAGTTAATGTTTCTTCTGGTATTACTTTAGGTAAAATAGACAGATCTACTTTTTTAAAATACCAAGACAAGTACGGTGCTGGATATGGCCCTTATTATGGGAGTACAGGATATTTTGAAGATATTGATGTTAACGGAGATGGAACAAACGATTTAGCTGTCCCTACTTACGACGATGGTTCATTTGGAGCTCCTCTAGATGGATCTCTTGTATACCAATGGGATGCCTTTGTACCTGAACATCCAAATTTCCAAACAGCTACTCCATATGTTGCTGGTAAAAATACACCTGCTGACTTCTTCGAAACCTCACATCAGATTAACAACTCTGTTTCTATTTCTGGAAGCGAAGGTAAAGTGAGCTACAGACTAGGGTACACAAACTTTCAAAACAAAGGTATCCTACCTAATTCTAAGTTAGACAAAAACACTTTTAACTTTAATGGAACTTTAAAAGTTTCAGATAGACTATCTACTGGTGCTAATGCCAACTTTATTAATCAAGATGTTACAGGTAGAAACTCTACAGGTTACGGAGACAACTTAATGGCTCAATTTAGACAATGGTGGCAAGTAAACGTTGACATTAAAGATCAAAAATACATTTACGACCTAACTGGTAAAAATTACAGTTGGAACCACGTAGGATCGGTTGGAGGATCTCCTCTTAAACCTCAATACTGGGACAACCCATATTGGACTAGATATCAAAATTACCAATCTGATAATAGAAATAGATTTTTTGGAAATGCATTTGCAACTTACAAGATAAACGACTGGCTAGACTTAACAGCTAAAGCTGCAGTTGACACATATTCTGAAGTTCGTGAAGACAGAAGAGCTGTTGGATCTGTTCCTACTGAATTTGGATTGACTGTTGGAGACCAAGGATCTGGTTACCAAAGAACTCAAATTAACTTTACTGAGTTTAATTATGACTTAATGTTAAACTTTAACAAAGACATATCTGACAAACTAAGTTTAAATGGTGTCTTAGGTATGAACATTAGAAAAGAGAAAAATCAATATTGGAGAGCCTCAACTAATGGTGGTCTAGCCAACCCTGGAGTATACTCTTTAAGAAACTCTGTTCTCCCTGTTAACTTACCTGTTGAACGTCTAGCTGAAAAACAAGTTAATGGATATTACGCTCAAGCTACTTTAGGTTACGACAACAAGCTTTTTATTGAACTTACAGACAGATATGACGTATCATCTTCCCTACCTAGTGACAACAATAGCTATAATTACTATGCTGTTAGTGGTAGTTTTATTTTCTCTGAACTAATAAATGCAGACTGGCTTAACTATGGTAAGTTTAGAGCTGGTTACGCAGAAGTAGGTAACGACTTACCTGCTAATAATGTTTATGACACATACTCTGTAATCGATCATTTTGGTAGTGTAGCATTAAGTTCTTTTGATAGCACAAAGAAGAATGAAAACCTAGTACCTGAAAGAACTAAAGAAATAGAACTTGGTATCGAAACAAGGTTTTTAAGTAACCGATTAGGCTTAAACCTTTCTTGGTACAAAAAAGACACTGAAAACCAATTAATGCCAGTTACTACTACAGCTGCTACAGGCTTTACTAGTAGATGGGTTAATGCTGGTACCATTCAAAACAAAGGTTTTGAAGTTAGTCTTGACGGAAAAATAATTAAAACCGACGACTTCAAATGGAACACTACAATTAATTGGTCTAAGAATGATAACTTAGTTAAAGAATTATATGCAGATGTAGAAAACATCCAACTTGCATCATTCCAAGGTGGTGTTACTATTAATGCTACTAAAGGTCAGCCTTATGGAACAATTAGAGGAACTGGATTTGTATACGACGATAACGGTAATAAAGTAGTTGATAGTAATGGGTACTACAAAGCTCAAGCTAACCAAATTATAGGAGACGCTAACCCTGATTGGAATGCAGGTATCACAAACACTCTTTCTTACAAAAATTTATCTTTGAGCTTTTTGATTGATATTCAAGAAGGAGGTGATGTATACTCTTTAGACCTTCATTACGGTCAAGGTACTGGTTTACCTACATACACTGCAGCCCTTAACGATTTAGGAAACCCTGTAAGAGACCCTGTTACATCTGGACCAGATAGTGGAGGTATACTTAACCCTGGTGTTACAGAAGATGGACAACCAAATACAACTCGTGCTCCAGCCGACACATACGCAGGAGCTTTCTACTGGGGTAACTCAAGCAGAAACCCAGCCGCACTTACCGTATACGATGCTTCATACATTAAACTAAGAGAATTAAGTCTTAAGTACAACTTCCCTAAAACTTGGCTTCAAAATTCTGCAGTATCAGATGTAACAATATCTTTAGTAGGTAGAAATTTATGGATAATAGACAAAAATGTACCTTTTGCTGATCCTGAATCAGGATTAGGAGCAGGTAATGCGCAAGGATACTTATCTGGATCATACCCTACCGTAAGAACAGTTGGGCTTAATGTTAATTTAGAATTTTAAAAGATTATGAAAAAAATATTTTTATTATTAATATCAACATTTTTAATGATTTCGTGTGTTGACGAAGATCTAAATGTTGATAAAAAAAACCCTAGTCAAGTATCTGGAGCAACTCTTTTCGCCAATGGTACTAGGAACATGTTCGATTTAATGAACTCATGTAGTGTTAATGACAATGTCTTCAGGCTATATGCTCAATACTGGGCACAAACAACTTACCCAGATGAAAGTCAATTTAATCAAACAGGAAGAAATATTGGAGGATCAATATGGAATACTCTTTACAGAGATGTTTTAAAAGATCTAGATGGAGCTAAAACTTCTGTGGAAAATTCAGTTGACAACCCTAACAAAGAAAATCAATTAGCAATCATAGAGTTTACTACAGTTTACGCATATAGTATCTTAGTAGACACCTTTGGAGATGTACCATATACAGAAGCACTTGACCCAGACAACCCAACCCCAAAATACGATGATGCTGAAACAATTTATTTAGATTTGTTAGATAGACTATCAAAAGCCATTCAAACTATTGATACGAATGGAAACTTTGGTTTTGATGATTTTATTTATAACGGAGATATTTCTAAGTGGAAAAAAGCAGCTAATTCATTGATGTTAAGAATGGCAATGAGAGTAGCAGACTCTAACCCTACTGAGTCTGTACAATATGCCAATTTAGCCTCAACTGATTTAATTCTTGACAATAACGACAACTTCTCCATCAACTATTTAGGAGCGTCACCTAACACCAACCCTCTATACGTTAGCTTAGTACAGAGTGGACGTAATGATTTTGTTGCCGCTAACACTTTAGTAAACAAAATGCAACCTAGAGAATACTTAATCTACAATTCTTCTGATTTAGATGGTGATGGTGATATTGATGAAGATGACGAAGTAGAATACATAGACCCAGATTCTTTTACAAATACAGACCCTAGAATGTTTGTATATTTCAGGACAAATAAAGTAGTTCCAGAAGAATTAGAAATAACTGATTCAGATGACAATATAGTTGCTACTTTTTCTTACTCTGACGCATACAACAACCAAAATCAATTGTTTGAAGGAGGTACTTATGGAACAGCTAACAGTCACAGTGGACATACTCAATTAGGAGATATATTAAGAGTTCCAGATTTAAAGGGTACAATTATTTCAGCTGCTGAAATTAGATTTCTATTAGCTGAAGCATCTGCTAGAGATGGGTACAGCGTAGGTGGAGATACAGAAACTCACTACAACGAAGGTATTAGAGCTTCTTTTGACGAATGGGAAATAGATGGTGTTGACTCTTATTTAACCATGAGCCATGTTGACTACACTACTGCAACTGGTGACTGGAAAGAGAAGATTGCAACTCAAAAGTGGTTAGCACTATACAACAATGGTTTTGAAGGATGGACAACTTGGAGGTTGCTTGACAAACCAACCCTAAATAACCTACCTGTTGCTAACCCGGAACAAATACCAACTCGTTTTTTATACCCTACTTCTGAGTCTACTCTTAATGGAACAAATTACGAAAGCGCTTCTTCTAATATTGGAGGGGACGAAAAGACTACAAAGATTTTTTGGGATATAAACTAAAATTTAATCTAAAGCTGTCAGTTTTTAGCTGGCAGCTTTTTTCTACATTAAAACTTATAACCAACACATTAAAAAAACAATGAAAATGAAAATGAAAATGAAATTATTACTACTTATAACTTTTTCTACTAATACTATTTTTTCTCAATTTTCAGGAGGCTCAAAAATTCCTAAAAATGCAAATAACATATTCAACAACAATATGGATCATTTTGCTATGGCTAAAATCGACATGAAATTTAACAATGAATTTGGAAAAAATGTACACGGAACATATTATTTAAGTAAAACATGGAAAAAATGCAAAATAACTACTAAGAAAAATAAAACTTATACTTTTCAAAGCTGTAACTACAATTTATTCGATAAAAGATTTGAAATTAAATTTGATGAAAAAGATTATATTTATCTAAAGAAACAAACTATAAATCAAATTACTTTTGATAATAAAATTTTTAAACCAATAGATGTATCCCTTTATACTGACTCACAAAATAATTATTATCAAGAAATCACTCAAAATAAAAACATAATTCTAGCAAAACTTTATAGACTAGAAAAAAAAATCACAAACTCAACAGAATCATTAGGTATAATTGAAAACAAAATAGTTAATAGAAATTCTAACTACCTTATCAAAGACAAAAGATTTATAAAAATATCTAAATCGAAAAGAAAAGTTCTATCAATTTTAAATATTGAGTACAAAAAAGAAGAACATAAAAAACTTAACACAAAAAATACTAAACACATGAAAAAGTTAATTGAAAACCTATAATTTTTTTTCATAAGAGCAGTCATTGTGCAATACTATAATTTATTAGAAGTCCTTTTTAAATAAACTAGATTACTCTTTTAAAATCAAGGAGCAAATACTTTATGTTTTTTACAGCGCCCCCTATATAAGATACCTTAAATAAATCTTATTTTCTTACCATATCACTACCAAACATGATCATTTTTTTTTATCTACCTACTAGATTGTAAATTTTCATAAAAAAAAAGTAAACAAAATTTATTTCTTTAAACTTTTATCTTGAATGATAAAACACCTTTAGTTTTTTTATGTTAAAAAATTGTTTATTTAAGATATATTTATGATTTTAGCGCTTAATTAATTCAAATAATTACATAATGAGAACAAAGTTTAATGGAATTTTAACGCTGTTTCTAGCGTTAATTGTGCAAATATCCTTTGCGCAGGAAAAAACAATTTCAGGTACTGTTTCAGATCAAACTGGTCCACTACCGGGAGTTACTATTTTAAAAAAGGGGACCACTCAAGGTACAGAAACTGACTTTGACGGAAACTATTCTATCGAAGTTAAAACTGGGGATGTTTTAATTTTTAGTTTTGTAGGTATGAAAACAGCTGAGAGAACTGTTGGAGCTAGTAATACTATCAGCTTAATTATGGAGACTGATAATTTATTAGAAGAAGTTGTTGTTACAGGGTATGGTACCTCAACTAAACAGGCCTATACAGGTACAGCGACAGTAATTAAGAGTGAAAACCTAGAGGCAAAGTCTGTATCAAATGTATCACAAGCTTTAGCTGGTGAGGTTGCAGGTGTAACCGTTGTTAATGGTTCAGGTCAACCTGGTTCTACTGCTACAATAAGAATTAGAGGTTTTGGTACTATTAACGGTAATAGTGACCCTTTATATGTAGTAGATGGTGTGCCTTATACAAATAGCATTAGTAATATAAACCCTGCAGATATTGAATCTACAACTATTTTAAAAGATGCAACAGCAACTTCTATATATGGGTCAAGAGGTGCTAATGGTGTTATTGTAATAACAACTAAAAAAGGTAGAAATGGGGTTTCAAATATTTCTGTAGATGTTAAAACAGGAGTTAACATGAGACTTCTACCTGCTTATGAAGTAGTAAAATCTCAAGATGAGTACATAGAGCTTTCTTGGGAGTCATTAAAAAACACAGGTGAATTTTTAGGTAATGCTGACCCAGTAGCATATGCTAATGCTAGTTTATTTTCAGGTGCAGGAATTAGCCCTGATTACAATATGTGGAATATTGCAAATGTTAGTGAACTTATAGACCCTACTACTGGTAAAGTTAGACCTGGCGTAACTAGAAAATACACTCCTGAAGACTGGTCTGATTATGGATTTCAATCTTCTATAAGAACTGAAGCTAATTTAAGTATGAGTGGAGGTAATGATAAGACTACATACTTTTCATCTTTTGGTTACTTAAACGATAAAGGATATTTAGTAAACTCAGACTTCAAGCGTTATTCAACAAGGTTAAATTTAACACATAACCCAACTGATTGGTTAGAAGCTAATGCAAATATCGATTATTCTTATGGTATACAAACTGCCAATGGGCAATCTGAAGATTCTGGGTCTATTTTCTGGTTTACAGATAATATCCCTTCTATTTACCCTTTATTCTTACGTGATGGCAATGGTAATATAGTTGAAGATCCAGTCTTTGGAGGAAATCAATATGATTATGGTACAAATAGAGGTTTTGGAGGATTAACAAACGCTATTGCTGATGCAAATTTAGATTTAAACCAAAATAAGCGTCATTCAATAAACGGTAATTTCTCATTTAAAGTAAACTTTACAGACTATTTATCTTTCACAGCAAAGTATGGAGCAAATTATTATAGCTTAGTTGATAATAGCATCAACAATCCTTTCTATGGATCTGCTGCAGGACAAGCTGGTAGCTTATTTAAGGAACAAAGACAAGCTTTATCTCAAAACTTTTTGAAGATGTTTAACTTCAATAAAAGCTTTGGTAGACACAATATAACCGCTTTGCTAGCACATGAGAGTAATGAATGGGAAAGAGATCGTACATATATAAGTAAAAACACAGTTGTAAACTTATTTAATGGGTTAGACAATCCAACTAACTATGTAAATGTAGGTTCAAACCCTGAAGGTTATAAAGAAGAAACAGGTTTAGAAAGCTACTTTGCTCAAGCTAATTATAGCTACGATGATAAATACTTCCTTTCAGGAACAATAAGAAGAGATGGGTCTTCTCGTTTTGCTAAAAATAAATGGGCTACTTTCTGGTCTGCGGGAGGTTCTTGGATCATGAGTAAAGAAAATTTCATGAGTAACGCAAGCTTTATTAATTATTTAAAACTTAAAGCTAGTTACGGTATAATGGGAGATCAAGCTGGTGCTGGATTCTATTCAGGTCAAAATGGTTATGATATTGATAATTTAGATGGTGATATTTCTTTAATTCTAAGAGCTATAGAGAACTCGGAATTAACTTGGGAATCAAGTGAAATGTTCCAAGCAGGTACAGAATTTAGATTATTCAACAATGTTATTGATGGTTCATTTGACTACTATATAAAAAATACTGATGATTTACTTTTTGATGTACGTATTCCTATTTCATCTGGTGATGCCATACTAACTACAAATGATGGTTCAATCGTGAATAGAGGTTTTGAATTTGATTTAACTGGACATATTATTAATAAGGAAAACTTCAAGTTAGATTTATCTGTTAACGGTGAAATGTTACAAAACGAAATAACTGAAATGCCTTATGATGAACCTGAAGGAAGAAACAAAATAATTGATATTGATGGTGGTTTTGGTAGAGCTGAAGGCAGAAGTAGATTTGATTATTACATGCCTGTTTGGGCTGGTGTAGATCCTGCTAATGGTAATCCTTTATGGGAAACTAATTATGTAGACACAAACAACAACGGTCTTTTTGATTCTGGTGAAGAAATTTTAGAACTTTATGAATATAAAGTAAGAAACCCAGAAGCTGATATAAAACAAGCTGTTACTAGTGATTATACTGAAGCATCTAATAAGTTTGTTGGTAAATCAGCTATTCCTACAGTTAGAGGAGCATTTAGACTATCTGCAAAAATACATGATTTTGATATTAGTTCTCAATTTGCATATAGCTTAGGGGGTTATGGTTATGATGGTAACTATGCTAGTGTGATGGGTAACGACCAAGCTGGTGGAAACAACTATCATATAGATGTAAGAAATAGATGGCAAAAGCCAGGTGACATAACAAATGTCCCTAGATTATATAGTAATCAAAACATTAGAGTTGTTAGTCGATCAACTCGTTTTTTAACAAAATCTGATTATTTAGCATTAAATAATGTAAGGATTGGTTATAATTTACCTACTACATATTTAGAAAACACAGGATTATCTGCTGTTAATATATGGTTTGCTGGTGACAACCTTTTCTTATTAAGTGCTAGAAAAGGATTTAATCCATCTGCTTCTTTAATAGGTTCTTCTGCTAGATACAGATATACCCCATTGTCTACATTTACATTAGGTATACGTGTTAAAATTTAATTTAAAAAATTATAAAATGAAACATAATTTAATAAAAACAGTATTTGCTCTTACTGTAATTACAACATTGTTTAGTTGTAGTGATGAGCTACTAGATAAAACTCCTACGGAATTTATTAATGTTGATGATACAGGTAAATCTGGAGCGCTTAATCCTGTTATTTTAGAGTCAACTCTTAACGGAGTTTACTCTATGATGATAAATGCCTTTACAGGAGGAACCGAAGACCACAGTGACTTTGGTCAAAAAGGTTATGATATTTACACCGATTTCTTATCAGGTGACTTAGCATTAACAGCTAATAACTATAATAGATATGGTGATTTTGCAAATTTACAATCAACTTTAGATCCTTCTAACTTAGATAATTACATACCTTGGAGATATTACTATAGAGTTATAAAATCAAGTAACTTAATTATTCAGTCTCTTGGAGGTAATGATGTTACGCCTGAGTCTGAGAGCGCAAAGTATTCTTTAGGGCAAGCAAAGGCTTTAAGGGCTTACGCGTATTTTTATTTATCTCAATTATATCAACGAGAGTACGATGGAGCAGAGGCTGTACTTCCTTTATATAAAGAAGTAGCTGCTGTGCAACCTCAAGCTCCTATGAGTGAGGTTTTTGATTTAATCATTGATGATCTTACACAAGCTATTACTCTTTTAGATGGCTTTTCAAGAAAAGGTAAAGCTATTATAAATCAAGATGTTGCTAGAGGGTTACTTGCCTATGCATATGCTGCTAAAGGCGATAGTGCTTCAAATTTAGAAGCAAAAAAATTAGCAGATCAAGTAATTGCAGCTGGTTATCCATTAATGAGTGCGAGTGAAGTTACTGGTGGTTTCAATAATATAAATACACCTGGTTGGATTTGGGGATTTGATATTACTTTAGCCAACGGTTTAGACTTAGTTTCATGGTGGGGGCAAATGGATGTGTTTACATACAGCTACCAGTGGGCTGGTGATAATAAAGGTATTGATGATCTTTTATATGCAGAAATAGACGATAATGATATTAGAAAAACACAATTTGATCCAGCTAATAATTGGCAACCAAGAAATAAGTTTTATAACGCAAACAGAGTAATTGGAGGTCAAAGAAACATTGAAGACGATTACGTATTCATGAGAGTTGCTGAAATGTATTTATTATCAGCTGAAATGGCTGCAAAAGAAGGTATGGTAGCGGATGCTAGAACATCTTTAAAAGAAGTTCTTTCAAGAAGATTTTCTAACCCTGCTGACTACGCTTATGTAGATGGTCTTTCTGGTCAAGCTTTAGTAGACGAAATTATCTTACAAACAAGAATTGAATTATGGGGAGAAGGTAAGAGTTACTTATCTATGAAAAGAAATAAGCAAATGATGACTAGAGGTAATAATCATGTTTTTCTTTCAGGATTATCTATCCCTCATACTGATGAAAGGTTAACGTATCCTATTCCTCGTGCTGAAGTTCAAAATAACCCTTTCATTGATTAATAAAATAAAACTAAACTATTCTCTCTTCTTATCGAGAGAATAGTTTACTATAAATTACTCAGCTAATTATGAAAAAAATTTTAAAATATTTAACCGTTTTATTTATTGCATTATCTTTTACAAATTGTGAAGACAGCAATGAACCTATTAATATCAACTACGTTGGTTTTGAAGCTATAAATGCCAAGTATAGTTTTGGAGTTGAGATAGACTCAGAAACAACTAAGTCTATAAACATACACTCAACTAAAAGTTCTAGTTCTGATAGAACTTTTAATATTACTGTTCTTGAATCGTCAACAGCTGATCCAAACTCTTACTCTATTCCAAATTCAATTACTATTCCTTCTGGAGAAAAATCTGGTAGTATGAATGTTACAATCAAAGATTTAAACATTAGTCCTACTGGTGAAAAAATCTTTGTTAGATTAGATGCTACTGAAGGTACGTATGTTGGTGAAACGATGGAGATTAATGTATATCAAGTATGTTCTCTTAATGAAGTTATATTAAATATTGAATTTGATGACTATCCTGAAGAAGTTTATTGGAACTTGAAAGATTCTAATGGTACTATTTTATACGAAAGCGTAACTCCATCTGCATTTGGAGCTTATGATGGTATGGAAGGTAATTATACCCAATCACTTTGTTTACAAGATGGTGATTATACTTTCTCTATGCTTGATGGTTATGGTGATGGTGCAGGTGCTTATTCATTAACTTATAATGGAAATACTATAAAAGAAAGTGATGGCGATTATGGAGAAGGTGAATCTACAGCGTTTACTGTTCCTAACTAAAATTATTTTCCTCAACTTAAAAACCACCTCGAAATGAGGTGGTTTTTTTATACCATAAAATCAACTACATTTGCAGCATGGAACAAAACACAAACATATTTGGTATTAGAGCCATTATTGAAGCTATAGAAAGTGGAGCTTCTATTAATAAAGTATACCTTCAGAAAGGCTTGAGAGGAGACTTATTTTTTCAATTAGATAAGCTCTTGAAAAAAAATAAAATTTCAACCAGTGTAGTTCCTACAGAGAAATTAGATCGTTTATCTAAACACAACAACCATCAAGGTGCTGCTGCTAAGATTTCTCCTATTGACTTTTACGATTTAGAAAACTTAATAGAAGAGACATTAGAATCAGACAAGACTCCCCTATTCTTATTATTAGATCAAGTTTCAGATGTAAGAAACTTTGGAGCTATTATTAGAACTGCAGAATGTACTGGTGTTAATGGGATTATTATTCAAAAGAGTGGTAGTGCTCCTGTAAATGCTGAAACTATCAAAACTTCAGCTGGGGCTGCTTTTAAAGTACCTATTTGTAAAGTAGATCATATAAAAGATGCTATTTTTCAACTAAAAGCTGCTGACATTAAATTAGCTGCTGCTACTGAAAAAACTGAAGATTCAGTTTTTGATGTTGATTTTAATCAACCTATTGCAATTGTTATGGGGTCAGAACACAAAGGAGTAAGTAACTCTGTTTTAAAAATGGTTGACTATAAAGCTAAATTGCCATTACTAGGAGAAATAGAATCTCTTAATGTATCGGTTGCATGTGGCGCATTTTTATACGAATCCGTAAGACAACGTTTATAATATTTTAAATCCTATCCTGCTTAGTGCAGGATTTTTTTATTCCTCTTCTTTATAGATGTAACGGTAATTTATTTCCTTCAATTCTACTTCTTCTTCAATAATTGGCGGGACATAGTTACCATCATCATCAAACATATCATCAAATTCTGTTTTGGTGAATTCAAATCTTTCCTTAACTATTCCTTTATTTCTATATAACAAAGCTAATACTACTCCTGTGATTAATCCTGATAAATGACCCTCCCAAGACATACCTTCTTTAATAGGTAACACATACCAAACCATGCTTCCATATAAAAAAATAGTAATAAATGAGACAGCTACTAATCTATAATTCTTTTTTATTATCCCACTAAAAAGCACAAAACTAAAAAGTAAATACACAATTCCGCTAGCTCCAATATGGTACGACTCTCTTGCAATTATCCATGTTAATAATCCAGTTATAACTCCTCCATACACCAAAACTTTTACTGCTACTTTTCTATAAAAATAAAAAAGACATGCTGAAAGCACAAATAACGGAACAGAGTTATTAAAAAGATGATTAGTATCACTATGAATAAAAGGAGAGCAGAAAACGCCTTTTAAGCCACCAAAATTTCTTGGAAACACTCCAAACTTGTTAAAATTCCATCCAAATTTTATTTCTAACCAGTATACAAACCATATGGTAAATACAAATAGAAGTGGAATTGTAAAGATTGTCGGAGAAAATTTTAGTTGTTGTTCAGTTTTCATAATGCTGAAAATAACAAAAATAAATCCAAAGTAGTATTTATGAACTTCTGTCATAAATCTTTGCTATTTTTACATTATGAATCAACCTTTGGCAGAAAGAATTCGTCCACAAAGTTTAGGTGACTATATTAGTCAACAACATTTGGTGGGTGAAAATGGTATTTTAACTAATCATATTAAACAAGGAATTATACCCTCTTTAATTTTATGGGGACCTCCAGGAATTGGTAAAACTACTTTAGCAAATATTATTGCAAATGAATCTGGACGTCCTTTTTATACTCTAAGCGCTATTAGTTCAGGGGTAAAAGATGTTCGTGAAGTTATTGAGAAAGCTAAAAAAAGTGGAGGACTATTCACTCAGAAAAATCCAATTTTATTTATTGATGAAATTCACCGATTTAGTAAATCACAACAAGATTCTTTATTAGGTGCTGTTGAGAAAGGTTGGGTAACTTTAGTTGGTGCAACAACAGAAAATCCAAGTTTTGAAGTTATACCTGCCCTACTCTCTCGATGCCAAGTGTATATTTTAAATTCTTTTGATAAAAATGACTTAATTGCTCTTTTACATAGAGCGATGGAAAAAGATGAAATTATTTCTCAAAAGAAAATCAATTTAAAAGAAACCGATGCACTACTTCAAGTTTCTGGTGGTGATGCCAGAAAACTTCTGAATATTTTTGAGTTATTGGTCGCTGCTGATGATGAAATTGAGGTTACTAATGAATTAGTGTTATCTAAAATTCAAAAAAACACTGTTCGTTATGATAAGACTGGCGAGCAACATTACGACATTATTTCTGCCTTTATAAAATCTATAAGAGGTAGTGATCCTAACGCTGCTGTATACTGGTTAGCACGAATGATTGAAGGAGGTGAAGATGTGAAATTTATTGCTAGAAGAATGTTAATTGCTGCTTCTGAAGATATTGGTAATGCAAACCCTACGGCTTTGATTCTAGCCAATAATACGTTTCAAGCTGTTTCAGTTATTGGTTATCCCGAATCAAGGATTATTTTAAGTCAATGTGCTGTGTATTTAGCTAATTCAGCTAAAAGTAATGCTTCATACATGGCAATTGGTGAAGCGCAAAATCTAGTTAAAACAACTGGAGATTTATCTGTTCCTCTTCACTTAAGAAATGCTCCTACTAAACTAATGAAAGATTTAGACTACGGAAAGGAATATCAGTACTCGCACAACTATGCGGGAAATTTTGTAAATCAAGAATTTTTACCTGATGAAATAAAAAACACTAAATTGTACGAACCAGGAAATAACGCTCGGGAAAATCAATTTAGAGAATTGTTAAAACAACGTTGGAAAGACAAGTATAATTATTAAAAAAAGAGAGTTTTACAAACTCTCTTTTTATACTTTTAAAATTTTATCTGATATTGTTTTTCAATTTTATCACCTTTATTATAATATTCAGCAAACCAAGAATTTCCGTTTTTGTATAAAATTCCGTTTTTTTCTTTAATTACAAAAACATCCTTTACATTCGTTTTTAATACTTGAAAAACAACCTCTGGTTTCATGTTTACTAATTGAAATCCATTAGCTACAGGCTGTGCAAATAATCGTTCTTTAGTATTTCCTGATTTCTCAACAACCTCAGGTACTTTGCTTTCAACTACAGTTGGCACGACAGTTACCGCTGGTACTTCTTTACCTTTAGTTACAACATCTTCTTGTAACGGAACATATTTATACTTTAATACTTGTATTGATTTAAAAGCATTGCGAATAGCTTCATGATAAGCCTTTTTATAATCTTTTTCTTTACTTCTTCCTTCTTTTGAAGTAAACACCACTTTGTTATAACAATCTCTTAATTCTACAATACTTTTTGTTGTAAACATACTCGAATCATCTGTAACTAACCCTGTCAAAACTAAACATCTATTGTTTACAGTCTCTTCTGGTAATTTTTCATCCTCTAAAAAAGCGGTAAATCCGTACTTGTTAAATAAGAATTTAGTCAATGAACTTGTTTGATATTTATCTTTTCCTTTTACAAAATCAAACTTGCTAGGTACTATTACGTATTTATAATTATTGATTGACTTTTGTGCAAAGCTTGCTGTTGTTATAAATAACGCTATTAAAAGTATTTTTTTCATTTTTATTGTTTTTATATAAGTTTAGCTTTAAACCTATAAATATTTTTTTAACTCTACCAAGGTACTTACTCGTTGTCCTTCGGTACCTTTATTTTCTTGTGAAAAATGAATAGCTCTCATACCTGAGTTTATCGCCCCTATTATATCTGCCTCATAACTATCTCCAATCATAACCGATTGATGTGCCTTTGCTCCTGCTTTACCTAATGCAAATTCAAAAACTTTTGGGTTTGGTTTTTTAACTCCAACACATTCTGAAGTTATTATTTCTCTAAAAAATGTATGAATTCCTGATTTTTCTAATTTCAAATTTTGTACTTCTTTAAAACCGTTTGTAATTATATGCAAATGATACTTTTTCTCTAAATATTGTAAAACCTCTATAGCATCATCAAACAGATAGTTGAAGTTAGGTAAATAACGAATGTAGTCTTCTGATATTAGATTAATTAATTTATCAGAAACTGTATACTCTAAGCTATCAAATGTTTCTTTTAACCTATGATATCTTAGTGCTGATTTTTCTACTCTATCTTCCCTATACAGTTTCCAGTATTTTAGATTCACAGGAATATACACTTTCAAAAAATCATGTATTGAAATATTAATTTTTTGTTCTTCAAAAATCTGTTGAAAAGTTAGTTTAGAATTTCTATCAAAATCCCATAACGTGTGATCTAAATCAAAAAACAAATGCTTTATTTCCATTTCTTCCCTAAACATTTCCTACTATTTTAAGCATTGAATTATATAGTCTATTCCATCCTCTCCATCTTAAATAGTTACTCAAACTTTCATTATGAAACACCGTTATTAAAGTACCATTTACTGCCTTTACTTCATTTTTTAAATCTCTAATTTTCCCTAAAGATTGCTTTGGCGTCAACTTCATATAATCGTTTAACGTTGTATCCATCAAAGCAAACGGGAATATTTTTAAGGGTGTTTGAATTTCAAAGTCTAAATCGTAAAAGTAAAAAGGTGTACAAGTACTTGCACGGAATCCCACATGCGTTGCATACCCCATAGAGTAATCCTCCTCTATTTCTAAATCTATTAACTGTTGATAGGTTTCAGGTAAAGACACTCGTAAATAATGTTGTCTTGATCGTTTAATTGGCATATTCGTTATTGCCTCTAAACGCTCTTTTTCTTTTTTTAACATTATAGCATCATTCATCGTGTAATATGACGGGTGTAACCCAACACGAGCATAATCAACCATATCCTTTATTAATAATTTGAATTTTCTTTTTGAAGCTGACACATTGGTATCAAATGTAGTATAATCACCTATTAAAAAGAAAAATATGGTTCTTACATTATAGGTTTTCTTTAATTCAATAGCTTTTTCAAATGTATCAAAAGGATCTTTTTTAATATTAAAAAGTACAGCAAATCGATCCCAAATAGTAAAAACCTTGAACTGAGAAGCATCCTTTAGGAAACCTCCAATGGTTCTTATAAAACTTTTATGCTTATATGCATAAGCATTATCAACATCAATTGTAGATATATATTCAAATTTCCTTGTTGTATGTTCAAAATCAGGGAATTTTTGTTTCAAAGTCTCCAAAAATTTATAGCCCCAAATATCAACTAAGGGTTTCTCTAAAAACCCATTTTGATAAGCTATACTTTCACTTGCCGTAAAACGTCCATGTTTATCTTTTATATGTGGTAAATATTCTTCATACCTTGAAACTAAGAAGAAGCTAGCAGCAAAAATATCAAACGGAATTTCAGAAGCTTCAACAGCTGGAAAGAAACAAGGAACTTCATCCCAATTTTGAATTACTATCTCTACATCTTTAATTCCTTGCTGGAACAGCAACTCATTACTCTGAACAAAAAACTCCTTTCCTAAAGGAACATTTGTATATGAAAACTTAGGTCCATTATAAGCTACAAACTCTTCTACCTTACCTGTAAAATCAATTTTAACTTGTAAAATACGAGTAAAAATATGTTTAAAAATATAACGTACTCTTGGAGTAACTTTGTGAGTGTAAATAAGTATCATAAACATTAACTAGTAATCGTAAAACGATTATAAAATTCCTTCATCTGCAAAGCTAAAATAAGCTTTTTCAGTAACTATTAAGTGATCTAATAATTTAATATCTAAAGTAACACCTGCTTGTTTTATCTTCTCTGTTATATCAACATCTGATTTACTTGGTGATAATTTTTCTGAAGGATGATTGTGACAAACAATTATTCCAATTGCAGAAAGCTCTAAAGCTCTTTTATAAAGCAACCTAACATCTACCAATGTAGCTGTAAAACCACCTTTACTTAACTGATGTTTTGCTAATACTTTATTTGAATTATTGAGGTACAATACCCAAAATTCTTCATACTGCAAATCTCCTATAAGGGGTTGCATAATCTTTGCTACATCTTTAGAACTCTTGATTTTTGGCACGGTAGCTCTTTCTTCAAATTGCCTTCTTTTCCCAAATTCTAAGGCTGTTACTACCGATATTGCTTTCGCCTCCCCTATTCCCTTAAACTTCATCAATTCCTCTACCGATAACTTTGCTAATACATTTAGATCATTATTTACTGATAGTAATATCCTTTTAGCTAAAGCAACTGCACTTTCATCCCTGTTACCTGAACCTATTAAAATAGCGACTAGCTCAGCGTCTGATAATACTGTTTTTCCTTTAGACATTAGTTTTTCTCTTGGCCTATCATCTAATGCCCACGATTTAATAGAAATCTTATTCATATTTATTTTCTTTTTCACAGTCTTATAAAACTATTCATATATAAATTTAGTCTTTTAACTATGAGTCTTTAATTACTTTTTCTTATAGATTTATAAATATAATTCATTTTTTGCACAACCAAAAGAAGCACAGTATCTTTGCACTCTATCTTTTTTAATTTTTAATATGAAGATTATTATAGCCGGGGCTGGAGACGTTGGTTTTCATTTGGCTAAACTCCTTTCTTACGAAGCACAAGACACATATGTAGTCGATTTTGATGGTGAAAAATTAGAATATCTAAACAATCATTTAGATGTTATCACCAAAAAAGGAGACGCTACCTCTATAAAACTATTGAAAGAAATAGGTGTAAGCTCTGCCGATTTATTATTAGCAGTAACTGAAAGTCCTAATACAAACTTTACTATTTCTGTAATAGGTAAAGCATTAGGTGTAAAAAAAACAATTGCTAGAATTAGTAACCCTGAATTTTTAAACAATCCTTGTATTAATTTTAAAGATTATGGTGTAGATTTTATGATTTCTCCAGAAGAGTTAGCTGCTGAAGAAATTAAATCACTACTTAACCAATCTTCTTTTAACGATACAGTTGCCTTTGAAAATGGAGTTTTTAACATAATGGGAACAACTCTTGGGTATAAATCTCCTATTCTTGATCTAACAGTTAAGGAAACTAAAGAAAAATTTTGTTTAGTAGACTTTATAACCATTGCTATAAAACGTGAAGGAACTTCTCAAACAATTATTCCTCGTGGAGATACTGAGTATAAAATAAATGATCAAGTATATTTCTCTGTTCCTAAATATAGTATTGATAAACTATATCCTATTATCGGAAAAGAATATATCGACATTACAAATGTGATGATTTTAGGAGGAAGCCGTGTTGGAAGAAAAACAGCGAGAAAACTTTGTAAAGATAATTTTAAAGTAAAGCTAATAGAAAAAGATAAAGATAAAGCTTTACAACTTGCTGAAGACCTACGTAATACATTAGTCATTTATGGTGATGGTAGAGATTTAGAATTATTAGAGGAAGAAAGTATTAGAGAAATGGATGCTTTTGTGGCAGTTACTGGAGACTCTGAAACTAATATCATGTCTTGTTTAGTAGCAAAATCTAAAGGTGTAAAAAAAACAGTAGCTTTAGTGGAGAATATGGATTATATTAATATTTCTCAGACTATTGGTATTGACACTTTAATTAATAAAAAGTTAATTGCTGCAAGTAATATTTTCCGTCATATTAGAAAAGGTGAAATAGTAGCTTTAGCCAACCTACATAATGTTGATGCTGAAGTTTTTGAATTTGAAGTACATCCTGGAGCTAAAGTAACTCAAAAAATAATTAGAGAATTACGTTTTCCTAGAGAAGCTATTATTGGTGGTGTAATTAGAAACGGAGAAGCCTTAATGTCTTTTGGTGATTTTCAAATGCAAAGTGGTGATAAAGCCATTGTTTTTTGTTTACCTGAAGCCATAAATATTGTAGAAGACCTATTCAAGTAATGGAAAGCCTTAACCTTAAATTAGTTTATCGTTTTTTAGGAGTTACTGCCATCCTGAACGGATTATTTATGTGGCTTGCTCTACCCTTAAGTTTTTATTATGATGAGTCAGCAAAGTTAGGAATATTAAATGCTGGTATTATTACCATTGCAATTGGATCTTTGCTATTTTTTTTTAATAAACCTGATAATAAAAACATCCATAAAAAAGAAGGATACCTTATTGTTACTTTAGGATGGCTTACTCTATCATTTACAGGAATGCTTCCATATTTACTTACAGAAAGTATTCCAAGTGTTACCAATGCTTTTTTTGAAACAATTTCAGGGTACTCAACAACAGGGTCATCTATTTTAACAGATATTGAATCTATTCCAAAAGGTATTTTATTTTGGCGTAGCTGTACACACTGGATTGGTGGTATGGGAATTATTGTACTTACCATAGCTATTTTACCTTTATTAGGTATTGGAGGTATGCAACTTTTTATGGCAGAAGCCCCAGGACCTTCTGCTGATAAACTACATCCAAGAATTACTGATACAGCTAAACGTTTATGGTTAATTTATGTATTATTAACTGCTATTGAGTTTTTATTACTAAAAGTAGCTGGAATGACTTGGTTTGATGCTATAAACCACGCTATGGCAACCGTTAGTACAGGTGGGTTTTCTACCAAAAATGCTAGTGTAGCTCATTGGAATGGAACTCCACTTATTCAATATATCATTATATTTTTCATGTTCATCGCAGGAACTAACTTTGTACTTACATACTTTGCTTTAAAAGGAAAAGTTAGAAAAGTTATCCAAAGTGAAGAATTTAAATACTATTTCTTCGGAATTATTGGAATATCTACCATAGTAGCTTTAATGATTATCTTCTTTCAGGATTCAAACCTACAAACCAGTATAGAGCATCCTAAAGTATGGGGTGAAGTAGAAAGTGCTATAAGACATTCTTTATTCTCTGTTATTTCTGTAGTAACCACAACTGGTTTTGTTACAGCAGACTTTACTATGTGGAGCTTTTTTGTTACAGCTATATTTTTCTCTTTATTTTTCTTAGGAGGATCTGCAGGATCTACATCTGGAGGAGTAAAAATTGTTCGTCACATTATTATGTTGAAAAATAGTTTTTTAGAGTTTAAAAAATCGTTACACCCCAATGCAATAATACCTGTTCGTTATGATGGTAAAGCTGTAAACCAGACCATTATATTTAACATACTTTCGTTTTTTGTACTCTACATGCTCATTTTCATAATTGGTACTGTTGTTCTAGCCCTTTTAGGTTTAGATATAAAGTCTGCTTTAGGTGCATGTGCTTCTTCATTAGGAAACATTGGACCTGCAATAGGTAGTGTTAGTCCTGTAGATAACTTTAACCATTTATCAGCAGGCGCAAAATGGTTTTGTTCTTTTTTAATGTTAATTGGTCGTTTAGAACTATTTACCGTATTAATTTTATTGACTCCATTTTTTTGGAGAAAAAACTAACTTAGCTAACACACTACAAATAAATAACATTTCTCCTTAAACGTATATACCTTAAAAATATACGTTCGCATATCAATCAAACACGCTTAAACAATAGAATTAAAGTTTAGTTCTGTTTGTCTTTAAATTTGATTTTAGAAAACAAATATTCAACATTTAGTAATTTCACGAGCTTGTACCAACACTGTAATCAACAAATAATTAAACAGTTATACGAAGCATATTGTTTTTTTTACTAAATTGTTGTTCTAAACATTAACTACTAAACTTTATTATTTATGGATCCATTTATCGGAGAAATTGTTATGTTCGGAGGAAATTTCGCTCCAAGAGGTTGGGCGTTTTGTGATGGTCAATTATTAGCAATATCTCAAAACACAGCTTTATTTTCAATTTTAGGCACCACTTACGGAGGTGACGGAAGAACAACTTTTGCTTTACCTGATTTAAGAGGTAGAGCCCCAATAGGACCTAGAAATGGTCCTGGCTTAAGTGATTATAGATTAGGGCAAAGAGGAGGTGTAGAAACGGTTACCTTAAACATTACTCAAATGCCAAGTCATAATCATGCAACTCAAAATAACACAGCAGCTGACCAACATATTCAATTAAGTGCTGATGCTGGTATTCGTAGTACTCCTCAAGCAGGAGATGTCCCTGCTGGCGCAAGTTTTGGATCTGGTATTGGTGCAACACCTGTAAATGCTTATGGGCCAGCTAACAATACTGTTAATGGGCAAACTATTAGTGCTAACGCTGGTTTAAATATACTTAACACAGGTGGAAACCTACCACATACTAATGTACAGCCTTATTTAGCTATTAATTATATTATTGCTTTGGTAGGTATTTTTCCTTCTAGAAATTAACTTATTTACTACAGTTCACTTATAAAATAAAACTCTAGTGGAAATCATTAGAGTTTTATCTATAAAATAGCTTTAATATTTATTAACCAATCATATACTAAATAAAATGAGACATTATTACTTCAAACTCTTTTTGAATGCAATTGTTTATTCTGTGCTATTGTTCGCAAACAACCAATTAAGAGCTCAAACTCCTAGTACTATGGAATTTGGTTCATCAACAGCAATTTTAGCTACTGGTACAGATCCTAGTGCAGATCAATCTGCTAGTTCTCTATTAAACAACTTTGATATATCTAGTACATCAAATGGAAATATTACTCTTGCCTTAGCTACAAGTGGAAATGGAGTCGGTACTAATGCAATTGGTGGAGCTACTGATGCTGTATTAGCTTGGGCCGGTAATGGTAGTTCAGCAGTGTCTTCAGCTACATTATCAACAGATAGTGGTGGTGAAGTAGGTATAACATCAATTCAATTTGCTTACGAGCAAGCTGTAGGCGGTACTATTATTGATTTTACATTCACTGGTAAAAAAAATGGTGTTGTAGTTGGTACGCTTAGTTTAGTATCACCTACTCATAATTCTGCTATAAGTATAGACTTTACATCCCCTACAACTGGTTCATTTTCTGATATTGACGAATTAATTATCACACCTGATACTGAAATTTTTGGAGGATTCTCTATAGATGAAATGATAGTTACGTCTGCTGTTTCAAATACAGCTCCAGTAATTGGAGGAACAACTGCTGGTCAAAGTGTGAATGATAATAGTACAATTTCTCCTTTTTCTAGTATTACAACCACAGATACTGATGGAGATAACTTATCAGCAACTATTACTTTAGATAATAATGCAAAAGGATTATTAACAGGTACGGGACTTTCTGGTAGTGGTCCTTATACTATAGCTACTACTACACCTACTGATTTACAGTCAAAACTAAGAGCTTTATCTTTCAACCCAACTGACAACAGAACAGCTACTTCAGAAACAACCACTTTTACAGTAGTTATTAATGATGGTACCACTGATGATACGGACAACACTACAACTGTAATTTCAAATGCAGTTGCACCTACTGTTTCTAGTGTGAGTGTACCTGCCAATGCTACTTATGTAACAGGGGAAAATTTAGATTTTACCGTAAACTTTGATGAAAATGTAACTGTAAATACTACAGGAGGAATACCGCAAATAGCTATTACTATCGGAGCTACCACACGCCAAGCAACTTATATTAGTGGCAGCGGAACAAGTTCTTTAGTTTTTAGACACACAATTCTTACAGGAGATCTTGATACTGACGGTATTGCTGTTGGTTCGTTAGCTGCAAATGGAAGCACTTTAAAAGATGCTGGAGGAAAAGATGCAAACCTGACTTTAAATAGTGTAGGTTCTACAGCCGCTGTTTTAGTAGATGCTGCTGCTCCAACTGTAACAAGTGTTAGTGTTCCTGCAAACGGTAATTATCTTACAGGTCAAAACTTGGACTTTACTGTAAATTTTGATGAGAATATAATTGTAAATACTACTGGGGGAACTCCTCAAATAGCTATCACTATTGGAGCAACTACACGTCAAGCAGTCTACCAAAGCGGAAGCGGAACTAGTGCCTTAATTTTTAGATACACAATACAATCAGGTGATTCAGATACTGATGGTATAGCTGTTGGTACATTAGCTGCAAATGGAGGGACGTTAAAAGACGATGCTTCTAACGATGCTGTTTTGACATTAAACAGTGTAGGTAGTACCACCAATGTTTTAGTGGGTATAGAAACCGTAACTTGGTCAGGATCTACTGATAACGATTGGAATACAGCATCAAACTGGAGTCCTAGTGTAGTTCCCCCAACCAATGCTAATGTTATTGTACCTTCTAGTTTAACAAACTATCCAACGGCTTCATCAGCTGTTACTTTTAATTCATTAACAATTAATAACGGAGCTTCATTTATACCACAAAGTACTGTTACTGGTACTGTAACTTATAAAAGAAG
This sequence comes from Tenacibaculum larymnensis, assembly GCF_028829235.1. Lineage (GTDB taxonomy): Bacteria > Bacteroidota > Bacteroidia > Flavobacteriales > Flavobacteriaceae > Polaribacter > Polaribacter larymnensis. The sequence goes on along the minus strand of NZ_JAIWJY010000002.1, from coordinate 371,924 downwards.
TTTACCAACTACAAACTGGTACTTAGTATCACCTCCTGTTGCTGGTGAAACTTTAGAAGATATTATTGCTAACCATACCTTAGCTTCCGGAACTGGTGGTAACTTAGGATTAGCTCCTTATAGTAATATTACTGGAGACGCTTGGTTTTATGTACAAAGTGGTAATACAGGAACAATAACTAATGGAACAGGTGTTTCTATTAAGTTAGCTACTCCTGGCGATGTTTCAATCAGTGGAACAGCAAATACTTCTAATATTGCTAAAGCTATTTCTACAGGTAGTAGAACTAATTACAACCTTGTAGGGAATCCGTATACATCTTACATTAACTCTGCTAATTTTGCAGCTGCGAATACAGCTATACTTACCGAGGAAACTATTTGGCTATGGAATGGCTCACAATATATAACTAAGAATGCGATTGATGACATAGAAATTGCTCCAGGTCAAGGATTCTTTGTGGAAGCTGCAGCAAGTAACAATCTTATCTTTGCTTTCTCTAATCAAAGTCATCAAAATTCAGATACATTCATGAGGCAAGAACCTATTCCTTCAATTGAATTATCTGTTAATAATAACGATATCAAAAGATCTACAAAAGTTTTTTATGCTTCAGGAAAAACTAAGGGATATGATAGAAGTTATGATTCAAAAATGTTTGGAGAAGATACTTCTGACTTAGCTGTTTTTACTGAGTTACTAACTAATAACCAAGGAAAACAATTAGCTATTCAAACCTTACCAAATAATGATTATGAGAACATGGTAATTCCTGTTGGTTTAAGAGCTTTAAGCGGTGAAAAGGTAACTTTTTCTATCAATACTAAAAATATACCAGCAAATCTTAAAGTATATTTAGAAGATAGAATAAATAACGTTTTTACTGATTTATCTGAGGAAAATTATACTACTACTCTTAACAAAGATTCAAATAGTATTGGACAGTTCTATTTACATACAAGTTCAGAAAAGCCAACATCAATTATTGAACCTTCTTTAGATAATATTAGCATTTACAGCTCTTCTAATAATGAAATAACCATTACTGGTTTACAAACAGAAGCGAATATAGCTGTATATTCAATCTTAGGTAAAGAAATTATAAATCGAAACATAATTTCTAACGGAGTTAGTAAAGTAAGTATCCCTAGCGTAGCTACCGGAGTATACATTGTAAAACTAAATTCTAATTTAGGAGAGGTTTCTAAAAAAGTAATTTTAAAATAAGTAAGCTATCAAAATCGAGCAATCATGAAAAAAGACATAAAAAACACTGATAAAAGTTCTAAAGACATTACTCGTAAAGAGGCTATAAAAAAAATAGGGAGTTATGGTAAATATGCAGCTTTAACAGCATTAGGAACTTATATGATCTTAAATCCGCAAAAAGCACAGGCACAGAGCCCTGAAGATCCAGGACTAGATTTTTAATATCAAAAAATTATTTCACTCTAAAACCTCGAGAATATCTCGAGGTTTTATTACTTTTATAAGTACATGACTAATAAACAAATAGAGAATAAGCAAGTTATTTGGTTTCAAGACAATAATGAATATCTTGTTGTAGCCCCCTTGATAGCAGAAACACTATCTCTTTTAAATAAAAAAATTGACAAACAAGAAATTATTAATCAAGTAATAAAGCAAGTTAACATACCTTACCAACAAGCAGTAGAACTTGTTACTGATATTGAATCTTTACTTATTTCTTCAGAAAATAAAAACGATAAAAAGCTAATACCTGTAACTAAGCCTAAGACTTTTGAAGTTGTAAAATACTATAGCATAAATAGTTTATATTTTAAAGTAAGCTATGCATCTAATACTGAAGCCTTTTTAATACACCCAAAATTTGCTCATTTAGAAATTCAGGAAACAGTCAAAACACACCATCATTTTGAAGTGTATAATGATTCTAAATCTATTTCTTTTTCTGTTGACGATAGCCTTATTGGTACATGGAGTTTAAAAGAAGTACATTACTTCCAAGGAAAATTCTCAATGGAACTAGTGCAAAAAATACATCAAAAAAATGAAAATGAATGGATAGGAGTTTTTCATGCTTCCGCAGTTAGTAAGGACAATAATTCTATTTTATTTTTAGGTGATTCTGGAAATGGAAAGAGTACTTCATTAGCATTATTACAAGCCAATGGTTTTACTTGTTTAGCCGATGATTTTGTACCTATTGATAACTCTTTAAATGTACACAGCTTTCCTTCTGCCATATCTATTAAAAAGAATAGTTTAGAAACACTACTTCCAATTTATCCTGAATTAAAAACATCTGCTGAATATCATTTTAAAAAGCTAAATAAAATTGTTCGCTACTTACCTACAAATAACCATGATTACTCGCTAAAAACTCCTTGCAAAGCTCTAATTTTTATTAAATATCAAAAAGATAGTGACTTAATCATTAATAAAATTTCAAACATTACAGCATTCGAGCAATTGGTTCCTGATTCTTGGTTATCTCCATTACCTCAAAATGCTGAACTCTTTTTAGATTGGTTTGAAAAATTACCTTGCTACCAACTAACCTATTCTAATAATGAAAAAATGATTGAAACAGTAAAAAAAATATTTGCGAATGAATTATAAAGAAACATTATTATTTATTAGTAAGTGTTTAACTATAACCCATGAAGAAAAGAATCGAAATTTAGTTGAACAAAAAATAAAATCCGGTTTAGTCGATTGGGATGCTGTTGTAAAATTAAGTACAACTCACTATGTTTTTCCCGCATTATATTGCAATTTAAAACGTGCTGATTTATTACACTATTTACCTGTAGATTTAGTCGAGTATATGAAACATATTACTGACTTAAACAGAGAACGTAATCAACAAATTATTGCAGAAGCAAAAGAAATTAATGAACTTTTACTTTCAAACAATATTACTCCTATTTTTTTAAAAGGAACAGGCAATTTATTAGAAGGCCTATATGAAGACATTGCTGAACGTATGGTGGGTGATATTGATTTTTTAGTCAATCCAGAAAAGTTTAAGCTTACTATTAATATTCTCAAAGAAAATGGGTATAAAGAGAAGACTTCTGATTATTTAGATAATACAGTTTTAAATAGGCATTACCCAAAAATAACCAAAAAAGAAAAAATTGCTGCCGTTGAAGTACATTATAAAATGATTACAAATGAAAAAGGATTCGACTATAATTTTGTTGAAAATAGCCTAAAAAAACTGACGAATAGCATAAATATCCTTTCGTATGAAAATCAAGTTCTTTTAACTTGTTTTAACAAGCAAATTAACGAGAAAGCTCAATGGACTAAAACAATCTCTCTAAGAAACTCTTATGATCTTTATATGTTATCTAAAAGAGCTTCGATTAAGACAGTTTTAAACAAGTTTTATCATTCTGAATCTGACTATTTAAAAAACTTTCTTGCTATTACTAATTACATTTTTGGTTCTCCTAAATCACTCGAATATATAAAAACACATAAGACTGAGAGCTACATCAAAAAAGTACTTTTTTTCATTAACAACCCAAAAGAAAGTGCTGATAACAAAAAAAAATGGGACCTATATTTTTTATATAAACACCGCTTTTTTTTTATTTTAAAATCTTTTTATTTAAAAAAGTATAGAAAATATTTATTTGATAGATTTTTTAATCAACCAAAGCCTTAACCTCATCAAAATCTAACCCTCCGTAGTTACCAGAACTCATTAATAACAAAGCTGTATTTTCAAGGTTCTCATTGAATAAAAACTCTTTAAACTTTTCTGGTTTTGTATAAATAATCAAATCGTCACGTTCAAACGCTTTAGCTATTTGTGCTGCTGAAACTTCTTCTAACTGTTTAATTTTTACAGCGTGTGGAGAATAAAAAACCACTGCTTTATCTGCCTTATCTAAAGCACCTTTGTATTCTGATAAAAACTCAGCATTTAAGCTCGAATAAGTATGTAGCTCTAAACATGCTAACAAAGTTCTATTTGAATATTGATCTTTAACCGCAGCAGTAGTTGCTTCAACTTTAGATGGTGAATGTGCAAAGTCTTTAAACACAACTGTTGAAGAGTTTTCAGCAATCTTTTCTAAACGCTTACTAGCTCCTTTAAAACTAGCTATTGCCTCATAAAATTCATCTTCATCAACCCCCATATGCTGGCAAATCCACTTTGCCCCTGCCAAATTTTGTAAGTTATGTTCTCCAAAAATTTCTAATGGTAAATCTCCTTCTTCAGTTTCCAAGTAAGTAATTCCATTATCAATAAAACATTCAGGAGTTTTATAAGGGTATTTTTTTATTGGATGATTTGAACTTTCAACAACCTCTTTTAACACCTCATCTTCCTCATTATACACCATAATTCCACCATTCGTCAAAGAATCAGTAAAAATTGAAAATTGTTCTACATAATTTTCAAACGTTGGAAACACATTGATATGATCCCAGGCAATTCCACTTAACAACGCTATATTCGGTTTGTACAGGTGAAACTTCGGACGCATATCTATAGGAGAACTCAAATATTCGTCTCCCTCCAAAACAATAAACTCATTTTCTTCTGTTAAATGAACCATAGTATCAAAACCTTCTAACTGTGCACCTACCATATAATCCACTTCTCTATCATGATAATTTAACACATGTAGAATCATAGAAGTTATAGTTGTTTTCCCATGAGAACCACCTATAACCACTCGTGTTTTATCTTTAGATTGTTCATACAAAAACTCTGGATACGAATAAATTTTCACTCCAAGTTCTTGCGCCTTTAACAGCTCAGGATTATCTTTTTTTGCATGCATTCCTAAAATTACAGCATCTAAATCGGTAGTTATTTTTTCTGGAAACCATCCAAACACATCTGGCAACAAACCTTTATTTGCCAAACGAGTTTTTGACGGATCATGAATAGTATCGTCACTACCCGTAATTTGGTATCCTTTTTGTTGTAATGCGATTGCTAAGTTATGCATTGCGCTACCGCCGATAGCTATAAAGTGAATTTTCATAGTACTGTTATCTGTGATATAAGCCCCAAAAATACAAAACCAAGCGAGAATTTTAAGTATCTTTAAATCGAAACTCTTTAAATAGCTATGTTCACTCACTCAAATAGTACCTTTACAAACTTCAACTTGTAAAAAACCACTATTTTTTAGTGCTTTGTTCATATATGTATACTCACGACTAGTATCAAAAAAATAAGATTATTGAACTATTCAAAAAATATAAAATTTAGATAGATGAAAAGAATAACCCCCGTTTTACTGATGATTTTATTTTCAACATTAGTACACGCCCAAGAAAACTATAACAACCTGTGGGAAAAAGTTCACAAGTTTGAGTCAGAAAACCTGCCTAAATCTGCTTTAAAAATAGTAAACACTATTTACGATAAAGCTGAAAAAAGCAACAATGCTCCTCAAATTATAAAATCATTGTTTTATAAAAGTAAATACGCTCTAACTTTAGAAGAAAACGCACAATTAAAGATTATTGATGAATTCAAACAACAAATTAATAAAAGTAATTTTCCAACAAAAAATGTGCTAGAAAATGTATTAGCAAACTTATACTGGCAATATTTTAATCAGAACAGATGGAAGTTTTACAATCGTACTCAAACTCAACAAAAAGTTGATGAAAATGATTTTAGAACATGGGATTTGAATACGCTATTTGCAGAAATTCATTGCCACTATCAAAACTCTTTAGAAAATGAATCTGAACTACAAAAAACAGCTATTCATACTTTTAAAGATATTATTCAAATAGAAAAGGGTTCAAAAAAATACCGCCCTACCCTATTTGATTTTTTAGCGCATAATGCCTTAGAGTTTTATAAAACCACAGAAACCAACATTACAAAACCTACTTATCAATTTAAAATTGATGACGCTTTATACTTAAGTGAAGCTAACAAGTTTTCTGGATTAAACCTTACCTCGAAAGATGATTTATCATTACAATTTAATGCCTTGAAAATTTATCAAAAATTAATAAACTTTCATTTAAAAAACAATAACTTCGATGCCTGTGCTAATGTAGATATTCAACGATTACAGTTTGTTAAGCAACATATAACTTTAAATAACAAACAAGAGTTATTGTTACAAACACTTAAAACATCAGTTAGTAATTATAAAAACAATGAAGTTTCTGGATTATACAGTTATGAAATAGCCAGGATTTATAATCAACAAGCTGGATCTTATAAAGCTATAAAAAATGAAGAGTTTCGTTTTAAAAACAGAGAGGCACTTGCTATTTGTAAAAAGCTTATTGAACAATTTCCTAAAAGCTTAGCTGCTGAAAAATCTGAGCATCTACAACAACAAATCAAAACTACATCGCTAAGTATTCTTTCTGAAAAGTTTGTTCCTATTCAATCTCACTCTAGATTACTAATTACTTATAAGAATATTGATAAACTATACTTCTCTGCTTATAAAGTTGGGCATAAACAATTAGAAGAGTTTCAAAAGATTTACAAGGAAGAAGAACGCTTTAACTTTATAAAAAAACTTACAAAAGCTACTTCATGGAACAGTAATTTACGAAATGAAAAAGATTACTTATTACACACAACTGAAGTAGTTCTTCCTAAATTAACTCAAGGAAATTATTTAATTGTAACACATCAAAATACTACTTTAAACTCTAAAGATTTATATGCTACTGCTCATTTACAAGCAACCAATTTAGTTTTAGTTGAAAATAGCAATAATGGTATAAAAACTTACCAAATTGTTGATAGAAACAATGGAAAACCAATTAAAAATGCTGAGTTATTGTTACAAAACAAACAGCGTAGGTATGGAAAATCAATTCACAAAAAACTAACAACTGATAAAAACGGTTTTGCTTCTTTTAAAAGTGATGATAGTTATGGTAATGTGTATGTTACAGTTACATACAAAAACGATACTGCTATTTTTGGTAACTACTACCTGAATAAATATCAAAAACAAGTCTCTCCAACTGCAAATGATAGTTATACCTCTATAAAGCCTTTTATTTTTACAGATAGGAGCATTTATCGACCAGGACAAACTGTATACTTTAAAACTATCTTTATTAAAGAAACGGAAGACAACTCAACACCTTTTACCGATGAATTTGTACAAGTAACATTAAATAATGTTAACGGTGAAGCATTAAAAACACTAGATCTAAAGCTAAACAAATACGGATCAACTTCAGGAGAAATTATATTACCTAGTACAGGGTTAACAGGCGAATATTGGTTTTCTATTGATAAGAGTGAAAAGCAAAAAAGTACCTTTTATGATACTATAGATTTTGATTTTGAAAATGAAGACTATATTACTCGTATTTCAGTTGAAGAATATAAGCGCCCTAAGTTTGAAACAGAATTTAAACCTGTAACAAAAACCTATAAGTTACATGATAGCATTACAGTAAACGGATTTGCAAAAGCTTTTGCTGGATCAACTATTACAGATGCTAAAGTAGTATATCGCGTGCATCGTAAAGTACAATATCCTATTTGGTGGTACTGGCGTAAACCTCAGTTTACTTCAGAAGCACAAGAAATTACACACGGTGAATTAATAACCGATGCACAAGGTAACTTTTCAATTACATTTAAAGCCTTACCTGATGAAAGTGTAAACAAAGAAAATTTACCTGTTTTTGAATATGAAATCACTGCTGATGTAACCGATGTTAATGGAGAAACTCGCTCAGCAACCTCTATTGTAAAAGTAGGATATCATGCATTACTTGCTACAATACAAGTTCCTTCTACAATACATAAATCAAACAAGAAAGCAACCATTGAAATTTCAAGTAAAAACTTAAATGGAGAGTTTATTCCTGCGGAAGGAGGTATAAAAGTTTATAAACTTCAGGCACCTAAAAACCCGTTACGTAAAAGACCATGGGATACTCCAGATTATCAAGATATTTCAGAAAGTGAGTTTAGAACCTTATTTCCTCATGATGCTTATACTTCGGAAGAACAAAGTCCTCTAAATTGGAAAAAAGGGAAACTAGTATTTGAGCAAGCTTTCAATACACAAAACTCGAAAGAAGTTACGCTTACCAACTATAAAAAATGGATTTCGGGAAAGTATATTCTTATTCTAGACACCAAAGATGAGTTTGGACAAAAAGTTACCGACAAAGCTCATTTTACTATAATCGATCAAAAAGAAAAAAGTGTAACTGATAACCAATTATTCACGTACAACACAAACAAAACAACATACAAACCAAATGATATAGTAGCATTACAAATTGGTTCTGCCTCAAAAGATGCAACGGTTATAGTTCAAACAGAAAAAAACCACGCTATTGTAGAAACCAAACTTATTCATTTAAACAACAAACTTAAAACAATTGAAGTTCCTGTTACTAAACAAGATGTTGGTGGGTTTGTTATCAAATATTACTTTGTGAATTACAACAGTTTCGTTAGTGGAATAATTCCTATTTCTGTTCCAAATGAACAAAATAGCATTACTATAGAAACCAATACGTTTAGAGATAAATTACAACCTGGAACCCAAGAAACCTGGAGTTTTACCATTAAAAACGATAAAAACAACAAAGTAGCTGCAGAGGTGTTAGCGAGTATGTATGATGCTTCTTTAGATGAGTTTAAACCTCATAATTGGGAGTTTTCTCCTATCTCAACTTCTACATATTACTCTTATAGTGGTAACGCTAATGCTTATCAAAGTTTTGGTAATGAACGTTTCAGAGTTTTTAATAATAACTACCCTTCATCTTTTAAAACTCAACGATACGACCAATTAAATTGGTTTGGTTTTTACTTCGGAATGAATAGAAATATTCGTTTAAGAGGCTTAGCTATGAGTTCTAAAATGCAACCTTCACCTGAAAGAGAGATTGTTGAAGAAAAAGCTCTTTTAGATACTCAAGAAAACTTACTAGATGAAATGGTTGTGACCGCTCTAGGTGTAAAAGAGGAAAAAGGAAATAAAGTCTCTTTAGATGGAGTACAAATTCGTAAAAATCTACAAGAAACTGCCTTTTTCTACCCGCATTTACAAACTGATAAAGAAGGTAATATTACGTTTAGTTTTACCACTCCAGAAGCTTTAACACGCTGGAAATTGCAGTTACTAGCACATACAAAAGAATTACAGTCAGCTACCAAGACATTAACTACTGTAACTCAAAAAGAGTTGATGGTAATTCCTAATGCTCCAAGGTTTTTAAGAGAAGGAGATCAAATTACATTAAATACCAAAATAGCTAACATCTCTGATAAAAACTTACAAGGGACAGCGTTACTTATATTAACCGATGCTATTACAGGAAAAGAAATCAACTTGTTAGATAATTCTACGAAAAATCAATCTTTTAATGTTAATGCCAATGGAAACACCAATGTATCTTGGAACTTATCAATTCCTGACACCTATCAAGCAATTCAATATAAAGTAGTTGCAAAGGCTGGAGATTTTTCTGATGGAGAACAAAATGTATTGCCTGTTTTATCTAATAGAATGTTAGTTACTGAAACCTTACCTATGTGGGTTCGTTCAAATGAAACCAAAACATTTACATTAGATAAGCTTAAAAATCAAACTTCGACTACGCTCAGTCACCATAAATTAACGTTAGAAGTTACCTCAAACCCTGCATGGTATGCTGTGCAAGCTTTACCGTATTTAATGGAATATCCATACGAATGTAGTGAACAAACCTTTGCACGTTATTATGCAAACACACTCGCTAGTCATATCGCAAATTCAAATCCAAGAATACAAGAGGTGTTCAATACTTGGAAATCTTCAGATACTTTGTTGAGTAACTTAGAAAAGAATCAAGAATTAAAATCATTGATTATCCAAGAGACTCCTTGGTTACGTGATGCTCAATCTGAAACCGAACAAAAGAAGCGTATTGCTTTGTTATTTGATTTAAACAAAATGAAATACGAGCAACAAAACGCCATTAATAAACTATTGCAAATGCAATTAAACAATGGAGGATTCCCTTGGTTTAAAGAGAATGATAATCCTAATGTTTATATCACGAATCATATTGTTACTGGTTTTGGACATTTACAAAAATTAGGTATTGACAATAAAGATGATTCTTTACAGAAAATGCTTGTAGATGCTATTCACTTTTTAGATACTGAAATTGAACATACCTACAAGAAATTATTAGAAAGTGCTGAACGTATTAAAGCTGAAAAAGATCAAAAAAAATATACTGAGTACTTAAAGAAAAACCATCTAAACTATTTCATTATTCAGTATTTATACATGCGTTCTTTTTATACTAATATTGAAATTAACGATACAACTAAAACCGCTTTTGAATACTATAAAAGTCAAACAGCAACTTACTGGAAAGAGTTTAGTTTATACGGAAAAGGACAAATTTCCCTGCTACAGTTTAGAAATGGTAATACACAGATCTCTTCTAAAATTTTAAAATCTTTAAGAGAGAACAGTATTACTTCTGATGAATTAGGAATGTACTGGAAAGAAAATCAACCAAGTTGGTACTGGCACCAAGCACCTATTGAAACCCAATCGTTATTAATTGAAGCTTTTTCAGAAATTGAAAATAACACAGAAACGATTGATAACTTAAAAATATGGTTACTAAAAAACAAACAAACCAATCGTTGGAAAACCACCAAAGCAACTACTGAGGCTGTATATGCTTTATTATTACAAGGTAATGATTGGATCTCGGTAACTGATATGGTGGATGTGAAAATCGGAAAGCAAACTATCAATCCTTCTAAATTAGAAGATACAAAAATTGAAGCAGGTACTGGTTATTTTAAAACTTCATGGAATGGTTCTGAAATCACTCCTAATATGAGTACTGTTAGTATTTCTAAAAAAGGAAAAGGTATTGCTTGGGGTGGATTGTATTGGCAGTATTTTGAAAATTTAGATAAAATTACTTCTGCTAAAACTCCTTTACAATTAAATAAAAAACTATTTAAAAAAGTTAATACTAATACTGGTAAGCAACTCCAAGAAGTTACAGAAAACACACAGTTAAATGTTGGAGATTTAATTACTGTTAGAATTGAACTTCGTTCGGATAGAAATATGGAGTTTGTTCATATGAAAGATATGAGAGCAAGCGGAGTTGAACCGATTAACGTATTATCTCAATACAAGTGGCAAGATGGTTTAGGATACTACGAAAGCACAAAAGATGCTGCAACAAATTTCTTTTTTGAGCGTTTACCTAAAGGAATATATGTATTTGAATATGATGTTCGTATAAATAATGCAGGAAACTTTAGCAATGGTATTACAACAATTCAAGGCATGTATGCACCTGAATTTAGTAGTCATTCAAAAGGAGAGAGATTACTAATTAAATAAAATAACTATCTTAGCAACACATAACACTAAATTAAAAATTATGAAAAAAATCTTTTTATTTATCGGATTTTTAACCCTTTCGTTTTTTACAGCTAATGCCCAAGAAATTTCTGACAATGCTATTGGTCTTCGTTTAGGAGATAATGATGGTTTTGGAGCTGAAATTTCTTACCAACGTAGATTAAGCGATAACAATCGTTTAGAACTTGATTTAGGTTTAAGAAATGGTAGTGGATATGATGGATTTAAAGCTACCGCTTTATACCAATGGGTATGGCAATTAGAAAACCGCTTTAACTGGTTCGCTGGTGCTGGTGGTGGTTTAGGTCACTGGAATGCAAAGAATGTAGATGTGTCAGAAACATACGTTTTTGTTTCTGGTGTAATTGGAATCGAATATAGTTTTGATATCCCTTTAATGATTTCTTTAGATTATAGACCTGACATAGGATTCGGTGATTATTATAAAGACTTTAACTCTGACTTCGGTTTAGGTATCCGTTACCAATTCTAAAAAGACAGTAATAAAATTTATAAAAAACCTCCAAGTTAACTTGGAGGTTTTTCTTTTTATGCCCTTATAATTTAAACGTTAAATATTTTTATAAAGTAATTTTTACTTTAATTCAAAAACACTAAAACATCATTAAAACCTTAACCAATTAACATATAATCAACTTTATAAATACATTTTAATAATTTTTTACTAACAAATTTGAAATCTGGTTGCTAGTTATCATAAATAATTTCGCCGTGGATAATTCACTAAAGATTTCAAAATGAAAAAATTAATTTTAATTACTCTATGCTTTGTTAGTATTTTAGGATACTCACAAAGTAAATCTGGATTAAAAGGAAGAGTTTTAGACGAAACAAATCAACCTTTACCTGGAGCTACGATTAGCATTCCTTCTTTACAAGTTGGATTTTCTACCGACTTTAATGGAAACTACGAACTTTTAAATTTACCAATAGGGAATTACAAAGTTCAAATATCTTTCTTAGGTTATCAAACCCTAACAGAAACTATTACACTTACAAACAGTATTCAATCTAAGAACTTTTCTCTAACACCTAAAATAGACAGGTTGGATGAAGTTGTTATTAAAGGAAGTATTGGTAAAGGACAAGCTAAAGCCTTAAATCAGCAAAAAAACAAAGAGAATATAACCAATATTATTTCTGCCGATCAAGTAGGAAAGTTTCCTGATGCTAATATTGGTGATGCCTTAAAGCGTGTTCCTGGTATTTCTATGCAAAATGATCAAGGAGAAGCTAGAGATATTGTTATTCGTGGATTAGCACCCCAATTAAACTCGGTAACTTTAAATGGTGACAGAATTCCGTCTGCTGAAGGTGACAACCGTAGAGTTCAAATGGACTTAATTCCTTCTGACATGATTCAAACCATTGAAGTTAACAAAGCTGTTACACCTGATATGGAAGGAGACGCTATTGGTGGCTCTGTTAATTTAGTTACACGCTCTGCTCCTACTACTTTTAGAGCTTTTGTTGCTGGTTCTTACGGACAAAACCCTGTAAGAAACACACCTAACTATAATGTTTCTGCATTAGTCGCCAACAGAACTTTTAAAGACAAACTAGGCTATGTAATCAATGCTTCATATAACTCTAACGATTATGGTTCAGATAATGTTGAGTTTGAATGGGAAAAAGAAAATAGTAAAACCTACATTGGTGAACACGATATTAGACGCTACGACGTAAAAAGAAACAGAATGAGTGTTTCCGCCAACTTAGACTGGACACCTGACAACAACAATACAATTTTCTTCAAGTCTATGTACAACCAACGAAACGATTATGAAAATCGTTACAGAGTACGTTTTAGAAAAATAGATGAACCTGATGCTACTGGATTATCAAAAGCTGAAGTACGTCGTCAAACTAAAGGAGGCATCAACAACGATACGAATGACAACACGCGTTTAGAGCGTCAAAGTACTTACAATATATCTGTAGGTGGAGAACATATTATTTTTGGGAATATTAAACTAAACTGGAAAACAGGAACTGCCAAGGCAAAAGAAGAACGTCCAGATGAACGTTACATAAGTTTTGAGAATGATGATATTGAAGTTATGCAAGACTTCTCGCGAACAAACTTCCCTGTATTACGACCAACAAACAATGATTTTAACGATCCTTCAACTTTTGAATACAAAGAAGTAACCCAACAACAAGGATTTACACAAGAACGTAAAATCAGTTCTAATTTTGATGTTTTAGTTCCAATCAATGCTACAGGAACTTTTAAAAACTCTTTAAAATTTGGATTTAAGCACAAATACAAAGAAAAAGTAAGAGACAATAATTTTTATGAATATGATTTAGAAGATCAATTTCCAACCATGAATACCACTACTACTAAAGACTATACTATTAATGGTTATTTAGCAGGTGATGATTATAAATCGGGGCTTTTTGTTTCAAAAGAATTTTTAGGAAGTTTAAACTTAACAGGAGGTGAACTTGTACTAGATGAATTTGTTCCTGAAAACTACAATGCAAACGAAAATATTTATGCTTTTTATGGAATGTTGCAACAAAACATTAATAATAACTTTTCTTTTATTGCAGGTATAAGAGTTGAAAAAACAACAACTGACTACAATGGTTTTGCTATTGATGTTGAAACTGCTCAAGATTTAAGCGACGTAACTAAAACATCTGGAACTCGAAACTACACAAACTGGTTACCAAACTTACAAGCAAAATACAATATTGATAAAAATACCATTGTTAGAGCTGCTTGGACAAACACAATTGCGAGACCTAACTATTACGATTTAGTACCTTACAGAAACATTAATAGTGATGATATTGAAGCTGAGTATGGAAACCCTAATTTAGATCCTACTGAAGCGATGAACTTTGATTTAATGTTTGAACACTACTTTAGTAATGTAGGTATTATATCAGCAGGAGTTTTTTACAAAGATTTAGATAAATTTATTTATAATTCAGTTACTGAAGAACCAATTACCATTGGAGGTGTTACAGAAACTTATGATGTAACAAGGCCTTTCAACGGAGGTACTGCAGAAATTTATGGTTTTGAAGTTGCTTTACAACGTAAATTAAACTTCTTACCAGGTTTCTTAAGAAACTTAACAGTGTATGGTAACTATACCTATACAGATTCTAAAACAGATGGTATTGCTGATAGAGAAGATGGATTACCTTTAGCTGGTGCTGTTAAAAACATGTTTAACGGATCGTTAGCCTATGAAAGTTCTAAACTATCTATTAGAGCCTCACTAAACTTTGCTGATGATTATATTTTTGAATACGGAGACGATACCTTTACTGATGTATTTTATGACGAACAATTGTTTGTAGACCTAAATGTTTCTTACCGTATTACCAAAAACTTACAAATCTTTGCTGAAGCAAAAAACTTAACTAATCAAGAATTACGTTTTTACCAAGGTACAAAACACCAAACAATGCAAGCCGAGTTTTATAACTACAACTGGAATGCTGGTTTAAAATACAATTTTTAGAAATGAATAATTTATATAAAATAACACTTACTTGCCTTATTTTAAGCGCTTGTAAAGTTGAAAAAATAGTCCATCAAAACCCACAAGTTAAACCAGTGGTAGCTTTAGTTGCTGACGCTGAAACAGAACCTGTCACTTCTTTTGACGACGCCGCTGATGATCCGTGTGTGTGGATAAATCCTGTTGATGTAACAAAATCAACCATAATTGGTACAAACAAAAAAGAAGGTTTAGAAGTTTATAATTTAGAAGGAAAACGCTTGTATTCTTATAAAATAGGACGTGTAAACAATGTTGATATTCGTGATGGATTCTTATTAAACGGAAAAGAAGTTTCGGTTGTTACCGCTAGTAATAGAACCTATAATACTATTTCTGTATTGATTGTAAAGCCTACTGGTGAATTAGAAGATGCTGCTGCAAGAAAAATAACTTCTAACTTAAAAGAAGTATACGGTTTAGGAATGTATAAAAGCCCTAAAACTAACAAATTTTATGTTTTTATGGTTGGTAAAAAAGGCGGTGTTGAGCAATGGGAACTGTTTGAAAACAATACTAAAATTGATGCCAAGTTAGTTCGTGAATTTTCATTAGGAAGTCAAGGAGAAGGTATTGTTGCCGATGATGTACACGCCAAAGTATATATTGGAGAAGAGAACAAAGCGCTTTGGAAGTACGATGCAGAACCTAATGCTGAAAATAAGCGCGTAAAGGTTATCAGCACCAAAGATTTGAATATGAAAGATGATTTTGAAGGGGTTACCTTATACGATGCTGGAAACGGAAAAGGGTATATTATTTTATCGTCACAAGGAAATAACAGTTATGCTGTTTTTGACAGAGTTAGCAATCAATACCTAGGAAGCTTTTCATTAAAAGATGGTTTGATTGACGGTACATACGATACGGACGGAATTGATGTAACCTCTGTTAATTTTGGCGCAAAATATCCTAAAGGATTCTTTATTGCGCAAGATGGTGCTAATACCCAAGGTAAAGACAGTTTACATCAAAATTTTAAACTGGTTGATTGGCAGAAGATATCTAGAAATCTACATTTAGATTAGTCAAATTAGTGTGTTTCTTGTGTAATTTAAAAAGCCTTTTGGTAAAACCAAGAGGCTTTTTTTACTATCTTATTTTGGCGGATAATTATTAAGCACTTTACCAATTACTTTTTGAAAATGTAATTTCTTTTGTTCTGGTGTTGCTTTTTCTCTTATTTCACTAGTAGCAATTCCTTGCCATATTAACTGATTGTCTTTACTTTCAACAAAATCAATGGTTAATTGCTGGTTTATTTTTCTACTCTCAATAGGTATTCCGCCTGAAATTCCAAACCCAACATTTCTTCCCCCACTTCCTAGTCCGACACCTATCGTATTTCTATTAAGAGATTCTCGTTCCTCAGCTAAAATATTGATATACATATCTGGGTTTTCTGTCAATTGCATTCCTTTAGCTTCCAAAGCCACTGTTACTTCGTAAGTAACCCTTTTTATGTCCAACTCATTTAAACCTTTACCAGCATCTTCAAAAAAATTAAAGGTTTTATACTGACTAAAATCTGTTTGACTATCGTAGTCATATACTACTTTAGAAGAGGAGCATCCAATAATAACTAGCAGAAAAAAATATTTGTAATACTTCATATATAAATTCTTTACGGTGTATTTAATCAAAAACTATACCTTATAAAAATACAAAAAGCCTCGCGTAAACGAGACTTTTTTCTAAGGTTAGTTAGTTAGTTGATTTTTATTGAACCGCTTTTAAAGCATCAATATTTCCATATCCAAACTCTGAATGTTTGTTTGGATAAAAATCAGCAGACTCTTTCATTTTTTGTAAAACTTGTTCTCTTGACCAAGAAGGATTTTTTGCCCATACCAATGCAGCAATACCTGCTGTAGTAGCTGTTGCTACAGATGAACCTCCAATATAATTTTCCTGCCCGTCATAATAACTTAATACAGGTATTTTATTATCTGTTCCGTTAGTACGTTGCATTTGTACAGTAAAATCAATTTGTGATCCTGTATGACATACATCACACTTGCTGTATTGTCCTTCTTTAACACCTGTTACCGCAACAGTTTCAGACATACTTGCTGGAAAAATTACTCCATACCAAGTAGTAAATGAAGTAGAAGTTCCTCCTGCTGCTAAAATCATCTTTCCTTTACTATGTGCATACTTAACTGCATCCGATACATTACCAATACTAAACGGAGAACCTAATGACATAGAAATAACTTTTACATCACTTCTGTTTGCCAATGCTGTTAATGCTTCAACAACACCTCTTTTTTCATGGTAATCGTCAATTACTACATTTTCAACTGCTCTATACGTTACTAAGTTTGCATTATAAGCAACACCTACAGGTAAATTATCATTATTTCTTGGAGCTGTAGCTACTGCTGCCATTTTTGTTCCATGACCACACTTGTCATTTACTCCGTCATAATTATTAGACCACGCCCACCAAGAATCTACAAAGGTTCCATATTTCTGAACTGTTCTTCCTGATGAATATCCATCGTTAAAATACTGGTTCATCCATTTTTGCTCTGGTGATAAACCAGAATCAACCACCGCTACAGTTACACCTGATCCTGTACTGTAATTCCAAGCTTGTGAAATGTTATGTGCATCGAAAGACCATGGTAATCTAGCACCTGGTGATACTGTACGGTAATCACTCGTGTTTAAAGTTGCTGTACCATACCCACATCCTGAAGAACCTGATGAATCTGATTTAGCTTGAGCATTTGACTCTAAAAAACTATATCCTCCTGGTTCTATATAACGAACTCTGTTGTCTTTTAATAAGACATTTATTGTTTCCTTGTTGGTAACTTTAATATCTAATACATTAATATTTTCGTTTACATATAGTTCCGTTTCTCCCTTTGCTGAAGTAGGTTCAAAACTTCTTACTAAGGCTAGTAACTCATTTTTAATATTCGTACTTTCTTCACTCTTCGCATAGTTATTTTTTGAAGTACCGTAGCCTATAGTCAAGATATTTTCTCCATGATTCACTGCACTCCATATTGTATGAGCATCTTGTGACATCCATTTAAAATCTCCAGTTTCTTCTAAAGATGTCTTAATTTTTGAATTGATTTCTTTTTTGGTAAGTAAATCTTGATCTTGTTTTATATCTAATGTTTCATCATTGTTAGAACATGAGATCATAGTTAAAACAACCGTTAGGCTTAAAAGTGTTTTTTTCATTTTTTGAAGGGGTTAAAGATTAAAATTATTTTTTTTCGAATATACTAAAATTTTAATATATTTTTAACACTTAACGCAATTAAGGTTTATGATAATTAACATTATCTTAAAACCCACGTATAGAAAGCCAATAAAAAAAGGAGCCTATAGCTCCTTCTTTACTTTAAGTTTTCAATATGTTTACTCCATATTTACTCTAGTGGGGGTATCTTTTCCTTCAATAATACTTTGAGTACCTCTAGCAACTGCTTTAACAGTTTCTGTTAATACAGTCATATTTAAGGTTTCAGCCTCATCCGTTACTTTATGATAATCAGCATCAATATCAATTGGAGTGGTTGAAAATGTATGAGACGGCACACCTAAACGTGCTAAAGAAGCATTATCTGATCGTAAGAACAATTGAAATTTCGGATATGGATCTGGAAATAACTTGTATCCTGATCCTTCTAAATTCTTTTGAATTATTTTTCCAAAATCTGATTTATCAAAGCCAGTTAACCATGCAGTTTTTGGTCCTGTTTTCGGTTGTTTACCAATTAACTCTAAATTAATTCCTGCTACAAACTTACTAGCATCAATTCCTTTTCCAAAGTACTCAGAACCTACCAATCCCATTTCTTCCGCTGTAAAACATACAAACAAAATACTACGTTCATTATTTCCTTTTTTTGCATAATATTCAGCTAATGATAATACACCTGTAACTCCAGAAGCATCATCGTTTGCTCCATTAAAAACTCTATCTCCTTCTCCATCTTTCTTTACTCCTAAGTGATCGTGATGTGCAGATACAATAACAAACTCATCTTTTTTAGACTTTCCTTCTAACAAGCCTATAATATTGCTCATTTTAATACCCTTATATTCAAAATTTTGACGATACGTAGTTAGTGTATCAAAAGTTTTTAAGCCTATTCTTTTATACTCATTTTCTATATACTTAGTTGCTTTCTCCATGCCCTCAGTTCCAGGTTTTCTTCCTTCCATTTCATCTGAAGCAAGTGTATATAAGTGTTTTCTTACTAAAACAGAATCGATTAACTCTTCTTTACTTTCTTTTTCCTGAGTTACCTCTACAGTATTCATAGCAACTTCGTTACTAGTCTTTTTAGTCTGCTTACACGATAATAAAACTGATACACTTACAAGTGCTAATGGGTATAAAACTTTTTTCATTCTTTATTTATTTAAAAGCCTAAATATAGCCAATTTAATTTCTTAATTTTGTTGAAAATTTTTAAGGATGGCTTTAACTGATATTCCAAACATAAAACATACTGATTCAAACAATTTTTTCTTACTTGCTGGTCCTTGTGCCATTGAAGGAGAAGATATGGCTATGCGAATCGCTGAAAGAGCAATTTCTATTACCGACAAGTTAGAAATCCCTTACGTATTTAAAGGAAGTTTTAAAAAAGCTAATCGTAGTAGAATTGATAGTTTTACAGGAATTGGTGACGAAAAAGCATTAAAAATTTTACGTAAAGTTTCTGAAACCTTTAATATTCCTACCGTAACCGACATTCATGAAGTTTCTGATGCAGAAAAAGCAGCTCAATATGTAGATGTATTACAGATACCTGCTTTCTTAGTTCGTCAAACCGATTTAGTTGTAGCTGCGGCGAAAACTGGTAAAGTTGTGAATTTAAAAAAAGGACAATTTATGAGTCCTGAAGCTATGCAACATGCCGTAAAAAAAGTACATGATGCTGGTAACCAAAAAGCATGGATAACTGATAGAGGAACCATGTTTGGATATCAAGATATGATTGTTGATTTCCGCGGAATTCCAACCATGCGTCAATATGCTCCTACTGTGTTAGATGTTACACATTCATTACAACAGCCTAATCAATCAAGTGGTGTTACTGGTGGACGACCTGATATGATTGAAACAATTGCTCGTGCAGGTGTGGTTAACAATGTTGACGGGTTATTTATTGAAACTCATTTTGATCCTGCCAATGCAAAGAGTGATGGAGCCAACATGTTACACCTTGATTATTTAGAAGGTTTACTTACCAACTTAGTAACAATTAGAAAAACCATTAATAATTTATAGGCACAATTTTTGTTTTATAAAGTTGTTTTTAAACTCATATATGAAACAACTTCTTTTTTTATTCTTTCTAATAACTAACCTTGTTAGCGCGCAAAACTTTTCTTTAGTTGAAAAAAAAGTTAATGGTTACCCTAAATTTAATAAAGTAGAAAATTTAGCTCAACAGATAGCAAGCGACTTTAAAACTGAAGAACAGCTAGTACAAGCTGCTTTTTATTGGCTAGCTCATAATATTAGATATGATTTAGACGGGTATTACAATCCAAAGCAAAAAAGAATTTCTTTTAGGTACAGGAATGAGCAAGAAAGACTAGAAAAATTACAGGCTATAAAAGATAACATTGTAAATGAAACCCTATTAACTAGGAAAGCTCTTTGTGAAGGCTATGCCCAAACATTTGCCAAAATCTGCACACTCTTAAACATTGAAAACGAAGTTATAAAAGGATATATCAGAAATTCCTCAAACGATATAGCTAATCCTAAAACCAACTCAAATCATGCTTGGAACGCTGTTAAGCTGAATGATATATGGATTTATATTGATGCTACATGGGCAGCTGGTGTTGTGAATAATAACAGATGGCAACCTTCATTTAATGCTTACTACTTCAATTTTCCAGAAGAAAAATACTTTAAAACACATTTTCCTGAAAAGAAACTTTGGCAATTAAGAGTTGGTAGAATGGATAAAAAAGATTTTTATAATCAACCAATTTATGATGCTGCCTTTTTAAAATCAGATTTAGAATTAATAACACCTTCTAAAGGGTTGTTAAAAAAAGATTCTATTATTTAATTAAAAATAAAAAATCTACGTCCTAATCAATCAGTTTCCTTTGGATATAGTGGATACCGATATGCAGTAAAACCACACAGCATATCTATCAAAAATAATATTGCTACAATTACAACCTCTCCTCCTGAAAATAGCAAACGGCTATTTTTAATCATCGATAAAGAAGTTATGCTTGAGTTTTTGATTCAGTAATTATTTCCTCCAAAAACCTTTATGATTGTGTTTTGCTACTTCGCCTATAACTTGTAGTAGTATTTCTTCATTAATTTCTTCTACCGAAGTATAACGGAGTGATTTTACCACTGCTCTTCCTTCCGAAACTAAAAAAGCATCATAATCTTGTAGAATACCTTTTGCCCAAAATCCAACGTCAACAAAACCTTTTTTATGGGATGCATTCATATAGCACAGTTGTTTCCCGTTAATATAATATACTGGTATTTTCCATTTGTATTTTAGTTCTAAGCCCTGAAAATTACTTTCTATCAATACCTGTAAATGCAGTAAAATAGACTTGAATGGTTCTGGTTGTTTGAGTATATATTCTTCAGCTGGTTTCATTCTTTCAAAAATACATTAAAATTTTATTTGTCTGTTTCATAAAATTACTTTTACTTTGTTTTTCAAAGTTCTTTAAAAATGAGTTCAGAAGATTATTTAAAAGACATATCAGAAATTAAAAACCTAATGAATAAATCATCTAGATTTATATCATTAAGTGGTTTATCGGGTGTTTTAGCAGGTATATATGCACTAATTGGTGCAGCTTATGCATACTGGTTGGTTAGCAACAATTCTAATGGTTATTTGATGCTAGATGGAAAAATTTTCCAAATAGTCATCTTTGATTTATTGTTAGTTGGCTTTTTAAGTATTGCTACAGCTATCTTTTTAACCACAAGAAAAGCTAAAAAGAATGGAGAAAAAATTTGGGATGCCACCACAAGAAGGTTACTATTAAATTTCCTTATTCCTCTAGTTTCTGGAGCAATCTATATCATTATCATACTAGGACATCAAAAATATGGACAAACGGGTGCTTTAATGTTACTTTTTTATGGTTTAGCATTGATTAATGCTTCAAAATATACTGTTGGAGATATTAAGTATTTAGGCTACACTGAAGTTGTTTTAGGACTTATTGCTGCAATGTTACCCGGTTATGGCTTTTGGTTTTGGGTTATAGGGTTTGGAATCATGCATATTGTTTACGGTACACTTATGTATTTTAAACACGATAGAAAATAAGAACTATTTTCGTACTTTAAAATTTATCTTTTTTGAAAAACATTATTCTAAATATAAATAAAGCTTTTGATCATAGAATTAGACTGGGAATTATGTCTGTTCTTATGGTAAATGAATATGCTGAATTTACTACCCTAAAAGAATTATTAGGTGCTACGGATGGTAATTTGGCAAGTCATACTAAAGCATTAGAAAAAGTTGAATTTATTAGGATAGAAAAACAATTTATTGGTAGAAAACCCAATACTAGATACTACGCTACAGAGCTTGGTAAACAAGAATTTAAAAAACATATTGACGCTTTAGAAAAACTGATTAAAAATAAATAACACTAATTTTTTTACTATTAAACTTTGGAATTCAAAGTTCTTTTAAAATAATAAACTATGGAAACATCAAACAAACAAAACGGAAGGTTCGGAAAGTGGGTAAAAACATCTATCACAGCTAGAATGTTAATGATTGGATTTTTAATTCTCATCCTTTTAATTCCTTTATCCTTCATAAAAAGCTTAATTGTTGAGCGAATGAATCGACAGCAAGAAGTTGTACAAGAAATCAATCAGAAATGGGGTAAAGAGGTATTGTTATACGGTCCTATTTTAAAAGTTCCGTACAAAACATATAAAGAGAAATTTGTTAGAAATCAAAAAACAAAAGAAACTCAAACCGAGATTGAAGAAAAAATTAAATATGCTTACTTTTTTCCGAAGAAATTAAATATCAAATCTTCTATAAATCCTGAAGAGAAAAAACGTGGTATTTATAAAACAGCAGTGTATAATAGTAAGATAGATATCGATGGAAGTTTTACGAAGCCTGATTTTAGTGAAAAAGATATTAATGAAAAAGATATACTTTGGAACAAAGCTCGATTAATTATAAAAACTTCTAATTTAAAAGGAGTTAACAACTTAGTTGAAATAAAATTGCATAAAAACACCTATGCTTTTACTTCTAAATATGAAGGTGATGCCAGTAATGAAAAAGCATACTACAACTATTTAAACCTTCATAAATTAGAGAGTAAATTTTTAAATGAAGAAGACCTTCCTAAAAAATCAGATACAAACTTTAGTTTATCTCTAAGCATTAATGGAAGTAAACAAATTCGTTTTATTCCTATTGGAAAAGAAACATCTGTTCATATAAACTCTGACTGGAAAACTGCTAATTTTATTGGTGAATATCTTCCCTTTAACTCTGACAAAATCTCTGATAATGGTTTTGATGCTAAATGGAAAATATTAGATATTAACAGACCTTTTTCTCAACAATCTTTTAATGGAATTCCAAACTTAAAAGACTATGCTTTTGGTGTAAACTTTATGATTCCTGTAGACGAATATCAAAAAAGTGAACGATCGGCTAAATATGGGTTCTTGGTTATTGGACTTACGTTTTTAATCTTCTTTTTAATTCAAACAATGAGTAAAATATCCATTCATCCATTTCAATATTTAATGATTGGTGTTGCCTTAACTATGTTCTATACATTACTGATATCAATTTCTGAACATAGTAGCTTCTTAAAGGCATATTTAATTGCTTCTATAGCAGTAGTGCTATTGATTACGTTGTATTCTAAATCCATTTTAAAAAGTATTAGATTCCCATTATTTGTTGGAGCTTCTCTTACCACATTATACGCCTTTATTTTTGTAATTATTCAGCTAGAAAATTATGCTTTATTAGTAGGTAGTGTAGGGTTATTTATAATTCTAGCCTCAGTAATGTATGCCTCAAGAAAAATAGATTGGCAAAACGATTAATTAATAAGCAAACTATCGTATTGTATGGTAGTTTGCTTTTACATAAACAACTATGAAATTTAATTTGAAAAACTTTCTTGCTTTTGCATTTTTTTTACTAATGGAAATTGCAATAGCTCAAACTTCAGGTTTTATAAGACATACTTTTGGTGACTTTTTAGCAGTTATTTTACTCTTTTATTTAGTAAAAATTTTCTTTAACCTCTCTAATAAAACCGTAGCAGTTTCAGTCCTAATTTTTGCTTATATCGTAGAATTTTTACAATTAACTCCCCTTTTAGAATTTCTCGATTTAGAAAATAACCGATTGGCTATAATTATATTTGGTGCTACTTTTAGTGTTGTTGATTTAATAGCTTATACATTGGGGGTTGGTACTATTCTACTTTTAGAAAAAATTTTAACTCATAAATTATCTTCTAATCTTTCGTAAGATGTCTTCTAGTCCGTTTAACTTTAATTCATAAACCAACTCTAGCATCGTACCTAACTTACCTTTAGGAAAACCTTTATTTTTATACCAAACAATATAATATTCAGGAATTTCAATTAAATACGTTCCTTTATATTTACCAAAAGGCATTCTCATGTTTGCTGTATCAATTAAAAATTGTTTGTCTGGTATCATATTTAAATAAAAAATCCCGCCGAAGCGGGAGTTAATTTATATTATTCTTTTCCGTCTACGTAATCTTGCAAATATGCATAACGTTCGGTTAATTTACCAGTATTAGTTGTCATTTTTGATCGAGCTAAAATTCCATCTTTATCATTGTTATAAAATGCAGGAATTACATGTTCTAAAAACATTTCTCCAAAACCTTCACTAGCATCTTTTGGTAATTCACAAGGTAAATTATCTACAGCCATTACCGTGATGGCTTTTTCATCTTTATAATCAATTTCTGATTCTGTTTCTGGATTGTAGCCATAAATAGGATCAGCTATTGTAGAAGCTCTTAATGTTGATGCTACAGGCCCATCAATATCACATGAAATATCAGCTACATACTTTATTCTAAACTCTGGATGTTTAGCATCTTCACGTGTAAATAAATACGGTGCTCCATCTCCATAAAAATGTCCCGCTATAAAGAAATCAGTTTGTTTAGCATACGCCATAAAATTACTTTCGTAACCAGTAGGGTCTTTATAAAACTCAAACTTATCTCCTACTTTACCATCTTTACGTTTTGCATATTCCATTACATCAGCTATACAATATACTGGCTCAGTAAACTCACTTGTTAAATACAAAGCATCACTTACTTGTTTAATTTTTAGATGGTCTAATATTTCTTGAGCCCCCTTAGCTACTTTTCCTGTTCCTGTTAGTAATATTTTAATGTTTGGTAAACTTATTTTATCTAATTCAGCTTTTACCGCGTCTAAATCTGCTAGAGTTTCTACTTTAGGTAAATTGAATAACCCTTCACGTAAGCCCAAAGCCCTAAAACCATTATATGCACCCACTAAACCTGCATAACGACCAAAACCAATTAAACGAGCTCCGTTTTCTTGTATAATGGTTTCATGGTCGAACATTTCAATATTTTTTTCTAACATAGCTTTTAACAACTTACGATTGTATGGTTGCTTTTTTATAGTATGACTAAAGAAAAAGTATTTTTTATTTGGTATTAAATTGTCTATAGGAACTTCTTTTACTCCTAATAACACATCACAATCAGAAACATCATTTGTTACTTCAAAACCTGCTTTTGTGTAAGCCTCATCAGAAAAAACTCGGATATCTGAACTTTCTACCACTATCTCTGCTTGAGGAAACTGTTGTTTAAACTCTTGCAATTTTTCTGGAGAAAATACGACTCTTCTATCAGGTGGGTTTTTACGCTCTTTTATAATTCCGAATTTCATAATTGATTTTGTATTAAAATTAAACAATTTTACATATAATGTTATAGTTTATAACAATTGCAGCGAAAATACTCGTTTTAAAATGATTGTACAAGTAGTATTTTTTTATATTTGCATTCTCTTGTTTAAGCAGTATATCTTTATAGTACTGCCAAACTAAATTGCATAGAATTACAAAGATTATCTGGTATATTTTTTGCAGAGATATTTATAGCATCTTTGACATATTGGGGACGACTGGTTTTGACAGCGAGATTAGTGAAAATGTAAGCATACCGAGGAGTGAAATGATAACTCGTTAAACTTATTTCAAACATTTAAACGGCGAAGATAACTACGCTTTAGCTGCATAATCTGAATTAACAGTAAGATTTGCCTCGGCGCACAAGGTGCGCAAGCTAAATGTCCACGAAAAGCCTTGGTTTACGGCGTTTCATTTTTGGGCATCGTAAAAGTAAACATAGAGAACTTAGAGCTTCGATAGGTTTTCGAAACTAAAGAAGATAAGTTAAGATTGGGCAGTTTTTGGTCAGGTCTTAATCGAAAATTAAACAAAAACTAAGTATGTAGAAAGCTTTTGAGCTACTTGTTTGGACCCGAGTTCGATTCTCGGCGTCTCCACAAAAAACCCTTATAAACTCAATGTTTATAAGGGTTTTTGTTTTTAGGTGTCGTTTTAGGTGTTTTTTAAACCTTATCAAGTACAACTTACAATTCTTTGTATTCTATATCTATTTTAGACACTTCTAAAACTCTTGTTGACTTACATTCTAACTTAGTTTCATCAAAAATAACTAGATTGATTCCTCCTTTATGTAATGAGCTTCCGTATTCCACCCCATCATACCCAAAATGCTTTATGTATTCACATAAATATTGTGTTGGCAAATAATCTAACTCATTATCTTGTCTTCTTAGAGGTTTAGCTAACTCACTTTCTAATAAATCTATAAACTCCTTATTCTTTATATATTTTTCAATAGAAAAATCTTCAATAAAAGGACTAACTTGGAATGAGTCTCTTAAAGTTATAACTTTAATATTATCTATCAACTTAAATTCTCCAATAGAAACATAATCTAAAAATGTTACGCGTGCCTCGTATAATGTAGTATCAATTGACTGAGCCACATACAAATAAGGTATTCCTTGCGGGTTAGCCCTTCCTGATTTTGATAATTTATGAGGAGGTTTCCCCATTTTTTCAGGAGGATACCCATTCTCATCATTAGAAATTCTAGAACGATAAAACATCTTTCCTTTTGAATATTCTCTAACTGGGAATGTCTCTGCTATTGATTCTAAATCAGCTGGATTTTTAATAAAAAACCTATTTTCTTTTTTTATTTCATTTTTAAAAGAATTCCAACTATTTATGAGTTCAATCGTTTCTGAAGGAATTGAAAGTCTAATTTTCGAGTTTAAAAACCTAGAATAGTCTTCTTCAAGTCCATCCAATATAGCTTCTAGTAACTTCTTTATTATTTTTGGATCATCAATTTTAAATATCCCCCAATCACTCTGTAAAGTTGAAACTATATCTTGACCATTTTCATCAACAACATAAATATTCAATAGTGAAATAAACTGCTCTTGCAATTCTTGTGTATTAATTGTCTCAGTCTCTTGTTTTCCACAAAAATCACATATACTTACTATATTTGAATTAGAGTAAACAAATCCTTTTAACTCCTTATCTAAAAAACAATCTGTACAACAGTTCATATTAAGAAAAGTAGTTATTGACTAACTCAAGATGATTTAATATTGATAATTTTTTTACAGTTCCTAAACCAGGATACTTACCTTCTTCATTTAAATCACGAAATTCATTACTTGCAAGAGTATGAAGTTCTATCTCATTAATAAATGGAATTAACTTATCTAGAGCTTCTCCAAATTTACCAGCGACATCAGAAGTATCATCATTAGAATCTGAAACAAAATGATGAACTCTAAATACATCACCATTACTAGAGTATGTTAAATGAATTGCTACAGCGTAAGGTGAGTAACCTTTATCTGTGTACTCTTGTCCAATAGTCAAAAAATCTGAATAACCAATATACCCTTCTTCTGAAAAGTATAAATGTTCTTCGCTAAAAAACTCATCTGTATCAATCGCATAATCCTTATTACGTGAAAGCTTATTATAAGGATCGGATAAAGTGACTAAACTATCACATAACCTTTTTACAACTCTGATTATTGTTCTTCTTTCTCTAACATGAGATCCTAAGACTATGTGCTTTATATTAAAAGTATTAATAAAATTTTCTAAATCATCCATCCCTTCATCATTAACCGAGGCTAAAATAATTACAATTGGATTATTAGACAAACCATTATTATTCAGTTTTTCAGCAATATAACTTAGATTTGTTTTACTATGTACAATTATTCCTAACTGAAAATTATCATAAGCTAAAGGAGGTAACAGGTTTAAACATACATAATCAATATCATTTTTGATATCACCATGATGTGGATTTACAATAATTGTAAAATTTGCATTAGCCCCTTGTAAAACTTTAATGGTCTTATCATAAGTAGCTGTTTTCTTTTTCACTGGTTCAATAATTGGGCTTATATAGTTATAACCACCATTTATTCCAGATATTTCTCGTAAAGCAATTAATTCAAACTGCTTTCCTCTCAAAAAAGGAAAGTACATATTATAAGTTTTTATTTAAAAATAGATGAATTTTTTCTAGCTCCTTTTTTTTAAAGTTTAAACATATTGATATATGCTTTAAAAAAACCGGAATTTCCTGGGAAGATACTATTTTTTTTTCTTTTACAGTCCTCTTCTTAAGATAATTAAACATTAGGTCATGAAAATCCTTTTCTTCTATCTTTTTTGCCAACTCTAAACATTCCTTAAATAATTTTGTATTTGGAACGTTTGGTAGATACCCATAATATTTTTTTATTAAACGAGTATATTCATCTTTTCTCAAGCATTTAAACATATATGTAACATCTAAAAAACTTGAGTCTTCAATTGGTTTTATTTTTTCTTTTAATGTACTTCTATTTGAAAAAACTATAAGCCCTATATTATCTAATCTATGTTCAAGTAAAAATGCCTCATATTTACGAGCAACTGTATAATGAGTAACTATAACAATATTTAAAAATGACTTTCTATATTCATTTATTTGAGATAATAATCTTTCTGGAGAATCATATTCTGTTTTAATCTCATAAACAATGGATGTTCCATTTAACATTACTAAATCAGCTATAGATTTCCCAACTCTGAACTCATTTAAAACGGTTGCTGTATTGAGACTATATCTCCCTAGTAGGATTTTATTTACAATTTCATTTTTGTAAATAAATTCGCTTCTATAATTTTTTAACATCGACTCGTATAAATGCTCAAAAAAATCTTTGTAGGTACTCAACTCAACCGTACTATTATACGACAAGTATTTTAAAGCCCTTTTCTTTACCACTTCTTCTTCTCCTTTAACTATTTTATTAAAAATAGAATTACTTAAAACTGGTGATATAGTTTTAAGAAATGAAGAGTAGGAAGTTTGAGAAATGGTCATTTTTTCTATGTTCTTTTGGGGCTAGTAAGGCTACAAAACTACTGTATTTTTTTCATAAAAAAGAAACACTAATTTGATAATTCATTTTCCTCTTTTCTGCACTTAAAAAGCATATTCAATTATATTACTACATAATAAACACAACATATACCTCCCTATAAATTTAATAAAAAAAGCTATCAACTTATCTATTTTCTTTAATTACTTCTTAAAAACTAACTATCTTGAAACTTATTTTTTGTTAGTTGAGAGTTAATTTTGTTTCGTACGATACAATTAGTTTTTCTGTTATAACTGAAAATGAAAAAAATCTATGCTTTGACAAAGTCAAAGCATTCCAAATTATTTTTGCTGGCTCTAGCCAAAAAAATAATCCCTTTTTTCAATGAAAAAAGCGAACGCAGCTTTCGAAGAAAGTGTAGTGAGTACTACACTTCGTTTTGATATACTTTGAAGCATAGCTAAAGAAACCTCTCTACAAAACATCATTAGACATGAAAATTCTCTACTATTAATGAGCTTCTAAATAATCAAAAAATATTATTTTAAGCTTTTAATTCATTCAGGTTAAATCGCTTTAACAAAAGTTTCATTTTTTCATTATCAGAAAATTCAGTACTATCTTTCTTCTCTCTCAATCTTTCAAACAACATACCTGTGTATGATTCAGATCTTTCAAATAAAAGCATAAGATCTTTAGAGTATCTTAAAAAGATGTCAAATGTTTTGTCAGACAACATTAAAGGTATAATTATTTTCTTCATCGACTCATTTACATCATTGTCTAAACTTCCGTAAGAAAAAACACCATTAAATAAGCATCTCAATTTAAAGTCATTAACTTCACACTCATACAATAACTCCTTAACATTCATAAAAATTCTTCTAAGATTAGATTTATTTGCTAAGGAATGAATCCGGTTTTCAACTATACCTTCTATGTTATAAGAATGATTCACTCCTTTCGCTATAGAATATAAATACTCCTCGTAACCTTCATAAAAACTATCAGAAAGACTTTTGTCTAACCATTTATTTTCTATTAATTTTTCAAATACAATATAATCACTATTTCTTGACATTAGCATTTTAAACACCCTTTCTTTCGTCATATTATCTATATACCTTACAGACTTTCTTGCTACAGTTCTTACTAAAGAATTTCCTAAATCTAAATAATTACAAAATTCCATTGGAACCGAATCCAACTCTAAATCTCCAGTATAATTTAAAGCCCCTACTTTATCTAAAAAAGCCCTAAAATGCACTTCGTTATTATTGAAAATTCTCTCCTTAATCTGTTTAAAATGCTTTAACACCCAATTAACATCAATACTTCCCTCCCTTTCATTTTTATTAGTTACAAGTTCAAATACATTCATTAAAAATTCATTACTTGCCAACTTAGAGTCTTCTAACAACTGCTCTAAAAAATCTCCATAATCTAAATAATATTCAATACTATCTGCTACTTCTAATTCTGAAAATTTCTGAAATTCTCGAAAAAACCAAGACTTATTTATTCTAAGTTCCTTATTCATAATAAAATTTGACAATGCAATACAAAAAAGGTCTATATATTCTTTACCTCCACTATCCTTAGGGCTATTCATCATACTATAAAACTCATTTCTTTCAACCTTTATAAATCCAACTGAAGGAAATAGTTTTCTTAAAACACCTATCCCTTCTCTTGCACTTACCAAATCTGTATAATATTTTTTTATATCTCTTAATAATCTATTCTTTATTTCCTCAAAAGAATAATCTTTACTCAACATCTTTAATTCAGTCATGTAGTGATTAATCTCTTTATAATTTAAAATTCCTCCCTCTTCTATTTCTTTTATGTCTAATGTAGGTACATGAAGAAAATATGAATCAATTTCTTCTTCCTCTACAAAAACTCTATACTTATGATAATCTTCTCCTTTTTTAGTAACAAAGCTTAATAAAACTTCAGGACTAACCATGTGTTTCTTGCCTTCAATGAAATTAAATATATTTATATCAATTCCTTGATCCTCTACAAACCTTTCCAGTTCCATTATTGAGTCTCTGTAAATAATTTGTTTTTTTTCTTCATTATTTACATTATAAGATAAGTCACTTACTAGTTTCTTAATTATATTGAAATTGTTAGATCCTCTAACCAATAACACCTTATGTATCTCTCTAAACTCCTCAAAAACGATTTGAACACTCAATATTTCCTTAGACAACTCACTCCATAAATCTTTCATCAAATGAGGTGGCATAACCTTTTCTATCTTATTAAACAACTCTAAAACACCTCTATGTTTTTGGTTTATTGGAATCTTATTATACCTCGCTATAAAATAAGACACAAAAGCTCCGTGTTTAGAAAGTAACTCTATATCTTTATATTTACCTTCTCTTATAACTTCATCTAACTTTCTACTCAACAAAACCTCGTCTGCTAAGTCCTTTTTAACTCCATAAAACAACATAGAAATAATAGTTTCTAAGTCTACATCATCATATAATAACTTAGCTTTTTCTAAGTATGTCCTACTAATTATATTTTCTATTGGGTTCTCTTCAATCTTATCCTTTACCTTGTAAAACAACGCCAGGTGTTCTATCTTAATTTCATTTTTTAGTACCTCTTCCTCCCAGACTTTATATAAAGTTACTACTTCATTAATATAATTTATAATCGACCTAGGACGTACTACTTTTTCATTAGAACATAAATCAAAAATCTTTATTATTCTTTCAATTTCGTCTTTATTTATAAGCTCTTCTCCAAAAGCAGTTAAAAGCTTTTCCTTCATAAAGCTTTCCCATGCTATTACTAATGGCGGAGTTATCTTGAAGTTTATTGAAAATGTCTTTTCAATAAACCCTTCATTATCTTCAAAGCACTTTGATAACTTTTTTTTATCATAAGGTATGATAACCCATGAAGTGAAAGACGAGGTATCATCAGCAAAAAAAGTATGGATAGACGACCAAAGAGCTTTTATCTTATCGTCTTCTATTCTATCTATATTATCAAATACTATTAGAATTTTCTTCCCTTTATCATTAAGACTAGACTCGATCTCTGAGTAATACTTTCTAAAACTAACAACCGAAGGTTCATCTTCCCATATCCTTTCTATATTTTCCTCTTCAATACTCTTTCCTTGAAAAACCTGAATCATATTATTTAAAGTCTCCCTTTCAGTTTCATTGATTCCTTTCTCTATCACTTCTTCTCTTCTTCTTGAAAAGCTATAAAGTGCTTTTATAAAAGAGATAACTAAAAGTATAGAAGGTATTAGATAAATAACAGTCAATGCCCTCCAAGGGCTTGCCATTTCAAAATCTTTTAAAAAATCAACCTCTAGAAGGATATTGTTATAAAAACTAGAAAGGACAGTAAATAACAGAAAAGACAACCCTAAAAACAACCAGTAACCTTTTATTGAGCTTTTTTTATTAATAGAAACTTCAGAGACTTTGGAAAGTAAGCTTTTTTTTATATTCCTCCATTTACTCTCTTCTAACAAAAGTTTATCATAAACAAGTGTCGATATTAATTGCTCTAAAAAAGACCTTCTCGTTAAGTCTTCTTGATTTCCCCAAGCATCAAAAATAAAAGTAACATAATCATCCCCTAATTCTTTTTCTACCAGCTTAACTACATTAGATTTTCCTGCCCCCCAATCTCCTTCCAGTCCTATAACCTTTTTTTCTAGCTTATTATTGATTATTATTTCTTTTATCACTTTTGACACTCTTTCATGAGCTCCCCCTTCAAAAGCGTCTTGTCCTATAGCTTTCCCTGGTAAAAAAACAGGGTAGTTATTTTCTTTCATCAATTTTTAATATTTCAATTGTCTCAAATATAACACTATTTAAATAGTATCTTTTTAACAAATATCTCACAAGACTTTATGTTATCTTTTATTTTAAAAACAGAGTTTTATATGTATATTTGATTCTGTGTAAGAAGCTTCTTACACTTTCTTTTTCATAGCAATTTTCCCGCTTTGTTTATAAAGCGGGTTTTTATTGTTTAATAAAAAATTAATGTTAATCATTAATTATCTCCGCTAACAAAATCCTATTACTTAAAATTTTTGTGTTAGAAACAATTCTAATTTTTGCTTCCCTATTTACCAGTAGCTCGTATTCATTTTTTCGGTTATCCTCAGGTTGAATCTCTTCTACATATAACGCCGAAACTCCCTTTTGAACTCTAAAAATTATTAAAGCTTCTCTTTTTAAGTCCCTATGCTCTCCGTTTTTATCCAATCTATTAAAAGCATTTAAAGATGTACTTAAAAAACCTTTTTCTACAAAAAAGTCTCCAGGTTTATAATTCTCAACAAAACAACGTCCAGTACGACGAACACATATTAAACTTTCTTTTAACTTGAATTTATTTAACACGTTTTCAAGTAAACAAATATCTTTTTCTAGATATTCTATAGAGTTTTCAAAAACGATACGAATTTCATTTCCCCTTAGGTAATCATTAATTCTTAAATAACCCCAGCCACAATATCTATCTAAAACATCTACCTCTTTCAATTCTTGATTTTCACCTACATAAAACGTTTTTTGACTTACTTCCTTTAATTTATCAAAGTAGTTAGTAGAGTCAAAAGCCCAGGTAGAAATCTCTTCTAAGTTATTAAAATATTTATAATCATCTGTCACATAAGATTTTAACTTCCTTTCAAAAACCCATTCAAAAATTTTCACTTCTAGTTTTGAAAAATACTTTTTGTTCATTTTAAACTTATTTACCACAAAAAACCCATCAGACTAAAATCTAACGGGTTAACATAAATTAATCACCAAATTAAGTTACGTATTATTTGCTCTAAGATAACAAACTAGTTACTATTTTCAAAGTTAGGACAAATTGTCGGCAGCACTATTTCTATTAGTTTTTGAATGTCTTATAATCTTTTCGATTTCTTCTAATTTTGCTTTTAAAAGCCTATTTTGATGCTCTAAAGTTTCAATGCTTAATCTATGAATTTCAAACACTTTCTCATTCCTAGCTTTGATTAATTTATTATAGATAGCTCTCTTAGCTATGTTATTCTCTCTTATTTGAACTACAAGTTTTTCAACTAAGCTATATTTATCAAGACTTGGCTTATTTTGTGCCATCACACAATGACTCATCAACAGAACTAGTGATATTATTAAATATTTCTTCATTTTTATTCTTTTTAAAAGTTAGGACATATAGTCGGTGACTTCAAAATATAGTTACCGAAGTGAAACAAGCAAAGATTTGAGGTAAGGAGCGAATGTGACTTAACGATGATTTTGCGAAGTTTGAACGAGGTAACTATATTTTTTTAATACTATCAATAACTCTAAGTATTTTGTTTTAGGTTTCTTTAGCCATAACTCAAAAGTACTCGGTTTGATAGACTATTCTTTTTAGATTATTTACCCAAATAATAGGTTATTCCTAAGTTAATTCCAAAAGATGAATAAGGAACTTTCTGTGACAACTGCTTTTCTGCAACAGGATTAGCTCCTAAAGGCAATTCATCAACATACTCAACATTTTTATTAAAAATAGGTGCTAAATCTGAGTAACTTGAATGATTAAAAAGTATACTCCTTACTTCATCGATAGATCTAGTTTCACCATTAACATTTGCTGAAAAATTAACCATCTTAGATGAATCTCTTGTAACACTAACCCCCATATACTCCAACTCTGCAAAAAGAAAAAGATTATTATTTAAGCCATACTTATACCCTACTGCTCCTATAAAACCTAAAGGAAGCCTTCCTTTATAATCTTGTGTATATTTTACATCAAGCTTTTCTGTCTGCGATAAAGCAATATTTATCTTTCCTTTAGATTCTGTTCTACCTCCTAATTTAATTAAAGCTCCAAAACGCCCATAAATATTATTTGTAAAATTATAAACTAAAGAAGCCGAAGCTCCGTAAGCTCTCCCTCTTGATTCAATATTAATGTATTGCGATTGATCAGGTAAATCAATTAATAGATTTTTTTGATCTGCTCCATTTAAATATCCAAAACCAATTTCAACACCAAAGTTTTCATCAAAAAGGTAACCTCCTCGTAATTGAGTATTCAATCCTTCTCCATAACTACCATAAGTATTTTCTACTCTTGTTCTTGTAGTCTCTGTTCCGAACCTAACTCCAGCACTTGAAAAAGAATATCCTCCACTTGCCGAAACATAAAATTGTGAACTTGTTTTTTCTTCTAAAGTAATTTTATTGTTTTGCGCGTTTACTGGGATATAAAATATGAGCAACAACCCCAATAACACTTTGTTTGTTTTTATCATTTCTTAATGTTTTAATTTAATACTAATTTTGTTTCATATAAGACACAATTCGCGGTTGTGCTTATATCATTTCTTAATGTAGTAGGTAATCTATCTTATAGATTGCCTGCTCTTTAATGTACTTCTAAGTCATTTCTAAACACGTTTTTAAAAGTTAATAAATCTCGATACCTATATAATTTGTAGATCATGAATGACATACTACCAGTTACAAACAACATTACTATGCAAAAAGAAAAAACTACTTTTTGAACATCTAGATTAATTGTTGTTACTGTTCCGTCTTGAAAGTTGACTTGCTCATAAGAAGGAGAAAAACCTTTTAAATATTCTACTGGTATCTCAAAAGGCAATGCAGCCATTGGGAAGACCATATAAGCTATTATTAGATAGAAAACGACTGTTAACACTCCATTGATTAATATCGTCCATAAAATAGCCTGTATCACAGTATCATCAATTATTATCTTTCTGTATAAATAAAGCACTACTAGTCCTAAAAAGTAAAAGACTAATGATGATGTGAATACATAATCCAAGGTACTTTGATACTCATTCTTTTTCAATGCTATTATTGAAAACTCTACTGAATAGTACAGTATTATTAAAGCAATAATCAATACTATATATTTTGCAAATTTTAAAATTAGACTTACTCCTGACATGTTATTTATTTTTTATAGTTTAAATTTTTGTGGTGCTTCTACCTTAGCTCCGATTCCTCTTACTAAGTATTTTATATCTTGATATATGGTTTCATACATATTTCTATCATCATCTCCTGGCTTCAATTTAAAAGGTTCTTTATCCTTTTTTAAATAATGATTCCCGTTCACTCTATCGTTTTCCACAAACGAATGATTCCCTTCAGAAATAAGCCCAAAACATTCCCCTGGCTTAAACTTGATAATCTTTTCATTTCTCAAAATATTTCTCTCCTTATAACTAGTTGTTTTAGATGTTTTGAATGATAAATCTGTCGACTTGTTTTTAGATATATCTTTAACCAATCTTACTCCTAACAGTTTTTCAAAATGTGCCAACGTCTTAGGGTTTGTTGTTCTAAACAAAAACTGACTTCCCATGTTTGAAATAATTGATGAAGCAACATTCTCATCGTATCTGGTGATTAATTGTGATAAATCTTGAATAGCTAAAATATTGGCTATTTTATTAGACCTTGAAGTTTCAGGAATATCAACATAATTAGGAATACTCAGCACTGGGAACTCATCTAAAATAACAGCGCTTTCATGTTGTTCTGGTTTATTCATTTTTTTTATGATTAAACCAACAATACTACTATAGATCGGACTATATAAATCTCTCTTTTGTAGATTAAACACAAGGTTTATGACATTTGGAGATTCAAGATCATTAGGTAACTTTATACTTTCATCAGTTACTAGGTTTCTAAAGATTTTTGGAGTGTCCAATGAACTGAAAAAAGCTGTAAATGTGGAAAGAATACTCCCTAATAACTTAGGATCTTTTTTTACAGTTTTTAAGATTGTTGCGCTTCTTGATGCTTCTTGATCTGAAGACAACAACATAATTAACTCTTCAGCACTAACGGTTAAAAAAAGCGCTACGATATGAGGTATAGTTGAAAATCTCTCATCTCTATTTCTAAGAAAAATAATAACTCCTGTTAGAACACTTTTTGCTGAATTGAAAAAGTATTTTGCATTATCATCTTTAGGAATACCCACAATACCTGATAAAAAATAATTAGAAAAATCAATTATATCATTTTTATCATTACATAAAGTTAGAGGATTTAGTTTATCATAATTCTCATCTAATGAAAAGTTTAAAACCGGCTTTCCCCATTTTTTACTTTCTTTATTAATCAAAGGAGTAAGCTCTCCTTTTGGATCTAAGATCAAACACCCTCTATATTTAATCATGTAAGCTATTAATGGAATTATGAATGAGTATGTCTTACCACTCCCTGCCCCTCCTATAGCTATAGCTCCTTTATTCAGGTTATTTATGTAATATTTTTTCGAACGACCTTTAAGATAAAAATCAGTATTTTCAAATTTCCCTTTTACAATATCCAAAAGCTTTAAATTCCTACTCTTAATTATTCTATAAACTATTATTAGAATAATAATTATACTAATGATTCCTTTCATAGTTCTGTGTTTTATTATATTGATTTGGTTTTCTATGTTTTGCTGTCGAACCTAACTCTCCTCTTTCCATTCCGTATTTTTTCATCATTTCAGCGTACGCTGTTTGTTGATTTGACAAGTCTTTTTTCCCATCTATAAATTCTTTTGCACTTAATCTACCATCTTCAGTTATTGGTGTTACCACAACCTCACAGTGATATGTTTTTTCATCAGAATGTAGATGCATAGAAACTATATTATCTTCTCCGTAGATATCAGAAACAAACTTCTTATTATCCGCCATCCATGATTTATATAAATTTTCATCCTTGAATATCTCATTCATCTTTTCATGATCTGAAGAAAAAATATATTCAATAGCTTTCACAGCATCTTTTCTGATTTTCTTATCAAGCTTATATCGTTCTCTTATCTTATCATTTACTCTTTTTTGTAGAGGATTATCTTTTGTATAGGCTGTCCATTCTTTTTGACTATAAGCATTTCCTTTATCGTCCCAATGAACATTTTTACTTACTTCTTTTGGATTTGCATTTTGTGGTGAAATTGTCTCGCCATTGTATGAGCGATCAATATGTTTCCCAATACCATTCATGTTGCTTTTTATCTTCATGCAACGCATTACTGCATAACTCATATTTATATTTCTTTTGAATTGTTTTTGTATCGCACTATATAATCAGGTGTATCTTTTTTTCTGTGATTACAGAAAATGAAAAGAATTTATGTTGAAACACACAGCTAAAAGCTTTTTAATGCCTTTCATTGTTTATTGAAGTTAAATATTCGTTTAGATCATTAAACCCTTTATAAAACTCACTACAATCCATAACTTTTTCATGAACCTTTGAAATTAACTCCATAGCCTTTTTTCCTGAGTTATCATTATCAAAGTAGCAGTAAACATCACTATACTCTTTCAATTCTCCTATTGCTTTATCTACTAAGGAAGTTGAGTTTAAAACAATAAAATCATCATTTAAAGTTTCGTTTTTATAAATAGTTAAATAAGAAAGAAAATTAATGAAGCCTTCAAATAAACAAACTCGAGAACTTGCATTTTTAATGGTTGAAATATCTTGTTTAAGTAAACACCCCTTGAAAAATTTATTCCTAATAGCATACCCTTTAGAATCATTTACAAAAGCTATAGCAAAATAATTTTTATCATTTAGAGAATAATAAATCTCTTTACAGTATTTCTTTGCTATATCAAAATCAACCTTTCTTGAAGATAAATAATCCAATAATGCCACATGATTAAGAGGTAGTACTCTTTTAATAATATAATTCACCTCTTCTTTTCTAGTCTCTCTATCATTAACTTGCTGATGAAAGGAAAAAGATCCATTTAAAATATTTAAATGACCAAGAGCTTCAGAAACAGAACAGTTTAAAATATGAACCACTAAATCAAGCGTATTCCCTCCTATACCCTGAGAAAAATTATACCATACATTCTTACGAATATCCACTTTTAAAGATGCTGTTTTTTCATTTCCATAAAAAAACCAAACTTCACTTCCCTTCTGTTTGCTCTGTTTTAAATTTAATTTTCTAGCAATACTCAACACATTCATCTTTTTTGCTTTTTGACAGTTAAATTTTTCTTTTTTCATTAGTAATTTTTTTAAAAATTTGACATTATAAACTACTGTAGTTATTTTTCTTTTTAATTATTTAACAGTAGTATTTTCAGCACTCTGAACACCTTACTATTAAAGGTCAAACTTAGGATAAGTGTGAGGGTAAGTCCTTTATCTTTTGTGAGAGTACATCCTTAACAAACTATGAGGTTACATCCTGAATATGTGAGTTTATATCCTTAAAGTATGAGTCGATATCCTTAATCATTTGCTAAGACATGAATTAATTCTATTAAACTATGAGGCTGCATCCTTAATATGTGAGGTTATATCCTTGAAGTATGAGGTTGTATCCTTAACCTGTGAGGTTATATCCTTAAACTGTGAGGCTTTGTCCTTAAATTTTATATTTAAAATAGATGTTTTCTAGCCCTTTTTTAATTCAGGAAATAAAACTTGGTATAAATACCCCGAGATATTCTTAATCTCTTTTTGAGATTTTCGCTCATAAAACTTAGCTAGTTTGTCATTATCGTAAACCTTTCTATCAACATTCCTCATCCAGCGACCATACATCTCTTGATATCCAATTCTTTTAATCAAAAAGATTACTTGCTCTTTATCCAAATTACATTCTATAAAAAACTCTAAACATTTCAGCTCATCATCAGTTAGATCTTTACCTAAGGCATTAAACCTAAACTCTAAATGAGTTATCTTTCTTCCCGTCTTTGTTTTCTTAGAAATTTTCAAATTATTAATATCATTACTTATATCACCATTAATTGAGTTTATTGCAGGACGCAAAAAATCTCTTTCAAAATGACTATATCTTGGACAATTATCTTTGAATTCAAATTTATCCTGAGAAATGAATATAAATTTTAGCTGATCTTGCTCTTTTAAAGGTTTTAACGTTGATTTATCGACTAATTCAATATAACCTAAATACATCTTAAGTTCCTTAAAAGAAATCTTACAAAATCCAGTATTTTTAAATTGAGAAATTATCTCAAAAAATTTCTTTCGTCGAATACCTTTAATTCTAAATGAGGAGTTTTCAATTTGAGTGTGACCTATATACTTTAATCTTTTTCCTTTAGGCGTAATATCTTTAATGTAATTAACTAAATTTTCTTTGAAAAAGAAGATTTTACCAAATTTACCAAGTTCAATTTTTAATGTTTCAGAGTTCTCTGAATCGACTTGTACATTATCCACTATATTGAATGATATAAATGAATTATTTATATTATTATAAAATGCTCCTCCAACTTTTTTAATTTCGTCTGCGAATTTGTGAAACTCAGAAAAAGAATAAGTATCATTCTTTGATATACTTTTAGCCTCTAAATAATCGTTAAATGAGATACTAATATTATCCTTTGGTGTTCCAAAAAAATCTATTTTACTTTGAATTAAATAGACAATATCCTTATGAATTTCCTTATCTAATTTAAACACACTTCTAGTAAAAAAGTTAGCTTGATTCAAGTATTTATTACGCAGCTCCATAACAAACTATCTTTTGTATTTTAATGATTTAACATCATTCATAGGATTAAATAGCTCGCTATGAGGAATAAGTATTTTTCTCCCCATACGAGTTGCTTTTATCTTACCTTTTTTAACAAGATTCCTTATTGTCTGTTTGGAACATTTAGATATCAAAGAAGCTTCAGTAACTGAGTAAATTTTATCGTTATTATCAATTTTATTTACTTCTTTTAATTCTTCTAATGAAATACAAATTTTCTCTAGTTGTAAATTAATTTTTTCGAACGGATTATCCATTATTGCAACGTTTTTGATTCATTGCAAACTTGAAGCTAAATCGTTGTTTTTAACGCTTTTTTCAATTCAATTAATTCAATTGAATGAAATTGAACTTGAAATTAACATTATTTATCCCCTATAAACCCAAGCTCATTAAGGTAGAATTTTTCAGCATTACTTTGAAGCATCTGTTTCTCATTAATATCATTTATACTGTTAATTATATACTCTTTTTTAGAAAAAAAAGAATATACGTCCCTATCATGTTTAAAAAACTCTATTGTTAAGTTATGGAACCTTTTTTTGTTTTTGAAATTGTTTATTAAGTAATCGTTATTTTTTAATTTAAAATACAAAACAGCAATCCCATACTTAGCTCCCTTCCATTTACCATTTCTATTAACGAGATCTGTCTTATTAATTTTATCTACAAACTCTTCATACAAACCTTCTTTGAAAAGATCTTTAAATTCATTTACTTCCTCTTCTTTCTCTCTTTCCGTCTTAGGATAATGCTTATCTTCAAGCCTTGAAAGCTGTTTCTTAAACTTAGATTCTGTAAAATAGTTAGGAAAAATCTCTTCTAGTAATATTTTTAATAATATTAAGATTAATAGCAAAGCTAAAACCTCTATTACACCCCATATTAATATTAAAAAAATATTATTTACCAAAAAAACTTTTTTGAAGGCTTCACCAAAAACTAACATTAGTATTAAGATGAAAGGAATTAATACAATATATAATTGCTTCTTAAGAAACTGTTTTTTTATTCCTTTTTGTAAATCCATAATCTTGTATACTAGTATACCAAATAAATCAAAAAATGTATTAAGAAATAGAGCTATCTTTTTCATGCTTTAAATTATTTTTTATTCTCAAATCCTATATTAAACACCTGGTCAACTGCTTCTTTTTTCTCTGAATCACTAACCTGATAATATTGGTTCAGCGTTTTCATATCTTTATGCCCGGTAATTGATGCTATAAGCTTATCACTCTTTCCTTGCCTCTTCATCATTGTAATAAAAGTTCTTCTAGCTGTATGAGTACTTATTCTATCATAAAAAGCCATTTCTTCTTTTATATTTTCTTTCCCTTTTGTTGTAACTTTCTCTACAAGATTAGTGTAGCCCATTTTTTCGAACACTTCTTTTATATACTTATTTTGTTTTTGATTAGCTATCAATGGAAGTTTGTAATCATATTTTTTCAAAAGATACTTTGAAATATTACTCAAAGGAATTTCTCTTGCTATTTTAGAACTGTCCTTATCTTCTTTTAAAATGATATAATTATCAGTAACATTACTTTTTTTTATCAATGAGAGCTCTCCAAATCTCATTCCTGTTACACAGGCAAAAACAAATACATCTCTAACTTTTTCAAGTCTTTCAGACTTCAAATCATATACAAGTAGACTCTCTAAATCTTCTAAAGTTAAAGCTACCTGTTGTGTAATTACTTTATCTAATTTTTTAAAACCAACAAAGCTATTGTTATAAGTATATTTATTATTTAAAGCCCAATACATAAATGTTTTGAACAAGCCTACATTTCTAGAAAATGTATTATTAATATGTTCTAAATCATCAAGACAGTATGAAGTAAACTCGCTATAAAACTTGTCATTTATATTACTGAATGTCAATTTATAGTTCTTTGCTTTTTGAAAGTTTTCTAAGATATTTTTAATGTTTTTGTAACGCTTTATCGTTGAAGCTGACCATTCCTTTTTTTTGATTTTTTCAGTAGTAAAATTGTTATATGCTTCAAAAAAATTATTTGCTACACCAGAAGTTTTCTTGAACTCTTCATCAAATACTTTTTTTAATGTTTTAGAAGTTAATTCTTCCTTCATTTTTTTATACAAACTAACTGTTTCCATAAACAAATTAGAATGTCTATCAAGTTGCATTTTGATGCTTTTTGAGAACTTGGAAGTCTTTCCCCTGGTCAAAGGCATTTTGTTTTTAAAATCCCAATATTTAGGTTCTATCTTCTCTCCTGTAGAGTATACAAATGTTTTACCTTCATTTTTAAAGGAAGTTCTAAAGAATATAAGAGTCTCTTTATCCTGATTTGGATATTTTAATCTGAAAGAATATTTCATAGCGCTAAAAACAAATAGGTGTCGTTTTTGGTGTCTAAAATGTTATACTTAAACATAACTTTTAAGTTTAAACAAATATAACAATTCCCACAAAATCAACACATTTAAAGCTAAATGTTTTTTTAAGTTATAATAGAAAAAAGAAAGTTCAATACTCGGCGTCTCCACAACTAAAAACCTTAACGATCTAAAAACAAGATAGTTAAGGTTTTTTTGTTTATTTTTTAGCTAGCATTTAGTCAGCTTTATCAAATAAATACTACTTCAACTCTTCAAGTAGGTCTAATATTTCATTTTTCTTATAATATACCCTACCTTCCATTCCGTACGATTTAATCTTACCTTTCTTCGTCCAATCTCTCAATGTTGGGAAGCTTATTTTAAGAAAGTTTTTTGCTTCATTTCGAGTTAACAACTCTTCACCCATAACTGGCTGAATGTATTTTGTAACCTCAACCACTTCTTTACTTGAAGGTTTATCTTGTATTAAAAAATCATTCTCTTTCTTTACTTTTAGTGCTTCTGCTGTATTCTCTATAAAAGCCCTAGCATTTTCTGAAATCCCAGAACTTGAACCCTTTATCAAGAACTCTACAATAACATTCCTAACTATTTCAATAATTTTAATATCATCATAAGCAAAAATCGCATGAATTGATCTAGAATGAAAGATATTATAATCATTATTTTCATAAGTCCTTACTATGTGTTGTAAATATGCACTTTGTCTAATTATTACTTCTTTATTCTTAACTTTTTTTGTTTTCTCTTCATAGAATATGACCCCATCAATTACTGAATCATGAGGGACAAAAGAAAAAAGATATAGCATATCTAAAGCCTTACAGATTTCGTATAACAACTCACAATATACATGACTAAAATATACCGTATATATAGTTTTCGAATTCTTATACTCATTTAAATCAACATAAACTCTACTCCACCCTTCTTCCTCTTCAGAAGAAAACTTATTTTCTTTAAAAATTATACTGTTTATTGATTTAATATTACTTCTATTAGACTTCATCTGTTTTTGTATATATACAAACAAAAGTAAAGCATTTTTCAAGCAC
Source organism: Tenacibaculum larymnensis (assembly GCF_028829235.1). Taxonomy (GTDB): domain Bacteria; phylum Bacteroidota; class Bacteroidia; order Flavobacteriales; family Flavobacteriaceae; genus Polaribacter; species Polaribacter larymnensis. The sequence continues at coordinate 327,486 of NZ_JAIWJY010000002.1, read as the reverse complement.
TCTAACTCACTATTTTTTACTTATAAGAGAACTAATAAAAATTTAAATTAAAGTAGTTGAATATTCAACTACTTTAATTTTTTCTATAAACCTTTATTATACTAAAAGCTAAACAACTAATTCCTGCTCCTATTGCCATAGGAACTGTTAAAGGTATTCCTACCGCAACAGCTAAACTGAATCCAACTGATGCTCCAGACGCACTAACCATTGCAATAACTGCACTTGCTTTATTTTTTTCTTCATTCATATTTGGTGATATATTATTAACTTACAAATAAGGTCTTTCCTAAACTAATTAGACCTAAAAAGGTAAGCAAAACTTCTATACAAAATGAAACGCAAAGAATTTCAAAACTCAGAAGCAGTTCATAAAAAATCAAAATAATTGTTTTCTATAGTTTAGAATATTGTTGTTTTCTTATTTGTAAATTCTATCACAAAAGAATCATTTTAAGGTTTCAAAGGTTAATTTTTTTATTACAAAAGTTGTCATAGTGTTCTTTTACTTATAATAATAAAAATACAGAGTGACAGATTTTGCAATTTTTATTCAAAGGTTTTAAGTTTTTTTCCCTCTCGTTTATCAAGTATATACAAGAGTAGAAATAAGTTAAAAACTTTTTCTCTTTAACTCTCTCACCTCACTGTACTAGAATCTACTAAACTTTAATACATTTAATAACTTCAAGGTTATTCCTCCAAGCCCCAACAACTGATAACAGAATACTTTTATTTGCTTTATACAAATGCAAAACATACATATCTTATTAATCTGAGTTATACGAAACGGTTCTCCGATAAAGTTACTTGCTTCTTTCGAACTTATAATTCTCTAAAAAGAAGCCTATTTTCCGTCACAAAAATAAATTAAAATGACATACATTTTATAATAATTCTTTTAATAAAAAGAATAAATCCTAAAAGAATTTTCAAAAGAAACCTCTATGGCTTCCCATAAAAACTAGTTCTATCAAAGTACTATCTTGCTAAAGAAATTGAAATACTAACTTTTAAGAAGCTAAAAATAGAGACTTCTTTAATGGAATATTTATAATAAAATTTAATATTTTAGTACAAAAAAATTAAAGCTATTTAATATGGGAGGACAAGAAGGTCTTAGGGGTTATATAATCCAAACTATTGTTGCAGTAATCGAATCTTTAGACGACAGAGAAAGCTGGGAAAAAGTTACATTAGAGCCAAATGAAAAACTCGAAAAGGTTGATATTTTATGGAATTATGCAAATAATAAAAATATTGCTGTACAAGTAAAGTCTTCCAAAAATAATATAGAATTTTCTAACGCTTCAAAATGGATTGAAGAACTCAAAAAAGATATGCCAAGTGCTAGTGAATATCAATTGTACCTAGTAGGTTCTCTTCAAAACAAGTTAAAAACCGAACTTAAACAAAGTAACAATATTATAAATGGCGCAACTGTAAAAGTAAGAGCCTTAGAATACGACAGTTTAAACGCTCTTATAGTAGAAAAAATTGATTCTTTTTTACATAAAAGAAATAAGGAAAACATTGACATTAATGTTAGAAAAATAATGTCAACTGCACTTAAAAATATATTTATTGAAAATTCACTAAAAGGGAAAGAGTTTTCAAAAAAGGAATTAGAAGAAGCTTTAATAAATGTTATTTTAGATATAAAAAAACAGGCAGAAAAGCATCTTTATAGTTATCTTAAAAAAGAAGCAAATAATTATACTGAGTCTTTCGACACAGAACACCTAGTTATTGCTAATTTTTTGAGTCTGATAGGATGGGATAATTTTAATTACAAACAAATGTATTCCGAATATAATGATAGAACTGGAAAAGATGATGAATTTATAATTGATTTCTGTAGTCTTGACGAAGACAAGCTAAAAGACAATAACTTAAACTACATATATATACAGTCTTTAGTCGTTAACTCCTATGCAGATATAGATAAGAAAAAAATTGTCCAATTATATCAAGCATTAGGTAAGGTTTCCGAAGGGTTTGAAAAAAAGCATACTGATTCTGAAGAAAAAACATATTCAAAGAACGTAATACATTTTCTTTTATCAAAAGAAATAAACGAAGACAAAGAAACTTTTAGACATAAGGTAAGGAGTTTTGATAGTAAAAAACACACTTTAAAAGATTATATCTATTATACCATAGATAATAAACAGTTGTATTTTTTATATCGTTCAATAATTACTGCTAAAACTTATCGTCCAGAGACGTCTATAAAGTTTTTATATCCACAAACCGAAGATATTGTATCGGAAGGGAAAATAGGAAAAAGAGCTCAATATCTTCCTCCACAATTTTTAACCTCTTCTGTTTTACCTATCGTGAAAGAAAATAAAGATAAGATTAGTGTTTTAATTTTCTGCAATGATACTTATTCTCCTGTCAATTTAAAAAAAATTGTCTGGCTTACTATTTCAATTACTTCTGGTTTTGCAAATGAATACTTAATATACTTTCCTGAATATATTGAAAACAATGAAACAAAAAATGAAGTTAGAGATATATTAAGAACATTTAATGATAATTTGTTATTAGATAAAGTTAGTGTTCATAGATTAAGTGAAATAGATTCTAATTTTGTTAAAGATCAACCTCTTTATGCTAATAACGATTCTTCAATTAATGAATTGGTTGATGAATCGCAACTAAAACAAGTTAATTATAAACCTAATAGTGATTTTTTAAATAATTACTTACCATACGGTAGCCTTATCAAACCTTTTTTAAATTCTGATAGGATTAAGTCCGATGATCTAAGGGATTTTCTTGCTAAAGAAAAAGGAATTCATTTCAGAAGTTCTGACAAAACAAAAATCATTGGAACAATGACTAAAATTTTGTTTAGCCCTTCAGATGTTGAAAACTTAACTAAACTTGTCCTTTCAAAGAGAGTATATTCTAAGGAAGTTCCTAAACGACCTTATGTTACATTAGAAATAATAGAAACAAAAGCTTTAGAAAGTGTTATAAAAAAATCAATTCCTGACATTAAACATAATATTAATGAAAAATTAAAATCTAAAGACGCAAAACTAATTGATGTCCAAACTAAAACTCAAAGTGATAATGTGATACTAGAAATTTTTATTGAAGAATACGACCCTAACAAACAAGCTATGCTAAGTAAAATACAAAGTGTAGAAAAAGTAGTATTTACAAATAAGGGAAACAGCATTGAACCTATTCAGCTTTTTCAAACTACATTAGGAGGACAATTAACGAAATCTTCTCTAACTTTTATTGAAAACAATCTCAAAGAAAGAAAAATCATTAAAAAAATCACTAATGAAATAATGTTTAAAGACTTTACTTCAAATGAAGAAAGAGTTCTCTTTTTATTGAGTTTTACGGATATCACCAATCATGTTGTATTTCAAAATGTCGATTTAGTAGCTTCTAGCTATGCCCTAGATGAAACTATGAGTATACCTGAAGAATTAAATGACAAAGCTGGTAAAAACATAGTAACTTCAATAAGAGGAAAAAAGCTACATGAAATCAATGAGTTAAAAGATGAGAACATTAGGAAATATATCCTTTTAGAGAAAATAAAAGTTTTATATACTTTTAATCATAAACAATTAGAGGTCAGTGGTAAAATGGAGGTCGAAATTAATTTCTCAGGGGCACTTAAAAACAAACCTGAACCAGATGGAAGATTAAGCTTAAAATTTAAAATTACCCCACATAAAAGTAGTTCTATGAATATAACTAATCTACAATCTTTTGAATCAAATTTAAAGAAAATTTTCTACGCTTTTCAAAAAGGAAAATTAAAAGAGTTTGAAAAATTATAATTTTTCTATCTCTATATCTAAACACTGTGGTTAGTTTTAGTATAAAAGAAATGTATTCAAAAATTAAAATGACCCTTTTCAGATCATTTTAAGGTTTCAAAGGTTATTTTTTGATTGCAAAAATTGTCATAGTGTTCTTTTACTTATAATAATAAAAATACAGAGTGACAGATTTTGCAGTCTTTTATAGAAGGTGTTTTTACGCCTTCTAAGCTGTTTTAAAGCCTTCTAACAAGATATAATGAATCACTTATCAAAACCTCTTAAAACATCTAAAAAACAACTTTAAGAAGGTGATTGAAGAGACTTTTAAGTAAAAAAAACGCAAAGTAATAAAGTATAAATTATAGATTTGATTTACTTAAACCATCTATTCTCAAAACTACGGATGGATTGATAAGCTTCTCCACTCATCTATCTATATTCTTTTTCATTAACTATGTTTTCTTCAAGCAATAAGCACAACTAGTAATAAGCTAGAGTACATTATAATTATTCTTTCCCTCTAAAGTCTTTATAAATACACTTTTTAGACCTATAACAAAGTATTACATTACTATTTATTTTTGAATTTGAATCATGATTAATCAATAGGTCTACTTTTATTTAATAATTTAATATATTCATCATACGAAAGTCCATTTATAGAATCCTGCTTCAATTTAATAAGTATAGGTATCTTTAAACTATCGAACATTATTTTTTTAGAGATGCATCCTTTATTTACAGCATATATGTATGATTTTTCATCAACTTTATTAGGTTTAAAATCGTAAAAAGTAAAATTTCCATCAAAATCAGAACCTGCGTAAATTTTGGTAGAATCATTATAATACAACAATAAAATTGCTGAAGTATACTCCTTTGGTTGTGGAACAGGAAGTATCTTACCTGATAATAATTTTATCTTGCTGTTTTGTTGTTTCTCTGTAGTTGATATAACCTTGGTTGGAGCTACTTTATTAGAGCAAGAAAATAAGAATAAAATAATATATATATACCTTTTCATTTAATTAGAATAATATTTTTTTACTTCTTTAAACATAACATTCCATTGCCACTTATAAAAACTTTTTGCATCATTATAATAATCCATAAAATTATCTGTCTTACTTTGCGTAAATTTATAAGGATTGTTATCTCCTATTGAAAAATTATCTTCAAGAATTTTAATATTCTTTGTTAATATACGTATATTGTTGTTTACCGTTTTTCTACCCTCTTCACTTAATTTTTTATTTAAATATTCCTCTTGCTTCTTTAATTGTTCCTTGTAACTTTTAACTTTATTTACCTTGCTCTCTGTTCTATCATATTTTTTATCTTCAATAAAAGAATGTGTAAGCCCTAATGCATGACCAATCTCATGTGTGAAATCAGAAATATTACCTGCATTAACATACATAAACACATAACTCCAATCAAGAGGTATTACTCTTGAATCACCTGCTTGATTCCTTTCATGATTTTTTGCTATTAGAAAAACAGAAATACCTTTTTCGAAATTTATATTATCTTCAAATCTTTTTATTATTCTGTCTTTTCCTTTTTTAGACAAATTTGTTCCACTATAATCATCTTCGTCAAAATCATCTAAAGAAATAATAGGAGCATTATTTAAATTATTCGTTAAAACTGGCTTAATAAAAGCCTGATTAAAAGACCTCTTTTGAAGAAATTCTTCAAGACTATTTATTCTATTACCAAACAATTCTTTTAACTTTTCAATATGTCTGCTTTCAGAAACTAAAACAATATTTATCAGTAAACTCAATACTTCATCATTCTTAACTACATTGATAGCACCTACCTTTTCATCATTCTTATCTAACAGGTCAATCATTACATCACTACTTAAAGGCGAATTACAAATAATTTTTATTTGCTTACTCTCAGCTTCATTTACTTTTATTTGTTCAGGTTCAAAACGTATACCATCTTTTGATGGGAGTTTAATTATATCAACATCTATTGCCTCTCCTTCTAATATCTCAACTTCTAATTTAAGTTTTACATTTTCTTGCAGAGGAAACATACTTAACCAAGTTACAAAGTAATCTTTATCATGAATTTTAGTTGGAGTATATTCTTTTTTTAACTTTTCGTAATCTTTACATATAGTTTGATAATCATCTCTCATCCAATCAAAACCAAATTCTCCTTTGTAATTGTCTAACCTTCTTAAATTTGCTGTGAACTTTAATGCTGGTCTTACTTTTGGAAAAGTAATTTCCATTGTATTTCCTTTACCACTATCAAAAGAAGCTATTCCTTTATACGTTCTTTCCTTTTCTTTAGTCATTTTTATTTACTTTTCTTCAGTAGCTATTAATTCTAATTTTGTTTGTTTTCCTGTGATTGAAACTCTTTTCAAAATATCGTTTTCTAATACTTTATCTTGGTATTTATAATTTAGGCTATCGTCTTTTAAATCAATGGTTACTGTTTCTCCCTCTGCATTTTCTGTTTCTATAACTAAGATAACTTTTTCATTTATCTCAATATCATCCTGTTGTATTCGTTCTCCGTTCTTATTCTCAAAAAAATACCTTTTAAATCTTGGCATAACATCTTCTTTCGCTTTATAAGGAGTATCTTTTATAGGAGGTATAAAACTCTCTTGCCAAGGTTTTATATAACGAGTACGGCTTTTTCTTCTCCAATCGGTACTGTTTTTAAAAAAACGATAATCTTGCATCGCAGGCGATATGGTTAACGTAACATACATGCCTTCTTGATTATTAAAGACCTCATGATAGTTTATAAGTGTACCATCTTGAAAATTATATTGGAATAATTCTACTCCATCAAAATCGTCTTCGTAAAAAACCACTTTCCCATCTCTTAATAAATATAAGTTAGCAGGGTAATCTATTTTTTTATTTTCTGCTCTGTCGGCAATACCCCATTCGATAAAGGTATCATCATACATTTGAGATTCGTAAGTAACTGTAAAAGTTCCTCCCATTAAAGCTGAGGTTGGTTTACCATTCCAATCAGTGAGTCGGATATAATTTAAACTGGTAGAAATTAATTCTCTTTCCTCTCCACATACAAAGAGTTTGGCTTTTATATTCATAGATGTTTTTTTGTGTAGTGCAATTTTTTATGACCTTAAATATATAAAAACATTATCAGACCTCAAACGGATCATTTTAAGGTTTCAAAGGTTAATTTTTTGATTGCAAAAGTTGTCATAGTGTTCTTTTACTTATAATAATAAAAATACAGAGTGACAACTTTTGCAAAACTTTTTAAAGAATTAGAATTAACTCACTAAATAAAAAAATGACCCTTTTCAGATCATTTTAAGATTTTTAAAGGTTAATTTTTTTATTACAAAAGTTGTCATAGTGTTCTTTTACTTATAATAATAAAAATACAGAGTGACAACTTTTGCAAATAATTAGAGAGCTTAAAACTTACATTCTCAACTGTTAATTTAAATGATTTTGCTTTAGCTTATTCATTAGACTCATCTAAACTAATTACTTTTAAAAACATTATTAATATCCAAAAGATTATCAGTTGTATATTGAATATTTTTAAGATTATCTTCAAGCATTCCGCATTTATTTATTGCTTCTATTTTTGCATTCTTTACATCATCTCCAATACCAAAATTACACCAAACACTTGTAAATTCGGTAATTCTATTTTTTCTGTGTTTTTTTGAATCGAGTTGAGGGTAATATATAAAACTATCATTACAGCTCATATTACGTAACATTATTACATCTTGTTTAGTTTTAACAACCCATTTATTCAATTTTGAATCCCAAAAATTGTATTTAGTATCTCCATTGAGTTGAGATTTAACTAAAAAACCTTCTAGTTCAATGTTTTCAATAATTTTTCCATTAGATTTAAGTTTAAAAAGAGTTTTAATACGATAAGAACTTACTACAACATACTTATCAAAACCTATATCCCCTTTAGTAACATACATTTTTTTAGAAGTATACATATTTTCCTGACCAATAATGGTTTTAACTACCTTTAGCTTGTAAGAAATCCCATTTTCATCTGTTACAAAAGAGTTATTCAGGTAATAGTCAAGCTTTTCCAACTTCTTTTCCTCTCTCTTTTCCTTTGCTAATTCTTCTTCTTTTTCAGCTTGAATAACTTTCTCCGTTGAGTTATCATTTTTAGAGTTATCCTTAGGGGTTTCTTCTTTTGTGCTTGTTCCACACGACACTAGAAAAGCAATCATAATACTTGCTAAATATTTTTTCATAAGATTTTATTTTTAATTCGCTCAAATATACAAAAATGTAGTTATTTAAGGTTACAAAATATCATTTGTCATATTGGACATTTACAATATGATAGAATTATCAGAGAAAAGGTTAGAAGTATTAAAGTCTGAGATACCAATAAAAATTGGTAACCGTGTTAAAGAAATTAGAAAACAAAAAGGCTTAACCCAGACACAACTTGCTGAATTAGTAGGAAAAGATAGACAATACCTATATAAAATAGAGAAAGCTGTAGTTACACCTAACGTAGTAACGATATCAGCATTAGCAATAGCTATGGAAGTTCCCCTAAAGGAGTTCTTCAATATTGAAATTTAAATGTCTTTTTATTTAGCTTATGAGCAAACAAATAAACACCTACAATTATTGTAAGTGCTTATTATTTCTAATACATTGAATCTCGTTCAATATTCTGAAAATGATATAATTTCTCCCATCATATTCTCCCAAGCAAACCAAGAAAGCCAATTAAAATATTGCGTTTCATCATGTGGGCTAGGTTTATTTTTTATCTTCCCACAATTTACTTCAAATTCATCTAAAATTTGCAAAATGGATAAATGATATCTTTTTGCAAAAGATACAGTATCACTATAATAAATTAAGCCAGGAATAGAACCATTATTTGCAGAATAATAATCATCAGGGTTATTTATTAATAAAGACCACTCAACATTTCCTTGTTCTAAAAGTTTTATATGGAAATAAGGGAAGGAACTGAAGTTTTCTAAAAAATTTTTCTTTTTAAATTTAGACATACTTTTCGATTTCTTATAAGGCTAATCATCTATAAATAAGACCTTAGGAAATTGAAAAAATACTTTCTTCAAAATATAAATATTTTTTTCTAAATTCATTTTTAAAACACTCAAAATAATGGTAGGAAATCAATAAAATATGTTTTTAACGAACAATTCATTCTTTTAGAGAATTGTTTGATTTCTTAGCATCTTATTTGAGCACCCAAACCACCTGTTTGTAAACAACTTAACAGATTGTTATTATCATTAATGATTTTTTAAAAATATATCTTGACAACAATCTTTTAAGTATGTTTTCAGGCTTCATGAATAAACAAAAAATCAATGATTTTGCAAACATTGATTTTTAATATTATCAGTTCTAAATTAGAAAAAAAACTCTTTATTTAAATTAGACCTTATCAGAATCATTATTTCTTTCAGCCAAAAATTTTAAACCAAGACCTAACAACAATAAAGCAGCACCCCAATTACGTGTTTTTTTATGAGAGCTTAAAACTCCACCAATAGTCATTAACCCACCAGTTGTTGTAAAAGTTGTTCCAGCAATATCTACTTGCTTGCTATATTGCTTTCCATAGTGAACCCAATTTTTAAAATGTTCACAATTATTAGAGAAAAAACCATAAGCTTTTTCCCCTAACCTTGATAGAGCTCTATTTACAGCTTCTTGTCTGTGGAAGTTATTCCCAGGATATCGTTCAATTTTTTTTGGAACATATTTTTTTAGTTGCTTATTAATTTCTTCATTAGGAAGGACTTTGATCCCTTTAGTAAAATTAGCAACAAATTTAGGTTCGTTTTCTTCATTACCAAGATAAATAACAAAGTGATCTACCATTCCCATAAACTTTTTATGCAATATAACCGCATCCGCAGGTTGTAAATTATTGCTCAAAACAAAATCATTAATATTCATGTAATTTTTTTTAATTTTTTACACTACAAACTTAGAGTGAAAAAGCTCTCTTTTTAATTGACTTATACAAAAGTCAATTAGAAGTCATTTTCTTATCTAATCCATTTCTCTACCTTTTCCCTTAGTTTTTCATGTCTCTCCTTATTCTTTTTTATTTCTTGTTTTATATATTTTGATTCTTTTTTGTATAAAATTTCATTATGAAGGTCAACCCCAAACCTTTGTAAAGCTAAAAACTTCCCTCTTTTAACTTTAGGTCTAATTACCTTTTCATCATAAAGAATATCAAATAAAATAAATAAGAAATCTCCTTTCTCAGAATCAGCTTGAAATTGTATTGGCTCTGGAGTAAATATTTTTTTAAAAGATTTAACAGATCTTATTACGCCTTCTGATTTTAAATTATTGGAAATTTCATCCATTTTATAATCCTCTATAAGCCACTCATAATAAGGTTGTTTTTCTATTCTTGAAGTATTAATTGAGTTTTTTTCAGAGTTCCTAATTAATCTACTAATTTGTAATCTACTTTCAATATCCTTATAATCGTAGCCTTTTATTTCTGATAAACTAATTAAAGCATCTCTTAAAGATTTTAATTCTTCATTTTCAAAAGAAACACTATCAATAATATAATTTCCAATTTCTGTTAGTATGTATTTTAAATCTAATCTAAGTTTATCGTCATTTATTTGTGAAAGTTTTGAGTTTACTGTCTCTATGAATAATAAAGTTACTGTTTCAAAATTCTTTTTTACTTCATCTTCTTTTTTATTTTTTAAAAAAAGAAGATGTTGTTCAATAATATCATAAAAGTCATATTCTTTGAGTAGCTCTATACTTTCATCTATTCCATTAAAAAAGACTTCATTTAAAATTTCTTTTACTGAAAAGAATATTCTATTCATAAATGTTTTTATCCTTTTTTTAAGTTAAAAATAACTCTATCAAAATTCTTTTTTATCATTCTTTCTATAGCATTTGGAGTTTCAGAATAAATATTAGATAAATATTCTATTACTAATTTTATATCTTTTGGTTTTATCTCTCTATTTTTTAACCTTATAAAGGGTCCATCACTTTCTGTTAATATTCTATTTTTATCTATTCTACCTATAACCTTTCTTCCCGATACAGAATTAATCATTGCTGGATTAATTGAAAAATAATATCCAGAAGATATTATTTCATCCATTACTCCTAGACTCCCTGTATACCAATGAAAAATTGCATTTTTTATTTTATACTTCTTTAACAAATCAAGGACTTCTTTCTCTGCTTTTCTTGAATGTATACTTAAAATTTTAGACCTTCCTTCTAATTCTTTTAGAACTTTCTCAAAACTTAATAATTGTATAGGTTTGGTAGTTATACCTTCATTTGAAAAATCCAATCCAATTTCACCTATATAAGATGTATAGTTCAAATACTTTTTAAAAAGATTGAATTCTTTTTCATGTTCTGAAGCCATCAAAGGGTGCATTCCTAAAGCTAATCGTACTTTTTTATAATTCTTCACATGAGTATAACCTATTTTAAAATGACTTGGTAAATTAGTCATTCCAATAGTTATAATTCCCTTTTTTTCTGATTCATCAATGATTTCTTTAGGGTTTTCATATAGGTCAAAATGACAATGAGTATCTATAATCATTAAATTTCTAATTCATCTTTTATAAATTGGTTACCTTTACTTTTGAATAAACTTAATACCTCTTTTTTAGAATTTAAAACTAAAGTTGCATATTTATCTAAATCGCTCATTGGCACACTTCCGTTAATCAAAATATCTTGTTTCATTTTTTCAACTGAAATATTTTTAGTTAAAAAATTAATTACAGCTGGTAAATCTACAAAACTATCTCTTGATAAAGGAGAAGTAATATCATTTCCATAAACTTGATTATCTTCCCCTGCTTTATTTAAAGAAGCTCTACGATAGACACAAGGCATACATGTTCCACAGTGCTTGGTGTTTTTATTTTTCCAATTTTGTTTACGACCAGGCTTACCACAAGAAGTTGAAAGTTCTAATATTTCTTTAAGAAGGCTTTTATTAGAACAGTTTATGACCATATCTCCCTTGGTATCAAACTTATATGGATTATCTAATTTGATATTTATATTCAAATTATTTAAAAGTTCCTGTAATTTACCAATAACAAAAGGGTGTGTTGTTCTTGTACTTAAAGAGCTAACCCTTGAAGGAGTCAAAGGATAATTAATAGAAATTGTTCCGTTTTCAGGAATAATAAGATTCGACGATGGAGAAACTAAACAACCTAACCCTATAAAAAAGAAAGATCTACTTCTATAATTTGATTCTAACTTTAATTCTTCTTCATTAATATCATGCCTATTAAGAGCTAATTTAATTTGTATCCAGTTATCTTTAATTTTTTTAGGATATTTAGCTTTTAATTTTGTGAACAATGAGTTTTGATCTTGATTAGGTCCTGGTGATTTGAAATCGAAATGGGAAACTAGTAAAATTTCTTCATCAACACTTAATTTTTCTAGCTCATCAATTACTCCAATTAATGAATCAAGTCCTCCAGAAAAAAGACTTGTAGTTTTGATTTTACCTACATCAAAACTTCTTTTATTTACATTCCATCTTCTTTTAGTTTCTTTAAAGTAATTTTTAATTTTATTTTCAATAAAGTTAATTTTCCAATAATCTCCAGTTAAAAATTTTAAAGCATCTTCTAAAACTTTTTCCTGACCTTTCCATTCTTTTATATTATAAACAGGAAAATCAACTTCTAATTCTCTAGCCCAACCATCAACAGAATAAAACTCTCTATCGATAAGATTATCAACACCATAAACCAAAGTTGAAATTAAAAACAAATCAAACTCAATAGATTTTGATGCTTTTTTTAAATCATAAATATTTACAAAGCTTCTAAGTATAAGAGGAACTTTATGTTCCTTTTTGTCTAAATCTGTAAACGATAAATTTATACCAGAGAAGTTTCCGTTAGTTGCTTCATGTAATTCAATTCCTATTTTCATAACTATTCGAATACGGTTAATATATCTTGTTGAATATTTTTCACTAATACATCTGCATTTTCAGAACTCCAGTCTAAGTCCTGAAGATTGTTTCTTCTTTGCATACCTTTCATCTTTTCAAAAATGAAATCTTTTATTTCCTTAAAGAGATTATTGCAATCTGATTGGTTTTTATCTTTTATCAATTTTTCATAAAACCACTTATCCAGATGCTCATATATATAATATCCAAAATATCTAATAATAATATCTTCATAAGTTTCTGAATCAAATCTAGCAGCTAAAACCTTTTCTAATTCATCAAAATCATTTGCTTCTGAAATAAGATCTTCTAAAACTTGTCTAGTTGCTTCTTTTGCTGCAACTTCGTCTATAGTTGAAGCTGTTCCTGAACAATACTCAATTAAATGATTAATTATATCAGATACAGATTTGCCAGTTAAATCTGGTAATCCTACTTCTTTTAAGGCTTCTCTAATATCATTTCCTGAATTAGAAAAAGCACTTAAAAAAGCACCTATTTTAATAGCGTTTTTTATTCCGCTTTTACCTCCAATTTTTGAACCTCCGCGACCAGCTTTTGAAGCTCCTCCTAGAGTTGTAACGTAATTCTTTAATATCTTTTTTTTATCATCAGTAGATACTGATGAGCTACATGAAGAGGTTACTATAGAACTTAAATTATTCCAGTTTGGAATCATTGCTTTTCTAGTATCCGAAAATGATTTTGAAGTTCCCATTTAATTGTTATCTAGTTTATATGATTTACTTACACGAGTATTATCTTTAAAGAAATTATTTAAAAAAACTCCTAACACCTCATGTCCTTTAAACTGACTTAGACTCACACCAATTGAAGCAGGTATATCTTTTGTACTTATTACCTTTAATGAATCAATGTAATAATCGACTGAATTATCAACATTGCTATTTATTAATTGATTAAATATTTCATAACTTATTTTTAATTTTGGATCCTTCTTTAAATGTCGAGATAGTAAACTTAAAAAAGAGTCTTTTTCTAGTGGGTTTAAAGAACTAAATTTAGACTCTATGAGACTTTTTCTAGTTCTTGCTGGCATTTCGGAACTTAATTCTTTAAATAAGCTTTTTACAATTGGGGGTATTAAACTAGATGCAGATATTGATGTAGCAATCTTATCCCTAGAAATCCAGAAATAATCTCTTAAGTCAATTTCAGATAATTTAGGTTCGATTTGAAGCCACTTTATAATCTTAGGTTTATTCCATTCACTCAGCCCTAAATTTTCTATCTCATGGGATTTATCAGTTTTTTCATCCTCTTTACATATTTCTTCTAATTTTTGAATTTCTTTAGGAACACCTTTTTGATTTAATTGCCATTCAAATAATTGTCTAAATAGTCTAATTTCAGAGTACTCTAAAAGCATTAGTTTAGCTAATACTGAAGAATCAAAACCATCCAATTTTGCTACATCAGAAAGTCTTTTTCTTAATATATAAGTATTTAGAAATCTTTTTATTTGTCTAGGGTTTCCATATAAACTTTGAGTTATAAGTGGTACAAGAGAAGGAATTGATATTATATTTGATTTAACTTTTTCAAATTCCTGAATTGAAAGTATGTTTTGCATATTTAACAAGCCATAACTCGAATATTTATCTTTAACTCTAAACTCGTGAAAATCAGAATAAACTTCTTTGAATTTATCAACTTCTATTTCTCTTTTACAAATTAACATTGAAATATAAGTATCCACTTCTGGTTCCGATAGTTTGGGTAAAGAATACGGCAATTGAATTAATTTTTCTAAATAGTCATCAATTATTCTAGAATTATCACCTTGAATAGAATTAGTATTTCCATATTTATATTCTATAGCATGCCTAACAATTCTTGGGTCAGCACCTATTACAAAAGCAGTTTTGGGTACATTAACAAATAATTTAATAGCTTCTAGATTTTCAATTATTCTATCTGGTTTACATCTGTCTAAGTCATCAATTATTACAACTAATCTTTTGTAATTAGTTGCATCTAATAAATCACTAAAATCCTTTCTAAACTCAGCTACTGGATTTATTCTTTTATCATTTGTTACATTTTCTTTCTTTAAAGAATTTAAAAGTTCTTTACCCTCTTCTGAACCTAGTTTCTCTATGAATCTCTCTGGTGTATCTATACTCCATTCTTTCATCTTTTGCATAGCAAAAGGAGCTAAAGAAACTCCTCCTGTAAAATAAGCTGAAACAGCAGGCAATGCTATATTTTTCAAAACCATACCTGCCCCTCTCATCCAATCAATAGACTCCCATAACTTCTTTGCTTTATTTTTTACAGTCTCTTTTACTTCTGAGCTTAATTTTTTGTTGTTTTCTATTTCGTTTATTATAGAATTAAGCAGAGCTGCCTTAGCATCATCATATCCCTCAAATGTCCATCCATTAAAATAGATACACAAAGTATCTTCCTCTTTTGAACCTCCCTTTTCAAATTCTTCTTGTATTATTTTCAGAACACTAGATTTACCACTTCCCCAGTCTCCGAAAACACCAATGGTAATTGGTAGTACTGTATCGTCTTTAATAACATCAATAAGTAAATCCGCATGTACCTTAAAACCGAGTAAATCCTCAGAGGTTTCATTATCTGACCACATTTTCTTTTTCTTTTAGTTATGTCATTTTACAATTCAATCAAAATCTTTTTAATTCAGAATTGTATGTTTTAATTTTCGTGATAACTGTAAACATATAGCCTTTTAAGTAAATAAAAAAAGGGATATCCGTAATTTTAAATGTATTTTTCCGTTAAATTCTAATGCAGGATTACATTAATTTACTTTTTAAAATTTTTATACGTTGACGTATACGTTCTCATTCTATCAATCTGTCCTTTAGTAAAAAATATCTACAACTACTATATCCCATGAAATTAGTATGCATAATTGAATTTTTACACTCAATTATCCTAGTTTCATAACATTTAAAACTCTTCTTTTGAGCAGGAGTATCTTCAACACCATCTTTATTTCTAAAGCCTCCTTCAAAAGCGTGTAATAAACTTAGCCAATGACCTACTTCATGGATAATTGTTCTTCCTGTCTTTGTAACCTTTGAATAACCAATAGAAACACCATTATCATATCTATTCTTTACTAAACTAACTCCTGTAGGTGTTGATGCTCCTGTATTTAAATTACAGATATACACATTTAAATACTTGTTAGGTTAAACTATAAGACTAACTCTATAAAGCTTTCTTCTTTGATCCCTGAATTTTCTTTTTTTAGTATATACTCTCAATATTCCACTTGTTGGACTTTCATCAGGAAGCCTTTTGGCTAATACAAACTCAATATTAGGATTTCCAATGCTTACTTTAAACTCGTCTGTAACAAGCTATACATCAATATTTTTCATCAAAAAATATTCATTTAAGTTTTTTAATGTATGATGTATTAATTCTTCTGAAACATTCTGATAATCTTTGTTGTATACAACATGAAATATAACTGGGACTTGGACTTTTGGATAAGAACTTTTCTTAAATGTTTTAATTCCCTTTAAAGGATCTCTTCTCTTTTTTGTTGAACATTTTTCTTGAGCATTTATATTGATCATCCAAAATGTTTAAAAAACAGTCCTATTATTTTTTTAAAATTATTTATCAAACTAAAAATGATTATACAAAGTTACTGTGTATCTTCTTCTTTACTTTCTCTACTTATAGTAAATATATTAAATCCTATACCAACTCCATACCAAGGTCTTCCTTGATAAATCCAATTCTTACCTAGGTTTCTAGAAAGGAAATCCCAACCTACAAAACCTCCTATTTGAACATTTCCTACTTCTTTTATAATCCCCATGGTCGGTGTTAAAGCAGAAGCGTTAGTGGGTGATGTTATTACTCCTTTTGTTGTAATACTATCAACAGGCACTGAGGTTAGACTAATCCCTCCATATAAATTGATAAAATTTCTAAACTTAATAGACATTCCTATACCTGCATTAAAGTTTCCATAAAAATCTAAAGGAATCTCTTCTCCATCACCAGGTCTTATTTTAATTGGTATTGTCGCAGTTCCAAATTCTAATAAAACACGAGGCTCAACAACCTTAACACTTTCTAAAAATTTTTGCCTTGGCATTTTAAAATACATCCTCTTTTTAGCTGTATTCTCATAGTATTTTGCGTTCAGACTTTTTGCATTTTCTGAATCTCCACTCCACCATAAAAAAGTAAATATCACTTCATCATTTATAATTCTATCAACATTTATTTCTCTATTCTTATCTACTTGTATTTTTATGGGTTTACCATCAGTATCATTTTCTGTTACTCCTTCAGCTGAACATCGAGTTATTATTTTCCCAAATTTAAATTTATAAACTTTGTCACTATCTATATTTTTTAAAGATTGGGACATTATTGATAAAGAAGTCAACATCAATACTAAAACAAATAAGTATATTGCTTTCATAGGGGTTAAGTTTTGGTTAGTTTAAAATTACTTTAAAGCTATACTTTATGAAATACTTAGCGTTAGGTATTTTTCATAAAAGTTTCAGGGTGTTTTTCCTGTATTAAGAAATCGGATGCAAACTCTCAATAACCTCCTGTAGATTTTCAAGGTCATCTTGAACATAGCTTTCAGTAGAAGATATATAACGATGTCCCACCATATATTGAACTTCTCTAATATTGTGGTGTTGCAACCAATAAGTAATAACAGAAACTCTAATCTGTTTGGAGTTTTTTAAATTATGATTGATTCTTCTATGCTTTTTAAACAACCAATACGTTATCATTTTAAATCGATCACCACAAGAAAAGCCTTTATTGACTTTACTTCTAATATCTTCATAAATCAGTAACCCCATGTTATCATACTCTTATGGGACAACTCTTACGATAAGTTCTTACTTATTCTATCTAATCCTAAATTGAGAAATTTCCTATAATTATTCCATACACCAAACTGATCAGCAAACATACTTAATGTTAAATTATACATAGAAATAGAACCTATACTGTACCTGTTCCTAAAAGTCATTTTAAGCGTTTTTAAGCAACTTTAAAAGCTTTAGTGTTAAATTGCCTCAAAAAGCAAAACAAAGCCTTTAAAATAAGTTTAAACTATCTGTAATTAAAAATGAATAGATTACGATTATCCTCATTAAGCTTCTTCTGACCAAATTTTGGCTAATTGTACTCCGTAATCAATAGGCTTCTTCCCTATATAGCTCAAAAACATTTTCTCCGTTCCATGAGCAGTAATATTCATTAATAAAGGTGTAGGATATTTCTTTTGTGCATAGAAATTAGTCGCAAATGACCTCCTACAAATGTGAGAAGAAACTAATTTGTACTTCGGAAATTTCCCCTCTTCTAATCTTCCAGTCTCTTCATTCCTAAGTTTCCCTTCTATTAGAAACGTTAATTTAGCTTCTTTGCAAACTAATTTAAGATATCTATTAAACAAAGCAGAATTACTACTTTCATTATTACTAAATACAGGAGGAAAATTACCACCGTAAGAATCTAAAATAGCTTTCACTTTTTTATGAACAGGTATCTGAACAATTTTTCCCGTTTTCTTTTGTGTTAACACAATGAATTCGAATCCATGATGTTCTTCTATCATAGATTTACTCATCTTCATTAAATCAGAAACTCTTTGACCAGTAAAACAACCAATAACTAGCCAATCTCTAGTAACAGATAAAACATCTTCTTTAAACTTTACTTTCTGAATCTCTTCGATTTCTTCAAAGGTCAATGTTACTTTGTAAGATTTTGAAGTAAAACCTTTAAAATGTATTAATTGAGGACTTACTTCAATATTATTCTTTTGAGCATCTGTACAAATCGTCTTAACTTCCTTTAAATATCTTCCTATTGTTCCCTCCGATAACTTCTCTTCTTCATCTAAGAAATCTATAAACTCTTCCCTAAATCTTAAATCAACATCTTTTACTCTAAACTTTATTTTCTTCTTTTCTTGAAACTTAATCAACTTATTAAGAATTGTAGTCCTCTTCTTTATAGTAGATTCCGAAACCCCTTTCTTACCGTCTTTATTAGCATTATATTTAAGCCTCTCAATATATTGCTCGGTATAAGCAATTAAATAATCAAATTCCTTTATCTCTGATTTCCCTAAAAATTTAGCGATTGATTCTTGCAACCACAAAGAGGTTACCTTTATTCCTTTTGTATTACTCGTGTTAAGCTCTTTTTCTATATAAACCTCCAAATTCTTAAGATCTACTTTTAAGTTCTTATTAAAAGGATTGTTGGTCTTTGGATACCCTGTTGCTTTACTCCATTCTTTAGAGTCAATAAAATACCCTGTCTTTCTCTTAAAAGAAATACTCTTACTCAAAGACAACCTTAAATAGATTTGAGAATTACTAGATTTTCCTTGTAGAATAAACTTAATCTTTGCCATATCGTTTTTCAACAAAGATAACAATATTTAGTCAGTATTTAGTCAGCCAATCATTTATTCTATTTTATCTCATTTAATAAAGAAGCAAACAAAAAGCATCAAAAGTCCCGTATTTACTAGCATTAATGATTTGTAAAAATAAGATAGAATTAAATAAAGTAAAGTATTGTAGTCTCGGCGTCTCCACAAAACAACCCTGCAAATATTGTATTTGCAGGGTTTATTTTAAACTAATAACTATAACCTATATTATTTTGTTATTTTTATTGCTTAGCATAGTCTTTGTATAGTTTCAATGGACTATCCTCTGTTTCTCCTCCTTCTTTTACATATACCTTATTGTTTATTTGTGGAGGATACACATAAGTATATAATCCGCCCCATCCATCGTTTTCATAACAGAAAGTATTCCAGTTTTCACCATTTATTTCATTAGTTTGTAGTAAAAAAGCTCCAGTAGCTTCATTTTGTACTTGTTTTTTATGCTTTAACACAACTCCATCGTATTCATTAGGAATTCCCTTAAACCGAAGTAACACGTCATCTCCTATCTCAACCATTGTCAGTGTAAACATATCTCCTACATAATTCCTCACACTATCTGCCAGTAAAGACATCTCTGGAAGTTCTTCTTTTACTGTTTCTGGCTTCTCATTTTTAAAAGCTTCTATTTCTTTAATTAAAGCTTTTGCTTCGTCCTTTCTTGGAGTGTTATCATCTAAAGAAAGGTAATAGGCAATTTCGTGAAGTGCTTCATCGGCTAGAACTAATTTTCCTCCTCTATCATCACGTTGATTATAGTTATCTAATTTTTCCCGAACAGTATTCCACGTTTTTTCCGTTTTTTCTTCTAGTTCTTTATGTTCCCAAACTCCTTTTAAGGCTTGAATAACTAAATTATCTGGAAAAGATTTTAAAGCTTTTTTAATATTATCAATCACAGCATAAGCTGGTGCTTTAGTTGTATTGAAAAGCTCTACCAAAGCTTCTGAAACACTTCCTATTCCTATACCATATAAATTATTATAATCTCTTATAATTAATAACTGCCCTCTTTTTAATACTGGAAACTCCAGTTCATATACTTGCTCTGCTACCTTTGTTATTCTTGGCTCTATACGGTTTGTATAATCATGGTTAACTATATCAAGGTCTTGAGCAAAAAACGATGTATGCTCATAGTACCAATCTGGTCGAAATACAACAATTTTGAATTCTTTATCTGCTGGAGCATACTTTAGGCTTCCCAACTTATTAAATCCGAATTCCATTTTAATTGTATATGATTCTATAGTATAAAATAACCCTTCTACCAAAACATAGTATCCGTAAGCTGATAATTCATTACTCGAATGCGCCAATTGTGAAGCTTCAAGTGAACTTTTAGGCGTTTGTTCCATAATACATTTTTTTTTAGATTTGAAAAGACAATATTAGAGGTACACCAACTAAAAAGCGCTCCATCCGAACGAATGAAACTCCTTTATTTCGTTTCAATCCTATAATCTTTGCTATATTTTATTTGGTCTCTACTATAGTGAATAGCTATCCATTTATATAGCCCTATGACTGAGTTAAAATCCATCATAATAACATTAACTGCTTTTGCTATAGCAATCAGCATAACTAACTTTTTAAAAAAAAGACGAGATAACTATTAACCTTACACAAACAAAAAGCGCAACCAAATTGGTTGCGCTTTTGTATTTTATATAGCTATACTACTATTCTTCTTTAAATAACTGCTCTTTATAAGCTGCTTTTTGAACTTGTGCTCTTCTTGTTACTGAAGGCTTAGTGTATTGCTTTCTTTCTCTTAACTCTTGTAAAACTTTTACGTTTCTAAATTTACGCTTGTAACGCTTTAAGGCTCTATCGATATTTTCACCTTCTTTTACAACTATTCTTAACATACTATAAGGTTTTATTGTTTGACATACTTTAAAGTCATATAAATTACAGCACAATACTAAACATAGTATAAACTATGCTATGATTTAAATGATATTTATTTTAGATTAAAAATTCTATTGAAAACGCTTTGTAAAGCAACTGAAGACTATGGAATCTGATGGTAACAGAAAATAGTATAAAGACTTGTAGATTTTCTCCTAAAAGGACAGAACATTAATACGGCGCAAAGGTATGTTTTATTTATCGGCTCTACAAGGATTTGAGACATTAAAAAAGGCGCTACTAAAATAGTAACGCCTTTTAATTAAATAGTTTCTCCTAGTTCTTTTAGCTTAGAAGTATTTTCTGCGAGCATTAACTCGTCTATAATTTTTTGAATATCTCCGTTTACAATGTTTGATAAATCGTATAAGGTTAATCCAATTCTGTGGTCTGTTACACGTCCTTGTGGATAGTTATACGTTCTAATCTTTGCAGAACGGTCTCCTGAGGTTACCATTGAACCACGTTTTGCTGCATCAGCTTCTTGTTTTTTAGCCAATTCTAAATCGTATAAACGAGAACGTAATACTTTAAATGCCTTCTCTTTGTTTTTATGCTGTGATTTTTGATCTTGACATTGTGCTACTAATCCTGTAGGAATATGCGTTAAACGTACTGCTGAATACGTAGTGTTTACCGACTGCCCTCCTGGTCCTGATGAACAGAAATAATCAATACGTACATCTTTTGGATTAATCTCTACATCAAATTCTTCTGCTTCTGGGAATACCATACAAGTTGCTGCTGATGTATGTACACGTCCTTGTGTTTCTGTTTGTGGTACACGCTGTACACGGTGTACACCCGCTTCAAACTTTAACGTTCCGTATACATCCTCTCCAGTTACTTCAAACTGAATTTCTTTAAATCCACCGTTAGTTCCTTCAGAAAAATCTACTGTGGATACTTTCCATCCTTTGCTTTCGCAATATTTGGTATACATACGGTATAAGTCTCCTGCAAAAATACTTGCTTCATCCCCTCCTGTTCCTGCACGTAATTCAACAACCGCATTTTTAGCATCTTCAGGGTCTTTTGGAATTAGCAAAAACTTAATCTCTTCTTCCAATTCAGGAATACGAGTTTTTGCTTCGTCCATTTCCATTTTCGCCATTTCAACCATTTCTGCATCCGATCCGTCAGCAATGATTTCCTTAGCTTCTTCTATATTATTTAATAAAGTTTTGTACTCGTCTGCTTTTTTTACAACCTTTCCTAAATCTTTATATTCTTTGTTTAATTGTACATAACGTTTCTGATCAGAAATAACATCTGGTTGGATGATTAAGTCTGAAACCTCATCGTAACGTTGTTTAACTATCTGTAATTTATCTAGCATAGTATCTTTTCTTGGGGTGCGAATTTACGATTTTTTATCGAATTTTATTCATATCTTTAGTTCATTAAGGCTTTTGTTATGCGAATTTTAATCTTATTTTTTACTTGTACTCTACTTTTTTCTTGTCAGCAAGAAAAGAAAATCGCAAAACCTACTTGGTTGTTTGGTAAATGGGAACGTGTTTATAACGAAACTGATAAAAAGACTTTCGAGTTTTGGGAAAATGATTTTTCTGGAATTGGTTTTTCCTTACAAAAAAACGATACTGTATTTAAAGAGATCTTACACATTATTACTAAAAACGATTCGTTGTTTTTACAAGTAACCGGTGTAAATGAAAATCCTACTTTATTTGCCTTTACACAACAAACAGATACTTCTTTTACTGCGGAAAACAAACTGAATGAATTCCCTACTTCTATTCATTACTGGAAAGAGAACGGTCAACTAAAAGCTACAGTAGCTAACGATGAGTTAGCTATTGATTTTGTTTTTGATAAAATGAAATAAAAAAAATCCTCAGATTTCTCTGAGGATTCTATATTACTTTTACTTTGTTGAACTAATATTCAAAAGTTCCATATTCACTTTTGATAGTTAATTGCTTTTTATCAGACGCCTCTACTCTACCAACAACTTGTGCGTTTACATTGAATGATTTTGAAATAGCAATGATATCTTCTGCTACTTCTGGAGATACATATAATTCCATTCTGTGACCACAATTAAAAACTTGATACATTTCTTTCCAGTCAGTTTTTGATTGTTCTTGTATTAGTTTGAATAATGGTGGAATTGGGAACATATTATCTTTTACAATATGTAAGTTATCTACAAAGTGTAAAATTTTTGTTTGTGCCCCTCCAGAACAGTGAATCATTCCGTGTACATCATTAGATGTATATTTTGATAAGATTTCTTTAATAATAGGCGCATATGTTCTTGTTGGAGACAACACTAACTTACCCGCATCAATTGGTGAATCTGCTACCTCATCTGTTAATTTTGTATTTCCTGAGTACACTAAATCTGACGGTACTGAAGCATCAAAACTTTCTGGGTATTTCTCTGCTAAATATTTATGGAACACATCATGACGTGCAGAAGTTAATCCATTACTTCCCATACCTCCATTATATTCTTTCTCGTAAGTAGCTTGTCCGAATGACTCTAAACCAACAATTACGTCTCCTTCTTTGATATTTGCATTATCAATTACATCAGCACGTTTCATACGGGCAGTTACTGTAGAATCAACAATTATTGTACGTACTAAATCTCCTACATCTGCAGTTTCTCCTCCTGTTGAATGAATGGTAACCCCAAATTCTTTCAACTCATTAATTAACTCTTCTGTTCCGTTAATAATTGCCGATAAAACTTCTCCTGGAATATTACTTTTATTACGTCCGATAGTAGAAGACAACATAATGTTATCTGTAGCACCTACACATAATAAATCATCAATATTCATGATTAAAGCATCTTGAGCAATACCTTTCCATACAGAAATATCTCCTGTCTCTTTCCAGTACATGTATGCTAAAGATGATTTTGTTCCTGCACCATCAGCATGCATGATTAAACAGTACTCTTCATCATTTGTTAAGTAATCTGGAACTATTTTACAAAAAGCTTTTGGAAACAATCCTTTATCAATATTCTTGATTGCGTTGTGTACATCCTCTTTAGATGCCGATACTCCGCGTTGTGCGTAGCGTTTAGATACTTCGTTACTCATGTGTTGTGTTGTTGTTGCCGCGAAATTACTTTAAAAACAGGAAACTATCAAAGTAATTATTGTTTTTTACTTCGTCTTTCATACAATACGGTATCTCTCCATACCCCATCTAATTCAGCTATTTTTTCTCGATAACCTATCTTTCGAAAGCCATATTTAAGATGTAGTTTAACACTTGCTTCGTTTTCGGGAAATAAACTTGAATACAACGTCCAAATACCATTCTCTTCTGAAGATTTTACAACAGCATTCATCAATAAGCTTCCTACACCTTTTCCTAATACTCCTACCTTCACATAAACACTTACTTCTGCTACTCCTCTATATTCAAATCTTGTTGATACTGGGGCTATAGCACACCAACCTAATATTTTATTATCCTCAATAGCTATAAATCGAGTATGTTGATGGTGTGAAGTATTCCATTCCTCCCAACTAGGAACTTTTGTTCTAAACGTAGCGTTTTTTGTAGCGATACCTTCTTTATAAATTTCAGCTACTTCTTTCCAATGATTTTGAGTAAGTTTAACTACCTCTATCATATTATTTACCTTAAAACTATTTAGTTCAATGTTTTTTTAAAGCATATACTTGATTCTACACCTTTATAAGGACCATAGTTCGATATAACACCATATTCATTTTTCTTATACAAATATACCGCTGGTTGCATGGTTTTACTCGTTTCTAAAACTACAGAACTAAACCGCTCTTCTCTTGCCCACTCTTCCAGTTCTTTTAGAATCAAGGTTGCTATATTTTTTCCTCGGTATATTGGTTTAACGTACATACGTTTAACCTCAACAGTTGTGTCGTTAATTCGTTTAAAAGCACCACAACCTGCCGCTACCTTGTTTATGTAACACACCACTACATACTGTAGTTTATCTATGGTGTTAAATCCCTTAAAAAAAGCATCTTGATCGCCGTTAATTCCTGAGAGATATTCGTCCAGTTCTTTTACTAGACGAATAAAACTCTCGTGAGTGGAATTTAATCTTTCTAAACTTATTTTATCATTCATTACCTAGTAAACAATAACTCTCTATACTTAGTTAAAGGCCAAAGGTTATCATCAACCATTAACTCTAACTTATCACAGTGATAACGAATTTCATCAAAATAAGGTTTTACTTTATTACAATATGCATCTGCATTTTTCTGCCCTTCCAGTTTATTGGCTTTTTTACGTTCTTCAATCATATCTTCAACTTTTGAATTTATTTCAGCAATATGATTTGATATTTTTTGAATTAAATCAATTTGTTCGTTAGCATACTTCTCAAAATTATTTCCAAAAATTTCTTTCAGTCCTCTTACATTTTCTATTAAGGTGTTTTGGTATTGAATAGCGATTGGTATAATATGATTTCTTGCAATATCGCCCAACACCCTACTTTCAATTTGAATTTTCTTTGAATATTCTTCCAACTCGATTTCATGGCGTGCTTCTACCTCTACCTTATTCATTACACCCATTTCTTCGAAAAGAGAAATTGCTTTTTTTGAAATCTTTGCTTTTAAAGCTTCTGGGGTTGTTTTATTATTTGATAAACCTCTTTTCTTTGCTTCTTTCTCCCAAGCTTCTCCATACCCATCTCCCTCAAATCGAATACTTTTTGATGCTTTAATATACTCTCTTAACACATTAAATATTGCCTCATCTTTTTTAAGTTTTTTGCTATCAATTAATTTATCTACTTCTTCTTTAAATTCATTTAATTGTCTGGCTATAATGGTATTCAATACTGTCATAGGCCCTGCACAGTTAGACCATGAACCTACAGCACGTAACTCAAACTTGTTTCCTGTAAAGGCAAAAGGTGAAGTTCTATTTCTATCTGTATTATCTAATAAGATTTCAGGAATCTTACCTACAATATTTAGTTTTAGATCTGTTTTTTCTTCAGGTGATAGTTTTCCTTTCGTTACATTTTCTAGCTCATCTAATACCGATGATAATTGTGAACCTATGAAAACTGATATGATTGCTGGTGGCGCTTCATTTGCCCCTAAACGATGATCGTTACTTGCACTTGCTATAGACGCCCTTATTAATTCTTCATAATCATGAACCGCTTTAATGGTATTTACAAAAAAGGTTAAGAATTGTAAATTCTTCATTGGAGTTTTTCCCGGGCTTAATAAATTAACTCCTGTATTGGTAGATAAACTCCAGTTGTTATGCTTTCCTGAACCATTAATTCCTGCAAATGGCTTTTCGTGGAATAACACTTTAAACTTATGACGTTGCGATACTTTTTCCATCACATCCATTAATAATGAATTATGGTCTACCGCTAAATTGGCTTCTTCAAAAATTGGTGCTAATTCAAACTGATTCGGTGCTACTTCATTATGACGTGTTTTAACTGGCACTCCCAACAGCATACATTCATGCTCCAAATCACGCATAAAGTTCAATACTCTTGTAGGTATTGATCCAAAGTAATGATCATCTAATTGTTGGCCTTTTGCTGGAGCATGTCCTAACAATGCTCTTCCTGTCATCATAATATCAGGACGTGCCGCTGCTAATGCCGTATCAATTAAAAAATACTCTTGCTCCCAACCTAAGGTTGCATTTACTTTACTTACATTCTTATCAAAATACTTACAAACTGCTGTAGCTGCTGTATCAACCGCTTGTAATGCTCTTAGCAATGGTGCTTTATTATCTAACGCTTCACCTGTATATGCTACAAAAACTGTTGGAATACATAAGGTGGTACCATAAATAAACGCAGGTGATGTTGGATCCCATGCCGTATAACCACGTGCTTCAAAAGTATTTCGAATTCCGCCGTTAGGAAAACTCGACGCATCTGGCTCTTGTTGCACCAACTGACCTCCATCAAACTTCTCCATTGCTCCTCCTCCTTCAACAGTTTCAAAAAACGCATCGTGCTTTTCTGCTGTAGACCCCGTTAAAGGTTGAAACCAGTGTGTATAATGTGTTGCTCCTTTAGATAATGCCCAATCTTTCATGCTCACAGCAATCTGATCAGCAGTTTTTCTATCAATCTTAGTTCCAAATTCAATAGCATCCATTACACTTTGGTATGCCTCTTTGGTCATATATTGACGCATTGCTTGTTCATTAAACACGTTTTTACCAAACAATTCTGAACGACGTTCGTTTTCTTCTACTACAACAGTTTCTCTATGTAAAACCTCTTGTAAAGCATTTAATCTTAAAGTTGACATATAATAAAGTATTAAATTAGACAATCAAAAATACATTTTTAAAACAAACACCCCTAAAAAAATAGGGGTTAAATTAATTTAAAGTTAATTCTAAATAAAAACACCCCAAAAAATTTTGACCTTTGATAAAAAATACTCAATTTTGCCCCATAATTAACTCGAAAACAACACAAAAACAAAAATCATGAGTAAATCAAAATTAGAATACATTTGGTTAGATGGTCATGAACCAACTCAAAACATGCGTAGTAAAACTAAAGTTGAAGAAAACTTTAGCGGTAAATTAGAAGATTGTGCTATTTGGTCTTTTGATGGAAGTTCAACAGAACAAGCTTCTGGAGGTGCTTCTGACTGTTTACTTAAGCCTGTTGCTATTTATCCTGACCCAACTAGAAAAAATGGATTCTTAGTAATGTCTGAAGTTTTAAATGCTGACGGTACTCCGCACGCATCTAATGCACGTGCTAAAATTGATGATAACGATAATGATTTTTGGTTTGGTTTTGAGCAAGAGTATTTCTTAATGGATACTAAAACTGATTTACCTTTAGGATTCCCACGTGGTGGATTTCCTGGACCTCAAGGAAAATACTACTGTTCTGTAGGTGGAAGATACACTTGGGGAAGAGATTTTGTTGAAGAGCACGCTGATTTATGTATTGAAGCTGGTTTAAACTTTGAAGGAATTAACCAAGAAGTTGCTCCAGGACAATGGGAATTCCAATTATTTGCTAAAGGTGCTAAAAAAGCTGGTGATGAAATTTGGGTTGCTCGTTATTTATTAGATCGTTTAACTGAAAAGTACGGTTACTATATTGAGTATCATCCAAAACCTATAAAAGGAGACTGGAATGGTTCTGGTATGCATGCTAACTTCTCTAACACTACATTAAGAACTTGTGGTTCTAAGGAAACTTACGAGAAAATTTGTGAAGCATTCAGACCTGTTACTGAAGAGCACATGGATGTATATGGAGCTAACAATGATGAGCGCTTAACTGGTTTACACGAAACTGCTCATGTATCAGACTTTAGTTATGGAGTTTCTGATAGAGGTGCTTCAATCCGTATTCCTATTATTACTGTAGAAAAAGGATGGAAAGGTTGGTTAGAAGACAGAAGACCTGCTTCAAACGCTGATCCTTACAAAGTAGCTGGTAGAATTATAGAAACTGTAAAAGGTACAGACATATAGTTAACAAACACAACAACACAACTAAAAAAGCCGCTAATAGCGGCTTTTTTTTGATTTATGACTAATTATTTTTATGAAATAGTTAAATATATAAAAGTTGCGTACGTTCCTAGTAAAACGATTCCATCTCTCCATCCTAATCGCATACCTTTTGGAATAAACACCAAGGGTAGTATAGCAAACGAAACTCCTAACATCCAATAAATATCATTATTTATTAAACTATATGCATCTGGTTTCACCTCAACAGGAGTAATCATTGCTGTAATTCCTAAAACTGCTAAAATATTAAACACATTAGAACCTACAAGGTTTCCTAATGAAATGGCTTTTTCTTTCTTTAACACCGCAATAATTGATGCTGCTAACTCAGGAACACTTGTTCCTACCGATACTACTGTTACTCCAATTATAGCGTCACTAACACCTAAATTCTTCGCTAAACTTACTGAGCCGTTAATTAATAATTCTGAACCTCCCCATAAACCAACTCCTCCAACTGCTAAGAATAGTGCTATTTTGTATAATGGTAGCTCTTCATCATCTTCAGGCATTTCATCAACCACAGCTTGTTTTTGAAAACGTAATAAATAGATTAAAAACACCACCAACATTCCAAATAATATAGCTCCTTCGTAAAACTGGATGGTTTTATCATTCACTATAAAAAAATACAACATTACAGAAGCAATCATCATTACTGGCCAATCAGTCTTGTAAAAACTTTTTTCTACATCAATTGATGATAGTATTACTGTTATACCTAATACTAAACCTAGGTTAGCTATATTAGACCCAATTACATTTCCTACAGCTAATCCTGTAGCTCCATCTAAAGCTGACTTTATACTTACTATTAATTCTGGTGCTGAAGTAGCAAAAGACACTACCGTCATACCTATTACAATTTTTGGTATATTTAGTTTTAGCGACAAACCTACCGCTGCTTTCAACAGCCAATTCCCTCCTAAAACCAACAATGTTAAACCAATAATAATGTATAGAATGCTCATAAAATATTTTTTGGGCGAAGATAAGATTTTTAGCAAGCAAATATGAAAACAAATTCAGCTACTACCTCTAAGAAAAATGTTAATTAATAGTCTTTTTTAATCGTTTAGTTTTTGAACTATAAACCTTATACCCTGTGATTAATAAAATTAAAGGCACCAAACCTGATATGAACACTAAGACCCTACCTAATACCCCAACTATTTCTCCTATATGTATTGGATAAAACTGAGCTGCTATCCTATTATTATTTGAATCAAAATCAAAACTTGATAACGTTCGCAACTTACCTTGTTGATTTAGCTCCATTTCTTTTGTTCTTCTAAATCCTGATTTGATAAATCGATCTTTTATATATCTTAGTTTATAAACTCCTAAACTGTCTTTCGGATAATAAATAGCTCTTAATACATATTTTCCATCGGTTTGTAATACTGCCTCTTCCAAGGAAAAAACCTTAGCCTGTTTTGCTTCATTATCCAAGGTTATTTTATCTGAACCATTAAAAATAGACAAAGCTGATTTATAGGTTTTATGATACGTAAAGTAACCTCCTGTAAATGCAATTATCATTAATGGCAGCAAAAAATAAATTCCGAATACTTTATGTAAATTGAAATGAAAACGTTTCTTTTTAGGTTTCCACTTCATCGTAAATCCTTTTGATAGGTTATTTTTATATGCTTTCCACCACATATAAAACCCTGTTGTTAACAAGAAGAAACAGAATAACAAAGCACTTGTACCTATAATATACTTACCTATTGTAGGTATTCCTAATGTACGGTGTAACTTCAGAAGTGTTTCAAAAAACTGTATAGACACCTTTTTTTCACCTAAAAAAACTCTTGTTTTCGGGTGATAATACAATGTTTTTCCGTTTTTATAATTTATTGAAATTGTTTGCTGCTCTCTGTAAGGTAAAAAAACTTTATTTACTTCTCCTTCATTCTGCGTAGCTAAAAAATACGCAGAGTTTAAAATTGTTTTTTCTTTTATTTTAGAAAAATCTTCAACCTTTAATAATTTGGAATTCAGTAATGAAGTTATTTCTGGCTGCCAAACATACAATGATCCCGTTAAGCCTGAAAATGATGCAATAATCCCACAGCTAAGACCCAGCCATAGGTGTATTTTCCAAATTATTTTATGTATCTGCTGCAATTGATATCTTTTATTTTTAAAACCCAGAGCCTAAAATAAAATAGACACTGGGTTTATAGTTTTTGCAAATGTAAGATCTTATTAACTCTCTTAGAAGTTATACAATACACTTAATTTAGCGTTTGTTCCTTCACCTGTACCAGTAAAAGTTCTTAAAGGTGCTGCCCATTGTGACCTTGCTGGTAAATAATATTCATTTAACAAGTTATTTACCGCTAATGAAACTGATATATTTTCTTGCAGTTTATAGTTCATAGACCAATTAAGTAAAGCGTATCCTTCTACTGGAAATTGTGTATGTCTAAACGTATAATTATCGTTTGCATCTAAATACGGATTAAAACGACTTCTATTTCCTAAATTAGTCATTCGTAAAGAGGTACTTATTTTGTTTGTTGGTAACCATGTTACATAAGCCGTTAACTTAGGTGCTGAAATAACATCTCCTCCTAAATAAGTTAAGTTGTTTTCATCCCCCACATTATGAGTAACACCTTCAACGTAAGAATATGATGTTCCTACTTGTAATTTATCATCAAAAGCAGTATAATCTATGGCTATTTCTCCTCCATAAATATTTTGCGGTTTTTTAGAAGGCACAAAAGAATTGATATTTTCATCAAATGCAACTCCTGTACCTAAATTAGAAACACTGTAATACCCTACGGCTTCTAACCTAAAATTATTGAACTTTGATAAAAATCCGAACTCATAATTTTTGGTTACTGCTGGTTCTAATTGAATATCCTCAACACTATCTGCTTTTGCTGAGCGTAAAACAGAGCCTAAATCAGCGATTGAAAAACCTTGTGAGTAACTTACATAAGGAATAAACTCTTGGTGTTTAATATATCTTACACCTGCATTAAACGCTAAATTATCAAATCCAAGTTTACCTCCTTCTACCGCTACTGAAGGATTAAAATTACCATCACCTAAAGGTGAATATGGTAAGGTATTATAATCATCTATGGTAAGGTTCATATCATCATATCTTAACCCTGCTTTTAAAACCCACTCATCATTAAACTTTACTGTAGATTGTATGTATTGTGCCCAACTAAACATTTCAATATTTGGCACCCATAATCTACCATCTAACAACCCTTGATTAGTTTTATCTTTTAACAAATCCAAACCATATGTTAATGAGATTTCTGTTGATTCATTTGGAGTAAGTGTAGTGTTAAAGTTTGGTCTTAAGCCATACTTTTCTGCATTAATTACTGATTGACCTCCGTTTTCAAATTTGTCTGAATAAAAGAATATATTTTTTGTTTTTTGATAATACACATCAGCTGTAAAATCTGTTGTACCATCAAAAATATTATTTAAGTCATATTTCAAGTTTCCATTATACAGTTTAGATCCTGTAGGTTCTTGTCCTTCAATAGATCCTTCAATACCATAACCAGGTGTTAAGGTGTAATCTCCTTCTTCATTATACACTTCAAAAGATCCTGGAACAGGTATAAAAGGTGTGTCTTGTAAAGAATTATATAAATTTCCTCCAATACTTATTTTTTGTTTATCAGATATTTCATACTCTAATTTAGCTAAAGCAGTATAGATTCTTGTATTATCCAACCCATAAGTAGGAAGTATAACTTTACCATCTGCATCATACTTATTTCCTGTTTCCTCATAACTTCCACTTAGATAATAGTTTAATTTATCTATTTTTCCACGCAGTGATTGATAAGCTCCAAATCCAAGAGCATCTTTGGTTTTTGTCAAATTAGAAGTTCCCCAAATATTGGTAGTCCCTTCAATTTTTTCACTACTATTTGGCTTTTTGGTAATATAATTAATAAAACCTCCATTTCCTCCATTTCCAAAAATAGAAGTTGCTCCTTTAATAACCTCTACTCGACTAATATCGTTAGGGCTTACCGATTTTATTCCTAATTGACCGTTACGTAAAGGAGTAGATTGCGGAACACCATCAATCATCACCAATAAAGAACGACCACGTAATGTTTGCCCCCAGTTAGAAAAAGTTCCTGTAGATACTGCCAAACCAGGAACTGTAAATTCTAATATTTCATTAATATTAGTTGTTGAGTTTGATAAATCTGCTAATTGTTTTTGGTTGACAACAGTTATTGATGCTGGTATCTCTGAAAGATATTCTGAACGTCTACTAGCTGAAACAACAACTTCTTTTAAACTCTCTTCATTTTCTTTTAGTACTTGTACTATCTCAACTGTACTATTTTGAGTAAATGTTATTTCTTTTGTTATGGTTTGAAACCCTACCATACTAAAAGTCACCTTGAAAATACCTTCTCTTATATTTTTTAATACAAAGCTTCCATTTTCATCAGTGGTAGTACCTTTTTGAAGTTCAGAGACATGAATATTAACCCCATAAATTGGTAGACCTTTTTCATCCTTTATTTTTCCTTTTAAACTAGACTGAGCTGATACTCCGAAGGTTAAAAATAAAGCTGCTACTATTACGTAAAATTTCATTATATTTATTTAGATTTATTTTAAATTGCAAATATATCTCCTCTCAAATTAGTACCAAACATTTATTAAGAAAAACTTATTTTTTTATCTCAGAAGAAATGGAACTCCTTAAAAACACCTGTTTTTAAAACTCTTTTTCCTTTACTTTTAAAATCTACTCAAAAAAAGCCCTTTAAAACCTTAATAAAACAAACAAAAACAACCTCTTTTTGTTTATAATTAAAACAAAATTATAGATAGTTTAGTTTTATTTTAAAACTAAAACCACTTTTTTAACCTTGAATTAAAACTCAATTTGATTAATTGATGTTTTAAAATTTGGTTGTAATATTTCCTTTCTCATATATTTAAAAAACAATTCCGGAATTCATCATTATTTACTAACTAAAAACACATAAATCAAACATGATTATACTTGCTTTAAAACTAATTCTAATAACCATTAAAATTGCTTATTTATTACTGGAATTGATATTTTAAGAAGTTGGCTTGTTAAAACCTATACTTTTCATTTTAAGTCAAGTAAAGTTTATACTTTCTTATTATAACAAATTATTTTTCGTTATTTTTGATAGTAGAATCAACTACTAATGAAAAAAAGTTTTTTTAAGTTTTTAGCCAAACTAAACAAGGCTCTACTACCTTCCTTTACTAAAAAGGAATTGGATATATCGAAAGCATCAAAATTTCAATTGGCTATTATTGGATGGCGTGCTTATATTACAATAAATTCGTTGGATTAAAATTTACCATTATGAACAAGCATATTAAAGTTTTCTCAGGTTCTCAAATCTTTGTGAACAGATTAAGTCAGTTACTTAATGAAATTGAAGTTCCGTATTTAGTAAAAGATAATAAAGAAGCTGGAAGGGTTGCTGGTTTTGGAACTTTAGGTAACTCTATTGACGTATTTATCTATGAATCAGATCTTGAAAAAGCTCAACGCACTATTGACGATTTTAAACAAGAAATAGAAGCTGATAAATAATTGAAAAAGCTTAAAAAAAAATTATTTTTTTGCTTTAGTTTTTAAAAAACATTCTTATATTTGCACCCGCAAAAAGGCCTCGTAGCATAACTGAATAGTGCACTTGATTACGGCTCAAGAGGTTGCAGGTTTGAATCCTGCCGAGGTCACAAAAAACCCTGTTAGTTTTCTAACAGGGTTTTATTTTTAAATAGTTGAAGTTATATTTAACCTACTACATCTTCCAATACTTCTATATCAAAATTATAAGACCTCACTAATTTGATAATTCTAGCAACGTCAATTTTTTCGTTAGCAATTTCTATTCGAAGAATATTATCACAATCCTCCAGATCAAAATTAATTAGATAATCTGGGAACTTCTTTTGAAGTTCTCTTAAAAGATATTCTTCATCTTCAATTAATGCTACTGACGTTTTAAAAACTTCTACCATTAAATAACAGCATTAATATTAACTGTATTGCTCGTTATAATTAATCATCCAATGAACTCCAAACTTATCTACAAAACTTCCATAATAATCTCCCCAAAACTGATCTTCCATGGGCATTTCAATTTTTCCATCTACAGAAAGCCCATTAAATAAACGATCTGCTTCTTCACGACTATTAGGGTGAATTGAAATGTAATTATTGTTCCCTTTGTTAAGCTTATGTCCCATTGATGGCACGGTATCTGACGCCATTAAAATAGTATCTTTTGATAATGGTAGCGAAATATGCATTGTACGGTTTCTCTCATTTTCAGGTAATTTTTCTACATCAGGAGCGTCACTCATTTTCATATTTGCAATGAATTCACCACCAAATACTGATTTGTAAAAATTGAATGCTTGTTCTGCATCTCCATCAAAATTTAAATAAGGATTTACTTTCATTTTTCTTGTTTTTAAGGTTATTTTTATTCTAATTTTTCTTTTCTGCTAAATCTTTTATTTTACTCATTGCCTTGGGCCATGTATTTAAAAAGAAGTCTTTATACTCTTCAACTACATCCATTTTAACTGTTAATTGCGTTTTATTGTTCTTAACAGACTCTAACATATATGCCTCTGTAGCTCCAGCCCATTCTTTAGCTTCTTTACTTTCATGGTTCTCTATCTCATTTTCAATTATTCCCAAATGTTCAAAGAGCATATACTCATTAGGTATCTTCTTTTTTATTTTACTTACCATCCCTCTACCATCTGGTGTAAGAAATAATACTTTACTCCCTTCTTTCCAATCTGTTTTTGCATAAGACCCTTTTGAAAAAATTGCTGTCCACTGAGGATACGTTTCATCATCCCAAAGAACCTTCCATACCTTTTCATTGCTAGCATTTATAACTTTTGTAAATTTTTGCTGTTCCATTTTTAAAGTTTTTATTGTGGTATTTTTTCCATATCCATATACAACATACTCCAGCGATGTCCGTCTAAATCTGTAAACCCAAAGCCATACATCCAACCTTGAGACTCACTAGGCTCCGAAAATATTACACCACCAGCTTTACTAACAGTCATAGCCATTTTATCTACTTCTTCTCTACTCTGTGCATCAACATTGATAAGCATTTCTGTTCCTTTTTGAGTATTGCTAACTTCATTTTTTGTGAAGCCTTTAAACTCTTTTTCAGGAAAAAGCATGAGTACAAAATTGTTTTCTCCAATAAAGAAACTACCAATATACTCTGCATTTTTATGCATTGGATTTTCCTCAAAACCAATTGTTTTAAAAAAAACTTTTGATTTTTTCATATTCTTTACAGGAAGGTTTAGCCAAATAGTTTTCATTTTCTTTTATTTTTTTGATTATTTATTCAAATTACAAAACAGATTAAACAAATGCCCATCTAAGTCTTCAAACACACAAACATAATAGCCATTATCATCATAAAACTTTTTCTTGTCTTTTCTAGGGTCAAAACGGATATATCCTCCTGCTTTTACTATTCTTTCTATTAGCACATTAATTTCCTCTTTACTTTTTGCTGAAAGTGTAAACATTATTTCATTACTGTTATTCAGATTTGCTATTTCTCCTTCAAAGCTTTCTTTTAACTTTCCCTTTTTAAAAAAGTGGATTACAAACTTATCTTCACCAAATAAAAAACTTACTATTTCATCCGTTGGAACTCCATTAAGTTTAAAACCTAATGTTTGATAGAATTTTTGTGTGCGTTCTATATCCTCTACTCCTAAGTTTGCCCATATTTCCATAACCTAATTATTTGATAACCAAAGTTAAAGAGTCTAATCCATACTTCAAAGGTACATTTCCGACAATCCAAAGGGTTGATTGCGACAATTGCTTATCTTATATTTGAAATGGTCTAACCTCTTGAAAAACAACTCATGAAACATATTTCTATTCTTGTACCAGAAGGAGACTCTAGTTTAAGTAACTTAGAGGCAACTTATAAGATGTTTACCATGGCTAATGACGCCTTATTAAAAGCAGGCAAACAACCAATGTTTACAACACATCTTGTTGGTACACATAAAAAAGCCAGATTAAGCAATGGACTATTTAGTATTATTCCTAACACCACAATTGTTGATGTACAAAAAACAGATTTGATTATCATTCCTGCTATTCACGGTGATTATGACCAAGTAATTTCAAAAAACAGTGCTTTTATTCCTTGGATAAAGAAACAACATGCAAACGGTGCAGAAGTTGCGAGTCTTTGTATAGGTGCTTTTTTATTAGCTAGTACAGGTTTGCTTAACGATCAAGATTGTGCTACACATTGGTTGGCTGCTGATGAATTTAGAAAAATGTTTCCTGATGTTAATCTTGTTGATGATAGGATTATTACTGATGAAAATGGCTTATATACAAGTGGTGGAGCTTATTCTTCTTTAAATTTAAACCTTTATTTGGTAGAAAAGTTTGCAGGTCGTGAAATCGCTGTGCTTTCTTCTAAAATTTTTGAAATAGATATCAGTCGTAACAGTCAATCTCCTTTCATTATTTTTAAAGGTCAGAAATCTCATAACGATAAAGAAATTTTAAAAATTCAAGAATATATTGAGCAAAATTATCAGCATAAAATAAGTGTTGATGAGCTTTCTGAAAAAATAGCTGTAAGCCGTAGAACTTTTGAAAGACGTTTTAAAAAGGCTACAGCCAACACCGTGATTGAATATGTACAACGTGTTAAAATAGAAGCTGCTAAAAAAGAATTTGAGAGAGGAAATAAAACAATTAATGAAATAATGTACGAAGTTGGTTATAATGACCCAAAAGGTTTTAGAGAGGTTTTTAAAAAGGTTACCAATATGACTCCTTCTGAATACGCTAACAAATATCGTAAGGCGGTTTATATTTAACTAATCTTTTTTCTGATTCTTAATACTGCTTAACCTTTCTTAAACTGGCTTAAGTTTTAACTTTACGAGGAGTAATACCTTTGGTTTATAAAATTTAAAATTATGAAACAAAGACTAAACATTCAAGAACTAGAACCCAACGCTTATAATGCTATCTTAGGAATTTTTAAATATCTTGAAACATCAACTCTTTCAAAAAAAAGTAAAAATCTTATAAAAATAAGAGCTTCTCAAATTAACATATGCGCTTATTGTATCGAGATGCATACCGCAGAGGCTCTAAAAAATGGAGAAGAACAAAACAGAATTTTTGCTTTGAGTGCATGGAAGGAATCTCCTTTATTTTCCGAAAAAGAAAAAGCCTTATTGGCCGCTACTGATGAAATAACACTGATAAGTGATAATGGATTAACAGAAGGTACCTTTCAGAAACTTAAGGAGTACTTTACCGATAACGAAATAGCACAAATTATTATGCAAATAGGAGAAATTAATATTTGGAATCGTATTGCGGTTTCTACACAAATGTTTCACACTACTTCCAAGATTTATTAATATGTAATAATATTAATTTATCTAGTTTTCATCTAAGTTTCTATAAAGCTACCTAAATTTAGGTAGCTTTATTATCTTTCATTATGTCCTTTACCTTCAATCATTTTAGGTATCGATTTTTCTATTCTTGATAAGCGTGTTTTTGATTGTTTAGCTTGAGAAAAATACAATAAATAACTTCTTTGTCTTCCTGGTGTTAGTGCTTCGAAAACTTTTTTTACATCTGAATTTTCTTCCAAAACTTCTTTAAATTCACTTACCATTTCAAATTCTGAAGTTTTCTTAGTTTTTACTTTTAAGCCTGCTTTTTCAACTTCTATTGCTTCGAAAATATATCTTTTGATTGTTGGTGTAAAATCTAAAACCTCTTCAGGTTTATTAAACCTAATTTGACGAGCAGATTGTACATTTTCTGTCTGTTGAATTAAAACCCTTTCTGTATCTTTTAACAAAGCTCCTTTATAGAAAAGTAATGCACAATAATCTTTAAAACCATGAATTAACACAATATTTTTTCCTTGAAAAGTATAACAAGGGTGCATCCATTTAAAGTCTTCCTCTAGACCACAATCCAAACAAATTTGTCGTAACAGTTTTGTTTCTTCTTTCCAATTTTTTATATTTTCTATATACTTATCTACTTTTTCCATTTCAAACTTACTTTATAATTCTTTTAATTTTTCTACTATCTGGTCTTAAATACCAAGATAAAGCGACAATCACTAATAATATTGAAGCAGGCATTGCTTCAATAAAATTTTGTCCTACCGAGATATGAGAAATTACAGCTCCTGACATAGCAAAGAAAAAGCCTGCATATGCCCATTCTTTTAACAAGGTTAATTTTGGAGCTAGAATAACAATCACCCCTAGTATTTTCCATACGCCTAAAATACTTAGTACATATAACGGATATCCTAATGCTTTAATGATGTCATTATATCCACCAATTTGCAACATCTGCTGAATACCTCCTGCAAGCATACCTATCGAGAGAAATATTGTCAGTATCCAATATATGGTAGTTTTTACTTTCATACTTTTAATAATTTAATTACAACTTCTTCTAATCGTTGATGTGCCCAGTTAATACCTTGTTTAAACGGAAGTTTTAGGTTTTCATCTCTATCTTTAACAGATTGATAAACTACTTTCTTAGTTAACTTACTACTATTGTTTGTTAACTTTTCAAACACCAACGTTTCTAATTGTACACCGAAAGACATGCTTACCATTTCAAAAGTTCTAACAATTTTGTTCTGAGGAATAATTTCATGAATAACTCCTCTTAACAAATGTTTGTTCCCTACTGGATCTGTTGTTTCAAATTCATAACTTCCATTTGTTTTACTTTCAATTTTTAAAACCTTTGTTCCCATCCATTGCTCAATAATTTCAGGTTCAACATACGCCATAAACAAATGTTCTATAGGCAAATCAAACATTCGTGTTATTATAATATCTTGTTTTCCTGTTTCTGCAACAACTTTAGTTTTCTGTTCCATAGTTTATTTTTTAGGTTTATAATTCTTCATAACAGATTCTAATTTATTATAACGTTCATCCCAAAATTTCCTGAAAGGCTCTATAAAAGCCGCTATTTCTTTCATTCCTTCAGGATTTAAATGATAGTATATCTCTCTACCCTTTTGTTCCTGTTTTAGAATATCACATTCTGATAGTATTTGTATGTGTTTAGAAATTGTTTGTCTAGAGTATTCAAAATTATTGGCTATTGCAGATGGCGTCATTGCTTGAAGGGCTACTAAAGAAATAATAGCTCTACGAGTTGGGTCTGCAATGGCTTGAAAAACATCTCTTCTTAACTTCATTACGCAGTTATTTAACTGCTAAAATAAGTGAAGTTATTTGACTGCACAAATTTAAACCAGAAAAACATACAACTGACAACCAGTAATCTACAAACCAAAAAAAGAATACTTTAAAGACTTAAACGCCCTTACTATATTTATTTCTATACTCAATAGGTGTTAATCCAGTAATTTTTTTAAAAACATTTCTAAAAGCTTTCGTGTCTGAGTATCCTACATCGTACATTACTTCTGTAATGTTTTTTCTAGTACTTTCAAAGTGCCTTTTAGCAGCTTCAACTTTTACACGCTGATGATATTGGATAATAGTATTATTAGTAGCTTGTTTAAAACGCCTTTCAAAACTTCTTCTACTAACAGCTACTATACTTGCCATATCATCTACAGTAATTTTGTTTTTATAATTTGCTTCTATGTACTCTTGCACTTTTATAACTTCCAAATCATTATGATTTTTTTGTCCTGTGAACATTGTAAATGCTGATTGACTATCTCTATCAATATCTATCGCAAAGTATTTAGATGCTAAAATTGCCGTGTCTCTATCTGTATATTTTTCTAAAAGATATAACAATAAATTCCAATATGAGTTTGCTCCTCCACTAGAATAAACTCCGTTTTCTTCTGTAATAACACTACCGTCTACTACCTCAACATTAGGATACGTTTCTTGAAACTCATTGTAAAAAGCCCAATGAGTAGAGCATTTTTTTCCATCTAAAATTCCTGTTGAAGCTAATAAAAATGCACCAACACATAAGGAAGCTACTTCAGTTCCTTTTTCGTAATGCTTTACAATCCAAGGAATAGCTTCTTTATTAAGTTCTACTGCAGTTTTCATATCTCCAAAAAGGGCTGGTATTATAATAAGATCTGTTTGAGTTACCTCTTCTAACAGCTTATTTGTATGCACAGAAAACATACCACCATTAAACCTTATCTCCTTTTTACTTCCTACAAGGTTTATCTTAAATAGAGGGGCTTGATTATTAGAAATTAAAAAATTATTAGCAGCCGAAAACATGTATTGAGGATCGGCAACAGACTCTATTACAGCTGACTCTGGAACAAGTATAGAAACGTTCTTCATTAAACAAATATAAGAAATTGACGTAATTAGCCCTTAAAAACGCCGTTATACCACCCAAACAAAACTTTAAATTTACCTCATCTTTGTAGTATTAACATTAACACCTTAAAATCATGGAACAAATAACAGTTAAAACAACAATTAAAGGAACTCCTAACAAAGTATGGGATATATGGACAACTCCAAAGCATATAAAAACATGGAATACGGCATCTGAAGATTGGCATACAACTAAAGCTGAAAACAATTTAAAAGTTGGAGGAAAGTTCTTATCAAGAATGGAAGCTAAAGATGGAAGTTTTAGTTTCGATTTTACTGGTACTTATGATGAAGTGACACCTCTTAAATGTATTGCTTATACCATGGGTGATGGTAGAAAGGCAAAAACAAACTTTACACCAAAAGAAGGTTATACTGAAGTTATAACAGTTTTTGATGCCGAAACTCAAAACTCTATTGAAATGCAAAAAGAGGGATGGCAAGCTATTTTAGATAATTTTAAAAAATACACTGAAAGTTTGTAAAAGATAATAATGAGTCAACTAATAACGTATCTTACATTTAATGGTAATTGTAGAAAAGCGATGCTTTTTTACCAAAATTGTTTGGGTGGCGAATTATATTTTCAAACTTTAGAAGACTCACCTAAAACCAAGAAACTTCCCAACAATTATAAAAAACACATTGTACAGGCTTTTCTTAAAAAAGAAAATATGTTATTAATGGGTACTGATTTGTTTGATGAAGATAAATTATTGCAAGGAAACAATGTTTCTATTCTTCTAAAAAGCAATGATGAAACTAAAATAAGACAGTACTATTCAAGTTTTTCAAAGAAGAAAACAATATCTCTTCCATTAAAAAGAAATTATTGGGGTATTTTATTTGGAAGTATAACCGATGAATATGGAATACGCTGGCTGTTTAGTTGTAATAATTAAAACAAGAAAAAAAGTGTAACGAAGTTTATATCGTTACACTTTTTTTATAATTAGTGGTTAGACGTTTCGTCTGCTTTTACTTATCAAGCTAAAACTTATTCTTAGCATTAACCTCAATATAGTTCACTAATAATTTATACGATGAAATGTAATTTTTGTTTTTTAATTTATTAATTACTGAATAATTAACTCCATTTTCCTTTATTTTAACCCTCCTACTTCTTTCTTTTAGAATGTTTGAATAAGGTTCTGGCAACAATGAAAACAAAGACCTTAAACCATCTAAATTTAAGTTATTAAAATATATATTAATTAACTCCATTTTATTTTCAACTGACACTCTAGACAAATTAAAAATACCAATCAATAATTTATATAAATAACCTCCTGAATAGTGATGCTTCACTAACAACAAACTCAATTCTCTCAAACACTCGATATTTTGAATGATTTCTGAAGTATCCATTTTCGCTAACAATAGAACTAATTTATTGCCATCGACTTTCTTTCGTTTTACCAACTCATACAAATCATAAGAATCAACAAAATAATCATCATAATTATCTAAAAGCACATCAATATCTTTTTCAATTAAGCTAATATGCAAACTTATATCTTCTCCATTTAACTTCATTTCTCTATAATTCTCCTTAAGAATACTATATAGCTCTGGTGATAAATTAAGTTTAAATGCCACCAAAGATTTCAACTTGTTATCAGAAAGTTGAGTAAAATCAAAATTAAGCTCAATATCTCCTATCGTGTGAAACAAAGTAAAAAAGCTACTATGACTTAAAGAGTCATTTTTTATAATACTATTTATCACTCTAGAATATTCTTCATAATCATATTCCTCATTATCCAACCTGTTTCTTTCAATTTCATTATAAACCTCATCTTCATTTAACACAGAAATAATATTTTCTATGAAACTTTCATCTTTATAATCCTCCTCTAAATACTTATATATAGAGACAATATTATGCCAATTATACTTTAATTTATCTTCATTAAATACTTTTGTTATTAAATAACTATCTTCTAAAGAACTAAGCAATTTAATTTTACAATTTAGCCTCTCTATTAATTCTAGTTTTGTGTCTAGACTTAAAAATTCATTATTCAATAATTTTAAAAAGTATTTTTCCTCAATA
This sequence comes from Tenacibaculum larymnensis, assembly GCF_028829235.1. GTDB lineage: Bacteria > Bacteroidota > Bacteroidia > Flavobacteriales > Flavobacteriaceae > Polaribacter > Polaribacter larymnensis. The sequence continues at coordinate 284,309 of NZ_JAIWJY010000002.1, read as the reverse complement.
TCCCCTCCATTATCAAGAAGTAACAAAACATTATCAACATAATTTTGAATTTTAGACTCGACGTAGTCTACTAAATAATTCAAACCTGAGTTATGTATAAAAGAATAATTAGATTTATTAAAATCAACCTCATTAAACTCATCTCCTAATTCCTCCTTCATATAGAGCTCAACATTAGGAACATTTAATTCGTAAAAGTGATTCTCAAAAACATGATAATAAACGGAATATTCATCTTCTAAAGGTTTTCTCACTTTAGAAAATTTTATATCTAAAACCGAAATTAATTCAATAACCTTGTCTGTATTAGAATTAAGTCTATAAATAAAAGAATCACTTTCAGAAATAAATTCTTTTAGATTAGTATGAAGTGAAATCTCTTTAATTTTTAAAACTTCTACATTTTTAACTATTAAATCTAAATAATATTCTTTTTGCTTAGACCATTCCCTATCATTCTCAATCGAGTTCCAAAAAACACCATTTTCAATACTACACAAATAATTCAACAAAACGCCCTGGTATTGACCCTTTTCAAAATACAAATCAATAAACCCTATTGACAAATCGTCCAACATCAATATCTTCTTCAGAATTAAATCTCTTTTATAAGAATATTTATTTTTCCCCAATAAGCAATTTAATATTGATATATTTAACACACCATCTTCTTGAAAATCCACATTATTCATCTTCTTAACGAAATTTTCAAGTTTAGAAATTGGATAATTATAAATAGGCTCAAACCCACTTCTAATATGTTTTAGATAATCACTATCTTTTTGGGTGATAATTATCCCATGGAAATGGGAAATATAATCGTGATAATTTTCATTAATATATCCATTCTTTAACAGAAAAAGAATTAAACCCTTACCTCTAAATCTTTCTCCTTCAAATCTCATTTCTCTAGACAATAACTGAAAATTCATTCTTTCTACTTCATCTATATCATCTTCTAATTCTCCTTTTTCAAAAAGCAACTCTTCTAATTCTTCCTTAAACAACATTTTAACTCTTTCATCAAAAGTATATATACTCAATTTCTTTTCTAAATCTGCAAAACCATAATTTAATTTCACCGAAGTATAAATTAAGCCATTAGAATAATATTGATTCTTAACCTTGTATACTTTAATATCGTTATTTCCCTTAAGTTTATCGAAATACTCATCTTTAGTTAAATCTCCCAATTTAACATTTACTCCATCAACATCGACCCCTACAATTTCATCTTCATAATGATGTAATTTATTTACATAAAGTGCTTTTAAATCCTCGTATGAACCAATTTTCTCTTCTTCAATTCGTTGTATTTTCTTATCAATTAATTTAATTTTATCTTTTATAGTTACTTTCATTTCTTCCTTTAACTCATCTACATAATTACTATTTAACATTTCATACAAAAAACCTTCATTTTTATGAAGCATAGAAAAATCTTCAGGAAATAAATTCTTATACGTAATCATTGAAAACAATTTTTCTGAATTCAACCCATCTCCCAAAGTTTTTTTATAAATAACATATTCATTACATATGTTATTTAATAACCTCATATCCTCAATATATTCACAGATTACATTTAAAAAATCCTCCTCTAATAAATATTGAAGACCATAACTCTTCAAAACCTCAATAGCTTTTTCTCCTGAATTTGAAGAATTAACAACAGGAATGACTGGTATTATTAAATCAAAAAATTTAACTCTGCTATCTTTTTCATCAAATAATTCATCTTTAATAGCATATATAAAATTAACTTGTCTTTTTATTTGTTCAGAATTATTAATCAATTGATTAATTTCCCTAAGTTTAGTAAATATTAATGTGTTTCTAAACCTATCTAAGTCTTCAATTACAACAACGTTATAATCTGTTACTTCAAAAAAGTAAATTATCTCATCCAAATGTTTATTAAAAATTGACTGTTCATCATCGGGGCTGAGACCTATTTCTAAATCTTTTAAATTTAAATTACTTAATTTATTAAAGTTTAAAGCTTTAAAAACTTCCACAAAGACTTCATGAAATGCAAACAATAAAAGAATTAATAAAACAACCCTTACTCCCAGAGGATTTTGAGGAGCTAACTCATATAATATTGAATTATTAAACAAAAAATAAAGCCCAACCAAAATAAAACATACTAATAAAGCCCTATTACTTAATTCATTAAAACCAATATTCTTTATCTTTCTAAATCTTGAATATGGTGTTTGAGAATGACTTACCCTGTAAAATAACTGCTGAAGTATACTCAATTCTATCAATCTGTCAATTCTTCCCCCTCCTTCATCATTTAGATTGTTATTTTTCACAAAGGAGGCTAGTGAAATATTTAAGTAATTATATTTCGGATATTTATACTGAAAAGTTTTAATAATACTACTCTTTCCTGAACCATAACTTCCTGTTAAAGCAATGTTGTGAATATCTTTATTATCAATTCCAAACTTTAGAGAATCTAAATATGTTTTTACTCCATATTTATTTTCATCTAAAACTAAAGGTGTAAGTGCATTTAATTTAAATCCATTTTGCACTTCGACACCCTTTTGTTCTGCCGATGAACTATTCATAGAATATAAAAGTTAGCGCTATAAAGCAATTTTAAAAGCTAATATAATCAAATATATTACAGTATTAAACATCAACAAATGCCTCCTGTAAAGAACATAAAAAAACCAGCAAATCGACAACTGAATTACTGGTTTTTTACTTTTTATTATTTTTTTCCCAATTAGTGATTAGACATTTCGTCTGCTTTTACATCACCTTTTAAACTCATTTCCATATTGTGATCGTATTGACAACAACCTGGTAAGTTACCATAAGCTTCTTCACTACTAGCTACTTTATCAGTATCGTAACCAGATGCTGCAATTGCGTTATGAATAGCACCTAAATTAGTCTTAGAATCATCAAACGATACGTTGATTTGCTTTCTTAATTTATCCCATTCTGCCGATGCTACTCCATCAACACCATTTACTGCCTTTTCAATTGTGTTTTTACACATTCCACAGTTACCTCTTACTCCAAAAGTTGCGTCAGTCATTGCTACTTCTTTAGTAGTAGTTTGTTCTGTTTGTACTTCTTTTGTTTCTGTTTCTTTTTTAGCTTCGTTTTTACAACTTACTAAACCAATAGTAGCCAACATAGCTACCCCTAAGATTACTCTTTTCATTTTGAATTGATATTTAATTATTATTAATTGTTTCTTTTACTTCACCGCATTTTAACATCATATCACCAAAATACGGATTTAACACTTGTTTTTCTTTACTTAACCAATAAGCTCCTTTGTCACTATCAGCCATAGGACAGTATTGTTTATAAGTCACCTCATTTATCCCGAAAGACTGAACTGCCATAATAAAATGCTCTGACAATACTTTAAAATGCTTTCGTTGTATAGCTACATCTGTAGCTTTTGCAATTTCTTCGTTACTTGATTTTAGCGCAGGGATTAACTGCATCCACTGTTTATGTGCTTCTTCATTGGTTAACAACTTCATGTCAACTAACAATAAGTCTTTTTGTAGATTTTCTGCACTTGTTTTGGCTACATCTGCATTAGTTTTTACTAAAGCATCTTTTAAGTCTATGTAAGCTTCATAGGCTTTTTGTAACTGCTCTTTAAACTCTTTAGGAGTACTAAAAGATTCCATAATTTCTTTTGCGTGGTTCATCATTGACTTCTTTCCTTGTAATTGTGCTGATGCATCTATTGTGAACACTCCATTAGTCACAATCTCTTCTCCAGCTTTCAATCCTTTTTCTACTTGATAGTTGTCCCCTGCTCTTCCTCCTAACACCACTTCTCGCATTTCAAAAACAGGTTTACTTGCCTCTGGCTTTACATATACAACTGAACGCTTTCCTGTCCATAAAACTGCTGTTGCAGGGATATTTAATTGTTGTTCTGTTTGTTTTTCTGTAGCCTCCACTTTCCCTGTAACAAACATAGCCGGTTTAAACTTCCCTTTACTATTATTAAGAACAGCACGCATAGTTACCGTACGAGTTTCTTGATTTAACACGGGATCAATAAACGAAACTTTTGCTTTAAAAGTTTCATTAGGGTACGCATTGGTAGTTATTGATATGTCTTGACCTACTTTAAAATTACTGATTTGATTTTCATATACATCAAAGTTTGCCCATACTGAATTCAAATTAGCTATTTTTAACAATGCTTGTCCCTGACTTACATAATCTCCTTGTTCAACTAGTTTTTCAGATACTGTACCAGAAACCGTAGCATATACAGGAAAGTTTTCTTTTACTTTTCCTGTTTTTTCAATTTGATTAATTTGGTTTTCAGAAAGCTTCCATAATTTCAGTTTATTTCTAACTGCTTTATACAATGCTGGCTGATTTTCTTTTACTGACGCTGCTGTTAATAATTCTTGTTGTGCTTTTACCAGTTCTGGAGAGTATACAGTTGCCAACAACTGACCTTTTCTTATTTTTTCTCCTGTAAAATTCACATTTAAACGTTCTATCCTTCCTGCAAAATAGCTTACCTGCACTGCATTTGATTTTTCGTTTTCTGCTATTTTTCCAGATAATGTAATTGTATTATCTGTACTTATAGCATTACCAATCACAGTCGTTTGTACATTAGCCAATGCCATTGCATTTTTAGTCAATTTAAACTGATTTGCAGCTAGTCCTTCAGCTCCTGCTTCCGCAGGGATTAAATCCATTCCACAAATAGGACAATCTCCTGGTTCTGGTTGCATAATTTGTGGATGCATAGAACATGTCCACATCTTACCTTTTTCTGCTGTAGTATGATCATGCGTCTCTTCATTGCTTGAAGAATCTCCAAAAAATAGCCACCCCATGAATAAGCCAGCAATTAAAATTACTATGTATATTATATATTTTTTCATTGTTATTTGTTTTTCTTTTTTACTAGTTTTCTAATAGAGGGAGATGTGATATACCATAATAAAAAACCACTTAATACTGTTATTAAACCTAATAATGAAAACACCCTCAAAACAGTGGTATTAAAATTATCTCTACTTTCATAGTCCATTGTATGAGTCATCCATAAAAAATCAAACCAACGCCAACTCTGGTGTCTTACCGTTTGAAATTTTCCGTCATTAACAGAAACATAAGCTTTAATATCTCCTTTAGCTTTATATGTTATAACATAAGCCGGGAGTAGTTTTCCTCTATATTCATGATGCTCTCCTACGTCGTTTACCTGTTCTATTGAAGCTACTTCAAGGTTACTTTTCATATAGTTTTTAGCTATATGTAATGCTTCTTCTTTTGTAATACTTTCTTTTAAGTTTCCATTTAAAGCATTATATAAGCTCTTTTTATTCACCCAGTAATGCGGAACATTATTAACATCTCTTAACTCAATAGTTCTAATTCCTTCAGAAATATTAAGTTCTGACGGACTAATTAAGTTATTAAACGCTTTAGGTTTTAATTCAGCTTTTTTTAAATGATCGCCATGAATTTCATCAATATTTGTCCAACTAAAATACAATCCACTTATCGTCCACATTAAGAATTGAATTCCTAAAAATAACCCTAAGTATCTATGTATTTTTCTAATTTTTAATGATGTATGCCTATTTACCATCTTATTGTATTTATTGAATTAAATAATTAATAATGGTACTTTGTGTATAATAAGTTACTTCTGATACAATCATATTTGTTTGAAACTTTAATTGTAATTCTTGAATATCTAACACATCGTTAAAATCTATTGTTCCAGTCTCGTAACTTTTCACCAAAATTTGTTCGGCATTTTTTGCTTGCTCTAAATTTTTAAGTTGTGTTCGGTAACTAATTACAGATGCTTTTCTATCCGAAACAGCTCTGTATAATACAGACTCTAACGTATTATATCGTTGTTCTTTTTGTGATAAAATTTCCTCTTGCTGTAACTTGTTTTGCTTGCTTATAGATTTATTTTTTTTATTAAAAATAGGAATTGATAACGACACCATAGGCATTACAATATCTTTTCCATTATCTACTACGTTCATATCTGTACGTTTACCAACATTCACATAATCCAGCCCAAAACCAATCATTGGTTGTTTATCTTTTTGGTTTAAGAATTCAGACTTTTCTATAGAAGTATACAACTTATCAAACTTCACTAATTCTGGATGTAACTTTAAGGTACTTGGTTGTATTTTATCAGCTTCTTTCGGAATATTCAAACTATCAATTACTAAAATTAATGTATTAACATCTTGATTTAATAATTTATTAAATGCTTTCTGCATTCCTAAAAAAGTTTCCTGCAATACTTCTTTTTGTTGTGCTAACTCATTTTGCCTTATCTGTAACCTCAACACATCTACTGCAGAAGCTTTTCCTACTTCAACAGAAGTTAACGCTAACTTTTCATACGTTTGAAGTAACGCAATATTTTCGTCTAATACTTTTTGTTTTGCTTTAACTTCATAAAGCTTGTAATACGACTGCGCTACTGATGTTGCTAGTTTACGTTTTACTACTACAATATCTTGATAAGCTGCATCTGCTAATGAAGACACATAGTTTTCTCGTGCTGTTATGGTTCCAAAAAATGGAATCATTTGTTTTACCGAAAGTTTAAATTGTTGTGGACCTGTACGCGTTTCTGGCTCGCTTACAAAATATCCTGCTCCAAACTCTGTATTAGGCAATGTATTTACCTCTTCTTTTTTCTCTGAAATACGCTTATACTTAATATCAAACTGTTGTACTTCTGGATTGTTTTCTAAGGCTATTTTAATATATTCCTGTAGATCTTGCCCTTGTATTGTAAAAGTAAAAAACATAGAAGCCAGAAATAAGGTTGCTTTTTTATTATTTATTTTAAAACTCATCTCTTTTCGTTTTTCTTTTTAATAAAATTTCTTCTCTCCAACTGTATAATACAGGTACTATAAAGTATGAAGTAACATCTATAATCATTCCTCCAAAAGCAGGAATTGCCATTGGTATCATAATGTCACTACCTCTTCCTGTTGAAGTTAATACTGGCAATAAGGCTAAAATAGTTGTTGCCGTTGTCATTAAGCATGCTCTAATACGCTTATTTCCTCCGTGCAATGCAGATGTTCGAATAGCTTCGATTGTTTGAGGTTTATCTCTATTAAATGTTTGTGTTAAGTAAGTAGCCATTACCACACCATCATCGGTTGCAATTCCGAACAATGCAATAAATCCTACCCAAACAGCAACACTCAAGTTAATTGGATGCATTTGAAATAGTTCTCGTAAGTTTTCTCCAAATACACTAAAGTTCAGGAACCAATCTTGTCCGTATAACCACATCATAATAAATCCTCCTGCGAAAGCTACTGTAATTCCTGTAAACACCATTAACGAAGTAGCTACAGAACGGAACTGAAAATACAGTATTAAAAAGATTATCATCAATGCTAGTGGTACTACTACCGATAGCGTTTTTTCTGCTCTTAATTGATTTTCGTAGGTTCCTGTAAATTGATATGATATTCCTTTAGGAACAGTTAGCTCTCCTGAGTCTATTTTTTGTTGAATTGCTTTTTGAGCTGTTTCTACCACATTTACTTCTGCAAAACCATCTAACTTATCAAATAATACATACCCGATTAAAAAAGTATCTTCACTCTTAATCACCTGAGGTCCTTGCTCATAACGAATCGTTGCTAATTCACTCAACGGAATTGGAGCTCCTTTGGCTACTGGTACATAAATGTTTTCTAAATCCGTTGGACTAGAGCGTAATTCTCTTGGGTAACGAACTCGAATTCCATAACGCTCTCTTCCTTCTACCGTTTGCGATAATTGCATACCTCCTACTGCTACTTTTAATACATCTTGTACCGTTTGAATAGCTATTCCGTAACGTGCTAATTTTTCTCTGTTAATATCAATCAACAAATAAGGTTTACCTACAATTCTATCCGCAAAAACAGCCTCTTTTTTAACTCCCTCAATCTCTTTTAAAACTCCTTCAAGTTCTACTCCAAAAGCTTCAATTTGTTTTAAATCTTGTCCTTTTACTTTAATTCCCATAGGAGCACGCATTCCTGTTTGTAACATTACCAATCGAGTTTCGATAGGTTGTAGCTTAGGTGCAGATGTTACTCCAGGTAACTTAGTTACTTTTACTATTTCGTTCCAAATATCATTAGGAGACTTAATATTTGGTCTCCAATTACGATAAAACTCTCCGTCTTCATCTTCTATTAATTCATTTGAAGAAACTTCATAGAAAGTAATTTCTGAAGTCTTATCTGTCATATTTGGATTTGCAACCGCTTTGCCATTTTTCAACATAAACAACCCTTCTTCATTCACTCGATAACGTTGACGTTCTCCATCAGAATTTAACGCATACTCTGGCTTGTAGTTAATCACATTCTCATACATTGATAAAGGAGCTGGATCTAGTGCTGAATCTGTTCTTCCTGCTTTACCCACAACCGTTCCTATTTCTGGAATATTAGCAACTGCCATGTCTAGTTGTTGCAATACTCGCTTGTTTTCTTCTACTCCTGAATGTGGCATAGAGGTCGGCATCAATAAAAATGACCCTTCATTTAGCGAAGGCATAAACTCTTTTCCTGTATTTTTAAAAATTAAGAATCCACAAGTTAATACTGTTAACGGGATGGTTAAAAACAGTAGTTTATTATTCAATGCCCATTGTAATATCTGATTGTAATATTTTTGAAGTAAACTAAAAAAACCTAACAGGCCGAAACAAACAAGTGCTACAAATAAAAGATTGGTAACAATACTTTTATCAACTCCTAAAGGCCTCCAATATTCCGCCAACAAACCAATAATTGCTAATGCAGATATAATGATATTAATGGTGTTTACTGGCAGTGTAAAATTGTAATTAGAAAACGAAACATGAGTTGTTGTTTTTCCTGAGTAATTACTCCAAACTTGTACAGCTCCAAAAGATACCAATACAGTTCCTAACCAATGCCCGTAAAAAATAGCTGTAATACCTAAAGCGATTAAAACTCCATTTACAATATATTTAAAGTTTTTTGTCAGCTCTTTTTTCTTGAATAATACGGCTGCAAATGGTGGTATTAAAAACAGTGCTACCACAATCGCTGCTATTAAAGCAAAAGTTTTGGTGAATGCTAGTGGGCGGAATAGTTTTCCTTCTGCACCAATCATCGTAAATACAGGAATAAAACTAATAATAGTTGTCATTACCGCTGTTACAATTGCTCCTGAAACTTCAGCTGTCGCATTGTAAACTAATGTATTTATGGGTAATTTACTCTCATCTCTCTCTAAGTGACTTATAATATTTTCGGAAAGTATAACCCCAACATCTACCATTGTTCCAATAGCAATAGCAATTCCTGATAAGGCTACGATGTTTGCATCAACTCCAAAGGCTTTCATTGCTATGAAAACCATCAATACTGCCACGGGTAATAATCCTGAGATTAGTACAGAAGCTCGTAAATTGAAAACCATCACTACGATTACCAAAATCGTTATCAATATTTCTAGCGTAAGAGCTTCGTTCAACGTATCTAGAGTTTCATGAATTAACTCTGTACGATCGTAAAACGGAACAATGGTTAATTGAGAGGTTCTACCATCTTTTAACTCTTTACTTGGTAAACCTGCACTTAGTTCTTTAATCTTCTCCTTTACATTGGTAATTACTTCTAAAGGGTTTGCTCCATAACGAGCTACCACTACACCTCCTACTACCTCAGCTCCTTCTTTATCTAAGATACCTCTACGAGGTTCTGCTCCTAACGATACTTTTGCAATGTCTTTTACTCGTATTGAAGTATAATTTTTAGCAGTTACTACAGCATTTTCAATATCTGCTATTGACCTTACATATCCTAAACCACGAACTAGATATTCTGCTTGATTTATTTCTATTGTTTGTGCTCCAATATCTTGATTACTTTGCTTTACTGCTGCTACAATTTGCTGTAAACTGATATTGTATTGACGCATCAACTCTGGTTTTACGTCTATTTGATATTCTTGAACATATCCACCTATAGAACTTACTTCAGACACGCCATTTGCAGACGAAAGTGCATATTTTACATAATAGTCTTGTACACTACGTAATTCATGTAAATCCCAACCTCCAGTGACATTCCCATCTTCATCACGTCCTTCAAGTGTATACCAAAAAATCTGCCCCAATCCAGTAGCATCTGGTCCTAATGAAGGACTTACTCCTTCTGGTAGTAAATTACTTGGTAATGAATTTAACTTTTCAAGAATTCGAGAACGACTCCAATAAAAATCTACTCCTTCTTCAAAAATGACATAAATACTTGAAAGTCCAAACATAGAAGAACTACGGATGGTTTTTACTCCTGAAATTCCTAATAAAGATGTTGTTAAAGGGTAGGTTATTTGGTCTTCTATATCTTGTGGTGATTGTCCATCCCACTTTGTGAAAACAATTTGTTGATTTTCTCCAATATCTGGAATTGCATCAACAGCTACAGGTTTGCTTGGTAAAAAACCCGTATCTAAATTAAATGGTGCATTTACAGTTCCCCATCCTACAAATAAAACGAGTAATATAACTGCTACCAGTTTGTTTTCTATTAAAAATTTGATGCTTTTATTTAGCATATAAAAATGATTTTAAACAATTAAACATTGATGTTAAAAACATCGAGTACGACAAATCATCCAATTGAAATTTTCAAAAGGACAAATAGTTATTGTTTAAAAATCATATTAAATATACTTCATCAAGTACATGAATATCCTTGATGACCAGTGGAGGTGTATAATCTTTAAAAGGAATTACTTTATTATGAATTCCTTCAAATAAATTAATATAGCTGTAGTAAAATGAAGCTATAAAAACTTGTTGGTCAAAAGACAGTTGGTCAAAAGAAGTAAGCTTTAAATTGTCTTGTCCTTCAACTACAGATGCAACATCTTGACAGCAATTTTTCTTAATTACTGAACATTCTTCAGGTTTTGATTCCTGCTTCATTTCCATTCCACAAGATTCAGCCTTTACAAAATAGCTTGTACCCACTAACATGTCTCCACAAAAGTGACTATTAACGGTAAATGACATTGTAGATAACAACACTACAAAAGACATTAAAATAGATGCTATTTTACCAAATGCTTTTTTCATTTTACGCCACAAAGATACAAAAATTTAATTTTCAAAAACTTAAACAATCCTTAAAACCATTTTTTGTATTTAAAATACCCTAACATTATCATTACAGTGAACAAAATTACTCCCCACATTACAAAGTATCCACTACGATACGTAAGCTCAGGAATATATTCAAAGTTTGTACCATAAATACCCGCTATAAAGGTAATGGGAATGAATACTACCGAAAATATGGTTAGTATTTTCATAATATCATTCAAACGATTGTTTACGTTTGTTGAGTATACTGTAAGTTGCTCACTCAACATACTCTTATAGTTTTCAACTGAATCATAACTTCGTTGAACCAAATCATTCAAATCATTAAAAAAAGGTTGTTCTTTTTTTGTTATTAATTCTGTTTTTAATGCTCTAAAACTATTTATTGCCTCACGAGCTGGTCGTATTGCTTTTCTAAAATAATTAAGTTCTATTTTGTATTTATTAATTTCTTGTAATGTATTTTTATTAGGTTGTAGTAAAATTTTATCTTCTAAGAATTCAACTTTCTCGCCAAAAGTTTCCATTAAAAAATTGTAGTTATCTACAATTACATCTAATAAACAATACTTTAAATATGTTACACTATAATTTCGTACTCTTCCTTTTTTATGACGTAACCTCTCTCTTACTGACTCAAAAATATCTCCTTGCTTTTCTTGAAAAGTAATCAGCACATTTTTTAATAAATACATAGATATTTGCTCTGCTTCTAATTGATGCTTTTCTTTATTTAAAAACAACATTTTAATACTTGTAAAAATGTAATGTTCCTCAATATCTACTCTAGGTCTCTGATCGGTATTTACAATATCTTCAAGAACAAGTGTATGAATATCAAACAATTCACCAACCTTCCCTACTAATTCAACATCATGTAAACCATCAATATTAAGCCAAAGTCTCTTGTATTTATTTATATAATTTTCAAGTTCATCTATAGTTTCTAGCTCTATTTCTTCAAGTTCATTTTCATCATATCCTATTAATCGTATCCTTGTATTCTCTTCTTTTTGATTTCCTACAAAAACTGGGCTTCCAGGAATTACATTTTTAGTGTTTTTTTGCTTGGTTATAAACCTTGTCATCTGTTTAATTATACGAGATTAAATAATTTGTAAAGTCTGGCTAAAATTATGAGTTCTGATTTATTTTTTCTCGCATAAGAGCTAGAAATCTCATGTGACGCTGCTAATAAATCGTGAATTACTTTTTTTGAGAATTCTTCTTTATGCACTAAGTAATACTCTTTAAAGCTTTCATAAGCTGTTTCTGATGTTGCTTTTTCTTTTATAAGTTCTCTTAACGTTTCATATATCAACTCGCTATCTGATTTATTTTCTGATGCAGACCAGTTTTTTTCTACTCTTTTAACAATACTCTTTTTTTCTTCTACAGTCATGTTTTTATCTGCCATAGAAACTGCATAAAATAAATTAGCTATACTTTTATAGAATCCTTCAGTAAATTTCATAATTAAGCTATTTCTGGTAATATCAATATAGGGATTTTACTGTTAAATGCTGATTTTTTTATTACATTTTCTTCCAACAAACGATTAAAAAAATTGTACTTATGGTTTATTAAAACCAACAGCTCACTTTCTGTTTCTTCAATATGTTTTTCAACTGTTAACGTTTCAGAGCCTTCCCAATCAATTTTTTTATACGTAACATTTACATCTTGTAATAACTCTCTTAATTTTACCTTATTCCTTTGTTGATTCTCAGATAAAAAGTTCTCTTCAGATAAACTTACAACTTCCAACATACATTTCTTAACTCTACTTAAATTAATTAAAAACTGTAATTCTTTTGCTGTAAACAATCTTTTATAGTTTGTTGAAAACACAATTTGATGTAATGGTTTATACTTGTAATTCATAGGAACCACAAGTATTGGACATTTATTAACTACATTAATCATTTTCATGGTATTTGTACCAATAAATGTTTCTGCCAAACTTTTTGCACCTTTTGTACCCGCAATTACTACATCAATATTCTTTTCTTCAATTGTTTTAGTAACTGCCTTTGTTAATGAATTTGACTCTACAACATACTCGTAATTAAAACCAGTATTCTCTCTTCTTAAAACTTCAATTAAATACTTTAATTCATCTTCAATTTCATTATCCATTTCATTAAACCATTTTTCATTTTCTTCGTCGCTCAATAGTTCTGAAGGTTGACTTATATACACATCTAATAAATAAATGGTTACCTCAACACCTTTAAACAGTTGTTTTGTGTAATTTAAAGCATTAATAGCTGCTTCTGAAAAATTATAGGGTATTAAAACATTCTTCATAACGATATATAACTATGATTTTCAATCAAATATAATTTTTTATTTCGAGATTATATTTACAAAACCAGAAGTATATTTGTATAAAAAACACAATAATGAAAAATCGTTTTCTAGAATTATCTATCTACAACCCATTTTTACAATTCTTGCTTTTAACAGCTTCGTTATTTTTTTTAATTCATGTAACAAAAAAATTAACTAGGTCTTATGTTGTAAAAAATGCTATTGAACCTCATAGAAGAAAGTTAATTTTAAACATAAGCTATTTTTTATACTATACTTTAGCCTTATTCATTTCATTAATTATTTTTGGTATTAACTTTAAAGAAGTAATTGTTTTTGCTTCGTCAATACTCGCAGTATTAGGAGTCGGTTTTTTTGCTCAATGGTCTATTTTATCAAACCTAACGGCTAGCATTATTCTGTTTTTTTATCACCCTATGCGTATAGGAGATACTATAAAAATTATAGACAAAGACTTCGATTTACAAGGTGTTGTAAAAAACATTACTGGATTTTACGTTTTACTCTATATGCCAGAAGAAAAAAGGGAAATTACTATACCTAATACGACTATTTTATACAAAGGGATAGAGCTAATAAAGAAACAAAAAACAAGCTAACCAACTAAACTTCAATTTATTAAAAAAAATAAAAAAAAGTTTGTTGTATTAAAAAATAGTTTACATTTACCACATCTTATTACATAAGTCAAAATGTTACGTTTTACTTATTTCGGCAATAACTTCTATGGGAAGATAGTGAGTTATTTAGTGTTTGAGAAACACAACCGAAACATTAAGGTTTCTTCCTACTTTCAATACTCTCTACCACTGAATTTTTATAAACAGTGCGGTGATTGCTTAGCTTTAAGAGTCTAACTATTCATTTTATTTTGGTTTAACATCTTGTTGTAAAACAGCAACAAAGCCTTGTTATACAATTTATTTAAAAAAGTTTTGGTGTATACCTCAACTGTTTTTTGAATGATTTTCTGTACACAATATACAGATACAACTAAAATAATAATGAATACTAAATATAAAGACTTAATAGAACAAACGTTTGATTTTCCGCAAGCGGAATTTCATACTGAAAACAATAATTTATTTTTTCACAACATTGATATGATGGAATTAGTGAAGCAATACGGAGCACCGTTAAAATTCACTTATTTACCTAAAATATCAGAAAATATAAACAAAGCCAAAAACTGGTTTCATAAAGCTATTGAAAAGCACAATTATCAAGGCAGTTACAACTATAGTTATTGTACCAAAAGCTCACACTTTAAATATGTTTTAAATGAAGCTTTAAAAAATGATATACATATTGAAACATCGTCTGCTTTTGATATAGATATTGTAAAATCACTAAAAAAAGAAGGAAAGTTAAGTGATGATGCTTATGTATTGTGCAACGGTTTTAAACGCGATCAATACATTGCTAATATTGTTAGTTTAATTGATGGTGGACATACAAATTGCATACCAATAATAGACAATTATGAGGAGTTAAATTTATTACTAGACGAAACTAGAAGTAAGTTTAATGTAGGAATTCGTATAGCTTCTGAAGAAGAACCTAAGTTTGAGTTTTACACTAGCCGTTTAGGAATTGGTTATAAAAATATTGTATCCTTTTATGAACGTGAAATAGCTAATAATCCGCAAGTAGAGTTAAAGATGTTACACTTCTTTATCAATACAGGAATTAGAGATAATGCCTATTACTGGAACGAATTATTAAAGTGTTTACGAGTGTATACAAAACTTAAAAAAGTATGTCCAAGTTTAGATAGTTTAAATATAGGTGGAGGGTTTCCTATTAAAAACTCATTAGCGTTTGATTACGATTATGAGTATATGGTAGACGAAATCATCAACCAAATAAATCTTGCTTGTAAAGAAGCTGGTGTAGAAGTTCCTAACATTTTTACTGAATTTGGAAGTTTTACTGTAGGAGAATCAGGAGGAGCTGTGTATGAAGTGTTATACCAAAAAAAACAAAATGATCGTGAAAAATGGAATATGATTAATTCATCTTTCATTACCACCTTACCTGATTCTTGGGCTATAAACAAACGCTTTATCATGCTTCCGCTTAACAAATGGAATCATAGATACGAACGTGTTTTATTAGGAGGTTTAACCTGCGACAGCGACGATTATTATAACTCAGAGCAGCATGTAAACGGAATTTATTTACCTGTATACGAAAAAGAGAGTCCTTTATACGTAGGCTTTTTCAATACAGGAGCATACCAAGAAACTATTGGTGGTTTTGGCGGATTACAACACTGTTTAATCCCAACTCCAAAACATATATTAATTGACATAAACGAAAATGGTGATTTAACCACCAAATTATTTAAAGAACAACAAAAAAGCGAAGAGCTATTATCTATCTTAGGATACTAGTAAAAAAATATTAAGATGAAAAAAAGAAATTACGCAGGAATACCTGACCAATACGCAAAACTAGAAAACGCGAAAGTAGTACTTATACCTGTTCCTTATGATGGAACTAGTACTTGGCAAAAAGGAGCTGATAAAGGACCTGAGGCATTTTTAGATGCCTCTGAAAACATGGAGTTATACGATATAGAAACTGATAGTGAAGTATACAAAGAAGGTGTTTATTTAGCTGATGCTGTTACTGAAGACTCTTCTCCTGAAGCTATGGTAGAAGCTGTACATGCAACAACTAAAAAATTCATTAACAAAAATAAGTTTGTAACTCTTTTTGGAGGAGAACATTCAATTTCGATAGGAACAATCCGTGCTTTTAACGAATGTTTTAACAACCTTACTGTTTTACATATTGATGCACATGCCGATTTACGTAAAGAATATGAAGGTAGCTCATGCAATCATGCTTGTGCTGTATACGAAGCGAGTCAAACTACCAACTTAGTACAAGTAGGTATTCGCAGTATGGACATATCAGAAAAGTCTTCTATGAATATGGATAAAGTCTTTTTTGCACATGATATGGCTGTAAATGAATATTGGATGGATGAAGTTATTGATCAATTAACAGGTAATGTTTTTATCACATTTGATTTAGATGCTATAGATCCTTCATTATTACCAAGTACAGGAACACCTGAACCAGGAGGATTATTTTACTATGAAACTTTAGAGTTTTTAAAGAGAGTGTTTACCGAAAGAAATGTAGTTGGTTTTGATATTGTAGAATTATGCCCTAACGAAAATGAGAAATCTTCAGATTTTTTAGCAGCAAAATTGTACTATAAAATGTTGAGCTATAAGTTTTCTTCTACCATGGAGGATGAAGAAGATTATGATGATGACGAAAACTCTGCATTTAACAAATTAGCAAAGTTTAAAAGCGACGACGACGATTATTAGAATGCACTTACAAACAATTGCATATCATCTTGAAAAACGAATAGCACTTAGTGCTATTCGCTCACAGTTTGAATCGTATGAATTAATAAAAAGAGAACATTCTTTTTTATTATATAAAATTACTGACAACTCATACATCTATGTAAAAGATTATGGAAGTGTTGTTTTCATGAACTGTACGGATAATTTAATTAGTCAAATTGTTAGTTTTTTAATCAATAAAGAAAATTCAAATGTCAACAACTTACCCTCAGAAAAATACAACATCACTTTTTCTGATACTATAGAAGTTGATTTTGGAACTATTCAAATTAAAAATTTAAACGATGACGTAGCACATATTATCATGCTTAACCTAGCACAATCTGTAGCATTGATGAATTATGTAAATAAAACATCTGATTTACACGATAAAACATTAGTGTATTCAAAGCAATTAGAAAAAACTGGAAGTTTTAAACTTTCTAAAATTCAAATGCGAAAATTTATTGGTAAAACCTTAAATTTAAAAAACAACATTGCTGAAAACTTATTTGTTTTTGACTCACCAGATGTTGCTTGGAATAACAAAGACTTGTCTGATTTAGACTATAAACTAAAAGATGAATTAGACATTTTAAAACGTCACCAAGGAATTGAAAATAGTTTAAACGTAATTAAAGAAAATTTAGATTTATTCAACGATATACTACAACATAAATACAGTAGCATGCTAGAATGGATTATCATTCTTCTAATTCTTTTTGAAGTAGTACAGGTAATTGTTGAAAAACTTATTTAACAAAATAAAAAAATGGACAAACCTATAACCAATTTTATAGAAAAATACTTTTTACACTTTAACGCAGCTGCTCTAGTAGATGCTGCAAAAGGGTATGAAGAACAACTTGAACAAGGCTCTAAAATGTTAGTGTCATTAGCAGGAGCTATGAGTACAGCTGAGTTGGGTAAAATTTTCGCTGAAATGATTCGTCAAGATAAAGTGCATATCATTTCTTGTACTGGTGCAAATCTTGAAGAAGATATTATGAACCTAGTTGCTCACTCACATTATAAAAGAGTACCAAACTATCGTGACTTAACACCCCAAGAAGAATGGGACTTATTATTAAAAGGGTTAAACCGTGTTACCGATACTTGCATTCCTGAAGAGGAAGCTTTTAGACGCCTACAAAAGCATATTTTCAAAATTTGGAAAGATGCAGAAGAAGCTGGTGAACGTTATCTTCCACATGAATTTATGTACAAGCTTTTATTATCAGGAGTTTTAGAAGAGTATTACGAAATCGACTTGAAAGATTCTTGGATGTATGCAGCTGCAGAAAAGAATTTACCAATTGTTGTTCCTGGATGGGAAGATAGTACTATGGGAAATATTTTTGCTTCTTATGTAGTAAAAGGAGAATTAAAAGCTTCTACTATGAAGTCAGGTATTGAGTACATGACTTTCTTAGCTGATTGGTATACTGAAAACTCAGAAAATGGAATTGGTTTTTTCCAAATTGGAGGTGGAATCGCTGGAGATTTTCCTATTTGTGTAGTACCAATGTTGTATCAAGATTTAGAGAGAGAAGACACTCCTTTCTGGAGTTATTTCTGTCAAATTTCAGATTCAACTACAAGCTACGGATCATATTCAGGAGCTGTTCCTAATGAAAAGATTACATGGGGTAAATTAGACATTGATACTCCAAAGTTTATTATAGAAAGTGATGCAACTATTGTTGCTCCATTAATATTTGCTTATTTAT
This sequence comes from Tenacibaculum larymnensis, assembly GCF_028829235.1. Taxonomy (GTDB): domain Bacteria; phylum Bacteroidota; class Bacteroidia; order Flavobacteriales; family Flavobacteriaceae; genus Polaribacter; species Polaribacter larymnensis. The sequence continues at coordinate 265,710 of NZ_JAIWJY010000002.1, read as the reverse complement.
TAAAAATGTAACCTTATGAAAAGAGTTATTGTAGACTATGCTAAGTTAACTACTGATATTTTAGATCTATTAGTAGAGAGATATCCTGATGGATATGATCATTCGGACATTATTTCCTTTAAAAACAGTAAAGGAGAAACAGTAAAAGCTGTAGAAGTAAATACTGAAGACACTCTTTTTTTAGTAAAAATAAGTTCTCAGTTACAACAATCTATGGAAGATCATGAAACTGATGATGAAGATAATGATGATACTTTTGATGAAATTGAAATAACTGATGATTTCGATAATGAATAAATAGTAAATTGTATTTAAACCATGGCTTATTATAACTCACAACAAACAGTTACATTAGTCGGCGTTTATCAAGGATACACAAACGGCTATTATGTTTTTGAATTAGAAAACGGAGATATTATTGACTTTGAACAAATCAACAAAAAGAATCTTGAACATTTGGATTTAAAATCTTCATCTCTAAAAAATAAAAGTTTTGAAATTACGTATAAAGAAATTTTTGATGATGTAGATGATGAAGATCTTGTAATTTTTAAGTTAGAAAACATACAACCACTTTAAAAAACAAATCCCATTCTCTTTAGAATGGGATTTAACTTTTTATAATATACTTAGTATTGATTTATACTGATCTAAATCTATCTTACCACTAAAAACCTTTGTGGTTTTAGAGATTATCTCTTCTGCTCTTTCTTGAGAAAAACCTAGCTGAATAGCATATCTCAAAATTAATTTTAACTCAGCCTCATCTATTTCATGATCTGAATAAATTATTTTGAATAAATCTAGTAAACGCTCCAACCTATCATCAGTTTTTGCTTGTGGCACTACTGGATATTTTTTTGAGTTTTCTACTATTTCTTTGTACTCTGCTTCCGTAATGTCTAATTTTCTAGCAAAACGATTTACTAATTTTTCTTCATCTTCATTTAAATCTCCATCAATAATAGCAAGATTTACAATAGCACTAAAGTGAGCTACATTATTTCTATGCTTACTTGATTCGTATAAATCTACAATACTCATAATTATTCTATTTTTTTTATTGATTGTAAAACAGGAGTTTCAATTTCATCGTCTGATACCTTATAATCATACGTAATTTCAAACTTCTGTTCTACAAATTTATCATCTTTTAAATTATAAATTTTTAATATTTTCTCTGATATAGTTTCAAAAGTAATTACATCTTCATCTCCCTCTTCGTCTTCAAACGAAAAAGTATAACCATACTCATCATAACCTTGAAAAATTGCTACAGTTTTTATAGGGTCTATAAGTTTATTTTGTTTAGTTGTGAAAGCCAAACTTGCCCCAATAAATAATATAAAAACTGTTTTTATAAATGTACTCTTCATTTTCTTTAAAAATTTTAATTAATAAACTTTCATCTTGGATATTAACCACAACAAGTCCAAGTTTCTTTTAGCAAAAACTAGCTTTTAGTTATGCTCGTGGCACTTAAAGAAAATGATGTTACATAGGCTTTTATTATTACTATTTCATCTATATAAAGATACATCTTTTTTCATTCTTTTTTACAAAGTCTTAATTATTTTTAAGTTAAAAGAACACAATAAAAAAGACCTTAAACTTCCGCTTAAGGCCTTTTCGTCTAACCAAACTTAGTATAAAAACTAACTACTACTATTTTTAATCCTTTAAAAACTTCTCTTTGTAAGCTTTAAGCAGAAAAGAGAAGTTTTGTATTTAAAGGGTAATATTTTTAATGAATTTGTATTCTTTTCTTTTGCCTACACTATTATGACACCATTATTTTTAATTGGTCACCTAAAAGCATAAAAAAAACTCAAAAAAGTTTTTGAGTTTTTAATACAAGTATTTTCTAAGTACTATTCTGTGTTCCGGTATAGATTTATCATAGTTTTCTACCAATAATTCTAATATTTCTGGAGGTTCATTTCCTATACCCTTTTTTGAGCTGTATTTTGATACGTACAAGTTATATTCTGAATCTTTCTTTTCAAAAATTAAAAAATGCTCTTTGTTCAGTTCCGAAAAGCTTATTTCATTTTCTTGAAACGTTCCTGAGCTATCTTTAAAAAATTCTGAAAATTCGTAATACCTAAAAATGTTCTCCATTCTTACACTATCTCTGCTGATAAACCTAACTCTAATAACTTAGAGCATCTTGGTTCTAAATCTTTATACTCTCCTGTCTTAACCGAGCATTTCCCTTTATAATGCACTAAAATAGTACATTGCTCTGCTTGCTCTAATGTATGATCACATACGGTTACAAGACTATCAATTACAAAATCAAAGGTATTTACATCATCATTATGTAAAACAATTTCATGCTTTCTTGTTTCATTTAATAAAACATCAAGCTCTTCTTGAATTTTTTCTATCGTACTCATTTGTTTTATTTTTGATACTGCAAAGCTACCCAATTATTTCTTTTTATGGTATCTTTTAATGTTAAACTGTACTTAGATACCTCATTATCAATCACTGGAATATCTTCACTATAAAATCCGCTTAATAATAAAACTCCTTTTTCAGTTAAACAATTTGTATACGTTTGCATATCATTTAGTAAAATATTACGGTTGATATTTGCTATTATAACATCATACTTTTTTCCTTCTAAAAGTGATGCATCTCCTTCATAAACTGAAATATACTTACAGTTATTTCTTTCTACATTTTCTAATGAGTTTTCATAACACCAAGCATCTATATCTATAGCATCAATAGGCTGTGCTCCTTTCATTTCAGCAAAAATTGCTAAAATACCTGTTCCACACCCCATATCTAAAACTTTTTTATCTGTTACATCTAAATTGATTAAATGTTGTACCATCATGTGTGTAGTTTCATGGTGTCCTGTACCAAAACTCATTTTAGGTTCGATAACAATGTCGTATGGCAAATTTGGGTTCTCATGAAACGGAGCTCTAATGCTTACCAAGTCATCTACTTGAATAGGATTGAAGTTCTTTTCCCATTCCGCATTCCAATTAGTTTGTTCTATTTCTTTATGCTCGTATTGAATTGAAAATTCTTCTGAATTTAGAACAAAAACATCTTCTAAAATAGTTTCGCTCCAATCATCTTTTTGAATATACGCTACTACCCCATTTTCGTTTTCAACAAAACTTTCAAACCCTAAAGACCCCAATTCAGCTATTAAAATTTCTGTAGTTGGTTCTTTTGGTGTTACTTCAAAAGTATATTCTATATAAATATTATCCATTAAATTGATTTAATTATTGCTGCAAAATCTTCAGCTTTTAATGCTGCTCCACCTATTAAACCTCCATCTACATCTGACTTAGAAAAAATTTCTTTAGCATTAGAAGGCTTTACACTTCCTCCGTATAAAATTGAAATAGCATTGGCTGTTTCTGCTCCATACTTTTTTGCTAAAAGCTCTCTTACAAAAGCATGTATTTCTTGCGCTTGCTCAGGCGAAGCTGTTTCTCCTGTACCAATTGCCCAAACTGGTTCATACGCTAAAATAATATTTTTAAAATCAGCTTCTTTAAGATGAAACAACGCTTTTTTAAGTTGGTTTTCAACTACTTTAAAGTGATTTCCAGACTTTCTATCTTCTAACAATTCCCCAAAACAAAAAACAACCTCTAATTTGTTTTCTAAAGCAGCATCTACCTTTTGAGCTAATAACTCATCAGTTTCACCAAAATATTCTCTACGCTCAGAGTGTCCTAAAATTACTATGTTAACACCTAAATTCGTTAACATATCTGCAGAAACCTCTCCTGTATACGCTCCACTTTTAGATTGATGCATGTTTTGTGCGGCAACCTCTACAACCGAATCTTCAGTGTTTTTAACTGCTGATTGTAGGTTTACAAAACTAGGAGCAATTATTACTCTAGTACCTTCTTCTAAACCAGCTTGTACTTCTTTCTTTATTCCCTCGATTAATACTTTTGCTTCATCAAGGTTTTTATTCATCTTCCAGTTACCTGCAACTATTTTTTGTCTCACGTGTATTATTTTTTCTGGTTATTGATTTTGTGTTTGCAAAATTACATTTTTTCTAGGCTTTGACGAATTAATTTATCGGTGGCTTTTGTAGCATCAAAAACAATTATTTTTCCATTTTCGTCTATAACTAAAAACCTTGGTATCCAATCTAAACCTAAAAACTTACCAAACTTGCCTTCCCATCCTGATTCTATAAAATAATGATCTCCTCTTATATTTAGGCGTTCAATACCATTTTTCCAATCGGTCTTATTTCTATCTAAGGATAAAAAAATATATCTAGCTCCTCCGTAATCTTCTTGTACCTTCTGTACTTCAGGAATACTTTTTAAACAATCTGGACACCAAGAAGCCCAAATATCTATTAATATCTTCTTCCCTTTGTGTTTTTCTAAGATTTCACTGAATGAAACCTCTTTTCCTTCTAAAGAAGTAAAAACATCCTCCAACGCTTCTGTAGAGAAATGACTTGGGCTTTCTTTTGAACAACCGAATAACGTTAATCCAATAAAAGCTACTATTATTATTTTTTTCATGCTATTGTACTTTGTTTTGGAGCTTATCTGACACTTTAGATGATTTATACACGCTAATTTTACCTTCTTCATCAATTACTAAAAATCTCGGAATCGTTTTTAATTTTAAAAACTCGCCAAGCGCTCCTTTTCCTTTTTTTTGAATGTAATAGTGTTGACCTTTTACAGGAATGCTTTCTAAGCCTCTTTTCCAATCATGATATGAATGATCTACTGATAGAAAAATATACGCAAGTTCTGGATTTTTCTTCTGAAAATTGAGTACATCTTTAAAACTACGTTGACTGTAAGGACAGTAAGTTGCAAATACTTGTACAAATACCTTTTTACCTTTATTTTTCTCTAAAACTTCTTTGAATAAAATTGGTTTTCTATCTAAAGTCAGTAATTCTTCATTTAGAGGTTCTAACGTGAATTCTTTAGGTTGAAACACAGCACAACTTGATAAAAAAACTATGGTAATCAATAAAAAAAATGCTCTCATCTATTGTAATCTTATTCGAGGATCTAACCAACTATATAATATATCTACTAAAATATTTATAATTATAAATAGTGTAGCAACTACTAAAACAGCTCCCATAATTACAGGTAAATCGAGTGTATTTAGCGAGTTTACTATTTCTTTCCCTAATCCGTTCCAGTTAAAAATATACTCTACAAAAACTGCTCCGGCCAGCATCGAGGCAAACCACCCTGATATTGCTGTTATTACTGGATTTAATGAGTTTTTCAACGCATGTTTTTTTATTACTTGATACATCGTTAACCCTTTAGCTTTTGCTGTTCGAATATAATCTTGACTTAAGGTTTCTAACAATGAATTACGCATTAACTGTATTACTACCGCAAGCGGGCGAATTCCAAGTACTATTGCTGGTAATATTAAATTCTTCCATTGAATATGCATTCCTTCACCAAAATCATCAACTTCATATAAACTTCCCGTCATTTCTAGATGTGTATATTTATTTAACACAAACCCAAAAAACCAAGCAAACAATATAGCTGAGAAAAATGAGGGTACACTCATTCCTAAAGTACTGACGACAGCTATAAGTCTATCAAAAAAAGTATCTTTAAATAAGGCTGAAAATATTCCTAATACAATCCCTAAAAACAGTGCAATTGTTATGGCTACAATAGCTAAAATTGCAGTATTTGGTAAGGTTTCTTTAATTACTTCAGAAACATTTTTACCGTTCTTCTGGAAAGATTGACGCAAATACGGAGTTTTTATTACTACTTCAGTATTCCCTATAGAGAATAAGGATTGAGCATTGTATTTTCCTTCAGATAAAAAAGTATAATTCTCTTTATTTTTACTATGGAACGATAATGGTGATACATCATTTAAATAATACAAGTACTGAGTAAAAACAGGTTTATCAAATCCATATTTCTTTCGTATATTTTGTAGTTGTTCAGTATCTTCTCGTTGATCTAACATCATACGAGCTGGATCTCCAGGTAAGATATTGAACAGTAAAAAAATTACTGTTACCACTCCAAACAGTGTTAAGAATCCGTAAAAAATTTTGTTGATGATATATTGAAACATATGTAACAAAGATAACAGAAACTGCTAAATTTATGTACTTTTGCCTAACTTTTACAACAACACATGACAACACAACAACTTGTATCAGAAATCCGAAAAAAGAAATCATTTTTATGTATTGGATTAGATGTTGATTTAGACAAAATTCCAGCACATTTACTTCAAGAAGAAGACCCCATTTTTGCCTTTAACAAAGCTATTATTGATGCTACGCATCATCTTTGCGTAGCTTACAAACCAAACACTGCTTTTTATGAAGCATATGGTATTAAAGGATGGAAATCTCTTGAAAAAACGATTAATTACCTAAACGAAAAATATCCTGAAATTTTCACAATTGCTGATGCTAAACGTGGTGATATTGGTAACACTTCAACTATGTATGCAAAAGCTTTTTTTGAAGATTTAGCTTTTGATTCAGTAACTGTTGCCCCATATATGGGAAAAGATTCTGTTGAACCTTTTTTAGCTTTTAAAGATAAACACACCATTCTGTTGGCGTTAACTTCTAACCAAGGCGCTTTTGATTTTCAAACAAAAACAGTTGATGGCAAAGAGTTATATAAACAAGTCATTGAAACTTCTAAATCTTGGGAAAACTCTCAAAACCTAATGTATGTCGTGGGAGCTACCAAGGCTGAATATTTAGCTGACATCAGAAAGATTATTCCTGAAAGCTTTTTATTAGTTCCTGGTGTTGGTGCCCAAGGAGGAAATCTAGAAGAAGTTTGCAAATACGGAATGACTGATACTGTAGGGCTATTAATTAATTCTTCTCGTGGAGTTATTTATACTTCTAACGGAACTAATTTCGCTGAAGCTGCTGCTACAAAAGCTGAGGAGCTACAACAACAAATGGAAACTATTCTAAAATAAAAAAAAGCCAAGGTTAATGACTCCTTGGCTTATAATTAATTCAAATAACTACATCAAATGAAAACAAAAATTTAATGTAATTAGCTTCTTATTCTATTCACAACTCTTTTAATTTTGATCACTTGGTGTTATGTTTGGATTTGCATTAATTTCTGCTTGAGGAATTTTAAAAATCCAATCATCATTTAAAGAAGGTTTTTCTATCTGATAAGCTCCCTGATAAAGTACCGCTGAAGCACCTGAACCTCCATTAGCTCCATGATCTATCCCTTCATCCCAACGGATTTTATCTGTGTATCCAAACCCTTCTCCCCATAATTCTACTCCTCTTTGAAACTTAATATGATCCATTAAAGATTCTTGTGTATTATAAACTGTTACATCATAAGCACTATCACGCTCTTCACCTAATGGTTTTAAAGCATTTTGTGCTCCTGTAATATCATTCATCATTGCTTTTGCTTCAGCTTCAATTAAATACATTTCTGAGGCACGCATATAAATTATATCATCAGGATCAATAGATCCAGGATTCTTATTCTTCAATTTAAAATGCATATAAGGATGTTGGTTAAAACTATTCGTAATACCATACTCTGAATTTATTTCTGCTCTTCTGGCATTATATGCATCTAGATCACTTGCATAATTAGGGTCTCTTGGCAATCCAGTATCTGAATCAAGCCCTCCTTCATTGTTTGCCGCAGAAAAATTCGTATTAGGTGCGTCAATTATGAATACATCTTTTCTATAATCTGTATCAGGAATTGCATCAACCAATCTTCTATCAGCTATTTTTGGATTATTTCTAATTTGACTTCCATTAAAAGTATTACTAGCTAGATAAAAGTATGAGCGGAAAAATGTTGTTTCTGTTTGAATAACATTACTTCCCCAAATAACTTCCGTAAGATCATTTGAATTAAACCCTGCCTTCCATTCTGATTCATTCATTAACGGATAATTTTGACGTGCAGCCACAGCAGCATCAGCAGCTGTTTGCCAATCTCCTTTAGAAAGAGCCCATCTAGCTTTTAATCCATAAGCTACATCTATATTCAACTGAGATTTTACTTCTGGTCCTCCTGATGGTCTTGTAGCTCCATTTTCAAAAGCACTAATAGCAGCGTCTAAATCTAGTCCTATTTGATTATAAATTTCTTCAACTGTTGATCTTGGTTCGCTAGTAAATGGTGATTCTGAAGAAAAAAGTAAAGGTACACCTGGATCAGTGCTAGGGTTACCAATTAAATACCCTCTACCATAATGTTGTACTAAAGATAAATATGCATAGGCTCTATATGTATAAGCTTGCCCTAAAATTGAATTTAATGTTGGTGTTTCTGTTAAGTTCCCTTCTAAAATTCCATTAATCAAAAGGTTTGCATGTAAAATAATGTTATATCGATGATACCATAATAATTCATTCGTAAGTGATGTTGGTTGTGTATGTGAATTCCACTGCATTTCTGTTCTCCAACCTAAATTATTAGCATTAGCACTATGAATTAATCCTCCAGATAAATTATCTCCTAATGGAACCCAATAATGATTTCCTGCTCTTTGAGAGTCTCCTCCTGGGAATATTGTTTGTGACTGAGAGTATAAGCCCCTATGCACTCCATCCAGTACTAACTGCATATTTGTTTCGTTCGCTAGTGCATCAGATGCAGAAATAGCATCTGTTGGAGTTCTCTCAAGAAAGTCTTCTTTACAAGATGTTATCGAAATAAGTATAACAGCTATTGATAAGTATTTTAATTTATTTAACATAATGATTTTTTTTTTAGAATGAAACATTTATACCAAAAGAAATAATTCTTGGAGGAGAGAAATCATCACCAGATGGCGTTCCTGCTAAATTATATTGAGGATCTAATCCTTTTCTCTTACTTTTTAAGAATAAATTTTCTCCTGATAAATTGAATCTTATATTATCCATTTTAAGTGATTCAACAACCTTTTTATCTAATGTATAACCTATGTTGACATTTTTTAATGCCCAAAAAGAAGCATCAGTTAAAAACCTGTCTGATTGAGTTCTAACCAAATCAGGATTTCCGTTTTCCAATCTTGGAACATTTGTTATATCTCCAGGTTGTTTCCAGGCATTCAATATATCTGGATGTAAAGACCTTCCATAACTACCACTATGCATCATTGATGAATATGCGTTATCCAATACTTTTCCTCCTACACCATAAGTTACTAAAAAATCAAAAGTGATATCCTTGTATGTAATCTTACTTAAAACTGAACCTAAAAGATCAGGTACTGAAGAGTCTCCTGTATATGCTCTTTCTGTATCCTGCCAATCATTTGTTGTTTCATGATTTCCATTCGCATCTAAGACAGGAACACTTTCTCCATTTTCATCTTGCTCATACATATAAAATAACTGATCTCCATTATCAGGATCTACACCAGCAGTTCTTAATAGAAAGTAATCAAATCTTGACCTACCTTCAGCCCAACGTTTTGATCCATTTATAAACGGGTCTGGTAACTTTGTTATCTCATTTTTAAATGTAGAAGCCTGTAGTGTTAAATCCCACTTAAAATTCTCTTTGTTGAAAAGATGAGTTGTTAAGCCCAGCTCCCAACCAGAGTTAAACATATCACCTGCATTTACTGGAACTTCATTTAACCCATTACTTGGCGCAATTGGTAAGAGGTAAAGTAAATCTGTTGAATTTTTCTTATAATATTCAATAGAACCATCTAAAAAATTATCGAACAAGGCAAACTCTAGTGCTACATCAAAGTTCTCTATGGTCTCCCATTGTAAATTCGCATTCCCTATATCTGTAAAAATAATTGCTGGATTAGCTGCATTGGATGTAATTGAAAATCGAGCTTGTGAAAGATAAGAATCTAGCAAATCATCATTTCCTACTTCCCCGTAAGATGCTCTTAATTTTAATCCATTTATGAAAGAGACATCTTTCATAAAACTTTCTTGGTCGATACGCCAAGAAGCTCCTACGGAATAAAAAGTACCCCATCTTTTATCCATATCAAACACAGAAGATCCATCACGTCGAACAGAACCGCTTAGATAATATTTATTATCATAATTGTAGTTAGCTCTAAAAAAGTATCCTTCAATTGCCTTATCAAAAGTTGCTCCATCCAAATCTACAATATTTGAAAAATTAGCAAATTCAAAAATTCCATTAGCTGCTTGTATTGTAGCAAGTCCTTCAATATTAGAAATAGACCTTTCAAAGCTCTCATGTCCTGCAAGTAAGTCTAAATTGTGACTACCAAAACTTTTAACATAAGTTAAAATTTGATTAAAGTTTTCTACTTCTCTTCTTCCTCTATCTTCACTCAGTCTTCCATCTGGTTGAGCATCACCAATAATTGCATTTTCATATTCTCTTTCAAATAATTCATTAATATCTCTACCGTAAGTTACTTTTAAGTTAAGCCCTTCTAAAAGCTTTATATCTCCATAAAACCTAAATCCATAAGTATTGTCCTTATCGCTTTCATTATTAAGTAACAATTCTTGAAGTGCGTGACGTCCTTGGTTAGTTGGTCTGGAACCTATATTATACTCCGGAAAACCTTCACCTGAGTCAAAAACTGGATTTCCAAATTCGTCTCTTACAATGTTCCCTTGCAAATCATTTACATATACTGGGTAAACTGACCCCATACCTAATGCAAAACTAAATGGATTTACAATGCTTCCTGTTCCTGCAGAACTTGGTCCTCTTGCTTCTGTAAGCGCAATATTAGCACTTCCTCCTATTTTTATACTTTCACTCACATCAAAATCAGCATTCAATCTTGCTGTTATACGCTCAAAACCTGAAGTAACTACATAACTCTCCTCATCCAAATATGAAGCTGAAAAAAACACTGTATGATCTTCACCTCCTGCTGATATACCTACATTATAATTATTTCTAAAGCCTGTTTGCTGCAATTCATCAAACCAATCAAGGCTCTTATATATAACTCTCGCACTAGGATTTAACCTACCATTTGCTCCAACAATTTCATCGTTTGGTACATTAAATGGGTTATAACCTAATTGATTATAAATATTTGCACTAGCAAATGCTGGATCTCCTCCTCCAGCACTAGAGTTTTTTAGAGCTTCCCACATTACCTCATAGTACTGACCAGGTGACACCTGATCGTATGTGCGGACTCCATTTGCTACAACTCCAGATTGAGCTGTGAGATTGACTTTTACTTCTCCTTTTTTTCCTTTCTTGGTCGTAATAATTACAACTCCATTAGCTGCTCTGGAACCATATAATGATGTAGAAGATGCATCTTTAAGTACAGTAAAAGACTCTATATCTTCTTGATTTATTGTATTTAACTCACCTTCATATTGAATACCATCAACTATAAATAATGGATCAGTATCTCCATTTAATGTACCTACACCACGAATTACAATATCCGGTGATGCTCCTGGGCCTGATGATGATGTGAATTGAACTCCAGTTGCACGACCTTCAATAGCTGCGATAGGTGATGTTACATTACGTGTAGCTAAATCTTTAACTCCTAAAACACTTGCTGAACCTGTAAATGCTTCTTTAGTCGTCGTACCATAAGCTACAACTACTACTTCATCTAACAAGTTAGCATCTTCCTCCATTTTAATATTTAAAACAGAAATAGCTCCAACTATTCTTTCAACAGTTTTGAGCCCCACAAAACTAAAAACAAGTATATCTCCTTGATTTACTTTTATGGTATATTTACCATCAAAATCTGTTTCAACACCTCGATCAGTACCTTTAATAACAATACTAACACCTGGCAATGCCCCCGTTTGGTCGGTTACAGTTCCAGTAACCGTTTTTTCTTGTGCTAAAATTGACATACTTATAAGTATGAACATTAGCAATAGGTAGTTTTTTAATTTCATAAATTAAATCTTTTAGACTTAAAACTCTTATAACAAGAGCCTTAAAATTGACATCTTATAAAATTAACAAAACATTAAAACAAACACTAGAAAACAACTATTTTAACATATAAAAAGTTAAATAATTAACAAAAAAACATTAAAAGCACTAAAAAACAACAAAAAAACAATTAACTAAACAATAACTGGTGCTTAAAAAAGAAAAAAGTCAAGGTTAATGACTCCCTGACTTTATAATTAATTCAAATAATTACACCAATGAAAACAAAGTTGGTATAAGTTAGCACAAATGTATTAAGCTTAACTCTTCGTTTTTATAACTTTGATTTGAACTACCTTTTTTTTGAATTGAAAAACAATTTCTTTAATATGAAAAGGGCTGAGTTTTAAAACTCAGCCCTTTCTTTTTTAGGGGAATGTCTATTCTTGTAAGAAAAAATTGTTTTCCCTAAAGAAATTAATTTATAAATGGATTATTCTGAACTTCAGATTGTGGAATTTCTAAGGTAATTCTATTATCATTATACTTAATCGATTCACCTGCTAAATACACGTGGTTTTCTCCTCTTATTAATGTTTCTTTATTACGCTTTAAAGCTAAATAGCTTTTACCTTCTCCCCATAATTCTATACGAGTTTGTAAATAAATTTCATCTAAAAGATCTTGACCAGATAGCGCATCTATGTATGCATAATCAGCTGCATTGTCAAATCTTTGAGCTAATATATCTTTCAAACGATTTTTAGCATCGGCTTCTAAGCCTTCTTTTGCTGCCATTTCAGCTGATAAAAGATACATTTCGTCAACTCTCATATAAATATAATCTGCCTCAATATTTCTCTGACCTCTAAATTGTTTGTTAGCATCATAAAATTTATTAATTGGCATTAAATAGCTACCAGATGCAGGGTCATTATCAAATTGGGTTTTTCTTACATCATTTTCTTTAATCACATCATATAAACCTTTATCTATTTGTTTTTTGTCACCAAAAGACTGGTAGCTAAAGGTATAGTAATCCATTTGCCCCCACCATGATATTAGGTCTAAACCATTGTCTAAAGTAAGGTCTACTCCCCACATCCAACTTGGGTTGGTATAAACATCATTGAAACCTCCAACTACATTAGCTTTTGATGTAATAGGGTACTTACCAGATTTAATAACATTTTCTGCTAACTCTCTTGCTCTTGTAATATCTGTAGATTCTCCTCTTGCTGCATATACATAAGCTAATAAACCTTCTGCTACTTGTTTATTAATTTGATATTTTGCACTTGAGTCAAAAGAATCTAGTAAAACTACCGCTTCTTCTAAGTCATTAATCATTTGTTCATAAACTTCAGCGGTGGTGCTTTGCTCTTTTGCACTTGAATTTGCTACTATATATATAGGTAAAACCTTAGAATTTGGTTCATACTCTTTAATATACAATTGACTTAAATAAAAATACGCGTAAGCTCTCAATGCTTTAGCTTGCCCCATTGCAGCTCTATTAGCATCAGTGATAGCAGCATCATTCCCTCCTAAAGACCTTATCACAAGGTTACTACTATTGATTATTCTGTAGTAATATCTCCATGCTATATAATTTGGAGTATCAAAAGTAAAGTCTTCAGTAGCTAGTAACTGAGCAACACCACTATACCTATTGTATACATTAGCAGCCAAAGCAAGGTCACCTGATAACATATCAGAAACTACATCATATCCTTTCTGCCCATAATCTTCATGAGCATCAGTACCTCCAGTTTCTGTTTGAAACATAGTTTCATATACACCTCTGAGTGCTCCCTCTAATATTTCGGGATATATCTCTCCTGTTTCTCCAACATCTTCTACAGAAACATTTTCTGTTGGTGTTTCTATTAAAAGATCGTCGCCACAGCTAGATATTGTAAAGGCTAAAGCTGTTATAGCAATTGATTTTATATATTTTTTTAGTATCATATTTCTTTTATTTAAAATTTAGCTCTTACTCCAAAAGTTATGGTAGTTAATGGTTGATAACGATATACATCTGAAGAACCAGTTTCTGATGTAGTTGGGTTAAAACCATCTCTTGCACTTAATAAAAATAAATTGTCTCCAGATACCCAAAAGTTTAATGACTTAACTCCAGATTTTTCTATTAAGTTAGAAGGAATTGTATACCCTAATCTAACATTACTTAAAGATAAATAATCTGTAGATGTTATAAATCTTGAAGAACGTGAATTTACTTGTACATTTCTATCACTAATTAACCTTGGAACATCTGTAATGTCACCTGGGTTTTTCCAGCTATTTCTAATATCTGTATGCCAGTTATTTGCTCCTACTTGGTCATTATCCATTAAACCTGCATATGTATAATCATAAGAATACCCCCCTAAACTGTAACCAAACAATGTACTAAGTGTAAAATCATGATATTTAGCATTGAATCTAAACGCCCCTCTAATTGATGGAATAATAGACTTGTTTATATACTTTTGAGTAGCATCACTATATTTGCTAGTTGTAGTTTTACTTATAGATTTGTCAGGGTTTAATGCTTTATACTCATATAAACTTCCGATACCCTCACCACTATCTACAACTCCATTATTATTCGCATCATGATAATATTGTGTCCATAAAGGATTACCTGTTTGAGAATCAACCCCAGCCCATTCTCTCATATAAAAATCGTAAATACCTCTACCTTTAGCTCTACCATAAGCATCTGAAATATCTAATAGTTTTCTCTCATTATTAGCTGGGTCTATTGGCATTTGTGTTAACTCATTATCATACATTTCACCATTAACTCCAAAATCTAATTTAAAGCTTTCCTTTTCTACTAAATGAGCAGTAACATCAAACTCTAAACCTGAGTTTCTTAATTTACCGTCATTTACATCTAAAATAGCATTACCTGTAGATGGAGCTAATCTAGTTTCAAAAATTAAATCTTCAGTATTTTTAATGTAGTAGTCTACAGAACCATCTATAATGTTGTTAAACAATGTAAACTCTAAACCAGTTTGAAACATTTTTGATGTTTCCCAAGTTAAGTTAGGGTTTTGAATTGCATTTGGACGTAAAGAAATTTCTCCTCCTAAGTTACCAATTGTATAAGTATCTTGACCTGAATAAATATCAACACCTGCTTGATCTCCTAAAATACCATAACTCGCTTTTAACTTTAAGAAATTAACGAACTCAACATTATTCATAAAATTTTCCTCAGACATTACCCATGAAGCTCCTACAGAACCAAATGTACCCCATTTTTTCTGGAAAAACCTAGATGAACCATCTCTACGAATAGCTCCTGATAAATAATATTTTCTTAGATAATTATAAGAGACTTGACCAAAATAACTTTCTAAAGCTGTTTTTGTTTTGTATCCTGTTGGTGGAGAAGATACATTTATATAGTTATTCGCATCTGTAATTCCATTTTGTAAATTAACTATAGTATTTTTACTTAATGTACTTATCTCATACTCTCTCTGATTAGTTTCATGAGCTGCTAATGCTGAAATATTATGATCTCCAAATGATTTATTATATCTAAAAATATTTAAAAAGTTCTGTGTTAAAGCACTTGACTTCGTTTGATAAAGTGTACCACCCTGTTCTTTAGCAAAACCATAAAAAGGATTTTGTACGTTATTATAAATCCTACTATAATGTTGAGCACCATACTGAGTTTCAAACTCTAAACCTTCAGCAATATCTACTTTAAAAGAGAAGTTTCCATTTAAAGAGTGACGTTCTGCTCCTACATTATTGTACATCGCATCACCAATAGCATTAGTACCACCACCAAAACCTCTGTCTCTATAATCAAATTGATTACCTCCATATTTTGAATCTTCAATAAAATTTCCATTAGCATCACGTTTAAACAAAGGATAAATAGAAGGGATGTTATCTGCGTACCAGAAAATACTTCCAGAATCTTCAGACTGTCCATTTTGAATACTTTTACTTAAAGTATAACCTACATTAGCTTTAGCAGTTAACCAATCTGCAGGCTTATGTGTTAAATTTAACCTTGCAGCATATCTTTTATATCCAGAATTTACAGAGTAACCTTTATCATCTAAATACCCAAAAGAACTAAAATATTTAGTTTTATCATTTCCTCCACTCATTTTTATGTTAGCTTCAGTTCTAACAGAAGGTTGAAAGGCATAATCACTCCAGCTTTCTGGAGTATACTTTCTTGATAAACCTGGTCTAACTTTACCTGTAAGTGGATCTATAATTTGAGATACATCTGTTGTATTGAAATAATTAAAAGCTGGAAGTACTCCTATTCCATCTGAAAATAAATTTGCATTAGCAAAAGCTACTGCATCTGTAGTAGGATCAATATCTAAACCTCTATTAGCCATTGCATGCCATGATAACTCTAAATATTCATCTGGTGATTTAATCACATCATACCTCGGTAAAAACTGAAAGTTAACACCTGTTTTTAAATCAATTTCTACAGATGTATCTCCTGATCTACCAGCCTTTGTTGTAATCATAATTACACCATTTGCTCCTCTAGAACCATAAATAGCAGTTGCAGAAGCATCTTTCAATACAGTAGTAGATGCTATATCTGATGGGTTAATAGAGTTTATTGAACCTGAAAAAGGTACTCCATCTACTACATATAAAGGATCTCTATTTCCATTAACCGAGCCAAAACCTCTAATACGAATAGTCGCTACAGTTCCTGGTTGACCAGATGTATTGATTACATTAACACCTGCCACCTCTCCAGCTAATGCTTGAGAAACGTTAGATACACTTTTTGCCTCTAAATCTTCAGTCTTTACAACTTTAGCTGTTCCCGTAAAAGATTGTTTTGTAGTTGTTCCATAACCAACAACTACTATTTCGTCCAATATGTTAGTGTCCTCTTTCATCAAAATATTTAGTTCTGAAGCTGCTCCCACAACTCTTTCAGTAACTTGCATTCCAACGAAACTAAAAACTAAAACATCTCCTGTCTTTGCTTTTAATGAATACTTACCATCAAAGTCTGTTTCAGTACCTATGGTCGTACCCTTTAAAATTACATTTACACCAGGTAAAGGTCCTGCACTATCAGACACCACACCAGTGATTTTTTTCTCCTGCGCGTTCATTTTTAACATAAAGCTAAAAAAGAACAATACACAGATCACATTTTTAAAATGTAGATTCATAAATTATTAAATTTTTATTAATTAACAGTTGTAAATCTAAAGGCTATAAGTTTTTGTTAACACCCATTTGAAGCTAACACCCTTTAATTTGATGTGAAAAAACATTTTTAAGAAGTCAGCAACAAAACCCCAAAAAACAACCAAATGTTAATTAGTGTTAATTTTTTTTAAAACCTCTTATTTTAATTGAATTTTAGAAAGGTTCTTCTTTATTTTTGTGGCTCGTTTTTATTTAAATAATAAGTAAATCCCCCTTCTATTTACTAATTATAATCAGACTATAAGCTTTAACAAATAATTAAAGTTTTAATATTCATTTAACTAAACTTTAATAAATTAAAAATTAGGGTAGCCCCTAGTTTAAGCTGTTATAGCTACAAGAAAACAAAATGTATATGAAAATATCAATTCTAATCGTTGACAACGAAAAAGCTGCTCGATCTAGATTTAAAAAATTAGTGAGTGACTATAATTTCGTAGAAATTGTTGGTGAATGTTCCAGTGGTTTGGACGCTATAAAAAAAATAAATAATTTATCCCCTGATGTTGTCTATCTTGACACAAAGATTAATAATATGACAGGATTTGATATTATTGAAAAAATAACCTTACCAAAAAAACCTATTTTTATCTTCACTGCCTCTTCTAACGAGCATGCTGTAAAAGCCTTTGATTATTTTGCTTTTGACTATCTTTTAAAACCTCTAGAAAAAGATAGATTTTATGCTTCTATTAAAAAGGTGATAGATTATAAAAAAATAGAAAAGCTTTCTAGTTTAGATAACATCTTAGATCTTGTAAAAGAAAAAACTCCTATCGAAATGCCTGTGAAAGGGACTAAGATTAATATCAAATCTGGGAACAAAATAATTTTCTTAGAACGAAACAATATCAAGTATATATCTGCCTCAGGGTACTATGTAGAAATTTTCACTACAGACAACAAAAAGTATTTACTACGTGAATCTTTATCTAGTATAATTAAAAGGCTAAACTCTAACCTTTTTATTAGAATCCATAGATCTACTATAATCAATTCTAATTTTATTGATGAGATCATCACTTCCAATTATGGTGAAACAGATGTAAAAATCAACGATAATAAAACTTTTAGAGTAAGCAAGAGTTATAAAAAAGATTTTCAAGAACTAATGGGAGTTAAATAATAACTCTTTTTTTTCTGAATTCTTATTTTTGCTTAATGAGCATTGATAAAAAAAACAAAAGAATAATTTCGTTAGTCCCAAGTCAAACAGAACTTTTAGTTGATTTGGGACTTGAAGAGAATATAGTCGGTGTAACTAAATTCTGTATTCACCCCAAACGTCTTTTAAAGTCTAAAACTATTGTTGGTGGGACGAAAAATATAAAAATTGATAGAATTAAAAATCTTCAACCTGATATTATATTGTGTAATAAAGAAGAAAACACAAAAGAAATAGTTGAAGCCTGTCAACAAATAGCATTTACACATCTCTCTGATATTTTTACACTTACCGATTCCTTAGAATTAATTTCTTTATACGGAAGTTTTTTTGAGAAGCAAGTTGAAGCTAAAAAAATGATTAATAAATTAGAGTCAAAAATAATTGACTTTAAAAAATTTGTTGAAAATAAAAAAAGTAGAACAGTAGCTTATTTTATTTGGAGAAACCCTTGGATGGTTGCAGCAAGTAATACATTTATAAACCACCTATTAGAATTAAACATGTTTAAAAATGTTTATGCTAACGAAAAAAGGTATCCAGAAGTTGATATAAAAGATATCCATAAGAAAAAACCAGAATTAATTTTACTTTCTTCTGAACCTTTTCCTTTCAAAGAAAAACACATTACTGAAATTAAAGAACATACCAGTAACTCAACGTCTATATTAGTTGACGGTGAATACTTCTCTTGGTACGGTAGCAGACTGTTAAAAGCTTTTGATTACTTCAAGGAATTACACAGCAGGACTTGACATATCTTCATCTAAATATTTTATTCTATTCAGCTTTTCTAATATCTTCATTGCTTTGAATGCTGAGCGATCACTTTTACACTCATCTTCATATTTATAATCGTTAGCTGTCTCAACCAATCTACGATATCTCTCTTCAAGATGTTTTCTATATCTACGTAATTGATTAATTCTTGACATTTCTAATTGGGTTAACACGGATTATAAATATACATATTTATTTGATTTACAACTATATAAAAAAATAAATTAAATATAAAATGGGGAAAATTCCTATTTTTAATATTATTAATAACAAAAAAAAGCTCTTGATTTCTCAAGAGCTCTTTAATTCTATTTATTATCCTGCAAAGCAAAAACCTGTCGTAATAACGCTGTATCACGCAATCCTACTTTATTACGTATACCCTTCTCTTCAACAGCAATCATTGTAAATACTCCTTCTAATGCTTCAGTAGTTACGTAGTCTGTTAAATCTGGATTTACTTTTTTTACAAATGGAATACTATTGTATTTTGATATTAAGTTTGACCAAATTTTATCAGCTCCAACCTTAGCAAATGAGTTTTTAATTACTGGATTAAACTCACTATATAAAGCTGTTGTTGTTTTTCCTTCTAAATAAGAAGTAGCTGCATTATCTGCCCCTAATAGAATATTTTTAGCATCTGCAAACGTAATTTCCTTAACAGCATTTACAAAAATTGGTGTCGCCGTTTTTACAGCATCTTCAGCAGTTCTGTTGATTGCCTTTAAACCTTCATCAGCTAAATTACCTAAACCTATTTTTCTCAAACCTTTATCAACTGCTTGTAGTTCCTCTGGCAATAAAATTTTTACCAAATCATTTTTATAGAAACCATCTTTTGAAGTTAGCTTGGTTACCTGATGTTGAATACCATTATCTAGAGCTTGACGTAAACCATTACCAATTTGTTCTTGTGTTAATAACCCACCTTGTGGTAATTGATTTACTACTTTTTGCAACTCTGCACATCCCATAAAAGTAAGTGCAATAAAGAATACTGTAATTTTTTTCATGTTTACTTGTTTGATTTTATCTATACTTTAGAAACAATAAACTAATTATTGTCACATTTATTTGAAGCTGTCGGTATTTTTATCATATCCATACGGACAGTGTTTACATCCACTTTTACAACAATACCCACGTCGTAAATGGTATGCTTCTTTAAAAACCCTATACCCTTGTTCATTCGTATAATACTCATCGGGCGTAGGCTTTAATATCTTATTTCTCATGTTACAAATATCATAAAAAAATACGTTAAACAGACTTTGTATTTCTGCCTAACGTATTTACATTTATCTTAAAAAACTAAATCTTACTTTTTAGCATTAGGAGGATACTCCGCCATTATCTCTGCTACAAACTCTTTAATACGAGCTTCTTTTCTTTCTACACTACTTGTACTCAAAGCTCCTGTCCCTATTCCTTGCCAAACTAACTCTTTTTTGTCAGCATCTAATAAATCAATAAATAATGTTCCTTCTGTATATTGAGAAACCGTTACTGGACTCGGACCATAATACCATGGATAATAAAAACCTCCATAATAATTATCATTTACATTAATACGCTCACGAGATTTGGTAAACAAACTCACTAAAACATCTGGCGTTGCTGATTTGGTCATTCCCTTAGCCATTAACTCAGCTTCAATAGCACGCATAATACGTTTCTTATCTAAATCAGAAATTGGAGCTTTATCTATTCCAGTTTTGTAAAACGCAAATGTTTTGTACTGATTAAAATCAGTTTGAGTATCATAATCAGTAACTACTCTTACCGAACTACATGAAGTAATTAGTAAAGCTACTATTGGTAAAAAAAGTAATTTTAAATTTTTCATTTTCTTAGGATTTACATGTTTTCTAATAATGCATCATCTACTAAGTTAGGAAGTGTTACTTTTAACTTCTTTTCAGCTTCCATGGCACGTTTGATAGCAAAAACAGCTTCGTCATTTCGTGCCCAACTACGTCTTGCTATTCCGTTATTCACATCCCAGAAAAGCATTGATTTTAAGCGCCTTGATGCATCTTTAGAACCATCAAGAAGCATGCCAAATCCACCATTGATTACTTCTCCCCATCCTACTCCACCTCCATTGTGGATAGAAACCCAAGTAGCTCCTCTAAAACTATCTCCAATTACATTATGAATTGCCATATCTGCTGTAAAACGAGAACCATCGTAAATATTAGAAGTTTCACGATAAGGTGAATCCGTTCCAGAAACATCGTGGTGATCACGTCCTAATACTACAGGTCCTATTTTTCCTTTCTTAATTGCCTTATTAAAAGCTTCAGCTATTTTCATACGCCCTTCAGCATCTGCGTATAAAATGCGTGCTTGTGAACCAACTACTAATTTATTTTCTTGTGCTCCTTTAATCCACTGAATGTTATCCGCCATTTGCTGTTGAATTTCTTCAGGAGATTTTTTCATAATTTTCTCTAACACCTTACAAGCAATAGCATCCGTTTTAGCTAAATCTTCTGGTTTTCCTGAAGTACATACCCAACGGAAAGGACCAAAACCATAATCAAAACACATAGGTCCCATAATATCTTGTACATAACTTGGGTATTTAAACTCTCTTCCTAAAGTTGGATTCGGATTCATTACATCTGCTCCAGCTCTACTCGCTTCCAATAAAAAGGCATTTCCATAATCAAAGAAATACGTTCCTTTTTCTGTATGCTTATTTATCGCTTTTGCGTGACGACGCAATGTTTCTTGCACTTTTTCTTTGAACAGCTCTGGTTGTTCTGCCATCATTTCGTTTGACTCTTCAAACGACATATCTACAGGATAGTATCCTCCTGCCCAAGGATTATGTAAAGAAGTTTGGTCTGAACCTAAATCGATATGCACATCTTCTTCAGCAAACTTCTCCCAAACATCCACTACATTTCCTAAGTATGCTAACGAAACAACTTCTTCATTCTCTTTTGCTTTGCGAACACGCGCTACCAATTCATCTAAATCGGTAATCTTCTCATCAATCCACCCTTGATCTAAACGAACCTGCGTTATTTTTGGGTTTACCTCAGCACAAACTGTAATACAACCTGCAATGTTTCCTGCTTTTGGTTGCGCTCCACTCATTCCTCCTAAACCAGCAGTAACAAATAAATTTCCTTTTGGTGATTTACCTATTTTTCTAAATCCGTTTAACACAGTGATCGTTGTTCCATGTACAATTCCTTGTGGACCGATATACATGTAACTTCCTGCAGTCATTTGCCCATATTGTGTTACTCCTAAGGCATTAAACTTCTCCCAATCATCTGGTTTTGAATAATTAGGAATCATCATTCCGTTCGTTACTACTACTCTTGGCGCATCTTTATGCGATGGAAATAACCCCATCGGATGTCCTGAATACATTACCAAGGTTTGTTTATTTGTCATTTCAGACAAGTACTTCATGGTTAATAAGTACTGTGCCCAGTTAGAAAATACTGCTCCATTACCACCGTAAGTAATTAATTCGTGAGGATGCTGTGCTACTGCATAATCCAAATTGTTTTGAATCATTACCATAATAGCTTTTGCTTGCTCAGATTTCCCTGGATATTCTTCAATAGGACGCGCGTACATTTTATAATCAGGACGGAAGCGATACATATAAATTCGTCCGTACTTCTCTAGTTCTTCAGCAAATTCAGGTAATAATTCTTCGTGATGTTCTTTATCAAAATAACGCAACGCATTACGTAAAGCTAACTTCTTTTCTTCTTCAGTTAAAATTTCCTTACGTTTTGGTGCGTGGTTTATCGTAGTATCATACTCCTTTTTTGGAGGTAATGCAGTTGGTATTCCTTGTTTTATTTGTTCTTTAAAAGTCATTTTATACGGTTTTTAGTTTCCAGTAAAAGATGAAAACTTATTAATTTTAAATCTGTTGATAATCGTAAAAATGAAGAAACTATGGATAACGGATATCTGCTCTGTGATACTGAGCTTCAATCCTCTTTTTATATTTTAAAGTTAAAAAATCCATCTTCTTTGAAGTTTGCACAAATATAAGTTTATACTGTTAAAAACTGCATCTTTAAAAAGTATAAATTTTTCTTCTTTTTGTATTTTTTCTGTTGTGCTAACAATAAATTGTACCTTTGGTAAGTTTATTGCATGAACGGGTTTATGATATTTATTTCAAAACATATAATACCAAAAGGATTTTCTGGAATGACATTGTATCCTTTTATCTTTTTAAAAAGAGAAGATTTAAAAGGTGATCCTGTTTTAATAAACCATGAAAAAATTCATTTAAAACAACAATTAGAATTATTGATTGTTTTCTTCTATCTATTTTATTTTTTAGAATGGTTTATCAAGCTATTAACTTACCGTAACACCTCAAAAGCTTATAGTAATTTAAGTTTTGAACGTGAGGCCTACCAAAACGAACATAATTTAGATTATATCACTACTCGAAAAAGGTGGGCGTTCCTATCCTATTTATAATTGTTAAAACATCCTGCTATTTTTTAAGATTTCCGTAAATTGCGTACCCGAAAATTAAGACAATTTACGAATGGAACAAATAACTCCCTATAAACCTAAACACAAAGTACGAATTGTAACCGCAGCTTCCTTATTTGACGGACACGATGCTGCCATTAATATTATGCGCCGAATTATTCAATCTACCGGGGTTGAAGTGATTCACTTAGGGCATGATAGAAGTGTGGAAGAAGTGGTTAACTGTGCTATTCAAGAGGATGCGAATGCTATTGCTATGACTTCGTATCAAGGTGGACATAATGAGTACTTTAAGTACATGTACGATTTATTGCAAGAAAAAGGAGCTGGACATATTAAAATATTTGGTGGCGGCGGTGGAGTAATTCTACCTGAGGAAATCAAAGAATTGATGGACTACGGAATTACTCGTATTTATTCACCTGATGATGGTCGTGAATTAGGATTACAAGGAATGATTAACGATTTAGTGCAACAATCAGACTTTGCTATCGGAGATTCACTAAATGGTGAAGTAAACAAATTAGCAGATAAAGAAGTTGGTAGTATTGCACGTGTAATTTCTGCTGCGGAAAACTTCCCAGAAGTTGCTAAAGACGCTTTAGATGCTATTCACGAAAAAAATAAAAATTCTAAAACCCCTGTTTTAGGAATTACAGGTACAGGTGGTGCTGGTAAATCGAGTTTAGTGGACGAATTAGTTCGTCGTTTCTTAATTGATTTCCCAGAAAAAACTATCGGATTAATCTCTGTGGATCCTTCAAAAAGAAAAACAGGTGGCGCTTTATTAGGAGACCGTATTCGTATGAATGCTATTAACAATGAACGTGTGTATATGCGTTCGTTAGCAACTCGTCAATCAAACTTAGCTTTATCTAAATATGTAAATGAAGCAGTTGAAGTTTTAAAAGCTGCAGAATTTGATTTAATTATTTTAGAAACTTCAGGTATTGGACAATCAGATACTGAAATTATTGAGCACTCTGATACTTCGTTATATGTAATGACACCTGAATTTGGTGCGGCTACACAGTTAGAAAAAATCGACATGCTTGATTTTGCTGATTTAGTAGCTATTAACAAATTTGATAAAAGAGGAGCTTTAGATGCTTTACGTGATGTAAAAAAGCAATACATGCGTAACAACAATTTATGGGATGTTCATATGGATGACATGCCTGTTTTTGGTACGATTGCATCTCAATTCAACGATCCAGGAATGAATTCGCTATACAAAGCGATTATGGATAAGTTAGTTGAAAAAACTGGAGCTGATTTACAATCTACTTTTGAAATTACAAAAGAAATGTCTGAAAAGATTTTTGTAATTCCACCAAGTAGAACGCGCTATTTATCTGAAATCTCAGAAAACAACCGCGCTTACGATAAAAAAGTTGATGAGCAAGAAAAAGTAGCTCAGAAACTATACGGAATCTATCAAACCATCTTATCTGTTATTCCAAACGAAGTAACAGAATCATTCCTTACCAAAAACGGAATTGACCAAGATGAAATTCAGAAACAAGTTCAAGAGGAAGAGCAACCATTTGTAAAATTATTATTTGCTCAATTTGATAAAGTAAAACTAAATCTTGACCCGTATAACTGGGAAGTTATTTTAAACTGGCAAGACAAAGTAAAAAAATACAAAGACCCTATATACTCGTTTAAAGTACGTGATAAGGAGATTAAAATAGAAACACACACAGAATCACTTTCACACACACAAATTCCGAAAGTAGCTTTACCAAAATATCAAGCTTGGGGTGATTTATTACGTTGGAATTTACAAGAAAACGTACCAGGAGAGTTCCCTTATGCTTCAGGATTATATCCTTTTAAACGTACGGGAGAAGATCCAACACGTATGTTTGCTGGTGAAGGTGGACCTGAACGTACCAACCGTCGTTTCCACTATGTAAGTTTAGGTATGCCTGCAAAGCGTTTATCTACTGCTTTTGATTCGGTTACTTTATATGGTAATGATCCAGGACACAGACCTGATATTTACGGTAAAATTGGTAACGCAGGAGTATCTATTTGTTGTTTAGACGATGCTAAAAAATTATACTCTGGTTTTGATTTAAGTCATGCAATGACTTCGGTTTCTATGACCATCAACGGTCCTGCTCCAATGTTATTAGGATTCTTTATGAATGCTGCAATTGATCAAAATTGTGAAAAGTACATCAAAGAACACAAGTTAGAGAAAAAGGTAGAAGCAAAACTTAAAGAATTATACGACGATAAAGGTTTAGAGCGTCCAAGATATAACGGCGAACTTCCTGAAGGTAATGATGGGTTAGGATTATTGTTATTAGGTATTACTGGTGATCAAATTTTACCTGCGGATGTATACGCTGAAATTAAAGCAAATACCTTAGCACAAGTACGTGGTACGGTTCAAGCAGATATTTTAAAAGAAGACCAAGCACAAAACACGTGTATTTTCTCTACTGAATTCGCCTTACGTTTAATGGGTGATGTACAAGAATACTTTATTGAGAAAAATGTCCGTAATTTCTACTCTGTATCTATTTCAGGGTATCATATTGCTGAAGCAGGTGCTAATCCAATTACACAGTTAGCCTTAACGTTGGCAAACGGATTTACCTACGTAGAATACTACTTATCAAGAGGAATGGATATTAATAAGTTTGGTCCAAACTTATCATTCTTCTTCTCTAATGGTATCGATCCTGAATATGCTGTAATTGGTCGTGTAGCTCGTAAAATTTGGGCAAAAGCTTTAAAACATAAATATGGTGCAAACCCTAGAGCTCAAATGTTAAAGTATCATATTCAAACTTCTGGTCGTTCATTACACGCTCAGGAAATTGATTTTAATGATATTCGTACAACATTACAGGCGTTATATGCAATTTACGACAACTGTAACTCGTTACACACAAATGCCTATGACGAAGCGATTACAACACCAACAGAAGAGTCTGTACGTCGTGCGATGGCAATTCAGCTAATTATTAATAAAGAATTAGGATTGGCTAAAAACGAGAATCCTATCCAAGGTTCATTTATTATTGAAGAATTAACTGATTTAGTTGAAGAAGCGGTATTAACTGAATTCGATAGGATTACAGAACGTGGTGGTGTGTTAGGAGCAATGGAAACCATGTACCAACGTTCTAAAATTCAAGAAGAGAGTTTATACTACGAAACCTTAAAACACACAGGTGAATTCCCAATTATTGGGGTAAACACTTTCTTAAGTTCTAAAGGGTCTCCAACAGTAACTCCACAAGAAGTGATTCGTGCAACAGAAGAGGAAAAACAATTCCAAATCAAAACGAAAGAAAACTTAAACAAAGCACATGAAGATAAAATAGAACAACTTTTATCTGAAATGCAATCTGCTGCTATTAACAATCAAAATCTTTTTGAAAAATTAATGGATGCTACCAAAGTTTGTTCGTTAGGTCAAATTACCTCTGCTTTATTTGAAGTTGGTGGTCAATATAGACGAAACATGTAAAAGGCAATGCCTTTAGATAAATATTTAAAGCCTCACAGAAATCTCTGTGAGGTTTTTTTGATAGAGTAAAATTATTTTATATTTTTATAAAAAATATTGCTCATGGTACTATTGATTTTGCGCGCGTTTCAGCAGCATATTTGGAATGGATTTCCTTCTTTAAAACAGTTATTTAAAAACTTTTATATCTGTTATATTTTCATTTAATTTTAATTCTTTTAATATTTAATTATTTCTATAGAATTATATATTATTTAAAATACACCTTTATTTTATCATTTGGTGTAGCTAAAGTAGAATTACCATGAGCTCTTTTTCTTCAATTAATTTCCTCGATATAAACTCAAAAAATGAATTAGCAGATTATCTAGGTATTTCTATAAAAAAATTAAATTTTAATGCCTACAGCATTGAAAAAAAGTATCACGAATTTACAATCAAAAAAAAGAATGGAAGTAATAGAATAATATTATCTCCTATACCTTCTCTTAAATTAATACAAAAAAAAATTGCTCTTGCTTTAACTGATAATTATCAAGTAAAAAAGCACGTTCATAGTTATGTCAAAAAGAAAGGAATAAAAACTAATGCCAAAATACACACTAAACAAAAATTTGTTATAAATATAGATTTATGTAATTTTTTTGAAAGTATAAACTTTGGTCGAGTTAGAGGAATGTTCAAGTCACATCCTTTTAATTTCAATGATGAAGTGTCTACAATTCTTGCTCAATTATGTTGCCATGATAATAAACTTCCTCAAGGAAGCCCTTGCTCTCCAATAATCTCAAATTTAATTACAAGGAAGTTAGATAATGAACTGAAGTTTATATCTAAGACAAATAAATGTTATTATAGTCGTTATTCAGATGACATAACGTTTTCTACTAACCTCAAAAGGATTCCTAAGAAAATTGGAAAAATAAAAAAAGGGAATTTTATATTAAGCAAACTAATTAAAAAAACTATAGATGAAAATGGTTTTAAGATTAACACCAAAAAAGTAACTTTAAGAAGACATTTTCAACATCAATATGTAACAGGTTTAACTGTTAATAAAAAAGTAAATGTAAAAAAAAGGTTTCTAAAACAAGTCAGAGCTATGCTTCACTCATGGGATGTGAATGGACTCGAAATTGCTACAATACAGCATTTCAAAAAAAGACCTCATAAAAACAAATCTCATAACACTAATCTATTCATAAATATAGTAGAAGGTAAACTATTGTTTATTTCTGATATTAGAGGAAAAACAGACAATTTATTTTTAAGTTTACTCAAAAAGTTTGAGAAGTTAAAACCAGACAACTCTCTAAATAAGTATCTTAATTATGATGGAAAAAAAATTAGAGTTTTTACAGAAGGTAATACAGATTGGATACATTTACAACATGCGTTGAATTCTTTATCAGTTTACGATTACAAACTAGACAACCTTAAAAAAAATATTGAAATTGTAGATTACGATGAAAATTATACAGTAGGAGACAATAAACTTAAACATATCTTAGAGGCTTACCTCTTATCTAAAGAAAAAACACCTATCATTGGAATTTTTGATTCTGACAATTTAAACAGCTTAGGTCAATTTAGACCTAATACTGGCTATACTTACAAAAACTTTAATAACATTGTTTATAGTTTTTACTTACCTCAACCTAAGCATAGGAATATTAGCAAACTATGCATTGAGCATTATTATAAAGACGATGACTTAAAAATAAAAGACAAGAATAATAGAAGACTTTTTTTAAGTAATGAATTTGACCATGAAACCGGTTTACACAAGAAAGACCCAGAACTAAAATACACGCAAAGCTTTAAAAAATTGAAAAGCTCACAATCAATAATTGATAGTGGGGTTTTTGATAAAAAAGATAAAAGCTATGCTTTGAGTAAAAAGGATTTTGCTAAAAATATTTTAAATAAAGATGAACGATTTAAAAGAGTCAATGTAGATAGTTTTAGAATAATTTTTGATGAAATTCAAAACATAATAACTCAAATAAACACTTTAAACTAAACTAAAAACACCACTAAACCAGTAAATCACTCAAAACCAACAACAGAAAATACAAAAAAGCCGTTAAGGAACACAACATAAACTATAAGGAGCATACCACAAGCCATAAGGAAAAGAAAAAGAAGTATAAGGAACGCTCAAACACTTATAAGAAATAGGCAAACATCCGTAAGGAAAACGCAATAAATTAATAATTAAAAAATTTGCAAAAATGGCAACAAAAAGAACATTCTCTGAGGCAGAAACCTTAGAACAGTACAGAGTAGCACTCGAAAACGTAACAACACAAACAGAAATAGCCACCATTATGGCAGAATTTGGTTACGACGAAACAACCCTAACAGAAGGTAAAAACCTACTCACAAAAACAAGAGAAGCCTTCGACTTTAACAAAAAAGAAGACGACGAAACCTCAGAAGCCTACAACGACTTTGCTACCCAAAAAGAAAATCTTGCAAAAACATACAGTCTTCACAGAAAAAAAGCAAAAGTAATTTTTAGAAAAGACCCAACCACACTAAGCAAACTAGCCTTAACAGGTAGCTTACCAACCGCTTATATTAAATGGTTAGAAGTAGTTAAAAAGTTTTACACAGTCGTAACCAACGACACAGACATTCAAACAAAACTCTTACGATTAAAAATAACTATAGAAGAAGTAAATAACACCACCCAACAAATAACCAACTTAGAACTAGCAAGAGCAACCTATTTACAAGAAAAAGGAGAAAGTCAAGATGCAACAAAAGCAAAAGACAAAGCCTTTAGCGAAATAGACGATTGGATGAGTGAATTTTATGCAGTAGCTAAAATAGCACTAGAAGACAACCCACAACTTTTAGAATCAATAGGTAAGTTTGTAAGAAGCTAAACCTTAAAACAAATATTTCTTAAACTATAAAAGCCTTACTTAAAAATAAGTAAGGTTTTTATATATAAAAAGATTTTGCTCCTACTAAAAACAGTCTTTTTCCTTGAAAACGAATAATAAGCATAGCATACTTTAATGTTCTCTAATCAAATAACATAAATATGAGTGCACAATTATATTTTATTACATCTGGTAAAATGACTATCCAATTAAACGGAATGGCGTTTGGTAAACATTTAAAAGACCCTACAAAGAATATTAAACATTTCGGGACTAAGCAGCATAGCCTTGAGTTAGTTTCTAATAACCCAAATAATTTTACAGATTGGGGAATTATAGAATTAATAGACCTACATCCTTCAATGGGGATGTTAACTGTATCTATTGATTGTGATGATTGGGGATGGTTTGGTACTGCTCAAATTCAATTAAAAATGAACAACCAAATTGTACTTAACGATAATTTTCAATCGGGAGTTAAAGGCCCAGTAGGTAATCCACTTCATATAAAAAGGTTTCCTATTACCAATTTTTAAATTCTATTATTACACGAAAAACATTTTATTACCCTTACAATTAATTTTGTAAGGTTTTTTATTTTCAAAAAAAATTAAACTTTCTTGTAATAATTTTACTTTTCAGAATACATATCAAGAAAACCAAATTTTGAGTAACGATTTTTATATAACATCCATTTTACCACATGCTGGTATTATTATTAAAATATGTAGAGCTTATACGGACTCTCAAGAAGATTTTGAAGACTTTTATCAAGAGGCTTGTTTACAAATATGGAAGAGTAGAGATGCTTTCCAGCACAAGTCAAAATGGTCTACTTGGATATACAGGATTACGCTAAATGTTTGTTTAACCTTAGCGAAGAGAAATGCTAAAAAAGAATATTCTTTAGAGAAAACTCCTAATTTATCAGAGGATAATAAAGCTTTTCAAAACGAAGATTTAAACTTGTTATACGATGCTATTAAAAAATTATCTGAAGTCGACAGAGCGATAATTTTACTGCATTTAGAAGAAAATCCTTACAAAGAAATCGCTGCAATTATTGGAACTAGCGCTAACAATATTGCAGTACGTATTAACAGAATTAAAAAACAATTAAAAATATTATTAGATGGAAAAATCAATTGAAAAAAGGTGGAATGAAGCTTTTGTTAACGAACAATCATTAATAGCTCCAAAAATTAACGATATATACAACCAGAAGTCTAAATCAGTCATTAACAAGATTAGAAGAACCTACGAGTTTGACAATAAAGGGTTACTTCCTATGGCAGGAATTGTAGTTATTGGGGGTATCCTTTTATCTGAAACTATTATTGCAGCTTACGGCGCTTTTTTAATCTTGAGTTTGTACTTTTTTAATACAAGATTGTTAAAAAGATTTAAAACCATTGATGTTAAATCTGACAACCTAACATATTTAAAAAATTACAGAAGTGTAATTAACTCGGTATCTAAAGCCACAAAAAAGTTATTTATTTTTGCTATTCCTCTAGCCATTGTATCAATTTTCGCATTGGCCTATGGGGTAAAAGAGCAAAGCTTTTTATCGAACTATATTTCTAGCGAAACTTCCTTTATAGGCATCTTAAGCGTTGGACTTATGGTAGCTATAGCTACTGCAATGATTGGTTATTTTGTATATACCATTTCAACCAAAGTTTTATATCACAGCCTTATTTCAAAGCTCGATGACATTATTAAAGAATTGGAAGAATTAAAAAATTCTTAATCAACCATAAACCAGAATTATTCTTTTATAATTCTGGTTTATTTTTTTGTTCTGGTTCGTTTACGAAGTTTAAAAATTCTATCATCGTAATAGGTTTTCAATTCGGCTACAAATGACATTGGATTTTCATAGGTTGTTAAAACTTTATACGTATAACTCTCTAATAAATCATTCAATACTTTTTCTAATCGCTCAACTTCTTTTACTAAATATGAAGTACTATTGGTTGTTTTTTGAATGAGCGAAATATCTTTATCGAAACATATAGTCGTATTACCTCCAAAAATATGCGCATGAAAAGCTTCTAACTCTTCTAAACTTCCGTTCTGGTATATTTCAATAAGTTTTGTAGTAGTTTCTGTCGCTTTTTGTTGTTCGTTTTCTTGCATCGAAAATTTATCAGGGTGTACATACAACATTGCCTCTTTATACAATCTTTTCTTCTCTTTTTGATGCTCTCTTTCTTGTGTTACTCGTTCTTTTGAAACAGGAACGACTTGAATAACTTCCTTATAATTTTTACCTTTTCTTTTTTGTGCTAACCTTTTTTCTTTCTTAGCTTTTTTTTGTTGCTTAAACAACATAACCAACTCCCTTTCTTCTACAAGTAAATCAGAAATCTCATTACGTAATGATTGTTCAAAAGGAAATAACTTAGTTTCAACGGAAGCAATTTCAGTCTCAAGGTTTTTAATTCTCTCTTGCAGTCTTGAAACTTCATCTGATTTAGATTCTGTAGGAAAGTTTTCTTTACTCATATGTAATAAACTTATCGCTTCCTTTGTAAAATAGTTAATCCTACTCGTATTTTTTCATACGGAACTTTTTCTCCTAAAAACTCAAAATAGGGTTTTAAAGCGGTTTCATTTTTCAAAACTTTTTTTGCGTTTGCTACTAACGTTAAGGTATCCGCTTCTATAAATTCATCTAAACTCACGTCTTTTCCTTCTAAATATAGCTTGGATAAATGAGAAAAAATGGTGGTAGATTTTAATCCTCGATTTTCAGCTATTTCATCAACCGTAAACCCTTCTTTATACAACTTAAACGTTTCTAAAGTAGTGTCTTTTTTAGTTCGTTTCTTTTCGTTTAAAAAAGTTTTAATCTCTTCCATAAACTCAGTCCCATAAACTTCTAGTTTTCGTTGCCCTACTCCACTAATTGCTAAAAACTCTTCGTCAGATTCTGGTCTTTCATTTTCTATTTCTCTAAGAGTCGCATCATTAAACACCAAATAGGCTGCAATATCTTCTTCTTGAGCAATGCGATAACGTAGCTTTCGCAAACGTTCAAATAACGTATCCTTAACTGCTTTTTTCTTTTTCTCTTTTGTTACCGTTTTTACTTCTTTTGTAAGCTCTACTGGTGTTGTTAATTGTACTTTTTCACCCTCAAAAAGCACTTTATTTGAAAACTCAGTTAGTTGCAAACTATTATTTAAATGAAAAGCAATTTGACAATACCCTTGATTGGTTAACTGAATTAAATAATGTTGCCAATCTCTCCAAGAAATATCATTCCCTACACCATAGGTTTTTAGCTTATCGTAATTCTTATCTAAGACAGTCGCATTTTTGGCTCCTCTTAATACATCAATTACGGTTCCCATAGCTTCTTTTCCTTGTAATCGATAAATAGCCGAGAGTCCTTTTTGCGCAATAACAGTTCCATCAAAAAACTGAGGCGGGTTTTTACACACGTCACAGTTTCCACAATTTTCTTCTATCAGTTCACCAAAATAACTCAACAGTATCTTTCTTCGGCAAACTGTAGCTTCTGCAAACTGCTTCATACGTTCTAATTTTGCCTCTTGCACTTCTTTATTTCCTGTATTTTCTATAAACTGGCGTAACTGAATAACATCTGCATAACTATGAAATAATAAAGCCTTTGCTGGTAATCCATCACGACCTGAACGTCCAATTTCTTGATAATAGCCTTCTATATTTTTAGGCATGTTATAATGAATTACCCAACGAACATTCGATTTGTCAATTCCCATTCCAAAAGCAATGGTAGCACAAATTACCTCGCAATCATCTTTGATAAAATCTTCTTGTGTTTGAGCTCTTTCTTCAAATGATAATCCAGCATGATACGCTTTTGCATCGATGTTATTTTGTTGTAATTTACTAGCTAGTTGCTCTGTAGCCTTTCTACTCAAACAATAAATAATTCCTGCTTCATTAGGTCTTCTCTGAATAAATTTGATGATCTGCTGCACTCTATCGTTCGCAGGACGCACTTCTAGAGCGATGTTCTCTCTATTAAAAGAACTAATAAACTGTGTAGCATAAGGTACAGCTAACTGTTCTAAAATATCTTGCTGCGTAGCTTTATCAGCCGTTGCTGTTAAGGCTACAATTGGAGTTTCTGGTAGCGACTTTTTCAAAAATGCTAATTGTTTGTAGGAAGGACGGAAATCGTGTCCCCAAGCAGAAATACAGTGTGCCTCATCGACTGCTATGCAACTTATATACGATTGGTTTAGTACGTTTTGGAGTAATGATAAACTTTCTGGTGCTACATATAATAGTTTTATGCTTTTTGAAGCTATTGCATCGAACACTTCTTGCTGTTCTTGGGTAGATTGACTACTATTAAAAAAAGTTGCGGGAATTCCGTTTGCTTTTAAACTATCTACTTGATCTTTCATCAAGGCTATTAACGGAGAAATAACTAAAGTAACACCTTCAAAAAATAAGGCTGGTAGTTGATAACAAATAGACTTCCCTCCCCCTGTTGGCATAATAACCAACGTGTCTTTTTTTGCTAAGATGTTTTCTATAATCGCTTGTTGCTCTAAACGAAAACTATCGTATCCAAAATTTACCTTTAATTTTTCTAACAATTCTTGTTCTGTAATCTGCATCATTTGGCAAAAATAGGAATAAAAAAAGCTTTAAATTCATATTCTTAAAACTATACTATACTCAATAAAAAACAAAAAAAGGACACGAATCAAGTGATCTTTCATTTTTTTTCATATATTCATAAATTAAAAAACAAAAATTATGAAAAAAATTACATTACTTCTAATTGCTATAATAGCTTTCAGTTTTCTTGCTAACTCTCAAACCAAAAAATTAACTATTCAAGTTACAGATAAAAATAATAAACCTGTTTCTGGTGCTGTTATTCTTTTTGATAATGTGAGACAGAAAAGTTGGACAAATTCAAAAGGTATTTTTAAAATAAAAGTAAAAAAAAATCCTGAAAAAATAAGTGCTTTCTCACCCAAAATAGGTATTAAAACCGTTAAATACAATGGTCAAAAAAAAGTTAAAATAATTATCCTAAAAGGAAACAAAAATTTATTAACTATTGATGAAAATAAAAAAAACATCGATCCAAAACAATTCTGGTCAATCTACGATTATTTAAGAGGCAATATTCCAGGTGTAAATGTTTCTTCTGGAAATGTTATTACAATTAGAGGGTATGGAACTATAAACGGTAATTCTACCCCTCTTTTTATTTTAAATGGGACAAACATTAACCAGAAAACTTTTGGGAGAATTAGACCTAATTTAATAAAATCTATTACTATTTTAAAAGGTCCTGAAACTGCTGTTTATGGATCAAGAGGTGCCAATGGAGTAATTGTAATAAAAACCCTATAAGAAAAACTAGTTTCGAGTATAACTCTAGTATAAAACAAAAAAACCGAGTTTAAACTCGGTTTTTTTGTTTTATACTAGAGTTTTTTAGTCAACATTTTGTAACAACACCTCAACTGCTTTCTTTAATTGAGCGTCTTCTCCTCTATCCTTCCATCCTGGTGCGTTTTTTACTAAATAATCTGGTACTGCTGGGGCCTCGTTCTCCATATTCTTTCCTGATTTTTTCACATACCACGCTCTGAATGGCATACGAATATATCCGTTCTGTAGGCGTTTACCTCCTGTAGAAATTACTGCTCCAAAAGTTGGTTGTCCTACTAATTTCCCTAAGCCTAAATTTTTGAACGCGTGCGAGAAAATCTCTGCATTTGAATAACTATTTTCATTACATAAAGCTACCATAGGCTTTGTGTTTACCGATAAAATAGCTCGCTCATTAAATGGATAATTTCCTTTAAATTTTTGATGATTTTTTAAGCTTTTAGCTGCTCCTCTTGGAACTGTATATGCATGTTGATCTACATTTAACACTGCCATTAATCGGTCTGTAGTCCAACCACCACCGTTATAACGTACATCAATTACAATTCCTTTTTTACCATACCCACTTGCTTTTAGTTCACGTTCAAAACGTTCAAAACTTGGCATGTTCATTCCTTGAATGTGAATATATCCTAATTGACCATTTGAATACTCATCTACCAACTTCTTTCTAGAATTTACCCATTCTTCATATTGCAGCTTTCTTAACGATCTTTCTGGACGTAACACTACATCTTTACCATTATCTAAACTCAATAAAATCTCTTTTGATTGTGTATTCTTTAGTAAACTATAAAAATTCGTGTTCTTTTTAATTTCTTGTCCGTTAACAGCTGTAATAACATCTCCTACTTTTAATTTACTCGTAGATTTATCTGCCACTGAATTTGGTAACACATAAGAAACCTTAACTCCTTTTTTAGTATTCTCTACTTCTAACCCTAATACTCCAACCTTATCATTTGTATTTCTTGGCGCACTTCCACGGTAGCCCATATGACTCGCATTTAATTGTCCTAGCAACAAATTAAACATATATGTGTAATCTTGTTGTGTAGTTGCTGACAATACCCATGGCTTATATTTTTTCACCAAGGCATTCCAATTATAACCATGAAATTCTGGATCGTAAAAACCAGCGGTTAATGCTCGTATACCTTCTTCAAAAACCTGCTGAAAAACTTCGTCTCTATAGGTAGTATACGTAGCAGTGTGTGGTAAATTTGTTACTTTATCTGACTTAGTGTTTAATTCAGCTAATCTTCCTTTTGAAGTAAAGTAAATTTTCCCTTTGTTTTCAGTAAAGTTTCTTGCGTTGGCTACACCTTTAACTAATTTTGGTTTGCTACCGTCCCATTTAACTTTATATGTACTTCTTTTTTCTGTAGCAGGGTTAGTTGCTGAAAAATATATAAAATCACTATCAACACTAAACACAGGGCTATACTCATTATCCTGTAGAGAAGTAACCTGTACTAAGCGATCATAAATTTTATCTTCATCTATTTTTACAACTACTTTTTTCTTCTTTTTCTTTCCTTTTTTTACTTCTTTCTCTTTAGAAGGTTCTTCTTTCTTCTCAGGATAATAAGATCCTTCTTCGTGATCTAATTTTGACTTTTCCCAATCTGATTTTTCCAACCAAACCATCCATACATCATAATTAATTCCGCTTCTGTTTGATAAAAATGCTAACTTTTTTCCGTCTGCACTCCAAACTGGATTACGGTCACTTCTTGGATGCATAGACACATTCATTTTGGTAGATGGTTTTTCAATCGATTGAATAAAAATTTCGCTATCAAAATTTAAGTCCTCTTGAGAATACGCTATATACTTACTGTCTGGACTCCATGAAACTCCCTCTGCTGCTGCCCATGAGTTAGAGTATTCTTTAGCATTTGTTATTTTACCTTTTTTAACATCAGCAATCATTAAAATTCCTCTTCCTACCTGGTAAGCTATCTTCTTTCCATCAGGAGAAACTAAGGAATATTCAATATCTTCTTTACTATTTGTTAGTTTAGAAACTTTTGTTTTTAAACTACGGTGTAACCCCACTAAAGTATCTATAGAAACTGTACTATACAATTGATAAACTCCATCTCTATCAGAAGAAAAAACAACTGTTT
This sequence comes from Tenacibaculum larymnensis, assembly GCF_028829235.1. Classification (GTDB taxonomy): domain Bacteria; phylum Bacteroidota; class Bacteroidia; order Flavobacteriales; family Flavobacteriaceae; genus Polaribacter; species Polaribacter larymnensis. The sequence continues at coordinate 228,247 of NZ_JAIWJY010000002.1, read as the reverse complement.
TATCGTCTAACCACTGTGGATTAATATCTCTATAAGGATGCTTGCTTACATTGTTTGAACGCTTCTTTTCCTTATTGTTTTCCTTAACAAAGATTTCTCCATTAATTTCTAAAGCTACATTTTTACCATTCGGTGAAACCGCATAATTACTAATGTTTCCTGAAACTGTTTTGGTTTCTTCTTCTTCAAAACGATTGTCTGAAACAATATCTAAATTAACTTTTTGAGTTTTCCCATTTACTAATTTGAACGTATCAGCTCCACTAGTATAAACAATTACCCCGCTGTTACTTACCGAAAATGTCTGTACACCATCTTTAGCTTGTCTCGTTAATTGAGTAGCTGTACCGTTAGCAGTTCCATTTGATGAAATTGCTTGCTTATAAATATTATAACGTCCACTTTTTGCACCTATATAATATAAATTTCCGGCTGCATCCCAAGCTGGAGAATGATCGTTCTTATTACTTGTTGTTATTTGGTGATATTTATTTGTTTCTGTATTGTATATCCAAATATCACGTTGTGCAGAACCAGCATAATCCTCACGTGCAATACGACACGCTCCTTTGGTAAAAGCAATTAATTTTCCATTTGGTGATACGGAAGCCATTTCTCCATAAGCAGTTAATAAACGACGTGGTGTTTCTCCTTTTTCATTAACTACATACATTTGTTTATCCCACTCTGGGCCTCTTAATACACGACCAGTAGTAAATACAATATCTCCTTCTTTTGTCCAATCCGTAGGTGTATTTGTTGTTGGATAATATGTTAACTGTTTAGGAACTCCTCCTTTTACTGAGGTTACAAATACATTATCATTTCCTTTTCTATTTGATGAAAATGCAATTTCAGTTCCATCTGTACTCCAAACAGGGTTGCTTTCGTAACCTTTATGAATGGTTAACCTTTTTGTTTGTTGATTGTTAAAGTTATATAGCCAAATATCGCCATAATAACTGAATGCCATTTGAGAAGCATCAGGGCTTATCACAGGCTTACGAATTAACGTATGTTGCGCAAATAAAAAATTACTTGCTATTAAAGCCACCCCTAAGAATATCTTTTTAGTCATATTGTTTGATTTTTTAAATCCCCAAATTACTTCATTATGACTAAAACTCTAATAAAATTAGGAATATATTAACAGTTCTTAACAGTTTTCACAAAATCACCAATTCCTTCAACTCCCTTTTTTTCTAACTCTTTTATAAAAGCTGAACCAATAATTGCTCCGTTTGCATATTCACAGGCAGTAGAGAATGTTTTATGATCTGAAATACCAAAACCAACAATTAACTTACTTTGTAAATTCATCGCTTGAATTCTTTTAAAGTAGTTGATTTGTTCTTCGGAAACTTCGCCTTTAGCACCTGTAATAGATGCTGAAGCAACTACATAAATAAAAGCATCTGATAAAGAATCTATCTTACGGATGCGTTCATCTGAAGTATGCGGTGTAATTAAAAACACATTCGTAATTCCGTAGTTTTTGAATAACTGTTGATAATGGTTCTCGTATTCAACCATAGGTAAATCAGGAATAATGACAGTGTCAATTCCGCAATCTTTTACTTTTTTACAGAATTTATCTTCTCCATATTTAATAATTTGGTTCAAATAGCCCATTAATACCAAAGGCGTTGTATTTGAATCTTTAATCGACTCTAATTGCTTAAAAACAACATCGAGATTCATGCCATTTTTCAATGCTACATCACTACTATACTGAATAGTTGGTCCATCAGCTAACGGATCAGAATATGGCAAACCTACTTCTATAAAATTAACTCCGCTATTACTTAATTCGGTAATAATTTTTGTGGTATCGTCTAATTTTGGAAAACCTGCTGTAAAGAAAATTGATAGTAAATCGTTTTCTTTTTGATTGAATATATCTTGAATTGAGTTCATTTTTAATAGCTTTTAGCCATTAGCCAGAGGCTATTAGCTTAAATGTTTTATATACGTTTCTAAATCTTTATCTCCTCTTCCTGATAAGTTTATCACCACAACTTGGTCTTTTTGTAAATTCATTTTCGGTAATACTGCCAAGGCATGTGCACTTTCTAAAGCAGGAATAATTCCTTCTATTTTTGTTAGCTCGTAGGCTGCATCTAAAGCTTCCTTATCAGTAGCATTCATAAACGTTGCGCGTTTTGTTTCATGTAAATAAGCATGTAATGGTCCTACTCCAGGGTAATCCAATCCTGCTGAAATCGAATACGGTTCTACAATTTGTCCGTACTCATCTTGCATTAAAATGGTTTTACTTCCATGAATAACTCCTACTTCTCCTAACTGTGATGTCGCAGCACTTTCTCCAGAATTCACTCCTAATCCTGCTGCTTCAACTGCGATTAACTCCACCTCTTCATCCTCTAAATAATGATAAAAAGCACCAGCAGCATTACTTCCTCCACCTACACAAGCTATAATGGTATCTGGATTCTCTTTCCCTGTTTGCTCCTTTAATTGGATTTTCATTTCTTCTGAAATTACTGCTTGTAAGCGTGCCACCATATCTGGATATGGATGTGGCCCCACTACGGAACCTATTAAATAATACGTATCTGGATGTTGAATCCAATAACGAATCGCTTCATTGGTGGCATCTTTTAAGGTTTTACTTCCACTGGTTGCAGCGACTACTGTTGCTCCTAGCATTTTCATACGTGCTACATTAGGTGCTTGACGTTTAATATCAGTTTCTCCCATAAAAACAATACACTCTAATCCCATTAAAGCACATACTGTTGCCGTAGCCACTCCATGTTGTCCTGCTCCTGTTTCTGCTAAAATTTTAGTTTTCCCTAAATGTTTTGCTATTAAAATCTGACCAATGGTATTATTTACTTTATGCGCTCCTGTATGATTTAAATCTTCTCGCTTTAAATAAATAGTCGCTCCGTATTTCTCTGATAATCGTTTTGCTAAATACAACGGACTCGGACGACCAACATAGTGTTTTAATAAGTCTTTATATTCTTGCTGAAAAGCTTCAGACTCTATAATTTGTATATAATTATCTTCTAATTCTTTTACATTTGGGTATAACAATTCTGGAATAAATGCTCCTCCAAATTGCCCATAATACCCGTTATTATCTGGTTGAAATTTCATATGATTAGCTTTTAGCTGTTAGCTTTTGGCAATAAGCCTTAAACTGTTCTATTTTTTTTACTGATTTTATTCCTGGCTTTGTTTCAAACTTGCTGTTCACATCAATGGCATAGCAATACTTAGATGCTGACGTTTTAAAAAACGTGGTTAACTCATCTATTTCTTCCAAACCTATTCCACCGCTTAAGAAGTACCCTTTTGTTGAATTATAATCTTTTAAAACTTGCCAATTAAATGTTATTCCGTTTCCTCCGCGCTCTTTCCCTTTAGTATCAAACAAAAAGTAATCAACTACTTCTTCGTACGGTTTTAAAAGCTCAAAATTGAATGCTCCTTTAATTCCAAATACTTTGATGATTTCTACTTTTGGTAGATGTTGTTTTAACTCTTTAATATACGCTACAGATTCATCTCCATGTAACTGAACTGCTTCTAACTGATATTCTTCAACTAATGAAACTACTATTTCTACATATTCATTTACAAAAACGCCTACTTTTTTGATTCCTTTGGGTAGTTTCGGAATGATACCTTCAAAATTTCTTGGAGATTTTTCATAGAAAATAAAGCCTAAATAATCAGGTTGTAATTCAGCTACTTGCTGAATATTTTCTACAAACTTCATCCCGCAAACTTTTAATTTCATATTATCTAATTTGATCGATAAATTCTTGACATGCTTGTCCAGGGTTATCTGTTTTCATAAAATTTTCTCCTATTAAAAAGCCATGAAAACCATGTTCTTTTAACCCCGTAATAATTCTTGGATCAGAAATTCCGCTTTCAGAAACCTTCACAACAGTATCAGGAATTTGATTTGCTAAGTTTATAGAATGTTCTAAATCAACTTCAAATGTTTTTAAGTTTCTATTGTTAATTCCTATAATTTTATTGTCTAAATCTCCAATTTTATCTAAATCTTCTTGGGTATGTACTTCGTACAATACCTCTAAACCTAAGTCTGTAGCTAACTGACCGTAATTTTTCAACTGCTCTGAGGTTAAGCAAACAGCTATTAACAAAACAACATCGGCTCCAATAGCTTTTGCTTCCACGATTTGAAATCCGTCAACAATAAAGTCTTTTCTCAAAATTGGTTTTTGTTGGTTGATAACTCTCGCTTCCATCAAATCTGCCATGGTTCCTCCGAAGAAAGATGTATCGGTTAAAATAGATTGCGCTGCTACATTGGCATCTAAATACCCGTTGGTTACTTCAGCAACTGTTGACTTATCGTTGATAATTCCTTTGGAAGGTGATTGACGTTTAAACTCTGCTATAATTCCTGTTGAATATGGCTCTAACAATGATTTTTTTAACGAGATTGGTTGTCTTTTAAAATTTGGACTCTCCACCAGTTTTTTAACTGCAACCTCAGCTTTTATTTTTGCTACTTCTTGTTTTTTAAAGGCTATTATTTTATCTAGTATTGTCATATAATCAATTATGATTTTTTAATATTTTGTCATTTCGAGTGATTTTCTACTTTAGTAGGAAATTGTATCGAGAAATACTTGTTCTCAGTACTAATTTATTCGTTCCTTATAAATTCAATCGAATTGACACTCTTCAGTCTTAGTTTACTAATTTCTCTAACGATTCTTTCGCTTTTAACCCTAATAAAGAGTCTTTTGCTTCTTCAAAAGCAGTTTCAAAACTCTTCTCTTTATCAAAGGTTTTTAAAGCAAAAGCAGCATTGGTTAATACCACATTGTTTTGTGCTTCAGTTCCTTTTCCATTTATAATATTCACAAATATTTCGGCAGCTTCTTTCACAGTATTTCCTCCAAAAATAGCAGACGGTGCAATTTGTTGTTGTCCTAAATCGGACGGGGAAACTTGTTGCTCTGCTTCTTTTGTAAATAATTTAAAATCTCCTGTTAATGAAATTTCATCATAACCGTCTAATGCATGCACCACTCCATAGTTCACATCAGATTGTTGTAACATATAATTGTATACTCTAGCTACTTCTAAATTAAATACCCCTACCAACTGATTTTGTGGTTGACTCGGGTTTACTAACGGACCTAACATATTAAAAAATGTTTTTACTCCTAATTCTCTTCGGATCGGAGCTACCACCTTCATCGCTGGATGAAATAATGGAGCATGTAAAAAACAAATATTTGCTTCATCTAACTGTCGTTTCAACGTAGTTTCATCATTCGTGAAGTTATACCCTAAAAACTCCAACATATTGGATGATCCTGATGCTGAAGAAACTCCATAATTTCCATGTTTAGCCACTTTATGCCCTGTTCCTGCTACGATAAATGAGGTTAATGTTGAAATGTTAAACGTGTTTTTTCCATCACCTCCTGTTCCACATAAATCAATGGTGTTAAAATCTGACAAATCCACTTTTATTGCTAATTCCAACAAAGCTTCTCTAAACCCTGACAATTCATCTACTGAAACTGGGCGCATTAAAAACACAGTAATGAATGCTGCTATTTGTGAAGCATTGTATTTTTCTTGTGCGATATTTATCAACACTTCTTTCGATTGTTCTTTGGTCAATCGTTTTTGTTCAAATAGGGTGTTTAGTATTTTTTTCATTTCTCTTTTATTTTTCTACAGAATGAAGAGTTCTCTTGTAACAGATTTCTCACTTCGTTCGAAATGACATTATTTATTTACGCTTTCTATAAAATTCTGAATCATCTTTTTTCCCTCTGGAGTTAAAATGCTTTCAGGATGAAACTGTACTGCTTCAATAGCAAACTCTTTATGGCGTAACGCCATGATGCTCCCATCTTCATCTGTTGCAGTTACTTCAAGTTCCTCCGGAAAATTAGTATGAGAAGCTATCCAAGAATGATAGCGTGCTGCTTCAAATGTTTCTGGAATACCTTTAAAGGTTGTAGTGTCTTTTTTAGTCACTTTCATTTCAGTAGCAACTCCATGAAACACATCATTTAAGTTTTCTAACTCCCCACCAAAAACTTCAGTAATTGCTTGTAAGCCCAAACACACACCAAAAATTGGAGTTTTACCTGCATAGGTTTGTATAGTTTCCTTTAATATACCTGCTTCATCAGGAATTCCTGGTCCTGGTGACAGAATAATAGCATCGTATTTTTTAATTTCTTCTACTGAAATTTCGTCGTTACGATATACATCAGGTAACTTCCCTGTGATATCTTCTACATAATGTACCAGGTTGTAGGTAAATGAATCGTAGTTATCTAAAATTAGTATATCCATCTTATATGTTTTCTGCCAACACTAATGCTTTTTTTAGTGCTGCTAATTTGTTATTTACTTCTTGTAGTTCGTTTTCTTCTTTTGAATTGATAACAATTCCTGCACCTGCTTGATAAAACAAGGTGTTATTTTTACTTACAAAAGAACGAATCGCAATTGCTTGATTTACATTCCCGTTCAAACCGATAAACCCAACACAACCTCCATAAAACCCACGGGTTTGATTTTCATACCTATCAATTAATTCCATCGCTTTATATTTAGGAGCACCGCTCAAAGTCCCTGCAGGAAAAGTATCTCCCACAATTTCTATAGGGTTCCCCGTAATTTTACCTGTAACCGTAGAAACTAAGTGAATTACATGACTAAAATACTGTACCTCTTTATAAGTTTCAACTGTTACATTGGTAGCGTGTTTGCTTAAATCGTTTCGAGCCAAATCAACTAACATTACATGTTCTGCATTTTCTTTTGGGTCATTTGCTAACTCTTTTGCTAACTCCCTATCTTTCTCGTCATCTCCAGTTCTTCTAAAGGTTCCTGCAATTGGATTAATAATTGCCTGGCCTTCTTCTATTTTAATTTGCGCTTCAGGTGAAGACCCCATCAACTTAAAACTTCCGTAATCAAAATAGAATAAATAAGGCGAAGGGTTTATAGAACGTAATGCTCTATATACATTAAATTCATCACCTTTAAATTGTTGCTGAAATTGGCGTGACAATACTAATTGAAAAACATCTCCTCTTTTACAATGTTCCTTTGCTTTGGTTACACTTTCCTTAAATTCTTCATCTGTTATATTCGAAGTTTCTTCTCCTTGAAAAGCAAAGTCGTATTTTGCAAAAGATTGAGAATTTACCAAATTTTCAATTTCAGACACTCGAGACTCTTCTCCTTCAGGAATATTTTCTATCAATATCATTTCGTTCTTAAAATGATTGATTGCTACTATAAATCGGAAAAAACTATATTGTAATAATGGAATTTCAGAAGGTGCTTTTTTAGAACTAAATCGAATAGTTTCAAAATATTGTACAGCATCAAAAGTAGTGTAACCATACAATCCATTAAATGATTTAATCTCCTCTGAACAATCTACAGAAATAACATCACTATAGGCATCAAACTTCTCATAAAAATCTCTTTGAATAGCTACTCTTTCTAATTCTTCTTTTTGGTAAGACAGTACTAGCTGCTCTTCTTCTACCTTAATTGTTACCAATGGTTCTATACATAAAAATGAATAGCTATTTTCTTTACTGTGATAATCTGAACTTTCTAACAGCAAACTATTTGCATATTTATCTCTTGTTCTTAAATACAAGCTAACTGGCGTAACCATATCTGCCAATTGTTTTTTTGCTATTGTTTTAAAAGTAATTTTTTTCATTTCATTTAATTTGTAAAAACAAAAAAGGCTTATCATGAGATAAGCCTTTTCGTTGTATTATAGATATAACAGTATGGTCTCACTAACGTAAGTTATGAGTTTTCCACCACCAGTTATTTAATTGTTGATTCATCATTATGCTACAAATGTATAAAGTGATTTTGATTTTACAAACTTTTCTTTCAAATTATTTATTACAACTAAAAAACAGTAAGCTTATTTGAGCAAACAGCTAACAATAAGTTTCATTTTAATACAAAAACAATATTTATAGTTTTAATTTATAATTATATTTAATTTTTACCTTACAATTAAAAAACATTCCTCTGTTATTTGTACCAGAAATAAACCAAAAAGAATAGAATTAAAAAATATTATTATGTGTGGAATTGTATGTGCGTTTGATTTAAAACAACCTTCAGATAAACTGAGACCTCAATTATTAGAAATGGCTAAAAAAATTCGCCATAGAGGTCCAGATTGGAGCGGGATTTATAGTGATGAGAAGACAATTATGGCACATGAGCGATTAGCAATTGTTGACCCTGCCTCTGGACAACAGCCTCTATTTAGCCATGACCGTAGATTTGTTTTAGCTGCTAATGGAGAAATATACAATCATAAAGAAATAAGAAAACAACTTAAAGAACAACATGAGTTCTTAACAAAATCTGACTGTGAGGTGATTCTTGCACTTTATAAAGAAAAAGGTGTGGAGTTTTTAGATGATTTGAACGGAATTTTTGGTTTTGCCGTATACGATTCTATAACCGACGAATATCTAGTAGCTCGAGATCACATGGGAATCATTCCTTTATACATGGGATGGGACAAGCATGGTACTTTCTATGTAGCTTCTGAATTAAAAGCTTTAGAAGGGGTTTGTAACAAAATTGAAGTATTTCCTCCAGGTCATTATTACACACGTGAAGACGGATTACAAAAATGGTATTCTCGTGACTGGATGGAATATGAAGCTGTTAAAGACAACCAAACTTCTATCGATGAAGTTCGTGATGCGTTGGAAGCTGCTGTACATCGTCAATTAATGAGTGATGTTCCTTACGGAGTTTTATTATCTGGCGGTTTAGATTCTTCCATTACCTCAGCCATTGCTAAAAAATATGCGGCTAAGCGTGTAGAATCTGGTGATAAAGATGCTGCTTGGTATCCACAACTACACTCTTTCTCTATTGGTTTAGAAGGGTCTCCTGATTTAGCTGCTGCTAAAAAAGTATCTGAATATATTGATACTATTCATCATGAAATCACTTTTACCATTCAAGAAGGTTTAGATGCCATTCGTGATGTAATTTACAACTTGGAAACCTACGATATAACTACAGTTCGTGCATCTACCCCTATGTATTTAATGGCACGTGTTATTAAATCTATGGGAATAAAAATGGTACTATCTGGTGAAGGTGCTGATGAACTTTTTGGAGGGTACTTATACTTCCACAAAGCACCAAATGCAGAAGAGTTCCATAAAGAAACTGTAAGAAAATTAGATAAGCTATATCAATACGATTGTTTACGTGCTAACAAAAGCTTAATGGCTTGGGGAATTGAAGGTCGTGTTCCATTCTTAGATAAAGAGTTCATGGATGTTGCAATGCGTATTAATCCAGAAGACAAGATGATTAACGGAGAACGTATGGAAAAATGGGTGTTACGAAAAGCCTTTGAAAGTTACTTACCTAAAGAAGTAGCTTGGAGACAAAAAGAGCAGTTTTCTGACGGTGTTGGCTACAACTGGATTGACACTCTTAAAGAAGTTGTTGAAGCTGCTGTTACTGATGAAATGATGGCAAATGCTTCACATCGTTTTCCCATCCAAACACCAAGAGCAAAAGAAGAATATTATTATCGTTCAATATTTGAAGAACATTTTCCTAGTGAAACAGCTGCCTTAACAGTACCGTCTGTTCCTTCAATTGCATGTAGCACCCCTACTGCATTAGCTTGGGATAAAAGTTTTCAAAACCAAAACGAACCCTCAGGTAGAGCTATAAAAGCTGTACATGAAGACGCATACTAAGAAAGATTCTTAGTTTTTTTCAAATTTTAGTTGTGATTAAAATCTCGCTTTTGCGGGATTTTTTTATACAAAAACTTAAAACTTTGTTAAACTAAATTCTCTGAATCATTTTTTATAGTAATAAGAACAATTTTGATAACACTTTTATTTTTTTGATAGTAATTTTGTTCTTCCTCAAAACCGAATTATCACTCATACTCCTCGTTTTATTTAACAACCACTAAAACTTAGTATTATGAAGAAATTTGTATTTGGTTTACTTTTCCTAGGTCTAACCAGCCTAGTACATTCCCAAAGTAATGGAATCGCTAAAAATATCATTTTAGAGCCCGTTACCATTAAACCTTTAAACCTAAGCTATCTTAACGAAGTTCAACACAAGGACACACCTGAATTAGTCAAAAATCTAGAAAATGAAGCCGCTAGATATGACATTACAGAAGATCCTATTTTTGATAGAGAGTTTGAAGCTTATGAAGTTATTTTCAGAACAAAAAAAGAAGGAGGAACAACTGGACTAATAACAGCTACTTACGACTCTAATGGTAAAATTATGAGTTCTATTGAACGTTATAAGAACATACTACTACCTAAAGTAGTGAGAACAGCTATTTTAAACAAGTATCCTGGCTGGATAATACATAAAGATGTTTACCTTGTTACCTACAGAAACAACAGTAAATCAAAAAAAGTTTTTAAAGTTCAAATTAGAAAAGACGGAAAACGAAAAAATTTAAAATTAGATTATGATGGTAATATTCATTAAGAAATAAGTTTCCTTTATAGCGACATAAAAAAGTATTTTACTAAATTGTAAAATACTTTTTTTAGTGTTTTTCCCCTTTTATTTGGGATTTTCCTTCTTTCCTTTAAAGCCAGCAACTTTTCAAGTTACTATTTATTAACTTTACATATGTCGGTTTATTTGATACAACATATAACGAATAACAGCACTGCTATTGACTTAGCTATTGCTTTTTATTCCAAACTGCAACAAACTCTTCTTAAAAGATGTATTAACTGTTGGATTGACCGTAAAAAAAATAGTGTTTTTTACCTTATAAAAGCTTCTGATAAAAGATCAATACAAAAACTATACTATAAATCTATTAATTTACGTCCCTACAAAATCACCTCAGTTAACAACCATTTAGTTTATGCTTTCTTAAAGAGTGTACAGCAACTTAAAGCAATACAATCTAAATCATTCTATCCTCCCAAAAAACATTCAGTTATTTTTTTAGCTAAAACATTCAATAAAAAAACATTCTTACTAAACAAAGCAAAAGCCCTTGAGTCCATATCATTTAAAAAATCTATTATTCAAAACTTAATCACCTCTTACAAAGGGAATCAAATAGAGGACAATGAATACATTACAGCTTCATTTCACTCTTTTAAAAATGCTTTAGGCTGCACTGTTTCTATATTAGATAAACTAAATAAAAGAGCAGATAACACTTCCACTAAAATCATTTTATACACATCATTACACAACAATAAAGAAACTACCTTTACTCAAACAATCCCTAAACTAACAAAACTACTCTACCTTATAAAAAAGAAAGAACAACTTATTGTTTCTTCAAAAGCAACAAACATGCATCCTTCACTTTCTAACTTAAAAAAAATCTACTGGCTAACACCCGAAAAAGAATCCTTTATATTGTCATTAATAGAAATACTTTCAAAAAACTATCATAAACCAAAATTTAAAGTTTCTGACATTTGTAACTTAATGATGATGTCTAAAACTAAACTGTACAGAAACTGTAAAGACATTACTGGAAAATCTATTAACCAACTACTGAAAGAATTTAGACTCTTAAAATCTATAGACTCTATAACAATGAGTTCATCTGCTATAGGCCAAATTTCGACAGATGTAGGCTTTAACAGCAACTCTTACTTTTCTAATTGTTTTAAGAAAAAGTTTGGCATGTCTCCAAAAGAGCTTTCAAAACAAAAAAACTCTCTAGGTTTTCCTCACAACATACAACTATCATAATCAAAACACTTTAAAATAAAAAAAGCACCCTGAAAATTCAGAATGCTCTTTCATTTACTTATCCTTTACTTTTTAATTTGGCGCAACATAAAAAGGAGATAAGTTTACCTTAGCATTTCTTCTAGCACCATAATAATTATAGTAACTCTTATTTTTTTCAATTGTATAAAATGAATCTACATAATCATCATTATTAGTATACCAACTATCTGGCATGGCTTGAAGTATAGCTCCTGCAACTTGACCTAAAACACTTACCCAAGGCTGAGTTGAAACTGCTCCTATAATTTGAAAAACTCCATTTACAATAGCAGAAACTAAATCTTTATAATTTGTGTTATCATCTTTTTCAAACAGCTGAATATTTGCAGCTTGATATTGATAATCATCCCAAAACAATAATATTTGATTTGGATAATAATCAGTGTCATCATGATCTAAATAATACATAGGTATTACCTTTATTTCTGGATTATTTTGATTATCTTTAATCCCTGATGTTACTGCATATACCTCAGCAGCACCACTAATCCATGGCTCTTCATCGTCATTTAATCTTATTTTATCTAGTTTTGTAGTTTCTAACCCTACATTTCTAGCAGATTTAGCACTTAAATCTAATGAAGAGTTTGAAAATCTGTTATTTTGAACTCCATTTTCTTGAAGGTACTTATTCATATAAATCACCTCTCTTTTTAAAGTTTCAAAACCATCAGTTTCAATAACTATAACTGTTTGACTAGGAGCTTCTTTTGGATCAAGATAAACTACTTCTTTATCTATCGTATAAGCTTCAACTCTTTTCCAAGTTTCCTCTTCTCCTTCTGGAGCAAAAGAAAACAACACATTAGAAAAATTTTCTACCCTTTCTCCATTGTGCATCCAAACTTCTAAAATCTCTATCTTTTCTGGAGCAGCTTCTTTAGATGCCCTACCTTCCAACATCGTTGTTTTGGACCTTAGTTTTTTATACGATTCTTCATTACTCACAAAATCAGAAGTCTGTTCTAAAATTTTAGCCATACCTACACTTGGTTGTTGATTATTCAACAATTCAAGAGTCTTTTCTTTAAAGCTTTGATTTTTCATCAAATCAATAAACTGCATTGTAATTTCTTTCTTGTTTACTGAATTTGACAACTCTTCTTGAACAATATTCTCAGAGTTTCCGATTAACTCTTCTGAATTGTTACAGCTCATAAACAGCATTGAAACAAGCAATGCTCCTAATAAAATTCGGGGGTTTTTCATTTTTAAAAAATTTTAAATTTATTAATACTAGATTCAATATTAACAAAAAACACAATAAAAAACTTAAAAAATGTTAATTTTTTACATAAAAAAAACATAACCAAATAAAATACATATATAAATGTATTTTTTTAACACTAAATAAACAACTTCATAACTTACCGCTAACAAAAACGCTTTTAAAGACCTGTAAGCTACTTTACTAAAGAAAAACTTACTACAGTTACTCCGTTTTCTCTAAAAATTAATTTAAAGAGGTTTTTAGCCTTTTTAAGAGCTTTTTATTTTTCAAAGCAATGTTGATAAATCCTAGCAAAAACCTCTTAAAAACTTTATTTTAAGGTTTAAAAATTGTAAATTTGTATGGTACAATAGTCGCTTTCGAGCGATTTTTTTATGATAAAGATTTTAATTTAACTCTCTTTATAATGAGCGAAGAAAAAAAACATAATTATTCTGCCGATAGTATTCAGGCACTAGAAGGAATGGAGCATGTACGTATGCGTCCTTCCATGTATATTGGAGATGTTGGAGTGCGTGGTTTACACCATTTAGTATACGAAGTTGTAGATAACTCTATTGATGAAGCTTTAGCAGGTCACTGTGATGAAATATCTGTAGACATCAATGAAGACAACTCAATCACCGTAAAAGATAACGGACGTGGTATTCCTGTAGGAATCCACAAAAAAGAAGGAGTTTCTGCACTACAAGTAGTAATGACCAAAATTGGTGCTGGTGGTAAATTCGACAAAGACTCTTATAAAGTTTCTGGAGGATTACACGGTGTTGGGGTTTCTTGTGTTAATGCACTTTCTGACCATTTAACTGCAACCGTACACAAAGAAGGGAAAATTTGGCAACAAGAGTACGAACGAGGAAAGACTTTATACCCAGTAAAAACTATTGGTGATACTGATTTTACAGGAACCATTGTTACTTTTTTACCAGACAGATCAATCTTCCAACAAACTACTGAATACAACTACGATACCTTAGCTACTCGTATGCGTGAGTTAGCATACTTAAACAAGGGTATTACTATTACTTTGACAGACAAACGTAATAAAGATGATGAAGGTAATGATATTATTGAAATATTTCACTCTGAAGAAGGTTTATCTGAATTTGTTAAGTTCTTAGATGGGACAAGAACTCAGATTATTCAAGATGTAATTTCTATGGAAGGTGAAAAAAACGGCATCCCTGTAGAAGTTGCAATGGTTTATAATGATTCATATGCTGAGAACTTACATTCATACGTAAACAACATTAACACACACGAAGGAGGTACACATTTATCAGGTTTCCGCCGTGGTTTAACACATACATTAAAAAAGTATGCTGATGAGTCTGGTTTACTTAAAAATGTAAAATTCGAAATTGCTGGTGATGATTTCCGTGAAGGACTTACTGCAATTGTTTCTGTAAAAGTAGCAGAACCTCAATTCGAAGGTCAAACAAAAACAAAGTTAGGTAACCGTGAAGTAAGTGCTGCTGTATCACAAGCAGTTTCTGAAATGTTAACAGATTACTTAGAGGAAAACCCTAATGATGCTAAAACCATTGTTCAAAAGGTAATCTTAGCAGCACAAGCACGTCATGCAGCACGTAAAGCTCGTGAAATGGTGCAACGTAAAACAGTAATGAGTATTGGTGGTTTACCTGGTAAATTATCAGACTGTTCAGAAACTGACCCTAAAGAATGTGAAATCTTCCTTGTAGAGGGTGACTCGGCAGGTGGTACTGCAAAACAAGGGCGTGATCGTAACTTTCAAGCAATTCTTCCTTTAAGAGGTAAAATCTTAAATGTAGAGAAAGCAATGCAACACAAAGTTTTCGAAAACGAAGAAATCAAAAACATGTTTACCGCATTAGGAGTTACTATTGGAACAGAAGACGATCCTCGCGAGTTAAACTTATCTAAGTTACGTTACCATAAAGTAGTTATTATGTGTGATGCCGATGTTGATGGTTCTCACATTGCTACTTTAATTTTAACATTCTTCTTCCGTTACATGCGTGAAATGGTTGAACAAGGATATATTTACATCGCTACTCCTCCTTTATATTTAGTTAAAAAAGGACAAAAACGTGAGTACGCATGGGATGACAATCAACGTGATTTAATTGCTCAAAAAATGGGTGGATCAGTAACTATTCAACGTTATAAAGGTCTTGGAGAGATGAATGCAGAACAATTATGGGACACTACCATGAACCCTGAGTTTAGAACATTACGACAAGTTACTATTGATAACTTAACTGAAGCAGATAGAATTTTCTCTATGTTAATGGGAGATGAAGTTCCTCCACGTAGAGATTTTATAGAAAAGAATGCAAAATATGCGAATATTGATGCATAAAATATTTTCTTAACTTTAAAAAAGCTCAATAATATTATTGAGCTTTTTTTTATTTTATATTTTTACCCCTTAAAACAACACCCTCATCATTATGAAAAAAATTCTTTTACCACTTTTAACTTTAATAGTAAGCTTTAGTGTTAAAGCTCAAGAGTTAGAAACTATTTTATTAGCAAAAGAAGATGCTAGCAAATTAACAAATGCTTATTTAGATCCTGCCATGAAAGGTTTTATTTATAGCATGAACAATGGTTGGTATCACACTGCTAAAGTTCATAAAAAATTTGGTTTTGACATTTCTATAGGAGCAAATGCATCTTTTATCCCTTCTGAGGATGAAATGTTTAATCTAACGAAAATAGGACTATCTAACAACACTACGTATAACCAAAACACTACAGCTACAGTTGCCGGAAGTAACTCAATAATTCCTGCTGAATTAACATACACAACTACTATAGATGGACAACAAGTTGAAGCCAACTTTACTATGCCTGAAGGTATTAAAGAAGACTTACCAGTAAATGCTGTACCCGCACCATCTGTTCAGGTAGGACTAGGGCTTCCTTTTAAATTTGAAGCAATGCTTAGATATTCTCCTAAAGTAGGCTCAGATGATGTAAAAGGAGGATTATTTGGTATTGGTGTTAAAAAAGAAATCACAGATTGGTTCGGTCCAATAGACAAGACTCCTTTGCATGTTTCTTTATTAGCCGCCTACACAAATATGAATGTAGATTATACTATTGGTGATGTAAATGGAGACATTGAAGCTAGAAATGCTGTTACAGAATTTAGATTAAATTCATATACTATTCAAGCTATAGCTTCTTTAAACTTTCCTATTATCAATATTTATGGAGGTGTTGGATATAACGGAGGTAACACAAGCTTAGACATGAGAGGAGATAGTTTTTATGCGAACTATTCTACGCCTTTAGGTACAGAAAGAGAGAACCTTGGAACAAATCCACTATCTCTTAGCTCTAGTTCAGGAAGTTTTAACACTACTTTAGGAGCTCGTTTAAGTTTAGGTTTCTTTAAAATCTTCGGAAGTTATACCCTACAAGAGTATAACTCTGTAAATGCAGGTATTGCTTTTAGCTTTAGATAAAACTCACTTTATAAAATGCATAATAAAAAATCCTATTTAGATAAATAGGATTTTTTTAATGTTTATATTCGCACCTAATTTTTATTTTAACAAAATTTTAACCTCTCAATTTTTAAGCGTTATGAAAACAAAAATCATTTCATTCTTTTTATTATTAACTACCATATTAAGCTATAGTCAAGAAGAAGAAAAAGAAAAATCAGGAAACGGAAAAGATTTATTCAGTAAAGTTTATACACATTATTCTGAAAAAAGAATTTCTTACATCACTTTAAAAGACGGTACTGAAATTATAGGCCACAAAAGAGATGTAGACAGAAAAAAAGGCCAAATTTACTACATCAAAATAAAGAATAAGGAAACTGGTAAAAAATTAAAATTCGATTCAGACCAAATAAAAGAAATGTATTTATACCCTAGTGGAATTCAAAAAGCTTTTAAAACATTAAACCATGTTTATGATGCTAGACAATGGGAACGCTCTGACCTTAACAATGATGTATTAAGACAAGGATATATATATTTTCAAAACAATAAAGTTTCTCTTAAAAATCGAAAAAAAAGTAAAGAATATTTAATGCAATTGGTAAACCCTGCTTTCGCTAAGTATATTGAAGTATATGGTGATCCAAGGGCAAAATCAACCACAAGGCTTGGAATTGGTCCTATAAGTGTCGCTGGTGGATTAGCTAAATCTTATTATGTTAAAAAAAATGATGAAATTTTTTGGTTACAAAAAAAGAATTTAAAAGACAATTATGATAACCTATTCGGTGACTGTGAAGAGTTTAAAAAGAAATACCCAAAAAAGAAGTTAAAATGGAGATACTTTAGTGAATACATTTCAGAATACACTAAAATGAAATCAAAAGCATAAAAACATTTATTCAAAAACCCGTTGAAATATCAACGGGTTTTTCTTTTATATCCATAGCCAAATCGCTATTTTTGTGCATCTTGTGCGGATTCCGCACTTATAAACATAATTAATTACAAAAAAACATATATAAAATGAAAGTAACGGTTGTAGGAGCAGGTGCTGTAGGTGCAAGTTGTGCTGAGTACATTGCTATTAAAAATTTCGCTTCTGAAGTTGTTTTAGTTGATATTAAAGAAGGTTTTGCTGAAGGTAAAGCAATGGACTTAATGCAAACTGCTTCTTTAAATGGTTTCGATACTAAAATTACAGGAACTACAGGAGATTATAGCAAAACTGCTGGATCAGACATTTGTGTAATTACTTCAGGAATCGCTCGTAAACCAGGAATGTCTCGTGATGAATTATTAGGAATCAATGCTGGTATCGTAAAATCAGTAGCTGCTAGTTTAGTTGAACAATCTCCTAATACAATTATCATCGTAGTATCTAACCCAATGGATACAATGACGTATTTAGTACACAAAGCAACTGGATTACCTAAAAACAGAATTATTGGTATGGGTGGTGCTTTAGACTCTGCTCGTTTTAAGTACCGTTTAGCAGAAGCTTTAGAAGCTCCTATTTCTGATGTTGACGGAATGGTTATTGGTGGTCACTCTGACAAAGGAATGGTACCTTTAACTCGTTTAGCTACTCGTAACTCTGTTCCTGTATCTGAATTCTTATCAGAAGAAAGATTAGAACAAGTAAAACAAGATACTAAAGTTGGCGGTGCTACTTTAACTGGATTATTAGGTACTTCTGCTTGGTATGCTCCAGGTGCTGCTGTATCTGGGTTAGTACAAGCAATCGCTTGTGACCAAAAGAAAATCTACCCTTGTTCTGCTTTATTAGAAGGAGAATATGGTTTATCTGACTTATGCATCGGAGTTCCTGTTGTGTTAGGAAGAAACGGAATTGAAAAAATCGTTGAAATTAACTTAAGCGAAGAAGAAAAAGCTGCTTTAACTTCTTCAGCTGAAGCTGTTAAAAACAACAATACTGCTTTAACTTTCTAAGAAGTTAACACTGTATAATATAAAAATCCTGAGTAGTCTTATTACTCAGGATTTTTTTTATAAACTTTTGTTAAAATTCCGATAACCGTGTAAGATTTTGCCAATATAAACGTCTTTATAGTAGAGAAGCATTAGTAGTGTTTCTTTTCATAGTTTTTCATAGCAATTTTCCCACTTCATTCTTGAAGTGGGTTTGTTTTTATATGCTATACAGCTTGCTGTACTACCTCGAACAACTCCCCTCCCTCACATTTAATCACCTTTTGTTTAAATTTCACAATTAATTGGTAATCGTGAGTTGCCATAAGAATCGTTTTTCCACTTTGATGGATCTCATTTAACAATTCCATTACCTCTAGTGAAGTTTTTGGATCCAAGTTCCCAGTTGGCTCATCTGCTAAAATTAATTCAGGATCATTTAATAACGCTCTGGCAATTGCTACACGTTGTTGCTCACCTCCTGATAACTCAAAAGTTTTTTTATAGTACTTCTCCTTCATTCCTACCTTATCTAAAACCTCATGAATTTTATCTTTCATTTCATTTTTATCTTTCCAACCAGTAGCCTTTAATACAAACTCTAAATTCTCAAAAACATTTCTATCATTTAATAATTTAAAATCCTGAAAAACAATTCCAAGCTTCCTTCTTAAAAAAGGAATATCCTTCTCCTTCATTTGCTTCAAATCAAAATCAACTATACTACCCAAACCACGTTGCAAACGTAAATCTCCATACAAGGTTTTTAACAAACTACTTTTCCCACTCCCAGTTTTACCAATTAAATAATAAAAGTCCCCTTTATTCAAGGTAAAATTTACTTTTGACAACACTAAATTGTCTTGTTGATAAATATCTGCATTTTCAAGGTGTAAAACAGGATTTTCCATGGAGTATAGTTTTTTACAAATCTAAAATTTTATAACGTAATTCTGTAACATTTCTTACTTTTGATAAAAAGTCTCCCAACAAAAATAAAAAACTAACGTTATAGTTTCTAGATAACTAAAAAATATGAGATTTAACTGTTTCAAAAAAAGCTGCTACTTATTTCTTTTTTTAACCATTACAACAGCGGTAATAGCCCAAGAGTCGGCTGTAAATACTGATGCAAATGCCGATTTTCATAAAGCAATACGTTTATACAATAATAAAGCATACGCTGCTTCTCAAGAAGTTTTCCGTAGAGTTTCTCTAAACTCTGAAAAACATCATAACTTAAAAGCTGATGCCGACTATTACGATGCTATGTGTGCCATTAAGCTGCAACAAGACGATGCTGATTATAAAGTTAATCAATTTGTAGAAAATTACCCATACAATAATAAAAAAGAGAAAGCATTTTTAAATGTTGGTAATTATTACTTTGCTAATAGAAAAGCTGCCCATGCCCTAAAATGGTATCAAAAAGTAAATGAAAAACTATTGAGTCCAGAAGAAAAAAATGAACTCAATTATAAAATGGGATATGCTCTTTTAGTTTCTAATTATCTAAGAGATGCCAAATCTCGTTTTCAAGCCTTGTTAGGGAATCCTATTTATGGTAACGATGCTCGTTACTACTATGGTTATATTGCCTACAAACAAGAAAATTTTGGTGAAGCAGAAGACAACTTAAGTCAACTAGCAAATGATGCTACTTACCAAGCAAAAGCAAATTACTATATATTAGACATCAGTTTTAAGGCTGGAAGATTTGATAAATCAATTCAAATTGGAGAGCAATTATTAAAAACCACAAAGGACAAAAAAGAGATTTCAGAAATTTCTAAAATTGTAGGGGAAAGTTATTTTAACCTTAAAAAATATGAAAAAGCTATTCCATACTTAAAAGCCTATAAAGGTAAAAATGGTCGTTGGACAAACACCGATTACTATTATTTAGGTTATGCTTATTATCAACAGAAAGATTACGAAACTGCTGTTAGTAATTTCAATAAAATTATTGGTGGAAATAACAAAGTAGCACAAAATGCTTATTACCATTTAGGAGAATGTTATTTAGAATTAGATAAAAAAACGGAAGCATTAAACGCATTTAAAAATGCTAGCGAAATGGATTTTGATGCTCTAATTACACAAAGTTCTTCTTTAAATTACGCTAAATTGAGTTATGAAGAAGGAAATCCATATGAAAGTGTTCCTGATGTTTTAAAAGGTTTTTTAGCTAAATACCCTACATCTCCTAACGCTGCTGAAATTAGCAATTTGTTAGTTACTTCATACTTACACCAGAGAGATTACCAAGGTGCTCTAGACTTTTTAAGTACTTCAGAAACTCCAGAAAGTAAAAGTATTATAAATGAAGTTTCTTTATACAGAGGTATTCAGTTATACAATGAAAACAAGATAACCAAAGCAAAACCATACTTTATAAATGCAACACAATCAGAAAACATGACTGTGAGTAATAAAGGGGCATATTGGTTAGCTGAAACTGAATATTCTTTAGGGAATTATCAAGACGCTCTTAAACACTTCTTATCCGTTACTGATAAAGATATTAAAGAGGCTAAAATGTTAAATTACCAAATTGGATACACAAACTTCAAACTAAAAAGCTACCCTAATGCTGCAAAATATTTTCAGCAATTTTTAGAACAGAATCTTGATGATAACGATTTGAATGATGATGCTTCAAATCGTTTAGGAGACTCTTTTTACGCCTCAAAAAGTTATACAAACGCTATTAAAGCATACAATAAAGTAATTCAAGAAGGTGGTGTAGGATCAGATTATGCACAATACCAAACAGCTATGAGTAATGGTTTCTTAGGTAAAAACGATGTAAAAGTTCAAAACCTTGAAACCCTAATTAGTGATTATGATGGTTCTCAGTTAAAAGATGATGCTTTATTCCAATTAGCAACGACTTATACAACTATGAACAATGCTTCAAAAGCTCAAAAAACTTATGAATGTCTACTAACCAATCACCCAAAAAGTAACTACGTTCCAAACGTACTGTTACGTCAAGGATTATTATACTATAGTAACAATAATAATAAAAAAGCTATTGAGAAATACAAAGAAGTAGTTGCGAAACATCCAAATTCAAACGAAGCAAAACAAGCAGTAAGTAACGTTAAAAATGTATATATTGATATAGGTAAAGTTGATGAATATGCTGCTTGGGTTAAAAATGTAAGTTTTGCCAATGTTACCAATGCTGAACTAGACAATGCAACTTATCAATCTGCTGAAAACAAATTCTTAGAAAACAACAACAATAAAGCTATTGAAGGCTTTAATAAATATTTACAGCAATTCCCTAACGGAATTAATGCTTTAAAAGCTCATTTTTACTTAGCACAAGCCTATAACAACTCTAAACTATTCGATAAAGCTATCCCTCATTATACTTATGTAAACAAGCAAACTAAAAGTGAGTTTACAGAAGAATCTTTAACCAAGTTAGCTAATATCTATTTACAAAAAGAAGATTGGAACAACGGTATTTTAGTACTTCAACAATTGGAAAAAGAAGCTAACTATCCGCAAAATATCATTTTTGCTCAAAGTAATTTAATGAAAGGATATTACAAAAAAGAAGATTATACGAATGCTATTGCCTATGCTGAAAAAGTATTAGTTAAAGGAAAGGTAGACACGAACATTGCTGAAGATGCTAAAATCATTTTAGCTCGCTCTTCGTTTAAAAACAATGACTTTTTAACTGCAGAAGAATATTTTAACGAAGCTAGTAAAAAAGCTACTGGCGAACTGAAAGCTGAATGTTTATACTACAATGCTTTCTTTTTACATGAGAATAAAGAATATGAAGCTTCTACCAAAGCTGTACAAGATTTAATTGCCAATTATTCATCATACAAATACTGGGGAGTAAAAAGCTATATAATTATGGCAAAAAATTATTATGCCTTAAAAGATGCGTATCAAGCAACATATATCTTGGAAAATATCATCAAAAACTTTACACAGTATAAAGATGTTATTGAAGAAGCAAAAAACGAGCTTCGTACTATTAAGAATAAAGAAGCAAAAACAAACGAATCAGTAACTACCCAAAACTAAAATTTGTTAATAACAAACGAAAGTTAAATGACTAGATCGATGAAAAAGCACTTAAGTTTACTTGTTTTATTTGTAGTAGCATATACAAATGCACAAGAAAAAAATGTCACTAATAAAGCTAAAGACACTATTATAAAAACAGAAGTTGTAAATGTTGTAACTTCATATGTTCCAAAGATAACTGATGCCTTTAAAATAAAACAAAAACCAGTAATTGAACACACAAAAGAAACTCAGAAAAAAGCTTTAGAATACCAAATATTTTCAGTTCCTGTTGCTTCTACTTTTATTCCTAAAAGTGGAACAATGAAAAAAGTAGATTTAGGAAAAAGAGAAAAGCTATACCCTAACTACGTATCGGTTGGGTTTGGAAACGTACTTTCACCTTTTTTAGAAGCCTATGTAAGACGTAGCGAAAGCTACAATAGCGAATTGGGGGCTCATTTAAAATTCTTATTATCATCTGACCCCGTAGCAAACACTGAATTAAGTAGTACTTTTTATAATATTGACTTAAACTTAAACTACACTCAACAAGAACGTTATTTTCAATGGTCTGCAGGTTTAGATGCTGAAAAAGATAAATATAACTGGTACGGTTTACCTACAAACATTACATTTACCGAAGCTACTTTAAGTGCTATTGAAGAAGCCCAAAGTTACAATCATATAAAAATATTTGGTCAAATAAAGCCCGATGATTCTTTTTTAGATGAAGCTAATGGATCAATCGCTTTTTTCTCTGACTCATTTGAAACTGCTGAATTTTTAGTTGATGGTAATGCACAATTTCGTTTTCCTTTAGATAATTTTCATCGCCAATTAAACGATTTGTATGTAAACACAACGGTTAACTACTTAGGAGGCTCTTATGCCTATGCTTATGATGCAATTACTCCTATAGATTATAACTTCATTACACTTGGAGTACATCCAACATACAAATTCAATGTGCAAGATTTAGCTATTCAATTGGGAGCAAAAAGTTACTTTTCAATGAATACAGAAAATAGCGAAAACAACTTTTTCATCTATCCTGATGTAGAGATTTCATATCCTATCATTAAAGAATTAGCAAATGTATTTGTTGGAGCATCTGGTGATTTAACCACAAATATGTATCAATCTTTCACAGATGATAACCCATATTTGTCTCCTACTCTTGACATGAGACAAACTAATAAAAAGTTTGATGCTTTTGGAGGAATTAGAGGTAAACTAAACCATCAATTTAGTTATAATGCGAAAGTAAGTTATGCTGATATTGAAAATAATCCATTTTTTGTATTGAATCAATCAAAATCAGATGGTTCTAATATTGCTGGAACTAATGGATTTACATTCTACGGATATGAATATGGAAACTCTTTTAAAGTTATTTATGATGATATTAAATTAATGACCTTTTTTGGTGAAGTTGCTTTTGATGGTATTAAAAACTTAACTGTTGGTGCCAATGCTCAATTCAATAAATTCACGTTAACTAACGAAACAGAAGCTTGGAACACGCCTAAGATAAAAGGAGAAGTTTTTGGAACCTACAAAACCAATAAATGGTTTGCTGGTGCTAACTTATACTTCGTAGGAAATCGTAAAGGAAGAGTATATGACACTTTACCTGCTGAGACCTTTACTTCAATAGACTTAAAAAGCTATTTTGATGTGAATTTTAATGGTGGATATCATTTTGACGATTCGTTCTCTGTTTTCTTAAACTTAAATAATGTTCTAAACAACAGCTACCAACGATTCAATAACTTTAACGTACAAGGATTTCAGGCAATGGGAGGTTTAACTTGGAAGTTTGATACGTTATTCTAAGAATTAAAATATAAAACTTACATTTAGGGTGTTAAAAACTAATACCCTAAATGAAAAAACTAACCTTTTTATTATTTACAAGTATTGCTTTTGTTACTTGTAAAACAGAACAAAAACAGGCTACAACTACTTCGAAAAACTATACTGAAGTAAACTACCAACAAGATTCTACACAAATAAAAAAACTATTTAGCAAAGCACTTACCGAAGGTAAATCATACGAATGGTTACGCGATTTAACACAAAACATTGGAAGTCGTTTATCAGGATCAGAAGGAGCAGCTAAGTCTGTTATTTGGGGAGAAAAGCTAATGAAAGAAGTTGGTTTAGATTCAGTTTGGCTACAACCTGTAATGGTACCACATTGGGTTCGTGGAGAAAAAGAAGTAGCCAACTACAAATTTAAAGGAGAGGAAATTAATGTTCCTATCTGTGCTTTAGGAGGCTCTATTGCAACCCCAAATGAAGGAGTTACTGCAGAGATTATTGAAGTAAAAAACATAAAGGAAGCTAAAAAACTAGGAGATAAAGCCAACGGAAAAATTGTGTTTTTTAACGGTGCTTTTGACAATACACTCATCAATACCTTCCAGGCTTATGGTGGTTGTGTAGGACAACGTTATGGGGGAGCCGCTATAGTTGGTAAATTTGGTGCTAAAGGAGTTATCGTACGATCTATGACTAACGGAATCGATGATTATCCGCACACAGGTTCTATGGGCTATGGGGATATTCCTGAAGAAGAATATATTCCTGCTGCTGCTATTAGTTCTCGTGCTGCAGAAAATTTGAGCAAGCATTTAAAAGAAAATCCAACTTTACAATTTTACTTTAAACAAAGTTGTGAAAACTTACCTGATGCCCCTTCACATAATGTCGTAGGAGAAATTAAAGGAACTGAATATCCTAATAAAATTATGGTAATTGGTGGGCATTTAGATTCTTGGGATTTAGGTGACGGTGCTCATGATGACGGAACAGGGATTGTACAATCTTTAGAAGTAGCATATCTATTAAAAAAGAATAATATTCAACCAAAAAATACAATCCGTATTGTATTCTTCATGAATGAAGAAAATGGCTTACGTGGTGCAACTGAATATGCTCGTTTAGCCAAGGAAAATAACGAATTTCATATTGGAGCTTTAGAATCTGATGCAGGTGGACACACACCTAGAGGTTTTTCTATTGATGCGAATAAAAGAAACTTACAACTTGTACAAAGTTGGAAAAAATTATTAGCTCCTTACGGTTTACACGATATTACTGCCGGAGGCGGAGGTGCAGACATCGGACCTTTAAAAGACGACCATGTTACCTTGGTAGGTTATCGTCCAGACTCACAACGCTATTTTGACTATCACCATGCAGCTACTGATACATTTGATAAGGTAAATAAACGCGAATTAGAATTAGGTAGTGCATCCATGGCTAGTATTGTGTATTTAATGGATAAATACTTATACAACAAAGAAACATTAAAACCTTAATTCATGGGCACCGTAATAATTATATTAAGGATTATATTCGGAATATTTTTTGCTTTTGCAGGAATTATGCACTTTATAAAGCCTAAAATTTTCAATCGATTTATACCTAATTTCCTACCCAAATTAGTTGTAAATTATATAGCTGGCTTATTAGAGTTAGCCATTGGTATTGGATTATTAATTAATCAAACTACAAAACAGGCAGCTCTAGCAATGTTTATACTAATGTTGATTTTTTTACCAATACATATTTGGGATGTTTTCAGAGATAAACCTGCAATTGGATCTAAGAAAATAGCCATTATTAGAGTACCTCTTCAATTTTTATTATTATACATTGCTTATTTAATTTACACATATTAATGAAAAAAACACTGCTCCCTCTACTTGCTTTTAGTTTATTATTCTCTTGCAAACCGCAAGAAAAAGTAGATACTATTGTTATTAATGCTCACGCTTATACCGTAAACTCTAATTTTGATACAACAGAAAGTTTTGCTGTAAAAAACGGAAAATTTGTGGCTCTAGGAACCAACAAAGAAATACAAGAAAAATACACAGCAACGAGTCTTATCGATGCAAAAAACAAACCTGTCTACCCTGGATTTATCGATGCACATTGTCATTTTTACGGATTAGGATTACAACAGCAAAAAGCCGACTTAGTTGGAACAGAAAGTTATGACGAAGTACTTCAACGTTTAGTTGATTTTCAAAAAGAAAAGAACACTACTTACATAACTGGGCGTGGTTGGGATCAAAACGATTGGGAAGTAAAAAAATTCCCTACCAAAGAAAAACTAGACAGTATATTTCCTAATATACCTGTAGCTATTCGTAGAATTGATGGCCACGCAATGTTAGTAAACCAAGCTGCAATTAATTTAGCAGGAATTACTACTGAGTCAAAAATTGATGGTGGTGAATTTATAAAAAAAGATGGAAAATTAACTGGAGTGCTTATTGATAATGCAATGAACTTTATCAATAATCCGAAACCATCGAAAAGAGAGCAGGTTCAAGCGTTAAAAGATGCTGAAAAAATCTGTTTTGATTTAGGATTAACCACAGTTGACGATGCAGGGTTAAACAAAGAGATAATCGAACTAATTGATAGTCTACAACAATCTGGCGATTTAAAAATGCGTGTATATGCGATGATCTCTAATAATCAAAAAAATCTTGATTATTATCTTAAAAAAGGAATCATTAAAACATATCGATTAAATGTTCGCTCTGTAAAAGTATATGCTGATGGCGCATTAGGTTCACGAGGAGCTGCTCTTAAAGACGAATATTCTGATAAAAAAGGACATTTTGGTGCTTTGGTTAATTCCTACGAAAACTTACAAAAAGTAGCTAAAAGAATTGCCGCTTCTGAATATCAAATGAACACACACGCTATTGGCGACTCTGCAAATTATATAATGCTAAAAACTTATAATGAAGTATTGAAAAACAAAAATGATAGACGTTGGCGTATTGAGCACGCTCAAATAGTAGACACAAAAGACTTTAATCTATTTAAAAATGTGCTTCCATCTATTCAACCAACGCATGCTACTTCAGATATGTATTGGGCAGAAGACCGTGTAGGATCAGATAGAATTAAAGGAGCTTATGCTTATAATGACTTATTAAAAGAATACGGAAAAGTTGCCTTAGGAACTGACTTTCCTATTGAACACGTAAGTCCATTATACACATTTTACGCAGCAACCATCAGAAAAGATTTAAAAGGATATCCTGAAAAAGGTTATCAAATGGAAAACTCTTTATCTAGAGAAAATGCTTTAAAAGGAATGACCATTTGGAATGCTTATGCAAACTTTGAAGAACAAGAAAAAGGAAGTATCGAAGTTGGTAAGGTAGCTGATTTTATAATTTTAGATAAAGATATCATGACGATTGAAGGAAAAGAAATTCCAAATACAAAGGTTTTAGCAACCTATATAAACGGAGAAAAAGTAAATTAAAAATGCATCTTTTTCTATTCGTTGTAGTCTGATTTATAAAATCAACAAATAATGACACAACTACTAATGACACAACTACAGCGAAAACAACAATTTTACAAACAATTAACTTTAGCTAAAAAGGCACTTAAAAGTAAACACTTTCAGGTGTCTTTTTATCATTTAGAGAATGCTCATATTTTAGGACAAAAACATGTTTACAGACACACTTTATCTCATTACTGGATGTTAGTCTACGGAATAAAAACATATAGTCTTAAAGAAATTGTTGGTCAATTTTTCAGAATTATAGCTTCAATTTTATTTACTTTAGTTTGGGTACCTACAGGAAATACAGGTGGTTCTAACATATCTGCAATTAAACCTATTCCTGTTAGAAAAGAACTTCGAAAATATTTTCAACAATAAATGCATCTTTTTACTCTTTTTCTAGTCTATTATATGAACACGTAAAACATATAATATCATGAAAAATAACAATCAATGTACCTGCACTTGCGAAGGATGTAAAACAGGTGACTGTTCAAATTGTACTTGTGAAAATTGCACATGTAACAATTGTAACTGTTAGTTAAATTAACTTTTTAATATTTTGTCATTCTGAATGTAGTGAAAATTAAACGTTCATTTTATTCAGCGTGGCATTTTTCGTAAATTTATAGGATGACAACGCAACAAGTTTGGAAAAAATACGCAGATGATGTAAAGCACTTTATTTTAAGTAAAGTGAAAGACTCTTCTGTGACTGATGATATCTTACAAGAAACATTTATAAAAGTTCATACGAAACTTCATACATTAAACGATATTACCAAACTAAAATCTTGGATTTTTACGATTGCTCGGAATACAATGATGGATTACTTCAAAAACACTAATCAAACAGTTGAATTAAAAAATTTTGAAGCTCAAACAGACATAAAAGAACATGAACATACCGAAAAAGATTGCTTACGCGGAATCTTACAAAGCTTACCTAAAAAGTATAGAGATCCGCTATTTTTATCAGATATCAAAGGCTTAAAACAGCAAGAAGTTGCTGACACTTTACAGCAAAATTTACCAACCACAAAATCTCAAATTCAACGTGCTCGTAAACTAATTGCACAAGGTTTTATGGATTGTTGTGGATTTTCACTTAACGAAGAAGGAAAATTAGTAGGTGAAATTCAAGACAAAGAAGATTGTAAAGTTTGTAAGTAAGTTATATATTCAACTTTTCTTCTAACGTATTTTTCAACTTATGGTTTCATTCTTTATCAATTTTTATCGTTTTTGTAAACTTGTTTTTATAGGTATCAAAAAAGATACTGAGTTTAGATATCTCTTCTTTTTTCTGTCTTTGCTATTAACAAGCTCTACTATATTCTATCACAAAATTGAGCATTGGGAGCTTATAGACTCTTTATACTTTTCTGTTATGACAATGGCTACAGTAGGTTATGGAGACTTCGTACCCACACATAACATTAGTAAAATATTTACTATTATTTACACTTTTTTGTCTATTGGAACTTTTGTAGCCTTTACCGCCAAAATTGTGCAATTTACGTTGCAAAAAAACCATCAAACAACACCTTTACATAAACTGACTTCTAAGTTTAAAAATAAGAACCCATAATTTTTTAAAACTTTTGTAACTTTGTGTAAATTCAACACTAAATGAAGATGTCACAAAATATAAAAGTTGCTGTAGATGCTGTTGTTTTTGGCTATCAACAAAAAGAACTCTCTGTTTTATTAATAAAAAGAGGCATTGAACCTTTTAAAGGAGCTTGGGCGTTACCTGGTGGATTGGTTTTAGAAAATGAATCACTAGAACATGCTGTTGAAAGAGAACTATTAGAAGAAACAGGAGTTACTATTGATTATCTTGAACAACTATACACATTCGGAGCTCCCAAAAGAGCCCCAAGAAACAGAGTTGTTTCTGTCACCTATTTTGGTTTGGTAAGCCCCAATCATTTTAAAATCAGTGCGAACACAGATGCTGCTGAAGTGCAATGGTTCCCTATTCATGAATTGCCCAAACTAGCTTTTGACCACAATCGTATTTTAACCACAGCTTTACAAAGACTTCAAAACAAAATAAACTACCAACCTATTGGTTTTGAACTACTAAAAAAAGAGTTTCCTTTTTCTGATTTAGAAAATTTATATCAAACAATACTTAATCAAAAAATCGATAGACGTAATTTCAGAAAAAAAATTATGAGCTTTGGAATACTTACCGAAACCGATAAAATATATCAACCTTCTAGTGGTAGACCTGCAAAACTTTTTAAGTTTAATGCTAAGAAGTATAAAGAACTAGAAAAGAAAGGATTCCACTTCGAAATTAAGTTTGCGTAAAAAAAACACTAAAATATTTTTTATTTTAAAAAACTGAATTATATTTGTGTAAAAATTACGCAATATGATTTTAAACTTAGATAAAAACTTTACTCCTTACGGAACAGAAAACAATATAGACTATAGTTTCTTTACTTTTTCAGGAGGGGAACCGCATATTAAAATCATTTCTAAACTAGAAAAGGTAGCAGAAGTAACGATTACACATCGCATTCAATCTTTTAATGACATGGGTACGTTATTATTAGCTACCAATGCGCTCAAAAATATGGGAATAAAAAAACTACATGTTGTACTTCCTTATTTTCCTGCTGCACGTCAAGATAGATTAATGGTATCAGGTGAACCTTTATCGGTAAAAGTATATGCAGATATTATAAATGCACAAAACTTTGAGTCGGTAACTGTTTTAGACCCCCATTCTGAAGTAACTCCTGCCCTATTGAATAACTGTAAAGTTATCGATAACCACAAGTTCATAGAGCATATTACAAAACAATTATCAGACAACTTACTTCTAATTTCACCAGACGGAGGCGCTTTAAAAAAGATTTATAAAGTTGCTGCTTATCTTCAAAATTATGAAGTAGTAGAGTGTTCAAAAAGTCGAAATGTTAAGACTGGTCAACTAACAGGTTTCAAAGTATATGCTGATGACCTACAAGGAAAAGATTGTTTAATTGTGGATGATATTTGTGATGGAGGGGGTACTTTTTTAGGGCTAGCTAAAGAACTAAAAGCTAAGAATGCAGGAAACTTATACTTAGCGATAAGTCACGGAATATTTAGTAAAGGTTTTGATGAACTTGAAAAACACTTCACCAAAATTTTTACAACAGATAGTTTTAAAACTATAGAAATCGATAATTGTATACAGATTGAACTGGGAAAATTGCTATAAAAACCAAAAAATTGCTATGAAAAAAAACATTATAAAATCAACATTTATTGGATTGGCAGTGGCTGATGCCCTAGGGGTACCAGTAGAATTTAAAAATAGACAGGAGTTAAAGCAAAACCCTGTAACAACTATGAGAGAGTTTGGAACACATCATCAACCAAAAGGAACATGGTCTGATGATAGTTCTCTTACTTTTTGTTTAGCTGAGAGTTTATGTCAAGGATACGATTTAGTGGATATTTCATATAAATTTATCCAATGGATGAATGCTGAGATATGGACTCCACACGGTAATGTTTTTGATATTGGAATCCAAACACGAAAAGCTATTGAACAACTTTCAAAAATCATAAATGAAAAAGACTATAAAGAACTAGAAATTTTAAAATATTCTGATGATGAATATACAAATGGTAATGGTTCATTAATGAGAATTATTCCTTTACTCTTTTACATAAAGGGTAAAAAAATAAATGACCAGTTTAATATTATTTGGCATGTATCATCACTAACACATCCCCACATAAGATCGGCTATTTCCTGTTTAATATATTTAAAATTAGCTGAATATATTTTAAATGGATTTTCAATTATAGATTCTTATAAAAAAATGCAAAATGAAATTAATCTCTTTTTAACAGAAAGAAATATTTCTTCTTACGAGCAAAATCATTTTTCAAGAATTTTAAAGCAAAATATATCAAATTTAAAAGAAAATGATATTAATTCAAGTGGTTACGTTATTCATACATTAGAAGCTTCTCTTTGGTCTTTACTCAACGCTTCTAATTATAGCGAAGCAGTTTTAAAAGCTGTAAATTTAGGTGATGATACTGATACAACAGCTACTGTAGTTGGAGCTATTGCTGGTATGTACTATGGAATAGATAATATACCTCAAGAGTGGATAGATTCGTTGGTAAGAAAAGATGATATTATTCTCTTAAGTCAACAATTTGCTAAAAAATATCGTTATGAGAATTAACCGATAAAAACGTAACAAACACTGCTTACGTTTTTGACTAAAAATCTAAATTATGAATGAGAAAAATACAAAAAGAATAAGTAAGTTTTTAAGCCTTATACTAAGGCATCAACCTGAAAAAATTGGTTTAAAATTAGATAGCAGCGGATGGGCTTCAATAGAAGAACTTTTGAACAAATCAAGTAACAACGGAGTTACTTTTACAAAAGAAGAATTGGGGTTTATCGTAAAAAACAACGACAAACAACGATTTTCATTAAATGAAAATCAAACAAAAATAAGAGCAAATCAAGGACACTCTTTAAAAAATGTAACAATAGTAACTGAAATAAAGACTCCTCCTCCATATTTATATCACGGAACAGTAGCTAAGTTTATTCCTTCAATAAAAGAAAACGGATTACAAAAAATGAGTAGGCAACATGTTCATTTGAGTTCTGACTCAGAAACTGCTAAAAAAGTAGGTAGCAGAAGAGGTAAACCTATAATTTTGACTGTTCAGTCAGGTGATATGCATAAAAAAGGATATGAGTTCTTTTTATCTGAAAATGGAGTTTGGTTAACCAACCTTGTCCCGGCTGAATTTATTGAATTTTTAGATTAATAATAGTATGAAAACATTTGTCATTGGTGATATTCATGGAGGCTTAAAAGCCTTACCCCAAGTTTTAAAAAAAACCAAAATCACTATAGAAGATACCTTAATTTTTCTTGGTGATTATGTAGATGGTTGGAGTGAGTCTGCACAAGTCATTGATTTTTTAATAGAGTTAAACAAAAAGCATAAATGTATTTTCATTAAAGGAAATCATGATTTGTGGTGTGAAGATTGGTTGAGAACTGGTGAAGGTGAAACCATTTGGCTAGTACATGGTGGAGAAGAAACCAAAAAGAGTTATGAATCTTATTCAGAAGAACAAAAACATGAACATCTAGCATTTTTTCAACAAATGAAACCTTACCATATCGATAGTAAAAATCGTTTGTTTATTCATGCTGGTTTTACCTCTATGCATGGAGTTGAAAAAGAAACTTTCAAATTAAATTATCATTTTGATAGAACCTTATGGGAAACTGCTTTAGCTACTGATAAAGATTTGCCTAAAGAATCAGAGTTATACCCTGAGAGGTTCACACACTATTCAGAAATATACATTGGTCACACACCAACTATACGCTATAATTCATCAACACCTATAAACGCTTTAAACCTATGGAATATTGATACTGGCGCTGCATTTACAGGATATTTAACAATTATGGATATTGACAGTAAAAAGTTTTGGCAAAGTGATCAAGTAAAAACTTTGTATTCAAACGAAAAAGGAAGGAATTAAAATAAAAATTAAGAAAAATTTTTGCTTATAATTTAATTTGCGTAAATTTGACACAAATAAAATAATAAACTATGAACCCATTATTATATACAGACGGTTATAAAGTAGACCACAGAAGACAATACCCTAACAATACTACGTTAGTATATTCAAACTGGACACCAAGAAAAAGTAGAATTCAAGGAGTTGAGAAGGTTGTTTTTTTCGGACTGCAATACTTCATCAAAAAATATATAATTGAAGATTTTCAAACCAACTTTTTTAACAAACCAAAAGAAGAAATTTGCAAACAATACAGTAGAAGAATTAATAACTATTTAGGTGAAAACTCAGTAGGTATTGAACATATTGCAGCATTACACGATTTAGGATACATTCCTATGACTTTTAAAGCATTGCCCGAAGGTGTTGAAGTTCCTATCAGAGTACCAATGTTTACCATGTATAATACTTTGCCAGAGTTCTTTTGGTTAACCAATTACTTTGAAACCTTATTATCTACCACAGTTTGGTTACCATGTAATTCTGCAACCATCGCAAAACAGTATAGAAAAATATTAGACAAATACGCACAAGAAACCTCATCTGTTCCTGAAATGGTAGATTGGCAAGGGCACGATTTTTCTATGAGAGGAATGGCTGGTTTAGAAGCTGCTGAAATGAGTGCTGCTGGTCACCTGTTAAGTTTTACTGGTACAGATACTATACCAGCTGTGGACTTTTTAGAAAAGTATTACAATGCAGATTCTGATAATGAGTTAATTGGTGGTTCTGTTGCGGCAACTGAACACTCTGTAATGTGTATGGGAACTAACACTGGTGAAGAAGAAACTTTTAAAAGGTTAATTACTGAAGTATATCCAAACGGTATTGTTTCTATTGTTTCTGATACTTGGGATTTATGGAAGGTTCTTACCGAATATTTACCGAATCTAAAAGAAGAAGTCTTAGCCAGAGATGGAAAAGTGGTAATTAGACCTGATAGCGGTGATCCTGTGGACATCATCTGTGGAAATTCAAACGGTAAAACCGAAGAAGAACAAAAAGGAGTTATACAGCTACTTTGGGAAGTTTTTGGAGGAACAACCAATACAAAAGGATATAAAGAGCTAGATAGTCATATTGGAGCTATTTATGGCGATAGTATTACCCTTGAAAGAGCAACACAAATTTGTGAACGCTTAAAACAAAAAGGGTTTGCTTCTACCAACGTAGTCTTAGGAATTGGTTCTTTCACTTATCAATACAACACCAGAGATACTTTTGGATTTGCCATGAAAGCTACCTACGGAGAAGTAGATGGAGAGGGAAGAGAAATCTTTAAAGATCCAATTACTGATGACGGAACTAAAAAATCTGCCAAAGGATTATTAAAAATAACTTTAGAAGATGGAGAATACAAACTCAACGATCAGGTAAGCTGGGATGAAGAACAAAAAGGCGAGTTACGAGAAGTTTTTAAAGACGGAAAATTGTTAGTTGATGAAAAACTAAGTGAAATAAGACTTCGTACAAAAAACAGTGTGTTAGAGCTTACAGAGTAGTATTAAAAAGCAGGAGTTAAACTCCTGCTTTTTTTATTAGAACGCCCACTAAAAACACTAAATATCAACACATTAAAAACCATTCAATTTGCTTAACTCTTGATTTTTTCATATCTTAAATGCAACTAAAAAAGAAACTTATGACAGATCAAGAACAGAAAAGATTAGATACAATGAATTCCGTTTTAGTTAAGATGGAAGACATTAAAAACACGCAAAAAAGTTTAATTGAAAAAATTGGTATGGTTGAGGTTCAACTATTCGATATTCAGTCAAAAGATTTAGACAAAGAACTCGAAAATGTAATGGTAAGAGCTTCTGACACCTTAAAAATTATAAAACAAGCTACCGAAGCTTTTGAAATGAAACGAAATCGTTTGGAAAACGAAGCATAAAAAAATCCGCCTAACAGCGGATTTTTTATTTTATCGTCTCTTCTTTTTAAAACCTTTATTCTTTCTTCTAGAAGGTTTTGATGGTTTATACGTTACAGTATCATCAAATGTATTTTTAGTTTTTCCTGCTTTATTTTTTCTCCAAGAAGTGTCTTCTGGAAGTAATTTTTTCAATAAATCAGTACGACCAACTTTGTTCAATGTATCTTTAATCCACTTTTTGTTTTCCTTTTTATACCAAAAGAAAAACTTATGTTGATCTTCCTTCTCCTTTTTAGTTTTCGGAGTTTTTACTTCTTTTAAAGTATAAGGATGGTATCCACTGTAATAAATTACCGTAGCAACCGTCATCGGTGTTGGTGTAAACCCTTGTACTTGCTCTAACTGGAAGCCCATATCTTTGGTCTCAGCAGCTAAATTTGCCATATCTTCCGCCTCACAAGCAGGATGACTAGATATAAAGTAAGGTATTAACTGAAGTTTTAATTTCTTTTTAATATTAATACGATCGAACCTATCTTTAAATAAGTGAAAATACTTAAACGAAGGCTTACGCATTAACTTTAATACTGGATCAGATGTATGCTCAGGAGCAACTTTAAGTCTACCTGAAACGTGTTTGGTCATTACCTCTTCAGTATATGCATCTAACTCCTTTGGGTCTGCATTTTTATTGAATTCAGGCACTAACATATCGTGTCGAATACCACTTCCAATAAATGATTTTTTCACCTTCGGATGTGCATCAACAGCTTGATACAACTCAGTTAATGGTTTATGTGAGGTATCTAAAT
This sequence comes from Tenacibaculum larymnensis, assembly GCF_028829235.1. GTDB lineage: Bacteria > Bacteroidota > Bacteroidia > Flavobacteriales > Flavobacteriaceae > Polaribacter > Polaribacter larymnensis. The sequence continues at coordinate 192,170 of NZ_JAIWJY010000002.1, read as the reverse complement.
TACTACAAATTACTGGTGAAATACACGACGGAGCAACACATTTGTCACAAATCGATTGTACTTTACCTTTCATTTTGTACATATTCGCCGATGGTCCTCCAATATCAGATAAGTACCCTTTAAAGTCATCCATTTGGGCAACTTGATCTACTTCCTTTAAAACAGATTCTTGACTCCTACTTGCAATAAACTTTCCTTGGTGCGCTGAAATGGTACAAAAACTACATCCTCCAAAACATCCACGGTGAATATTAATAGAAAACTTAATCATTTCAAACGCGGGTATAGGTCCACGTTTGTTATACTTTGGATGTGGTAATCGTGTAAAAGGCAAGTCAAATGAAGCATCAATTTCTTCCTCTGTCATTGTTGGAAACGGTGGATTAATCATCAGTTTTTTATTTCCTACCTTTTGAAAAATACGACGTGCATATAATTTGTTCGACTCCTGCTCTATCACTTTAAAGTTAGAAGCATAAGCCTTCTTATCCTTCAAACAAACTTCATGCGAACTAATTTCTACATCGTCCCAGTTCTTATTTTTCGGAGTTTTCTCTTCTTCTTCTAATAAAACAGCTGTCTGCTTAATAGTTTTTAAACTCGAAAATGGCACTCCTTTTTGCAACAACTCCACAATTTCTCTTAGTGGCTGCTCACCCATTCCGTATACCAACATATCGGCTTTAGAAGTTTCTAAAATCGTTGGTAATAATTTATCAGACCAGTAATCATAATGTGTAACACGACGTAGCGAAGCTTCTATTCCTCCAATTAACACAGGAACATCTGGAAACTTTTCTTTTAAAATTTTAGAATATACTGAAGTTGCATAATCAGGTCTGAACCCTTTATCTCCATTAGGCGTATAAGCATCCTTATCACGACGACGTTTACTAGCCGTGTAATTACTTACCATCGGATCCATACAACCACCTGTTACTGCAAAGAATAACCTTGGAGTTCCTAACTTCTCAAAATCTTGCAAATTGTCATGTACACTTGGTTGTGGAACAATTGCCACACGCAAGCCGTAACTCTCTAAAATACGCCCAATTACTGCAGGACCAAATGATGGATGATCTACGTATGCATCTCCACTGAATAGGATTACATCTAATTCATCCCATCCTCTTAACTTCACCTCCTTTTTTGTAGTCGGTAACCAATCTGAAAGTCGTCTTATTCTCATGCCGCTGCAAAGGTACGGGGTTTTATTTACACTACAATACAGTAAAAAACTGAAAACTACATTATAAACACAACTAACAAGAAAAATAAACTCATAATTTTTAACTAGATTTATTCCCTAATTAATTTAAATAAAAACCCAAAATGAAAAAAAACATTACTTTTCTATTACTATTATTTTTATCACTTCAAGCCTTTTCTCAAATACAAACTGAAAAAATTATCCCTCCTGCTAAAGGAAAGTCTGTAATTTACTTTCTAAGAACGACTGGTTTAGGAGCTTTAATGAACATTAGGTATTTTGATAAAGAAAATTATCTTGGAAGATTTAATGGTGTTAACTATTTACGTTATGAATGTGATCCAGGAGAAAAAGTATTTTGGATTAAAGCTGAAAACATTGATGTGTTAGAAGCTAATTTAGAAGCTGACAAAGTTTATTTAGTTGAAACTAATGCTGTAATGGGAGCTTTTTCTGCAGGTGCGAAATTTAAACTGGTTGATTTCAACAAAAAGAATCAAGTTAAAAGAATTAATAAGCTTTTAGAAAAAAAAGAACCTAAAACTTTTACTCAAGAAACTCTACAAGAACAACTACAAAAAATGAAAGATGTTGTAAACAAGGGATTAAAAAAAGTGAGAAAAAAAATAGAGCGTAAAAAAACGACTAAGTTATCACCTAATATGAATTATGAAGTATAAACTACTCACTCCATTTAGTTTAACTTCCCTTTAACAATTAATTAAGATAATACCGAAAGTAGTTTTACTAATTTCCGCCCTTATTTATTCAATTAATTTTTACAATGACTAAAAAAATACTTTCAACTATTTTAGTGGTATTTCTTGCTTTAGGAGTTTCTTTGAATGCAGAAGCACAACGAAAGATGAAAAAAAACGCAAAAAAAGAGACTACCACTAAAAAAGACAAACCTAAAAAGGGCGGTATACAACCTTACGAAAAAGTTGTTACCAAAAAACACAAAACAGACGAAGGTTTGTTTAAAGTTCACTCAAAAGACTCTAAATATTTATTTGAAATTCCAGATTCTCTTCTAAACCGAGAAATGCTAATGGTTACCAGAATAGCCAAAACAGCTAGCGGAATTGGTTTTGGAGGTGGAAAACAAAATACACAAGTGTTACGTTGGGTAAAAAACAAGAAACAAATTTTACTAAAAGTAGTTTCTCACAATGTTGTAGCAGACACTATTTTACCAGTACACGAAGCCGTTGTAAACTCTAATTTTGAACCTATCTTATATGCCTTTCCAATCAAAGCATTTAGTAAAGACTCAACAGCTACTGTAATTGATGCTAGTCCACTTTTTGAAGGTGATGTAAAAGCAATTGCTTTCCCTCAAAGAAGTAGAAAGCGTTATAAGATTTCTAAAATGGATAAAACGAGATCTTATATTGACAGAATTAGCAGTTATCCTCAAAACATAGAAGTTAGAAATGTTAAAACATACATTGCAGGAAATCCGCCTTCGAATTCAAGTGTAGGTTCTGTAACTATGGAGTTAAGTAACTCTATGATTTTACTTCCTAAAACCCCTATGAAAAGACGTTATTTTGATGAGCGTGTTGGATGGTTTACTAGTTTTCAAACAGATTATGGTTTAGATGCTCAAAAAAGTAAATCAGTTACCTACTTAGACAGATGGCGTTTAGAAGTAAAAGATGAAGACCTTGAAAAGTTTAAAAGAGGTGAATTAGTAGAACCAAAAAAACAAATTGTATACTACATTGACAGAGCTACACCAAAAAAATGGCGTAAGTACATCAAACAAGGTATTGAAGATTGGCAAGTTGCTTTTGAGGCTGCTGGATTTAAAAATGCAATTATAGCTAAAGATGCACCTACTAAAGAAGAAAACCCAGATTGGAGCCCTGAAGATGTACGTTATTCTGTAGTTCGTTATTTAGCATCTCCAATTCCAAATGCAAACGGACCTCACGTTAGTGATCCTCGTTCTGGAGAGATTTTAGAATCAGACATTAACTGGTACCACAATGTAATGACCTTATTACACAACTGGTATTTTGTACAAACAGCAGCTATTAATCCAGAAGCAAGAACAAATAAGTTTAAAGATGAAATTATGGGACGTCTTATTCGTTTCGTTTCTTCTCACGAAGTTGGACATACACTAGGACTCCCTCATAACATGGGAAGCTCAGTTGCTTATCCTGTAGACTCTTTACGTTCAGCTGAATTCACTAAGAAAAATGGAACTGCTCCTTCAATTATGGATTATGCTCGTTTTAACTACGTGGCACAACCAGAAGACAAAGGTGTGGCATTAATGCCTAATATTGGTCCTTACGACAAGTATGCTATCAATTGGGGGTACAGACCAATCTTAGATAAATCTGCTAAGGAAGAAAAATCTGTATTAAATAAGTGGATTAAAGAGAAAGCTGGAAATCCTGTTTACAGATTTGGACACCAACAAGTTCGTAACATTATTGATCCTAGTTCACAAACAGAAGATTTAGGAGACGATGCTATGAAAGCGAGTGCTTATGGTATTAAAAACCTACAACGTATTTTACCTCGTTTAGAAGAGTGGACTACCGAAGATGGTGAAACCTACGAAGAACTTAAAACTATGTACGGACAAGTAGTTGGACAGTTTAACAGATACATGGGGCACGTAAGTTCTAATATTGGTGGTGTATATGAATACTTTAAAACTGCCGATCAAGATGGTGCTGTATACATTCACGTTCCAAAAGAACACCAAAAAAGAGCGTTACAATTTGTAAATGATGAGTTATTTAAAACTCCAAATTGGTTAATTGACGAAAATATTATTAGTAAAACACAACACTCAGGTGTTATTGAGCGTATTAGAGGTTTACAAGTACGAACGTTAAATAGAGTTTTAAAAACTGGAAGATTAACACGTATGATTGAAAACGAAACGCTGAATGGTAATAAAGCTTACACACTTCTTCAAATGATGGGAGATTTACGCAAAGGTATTTGGAGTGAAGTATATGCTAACAAAACTATAGATCCGTATCGTAGAAACCTACAACGTGCACATTTAGACAGATTAGACTTTTTACTAAATAAAGCGAAAGATCAAAAAGCTGCTAAAAGCGACAGAGGTTACTTTAAGCAAACAGCCGTTACTATTAATCAATCAGATATTAAACCTGTAGTAAGAGGAGAATTAAAACGTTTACAAAGAGACATTAAAAGAAGTATTCTTTCTGCTCGTAACACCATAACTCGTTACCACTTACAAGATGCGGTAGATAGAATAGACACTATTCTAAATCCAAATAAATAATTTTTCTTAAATAACAGCAATCTAATAGGTTGCTGTTATTTTTTTTACATTTACCTTCCATCTACTAAAAAACTATAATGAAAAAAAACTTACTTTTATTATTTATACTAGCAATCTCATTTGCTAGCTGCACAAAAAAAACAACAGCAAAGAAAGCTGAAAAGACAGAAAACACTTACGTAAAAGACCATTACACTAAAAAAGAAGTGAAAATTACAATGAGAGATGGCGTAAAACTTCATGCCACTATCTACTCACCAAAAGACACTAGTAAAACCTACTCTATTTTGTTACAACGTACTCCGTATAGTTGTCAACCTTATGGAGAAGATAAATTCAGAAAAAAAATTGGTCCAAACCCAGTTTTAATGAAAGAGGGTAATATTATCGTATATCAAGATGTTCGCGGACGTTGGATGAGTGAAGGAGTATACGACAACATGCGTGCATACATTCCAAATAAAACAGAAAAACAAGCCGATGAAACTACAGATACCTATGACACTATTGATTGGTTAGTTAACAATGTAGCAAACAATAATGGCAAGGTAGGTACATGGGGAATTTCATATCCTGGTCACTACGCTACTGTTTCAACTATTGATGCACATCCAGCTTTAAAAGCTGCTTCACCACAAGCTTGTATTGGAGATTTCTTTTTTGACGATTTCCACCATAACGGAGCTTTCTTATTGAGCTACTTTAAAGCCATTTCTTTATTTGGTACATACAAAGATCAACCTACCGATTCAGCTTGGTACTCATTTCCTGATATGAAAACTCAAGACCAATATCAGTTTTTCTTAGATAAAGGACCTCTTAAAAACTTAAACGAATATTTTCAGTACGATAAGTTAGATACCAAAGTTGTTGAAAATAAAGAACGTATTGATGATTTCTTTTGGAAAGAAATTGTAGAGCACCCTAATTACGACTCAGTATGGCAAAGTAAAGGAATCATTCAACATTTAGATAAGGTTCCTTCTACTGTAGCAACGATGATTGTTGGAGGTGAATTTGATGCTGAAGACTTATATGGTCCATTGGAAACCTACAAAAACATTGAAAAAAATCAACCAAACAACTATAATACAATCGTTTTTGGACCTTGGGATCATGGCGGATGGTCTAGAAATAAAGTAGCTAACAAAGTTGGTAACTACTACTTTGGAGATTCAATCTCTTTAAAATTTCAAAAAGAGGTAGAAACCAAGTTCTTCAATCATTTCTTAAAAGGTGATGGTTCTAAAAACTCAGGATTACCAGAAGCTTATGTTTTTGATACAGGTAAAAAAACGTGGAAATCTTACGATGCATGGCCACCAAAAAACGCTCAAAAACAAACATTTTTCCTTTCAGAAAATCAAGAATTAACAGCAACTCAAAAAGGAAATAACAAGGTTAGTTTTATTAGTGACATTAAGCGACCTGTACCTTATTCAGAAGACATAAAAACGGTATTCACTCCACGTAAATATATGACAGACGATCAGCGTTTTGCTGCTCGTAGACCTGATGTACTCGTTTATGAAACAGATGTATTAACCGAAGACTTTACACTTGCTGGTGATATTTTGGCAAAACTGCAAGTAGCTACCACGGGTTCTGCTGCCGATTGGATTGTTAAGGTTGTTGATGTACATCCTGCTGATTTAAAAAACGACAACAAAGAAATGCAACCACATTTAAAATTGAGCAACTATCATTTAATGGTACGTAGTGAGGTTATGCGAGGACGTTTTAGAAACAGTTTTTCTAACCCTGAACCATTTACTCCAAATAAGAAAACAGCAGTAAATATTAAACTACAAGATGTTTTCCATACGTTTAAAAAAGGACACAAAGTGCAAATACAAGTGCAAAGCACTTGGTTTCCTTTAATCGATTTGAATCCTCAAACCTATGTAGACAATATTTATAAGGCAGACGAAAAAGACTTTAAAACACAGACACATTCTGTATTTACAGACTCTAGTATAGAGTTTACGGTCTTAAAATAATAGCAAACTTTTTCTATTTAGAAACTCACAACATTTTAAGTGTTGTGAGTTTTTTTATTACTAAATTTTCTACGCAACCTTTTCACACTTTATACATCTATTTTAAAATGTACAAACTCTAACAAGTGATGAAAAAGCAATTACTACTTTTAATAACCATCGTATCTCTTTTCTCTTGCTCCAAAGACAATAATAAAGTTATTGATGACATACCAGACTCAAATAACATAGAAGAACAAATAGTAGGCAGGTGGATGCCCGTACAAACACTTCTAAACAATCAGGTAACATACGATAGAAATATCCATACTGGATTAGAAAACGACACACATTACGAACGCAGATTATATAAAGAAGATAAAACAGTTCGCTTATCTAATAACGACGGTAGTATTAATTTATTTACTTGGGAACTCAACGCAACTGCAGACTCTATTATTATAGCCAAAGAATTATCAAATGAACGTCGTTATTTACTAGAGTATGTTTCTAACGATAGCTTGTCGTTTTCAATAGAACCATTTTCTGGTCATAAAGTAGTATATAGTTTTATTAAAGAACATAATGAAACTATAAATAGAAACGATTTAATTACCAAAGATTGGAAATACGATTTCGTGTGGGCTCGTTTGTTTAGTATGGATGGTTATAAATATATTAGAAACGGTTCGGTTACCAACGATTTTTATGAAAACGCAAAAGTGAGTTTTCATAACGATGGTTCATTCATCATAACTTCTGGGAATAATACTATACATGAACAAGGAACTTGGCATCTTAACTTAGATGACATGCAACTGATTATTGAAGGAAATTATACTAGAGAAGCTACTTTATTAGAACTCACTCAAGACACAATGGTTTTTGTCTTCAAAAATTCACAAGACAACAACATAAATTATCAAATGGATTTTTCTACTTTTTAAATTTTTGACAAAACACAAACCTAACTAACTGATTTAAAACAAAAACCCTAACGCTAAAACTTCTATACACATACTAAATTTAAAATAATCCCCTATATTTAACATACTATAAAAAACTTACTCATGAAAAACCTTATACCAATACTTCTTAGTGCCTGCATAGCAATTTCAGCATGTTCTAATAAAAAAGATAAAAAAACTCCTATAAACAAAACAGTTACTACTGATTCTGTTCAAAAAACATCAACTGCAACTTCGAAAAAAACAATAACTGATGCTTACTTTAAAGCACATGGAGTTGAACCTTTTTGGAACTTAACCATTTCTGATAACATGATTAAGCTAAAAACACTTCATGATTCAGACTCTATTCTTACACCGCATACAGAACCTATCTATGCTCAAGACAGTAATGTAAAAATGTATAATTTACAAACTGAATTAGCTGAGGTTCGTATTCAAATTAATCAAATGGAATGTATCAATGCTATGTCTGGTAAATCATTCCCTTACTCGGTAACTATTAACTATAAAAAAGGAAAAGATACTGATTACACTACCTTAGAAGGATGTGGGCAATACATCACCAACTATCGATTGCACGATATCTGGGCATTAGAAGAATTAAATGGCGTAAAAGTTAGTAAAGAAGATTTCGGAAAAGAATTACCATATATAGAAATAAATGCTGCAAAAAACACCTTTATGGGAACTTCAGGGTGTAACAGAGTTACAGGTAAACTTTTTTCTGAAAGAGAAAGAATTCGATTTACTAATATTGCCTCAACAGAAATGTTATGCCTTAAAGGAGGCGAAAAAGAACAAGAATTTACTAAAGCCCTAGCAAGTACCATTTCTTATAAAATAGCAAACAACCGACTAACGCTTTTAAATCCTGATAAAACCTTATTAGTCTTCAAAAAAGTAGACTAACTAATTAAACTATAAAAAATGAAAAAGATAGGATTAGTAGGAGGTATTAGTTGGACATCAACCTTAGATTATTACAAATACATAAATGAGGGAATCAACCAAAGGTTAGGTGGCTTAAGTTCTGCTGAATGTTTAATTTACTCACTAAACTTTTCAGATGTTCAAAACAAAGGATGGACAAACTCTTTTGATCTAATTTATAATGCCTGTACAAACTTAGCATCTAGTAATGTAGATGCTATAGTTTTAGGCGCAAATACAGCACATTTATTTGCTGATGAAATTCAATCAAAAATTAATATTCCAATTATCCATATTGCAGAAGCGACTGCTAAAGAAATAAAAAAAGAAAAGCTGAGTAAAGTAGGGTTATTAGGAACAAAGTTCACAATGGAAATGGACTTCTATAAAAACAAACTAAAAGAAAACAATATTGAAACCATTATTCCATCTGAAAAAAAAGACATCGAAGAAATACAGCATATTGTAAAAAATGAGCTTGGGAAAGGAATTGTAACCACCCATTCAAAGCTGAAATTTAGACGTTACGCAAATGATTTAATAGAACAAGGAGCAGAAGGAATTATTTTAGGTTGCACTGAAATCCCTATGTTAATTGAACAAAACGATTTTGAGTTTCCTGTATTTGACACCACCAAAATACACGTTAAAAATATTATTGATTTTGCTTTAACATAGTTTACTAATCATTATAAGAAAAAGCTATAAAAGACAATAAAATAACTATGCTATTACCTCCCTAATAGGCATAATTTTCAATAGGTTTGATACACTAACACTTTATAAATCTAACCGATAATGAAAACTGGAATAATAACTGGGTGCAGTAGAGGAATTGGATTTGCTATTGCTAACCTATTAACTGAAAACCTCAACTATAAAATTATTGGAACCTCTACTTCAGGAACTTCTCCTATTACAAAGTCAAATTTTGAAGCCTATCAGCTAAATCTTTCAAAAAGTGATTCCATAGATAATTTTATAAAAAAAATTGAAAACACCAAGATTGACTTTCTTATTAACAATGCTGGTATCTTATTAGAAAACTGGAACGATGCATCCATAAACATTGAACAATTAAAACAAACGTTTAATGTAAATTTATTTGGAACAATTGAAATAACCGAAAAATTAATTCCTAACTTTAAAAAAGATGGACAAATAGTTAATATTACATCTGACTGGGGTTCTTTTAGCGAAAAGAATTTTGATGAATTTCAACCTCATTATAAAATGTCAAAAGCTGCTTTGAATATGTACACAAAGTTATTAGCTAAAAGACTCGAAAAACAACAGATAATTGTTTCTGCTCTTGACCCTGGATGGACACAAACCGATATGGGAGGAAATGAAGCTTCTAGAAAACCTAACGATGTTGCAACAGATGTTAGAAATTTAATAACTAACAATTCTAAAAGTGGATATTTTTGGCACCAAGGAAATATCAGAGAATGGTAAAACACTATGCTTTTACTTAATTAAAGTTAATTCAAAACTTAAAAGCTACCAAGATGACACTAAACGAGATTGAAATTAAAACAACTGATATAAAACCTGTTAAGGCTTTTTATAAAAATATCATGGAGCTTCCAACTACGCAGAGTGATGATCAATCAATTCGTATTAAAATTGGTACTTCCTATTTAAAATTCATAGAAGACTCTGAAAAAAACTTACCTGCATATCATTTAGCTTTTAACATCCCCAAAAACAAATTGCAAGAAGCAATCAAATGGTCTACAAACAAGTTTGAATTTGTAAAAAAGGAAAATGAGGTATTGATTACTAACTTCGAGAATTGGAACGCCAATTCAGTATACTTTTTTGATGTAGTTGGAAATGTCTTAGAGTTTATAGCTCGACACGATTTAGACAATACAGCTACAGAACAATTTAATAGTAATCAAATCTTAAACATCAGTGAATTTGGAATTGTGAAAGACCGACCTGATGTGTATGGAAAACATTTAATTGACACCTATGGACTAAGTTTATTCGAAAAAAATCATAACAGTGAAATATTCACCGTCCTTGGCGATGACAACGGATTATTAATCATCGTTAAAACCAACCGAAATTGGTATCCAACTGAAACCCCTTCTAAAGCTAGTTGGGCAAACATTAAATTGAGCAACTCAGGCACCGAAACAATTTTAAAAATAAGAGAGTAACGTACTAAACATTTTCCCTTATAAACAATATAAACAGGCTAAAAAGCCTATTTATATATGTCCTCTTGCACAAGCAATTATTGGTATTTAAAAGTTAAAGCGACGTTCCGCCATCAATAATAATCTTCTCATTTCTTAAAACTTGGGATTTATCTGAAAGTAGAAACTCAACAATTGGAGCAATATCTGTTGGCTGAACAATTCTACCAATAGGAGAAGTACTTGAAAAATGCTCTAAAAGATTATCAATAGCCTCATCACTCATTCCTGATTTTTTCTGAATTGGACTCTCTGTAACTCCAGGACTTACCACATTTACCCTAATTCCTTTATCTGCAAGTTCAATATTTAAAACTCTTGCTATACTTTCCAAAGCCGCTTTACTAGCTGTATACACACTTGTATTAGAAAAAGATTTAAAAACAACAATAGAAGTATTTAAAACAACACTTGAAGGATTTTTAAGAATTGGAATAAATTTTTGAACTGTAAAAAAAGCTCCTTTAAAATTAATGTTCATTGTTTCATCAAACAGTTGTTCAGAAGTTTCTTCAAAACTAGAAGCTTTAAAAATACCTGCGTTTACAAACAATCCATCAATCTTTCCAAACTCATTTTTAACTTTAGCTACTAAAGTATCAATCTCAACTAATGAAGATGTGTCTGATAAAATACCAACTGAATTATTTCCTAAATCAGCAACAGCTTTATCTAAATTCTCTTTCGTTCTTCCTGTTATTATTACTCTATAATTTAAACTTAACAAGTACTCTGCGCAAGCAAAACCAATCCCTGATGTTCCTCCTGTAATTACTATAATTTTATTATTCATCATATGTTTTTTTTGCAAAATTGACGAATAACTTTACATTTGACAAGTACTTACCTTTTAGTAAGTAACTGACCTACAAGTCGGAAAAATGTATTTTTATATGAAAACAGAAGAAAAAATAATTGAAAAAAAATATCAGCAAGCTAAAGAATGTCCAATAACCATATTTATGGAACAAATTGGAGGAAAGTGGAAACCTGTAATCATTTGGCTTTTACTTTTAAATGAAGTAATGCGATTTAACGAACTAGATAAAGCTATTGATGGTATTAGTCAAAAAATGTTATCTCAACAATTAAAAGACCTCGAAAAATTAAACATAGTAAATAGGAAAGTATATCCAGTAATCCCTCCTAAAGTTGAATACAGCCTAACTAAAAAAGGAAAATCTTTAAAAGAAAACTTAACTATGATAATGGAATGGAGTAACAAAAACCTAAGATAAACTTCGCAAACTAAAAATACTATTAAGCAACCTACTACTGCTTTCATTTTTATACTTTAAATAAGCACTTTTATTCCTTAATATTACTACATAAGAACATCAATAGTACATATATAAATTAGTTATTAGTAATTTGAAAATGTTTTGCTATTAAACTCACGTGTTAGAATCTACTGACAATTTAATCGCTAAAACGATTTTTTCAACATTAAAACTAACTAAAGCTATGTCTAATCAAACCACTATTAAAGGAGATGTATCGTTTAACCAATCTAATAATGTTACTGCAATTGTAAAATTATGGGAAGCAAACAATAAAAATACAATTGGTGAGCATATCATTGCTCCAGAAGCAAAAGGTAAATTCACCATAAAAGCAACTCCTAAATCAAAAGACACTGTTCTCTACATCACTGCCGAACTACAAAATTCTAAAGTAGTACTACTCTCTGTACTGTCACCTAATTTTGAAGAAAACATTACAAAAAAAGGCATTATTGTAAATGAGTTAACTACAGTAGCATCTGCTTTTACTTGTGCTCAGTTTTTTAACGGACTTCAGTTAACTGGGAATCTACATGGAATAAGAATTGCCGCTAAAAACACTCCTAACCTTATCAATCCTGTAACAGGAACGTATGGTGAGGTGTTAATGGATCCTTTTAACATCACACAAAACGAAACACTAGCGCGATTAAATACATTAGCAGCATTAATCGCAGCCTACGGAACGGTAGAGATTGAAGGATACAATTGGAAGGAAAATCTCTTGAAGTACACAACACCATTAGGAGGTAAAAAACCACAAAATACTGCCGAAGCTATAATTGGTGTCGCCCAATCTCCTTGGTTATATCCAGCGGATTTATTTCATCTTTTTGACAAAGCCTATCCATCACCAGAAGATGGTTTCCCTGCCAAACCTAACAGTAAAGTTCCTACAAGTAGACGCAATGCTCCTTTTGTACCTTATTTAAGTTTTGCACCAGAAGATTTTGCCATGATTTTAGCTTTTGGTCAAGGGGGAATCTGCGCTCCGGGAAAACTTTCTCTTGATAAAGAAGGTAACTTATGGACAGGTCTAAACTGGATGCCAGGAGCTCAAAATGGTGTATACCAAGGTATCGGTGGCGGACTTGTAAAGTTGGACTCTACAGGAAAACTACTATCCCCACCTGTTACTGGTTACACAGGTATGAATGTTGATGGTGCTGGTTGGGGTACGGCTGTTACCAAAGATGGCACTTGCTGGGTATCTAGTTTTAACGGAGCTATTGGTGTGTATAAACTAGAAGACGGTTCACCAATCGTTGAAAAAGTCCCAGAACACTTAGCTGAAGCCTTAAATGAAATTGGAGGCTTGCAAGGTATTGGAGTAGCTCCGAATGGTGATGTTTGGATTGTTGGAACCTCATCTAACATCATGCTACATTTTCCTGAGGGAGACCTTACCAAAGGTAGAGTTGTTATAAATGAAAAACTCAATGAATCGCTTTCTGCTCCGTTTGCGGCTTCCATAGACACTAACAATCGTGTATGGATTAGTAATACCAATGGTGTATCGCTAGTTCGTTATTCTCCTTCTGAAAAAAACAGACCTGTAGAACGTTTTATTCTTGCAGGTGGCGGACGCGGTGTTGCTTTAGATTCCAAAGGAAATTGTTGGGTAGCCTGTAATACGAGTCCAGACTTTCCTCATACCACTACTACAGACGGTGTTTCTATTATTGAAGGGTTTGCACTTGGATATCCGCATTTACAACAAACAGTGGGACGCAAACATAAAACAGGTTCCGTTTTTATGATTCCTGCGGATGCTACACCTATAGACACGATTGATAAAATTACCCACAAATCTAATTTAACACCTTACGGGGACGGTGAACTAAACGCACCTTGGGGAGTATCTATTGATGGGAATGATGATGTTTGGGTTGCCAACTTTATGGGAAGAGGCGTATCGTTTATGGCGGGTGCTTCACCAACTGGTCGTACCGAAGATTTTACTACAGGCGATGTGATTCACACCATTCATTCTGGGAGTATACAAATGCTGACCGATGTAGTAGTTGACCAAGCAGGAAACCTTTGGTGTGCCAACAACTGGAACTTACCTCAAACGGTAATGGAAGCAAAACCTGACCCTGCCTACTCTACTTGGGGTGGTGGCTCTGGGGTCGTAGTTGTTTACGGAATAGCCAAACCTGCTCAAACTCCACTTGCTGGTCCTGTGAGTGCTGTTTAAAACCTATAATACTAAATAAGCGTCTTTAAAACAGACGCTTATTTAGTACTTCTTCAACACTTTTTTAGAATCTTCTTCTCATTTATCTTTATATTTGGATAAAATAGCACGTATATAAACAGGTTATGTACAACTCAAACCAATCGAAATAGAATTAAAACTTAATGAAGATCTTTTTGAAACCTGCCTTGTCAATCCTGACACTTTTAATATTGAATCTTAACAATACTGTCTTTGCACAGAATCAAAGCATTAAAAATCTAACTACCGATGATATAATCGAGAACACCATTTCTACTAAGGAACAGCACACTTATGCTGTTCAATTAGAAAATGGTATGGCAATCACCGGAAAGGTTATTCAAAAAGGGATAGATTTGGTAATCGATGTATATTCCCCTGTAGATGAACTTTTATATCAAGTTGACAGCCCAAATGGAAAAGAAGGAGAAGAACCGATTGACCTTACTGCGAATCAATCTGGTTTATACAAGTTTATAGTTCATTCTCTCGATAAAGATTCTAAAAAAGGTAACTACACTTTAGAAGTAGAACAGATTTTGAGCTTTCCAGAAAACACTAAACGTATTACCAAAAAGGAGCTTCCAACAGAAACACTATACAAGCTATGGGAATCTACACTTAACGATAAGAACGCTATTGATAAATTTGTAGCCAGCCATACTGAAAAGCATATTATTGAACCAATTGAAGGTGACAATGTAAATATGTTAGTCACCTATTTCTGTGTGCCAGATAATAATACAGAATATGTAATGTTGAGCGGTGGCCCTGATTTTTTGGGACTTCGATTTCAACGATTACCAAACACAAAACTCCATTTTGTTACGCAAAAAGTTCCTAATGATGCTCGTTTCAATTATGGTTTCAATTATTTTAATTTAGATAAATATGGTCCAAACAAGGAAATTGAATCTAGAAGTGTTAAACACGCTTATGATGGAACTATTGAAATGCCAAATGCCCCTGAACAAACTTACATTTCAAAAAGAGAAAATATTAGCAGAGGAATATTGTATCCAACATTAATTAAAAGTAAAATTTTAAATCAAGAACGAAAAATATCTATTCACACACCTGCTAATTACAATTCAAAGAAGCCTCATAATTTATTAATAGTTTTTGACGGAGAATCATACGGATCAAGACCAAATCGTAGGTCAAGAATACCTACTCCAACTATAATTGACAATCTAATAGCGGACAAAAAAATCTCACCAACTATCACTGTTTTAGTATGGTCAATGGGTAGCCGTAGTAAAGATTTGGTAAGCGAAAAATTTGGAGACTTTATTGCCACTGAACTCATTCCTTGGGCACGTGCAGAATACAACATTCATCCTAAATCAAGCAAAGTTATTTTAGCTGGTTCAAGTCGTGGTGGCTTTGCTGCTAGTTATATCGCGTTTAGATATTCAGATGTAATAGGGAATGTTCTTTCCCAATCAGGGTCTTATTGGATTAAAGGAACTAAAGATGAAAATCATTGGATATATCCAGAAGATAATGGAAAACTAATCAATTTATACAAACAGAGTAAACGATTGCCTATCAAATTCTATATGGATATAGGTTTATATGATGCTGGTGCATCAATGCTAGGAATGAATAGACAGTTTCGAGATATCCTTGAAATAAAAGGTTATAAAGTAGATTATCATGAATTTAAAGGAGGACACAATTACTTGAATTGGCGAGGAACACTTTCAGATGGGTTAATATCCTTAATTGGAACAAAGTAAAACATAAAACTAAAACAGAAATATGATACCATTTAATGATTTATTACTATTTGGATTAGCAGCATTAATAATGGTACTTTCACCTGGACCGAATATGATTTATTTAATCTCAAGGTCTTTGTCACAAGGAAAAAAAGCTGGAATCGTTTCTCTTTTGGGAGTAATGTGTGGGTTTTTATTCCATATACTTATGGTGTCTTTTGGACTTACTGCAATATTTTTTGCTGTCCCTTATGCTTTTGTAGTAGTTAAGTTTCTTGGAGTAGGATACTTATTATATTTAGCTTATAATACCGTTAAATCTAAAAATAAAATTTTTGACGCTGACCAAAACTTGAAATCGGACAAACCTCTTAAACTATTTAATATTGGACTTTTGACGAATATCCTAAATCCAAAAATGGCAGTATTTTATCTTTCTTTTTTTCCTCAATTTATAAAGCCTGAACATGGTTCTATCTTAGGTCAAAGTTTTCAACTCGGAATTACACAAATACTAATAAGTTTTTTAATTAATTTTTTGATTGTTATATCTGCTGCTAAAATGGCAAATTGGTTCTCGAAAAAGCCAATTTGGTTAAGAATACAGAAGTGGTTTATGACTTCAGTATTAACTGGACTTGCTGTAAAAATGGCATTGACAAAAGCGAAATAAAAAAGCCAGTATGTAACATACTATAAAATTAATTGCTAAACTACTTCACTATTCATAGCCAAAACCAATTACAACCACTTCAAAAACTCCTATCTAGGAACTTCTTACCCCTATACCTAAATGTATTTATTATACTCTTTTTATTTTTTTATATTTGGGTAAAAAAGTGCTATTATACCTCCATATCATTCGTATAAAAACACTAAAAGCACTTATATAAACAAGTTGTCTACAACCTAAAAAAATGGAAATAGAAGAAATAAGATACTTAGATAATATAATATTTGAAGAATTTCAAACATACTTTCTCAAAACTACAACATCTAATTTCAAAGAAGAATTTCCAAATACAAATACCTTAATTCATTTTATCGATATTAGTGCAAACTTTATAAAAAATTCAATCTACGATAATTGTGAAACAGACGACTATTATGGAATGAAAATTTTATACAGATGTTTAATTGAACATTACATTCGTTTTAAATTCATCTTTACTAAATGGATAGCTGAAAAGGATGACTATTTCTCTAAAAATTATTTAGAATATAATGATGCTAGAGAAGTTTTGGATTTAATTAGAGCAAAAATTTCTGAACAGCAACTTTCTGACCCAAATTATAAATTAAAAGATTGGGATTCCTTTTTAAAAGATCATCCAAACTTTAAAAACAAAACACGAAAAGAGGTTGAAGAGGAAACTAGAAAGTTTTCTTTTAAAAACATCATTAGATTCTTAAATAATCAATTAAAAAATGAAGAATTAAATAATTCTGATTTTTTTGGGAAGTTAATAATTGAATACTCAGATTTGTCCTCTTTTGTTCACGGGGGAATGAAATCTTATAAAGAAATGATGAGAATGAACACTGAAGAGAAAAGATTAATAGAATATAAAAGAGTTTGTGGACTGGCTTTTCAAATGAGCAATTCTATTAAACTATTTAGCCTTTTAATGTATGTACAAACAGATAAAGAAGATTTTAGCCTACACTATTTAAAAGTTGATGAAACATTAAAAAAGATAAATAACATAGATCAAACTAGTAATTAACTCCGTGTTTAATAAATCGCTAGTATTCGCTTACATAAGAAGTTAACTGCTTAACCTCTTAACTAATCATAATCTAGACCGTTGTACACACCCTATAAATGACATACACATATTCTATTTGCCATCCAGAAAAAGAAAATATTGAATATAGAAACACCCCTATTTCAGGAAATGAAGTTCTAGAAATAGCTAAAAATTATCCTTGGATTGAAAAACTGAGGTTTTCTGTTTCTTTAGACCCACATGGTATTTATTACAATCCTTCTCTCGATTTTACTTGTATTGAAAATGATAACAGTTTTTGTTTAACCACAGATTATGATGAGAATGAAAACCTAGAATTCTCTTTGTGGTACAATAGAACCAAAAAAGTTAAAATCTTATTCGGATTATTGGGAGAAAAAGAAAAAAGGTTGTTGATGATATTTGGTCTATTAGTTTCGATGAATCCTTGGAATATTTAGAAGACTTTGTGAACGGAAACTATACATTAATTGAGAAGCTCTTCAGATAAAAACTGTCACTTCATATTAATATTTCAAACAAAACTCTACAACCACCTCAAAAACTCCTCTCTAGGAATTTCTCTCGCGCCTAAACTTGCTAGATGGTCGTTATATACTTGGCAATCGATGAGTTTGTAGCCTCCCTTTTGTGCTAAATGGATAAACGCAACTTTGCTCATATTGCTTACTTTGCTAAACATACTCTCGCCACAAAACACCCCATTTCCTAAATCTACTCCGTACAAACCTGCCACTAGTTTATCTTCAACCCAAACCTCAATAGATTTTGCATAGCCTTTATCGTGTAGGTTTATATAAGCATCCTCCATTTCATCGGTAATCCAAGTACCTAATTGATCAAAACGATTGATGTGTCGACAATTAAAAATAACATCGTCAAAAACTTTATTTTCCGTTATCGTGAAACCACCTTTTCGCAATACCTGTTTCATCGATTTTGAAATCTTCACTTCCTCAGGAAATAACACCATACGCTCCCATGGAGAATACCAAACAATCGGTTCCCCTTCATTAAACCATGGAAAAATTCCATGTTGGTAGGCATACACCAATCGCTCAACCGATAAATCACCGCCCAAAGCCAGTAAACCATCATCAGTAGCCAACTCATACGGAGGAAACTCTATTTTTTCAGAAAGCCAAATCATTCGTTACATTCTTTTTTACAAAAATACTATATCCGTCAATTCAACATCAACGTTTTATTAATAAAACAAAGTATAGTCACCATCAGCGAAGTTCGCTGGCGTTTCCTCAACACAATGAAACCATCAGCGAAGCTCGCTGACGTTTTCTCAACGCAACGGAACCTTCAGCGTGACGCGCTGAGGTTTCCTCAATAAATTCCTAAAACAAGGTAAGCCCTAATAAATAAATTACGCTACCTACCACCATTGCAATTAACGTGTAGGGTAAAATTTCTTTTGCTTTTAGTTTTGTAATTCCTAATAAGGGTAATGCCCAAAAAGGCTGTAACATGTTAGTTATTTGATCTCCATATGCTAGTGCCATAATTGCTTTAGGCAACGGAACCCCTAATTTTAATGCACTTTCTACCACAATAGGTCCTTGTACAACCCACTGTCCTCCTCCACTCGGCACAAAAATATTGACCAAACCAGCACTAAAAAAAGTGAATATGGGTAAAGTAGTTGCAGTTGCTATCGACACGAAAAAATCAGAAATTAAAGTAACCATTCCCGTACTTTTCATCACCCCCATAATACCAAAATACAACGGAAACTGAATTAAAATTCCAGAAACATCACTAATCGATTCTCCCACAGCATTGGTAAACTTTTTAAAACTTCCGTGTAGCATAATTCCTAATCCCAACATAAAGAAGTTAATCAGGTTAGGCGTAATTTTTAACTGCTGAATATCTGCCCAATAACGATAACCAAACGCTACTAAAATCAACACACCAAAAGCAATAGCTAACCATTGAGAACTATCTAGTTTTTCTGCTTGTGTGCTAACCTTTTCATCGGTATGCATTTTATATTCTGGTAAATTAATCGCTGTAGGAGTTGCTTTCTTCCCTAAAAAATAAAAGGTTGCCGATACCGCAGCTACTACCACGAAAAAAATCAGCAAATTCCACCAACTAAAAATCGTTTGAGAATAATCAATCACATCAGGTATTTGAGCTAAAACCTCATCCGAAGAAACCGATTGCATAATACTTTTTATATGTCCGCTCTCGTTAATTTTTATCGGTGCAGAACCTGAAATTCCACCATGCCAAACCATTAATCCCATATAACCCGCCGCTCCAATAATTGGATAGTTTAATTTGATATTATGTTGTTGCGCATGTTCTGCTACTTTACGTGCCAACAAAGCACCAAAAATGAGTCCTAGCCCCCAATTAAAGAAAGCTACCAACATAGTAGTACAACTTACAATAGCTGCACTGTTTGCTGTGTTGGTACAGAATTTTGTTGCTTTTAAAATTAAATTACTCACAGGTTTACTCAACACCAATACATGCCCTAATACCAAAATCAACATCATTTGATAGGCAAAAACGAGTAATCCGTTAGACCAAATTCCATTTTCCCAAAATTGTAACACCTCTAAAGAATAGGTAACTACAGAGCTTTCTGCTGGTTTTGTAAAAAACAGTGCTAATAAAAGAGTTACCAGTGTTAATAATATAGCGATGGTAAAAGGTGAGGGTAAATATTTTTTAAAAACATTTTCTATAACCTGCGTAATTTTCATAGTATAGGGTTTGATTTGCTAAAATAATTAAATAGACTGAATCTTATTTTAACTAGTTTTGCAGTATGGTAAAAGAACTTCAATTACGTGTTAATTTAATAGAAGAACGCAAAGACAATATTTTACAGCTAAAAGCTGCTAAGAAGCTAGGTATTAATATAGCTGATATTACTAGCGTGAAAGTGTTACGTAAATCGATAGATGCACGTAAAAAAGAAGTTATTTTTAACTATAAAGTAGCAGTATACATTAACAAACCACAACCAGATACTCCTGATTATATTTTTGAATATCAAGATGTATCAAATGCGAAAGAAATTCATATTGTAGGTTTTGGTCCTGCGGGAATGTATGCGGCGCTTCGTTGTATTGAATTAGGATACAAACCTATTGTGTTAGAACGTGGTAAAAATGTACAAGATCGTCGTAGAGACTTACGTGCTATTAACCAATTTCATGAAGTAAATCCAGACTCTAACTATTGTTTTGGTGAAGGTGGTGCTGGAACGTATTCTGACGGAAAACTATATACAAGAAGTTTAAAGCGTGGTGATGTTCGTAAAATATTTGAAAACTTAGTATATCATGGTGCTACCGATCAAATTTTAGTCGATGCACATCCGCACATAGGAACTAACAAACTTCCGAAGATTATTCAAAATATTCGTGAAACAATTTTAAAACACGGTGGAGAAGTTCATTTTGAAACTCGTGTTACTGATTTTATCGTTAAAAACAACAAGCTACAAGCTATACAACTCCAAAACGGAACGGAAATGGCTGTGAATGCTGTTGTTTTGGCTACAGGGCATTCTGCAAGAGATATATACGAGCTATTGCATAAAAAAGACATTTTACTGAAAGCAAAGTCGTTTGCTATGGGAGTTCGTGTAGAGCATCCGCAAGAAATTATTGATAAAATTCAGTATAGTTGTTCTGGTGAACGTGATGAGTTATTGCCTGCTGCTGCATATAGTTTAGTTCATCAAGTTGGAAACCGTGGAGTGTATTCATTCTGTATGTGTCCTGGAGGATTCATCGTTCCTGCGGCAACTGCCAATGGTGAAGTTGTAGTAAACGGAATGTCGCCTTCGCGTCGTAATAACAAGTTTGCAAATTCGGGTATTGTAGTTGAAATCAATGTAGATAAAGATTTACCGAAGTATGAGAAATATGGAGTTTTAAAAGGCTTACAATATCAAAAAGATTTAGAAAAGTTAGCCTTTAACGCAGGTGGAAAAAGTCAGGTTGCTCCAGCGCAACGTTTAACTGATTTTGTGGAAGGTAGATTATCTTCTTCTTTAAATGATTGTTCGTATCAACCTGGATTGAATTCTTCTCCGCTACATTCCTTACTCCCTAAATTGATTGGAAGTAGATTACGTAAAGGTTTTGCTGCTTTCGGGCAAAAAATGCATGGTTATTATACTGCGGAAGCCAACATTGTTGGGGTGGAGTCTAGAACCTCATCACCAGTAAATATTCCGAGAAAAGAAAACCTTGAACATCCACAAATTGAAGGACTCTTTCCTTGTGGTGAAGGTGGTGGTTATGCGGGTGGTATTATTTCGGCTGCTATGGACGGTGAACGCTGTGCCGAGGCTGCCATTGCAAACCTGTAATAATTAACAAATATTTGTTGGTGTAATTTCCAATTACCTCGTACTTTTGCTATTCCTAAAAATTAGAGGCTTTTTTAGCGATGAGTAAAAAGAATAAAAAAAATAACAAAAAGAAAATAGATAAGCCGCATTATAAACGTTTACACAACTACTATAATCGCACTGGTTTTTACATGTTCATTTGGATTAGCTTGAAGAAAGCTTTTTGGCCAATTGTTGGAGCTGTTGTTGGTATATTATTATTTAACAAGTATGTTTATAATATTAACGATGGTTTACAACATATGACCGAAACTTTTTCTAGAACGGGAGTTTTAGTTACTTTTTTTATTTCTGAAACAATTTTAGGATTAATTCCGCCAGAAATTTTCATCGCATGGTCTAAAAAAACAGCCGACCCTATTGTAAATATTTCTTTGTTAGCTACCTTATCTTATTTAGGAGGTTTGTGTGCTTATTTTATAGGTAGAGCTTCTTTAAAGATAGATTCTGTAAGAAATTACTTAGAAGTTAAAATGGCTAAAAACCTTAAAAACACTAGTAAATGGGGTGGATTTTTAATTTTAGTAGGTGCACTATTACCACTACCTTTTGCTATTAGCTGTTTAACTGCTGGTATGATTAAATACCCTTTTAAAAATGTAGTTTTTGTAGGCTTATTTCGTTTTGCTCGTTTTGCTATTTATGCATGGGCTATTTTTTCGGTAGTAAATTAACTTAAAACAATTATGGGACTAACTAACAACGACATTTTTAAAAAGCTACGAGTAGCACATAAATTAAGAGATACTGATATTATTAAAATCTGCGCTTTGGTAGATTTTAAAGTTTCTAAATCGGAAATCAACGCAATCTTTAGAAAAGAAGATCATCCTAAGTATGTGGAATGCGGAGATCAGTTTTTACGTAACTTTTTAAACGGATTAATTATTCATTTAAGAGGTCCGATGCCAGAGAAAAAGCCAACAAAAAAGTAACCACACCACTAACACTTATATAATTAAAAAACCTTCTGATTCAATCAGAAGGTTTTTATTTTCCCCTTAAATTTCTCAATCAATAATTATTTATTGAATGATTATGACACAAATATATAACTGTCTTTTGATACATTATAAGGGATATCCGTAAGTATATATGTAGTTTTCCGCAAAACAAAAAAAGAGCGCAAATTTTGCGCTCTTTTTTGTATTCATAGTTTTCTAAATATTCTTAGAAAGGTAAATCATCTGGTTCGTTAGCAGATAAATCTGGAGCTGGCTCAAATTGATCAGCTGGTGGAATGTTTTGTGAAGCAGCTTGTGCTAAGTTTTCAATTCTCCATCCTTGAATAGAGTTGAAGTATTTAGCTTCTCCTTGTGGGTTAATCCATTCTCTTCCTCTTAAATTAATAGAAACCTTTACATCTTGCCCTACCTGGTAACTGTTTAATAAATCACATTTATCTTGAATAAATTCAATTAATAACATTTGAGGATATTGCTCATCAGTAGTTACTACTAGTTCACGCTTTCTAAATCCGTTAGACCCAAATGTTTGTGTCTCGTTAATTAATTTAATTTTTCCTATTACTTCCATTTCTTATCTATTTAATTAAAAGTACCTTCCAAGCACTTTCTACATCATTGTTTTGTAAATACTCTTGTGCAAAAGTATGTTTTTTTTCAGTTGAAATACCCACAAATTGTGAATGTTCTTTCGCAAAGTTATTAACAGCTTCTTCTGTAGGTAGCTGTTCTACATTGCCTAACATACCTAAATTGTTTCCTGTTAATACTGTACTGTTTTTTATTTCAGCAGGTATTTGGTCTACTCCAATTCCTAAGGTAGTTAATGGTTTTGGAATTTCAAAAAAACCATCTCTAGCTCTACTGTAATAATTCCCTCCTGCTCTGGCTACTAAATCTATTTTATGTTGGTCTATACTACCATCTTCTGCCAATACATTTTCGTTTACATGTAGTTTTACCACCTCACATACAATTAAGTTTCCTGCTCCACCTTCTTCACCTGTGTAAATGATGTCTTTTACTTTACATTCAAATTGTACAGGAGACTCCGCTACTCTAAACGGCTTTACCTCATCTGAAGGTAACATTGTAAAACCAGCTTTTATAAACTCATTTACTCCTTTAGGGTACATCGTACTACTCAACGACATTTGCTGAACAATATCGTAATTTACAATATTAATAACCACTTCTCTGGTTGCTTCAGCATTGTCTAAAGTATGTTTGGTTTTATTTCCTCGTACACTACGTGCTGGAGAAAAAATCATAATTGGTGGGTTTGCCCCAAATACATTAAAAAAACTAAATGGTGATAAATTTGGGTTTCCATCTGCATCTACAGTACTTGCAAAAGCAATAGGTCTTGGAGCTACAGCTCCTAATAAATATCCATGAAGTTTAGAAGTTGGTATATCTTTAGGGTTTATTGATAACATTCTGTATAATTTTAGTGTAAATATACTACCTATTTATAAATTTAGTTATTCTAGATAATAGTTTATATTTGATTGATGGTTTTTTTTAGAAACACTTATTGGGTAAAACGTATTGCAATTAGTATTTCCTTACTTATCGTTTTATTTATTTTATGGAATACCTACGTGTTTTTTCAAAAATTTAAAAAGGATGAACGCGCTAAGATGGAGATTTATGCCACTGCTATTAAAGAAGTGGTATCTAACCCAAATTCAGATGGTAACTTTAACTTAGTAAACAAAGTTTATGAAACCATAGAGAATATTCCTTCTATTTTGGTTGATAAAGATGGACAGATAAAGCAGTTCCATAACTTAGATTCTATAAAATCTACAGACCCAAAGTATCTTCAACAGCAATTGAGCATTATGAAAAAACAGAATGAACCAATTGCTATAGAGTACTTAGGTATTAAAGAACATATTTACTACAGAAACTCTGATCTTTTATACAAACTTAAATACTACCCGCTCGCCTTAGTACTAATTTTAGGGTTATTCCTTACTATTATTTACATGGTGTACAAGTCTAACAAAGTTGCTGAACAAAATAAGTTGTGGACAGGAATGGCTAAAGAAACTGCGCATCAAATAGGAACGCCGCTTTCTTCTTTATTAGGTTGGATAGCTATTTTACGTGCTGAGGATGTTAGCAGTGATTATGTTGATGAAATTGAAAAAGATGTGCGACGCTTAAATACCATCGCAAATCGTTTTTCTAAAATAGGATCTCTACCAGAGTTAAAACCTTACAACGTTGTATCCATTACTAAAGCTGCTTATGACTACTTAGAAAATAGAAGTTCTAAACAAATTTCTTTTTCTTTTACTACCGAAGCAGAAGAAATTCGCGCCAACCTAAATACCGAGTTATATGGTTGGGTAATAGAAAACTTAATTAAAAATGCTATTGATGCTATGCAAGGTAAAGGGAGTTTATCTGTTAGCATTAGTAAAAGTTCTAAGAATGTAAAAATTCTAATTACTGATACTGGTAAAGGAATTCCTAAAACACAGTTTTCACAAATATTCAACCCAGGATTTACCACAAAAAAACGCGGTTGGGGACTTGGTTTATCGCTCTCTAAACGTATTATTGAGGATTACCACAGCGGAAAAATACACGTGCTAAGATCTGAAATAGGAAAAGGAACTACTTTTGAAATCTTATTGAATAAGGTTTAGTAATTCCTTCTCTCCTATTTAATGTTACCTTAATTAATAACCAACTCTGTTGTTACTGTAATTTCTTTTGATGAATTCTCATCTTTTAACTTAGCTACCAACTTACATGGATTGCTAATTTTACCCTTAGAGAAACTAATTTTTGCTGTTAATTGGTTTTCTAAAGCTTTAGGGTCAACTCCTTCCTTATAAGCACTCAATAGGTTCGGGTTAGAAATGATCTTACCTCCTTTATTATCTGAAAGTTCAAGTGAAAAAACAGGAAAGACTTTGTTATCGCTTAATTCTAATCCTTTTGCCCCTTCAATTATTAAAATAAATAAGTGTTCAGGGCTTATATTTTTATCGAAAACTGGTTGTTTAAGCGTCTCATTCCACAAATAAATATTTGTATACTCAATATCATTATTTGTTATTTTAAGTAAATCGTTTTCCTTTATAGTAAATGGTAATTCATAGTTGAATTTCCCTTCTCCTTTTTTATCCCATATTTGTAAATAAGCCTTATACTTTTCGTTATTTTGATATGCTAATGCTGCTCTAAAATTAGCTTGTAACTTAAGAGGAGAAAGTGCTGTTCCATCAGTTATATTCCCTAATAAATCAGGATTAGATAGCACAGTATCTTTTTCATTTTTAACAATATACATTGAAAGTCCTGGATAAGTATTTTCATCCAGTTTTGTTAATCCAGTAACATTGTTAAAAACTAAATTTACTTTTTCGCCAAAAACAAATTCATTTCTCTTTTCAACTTTACCATTAACTTCTATAAGTACATCATCAGACCCTAATCCGTCTCCTCTTGAATATGCTCCTGTTATTAAATCTTTATTTGCTGATTGATTAAATTGACAAGAACTAAATAGTATAGTAAATGTTAATAAAATTAGTATGATAGTTTTCTGCATTAATTTTTCTTATTTGGTTATTTTATCTTTTATATTTATAATCTCGCTGAAATAAATAATGACTCAATTATTCAAAACTCTTAGCAATTTCTTCTGCTACTGCTACAAACTCTTCATTTGTTAATTTTTCTTTCTTTACAAATCGGATGTCCTCCATGGTTTGTAATGGAATTAAATGCACATGTACATGAGGTACTTCTAAACCAATTACACTCATTCCCACACGCTCACATGGAATAGTTTTCTCAATCGCTTTGGCTACTCTATAAGAAAAAGACATTAATCCATCGTACTCTTCTTTCGATAAGTCAAATAATTTATTTTCTTCTCGCTTAGGAATAACCAATGTATGTCCTTTTGCATTTGGATTGATATCTAAAAAAGCAAAATAGTTATCGTCTTCTGCTATTTTGTATGATGGAATTTCTCCGTTTATAATCTTTGTAAAAATACTTGCCATGTTTTTTTATTTAATTTTACAGTAAAAATAAAAAAGAAATCGGGTTCTAGCGAAGCTAAAACCCGAATAAATCTTTACTCTTTTATATTTGTTCTTTTCTCTTATCGAGAAATCTCCATAACTTCAAACTTCATAATTCCGTTAGGTACTTGTATTTCGGCAACATCACCTACTTTTTTACCTAACAATCCTTTACCTATTGGTGAGTTTACAGATAATTTTCCGTTTCTTACATCACTTTCACTATCTGCAACAAGTGTGTAGGTAAATTCCATTCCGTTAACTGTATTTTTAATCTTAACTATTGAGTGAATTAAGATTTTAGACATGTCCAACTGACTTTCATCAATAACACGAGCATTAGCTACTACATTTTTTAGCTTAGCTATTTTTGTTTCTAATAACGATTGTTCTTCTTTTGCAGCATGGTATTCTGCATTCTCACTCAAATCTCCTTTATCACGAGCATCCGCTATTTCTTGAGAAACACGTGGTCTTTCTACTTGCTCTAAATGTGCTAACTCTTCTTTAAGTTTCTTTAATCCTTCTTCCGTATAATATGATACATTACTCATCTCTTCTCTCTTTTTAAAATCAACAAACTTTTATACGCTTTCCTTAACGTTTTATAAGAAGCATATAACTTTTCTTCCTAGAACCCTGAGGGTTAAATTTAAAAATCCCACGCCGTTAGGAATGAGATTGTCTTACAAATGTACAAAATATTTGTAACTTCGTTGCGTTACAATAACAACTTCTATACTAAAAAATGAAAAAAATATTTTATTTATTTCTTGTTATAATTTGTTCTAGCTGTAGTGATAACACTCCTATTAACAACTGTTTTTCTGGAATAAAAATGAATGCTATCATCGATTTATCGCTTCCAGAATTTAGCGGTTTATTAGTTCCTGGAGGAGAGTCTCAAAATGTAATACAAGGGAGAAATGTTTTTATTTTTAGAACAGGGACCTCTGGTTACAGAGCTTTTGACCAGCAATGCCCAGAGCAAAACTGTAACTCTTTAATGACTTTTAACGGAGTAGAAATTACCTGCCCTTGCGATGATAAAAAATACAACTACCTTTCTGGTGGTGCTCCTTTAGATGGTGAAGGTTGTAATGCATTAATGTATTTTGTTACTCCCATTAGTAACAATCAGTTAAGAATATCTCGTTAATACTATTTGTACTAACAATTAGATTCTTATTTTTGCAGCAACAACAACACAATTAACACATTTATCGTGAAAAACTACTTTTCTTCAAACTTTAAATTGGGTGTTCTAGGAGGCGGCCAATTAGGAAGAATGTTACTTACCGAAACGCAAAAATTCGATATCTATACTGTTATTTTAGACGGAAACGCTGACGCTCCTTGCGCTCAGATATGTAACGAGTTTCATCAAGGAGATTTATTGGATTATGATACTGTTTACAATTTTGGAAAACAAGTAGATTTGTTAACCATAGAAATTGAAAACGTAAACATTGATGCTTTAGATGCTTTAGAAGCTGAGGGACTAACCATTTTTCCAAAGCCTAAAAACTTAAGAACTATTCAAAACAAAGCACATCAAAAGGTGTTTTATCACGATAATAACATCCCTACTGCTGACTTTTCTAGGTTTACTTCTTTAGAAGAATTAAAACATGCTATAAGTAATGAAGCTGTTAGTTTTCCTTTTGTATGGAAATCTGCTCGATTTGGATATGATGGTAATGGGGTAAAAATAGTTCGTGCCATCAGCGATTTAGAAAACCTACCTACTGGTGAGTGTATTTCTGAAAAACTAGTTCCTTTTAAAAATGAATTAGCTGTTATTGTTGCAAGAAATGCAAGCGGAGAAACCAAAACTTATCCTGTAGTTGAAATGGAATTTCACCCAGAAGCAAATCAGGTAGAGTATGTAATTTGTCCTGCTAGAATTGAAGATGCAGTTGCTAAAAAAGCGCGCGAAGTTGCTTTAAAAGTTGCGGATGCATTTGATTTTGTTGGATTGTTAGCCGTGGAAATGTTTCAAACCGAAAATGACGAAATTTTAGTTAATGAAGCTGCTCCAAGAACTCACAATTCAGGGCATTATTCTATTGAAGCAAGTTATACTAGTCAATTTGAACAACATTTGCGTAGTATTTTAAACCTTCCGTTAGGAAATACCAATAGTAAAGTAGCTGGAATCATGGTGAACTTAGTTGGTGCAGAAGGTTATACTGGTGATGTTGTATACGAAAACATTGAAGAGATTTTAAAGATTGACGGAGTTACTCCTCACATCTACGGAAAAAAGACAACCAAACCTTTCCGTAAAATGGGACATGTAACTATTGTGAATGAAGATATAAATGAGGCGAGAAAAGTCGCTCAACAAGTAAAAGAAACTATTAAGGTAATAGCAAAATAACCTCTCGACTACGTTCGAGATGACAAAAACATAAATTTATGGTAGGAATTATCATGGGAAGCGATTCAGATCTTCCAATTATGCAAGAAGCAATTGATATTTTAGAGAGTTTTGATATTCAAGTAGAAGTAGATATCGTATCTGCACACAGAACTCCTGAAAAATTATTCGATTACGCTAACAATGCACACAAGCGTGGTATACAAGTTATTGTTGCTGGTGCTGGAGGTGCTGCTCATTTACCTGGAATGGTAGCCAGTATGAGTCCGCTACCAGTAATTGGAGTTCCTGTAAAAAGTAGAAATTCTATTGATGGTTGGGATTCTGTGTTATCTATTCTTCAAATGCCAGGGGGGGTCCCTGTGGCTACAGTTGCTTTAGATGGAGCTAAAAATGCAGGAATCTTAGCTGCTCAAATTATTGGAGCTTCTGACAAATGTGTGTTAGATAAAATAATCGCTTATAAAGAAGGTTTAAAACTGAAAGTTGAAAAAGCTTCTGAAAGAATAAAAAAATAAGTACCTTAGTACAATATTAACTTGAAGACCTCACAGATTTTTTTATTTGTGAGGTTTCTTCAATTTTTTAAACAAAATTTTCATGACTAAAAATCCACTTTTACAAGATTTTAATACGCCCCCTTTTTCTCAAATTAAAGAAGAAGATTATAAACCTGCTATAAAAGAAGCTATACAAATAGCTAAAGACGAAATTGATGCTATTGTAGAAAACTCTGAAGCTCCAACTTTTGAAAACACTACAGTCGCTTTAGACAACACAGGTAATAAATTAGATAGAGCTACTTCTATCTTTTTCAACTTAAACTCTGCTGAAACAAATGAAGAAATTCAAAAAATAGCGAAAGATATTTCGCCTTGGTTAAGTGAGTTTAGAAACGACATGATTTTAAATGAAGAATTGTTTAAACGTGTAAAAACTGTATACGATCAACTTTCTGATTTAAACTTGACTCCTGAACAAGAAATGTTGTTAGATAAACAATACAAAAGTTTTGCACGTAACGGAGCAAATTTAAATGAAACTGACAAAGCTGAGCTTCGCAAAATTGATGCTGAGTTAGCAAAATTATCGTTACAGTTTGGTGAGCATGTGTTGGCTGAAACTAATGCTTTTGAATTATTAATTACCAATGAAGATGATTTAGCTGGTTTGCCAGAAAGCGCTAAAGAAGCTGCTAAAGAACTCGCTAACTCTAAAGGTAAAGAGGGTTGGATGATTACCTTAGATTACCCAAGCTATATTCCTTTTATGACCTATGCTGATAATAGAGAATTGAGAAAAAAGTTATCCATCGCTTTTGGTAAAAAAGGATTTCAACAAAATGAATATAACAATGAACAAGTTGTAAAAGACATTGTAACCCTACGTCATAAAAGAGCAAACCTATTAGGTTATAAAACCCACGCTCATTTTGTATTAGAAGAGCGTATGGCTGAAACTCCTGAAAAAGTTATGGAGTTTTTAAATGAGCTATTAGAAAAGGCCAAACCTGCTGCACAACGTGAGTTTAAAAACTTAGAAGCGTATGCTAAAAAATTGGATGGAATTGACCAACTGCAAAAATGGGACGGTGCTTACTATTCTGAAAAACTAAAAAAAGAGTTATTTAACTTAGACCAAGAGTTACTAAAACCTTACTTTAAGTTAGAAAATGTAATTGATGGTGTGTTTACTGTTGCTAACAAATTGTATAATTTACAGTTTGAAGAAATAGACACTATTGACAAGTATCATGAAGATGTAAAAACGTATGCTGTAAAAGATACTGATGGTAATTTTGTTTCATATTTCTATGCAGATTTTCATCCAAGACCAGGAAAACGTAATGGTGCGTGGATGACTTCTTATAAATCACAATACATGAGTAACGATACTAACGAAAGACCTCAAGTATCTATCGTTTGTAACTTTACCAAACCTACGCAAACTAAGCCTTCTTTATTAACTTTTAACGAGGTTACTACCTTATTCCACGAGTTTGGTCACGCCTTACACGGAATGCTTGCCAATACGACTTATAAAAGCTTATCAGGAACTTCTGTTTCTTGGGATTTTGTAGAGTTGCCTAGCCAAGTTTTAGAAAACTGGTGTTACGAAAAAGAAACGTTGGAATTATTTGCAAAACATTATGAGACAGGTGAGGTTATTCCTATGGAATATGTTGAGAAGATTAAAGAATCTGCAAGTTTCCATGAAGGAATACAAACCCTGCGCCAATTAAGCTTCGGATTATTAGATATGTCTTGGCATTCTGGAGATTCTCCTGAAACAATTACTAATGTTAAAGAATTTGAAACGAATGCTTTCGCAGAAACTAAATTATATCCTGATGTAGCAGAAAACTGTATGAGTACTTCTTTTTCTCATATTTTTCAAGGTGGATACTCAGCTGGATATTACTCTTACAAATGGGCAGAAGTGTTAGATGCTGATGCTTTTGAATATTTTAAAGAGGAAGGTATTTTTAACAAAGAGGTTGCAGATAAATTTAAAAACAATGTATTATCTAAAGGAGGAACAGAAGAGCCTATGGAATTATACAAACGTTTTAGAGGAAGAGAGCCAAAACCAGATGCTTTATTAAGGCGTGCTGGATTGATTGACAAGAATTAATACAATTACATTTCAATATTTAAAATAGTCCTTTTTTATAAGAAAGGGACTATTTTTTTTAGAAAAAATTAACACAATTTCACATATAAAAAGTTTGCTAAGCCCTTACTTTTGTTTCCCTACAGTTATAAAAAATGAGCTTGAATAAAAATAGCATATTTAGTAAAATCGCCTCTTTGTCTTTGGTGGTTCTTCTTATGCTTCCTATTCTTATAAAAGCTACCCATCATCATGAAAATGAAGCACACCATCATAACTGTAAAGAAAAATCTACTCACTTACACGAATCGGTAAACAACCATTGTGATATTTGTTATTTTTCTTTTGCATCTTTTGATGTACCTACACAAAATTTCTCACAAGTTTCAGCTATTCTTCCTGGTAAGATAATAGTAGATAATTACAAGTCGATTATCTTATCTTCTTATCATTCTCTGAATAGAAAACTTAGAGGACCCCCTACAAACTTGTAACATATTATTTTTAGAACATTTGTACTCTTATCGGAGTATATGTTTATGCAACCCTAAAACTAGGTTTTACGCTATAATTACATATGTTTACTCCTACTATAGTAACGTGTTCTAAACTTATTTAATCAATAGTCGATTTTTTCTATTTCGGCTAACACAATTCGTTTTTAAATTCTGTTTACAATGACAAAACAAAGCTTAGGTGCTTTATTTTGTGTATTGTTTCACGCAATTATTTTTAGTCAGAATACCAGTTCTGTTACTATTAAGGTAATTGATGGAACAACACAAAGTGAGTTACCCAATGCTCACGTGAGTATTGGTTCAAAGCACGCGTACACAAACACTAAAGGAAATAGTAGTTTTTACAAACTTTTGAACAAAGAGTATCTCTTAACTGTTACTCATGTTGGATATGTTAGTTATCAAGAAAACATATTTCCTACTAACTCAGTAATAATTATCCCTTTAACACAAGACAATTCAGTGTTAAATGAGGTGGTTATTGCACAAAACCCTAAAAAAACACTAACAAAGTTCTCCAGTAATACACAAAGGATTGATGTTGGTTTTTTAGAGAAAAATAGAGACAATAGTTTAATGCAAACTCTTAAAGATATTCCAGGGGTTAGCACAATTACTATTGGTTCTGGTCAATCCAAACCTACCATTAGAGGTTTAGGCTTTAATAGAGTTGTTGTTGTTGAAAATGGTATAAAACACGAAGCACAACAATGGGGAGCCGATCATGGTTTGGAAATAGACCAATATAATATTGATAATATTGAAGTTACTAAAGGAGCTGCTTCTCTACTCTATGGTTCTGACGCAATATCAGGTGTAATTAGCCTGAAAAACAACTTACTACCTGATGTTAATTCTTTTTCAGGTGAACTAAACCTCACCAACAGAAGTAACAACGATTTTTATGGAGTTTCTTTGGGAGTTAAACAACGTTATAATCATTGGTATTATAAAGCTAGAATTACTCATGAAGATTATGGTGACTATAAAGTTCCTACCAAAAAAATTACATACGATAATTACATTTTTGACTTGCATAAAAATTACTTACGTAACACAGCAGGATACAATCATAATGTTGGAGTTTCTATAGGTTATGTATCAGATAATATTAGCTCTATAACTTCTTTTAGTAATGTAAATTCTAAAAATGGTTTTTTCGCTAATGCACATGGTCTGGAAGTGAGAACTTCTAAAATAGAGTACGATGCTGACAATAGAGATATTGATTTACCCCGTCATAAAGTCAATCATTTTAAAATAACGAATAATACCAGTTTTCTATTCCCCAATTACACGTTAGATGTTGAGCTTGGGCTTCAAAATAATCATCGCGAAGAACATTCAGAACCTGTTCCGCATGGTTATATGCCCAAGCCGTCATCTACAATAGAACGCTTGTTTAAGAAGACCACCTACAGTCTTAATGCAAAAAGTCAATTACACTATTTTGAAGAACATAAAGTTACCACTGGTATAAACTTAGAGTATCAAGATAATACTATTGATGGCTGGGGATTTCTTATTCCTGAATATACTCGTTTTACAGTTGGGGCTTTTGTGTACGATCAAATAAAACTCAACAACAATTTATATTTAGATGGTGGTGTACGCTACGATTATGGCGTAATAAAAACACAACCCTATTACGAATGGTTCTTATCTCCTGTTACTGACGAAAACGGAAATACTACTCAGCAACAACTACAGCGTTCAGAAAGAAAGAATTTAACTTTTGGAAGTTTTAGTGCTTCAGCTGGATTAAGTTATGGACTTAAAAACACATCGTATAAAATAAATATAGGTAAGAGTTTTAGAATTCCACTGGCAAACGAATTGGCTTCAGACGGAGTAAACTATCACATGTACCGATATGAAGAAGGGAACCTTGATTTAGAGCCTGAAAGTTCTTATCAAATAGATGGAGAATTTAAAGCAAAATATAATAAAGCCTCTATCCAGCTTACTCCTTTTGTCAATTATTTTGATAATTATATTTATTTAAGTCCAACCCCTGAGTATTACGAAACACTTCAAAAGTACCAATACAGTCAAAGTCGTGTTTTTAGATATGGTGGTGAAATTATGATTCAATATGAACCTATTGATAAATTATCGATTACGGGTTCTTTAGAATATGTAAAAGCAAGGCAATTAAGTGGAAAAAAGAAAAACTTCACACTTCCTTTTTCTCCTCCGTTAACAGGAGTTGTTTCGCTTGAGTATACATTGAATCCTTGGTTAACTTTTGGCGACACTAAACTATTCTCAAGTGTACGATTGGTTTCGGATCAAAACAATATTGTACCCCCTGAAAAAACGACAGAAGGGTATTCTTTAATAAATATTGGTTTGCATACGAGTGTAGATCTTTTCTCAAAAAAACAACCTCTTAAAATTCAAGGGAGGTTAAATAACATTTTAAACAACAAAGTATTCGACCATACGAGTTTCTATAGACTTATAGAAGTTCCTGAGCCTGGAAGAAACTTTTCAATAACAATTATACAAACATTTTAATCATTTAATTTTTTTAATCATGAAAAACACATTTAAAACAGCAATCTTATTTTTTGTAAGCCTTTTAATTATTTCTTGTAGTGATGAAGATAACATACCAGAAACTTTTGATGAAAACATCAATACAGAACGTTTTAAAAGCATGGAGTTAGGTAATTCTGATTTTGTTTTACCACAATCAAACGTAGATGTTCATATTGAATTTGACTACGAAGGAACTAGTAAGGTTTCTAAAATTTATTTTGATGTTGAAGCTTTTGATGTTCCTAAAGTCAAGACAGGTGAGTTAATTTGGGAATTAAAGAATCATTTAGTTCCTGTTGATAGTTATGAAGGTCAATTAAACCCTCATATACATTACCATGTATATTTTGATGAAGAGAACAAATACACTCCTTCTTTTACACCTGCTGAAGGAGTTTATAAGTTTAAAATTACAGTTGAACATGAAGACGGAACTAAAAGTGCCATTACTAAAAAGTTACACATTATTCAAAAATTTAAAGACTTAGAAATTGGTGATAACAACTCAATCGCCTTTGGAAAAGATGAGTTACATACCGAATTTGAATATGTTTCTGGTAATAATACTGTTACTGAAATTAAATACGAATTTTGGTTCAAAGAATGGAGAGAAGGTCAAAATGTTGAAGTTGGTAAGTGGGATAAAGTAATTAATGTTTTACCTAAAGAATTGTATGAAGGAGTTAAAAACCCGCACATACATTATCATTACGATTTAATTCCTGGTGCTCCAGTAGGAAGCTACTGGCTAAATATTTACGCTAAAGAAAGCGGAGAAAGCGAAACAGTAAAATTGTCAATTCCTATCGAAATTAAATAATTATAACAAAAAGGCTACTTGTTTCTCAAGTAGTCTTTTGTAACAATAAACTATTATGAAATTATTAAAAATAACAAGTGCTTTTCTTCTATTAATCTTATTAAATATAGGTTGTAGTAGTGAATCTGAAGAACCAGACACTGAAAAGCCAACTATTACCATAAATTACAACGAAGGTTTTCCCAAGTCGTGTACTGTTTTAGAAAAAGGGAAAGAATATACCATACGCGTAAAAGTGTCTGATAACATTGCATTGGCTACTTACGCTATAGACATTCATCATAATTTTGATCATCATACACACGATGATCAAGGCTCTAATTGTGAGTTATCTCCTATAAAAGATCCTGTTTCTCCTTTAATTTTTATGGAAAACTATACTATTGATAACAATCGTAAAGAATATGAGGTAGTGCAAAACATTACAATTCCTACTGATATTGATTCTGGCGATTACCATTGTCAAATTTCTGTAATTGATGTTACTGGATGGCAAAGTAGAACCTCAGTAGATATTAAAATTGAATAAGTTCTATTTCTTATTCTTTTCTTCAATCCACTTGCTCATAAATTTTGTAGCCTGTAAGGTTTGATGTTGCAACAAACTTCCAAGAAAATTTTGTGTACGATGTGTTTCAAAGTTTTCTTGGATTTCTTTTATTTTGTTTACAAAAGAAAAAGCTAATTTTTCTTTATCGTATATCGAATTAATTATTACAACTCCTTTTTGTTGAGACTTTTTCCAAAGAATATCATAAGTATATAGCTCTATAGCTTTGTTGGCAAACTTCTCAAAATCATCTTCTATAAATCCGTTCCAAGGTAAATTTCCATGCATGCCTTCTGCACCTATTGAAGTAGTAACACTTGGAGTACCACATTCCATTGCTTCGGTTAATTTACCTTTAATTCCAGCTCCAAAACGAATTGGCGCTAACACTACTCTAGCACTTTTAACTACTTCGAGTGCATCTTCTGCAAAACCTTTTATAATAAACCCTTCTTTTGGTTTATGCAATTGCTGAATTTGCTGCGTAGCATAGGCTCCGTAAATATGTAATTCTGCCTCTGGTAATTGCTTTCTTATCGTTTTCCAAATTGTTTTTAATTGTAAAACAGCATCTACATTTGGAGCATGAAAAAAGTTACCTATAAACACAAAATGTTGTCGTTCTTCAAATGACTTCCATCTTTTTACTACTTTTTCATCAATTGAACTCAATAAAAAAGGTAAATGATATAGTAAAGATTCATCAACTTTAAAAACGTCTTTCAATAACTGCATTTCGTAGGTTGAAATAATCAAGCTCATATCACAACGTAAAATAGCAGCGATTTCTCGTTTTGCTTCATCCGACTTCAACAATGCTTCTGTAGAAAATTGTTTTCCTTTTTTTAATTGTTGATGACGTGTTTTACGTAAAAAATGTAAATCTTCTGTATCTAAAACTCGTAAAGCTTTCGGGCAATATTCTGCTACACGCCAACCAAATTGTTCTTCCATCATAAAACGATCGAACAACACAACATCTGGTTGCTGTTCTTTTATAAAATCATCAAAAGAACTTGAATTTAATTCAATCGATTTCTCCTCAACTCCTAACTCTACTAAGTTTAAAGAGTTTTCAGTTTTTTGGGCAGGTGTTGCAAAAGTAATGGTATAGTTTTGGTCTTTAAAAACATTAAGTAACTGTAACATTCGGTTACCAGCTCCTGTAGTTTTTTCTATCCAAACATATCCAATTATTAAAAGTTGTTGCATTAATTTAGTTCGCTAGCTGCATTTTGTAATCTCCTTGTACACTTTTAGCCCAGTTAATTACTTGCTCAACTTCTTCTTTAGTTAAATGAGCATCAGCGTGTGTCCAAGTATAAGAATCTAATGGCATTTTTCCTTTTTCTACTTCCTCCCAAACTTCTTCCATTTTATGTTCTTTTCTTTTTAAGGAATAAGTAGCCCATTCAGAAAAATTCAATTCTTCTTTTCCATGGTTTACGTGGTCAGCTAACCAATAGTTAACTGGTGTAATACTACTATACCAAGGATAACGAGTTGAATTACTGTGACAATCAAAACATGCTGTTTTTAATATTTTGTGCACTTGATCATTTGGTTTGGTTTCTTTTATAAAAGCTTCAACTGTAGTTATTTCTCCTTGATTTTTTTCTGGTTGAAAAAACTGCGCTATTACCAATAGTATTAATAAGAATCCTATAATTTTTTTGAAAATTTTCATACAACGAATTTAAGTTTTAAAGATATGAAAACTAATTTTATCGACAAATAATTGTATTTTTGTGCTTCATTATTTATGAAAAAATAAAACACAACTCATGAAATACGATTTAATCGTTATTGGTTCTGGTCCAGGAGGGTACATTGCTGCTATCAGAGCCGCTCAATTAGGTTCTAAAGTTGCTATTATCGAAAAGTACTCAACTTTAGGTGGAACTTGTTTAAATGTTGGATGTATTCCTTCAAAAGCTTTATTAGATTCTTCGCACCATTACTATGATGCAGTAAATCATTTCGAAGAGCATGGTATCTCTGTTGAGAAGCCTTCTTTTGACTTCGGAAAAATGGTAGCTCGTAAAGCAAATGTAGTAGAAACTACTACTGGAGGTATCAAATATTTAATGGATAAAAACAATATTGAGGTTTACGAAGGTTTAGGTTCTTTTGAAGATGCTACTCACGTAAAAATCACTAAAAATGATGGTACTGAAGAAGAAATTGAAGGTACTAACATTATAATAGCTACTGGTTCTAAACCATCTTCTTTACCTTTTATTACTATTGATAAAGAGCGTGTAATAACTTCTACTGAAGCGTTAAAACTTCCTGAAGTTCCTAAGCACTTATTAGTTATAGGTGGTGGTGTTATTGGTTTAGAGTTAGGTTCAGTTTATAAGCGTTTAGGTGCTGACGTAACTGTTATCGAGTATGCTCCAACAATTACGCCTACTATGGATAAAGATGTTTCTAAAGAACTTACTAAGGTTTTAAAGAAACAAGGTATGAAAATTAATGCTAGCCACGGTGTAACTTCTGTTGAAAGAAATGGTGACGAAGTTGTGGTAAAAGCTACTAATAAAAAAGGTGAAGAGGTTACTTTTACTGGTGATTACTGTTTAGTTTCAGTAGGTCGTCGTCCGTATACTGAAGGATTAGCTTTAGAAAAAGCGGGGGTTAAAGTTACTGAAAGAGGAATGGTTGAAGTAAATGATCATTTACAAACGAACGTTTCTAACATATATGCTATTGGTGATGTAGTTCGTGGAGCTATGTTAGCACACAAAGCAGAAGAAGAAGGTGTGGTTGTAGCTGAATATTTAGCTGGACAAAAACCTCACATCGACTATAACTTAATTCCTGGTATTGTTTACACTTGGCCAGAAGTAGCGGCTGTTGGTAAAACTGAACAAGAATTAAAAGATGCTGGTGTTGATTACAAGTCTGGAAAATTCTCTATGCGTGCATTAGGACGTTCTCGTGCAAGTGGAGATACTGATGGATTTGTAAAAGTATTGGCTGATAAAAATACAGATGAAGTATTAGGAGTTCATATGGTAGGTGCTCGTGTAGCTGACTTAATTATGGAAGCAGCTGTAGCGATGGAATACAGAGCTTCTGCGGAAGATTTAGCTCGTATTTGTCATGGACACCCAACATACTCTGAAGCTGTAAAAGAAGCAGCTAAAGCAGCTTGGGATGGTAAACCATTAAATGCTTAATAAAAAGCTTTAAAATATACTTAAAAAAGCAATCTCGTTTGAGGTTGCTTTTTTGTTTTAATTAAATTAGTTTAGTTATTGATAAATACAACCTTAAATGCAAAAAAGAATAAACCTTATATTTTCTGTATTTCTCTTATTTAATCTAGCTTCTTGTAAAACTCACAGAAAAGATTTAGAAAAAGAATTTTATTATCCCAATCCCTCCGATTTCTCATTAAGTAAAAATTATCAATATATAGATCTGGATGGATTTAATGATTTTAGCCAATTAGTCGATAGTCTTGAGAATTTAAACTATGACGAAAAAAGAGCTTATTTAAAAATTGATAGTAATAAAAAAAGATATAACGTTCTTGTATCAACAACTTTTGGTAAATGTTATCCTATATTTATTAAGCTTAAAAATATTTTAAGTATTTCAAAAGATAGTTTGAGAAAAGAAAAAAACTACCCTATCAAAAATTTAAAAAGTGTTCTTAAAAAAGACTTTTCAAATTTTGGCAAAGATTATGACTATTCAGACTCTCCAGAAAAACTTATCATTTCTTTAACTTGTGAAATAGATGAATTAGAAAACTTAATCATAAAAGTATCCGAAGTTTTTAATGAAATTCAACAAGAATCA
Source organism: Tenacibaculum larymnensis (assembly GCF_028829235.1). Lineage (GTDB taxonomy): Bacteria > Bacteroidota > Bacteroidia > Flavobacteriales > Flavobacteriaceae > Polaribacter > Polaribacter larymnensis. The sequence continues at coordinate 151,954 of NZ_JAIWJY010000002.1, read as the reverse complement.
TCTGACTCTCTTAAGTTAAATATATTTGTAAACAGAAGAATAGAAATACTTCCTCCACCACCAATAATTAAGGACTTAGAAAGATTTATAGACAACAATTAAATAAAAAATCCCGAACTAAATAGTTCGGGATTTTTATTTGTATGACGTTATTTCTTATTGAATTCCGTAGAAAGAACTCATGTTATCTTCAATATCAGACGCTTTTTTAACCGCCTCATACATTTGGAAGGTTTTATTCTGTCTTTCGTTAGCAATACGCTTTCTGTACGTATCGTAGTTTGGTAATGCTGTTGGTAATTCTTTCTTTTCAACAACAAAAGCAAACACACCTTTATCTCCTACTACATTTTTAACTACTTCGTTCTCTTTAGCGTTAATCATTGCTCCTACTACTTTTGGTTCGAAACCTACACCTGAAATTGTTGGTGATTGTAAGTTTACATCTGTAGCAGTTCTAACTGTTTGACTTACTGATTTAGCGATTTCATCTAATGTTGAACCACTAATTTTATCTTCAATCATTTTTGCTTTACGCTCGTTTGTTAAGATAGGACGTACACTTGCAGTTGCTTTATCTACTGGCATTAATCCTTTTTCAGTTTTTGCAGTTAATACAGCTACTACATATCCACCTTCTACATCAAAACGTTTAAAGTCTCCTTCGTTTACTTCTTTTTCAAATGCCCAAGTAATGATTTGTCTTTCACGACCTACACCTGGTACGTTTTCATCTAAAGACTTTAATCCTACCGCTGGTAAAGAAGTTAAGTTTTTTTCTTTTATAGCTTCTTCAAAATCTTTTCCATTTGCTAACTCTAAAGCTAATGTTTCTGCATTTTGGAATACTGCATTTTCTGTTTCTTCTGAAGCTTCTATCTTACGTCCAAAAGTAGCTAACTTTACTACTGGTTGGAAGTTCTTTTGACCATCTATTTTAATTACGTGAAATCCGAATTGAGATTTTACAACTCCCATATCACCTTCTTTTCCTTCAAAAACAAAGTCTCTAAATGATGGTACCATTCTGTTATAAGCAAACCAATCATAGAATCCACCTTTTTCTGCAGAACCTTGATCTGATGACATTTCTTTAGCTAAATCTGCAAACTTAGATTTATCAGCTTTAACAACAGCTAATAAACTATCAGCAGTCTTCTTAGCTTCTTCTTCAGTTTGAACAACTGTTGCATCAGCACTTGCAGAACCAACAAAAGGAATTAAAATATGACTTGCTTGTGCAGAATCTGGTAATTGTTTTACTTCTGTAATTTTAGATAATTTAAAGAATCCTGCATCTTTATATGGTCCAAAAACATCTCCTTCTTTACCGTTGAAAACTTCTTCGGCAATTCCTTGAGGTACTTGAATTTTAAACTTGTAGTTATTATCTAATCTTAAATCAGATTCGTTTTCTTCTAAAAACTCACTATAGTTTGTAGTATTTTTTAATCCTTTTACAGGAGTATTGTTTATTACTGAATCATCAATTAATTTTGCTACGTTAGCTTTAATAGCTTCTTCATCTTCTGTAGTAGGCTCTATATTAAACTTTACAAAGTTAATATCTCTTGAAGCTTCTACTTTAAAAGCGTCTTGATGCTGGTTTATATAATTTTGAACATCACTTTTCTTTAAAGTTACTAAACTATCTGCAATTGTAGTATATGGTACATATACATACTTACCTGATACTTTTGTATTTTCAGTGAAATACTTAGATTCTCCCTCTTTTAAAGAAGCTCCTAAGCCAGCAGCAACTAAGTTATCGTATGTTGTTTTTTCTATGTTGCTTTTTATAGAAGCCATATATTTTTGCCAAGCACCCCATTCTTGTCCATTTTCTTCTTTAATGGTAGCTAAGTGCTCTTTTAACTTATTTTTATCGAAAATCCCTGAAGTTTGGAATCTAGCGTCGTTTTGAATTACTGGAGTTTCGTATAAGGCATTTAAGATATCTGCATCCCCAACTGTGATTCCTGCTTCTTCTAATTGCTTTTTGTATATTTTTTGACGGATTAAGTTATTCCATACTGCTTTTGCAGCCTGCATCTCAGACATGTTATTTCCTGTTTGTGCTTTGTAAGCATCTAGAGCTTCAGCAAACTCTTGACGAGAAATGGCTTCGCCATCAACTTGCCCTATTTCGTTTACTTTGCTTGCGCTAAAAAAGTCTGATATTGTAGAAGGGTCTAATACAAAAGCAAAAAGTGCTAAACCAATTACAAGAATTAAGAACATTGAGCGTTCTCTAATTTTCGATAAAATTGCCATACGTAATTTATTTTATTAACAGTGTGCGAAAATACAATTTCACATTAAATAATGCAATGTTTTTTTACGCTGTTTTTGAGGGAGTTCTAGGCAAAAGGAGGAAAATTAATCTTCTTTACCAGTTACTTTAAAATAAATGTCATCAATCTTGGTTGCACTTACTTTTAAGATTTTAATTTGAAAGTTTTCTATATGTAAAACCTCATCTTGTAGTGGTATTGTTTCAGTATGGTTTAAAATAAAACCTCCAATTGTTTCATAGGCTTCTTCCTTTGGAATGCCTAGGTTATACTCTTCATTAAGGTAGTCAACTTCTAAACGAGCTGAAAAATTAAACTCATTTTCACTGATTCTTTCTTCTAATAATTGTTGTGTATCGTGTTCATCTTCAATTTCACCAAATAATTCCTCAACAATATCTTCAACAGTAATAATACCTGAAGTACCACCATATTCATCAACTACAACGGCTATACTTTTACGTTTTTTTATTAAATTATTAAGTACATCGTTAATAATCATAGATTCTGGCACAAACTCTACTGGTAACAAAATTGCCTTAATAGTTCGTGGTTTCTTAAAAAGCTCAAAAGCATTTACATAACCTAAAATATCATCTAACGAGTTTTTATAAACCAAAATTTTTGATAAACCTGTTGTTATGAATATTTTTTTTAGATTACTTACTGTCTCGTGTAAATCAACCGCTACAATTTCAGTTCTAGGCACCATAATTTCACGAGATTTTACCTTGTGAAACTCTAAAGCATTTTGGAATATTTGAATTTCAGAGTCTACCTGTTCTTCATCATTTCCTGCATCTAATTGTTCTGAAATATAGTTTCCAAGCTCCTCTTTACTAAATTCGGTTTGAATTTCATCTTCTTTTGTACGGAAAAAAACATGCAAGAAAAAATCTGAAATTTTAGTAATTACCCATGTAACTCCATAAAAAACAACATAAAAAACATAAGCAGGTATAGCAAAAAACTTAAGCATTTCATTTGCATAAATTCTAAAGATAGCCTTAGGCAAAAACTCAGCTGTTACCAAGATAATTACTGTTGAAATAAGTGTTTGTGTTAGTAAGCTTATATCAGATAATACATAATTTACAACTGTATAGTCTGAAGGTAAAAAGGATTGGAACCATCCCATCAACAGCTCTCCCATGAAGTAACTATAAATTACTAAAGCTACATTATTACCTACTAGCATAGTGGTAATAAACTTTGAAGATTTTTCAGTTAACTTGGTTAGAATTTTAGAAAGTATTCCATCCCCTTTTTTCTCTAACTCTATGTGAAGTTTATTTGCTGAAATAAAAGCTATTTCCATACCAGAAAAAAAGGCTGAAAATAAAATAGAAGTAAGAATAATTAAGAGTTCGGGTTGCATTAACGTTCTTTGTTTCTTTTTTCTACTTTTCTTCTAAAATGTCGTTTAAAGAAGAAAATTAATATGATAAAGATAGCAAATCCAAACATAATAAACGCTTCTTGTCTATCAGAATTCCATTTCAAAACTCCTTCAACAAAAAAGATTACTCCTATAATTAAGTATCCGTATTGTAAATATTTCCAAAGTGCGTTCATTATATATCTTTTTGTGTTGTTTCTATATCTCCTGTAATATCTTTAGCTATCCACTTACTCAAATCTTCGCTCGACTCAAACCCAAAGCCATTAATTTCAGATTCTGGAGTTGTAAATCGAAAACCATCTTCTGTAAAAAAGTAGTGTTCGTTTTGATCCCAGAATAATTGATTAGTTTCTAGTTTTGTTTGATTCGTATGATTCGTAATAACCACATTTCCTCTTATTTCAGATACTTTTGTTTTGTTGTAGGTTAAAGCATAGTTTCCTGAAATTGTTGTTGAGTCTGTCCCTGTTTTATCAATTGTTACAATTTCAATTCCTTTAGGAAACTCACTATATGGGTGTTCTTTTCTATTAGAGTAATCATAAAAAACAGGTGCTTTTGTTTTTGAACTTATTCTTCCTGAATCTTTATGGACATGATAGATATTTACTGCTGAACCTACTGGTAAATTTTTATCAGCAAGAAAATCTCGCACCTCTTTTTTTGAATTGGTACAAGAAAAAAACATTGCCACCAAACAAATGGTAGCAATGCTATTGTATATATGTTTTGCTCTTTTAAGCATTAACTTCTATTAAGGTACACGAACAGTTTCTCCAATCCAACATCCAACTCTATAACTAGCTCCTGAAGACATACCTTTTTGGAAAATTAACTTTTTAGATGGTACATTCTTTTTGTAACTAGAAATATATCTTCCAGCTCCACATCCTGGATCAACTTTTTTAGCTTTTAAAGCCTTATTTAAAGCTGCTACATACACCATTCTTTTTTCAAACTCATCACTACCACAAGAGTTAGCACTTCTTTGGTATAAACTTGCAATGAATAAGTATGCTTTACCCATATTAGGGTTGTACTTTAATGCTTCGTAAGCTAAAGCTCTAGCTCTACTTCCTCCAGCACTTTGAGCTTCTCTTAACTTATACTTAGCTTTTTTAAATGGATCAGTTTCCAAGTCAAACGCTTTCTTTCTCATTTTAGCAGCACCAGCGTTATCTCCATTTTTAGCTAAAACTCCTGCTAAGAAGTTATATGCATCTGCTGACTGAGTTACCTTAGCATACTCATTTGCTAACTTCTCAAATAAAGGGTCTGTTTGACATTCTTTATTATACATTCTTGATACTGCTCTTTTTAACCAAACACCATCAGTTTTATTTTCTTCGAAGTCTCTAGAGTAAATAGGTATTAATCTTTCACATGTTGCTATCTTAGAGATTTTTGCATCTAAACCTCCTTCAACTTTACCTAACAACCCTGAGTTAATCGTATAAGCTCTTAAGTTTCTTTTCTCTCTAGAAGTAATTGTTCCTACAGAATCTTTCTCTTGTAATTTTGCAATCTTCTTACTGTAGTCTTCTAATTTTTCTTCTACAGATTCCATTACATCATCATAAGTATCAAAAACTTTTTGAGGATTAGAGTCTTGATATTTATCCGATATCATTTGGAAATATAAAAAGATATTTTTTACTCCCATATCTTTTGGAGAGATATCGTAAGCCTTCTTTAAGATTTCAAAAACTTCATCATCTGACGCTAATTTGTTTTCTATTAAAAAATCTGCATAATCACTATGTGCTTTAGCAGGGTCTTTATCTGGGAAATTAGCTAACCTTGTTTCATATACTTTCTTGGCTAAAACAGGATCTTTCAAGTTTTCAGCAACTTTAGCACCATATTTGTAGATATTAATAGATAATGAAGCACAATTATCTAATAAATACTCTAAATTAGGTTTTGCTTGGGCATATTTCTTTGTTGTAGCATCTCCTTTAAAAAGGTTATACTTGATATGACATTCTTGGCTTGCTTGCGCTTTCGCTCCATTTACGGCTACAAACAAAAATAATCCTGTTAGTAAATACGTAATTTTTTTCATCGTTCTCAGTTTTTGTTAATCTATTCGTTTTTTTTGGAACCAATTAATACTATTCAAAGATAAACTTAATCTTACATTGAAGTAGTTTTCTTTTATTAAGTTATTGTTAGTCGTTCCTCTTTGCCCGTACTCAAATCCAACATTTACGTTTGATAATTGTCTCGGCAATGGCAATCCTAATCCAACATTTATGCCAAAGTTTTTTACAGAAGTAAAATTATCAGTAGTTTTCACTAATAAACCAGTGTCTTCAAAACGTAAACCAGCTCTATAGGTTACTCTATCCCAATAACTTGATATTGAATTAATTTTTGGAATATAATACCCTCCTATTGCAAACTTACTTGAGTCATCGTATTTATGTGATGATCCATTAGCTATAAAAACACTATTACTTCCTAAAGCACTTTGGAATTCTTGGTTAACTCCTACATACCATTTATTTTCTTTTCCTAGACCAAAACCATAAGCACTTTTTAAAGGTACATTTATATTTCCGTCTAAAGGTCTATTAAATAATTCGTCTCTTGGAATCTCTTGTCCAGAGTTACTAAATGATAATGAGTACATCTTCTCTGACCCTCTTGCAGATAAATCTGTAGTCATTGTGAATGATGCTCCTGTAGATAGTTGTAATTTATTTTTTAATTCTGTTTTATATTGTAACCCTAACTTAAACTGCCCACCTCTAATATTAAAAGATTCTTCATGTTTAGTTGCTAAAGCTACATTGGCTCTCTGATTTAAAACGCTATTTTCTATGTTTCCAAAAATAAAACTTGCTTCTGCTCCTACAGACAAGCCTTTGTATGCATACATACCAAAACTTGCATATATCTTGTTAGCTCCTCCTTCTCCTGTAAATAAAGTAACGTCATCGGCGTTTGCATCATCTAACAAAGAATACCCAACAGATGAAAAAGGTTGTAAACCGACAGATAATCCTGCTTTTTTTCCAATAGGAAACCCTAATGAAATATATCTTAAACTTGTTGAGTTTCCTGTTTGAGAAGCATCTTGTTCCTTAACAGTTAAAAAAGTTAAGCTACCTCCTATTGCATAGGTTGCAGCCCTTAAATCAGCATTTGACGCTGGGTTTGTAAAATTTAGGTGATGATAATCTTTCATTGCAACACCAATACCTCCCATAGAAGCTTGTTCTACTGTTACTGCCTCAAAATTTTCACCAATACCAAAATAAGAATATGGTGAAGCACTGTTTCTTTGTGCTAATATTGCCGACGTAGTTAGTACAAAAACTCCTAATATAAATCTCTTAATCATTCGCTAAATTGTGTATCAAAATAGTATGTAACCCCTCCAAAACAAAATTTGGATGGGCAAATATGACACTTTTTAATTGTTTTGACAAAAAATATGTATCCCCTCCTGTTAAAACTACTGTTAAATCTGGGTATTTTTTTTGATATTGTGCTATAATTCCGTCTATTTCATTAGAAACTCCATTGATTACTCCTGAATGAATTGAACTATTTGTATCAACTCCAATAAAGTTTTCTATTTCACTTGTTTCTAGTAACGGTAATTTAGAAGTAAAAGTATGTAGTGCTTTATATCTCATAGCCATTCCTAGCGAAATAGCACCTCCTAAGTACGCTCCTTCTTTTGTAATAAAATCGTAGGTTATGCATGTACCTGCATCTAACACTAATACATTTTTATTTGGAAATGTATTTATTGCTGCTGATGCTAATGCAATTCTATCAACTCCTAATGTTTTTGGCGTTTTATATAAATTTTTAAATGGAACTTTTGTGTTTGAATCCAAAAAAACTGGATTCAAAAGTTCTGCTATTTTTTGTTTTTCTTCTTCTGTTAAATTAGCTACTGAAGATATAATACTATTTGAAATTGAAAATTTTGAAATAATTTTTTCTAACTCTGTAATTATATTTTTCTTTTCAAAAACAAATATTTCTTTAACAGTATCTATTTCAAAAACAGCTACTTTAACTCTTGTATTGCCTACATCAATAATTAGGTACATATTTCATTTCTTAGAGCTTGTAAATTTACGTCACATTTTTTTAAAGTTTTTACTTTGTATAATTAAAAAACGATTGTATATTTGCATCCGCTTAACGAAAGTAGCAACTGGTGCCTTAGCTCAGTTGGTAGAGCAAAGGACTGAAAATCCTTGTGTCCCTGGTTCGATTCCTGGAGGCACCACAATAAAACTCGTAGCGCATGTTGCGAGTTTTATTTTAAAGATGTTACTTTTTAAGCTATGACTGGTGCCTTAGCTCAGTTGGTAGAGCAAAGGACTGAAAATCCTTGTGTCCCTGGTTCGATTCCTGGAGGCACCACGATAAAAACCCGAACAAATTTGTTCGGGTTTTTAGTTTTTAAAGCTATGCGATTCTATAGACTAGTGAGTTTCTATAGTTATTTTAACTTAAATTTCATTTCTACTGGCAAATGATCTGATGCTTGTCCGAACTCTTTTAATACAGTTCCATCTATATATTCTATAGAATTTTCCGTAAAAAAAATATAATCAATACGTTCTACTGGATTTTTTGTGTCAAATGTATTTTCAGGGTTTTCAACAAAAAAGGCTGCATTTCCTACTCCATCCATTGCAAACATTTTTCTAACAATAGCCTCTTTTTCTCTTGCTTTTGAATTAAAGTCTCCTAACAAAATGGTTGGATATTCTTTTTTATACTTATTAAAAAGATTCAATACATATTCAAATTGACGTACTCGTGTTGTTTTATCAAAAGCTTCTAAGTGTAGATTTATAACAACTACTTCTTTTCCTCCTAAAGTAACTTTTACCACTTGTACCAATCTATCTAAATACAACGCATCTCTATAAAATGGGTTGTCAGCTACTCGCTCTAAAACTATGCGTTTATAATCATTTAGCTCGTATTTACTCAAAATTGATTGACCTGAAACTATTTTACCAAAATGCATGCTTGGTGGCCAATATGGAAACGGCACATAGTGTTCATCCCAATTTACACCTCTTGCCACATAATTATAACCTAATTCTGCTAATTTTTCTTCTTGGTTTACTTCATAAGATCTTGCTGCATTATAATCGACTTCTTGAAGAGCAATAATATCTGGATTCACTTTTTTAACCTCTGTAAGCACCTTTTTTAAGTTTGAATCAAATAATTCTTTAGGTTTTGCTATTGCTCTGTTATTTGTCATTCCGCTTAAATAACCAATATTATAAGTTACTATGCTGTAGATTGAATCATTATCAGTCGTATTAGTGTAGTCGTGTGTAATAACTTTGGCATATTCTGCTTCATCCATTGTTGGGGACGATGCCCAGAAAAAAAAGATTGCAAACAATCCTACAGCTAGTAGTAAAAACCTTAAAACAATTCTAAAAAATGACTTCATAAAAAATTAAAAAAGTGTTAAAAACGATTTCAAATTTAAACTTTTTTAATCTGGAATGGTCTTAGAAGCGTAAATAATTAAAGAACCTTAAAATTTAATAACATGAAGAAATTACTAACAATCTTGATTTTAGCAGTAGGTTTTACTGTTACTACTCAAGCACAAAAGAGCGATAAGACAAAACATGAGGAGTTAAGTACTGAGCAAAAAACAGAACTAGCTGTAAAAAAAATGACACTACAACTTGATTTAACTGAAGCTCAACAAAAGCAAATTAAGCCTTTAATAGCAAAACAAGTTGCTGAAAAACAAAAAATGTGGGCTAAGAGAAAGGCCATGAAACAAAGCGGTAAAAAGGCTACAGCTGATGAACGTTATGCTATGAAAAGTAAAATGTTAGATAAGCAAATTGCTCATAAAACTGAAATGAAACGTATTTTAAACGAGCAACAATATGAACGTTATGAGAAAATGACTGCAAGAAAAATGAAAAGACATAAAAAGAAAGGTACTCATAAAAAGTTTAAAAAAGGAGAACACCATAAAAAACATCAAGAGGAAAAATAAGCTAAACCTCTTAATAAATTAGTTTTTGATTGAAAAAAAAGCTCGGTTTTGGAAACAGAACCGGGCTTTTTACTTTTCTATTACTCTTTAAACCAACCTGAATATTTAACATAATTATTAGCAATCCTGTCAATTTCTCCTGAAATAAGTTCTTTAGAAATATCTTTTACTTTTTTTGCTGGTACTCCCGCATAAATGCTCCCACTTTCAATATGCGTATTTTTAGTTACAACTGCTCCTGCTGCAATTATAGAATTAGATTCTACTATACAATCATCCATAATAATACTACCCATACCTACCAACACATTGTCATGAATAGTACATCCATGTACTAAAGCATTGTGACCAATGGAAACATTATTTCCGATAGTAGTTGGTGATTTTTGATAGGTTGCATGTATTACTGCTCCGTCTTGTACATTTACTTTATCTCCCATTTTTATATAATGTACATCTCCACGAATTACTGCATTGAACCATACACTACACTCTTTTCCCATTTGTACATCACCTACAATAGTTGCGTTTTCTGCGATGTAACAATCTTCTGGAATTTGTGGGTGTTTTCCTCTTACTGATTTTATAATTGGCATAGTTTTATTTAAAATATGATAATAAATTTGCTTTTTTAGATGCGGAAACCATAATCTCTTTTCCGTTTGACAATATTACGCTTCCTCCTTTTCCTTTTTTATATTTTGAAATTTCGTTTATATTCACTAAAAACGATTTGTGCACCCTCACAAAAGAGTTATTTTTTAAGGCTTCTTCAAAATATTTTAGTGTTTTACTCACTAATTTTTTAGAGTTCTCAAAATATATTTCAGTATAGTTATCATCTGCTTTACAAAATAAAATTTCATTTACTGCTACTACTTCAAACCCATCTTGCTGCGGAATGGTTATCTTTCCATTTACTTGATGTATGGCTTTTGGCATTAACACAGCAGTTTCTAACTCATTTTCTTTTTCTTTAATTTCCGTTACAATACTTACTGCCTTAATTAGCTCATCTATTGAAATTGGCTTTAACAAATAATAAGTTGCTTGATTATTTAATGCTTCAATGGCGTAATGATCGTAAGCTGTTACAAAAACTACTTCAAAAGTTTTATTTTCTACTTTTTCTAACAAATCAAAAGCATTACCAAAAGGCATTTCTACATCTAAAAACACCAAGTCTAATTCGTGTTTTTCAATTAATCTTTGTGCTTCTCCGATATTGCTTGCTTCTCCTAACAATTCAACATTAGGACAGTATTTAGCTATATAATTTCGTAGAATATCTCTACTTATTTTCTCGTCTTCAACTATAATTGCTTTTATTTTCATTGCTAATTTTCGTCTTTTTTTAGTGTCAATTCAACCTTAGTCCCACTTCCGTCCTCATAAACATTAGAAACCATCACAGATATTTTATCTTGATACATATCGTTCAGAATGGCAATTCTATTTTTAATAGTACTCATTCCTTTTGATTTCTGTTTAAGTTGATTTTTCGTCTTCATTTCTATTGATTTCTCCCTTCCTATTCCATCATCTTCTATCAAAATTGTGATAGACTCATTATTTTTAGGAAGCATCGAAATTTGAAGTTTTCCTTTTTCTTTTTTATATCGAAGCCCATGCCAAATAGCATTTTCTATATACGGTTGTAGTAACATTGGTGGAATAGAGTATTGCTCCAGCGGTATACTTTCTTCAATATGGATGTTGTAGTCGAACTTATCCTTAAAACGGTTATGTTCTAATTTAACGTACAATTCTAACAACTCAATTTCTTTAGTCAATGGTATGAAATCTTCATCTGAATTTTCTAATACCGAACGCATTAATACTGAAAATTCTGATAAATATCGATTTGCACTTCGTTCATCATTTACCGCTATAAAACTATTTACTGAGTTTAATGCATTGAAAATAAAATGCGGATTCATTTGTGAACGCATCGATTTTAATGCCAATAAATTGTTTGCTAATTTTTGTTGCTTGTTGGTTCTAAACATAAAATACACTAACAGAATCATCAATAAAAAACCTCCTATTAGTGAATAAATAATCCATTTTTGTCGCTTGTTACTCTCCTGAACCAATTGCTGATCTTTATATGCTAAACTGATTTTACTATCTGCTAATTTTTTATCTTTTTCTAAACTCGCTATCCTGTTTTGATTGTCTGAAATTCGCTTACTAAAACGTTTTACCTGCTGAATTTCCTGTTCTTTTCTCGAATACAACGTATCTACCAGCGTTACATAATCTTGATAGGTTTTTAATGCTTCTGTATAGTCTCCTACCGTTGCATATACTTCTGATAAGCGCTTGGTTGCATCTTTTTGAATGATTAAGTCTTTGTTTTTATCTGCATCTGCAATACTCTTTTTTAAATATGGAATTGCTTCTTCATATTCAGATTTTTGCATGTAGGCGTTACCAATTTTATAGTTGATTTTTTGTGAGGTAATTGAATCAACTAATGATTCATTATTTTCAGCCTCAATAACTATATCATCTGCTTCTTTTAAGCTCTCTTTTCGTAATTGAATTTCTTCGTCATATCGTTGAGACTTGTTATAAAAATCGGCTACTTTTTGCTGTTCCTTTAACGAACGCTTCTTATTTTCTTCAGATGCTAATTTTAAAGAATTCTTAAAATATCCATCAGCTTTTTGTGTGTTTCCTTGAGCTGCAAAAACTTCTGCTAGTTTAGAATTTAAATCTGTTATTTTAGGAGTGATTAAGTTCTTTTTCGCAATTGCTAATGCTTTTTCATAGTTTGCTTTAGCCTTGTTATAGTTTTTTTGAACTAAATACACGTCTCCTAACCCTTGATATGCAGTTAAACTCAAGTAATTATTTAACACTCCGCTTTGTAAACTTTGCAAATAGTTCTGTTCACTACTGCTATAATCTTCAGATAAAAATGCTGCTTTAGCCAATTTCAGACGAATTCTGGGCGAATTCACTTCTTGTAAAGAAATTTGATAATTTTCAACCGCTAAATCGTACTGTTTCCAATAAAAGTATACATCTGCTAATTCTTTGAATACATTTGCTCTTTGGTTTTTATTAGGGTTTGTTAATAACGTTTTTTCAACAAAAGACAAACTTTTATCAATATCTTTCTTCTTATAAAATTCAACTGAATCTAAATATTGTGAGTATAAACCTACTTGCTTTCTTTTACTATAAGAACTTAGTTTTGATTTTCTTTTGGATGTAAAACCTTCAACTTCCACCTTTATATCTTCATCATCTTTAATAGTATAAAAAACACGATTAAAATTAGGATGTGACACTTCCAATTGGCTTCCTGCTGTTGCTTTTACAGTATAGTTTCCCGTTATTTCAGAAAACCGGAAAGTTCGTCCGTTTACTTCTACTCTCGCATCTTTAATGGGGTGATTTCTTTCCTTACTCACCACTTGAACTTTTACTAAAAATTCTTTTGATAGTTTTTTATCTTCTTGGGAAAAGACTCCCAAAGACAGAAAAAGAAATAATAATATGTATATTTTTTTAATCATTTACAGGATAGTATTCAACAGCCTTAAAGCTTTCAGTATTAAAATCAACATAAAAATAATGTATTTCTAGTTTATCTTCTTTTGTTTTTAAGCTTTCGGTTGTTTTAAAATATAGTCTATTATTAACCTCCATTAATTGTGTGTTTAACAGCTTTTGATTTGGTAGTGAAATCTTCTTAAATCCAGAACCATTAATTTTACTAATATACAAACTAGTATCATCCTTAAAATCTAACTTTTTATCATCATTTGTATCAGCATCAATAACTTTATATAAAAGAATTTGCTGTTTTGTTTTATCAAAAATAGTTCTTAAAAACTCTACAGAAGAAATTTTAATATTCTCTCTTGTTAAAGAGGTTAATACATCTGAACCCATTTTTTGAAACTTTAGATTTGCCATCATTCCATTAAGCTCATTTTCATAGGAATTAGTCAAATGATAAACTCCTTCACTACTTGAAGATTTTAAGAAGTAACCATTATCCTTATTACTTTTCACATATCCTATTGGATGAATGAAATACAATGTGCTATCAATATGAAATGGTAAATCAGCTATTTTAATTAAAGAAGTATCAACTTTAATCTCTTTCTTAGTTTTATCTAAAACAGTTATTTCATTAGCTTCATTTTTGGTATTCGACTTACAACTTGCACATATAATTCCTAAAAAAAGGAATATTAAAATCACTTCTTTTTTCATACTTATTAATTTTTTATTTGTGTAAACATACTCACTTAAACCCATACAAAAAAACGGCTACTACACCAGAACACTTCAAAAAACAGTCAAAAAATAGGTGTTACTCATTTAACTTATCATTTCCCTAAACAAAATAGTGCGTTTACTCATTCTTGATTTTTTAAGAAAAAAGTTGGAGGTAGTTTTGAATAGGAATTAACACCAATCAAACTTTTCACCCAATTAATAACTAAAAACAAAAATTATGAAAACGCACGCATTCAAAGTATTTTTCTTTTGCTTAGTACTACTAACAGCAACTACGTTTGCTAATGAAAATCAACGTACAAGAAAAGTAAAAAAACAAACCGTTAAAGTTGCATTATTACTAGATACAAGTAATAGTATGGATGGACTTATCAATCAGGCAAAAGCACAATTATGGGAAATTGTAAACGAACTATCGTACGCCAAATGTAATGGTACCACTCCTAACTTAGAAATAGCTTTGTACGAATACGGAAACTCAAGTTTATCTTCTAGAGAAGGTTATATCCGACAAGTTTTACAGTTTACTAGTGATTTAGATGAGATTTCTGAGCATCTTTTTTCTTTGAGTACTAATGGTGGTAGTGAATATTGTGGTCAAGTAATACAAACGTCGCTAGACGAATTAGATTGGGGAGCTAACAAACGTGATTTAAAAATGATTTTTATTGCAGGAAATGAACCTTTTACTCAAGGAAAAATTAATTACAGAGATGCTATTACAAATGCTAAAGAAAAAGATATTACCATAAATACTATTTTTTGTGGTGATTATAACCAAGGTATTACTGGAAGATGGCAAGACGGAGCTATTTATGGAGGTGGTGATTATATGACTATTAATCAAAACAAACATATTGTACATATTGTAACTCCATACGATAACGATATTATTATTTTAAACAAACGTTTAAATGACACCTACATTCACTATGGTTCTTATGGGTATTCTAAATATAGTAATCAAGCAAAACAAGATATGAATGCTGAAAGTTTAGATGAAGCTGTAGTAGTTAAACGTGCTGTAACTAAAAGTTCTAAATTATATAAAAATGCAGAATGGGATTTGGTGGATGCTACAGAGGAAAAAGAAATTGATTATAGCTCTTTAAAAAAGAAACAACTTCCTAAACAGTTACAAAATAAATCTGCCAAAGAAATTAAAGTGTATGTTGAAAAGAAACGTAAAGAGCGTGCTGAAATTCAGCAAAAAATTCAAGAGTTAAATAAAAAAAGAAAGTCTTATGTAGCAAAAAAACAACGCGAAAATTCTAAAAAAAATGAATTAGAAAGTGTTATGATTAAAGCCATTAAAAAACAAGCAAAAAAGAAAAATTACTCTTGGTAGTTTTGATTGGGGTTTGGTTAAGTTGAAGCGGAGTTTTACTCCGCTTTTTTACGTCGTCATTCCTACCAACGAGAGGAATCTCATTCAAAGAAACAGTAAATATTTTTAATAAACAGAATCAAAGCCCTTCAGATTTCTCACTTCCGTTACATTACAGTTCGAAATGACATTTCGTTTATTTTACTAGCAAATCTTGACCAATACTAATGTTATTGTCACTTAGCCCATTTACTTCTTTTAATCGTTGTACCGAAATATTATATCGTCTGGATATAGAATACAACGTATCTCCTTTTTGAACTTTATGAGAACTTGTTTTATAAGTTGGTGTTTTTGCTGCTAGAGAACCATCTCGTCTTACTCTATCGTATTTATCTAGATTGTACTTTCTAATAATAGATATTAATTTTTGAGGATATTTTCTGTCCGTTGCATATCCTGCTCTTTTTAACCCATAAGCCCAACCTTTGTAATCTGTATGTCTCAACCTGAATAAGCTTGCATACCTTTTACGAGTTAATAAAAACTGAGAGTGATCTTCATACGATGTTTCTGGATATTTATATTTTCTAAAACATTCTCCTTTTTCATCATCATCGTGAGTTACACTATGCCCTTGCCAACCTCTATGACATTTGATTCCAAAATGATTGTTTGATCTAAGAGCTAATGCACTTCTACCACTTCCTGATTCTAATACCCCTTGTGCTAAGGTGATACTAGCTGGAATACCATGTTCGTGCATTTTCTTAACCGCAATTGGTGCAAATTTTTGAATATATGCTTCCGTATGATTTGTAGTAGTTGATATTGGTTTTTGTATTTGTTCTAACTGTGGTAACTCAGGCGCTTTTTCTTCTCTAGGTTCTAAAACCACTTCATTTGGTGTACTTTTTACTACATTCTTACCTGATCCACAACTTGTCAATATTACAGCACAAACTGCTAAAAAAACTACCTTTATTCTCATTAAACCTTTATTAACTCTTGATTTTTATTCTTTAATTTTTGATTTACTCCTGCTATTCCTTGTAAACCTCCTGTATGAATTGCCAGTATTTTACTGTTTTTCAGAAATGTGTCCTTTGCCACTAAATCTAATATTCCAAATAACATTTTACCTGTATAAATAGGATCTAGCAAAACACCTGTTTGCTCTTTAAATTCATTTATAAAACGGATTAACTCCTCTGTATATTTTCCGTAGCCTCCAAAATGATACTCATTTTGCAAACTCCAATACTCATTCTTGAGTATAAAAGGTTTGATTTCATCTACTAAAAAATCACCTTTCAACGCAGGGAACCCTATTATTTTTTGATGTTTTTTAGCTGAATTTATCAATCCTGAAATTGTTCCGCCAGTACCTACTGCACAACAAATATAATCGAATTTTTCATCTTCATTTGTTAAAATCTCTTCACAGCCTTGTACCGCTAATGCATTCGTTCCTCCTTCTGGAACCAAATAAAAATCACCAAACTCATTTTTTAACTCATTGATGAATTCTTCAGAAGTTTTGTTTCGGTAGGTTTCTCTTGTAATAAACTTAAACTGCATACCATTCTCGTATGCATTTCTTAAAGTTCCATTTTGAGAAAGCGTCTTAACTAAGTCTTTACCTAGCTCATCTCCTCTGATAATTCCAATGGTTTTGAATCCTGCTATTTTTCCTGCAGCAGCAGTAGCTGCAATATGATTAGAATAGGCACCTCCAAAGGTTAACAAGGTTTCTTTTCCTTGTCGTTTTGCTTCTTCAATATTGTACTTCAGTTTTCTGAATTTATTTCCTGAAACAAATGGGTGGATAGTGTCTTCCCTTTTTACAAAAAGTTCAATTCCTTTTGTTTTTAAAATAGGCAAATGAATTTGTTCATTCTCTGGTATGGGAATTTCTAGTTGAAACAGCATTTTAAAAAGTTATCAACGCAAAAATAAGCCTTTAATCTATTTCTAGTTTATATCCTACTCCGTGAATATTGGTTATTTTTATGGATGTATCATCTTTTAACTTTTTACGAAGTTTAGAGATATATGTATCTAAACTTCTTCCGACTACTACACCATTATCTTCCCAAACTCTTTTAGTTAACTCTTCACGTTTTATAATTTCGTTAGGTTTACTGATAAGAATTTCTAACAACTCACATTCTTTTTTAGATAAACTAATTTCTACAGCTTGTTTTACTAACTTGTTTTGCTCTGGGTAAAACTCAAAAATCCCTAAGTTTACTACATTCGTTAGGTTATTAGTTGTCGCCGTTTTATTTTTCCTCTTTTTTTGAAACACAAAACCTACAAGTACAGCTATTAAAACCAGTAATCCATAAAAAATAAACTGATTATTATTTGACCTGCTTATTTTAAGAAATTGAACTTCTATAAAATAACAATTGGTAGGCAACGCCCTTCCTTTACAAGGGATGATTGCTTTTTCTTCTTTTTTCTGCATTTCGTAGCTATACACTACTTCCTCATCATCACAATTTTTAACCTCTAGAATGTAATTTGATGGAAAACTTGACTTTTTAAAACTCCTATTAACTAAAGCTACCAAACCATCTGGTTCAATCTTCAAATTGTTTTGAAAACTTAGCTTAAAGGTTGATTCACTCAATTGCTGTACAGGTAAAACTAATGAGGTAGTATCTGCATTACTCAGCAATAACTGGTGTCCTACATTTCGAAGTGAAACTTTTACACGTTGTAAAAAATTTTCGTTGGTCGTACACGAAGTAAACAAAATTATTACAGCAAATAGGGTTAACCCTATTTTGGATATTATTAAATTAAAGCTCTTACTCATACTATTTACAAATATCCTACTTTTCAATTGCTTTAGACGAGAGTTG
Organism: Tenacibaculum larymnensis; assembly: GCF_028829235.1. Lineage (GTDB taxonomy): Bacteria > Bacteroidota > Bacteroidia > Flavobacteriales > Flavobacteriaceae > Polaribacter > Polaribacter larymnensis. Next base: position 133,779 of record NZ_JAIWJY010000002.1, on the reverse strand, counting down.
ACATTTCTTTTACACTTTTTTGACATTTTTTATCTCTCGTCATTGCGACCAGAGGGAAAACACTTACTGTCATTTCGACTGCAAGGAGAAATCTCATTAATAAAAGTAACTCACAACCTTAAGATTTCTCAGTCGCTCATAAAATCGCTTATTCGAAATGACATTATTTTACTATATTGAAACTCGAAAATTGAAATGTATAAAATTGTTAAAACCTTCTTTTATCATCTACAAAAATCAAAATAACAGTACTTTTAGTTCTTTTATGACATGTTGTGTATAATTCAGTAATTCTCAAGATGAAAAAAAATAATTTAAAATGCCATTTGACTTAGACGAAAAATATATTAGAGAAACTGAATCAGAATTAAACGTAAAATTCCCGTCTGAATTTAAAAACCGAATGATTAAATTAAATGGAGGCGAATTGGTTACAGACGAATTTGAATTTGAACTATATCCTTTTTTTGACAAATCTGACCGAAAAAGAATAAGTCGGACTTGTAATCACATTGCACTCGAAACAAAAAACGCTCGTGAATGGAATGGATTTCCTAAAAATGGAATTGTTATCGGGTTCGACGGATTTGGAAATCTAATAATCTTGACTCATAGTGGAAACGGAATTTTGACTGACGAAATTCACTTTTGGAACCACGAAATCGGACAAGTAGAAAAAATAGCAGAATCTATAACTGAATTGGATGGATAAAAACTATGCACAGCAAAGTGTATTAAAAGATCAGTTAACTCCATTATTAATAGAAAGCAACGAAATTACAATTGAATGATAGCATTTGCTAAATTAGGTACTTAAAACACTAAAAAAACTTTATTGATAATATCTAAAACTATGGAAGATTTTTGTTGGAGATGTGGAACTCCCCTAATATTTTTATTAAACTCAAATAATATTCTTTCGAGCGAGTGTAAAAAATGTGGTCAAGGATATGGAAAATTGAAAGGTAAATCTTTAATTGAAAGTAGACTAGACTCTTCTTTCTCCCACCCTCTATATCATATAATTTTTGAAAAAGAAAAAGTATCTCAAGAAAAAGTTAATCGAATTGCTTTGGCTTTTGCTCAACACGACAAAAGGTATCTTGAAATATTTATTAAAGATATAGAAGATGAATTAACTACACCTAAACGGAAACTAACTGATTTCCATAATTTATATGGGGCTGAGGAAATAGCTAGAGATTATCTTTGTCGATTATCTAAAGAAATCAAATACTTACTGGAACAGAAAATAAAATAACTACTTATAACAATCCAAAAAAATATTGCTTTGGTTTTCTTACTTAGAATATATTCAAATTAAGTATATAAGTAAATCACCTTCTAAAACCCAGCAACCTGCTCCTCTACTTGCTCCCATTCTTCCATCAGTTCGTCTACTTTTGCTTTTTTAGCTTTGTAGTTTTCAAAGAAATTAGGACGTGAAGACACTTCATCATAGTTTTGAGCTAACTCTAAATCTATTTTTTCTATTTCAGCTTCTAAATCTGCGATTTGTGTTTCAATTTTATTCAGCCTATTTTTTAACTTTTTAAGTTCCTTTTCTTGTTCTTTAGATAATTGATAGGCTTCTTTTTTAGATGTATCTTTTTCTGCCTTTACTACAGTTTTTTTCTCAGCATCACGCAAACTTTCCATTTTGTGTTGCTCTAAGAAATAATCAATATCACCTAAATATTCTTTTATTTCTCGGTCTTTAAATCCGTAAACCGTAGTGGTTAATCCTTGTAAGAAATCACGGTCGTGAGATACGACGATTAAGGTTCCATCAAAATTTTGTAATGCTTTTTTCAGTACATTTTTTGAGGCAATATCTAAGTGGTTGGTAGGCTCATCCATTATTAGCACATTAAAAGGCGATAATAACAGCTTGCACAATGCTAAACGATTCCTTTCTCCTCCTGATAGTACTTTCGCTTTTTTGTCTACTGCTTCTCCACCAAACAAAAAGGCTCCTAACATGTCTCTCACCTTTACACGATTGGTATCATTCGCAGCATCTTCCATAATTTCCAGCACTGTCTTCTCAGGTGGTAATTCTTCCGATTGATTCTGAGCAAAGTATCCTATTTCAACATTATGTCCTAGCTTAAGATTTCCTTCAAATGGAATTTCTCCTACCATCATTTTGGCTAAAGTAGATTTTCCTTGTCCGTTTTGACCAACAAAAGCAATTCTGCTATTACGCTCAATCAATAAGTTAACATCCTTCAACACCTCTTTTTCGCCGTAGCTTTTAGCTAAATCCTCTGCTTCAACTATAATTTTACCAGGTTCTTTCGAAATAGCAAAGCGGACATTCATTACTGCATTATCGTCCTGATCTACTTCAATACGTTCAACCTTATCAAGTTTTTTAATAAGGGATTGTGCCATGGAAGCTTTGTTGGCTTTAGCTCTAAACTTCTCAATCAGCTTTTCAGTGTGTTCTATTTCTTTTTGTTGATTTTTTTGCGCTTGTAATTGCTTTTCTTTGATTTCAGCTCGTAACTTTAAAAACTCTGTATATGGTTTTTTATAATCGTAAATTTGTCCTAAAGAAATTTCTATAGTACGGTTGGTTACATTATCCAAAAACATTTTATCATGCGATACTAATACTATGGCTCCTGCATAGTTTTTTAAGAAGTTCTCTAACCAAATAATAGATTCAATATCTAAGTGGTTAGTGGGCTCATCGAGTAATAAAATATCATTATTTTGTAAAAGTAATTTTGCTAACTCAATACGCATACGCCAACCTCCAGAAAACGTATCTGTTAGTTTATCAAAATCTTCTCGTTGAAATCCTAGTCCTTGTAAAATCTTTTCAGTTTCACCCTGATAGTTGTATCCTCCTAGTAATTCGTAACGTTCAGTTTTTTCATTTAAATCAATAATTAGCTGATTATATGCTTCACTTTCATAATCGGTTCTTTCAGCTAATTGTCTGTTTATCTCGTCTAACTCTAACTCAATTTCTTTTATTTCAGTAAATGCTTGGTAAGCTTCTTCTAAAATAGTTCTTCCGTGTACAAAATCAATATCCTGACGTAAAAAACCAATACGTACATCTTTATCAAACGCTAACGTCCCTCCGCTGCTCTCAATATCTTTTGATAGCACTTTTAATAAAGTAGATTTTCCTGCTCCATTTTTTCCAATCAATCCTATTCTATCTCCTTTTGTTAGTTTAAAGGTGATTCCTGAGAACAAATCTGTTCCCATAAATGAAACTGATACATCGTGTACGTTTAACATATTTTTAGCAAATTACTTTGGTTTTGTAACTAGAGTTACAAACGAGAGTTTTATTTTTGTTGAAATTTGTGCAAACTTACAAAAAGCAAATAGTTAATTGAACTTAATACCTAGAAGAAATGTTTGGAAAAGGAAGTAAATTGTATAGTATTTTTAATAATAAATGTCCTCGTTGCCATGAGGGAGATTTTTTTAAATACAAGCTTAACTTCAACCCGAAAAAAGTTACAACTTTACACGAAAATTGCCCTAAATGTAATTTAAAATATATGATGGAACCTTCTTTTTTCTTTGGTGCCATGTACGTAAATTATGCACTTGCCGTGGCTCTTTTTGTTGCTATTTTTATTATTGCTAAAATGTTTATTGGCTTATCAATTTTGCATAGTTTTATAGCTATTATAGTTGTTTCATTAATTTTAACACCTATTACACTAAGACTTTCAAGAATTATTTGGATAAACCTTTTTGTGAGTTATAAAAAGGATGCTAAAGAATTACAATCAGAAAAATAATTTTACAAGGGATAAACTTACTATTTCCTAAAATATAAGAATATAAAAAGGTTCGTTATTCAACGAACCTTTTTATATTTATTTCATTATCTAATTCTTCACCCTTTTCTAGATGATTGAACAAGTTTTCAGCAACAGTTGGTGCAATCATTACACCTCTCGTTCCTAAACCGTTTAAAACAGCTAATTTTGAGTATTGTGGATGTTTTCCTACTAGAGGTCGTCTGTCTTTTACCGTAGGACGTATTCCTGCTGATTGTTCGATAACGATATACGGAACCGATATTATTTTTTGTAGTTTTTCTTCTAATTCTTTTCTACCCTCTACAGTTGGAATAGAAGTTTTGTCTGTCCAATTAAAAGTTGCTCCTACTTTATAAGTATCATTACCTAATGGCATAACAAAAACACTTCCTTTTAATAAAAAATCTATTTGTAGTTCGGGAGCATGAATTGTTATGGTTTCTCCTTTGGTTCCATTTAGAGGCAAATAATTAAAAAAAGGATTTTTCTTCAAACCAAAACCCTCGCTAAACACTATTCTTTTTGCCGTGATGTTATCATAGCTGACTTTATCTTCTGAAATCTCTACTTTTGAATAGTCAAAAGCTTGCTCTACGAGACTTTTTAATGATTTGATATATTCTTTATAGGCTTTCACTAATAAAGGCGTGTCAACTCTCCCTGTACCTTTTAGTTCTCCAAATCCATAATCACCTATAATTCCTTTGATTTTTTCTTTTGAAATTTTTGGATTCATATAGTTTGACAACATAGGTTTATCAGAAGCTATGAACCAATTATTTTCGTCTCCTACACTGGTGAATACTTTTTTAGTGATAAATTTATAATCTAAGGTAACTTGTAACTTTTCTTCTAACTCTTGATAAAAAGGAATTGCTTTTTCTAGTTGTTCATGCCCATTCCAAACCGGTGTAAATCTTTTTAAAATTACAGGATTGTATACTCCACCAGCAACTACAGAAGAAACTTGTGAGTTGTTTTCAAAAACTATAAAGCTTTTATTATTTTTAATTAATTGTTCTGCAAAAGCTATTCCTGATAAGCCTAAACCAACAATAATATAATCTACCTCTTTATTCATAGTTCAAAAGTACTATTATTACAACAAAAAAGAGCTTGCAATGCAAGCTCTTTTTTGTTTATATATAAAGGAATATTAATAATTCCACATATCCATTTCTCTATTACGGATACCTTCTTTAATTCTGTTTGCTTCTAACAACTGGAATAAAGAGTTTCCACGAACATAATCTTTTATAGATCTATCTCCATAAATATTCTCTTCCTTCAAAATAGTTGAGTTAAAGCGTCTTGCATTTAACAAGTTATCATAAGAAAGTGGTTGCGCTGAATTTTCTGGATTAAATACTTTTGATTCATGCAATGTTTGTCTAGCTGCTGGGAAAAACACCCAAAATAACTCATAAACATTTTCGCTGTCATCAATTTCTTCTACTCCCATAACCTGTACATCTGGTCCCATAGGTGCTAATGCTAATAAACGATACTTTAATTCACCTTGACGTTTGTCAAAATACCAAATACCTTTTAACATGTATCCTTTGATATCTTCAGATTTTACAAAATAAGGGTCTACATAATCTCCATTCTGACGTTCGTTATACGTCATCATTTTAACCTCTTCCATTCCTATTTTGGTAGTAAAATAAGAGTCATTATAAACCTCTGTTATTTCACCATTTTTAATACCTTTTAAAAGAGTATCAAATAGAGAACGTCTAGTTAACCCAGCATTCATAGTATCAATTGGGTAGTAATAAGGAAGATTTATTTTTTGGTTTAAATCTACATACTCCCACACCACTTTAGACCACAATACATCTCTATCACTAATATAGCCATAAGGAAGTGGTTTGTCATCTTCTGAAGCGATTTGAGCTTCAGATTTAACTCCAATTTCATCTACCTTTTTAGCATTTAAAAGGTTAGCTTGTGCACTTGCATAGCTTGTTGCCGCAAACGCGAATAAAACCATATAAAAACGCTTCCAATTCATACTTTCTTATTTTACTTATTAATTTGTAATTTCTACACTAACAGGCAATACTTTCTTGATTCTATAATTAGATCCAGAAACTGATGCTTTGATATCAAAAATCGTAATAACATCATGTCTTCTTGCCTTACTAATTGCTGCTTTTGCTCTAGAGTTTAAACCTCTTCCGCTTACAGGGATAGCAACTTGACCTGGTACTTTAATTTTAAAGCTAGATACGTTTAGTTTTAAATCGAATAAGAAGTCTGGTAAACCAGCTGCAACACTTATTCTTCCTAAACTTGCTTTTGGCATTTTTACAGTACCATATTGTCCTCTTACCATACCAACTGCTGGTGGTATGTCTTTAATTCTAAATTTCTTAACAGAACGTACACCTTTTGATGCTCCAGTTGGAGTTCCTGTAACTACGATGTTAACTTCACTTCCTTTACCTGGGTACATAGTATACTTATCTCCTCTAACTCTTTTTAATCCTGGAGCTCTTGCAGAAACTTTGTTTCCTGGTACTCCTGGAATAGAGATAGTTAACGGGTTAGCTAAACCACGATATACTACGTTCATTTTATCTGCAGAAACTAAAGCCTCATTTGGTCTAGGAATTACTGCATAAGCTCCTTTGATATCTATCTTTACAATAGAATCTCCTTCTTTAAATTGGAACTCTCCTTTTAACTCCTTATCTCCAACATTTCCTGCTGGTCCGTCTAAAATAACTTGTCCTGCTTGAATTTTTTCTTGCTCAACTTCTTCATCGTTGATAATAACTTTCTCTGCAGTTAAATTAGGGTCTTTCTTACCTAATACAATTCTACCAGATAAGTTTTCTCCTGGATAATAAGCGCTCTTGTCAAAAACAACCATTGCTTCATACTTGGTCATAGACACAGCACTTTGTAACTCTCCTTGTAATAATGCTGTTAAAGCATCAGACTCAGTTGCTTTAATATCTGCCTGGATTTGAGTTAACTTAGTTAAAGATGCAATTAAAGGAAATCCTTCAAAGTGATATTTTAACCAGTCAATTTTCTTACCATCTTTATTTTCTACTTTGTCAGTATTAAAACGAGCAGCTATAACACCTGCTACTTCTGTACCTTCTAAAGCAGTTACTGCATCATTTCTGAAAGCATCTATCTTAGCAACAAACTCTTGTCCTGCTTTTGATATTTTACCCCCTTTAAAGAATAACTCATCTAAAAACTTAGACTTATCCATTGTTTCATATGCTTGCTTGTCTTCTAAATCACCAGTCATCTGACTTTTTAAATCTCCTACATAAGCATATAATTCATCTGCAGCTACTTTTAACTTATCTGTTTTCTCTTTAGCTTCACCATACTGCTTCTTTTGTTCAGCTGCCTTTTGAGCTAACGTTTCGTAAGCTGTTTTATTTTTCTCAGTAGCCTTTTCGTTTGCTACTGTTAACTTTTCATTCATTAATCCAAAGGCTGATAATACCTCTTTACTCATGTTCATTGCTAACATTGCAATAAACACTAAGTACATAAGGTTAATCATCTTCTGCCTTGGTGATAGTTGTCCTCCTGCCATATTAATTAGTTTGTTTAGTTAATAAATTAGATAAACTAATTAATTATTTGTTAGACATTGCAGTTAACATTCCTCCATAAACTCCATTTAATGAAGATAAATTTGTTGCTAATGACTGCATTTGCTCTTGTAAACGTTGAGAATTTTCTACCATAGCAGAATTTAAATCAGCTTGTTTACTAGCATTTTCTACTTGTGTTTGATATAAACTATTTAAAGACTCCATTTGAGCTGCTGCTCTAGACATTTGCTCATTGTAGCTATTAGTAGCTGAAATTGATTGAGAAGCTGAAGCTAATGGCTCTACTGCTCCTTGGAAGTTTTTAATGCTATCTCCTAAACGAGATACTAATTGAGCATCTAATTTAGCTTCGCTTAAGATATTATCTAATTTTTGAGATAACATGCTTTGTGCTTCTTCTGGAGATGCTTCTTTACCTTTTTTACCTCCTAATGATTGACCATCTGCTAACTCTGGGTATACTTTTGTCCAATCTAAATCGTCTTCAACTGCTTCAAACGCTGACAATGCGAAAACTGCTGCTTCAACAATCATACCTACCATTAATACTTCATTTCCAAAAGGCCAGTGTAAAATTTTAAATAATGCTCCAATGATAACTACTGCGGCTCCTAAACCGTAAGCCATATTGAACATTTTCTTCGTTGATTTTGATTGTGCCATAATTCTTGATTTTTAAATTTTGGGGATTAATATTTATTCTTGTTTTCTTGTTAATTACTTTTATTGGTACCTAAATAATCTTGTACTGTTCTAAATCCAATATAACTTCTTGCTGTATCTGCATATTCCCAATCACGAGAACTTACTTCTAAAAAGTATGCTACATCTTTCCAAGATCCTCCACGGATAATCTTTCTTCTGTTTTCTTTTATCTCTACGTTAGGGTTCATTGTAGATCCCATGTAGTAAGACATTTGGTTATAAGCTGTATTTGTCCATTCAGAAACATTACCTGCCATATTAAACAGTCCGTACTCATTAGGGTTGTATGACATAGCTTCAACTGTATATAAAGCACCATCTGCAGCATAATCACCACGAACTGGCTTAAAGTTGGCTAAGAAACATCCTCTATCGCTTGTTGTACTTGGTCCACCCCAAGGGTATTTACCATAGTCTAAACCACCACGGGCAGCATATTCCCATTCAGCTTCAGTTGGTAATCTGAATGCTGGTACTAAACCTAATTTTTTTCTTGATCTTTGGAAGTTGTTTTTTGTTTGAGTTCTCCAGTGACAAAATGCTTTTGCTTGATTCCATGTCACTCCAACCACAGGATAGTTTTCATATGCCTTGTGTCCAAAGTATTCTTGATGCATTGGATCATTATATGAATAGTTAAAATCTTTAATCCATACTGTTGTATCTGGGTAAACATTAATAACCTCGTCTCTTAAGAAGTCTTTTCTATTTTTACCTGTTCTAGCTGCAGCTTCATTATCGAACCAGTAGTATCTATAGTTTAATAACTTTGTATTGAATGTTCTAATTCCATTTAAAGCTTCATCTTTCTTTATATACAGAGAATCCATTACTTCTACATAATCTGCATCAGGATACTCTTGAGAATCCCAAATAAGTTCCTCTTCCCAATTTAATGGCTTCAAAGAGTCTAACCCTTCTCCTAACTCGTAGTAATTTTCACGCATATATTTTTCATACGGAGTTTCATTTACTGTATCTTTTGATCCAAAAGCGTATAATTGAATTCCTTGTGCGTTTTTACCTGTACTAGCTACATCATCTCCTCCTAAAGAAGCAAACTCTGCCTGGTAGGCTAATTTAGTTCTTGTAATAGAGTCTCTTACCCAATGAACAAATGCTTTATACTCACTATTCGTTATTTCTGTTTCATCCATATAAAATGGTTGTACAGTAACAGTCTTAGTTGGAGCGTTCATAGCTCCCATAGGATCTTCATCTTGTTTACCCATAGTAAAAGATCCTCCTGGGATTTTAGCCATTCCATATGGTTTCTCCGCAAACCATTTTCTTTTAGACTTTACTCCTACCAATTCTCCTCTATCTCCACTTGAACCACAAGAGTAGATGATAGATGCTAACAATGCAAGTACTGTTATTTTTTTCATATTATATCTTTCTTATAAAAGAGGCGTAAACCTATTATTTTTTTTATTAAAAAACAATTACGAGTTATTATTTTTTACAGAACATACAACTTTCTCCTAAACAAGCTTTTGCAGTGCTTTATACCACCTCTCTGGTGTTTTTTGCTGCAACGCTTGTTCATAATCTCGATAGTTACATGGTATTAACGCATGTCTTTTGTGTTTATTATTCGATATTAAATTTATTTCCATCCACCAACGACCACTTTTATCACTTTTATAAAAGTTTATTGGGTCATCGTCATTCAAAAGCACCGTGAACTTTTGGTAACTTTCTTTTGTTGCAAATGGGTAATCTTTAGCTCTTGAATTCACTCCTTCTATGAAGTACCAAATTATTTGAGCTATTAAATTTGCTGTTTGACTATTAGAGTCCAACTTACTATTGTACTCGTATATACCAAAGGATGTTACTTTATCACTAATTCCTGCATAACGTGCAATGGCACACATTTCCTCTCCATAAAACCCATTAGGTGAGGCATTTTGATTAGCAGGTGCTTCACTTTGTCGAACACTACCTATGTCTATACTTACAACATCTGCATCACGCATTATAGGTTCAACCAACGTCACATCTTTCACCTGTCCTAACCTATAAGCATCGAAATACAACTTATCTAGTAAGTTAATTTCTTCTTGTGAGTTAAAGTATGTTTGATAACCAATATTACTAAAATTAAATAAATTGTTTGGTTCTTCCATAACAATTCTACTCACATATGATCTTGAACTTAGCTCTTCTTCTACAGTACCTAAATCAAATCGGCTGTCTACAGCCACTAAATTCACTGTTTGCTCTAACTTATCATAAGCTCTATAATTCGCATAAGTTAAATCTTGTCCTCCACCAATTATTACTGGAAGTATATTTTTTTTCAGTAAGGATGCTACTGATGATTTAACAGCAAAATAGGTATCTTCTAAAGTATTACCTTTTTCTATATTCCCTAAATCAACTATTGGTGTATGCCAATTCCCAGGAAATAGTTGATACAAGTGCTTACGAATTTCATGTAGTTCTTTACCGCTACCAAAATTATCTACTGCACCTCTATCATCTTTTACCCCTAAAACAGCTATAGAAACCTCTGTCAAGTCTGGAAAACCATCTTGGACAGTATGGAGTTGAATATTTCTTCCCAACGCAGAAGATGGCTGTAAAACTACGTGAGCAGCTACAGAATCTTCAATAGGTGTAAAGAAGTCTATATTCATTATAAGGGGGAATTTAAGTGTCGCAATATACTAAACTATTTTTTTTCTGAAAGCTTCTTTATTTTTTTTTGGCAGCTTTCTTTTTGGTTGCTTTTTTCTTTGGCGTTTTTGCCTCTATTATTTTAACAGCCTCTTCTTGTGTTAGTTTTTCTATTTCTGTGGTTTTAGGGAGCTCTACTTTTATCTTTCCTTTTATCACATTAAAACGTCCCCAACGTGCTTTCTCTACGCGAATACCAACTTCTTCAAAGTTGTGAATTAGCTTTTCACGCTCTTTTCGTTTTTTATCTTCTATTAATTCTTCTAAATCTGCCTGACTTAAATTATCAAAATCGTATTTTTTATTTACGTTAATAAAAATAGAATTCCATTTAATAAAAGGTCCAAAACGTCCAACTCCTTTTTGAATTGGCATACCCTCATATTCTCCAATAGGAGCATCTGCTTTCCTTTTTGCTTCAATTAGCTCAATAGCTCTATCCATGTCTACAGACATTGGATTTTCCCCTTTATCTAACGATACATATTTACCGTCAAATTTAATATAAGGCCCAAATCTTCCATTAGCTACAACAACCTCTTTCTCTTCGTAGTCTCCTAATGTTTTTGGTAACTTAAACAAATCCATCGCTTCTTCATAGGTTATGGAATTCATTGTTTGATCTCCTTGTAAACTTGCAAAACGAGGCTTTTCTTCATCCGTTGCTTCTCCTATCTGCACCATTGCTCCGTAACGTCCTAAACGCACATAAACATTCTTACCACTCTCTGGATCAACTCCTAACAAACGCTCTCCTTTTGCTCTTTCTGCATTTGCAGCAACATCTTCTACAACAACATGAAAGTTTTTATAGAAATCTTTAATCATTGCTGTCCAGTCTTCTTTTCCTTCAGCAATTTCATCAAACTCATTTTCTACTTTAGCTGTAAATCCGTAGTCTAAAATAGTATCGAAATTAGCAACTAGGAAATCATTTACAATATTTCCAATATCTGTTGGAACTAACTTTCCTTTATCAGAACCCACCTTTTCAGTTAAAACTTGCTCTGACACTTCTTGATTTGCTAAACTTAACTGCGTATAATTTCTTTCTTTTCCTTCTACGGTGCCTTTCTCAATATAATCTCTTCTTTGAATAGTTGAAATGGTTGGTGCGTATGTAGAAGGACGACCTATACCTAACTCTTCTAAACGCTTTACTAAAGCTGCTTCTGAAAATCTTGCTGGTGGTCGTGTATATCGTTCAGTTGCTGTAATTAACTCATTAATTAATGACTCTTTAACCTCCATTCTAGGTAACATTCCTGCCTGTTCCTCTTCTTCATTATCGGTTCCTTCTAAATATACTTTTAAGAAACCTTCAAAAGTGATTACCTCTCCGTTTGCAGTAAACTGTTTCTTATTCTTATTGTTGTCTATTTTTACAACGGTACGCTCTAACTGAGCTTCGCTCATTTGTGAAGCTAATGTGCGTTTCCAAATTAAGCTATACAATCTTGTTTGATCATACTCACCTGTAATTTCGTGATTCTCCATGTTTGTTGGACGAATCGCCTCGTGTGCTTCCTGTGCTCCTTTTGATTTAGTTGCATAATTACGTGGCTTACTATATTCTTCCCCATAAGAAGCTATAATTTCTGCTTGAGCTGCATTTTTTGCATCATCAGATAAATTTACACTATCTGTTCTCATGTAGGTTATTAACCCTGCTTCATACAAACGTTGCGCTACCATCATGGTTTTAGCAACAGGAAAGCCTAATTTCCTTGATGCTTCTTGCTGTAACGTAGATGTTGTAAATGGCGGTGCCGGAGATTTTTTTGCAGGTTTTTTTTGTAAATCAGCTACAGAGAATTCTGCTCCTAAACAAGAGTTTAAGAAATCTTCTGCTTCTTTTTTTGTTGAGAAATTTTTTGCAAGCTTTGCTTTAAACTTTTTCCCTTCTGCATTTATAAACTCTGCGTCAACTCTGTAAGAAGCTACTGGTGTAAAATCTTCTATCTCTCTTTCACGCTCCACAATTAAACGCACCGCTACCGATTGCACTCTACCTGCTGACAGACCTGGTTTAACTTTTCTCCATAAAACAGGAGACAATTCATACCCCACTATTCTATCTAACACACGTCGTGCTTGTTGTGCATCAACTAAGTTATAATTAATTGTACGTGGATTTTCTATTGCTTTTAAAATTGCATTTTTAGTAATAGAGTTAAAAACAATACGTTTAGTGTTTTCATCTTTCAACTTTAATTGTTCCGCTAAGTGCCATGCTATAGCCTCTCCCTCGCGGTCTTCATCGGATGCTAACCAAACAGTTTCTGCTTTCTTTGCTAAGTCTTTAAGTTTCTTTACCACCGCTTTTTTATCAGTAGAAACTATATACTTCGGTTTGAAATCTCCTTCTACATCTACACCTAACTCTTTAGATGGTAAGTCTGCAATGTGTCCGAAACTCGATTCAACCTGAAAGTCCTTTCCTAAAAACTTCTCTATCGTTTTTGCTTTAGCAGGTGACTCAACTATTACTAAATTTTTTGCCATACGTCTTATATCTCTTATCTCATTTTACACCTTATTAATATAGGCATAATTCAGTTTGCAAAAGTATATAGTTTTTTTTTAATGGGTTATTTTTAACAAAATTTTACTTTTTCTTAAAAAAACTATCCATGTCAATTTGTCACAAATTACACTTTTTGGTTGTATCTTTGCAGCCTATTTTAGTACGATTTAAGGATTTATGGAACACGTAGAGAAAGTAATTGATGAGAAAAAACAAGGAAAAGCCCTTGTTACAGAACACAAAGAAGGAAACAGCAAAAAGCTTTTTATAGAAAGCTATGGTTGTCAAATGAATATGAACGATAGCGAAATTGTGGCGTCAATTTTAGCTGAACAAGGTTTTAACACCACACAAAACCTGGAAGATGCAGATCTTGTACTGGTTAACACCTGCTCTATTCGTGAAAAAGCTGAAACCACTGTTCGTAATAGACTTCAAAAATACAACGCTGTTAAAAAAACAAACCCAACGATGAAAGTTGGTGTATTGGGTTGTATGGCTGAACGACTAAAAGAAAAGTTTTTAGAGGAAGAAAAAATCGTTGATTTAGTTGTAGGTCCTGATGCATATAGAGACTTACCTAATTTAATTGAAGAGGTTGACGCAGGTCGTGATGCGGTAAATGTAATTTTATCAAAGGAAGAAACATATGCCGATGTTTCTCCTGTTCGTTTAAACTCTAATGGAGTTTCTGCATTTGTTTCAATTACTCGTGGTTGTGATAATATGTGTACATTCTGTGTGGTTCCTTTTACTCGTGGTCGTGAGCGTAGCCGTGACCCAAAGAGTATTATTGAAGAAATCCGCAGTATGCAAGAAAAGAACTTCAAAGAAATTACTTTACTAGGTCAGAATGTAGATTCTTACTTATGGTATGGTGGCGGATTGAAAAAAGATTTTAAAAAGGCTTCGGAATTAGCACAAGCTTCTGCTGTAGATTTTGCACAATTATTAGATATGTGTGCTACTGAATTTCCAAAAATGCGTTTTCGTTTTTCTACATCGAATCCGCAAGATATGACTCTGGATGTAATTCATGTTATGGCTAAACACCAAAACATTTGTAAATATATTCACTTACCTGTACAAAGTGGAAGTAACAATATGTTAAAAGCTATGAATCGTCAACATACTCGTGAAGAATACATGGAATTGGTTGACAACATATACAAAATTGTTCCTGAAATGGCTTTAAGTCAAGATATGATTGCTGGTTTCTGTGGAGAAACTGAAGATGACCATCTTGATACTTTAGACATGATGAACTATGTAAAATATAGCTTCGGATTTATGTTTGCTTATTCAGAAAGACCAGGAACCTTAGCTGCTAAAAAAATGGAAGATGATGTTCCATTAGCTATAAAAAAACGTCGTTTACAAGAAATTATCGACCTACAACAAGAACATAGTTTATACAGAGCTAAAGAACATGTAGGAAAAATTCAGGAAGTTTTAATTGAAGGAACTTCAAAAAGAAACGAAAATGAATGGAAAGGTCGTAATACACAAAATACCGTTGTTGTTTTCCCTAAGGAACATTATAAAATGGGAGATTTTGTAAATGTAAAGATTGAAGATTGTACTTCTACAACCTTAAAAGGTAAGGCTGTTCGGTACTCAGACAATAATTAATTTTTAGAAAAAAGAGTCTAGAGGAAAGAAAAAAGACACAATCTTTTCTCTCTATTCTTTTTTTTCTATTCTAAAGAAAGAAATGGAAAATTTACAAGCTATAAAACAACGCTTTGGCATTATCGGTAACGATGTGCAACTAAATCGTGCAATTGAAAAAGCGATTCGTGTTGCCCCTACCGATATTTCAGTACTTGTTACTGGTGAAAGTGGTGTTGGAAAAGAAAATATCCCAAGAATTATTCACCAATTATCACACAGAAAACATGCAAAATATATTGCTGTAAATTGTGGAGCAATTCCTGAAGGAACTATTGATAGTGAATTATTCGGGCATGAAAAAGGTGCTTTTACAGGAGCTACACAAACAAGGAAAGGCTATTTTGAAGTTGCTGATGGTGGTACCATCTTTTTAGATGAAGTTGGTGAATTACCATTAACAACCCAAGTCCGCTTGTTACGTGTATTGGAAAATGGAGAATTTATAAAAGTAGGTTCTTCTCAAGTACAAAAAACAAATGTTCGTATTGTAGCTGCAACCAACGTGAATATGCACGAAGCTATTTCTAAAGAGAAGTTTCGTGAAGATTTATATTATCGTTTAAGTACTATAGAAATTCCGCTACCTCCTTTAAGAGAACGTGGGGAAGACATTCACTTATTATTTAGAAAGTTTGCTGCAGATTTTGCGCAAAAATATAGAATGCCTACTATAAGACTTGATGAAAATGCAGTAAAAGTTTTATTGAACTATCATTTTCCTGGTAATATTCGTCAATTAAAAAATATTGCAGAACAAGTATCAATAGTTGAAGAAGATAGGCTAATTACTCCTGAAAAACTAATTCAATATTTACCTGAAAACCGCAGTAATCTACCTGCTGTTGTAGGTGGCAGAACTACAAGTCAATCAGACTTTGCTAACGAACGAGACATCATGTATAAAATCTTGTTTGATATGCGTAATGACATTAATGATCTAAAAAAGTTAACGCTAGATTTAATGCAAAACGGAGACTCTGAACAAGTACAAGAAGACAATCATCGTTTAATCGAACGCATATATCAAGATCAAGATTTATCGGAAGCTTCTAACATAGAGGTTGTACAAATACCAAAATCTACGTCTCACCAAAGTGAGTATGATTATGCAGAGACCATTGAAGAAGATGAAAGCTTATCGTTACAAGAAAAAGAAATTGAAATGATAAAAAAGTCTCTTGAAAAAAATAACGGAAAGCGTAAATTAGCCGCTAAGGAGCTAGGAATATCTGAAAGAACTCTATACAGAAAAATTAAACAATATGATTTATAATCTATTTGTTTACTTTTACAACTCATCCAATTTTAAATGAAAAAAACTCTTTATATAATATCGTTATTTATTGGTTTAACAACTATTATTGGTTGTGGAGCATATTCTTTTACAGGAGGTAATACTGGTAATGCAAAAACAATTCAGGTTGATTTTTTCCCTAACCAAGCTCCTTTAGTAGAACCAATACTTAGTCAAAAATTCACACAAGACTTACAAGATTTATTCACTCGTCAAACTAATTTAACCTTGGTTAATTCTGGTGGTGATCTACATTTTTCTGGTGAAATTGTTGATTATCGTATAACACCTATGAGTGCAACAGCTCAACAAACAGCTGCTCAAAACCGATTAACAATTACAGTAAATGTAAACTTTATAAACGCTTTAGAAGAGAAAGATAATTTTGAAAAACGTTTTTCTTTTTACTACGATTACGGAGCAAACCAACAACTAACTGGAGGAGTTTTAGAAACTGCCTTGGATGAGATTCTAGAGCGTATTACACAAGATATTTTTAATGCCTCAGTGGCAAAATGGTAATTTTTGAATAAGGATACATACATACAGTTATTAGAAAAGCCTGAATTGATTTCGCAAGAACATCATCTTTCGGACATCTCTGCAATTATTCAAGAATATCCTTATTTTCAATCTGCTAAAGCGCTACGTTTAAAGATTTTAAAAAATCAAGAAAGTTATAAATACAACAACGAGTTAAAAATAACGGCATCTCACACCAGTGATAGAACTGTTTTATTTGATTTTATTACTTCAAAAGCTTTTAAAGAAACTCCTAAAAAAGAAGAAAAAACCAGTTTAAAAGATAAAATTCTTCCAAAAAGAAAACAAACAAAAGTTTCAGCTGTGGAGGAAGATTTAGCTATTGGAAAACCACTTTCTTTCACACAAAACGAAACTTTTTCTTTCAATCAATGGTTACAACTTTCATCAAAGAAAGCTATTGTAAGAACTTTAGACAATCAACCTTCAGAAAAGCAAATAAAAGAAGTACCTGTTAAATCTGAACATGATGCTATTATTGATCGTTTTATTGAAACTGCTCCAAAAATTTCTCGTCCTAGCAAAACAAATACCTCAGATATTAAGATATCCGAAAATCAACAAAGTAACCAATTAGCTACCGAAACCTTAGCTAAGGTATATTTAGAACAAAAGAAATATGACAGTGCTATTCAAGCATATAAAATATTAAGTTTGAAATATCCAGAAAAAAGTGGTTTCTTTGCAGACCAAATTAAAAGAATACAAATTTTACAAAACAATAAATAGATGACAACGTATACTTTACTTTTAGTTTTAATATTGATTGTTGCAATAGCATTAATCTTAATTGTAATGGTTCAAAATCCTAAAGGTGGAGGATTATCTTCATCATTTGGAGGCGGTGGAGCTCAAAATATTGGAGGTGTACAAAATACAAATAGCTTTTTAGACAGAACTACTTGGACATTAGCTATTACTATGTTTGCTTTAATTTTATTAGCAAACTTCGCTATTCCAAGAGGTAATGCAGCTGACGCTCCTCAATTAAATGAAACTTTAAACAATATTGAAACTACAACTACGCCTGCTACACCAGCAGCAACAGATACTGCTAAAGATAGCGCTCAGTAGTTTTTCACAAAAAAAATATAAAATGCCAACGTAAATGACACGTTGGCATTTTTTTTTATGTATTAGTCTAATCTATTAGAAAAATTGTCAGCAAAAATCTAATGGCATAATTTCTGACAAAACTTAACCAGTAAAAATTAATTTAATCAATCAAAATATATAAAATGGGATTAAACATTAAACCTTTAGCAGACAGAGTTCTTGTTGAACCAGCTGCAGCAGAAACTACTACAGCATCAGGAATCATCATCCCTGACAACGCAAAGGAAAAACCACAAAAAGGTACTGTCGTAGCCGTAGGAAACGGAACAAAAGAAGAGCCTTTAACTGTAAAAGTTGGTGATACTGTTTTATACGGAAAGTACGCTGGTACTGAGCTTAAATTAGAAGGAAAAGATTATTTAATTATGAGAGAAAGCGACATATTCGCTATTATCTAAAATTTCTTTGCTATTAGCTTTTCGCTACTAGCCAATTAAACAAAATTTAAAAACTAAGCCAAAAGCTATATGCTAACGGCTAAAAAACTTAAACAAACATGGCAAAAGATATAAAATTTGATGTAGACGCTCGCGACGGATTAAAACGTGGTGTAGATGCATTAGCTAATGCAGTAAAAGTAACTTTAGGTCCTAAAGGACGTAACGTTATTATTTCTAAATCTTTCGGAGCTCCTCATGTAACAAAAGATGGAGTTTCTGTAGCAAAAGAAGTAGAGCTAGAAGACGAGTTAGAAAATATGGGGGCTCAAATGGTAAAAGAAGTAGCTTCTAAAACTAACGATTTAGCAGGTGACGGTACTACTACTGCGACTGTATTAGCACAAGCTATCGTAAAAGAAGGTTTAAAAAACGTAGCTGCTGGAGCTAATCCTATGGATTTAAAGCGTGGTATTGATAAAGCTGTAGCTGCTATTACTGAAGATTTAGCAAAACAATCAAAAGAAGTTGGTGATTCATCAGAAAAAATTAAGCAAGTAGCTTCAATCTCATCTAATAACGATGCTGTAATTGGTAATTTAATTGCTGAAGCATTTGGTAAAGTTGGAAAAGAAGGTGTTATAACTGTTGAAGAAGCTAAAGGAACTGACACTTATGTTGATGTTGTTGAAGGAATGCAGTTTGACCGTGGATATTTATCTCCATACTTCGTAACAGATGCTGATAAAATGATTGCTGATTTAGACAATCCTTATATTTTATTATTTGACAAAAAGATTTCTAACTTACAAGAAATTCTTCCAATTTTAGAACCTGTTGCTCAATCAGGAAAGCCATTATTAATCATTGCCGAAGATGTTGATGGACAAGCTTTAGCTACTTTGGTAGTTAACAAATTACGTGGTGGATTAAAAATCGCTGCTGTAAAAGCTCCAGGGTTTGGTGATCGTAGAAAAGCAATGTTAGAAGATATCGCTATTTTAACTGGTGGTACTGTGATTTCTGAAGAAAGAGGTTTCTCTTTAGAAAATGCAACTTTAGATTTATTAGGTACTGCTGAAACAGTAACTATTGATAAAGATAATACTACAATTGTTAACGGTTCTGGTGACGAAGCACAAATCAAGGCTCGTGTAAACCAAATTAAAGCACAAATTGAGACTACTACTTCTGATTACGATCGTGAAAAATTACAAGAGCGTTTAGCAAAATTAGCTGGTGGTGTTGCTGTATTATATGTTGGTGCTGCTTCTGAAGTAGAAATGAAAGAAAAGAAAGACCGTGTTGATGATGCTTTACATGCTACAAGAGCTGCTGTAGAAGAAGGAATTGTTGCTGGTGGTGGTGTTGCCTTGGTGCGTGCTAAAAAAGTATTAGAAACAATTACTACAGAGAATTTAGATGAAACTACAGGTATTCAAATTGTAAATAGAGCTATCGAATCTCCTTTACGTACTATTGTTGAAAATGCTGGTGGTGAAGGTTCTGTTGTAATTAATAAAGTTTTAGAAGAAAACCAAAACTTTGGATATGACGCTAAGTCTGAACAATATGTAGACATGTTAGAAGCTGGTATCATCGATCCGAAAAAAGTAACTCGTGTGGCTTTAGAAAATGCTGCTTCAGTAGCAGGAATGATCTTAACTACTGAGTGTGCTTTAGTAGATATTAAAGAAGATGCTCCTGCTGGTGGCGGAATGCCTCCAATGGGTGGTGGAATGCCAGGAATGATGTAATGGCGAATCTCCATAGATAGATATAAGAAACCTCGAGACATGTCTCGAGGTTTTTTTATAACCGAAAGTCTCACCCCTATCAATACAAGTCGAAAAACCTGAAAATATTACAGAAAAGAACTCTGCTCAACACAATAGTCTGTACAACAAATCTTTAGTTTTAAATAACTACAATATTTATTCTTATCTAAATTGTGAATATTGAACCCCAAAAACTAAATTAATTATGTTAAAAAAATATGGTTTTATTGTGTTTGTTTTTTCTATTTTCCTAATAGCTTGTTCCACAGAAAGTGAAGATGATTTAATTAAAGGTAACAGTTCTTACAAAACACCAACATCACTAAATAAAAGTATTGGTACATTTCAAATTACCACTCACTTTGATAATTGGCTTCAACAAAACGGTTATGGTTTTTATAATTTTAAAGGTAGCATAGGTTACAGTTATGGTGGTAAAACTTCTAGTTCTGAAATACTAAATAATCAACCTGTTATATTTATACATGGTAATAGTGATAAAGCTGACGGCTGGGAAGAACCCATAAACTATTTTCTAAATAATGGATACAAAACTAGTGAATTGTATGCCTTAACTTGGGGAAGTGCTAATCCATATAATGCTTCTTCTAACTATCATAGTAAGGAGTTTTTACAAAGGATTAGAACTTTTATACAAGCTGTTAAAAATTATACTGGTGCTCAAAAAGTAGATGTAATTGGTCATTCTATGGGAGTTACTTTAGGTAGAAAATCTATAAAAGGAGGTAATGCTTACGACCAAGCTTATGGTAACTATAACTTAGGAAACTCATTAAACTACGTCGATACTTTTGTAGGAATTGCAGGTGCTAACAGAGGTTTAACATCATGTTATTATTCAGGCACTGGAGTACCAACTTGTAGTGATGTTAATGGTTTTTACCCTGGATATATTTTCTGGGGAGCTGGTCCTTATGGAGTTTCTAATTTCCTAACAGAATTAAATAATAACCCTACAAAAGAAGCGAATAACGTTTATTCTATATGGAGTTCTGCCGATCAAGTTGTTGGTTATGGTTGTATTGTTTATGGGGAAAATACATGTAGAATAAACACCCAAGATGGAGAAAAATATTACAGTTCTGCTCCATACGGTCATTTTGGGGTTAAAAACTTATCGGGGTACTATCAATTACAAATGGTAAAATACCACAGTACTTATTAGGTAATTAGTTTGTTTGTTAACCAAAAATCCTCGAGAAGAATCTTGAGGGTTTTTATTTATTTTTATATTTTTCTCTCCACAACATAATCTATCATTTGTAATAAAGAGTCTTTATAATCTGAATCAGGGTAATTATTGAGAATAGCCAATGCTTTATTTTTATAATCGTGCATTTTGGCAGTAGTATATTCTAGCCCACCATTTTCTTTTACAAAAGCAATAACTTCTTTTACTCTTTTTTTGTTTTTATTATGCTTTTTAACCGAATTGATTAACCACGATTTTTCTTTTTGTGAACAAGTATTCAATGTATAAATTAACGGAAGTGTCATCTTTTGCTCTTTGATATCAATTCCTGTTGGCTTACCTATTTTATCTTCTGTATAATCAAACAAATCATCTTTAATTTGAAAGGCAATACCAATATACTCTCCAAACTTCCGCATTTGTTGAACAGTTTCGTTATTTGCTCCAACCGATGCGGCACCAATACCACAACAAGCTGCTATTAACGTAGCTGTCTTTTGACGGATGATTTCAAAATAAACCTCCTCTGTAATATCAAGTTTTCGAGCTTTTTCAATTTGTAATAGTTCTCCTTCACTCATTTCTCGAACAGCTATAGAAATGAGTTTTAACAAATCGAAATCTTCATTATCTATAGACAACAATAGTCCTTTAGAAAGTAAGTAGTCACCTACTAAAACGGCTATTTTATTTTTCCAAAGCGCATTAATTGAGAAGAAACCTCTACGTCGATTACTATCATCAACTACATCATCATGTACTAAGGTCGCTGTGTGAATTAATTCTACCACTGATGCTCCTCTATATGTACGCTCATCAAAACCGCCGTTAGAAACCATTTTTGCAACTAAAAACACAAACATAGGTCGCATTTGTTTTCCTTTTCTACGAACTATATAATAAGTTATTCTATTTAATAATGGAACTTTAGACAACATCGAGTCTTTGAACTTAGTTTCAAAGAGTTCCATTTCTTTAGCAATCGGAAGTTTTATTTGCTCTACTGGCTTCATATTAGTGAACAAAAATAAGAATAAATAATGTTTACTTTTGATTTTAAAAAAAATATGAAACATTTAAAGACAAGAGGACTTATTTTTCTTATAATCTGTATCTCTTTTATATCATTTGGTATTTATATTTCTGACAGTAATCAGCGTTCTTGTTTAGGTAACCCAATTATTTTACCATATACTTTTTTAGGTGTTCCTTCTATATTTTTATTGGGAATATTAGATGTAATTGTATTAGCTTTCTCAAAAAAACTAAAACTTTACAAAGCTATCTTTAACTTAAGTTTAATGCTACTCTCTTTTCTTATCGTTTTTTTGTTTATGTAAGCCTAAGATTTATTTGCTAATTGCCCACAAGCTGCATCAATATCTTTTCCTCTAGAACGACGTACATTTACTACAATATCGTTCATTTCTAAATTAGAAATATAATTATTTAAAGCTCTATCTGAAGCTTGCTGAAACTCTCCATCATCTATTGGGTTATATTCAATTAAATTGACTTTACAAGGAACATAACTACAGAATCGAACCAATGCATCAATATCTTCTTTTCTATCGTTAATTCCATTCCAAACAACATATTCATACGTTATTTTTCGTTTTGTTTTTTCATACCAATATTCTAATGATTCTTTTAAGTCTTTTAACGGAAAAGTAGAGTTAAATGGCATTATAGATGTTCGAACTTCATCAATAGCAGAATGTAAAGAAACAGCTAAATTAAAACGCACCTCATCATCTGCCATCTTTTTAATCATTTTAGGTACACCAGAAGTTGATACTGTAATCCTACGAGCTGCCATTCCTAAGCCTTCTTCTGAAGTTATTTTATCAATAGCTTTAATTACATTATTGTAATTCATTAAAGGTTCTCCCATTCCCATAAAAACAATATTTGATAATTTATGGTTATGGTATAATCTGCTCTGTTTATCAATTGCTACAACTTGATCGTAAATTTCATCTGCATTCAAATTACGCATACGTTTTAAACGAGCTGTTGCACAAAACTTACAGTCCAAACTACAACCTACTTGACTAGATACACAAGCAGTAGTACGTTTTTCAGTAGGAATTAAAACTGACTCTACAATTAATCCGTCATGGAGTTTAATTGCATTTTTTATAGTACCATCATTACTACGCTGCATTGTATCAACTTCAATATGATTGATTACAAAGTTCTCATCAAGCATTTTTCTTGTTGCTTTAGATAAACTTGTCATATCATCAAACGAATGTGCTGCTTTATGCCATAACCATTCATATACTTGGTTACCACGAAAAGCTTTATCTCCGTTTTCTACAAAAAAATCACGAAGCTGTTCTTTGGTTAATGCGCGTATGTCTTTCTTCTTTAGTGTCATCTAGTACAAAAATACACAAAACCTCACAAGTTACTTGTGAGGTTTTGTTAATGGTTTAAAAAACTATTTTATAAAATTAACATCGCATCTCCGTACGAGTAAAATTTATATTTTTCTTTTATTGCTTCTTGGTATGCTTCCATAACAAAATCGTGCCCTGCAAATGCAGATACCATCATTAACAATGTTGATTTTGGTGTGTGGAAGTTTGTCACCATACAATTAGCTATACTAAAATCATATGGAGGGAAAATAAACTTGTTAGTCCACCCTTCAAAAGCGTTTAATTGGTTGCTTGAAGACACTGATGATTCAATCGTTCTCATCACTGTAGTACCTACTGCACATACTCTTTTCTTATTAGCAATAGCATTATTCACCATATCTGCACTAGCTTGTGGAATAACAATTTGCTCAGAATCCATCTTATGCTTTGATAAGTCTTCAACCTCAACTGGGTTAAAGGTACCTAAACCTACATGTAACGTTGTTTCAGCAAAATCTACACCTTTAATTTCTAAACGTTTCATTAAGTGTTTAGAGAAGTGTAAACCTGCAGTTGGTGCTGCTACTGCTCCTTCGTGCTTTGCAAAGATAGTTTGGTAACGGTCTTCATCTTCTGGCTCTACCTCACGTTTAATGTATTTTGGTAATGGAGTTTCTCCTAACTCGATTAATTTCTTTCTGAATTCCTCATAAGGACCATCAAATAAGAAACGTAATGTTCTACCACGTGAAGTAGTATTATCAATAACCTCAGCTACTAAACTCTCATCATCTCCAAAGAATAACTTATTACCTATTCTTATTTTTCTTGCTGGGTCTACTAATACATCCCACAAACGATTTTCAGCATTTAACTCACGTAATAAAAATACTTCAATACGAGCTCCAGTTTTTTCCTTGTTTCCGTACATACGGGCAGGAAATACTTTCGTATTGTTTAACATCATTACATCTCCTTCATCAAAATAATCGATTAAATCTTTAAATAGTTTATGCTCGATTTTTTGTGTGTCACGGTGCAATACCATTAATCGTGCTTCGTCTCTGTGCTCTGAAGGATATTCTGCCAATAATTCTTTTGGCAATTCAAAATTAAAATTTGATAATTTCATTTGTAAAATTTTCTTAACGATCGCAAATATACAATTTCAACATAGGGGTTGTCAAGCGATTACCGTATTATTTTATGGTAACATTCTGAATTCCTACACTAAGCATATCTTTCCAAAAATTTCTATACGATTTAGTTACTACTTCAGCTTCTAAAATTTCAATAGGAACTTTTAATGCTAGTGGTGCAAATGCCATCGCCATTCGGTGATCATTATAGGTAGCTATTTGAATGTTTTCTTTAATTTCTGAAGATGATTTTAAATGTAAACTTTCATTCGTTACAGAAATATCAGCTCCTAATTTTGTTAACTCCTCACGTAATGCTTCTAAGCGATCGGTTTCTTTAATTTTTAATGTGTGCAAACCTGACAAATCACAAGCAATTCCTAACCCGAAGCAAGTAACTGCAATAGTTTGCGCTATATCTGGTGCATTTTTTAAATTTTGCTCTAATACTTCTGAGTTATGCTTTTTCTCTTTTGTTAAAAGAATTGAATTTTCTTCAAAAACAGTAGTTACTCCAAAATGTTTATATATTTCTGACAAACAACTATCTCCTTGTAAACTATCTTTTTTATAAGCTGATAATTTCACAGAGGAACCTACTTTACTCAATGCTATAATCGAATAAAAATAAGACGCTGAACTCCAGTCAGACTCTACAACTACTGTTTGCTTTTTTACAGTTAATTTTGGTTTGATTTTTATAAGCTGTCCTTCAAATTCAGCCTTAATTTCTAATTGATGTAGTAACTGTAAAGTCATGTTGATATAAGGAACCGAAGTAATTTCTCCTATCAATTCAATTTCCAATCCTTTTTCCAGGCTTGGAGCAATTAGCATTAATGCTGAAATGTATTGACTACTTACATTTCCATTAATTGAAACTTTATCCTTTGTTAGTTTTTTCCCTGATATTTTGAGTGGCGGGTATCCTTCTTTTTCAACGTACTCTATATCTGCTCCTAAATTGCGTAAAGCATCAACTAAAATTTGTATTGGTCTGTTGTGCATACGGTCTGAACCCTGTAATATTTTTGTAACACCTTCTTGAGTTGCAAAAAAAGCAGTTAAAAAACGCATCGCAGTTCCTGCATGTCCAATGTCTGCAACTGTATCATCAGAAGTTAACGCTCCTTGTAAATGGTGTGTATCATCAGAGTCTGATAAATTTTCTATCTGTAAATCGGGATATAATTGCTGTAAAATCAGTAATCTATTTGATTCACTTTTTGACCCTGAAATCGTTATATGAGTATCCGATTTAAACTCTTCGGTTTTTAATCTTAAATCCATAAAAAACTACTTCGTTTTTTTATTTACAATGTATATACTGTAAATAAGTGCGATTACAACTTTACTTAGCCAAAAGCGAATCCACTGTTTATTCGCGAAATGTACATTGTATACAGTTTCAAAGTCTCCTGAAAAAATAGCCCCTCCTGTTTTAAATAATAAAGAAAAGACAGCTACTATTATCAAAAATGGGGTTCCTACTTTTAAAACATTAATCCAAAAACTTCCTTTTTGTATATTTTTTATGAGACTCATTTATTGTAGTTTTTTGTTATTGTGATGACGGTCGTGATCTCTTTTAGTTTTAATATCTAGCTTCTTATCAAAGGCTTCTTGTAAGTTTACGCCTGTTTGGTTTGCCAAACACAACACAACAAACATTACATCGGCCAATTCTTCACCTAAATCTTTGTTTTTATCACTTTCTTTTTCACTTTGTTCTCCATAACGACGCGCAATAATTCTAGCTACTTCTCCAACTTCTTCTGTTAGTTGCGCCATATTTGTTAACTCATTAAAGTAACGTACTCCGTGATTTTTAATCCAATCATCTACTTGTTTTTGTGCGTCTTGTATATTCATGCTTTCTACTTTCTTATTAAATATTCAAAGATAAAAACTTCTATTTCTTATTTGATTCGCCAAGGCGGATTTTTTCTGTGTTCGCCTGCTTTATACAGAATTAATTTATTTCCATCAGGATCTAACAAATGAGCTTCTCTCCATAACCATCGTTGGTCTATTGGTAACTGAGTGAACTGAATTCCTTTTTGTTGTAATTCTTCTACTAACTCATCTAAATTATCATCTTCAAAATAGAGAGTAACTCCCTCTTCTTTAGACAGTTTTTCTACTTGATGAATTGAAAACGTTGCTTCTCCATCTGGTACTTCAAAACGAACATATCTAGGACTTGCATCTACGATAAGATGCAAGCCTAGTTTTTTATAGAACTCTACAGATATATTCACATCAATAGAAGGTATCGTTACTTGATTTAAGTTCATGCGATTACTTTTTCTCTTTTTACAATTCTTACTAACATTAACAAGAATAATACTCCAATGGCTGATAACACAATCATAAAATTCCAAGTATTATCAAAACCAATATTATCTATTAATTGCATACCTGAATTATGCCCAAAAATATGTGACATTGAGAACGCAATGCTATAATATGCCATGTATTCTCCTTGATTTCCTTTTTTTGCACGCTCCATCACAAAAGCATTTGAAAAAGGAAATGCAATCATTTCTCCTATAGTCATCAGTAACATTCCTACAATTAAAATTCCTACCCAACCTGTTAAGTTTATTACTACAAAACTTAGTCCTGTTAGTAACAGTCCAAAAAACATTAAAAACTCTTTGGTATACTTACTTTCTTCTAACCATTTAATAAGTGGCATTTCTAATAAGAATATAAAGAACCCGTTAAGCCCCATTAACAAACCTATTTCTAACTCTGTTAAATGATGAACGTCTTTATAATATAAAGGCATTGTAGAAAAGTATTGCAGGAAAATAAATCCGAAAACAAACATTCCTACAAAAAACACCCAAAAAGCCTTATCTGAAAATACTGATTGTGGATTCTCTACTTTTGTTTCATCTAACGGTTTTGCTTTCTTAGGGTTTAATACATTTACCAGTAAAACTGTTGCCAAAATACAGGTAACTCCATCTACCCAAAACAATCCACTATAATCTAACGAGGTTATAATTAATCCTCCAACGGCAGGACCTGCTGAAAAACCTAAGTTAATTGCTAAACGAATTAGAGTTACTGAACGTGTTTTATTTTCTGGTTTACTGTAAGTACTTAATGCAACAAACATAGCTGGTCTAAATGTATCTGCTACTAACATTACTAAGAAAATACCTAAACAAAAACCTGCAAAAGTATTTACGAATTGTAACGCTATAAAAAGAACTCCTGTCAAAAACAGGCTAGTTTTCATCACCTTATAAAAACCTATTTTATCCGTTAGCTTACCTCCTAACCAAGACCCCAATACAGACCCTAACCCGAAACAGGTCATAATCCAGCCCACATCTTTTAAAGTAAAGTTTAAGCTTTTTGTTAGGTACAATGATAAAAAAGGAATTACCATAGTTCCTGCTCTGTTTATCAGAGTTATTAATGAAAGCCACCAAACTTCGTTTGAGAGCCCTTTAAAGGTGTTTAAATAGTTAAAGTAGAGTTTTTTCATATAATTAAAGTTTAGTGGTTGTTTTTAGTTATAAAAGTAAAAAGTCCGACTTTTCAGTCGGACTTTTTGTAATCATTATATTTTATATAAACATAGCTATAATACATACATCGCCCGATCGTTTCTGTGTCTTACCACAGTCGATTTACATTGCTTATATGTATTAAAAATTGTCATTGTTGTAATTTTATGGTCGTAAATCTATAAAAAAAACAAATAGGTTTTACAAAAGACTCTATATTTTATTTTTCTTACAATTATCGATACTCTTAAAAGCTTTATTTTAACCGTTCATCTACAGTAACTTTCATTTAATCTTAATTTTTGTTTTTCTTTCAACATCTACTTTATCTTTGATAATGTAAATGAAACATAAAGTAAATCTCGCCGAACGAATAGAGATCCCTAAAAAGAAACATTTACTGAGTTATATCAACAAAACATTACAGAATTTTAGATAAGTATGCTTACCTAAAATTCTGTAATAGTTTTTTATCATAATAACTAAAGTAGTTCATAAAGAATAGGTTTACTAGGTGTAGCATCGTTTTCAAACGGCGCTACCATCAAGTTTAAAAAGTAAGTTCCATCCTTTATTTTATTGGACACATATATAAATTCTGTTATAGTTGACTGCATTCTAATTTCTCCTTGTGTATTCCAAAAAGCATTATGTGCTAACAATTTTCCTTCGTCTTTTTCTTTGTCTACCGATGGTAAATCTATTAATAAGTGCTCAATTCCTTTTTCTCGAAGATAAATCGCTGCTTCTTCTAACAAATAAGTTGGATTTGTATTTGAATAACGCATCGATTTTTTGTCTGATAAGTTCGGTAAAGTTCTGATGACTATTGCATCACGCTTTTTATTTCCTATAACATTTTGTAATTGTTTTTTTGAAATTACAAAATCCTTATTTTTTAATTGCTCTGGAGCAATAGTCACTACTTCTGCTAAAAAGAAAAATTTTGATAGCTCTTTATTTACTGAATAAACTTCTTCTGTTATATGACCAACACATTCGGTATGTGTAATATGTGAATGCGGATTAAACTGTATATTATTAAAATTTACATCAGCGCCTTTTTGTACACTTCCTACCCAATCTCCATCGGAAACGGGGAAAATTTTCGGATCATCTAAATACCAGGCATTTACATTTTCCCTGGAAGTGTCAATAGCTATGGATATATCTAACGGTTTTGATAAATCTATTTTGTGTTTTCTTGAGTTGTATTCAATTGTTGCTATCATACTCAAATATACCTAAATTATGAATAACTCACTAGCCAACCCATCTGCTAAGAACTTTCCTTTTGAAGTTGTTTTCAAAACCTTCTTAACATTGTTGTCAGAATCAGGTTGGTTCAATTCATTCTCTATAACCAATAGACCTTGATTAATAAATTTCTCAGCATTTTTAATGAGACTCTTTCTGAATTCTTCTCCAAATTCTTGCGTGATTTTTCCTAACGACACTCCCCAAATGGTTCTTAATCCTGTCATTAAATATTCATTAAACTGATCTTCCTTAGTGAGTTCCTCTTGTTCTAAAGGGAGATTTCCTTCTTGAATAGTTTTGATATATTTTACATTGTTAGCTACATTCCAACTGCGATGTGTTTTATTAAACGAATGTGCTGACGGACCAATTCCTATATACTTTTTTCCTAACCAGTAACTTGTATTGTGTTTTGAAAAATAATTGGGTTTTCCAAAGTTTGAAATTTCGTAATGTACAAATCCATTTTTAGCAGTTTCCGCTATCAAAATATCAAAATGTTCTTTTGCTACAGCTTCATCAACATCTGGGTATTTTCCTTGTTTGATAAAGGAGTCTAAGGCTGTTTTAGGCTCTACTGTTAATGCATAAGATGAAATATGATTAATTCCAAAATCAAAAGCAATTTGTAGGTTTTCTCTCCAACGTTCATTACTCATATTCGGGACTCCGTAAATCAAATCAATGGTAATATTATCAAAGTAGCGTGTCGCTAAAGACAAACAGTTTTTTGCTTCTTGTGCATTATGAGCACGATTCATTAATTGTAAATCTTCTTCAAAAAAAGATTGAATTCCTATACTTAAACGATTAATTGGAGTTCTAGACAATTGAATTATTTTCTCCTCTGATAAATCATCTGGATTGGCTTCTAAAGTAATTTCTGGATCTTCAATTACTGTATAATTTTTGTAAATCGTATTCAGTAATAATTCTATTTCATAAATAGATAATAAACTTGGAGTTCCACCTCCAAAATAGATTGTTTCTATTTTTTCATTTTGCAACTCCTCTTTTCGCAATTCCAATTCCTTTACTAAGCAAGATACCAGCTCTTCTTTCTTTTTTAAAGAGGTAGAAAAGTGAAAATCGCAATAATAACACGCTTGCTTACAAAACGGGATATGTAGATAAATTCCTGCCAAATTATTTATGTAAGCTTTCAGTAATCAAAATTAATTTCTCTTTAATCAATTGTAATTTTGGATACAGTTCATCCATGTAGGTTTTAGAAGACTTCGAGTACTTATCTACTATAGAATCATAATAACTGATTTCAACTTCATCTTTTTTTAGTTTGAATTTAAAGTCTACTATTTCTAAACCTATTTCATAAAGTAAAAGATGTTTTTTTATTATCAATTTAGAAAAGTCTCCAATTATTCTCTTAAACTCCTCATCTATAAACTCATGAAGTTTTAATTCAAAAGAATATCTATTTAAAGTAAAGTTCTCATATGATTTATTAATATCTCCTTTAAAATGGTTGTAACTGTCAAAATCATCAATATTATAGTTAAATATATTTATAGACTTCTCTGTCAACAAATTCATACTGCTCCAAAAGTCATAAATAGTTTTTCTCTTTTCATTAACTAGGTTAACTTTATGAGACTTCAATATCTCTAAATTTACTTTTAATTTTTCTAAATCTTCATTAAATTCTTTTTTTACATTCTCCACCTCTCTAGTCAAATCAGAAATATCATCTTTATCTGCTAAGTTTTCAAATTTTTTCTTGAAAAAGAAATAGCTTCCTATCAAAACTAAACCTAACAAAAATAAGATTGGGTTCTGCAAAAAAATCTCTAAAACTTCTTTCATAATTAACTAATTTTTTTCGGGTTCTGCTTTACAAACGCTGCCCAACCTGTATAGTTCTTACCTCCTACTTTAGTTCCTGAATTATAGAAATGGCACACCGCTGCTGCTAATCCATCTGTTGCATCTAAGTTTTTAGGGAGTTCTTTTAAGTTCAATAACGACTTTAACATTAGGGCTACTTGTTCTTTACTCGCTGTCCCTTTTCCTGTAATTGCCATTTTAATTTTCTTAGGTGCGTATTCGGTTACAGGAATTTGTCTTGACAATCCTGCTGCCATGGCAACACCTTGCGCACGTCCTAATTTTAACATTGATTGTACATTTTTACCAAAAAAAGGAGCTTCTAAAGCTATTTCATCTGGATGATAGGTGTCAATCAACTCAATAGTACGTTCAAAAATAATTTTGAGTTTTAAATAATGATCGTCATACTTTTTTAAGAGTAGTTCATTCATCTGGACAAACTCCATCTTTTTCCCTACTACCTTTATAATTCCAAATCCCATAATGGAAGTTCCTGGGTCAATCCCTAATATAATTTTTTCTGTCTTCAAACTTCAGGTTATTTAACCTCTAAAGAGGTAAATTTAAATGTGTTTCCATCAAACAGTCCTTTGTCTGATAGCTTTAAAGATGGAATTACCAACAATGCCATAAAAGATAAGGTCATGTATGGAGCTCGTAATTTACTTCCTTGCTTCTTTGCCATGACATCTAACTCTGCATAAGCTTTCCCTATTTCAATAGCTGACTTATCTGACATAATTCCTGCTACTGGGAGAGGAACTACTTTTTCTTCGGATGCAGTTACCGCGCAAACACCTCCTTTATTTTCTATTAATAAATTAACTGCTTTGCAAAGCAATTCATCAGATACTCCTACTGCAATAATATTATGTGAATCATGACCAACAGAACTCGCTATCGCCCCTTCTTTTAATCCGAAATTTTTAATAAAAGCTATTGAAGGTTCCGTATTTTGATAACGATTTACTACGGTCATTTTTAACACATCATTCTCTACATCTGAAACTAAATTTCCATCTTTTATTAAAGAATCCGCCTCTATTTCATTCGTCACTAATTCTCCATCTAAGGCTTCAATCACTCGAATTTTTTCAGATGCTGAATGAAACTCAAAATCAGCAATATTTTTTTTATCAGTATCAAAATTATTTAGTACTTCAAAGTCTACATGTTGTACGAATGATTCTCCTTTTTCGGCTACTAATTCCCCATTGATATAGGTTTGTAACACCTTAAACTTTTGTAAGTCTTTTACTACTATAAAATCAGCATCATCTCCTTCGTTTAAAGTTCCTACATCCAAATTATAATGTTTTACCGGATTGATACAAGCAGCATGTAATACTTTAAAAACATCTATTCCTTTCGCTACTGCACGCTCACATAATTGGTTGATATGTCCTAATAACAAATCATCTGGGTGCTTATCATCAGAACAAAACATCATGTTCTCATAATATTTAGGAAGTAAATCAATCAGCGCTTCAAAGTTTTTCGCTGCGCTTCCTTCTCTAATGATGACTTTCATTCCTTTTTGAAGCTTTTCTAAACCTTCTTCATAGGTAAAACATTCATGATCGGTATAAATTCCTGCTGCTATGTATTTATCTAGATCCTCTCCTCTTAATCCTGGTGCATGTCCATCTACTGGTTTGTTATAATGTTTTGCCCAAGCTATTTTTTTCAAAACTTCTTCATCTTGATAAATTACTCCAGGATAATTCATCATCTCAGCTAAATATTTGATATCAGGGTTCTGCATCATTTTTTTGATATCTTCTGAATCAATCACAGCTCCTGCACTTTCAAAAGAAGTCGCTGGCACACAAGATGGTGCTCCAAAATTGAATTTTAACGGAACTTTCTTTCCGTTTTCAACCATAAAGTCAACTCCTTTCACTCCTAGCACATTGGCTATTTCATGTGGATCAGATACCGTAGCTACGGTACCGTGAGTTACCGCTATTTTTGCAAACTCTGATGGTACTAACATCGAGCTTTCAATATGAATATGTGCATCTATAAATCCAGGTAAAATATAGTTATCCGAAGTGTTTTCTACTTCTCTAATTTGTATAATCTTTCCTTCTTTAACCTCAACCTCCCCTTTAAAGATTCGTTTATTTTGTATATCGACTATATTTCCCTGTACAAACATGCTAAAATTTATTTATTGCTAAAATACTGAGTATTTTTCATAAAAAAAGCATCCATAGTGGATGCTTTCTTAGTATTTATGTTTTAAAGGTTACGCTATTGGTCCACCTTTAATAATTTCCTCACTTGCCATTTCTTCAAACTGAGCAAAGTTCTTTCTGAATGAATTAGCTAACTCCATAGCTTTTGCATCATAAGCATCTTTATCTGCCCATGTTTGCTTTGGATTTAACACTTCATCAGGAACATTTTCACAAGTAGTTGGCATTGATAATCCAAAAATTGGGTGTTGTACAAACTCAACATTTTCTAAATTACCTTGTAAAGCTTCTGTAATCATAGCACGAGTGTACTTTAATTTCATTCTGCTACCGGTACCGTAAGCACCACCTGTCCATCCAGTATTAATTAACCAAACGTTTACTCCTGCTTCTTGCATTTTCTTGCTTAACATTTCAGCGTAACGTGTTGGGTGTAATGGCATAAATGGAGCTCCAAAACAAGCTGAAAAACTTGGTAATGGCTCGTTAATTCCAGCCTCAGTACCTGCTACTTTTGCTGTGTATCCAGAAATAAAGTGATATGCTGCTTGACCTGGTGTTAATTTAGATATTGGAGGCAATACTCCAAAAGCATCTGCTGTTAAGAAGAAGATGTTCTTTGGGTTTGCACCTTTAGATGGTGTTTGAATATTTTCAATGTGATAAATTGGATAACTTACACGTGTATTTTGTGTAATTGATGTATCAGCAAAATCCACATTTCCTTTATCATCCATCACAATATTTTCAAGGATTGCTCCTCTTTTAATTGCTCCGTAAATTTCTGGTTCTTTCTCTTGAGATAAGTCGATTACTTTTGCATAACAACCACCTTCAAAGTTAAAGATTGTGTTTTCAGCAGTCCAACCATGCTCATCATCACCAATTAAACTACGATTTGGATCCGTAGATAAAGTAGTTTTACCTGTACCTGATAACCCGAAGAAGATAGCAGTATCACCATCTTTACCAACGTTTGCAGAACAGTGCATTGGTAACGTGTTTTTAAATACTGGTAAAATAAAGTTTAACGCAGAGAAAATTCCTTTTTTAATTTCTCCTGTATACCCTGTACCTCCAATTAATGCTACTTTTCTAGTAAAGTTTAAGATAGCAAAGTTGTGTTGGCGTGTCCCATCTACTTCTGGATCAGCCATAAAACCTGGAGCGTTTACTACTGTCCATTCTGGAGAAAAGTTTTTTAACTCCTCTGCTGTAGGACGTAAAAACATGTTGTGTGCAAACATGTTACTCCAAGGATATTCGTTTACAACACGAATATTTAGTTTGTAATCTTCATCTGCACATGCATAACTATCACGTACAAATACCTCTTTATTTGATAAATAGTTTGTTACTTTATCGTATAGCTTGTCAAATTTTTCTGAATCGAAAGGGATGTTTATATCTCCCCACCAAACTTGGTCTTTAGTTATATCGTCTTTAACGATAAAACGATCCATTGGAGAACGACCTGTAAACTCACCTGTTTTAACAGCCAATGCTCCAAAACTAGTTTCTACTCCTTGTTCTTTTTCAATAGTGATGTCGTGTAACTCGTCTGAAGTTAATTGATAACGAACCGTAGCGTCTTTTATGCCTAAGTTATCTAACGATATCGTTTTCGTATCAAGATTTGTCATCTTAAAAGATTTTAGTTGTGTTTAATTTTGGACAAAAATAGTTCTTTTTGATTAAAAAGATGAATGATACAAAGATTTTATCAACTTTAACTTTTAATAACTTTTTTTAAAAAGCTATATGTTAATAGGCTCCAACCCACAATTAATAGTATTCCTCCTAAAGGTGTTATAAACCAAATTGCTTTTGCAGGAACATTAGCTAAGTAAATTAAATATATCGATCCTGAAAACAATAAAATCCCTGCTATCAAGAAATAACTAATTCTGTTCTTTTCTTTGTTTGTAAACTCAGTAAACATGTTTACAAAAAGTAATAATAGTACATGAAAAAACTGATAGCGTACAGCGGTTTCAAAACTCTCTAAAGCTTCTGGTGTTAATTTCGTTTTTAAAGCGTGGGCTCCAAAAGCTCCTAAAATAACAGCAACGACTCCTAAAACCCCTGCTGTTGTTAAATTTTTATACATTTTTATAGTTTTTGTTTAAATTTAAACTTTTTTAGCGATATTGTCGCCTCAAAATTTATTGATAACAAAAATACATTATAATGAGAAATATATTGATAATTGGTGCTGGTAGGTCAAGCTCTTCACTTATAAAATATTTATTAGATAAATCTTCAGAAGAGAACCTACATATAACTATTGGTGATGTTTCATTAGAAAGTGCTCAATCTAAAGTTAACAATCATTCAAACGCTACAGCAATTCAATTAGATGTTTTTAATGCAGAAGAACGCTCAAATGCAATTCAAAAAGCAGACATTGTTATTTCAATGTTACCCGCTCGTTTTCATATTGAAGTAGCTAAAGATTGCATTACTTATGGTAAACACATGGTTACTGCCTCATATATTTCTGATGAAATGAAAGCTTTAGATGAACAAGCTAAAGCTAAAGGGTTAGTGTTTATGAATGAAATTGGTCTTGACCCAGGAATTGACCATATGAGTGCTATGCAAGTTATTGATCGTATAAAGGAACAAGGAGGAAAAATGTTATTATTTGAATCTTTTTGTGGTGGATTAGTTGCTCCTGAAAGTGATACTAATTTATGGAACTATAAATTTACTTGGAATCCTAGAAACGTTGTATTAGCAGGTCAAGGTGGTGCTTCAATGTTTATTCAAGAAGGAACCTATAAGTATATTCCATACCAAAAGTTATTTAGAAGAACTGAATTTTTAACTATTAATGGTAGTGGAAAATTTGAAGCCTATGCTAACCGAGACTCTTTAAAGTATAGAAGCATTTATGGTTTAGAAGATATTAAAACCATGTATCGTGGAACTATTCGTAAAGTTGGTTTTTCTCGTGCTTGGAACGTATTTGTACAATTAGGAATGACTGATGACACGTATACTATTGAAGACTCTGAGAATATGAGCTATCGCGATTTCACAAATCTTTTCTTAGCTTATTCTCCTTCTGATTCTGTAGAGTTAAAATTCCGTTCGTATGCAAAGATTGATCAAGATGATTTAATGTGGGATAAATTTTTAGAGTTAGACATCTTCAATCCAAATAAAAAAGTAGGATTGAAAAATGCAACTCCTGCTGAAATTTTACAAAAAATATTGATGGATTCTTGGACCCTTGAAGCCGAAGATAAAGACATGATTGTAATGCACCATATTTTTGGATACCAATACAAAGAAGACAAGTTCCAAATAGAAAGTAGTATGGTTATTAAAGGTGATGATCAAACCTATACTGCAATGGCAAAAACGGTTGGTTTACCTGTAGCCATGGCTACCGTGCGTATTTTAAATGGTGATATTACAACTCCTGGTGTACAATTACCAATCAACAAAGAAGTGTACGAACCAATTTTAAAAGAGCTGGAAGATTACGGAATTAATTTTGTTGAAAAAAAAGTGCCTTACTTAGGATATAACCCTGAAAGCATAAAAGGGTAAAACCTTTCTAAACTAACACAAAAGGCATCAATGTATTTGGTGCCTTTTTCTTTTAAGACTAAATAGAGTCTTTATAAAGTTAGTATTTTTACCTTTAAATACTACACTAGGATATGGCTGAAAGCATTTTAAAAAATCATATTAAAAGTTACACAAATCTTTCAGAAGAAGAATTAACTGAAGTACTTTCTTTTTTTGACTGTCAATCCTACAAGAAAAAAGAAACTTTATTACCAACAAGTAACCGTTGTGATAAACTATTTTTTGTTGCTAAAGGTTGTTTACAATTATATTTTATTGATGATTTAGGTCACAAAAAAACTACACAATTTGCTTTGGAGAGTTGGTGGCTAACTGACTTTTTAGCTTTTCAAAATCAAAAACGCTCTAACTTTACTATAGAGGCAGTTGAAAACTCTATAATTTTATCAATCTCCTTTTCGAAATACAATGAATTGTTAAGCAAATTCCCATTACTAGAAAAATATTTTAGAAGCATCTATGAAACAGCTTACGGAGCTGCTTTAATGCGCTTAAAATACATAAACAGCTACTCTAAGGAAGAAATGTTTTTTAGATTTAGAGAAGACTTCCCAGAGTTTGTACAACGAGTTCCTCAATATTCATTAGCCAGCTTTTTAGGGTTAACCCCTGAATACTTAAGTGAAATTAAAAGAAAGTAACATTTCTTAAGCTAGTTTATTTTTTACTGAAATCTTCTTAACTACCTTTGTACTTATATTAATTTAAGGGCATAATAGCATTATGAAAAATATGAAAAAAATCGTCGTTGTTGGCGGCGGTTTTGCTGGATTAGAACTTATAAAAGGATTAGGAAATTCAGAAAATTATCAGATTATTCTAGTAGATAGTAACAACTACAATTTCTTTCCTCCTTTAATCTACCAAGTATCCACAGGTTTTATGGAGCCATCTGCAATTAGCTATCCATTCAGAAAAATTTTAAGAAAATTTAAAAACGCCCGTTTTCGACTTGGCACCCTTGAAAAAGTTGTCCCAGAAGAAAACAAAATTGTGGTAAGTAATGGAGATATAGAGTATGATATCTTAGTAATGGCTACCGGTACAGAGACTAATTTTTTTGGAAATAAAAGCATTCAAAAGTATAGTTTACCTATGAAAACTATTAGTGATGCCTTATCTCTTAGAAATGTAATTTTAACTCGATTTGACCGTGCTACTAGAATCCATAATCCAGAGGAAAGAAAAAAGTGTTTAACTTTTGTAATTGCAGGAGCTGGACCTACTGGAGTTGAACTTTCAGGAATTTTGTCTGAAATAAAAACTTCTATCATCATAAAAGATTACCCCGAACTAGACAAAAATGACTTTGGAGAAATACATCTTATTGATGGCCAAAATTCTGTTTTAGCTCCAATGTCTAAAAAAGCACAAGAATACACTTCTAAAAAATTAAGTGAACTAGGTGTTAAGCTAACAATGAATACAATGGTTAATGACTTTGATGGCGAAACCGTGTATTTATCAAACGGAGAAGAAATACATACTAAAAACCTTATATGGGCAGCTGGTGTATCTGCAAAAACATTTGATGGCTTTTCAAAAGAAAGTTTTGGTCCTGGTAGAAGACTAAAAACAAATCAGTTTAACCTTGTACACTCATATGATAACATCTATGCTTTAGGTGACTGCGCCTTAATCTTAGGTGACAACAACTATCCTAACGGACACCCACAATTAGCGCAACCGGCATTACAGCAGGCAAAGAACTTAGCTAAAAACCTTAAAAGGAAAGATGGCAAATGGAAAAC
The DNA here is from genome assembly GCF_028829235.1 of Tenacibaculum larymnensis. GTDB lineage: Bacteria > Bacteroidota > Bacteroidia > Flavobacteriales > Flavobacteriaceae > Polaribacter > Polaribacter larymnensis. The sequence continues at coordinate 94,776 of NZ_JAIWJY010000002.1, read as the reverse complement.
TTTCCAGTACAACGACAAAGGATCTTTAGCTATCATTGGACGAAATAAGGCTGTACTTGACTTCCCTGGTCAAAAACAATCCTTAAAAGGTTTTGTTGCTTGGCTAATTTGGATTTTTGTACATATCATGGGGCTTGTAAATTTTAAAAACAAAGTAAGAACTCTATACAACTGGTTAGGCTACTACATATACAAAGACCAATATTTTAGAATGATTATTAAACCTACTCAAAGAGATACTAAATAAAGTACGCATGAAAAATTTAAGTATTATCACACTACTAATTTTTACAATTATTACTGTTAGTTGTAATTCAGAAAAATCGAAAACAGATAACAAAGCTGAAAAAGTTGAACAAGTTCTATATCCAACTGATACACTAACTAAACACCTAAAACCATTTAATCCTGATCTACCAACTATTGGACTTTTAATGTTTAACGGAGTTTTACAAGGAGAAGTTATAGCAACGTCTGATGTTTTTGGTAAAGTAGACAAAAAAGGCAAACAACTTTTTAATGTAGTTACTATAGCTGAAACAGCTAAACCAATTACTACTGAAGAAGGAATGCATTTTGTTCCTGACTATACTTTTGATAATTGTCCTAAACTAGCAGCTTTATTTGTACCAAGCGCTTACGACATGTACGCACAAGTACACAACAATAAAGTTGTAGATTTTATAAAAACAAAAAATCAAGAGACCCAATACACTGTTAGTAATTGTGCTGGTGCTAATTTAATTGGTAAATCTGGTATAGCTGATGGTCATAAAATTGTAACATGGATTGGTGGTGGTGAGCAACTACAAAAAGATTACCCTAATTTAAAAGTTCAAAACGACAGCTTGGTAACTTTTATTAAAGATGGTAAATTTTTATCTTCAAACGGAAATTTAGCAAGTTATATTTCAGCTTTAGAACTACTCGAAATCATGACAAATACTGAACATAGAAAATTTATTGAAAGCTACTTATATCTGGATCAACTTAAAAACTGGGAAAAATAACAAAATTTAAAATCTTGTTAAAACTCAAGAAGCATCAGTATACTGGTGCTTTTTTTATTCTCTATTCTAAAAAAATAATACATACATTTACCCCGATAAGTTCTTTACATACTTCATCAACCGGAAAGGTTTTACTTAGCTGTAGATTAATAGGGAATCGTGTGCAAATCACGAACTGTCGCGCAACTGTAAGTAACACACCAAAGGTTTTTATCCTAGTATATCCACTGCCATAAGCGGGAAGGATGATAAAAACTGTTATAAGTCAGGAGACCTGCCTATTCGGATATTGACAATGCTTTCGCGATTTGAAGCTTTTGGGTCATACCGATGATATATTTTAACGCACACTTTCTTCTATGAAATGCTGTGCTTTTTTGGTATGTCATTATTTTTCCTCAAACATCACATCGTTTTTTAGCATTGCGAAGCATCTAAAAGAGCTTTTAAAATTAATGTTTAATTATAAAAGTTAAAAGAAATGCAAACGCACATTCTTGGTTACCCGCGTATTGGTAGCAACAGAGAACTCAAAAAAGCCTGCGAGCAATATTGGTCGGGCAAAACTAGTTTACAGGAACTTCTTGAAACAGGAAGAAACATCTGTCAACAAAACTGGAAAACACAACAAGAAGCAGGAATAGACCTTATTCCTTGTAATGATTTTTCTTATTACGATCAGGTATTAGATATGACACTTACTGTTGGTGCAATTCCTAAACGTTACAATGAAGTAGCTTTAAAAACTTCAAACTCTGAATTGGACCTTTACTTTGCCATGGCAAGAGGGTATCAGAAGGATGAACTTGATATCACTGCTATGGAAATGACTAAGTGGTTTGACACTAATTATCATTATATCGTTCCAGAGTTTTATAAAAATCAGGAATTTAAACTATTTTCTAACAAAATTATTAATGAGTTTGTTGGAGCTAAACAAGCAGGCATCAATGCCAAACCTGTAATTATCGGTTTAGTTAGTTACCTTCTTTTAGGTAAAGAAAAAGAGGAAGGTTTTGATAAATTAGATTTAACCTCAAAACTACTTCCTGTTTATATTGAAATTTTACAAGAGCTTCAAGTACAAGGCGCTGAATGGATTCAATTTGACGAACCTTTTTTAGCATTAGATTTAAACGAAAAAGCCAAAGAAACATATCAATTTGTCTATAATGAGATTAGAAAAAAGTTTCCTAAACTAAAGTTTATAGTCACTACCTACTTTGAAGGCCTAAAAGACAATCTCTTATTAGCTAACACACTACCTATAGACGCTTTACACATCGATTTAGTTCGTTGTGAAGAACAATTAGATGATGTATTGAATACACTTCCTGAAAATAAAACCCTATCATTAGGTATTGTAGATGGTAGAAATATTTGGAAGAATGATTTTGAAAAATCGTTGCAACATATCCAAAAAGCTACTGATAAATTAGGTTCTGACAGAGTTTTTATAGCTCCATCTTGTTCCTTATTACATTCCCCATGTGATTTAGATTTAGAGACATCTTTAGACAGCCAAATTAAACAATGGCTTGCCTTCGCTAAACAAAAACTTACAGAGGTGAGTTTGTTAAAAACGTTATCAGAAAGTACGACTGATGAAACTGTTTTAACTGCTTTTGAAGAAAACAAAAAAGCTATAGCTAGTAGAAAATCCTCTACATTAATTCATCACAATGATGTAAAACAGCGTGTTAAAGCTGTTACTAAATTAGATTCTCAAAGAAAAAATAAGTTTTCAATTCGTAAAGAAGCGCAAGAAAAAGTATTGAACTTACCATTATTCCCTACCACAACTATTGGTTCATTCCCTCAAACCAAAGAGGTAAGAAGCTGGAGAGCTCAGTATAAAAAGGGAAATTTAAGTAGTGAGGAATATAGATATTTACTTAAAAAGGAAACTCAAAAGACCATTCAATGGCAAGAAAAAATAGATCTTGATGTATTAGTTCATGGTGAATATGAACGAAACGACATGGTAGAGTATTTTGGTGAACAACTTGCTGGGGTAAGCTTTACCCAAAAAGGTTGGGTTCAGAGTTATGGTAGTCGTTGTGTAAAACCTCCTATTATTTATGGCGATGTTTACAGACCTCATCCAATGACTGTTTATTGGTCGCAATATGCTCAATCTTTAACTGACAAATGGGTTAAAGGTATGTTAACTGGCCCAGTTACTATTTTACAATGGTCGTTTGTTCGTGATGATCAACCTCGCTCAGTTACTTGCAAACAAATTGCGTTAGCTATTCGCGATGAAGTTGCTGATCTTGAAAAAGCAGGTATCCGAATTATCCAAATTGATGAACCAGCTATAAGAGAAGGACTTCCTTTACGAAAATCAGAGTGGGAAAATTATTTAAGATGGGCTGTTGAAGCTTTTAAAATTTCATCATGTGGTGTAGATGATTCCACACAAATACATACACACATGTGTTATTCAGAGTTTAACGACATTATTCAGAACATTGCTGATATGGATGCTGACGTGATTACAATTGAATGTTCGCGATCTCAAATGGAGCTATTAAATGCTTTCGCTGATTTTAAATATCCAAATGAAATTGGTCCAGGAGTTTATGACATTCATTCACCTAGAGTTCCTTCTACCAAAGAAATGGTTGAGTTACTACACAAAGCTCAAAAAGTTATTCCAGCTTCTCAACTTTGGGTAAATCCAGATTGCGGTCTTAAAACTAGACATTGGGACGAAACTGAAAAAGCATTACTTGCTATGGTTTCATCCGCAAAAGAAGCTTCATTAAGCTACAATAATAACACCTTAGAAACTGTAAATCAATAATGGTTTAAAAAGTGCCTGAATACTATCATGTTCGGGCACTAATCATACTAAAGAAATAAAAAATGACCACTGAAGAAAAAATAACACAATCGGAAACACGAATTTTCAAAGCCGTATTTCCAAATACAACCAATCATTATGATACACTGTTCGGAGGAACTGCCATGCAATTAATGGATGAAGTTGCTTTTATTACTGCAACACGATTTTGCAGACAAAAAGTTGTAACCGTAAGTAGTGATAAAATTGATTTTAAAAAACCTATTCCTGCTGGAACTATTATTGAATTAGTAGGAAAAGTGAGTTACATAGGTAACAAAAGTTTAAAAGTTACCGTTAAAATTTTCACTGAACAGATGTACTCTCAACATAGAGAAAAAGCCATTGAAGGTGAATTTACTTTTGTTGCTATTGACGAAAATAAAAACCCTATTGCTGTTATAAAAACAGATAAAGAAGAACTACACTATTCACAACAAGAGTTTAGTTAACATTAAATTAATCGCTAAAAATTACATTTTCAAATAAAAATCTTTTGTAAGATTAATATAGGCATCAGTATACTGGTGCCTTTGTATTTCTATAATTAATTCTTCTTCTTGTATCGAACTTTCAGTAAACGATAGCTCTAATAAACTACGTTTGACTTCAGTAGTAGGAGTTCCTTTTACTCGACAAACTCTGTTTAAGTATAATTTATACTTTTTAGCTAGTTCAATAAAGCTTTCTTCTTCTTTGAATGGTATAATGGTTGAAAATCTTCCATTTTCGGACAATATTTCACTCACTCCTTTTAATAAGTCTTCAAAAGACAACGAACTCGTAAATCGTGCTTTATTTCTCGCAACATCTTCTGTTTCGTAGTTATCGGTATAAAATGGTGGGTTGGATACAATTATATCATACTCTTCTTCTTCCTCAGACATTTCTTCTGCAAATTCTACAAAAGAAGCATTGTAACAAAAGAGCCTATCCCCCCAATCTGATTGCTCAAAATTCTCTACAGTTTGTTCATAAGCATCTCCATCCACCTCTACCGCATCAATCGTCATGGCGTCACTTCGTTGTGCTAACATTAATGAAATAACACCTGTACCAGAACCAACATCTAGCATTGTATCTGGATAATCTCCTAAATTACACCATGCACCTAACAATACTGCATCGGTACCAACTTTCATTGCCGTTTTATCTTGATGTACCGCAAACTCTTTAAATTGAAATGGTTTCATTTATAAAAATCTTCCAAGGATTTTTTCTGCATTGAAAAACAAATACAATACAATAATTAATAAAATTCCTAAGAATAATCCTCTTTTAGGATTTCCTCTTTTTCGATTACCGAAACGTCTTTTAAACTCCATCTGTTTGTTTTCTAATTTTTACCCCGATTACTTAAAGTATTACTTCCTAACTTTAGTTCTACAAAGCATTTAGCTACGCTGAATATTACTCGCCTACTTTCGTAGCTCGTAACATTTCTCTTTTTCCTGGAGGCCCAAGTAAGCGCTCTACATCAAACCCTACTGCTTGCATTGCTCGTCGTACACTTCCTTTAGCTGAGTAAGTTACTAAAACCCCTTCTGGTTTTAACGCAGCAAACATAATTCTAAAAATATCTTCTGTCCACAAGTCAGGTTGTACTCTTGCTCCAAAGGCATCAAAATAAATCAAATCAAATTGATTTTCATCAGTAACTTCAGCAAAAAACTGTTTACGCTTAGTCAATGAAAAATTGGGAGTAATATTGTGCTTTTCTTCCCAAGAAACTTCGTGAATTTTATCAAAAAGGTCTTGTTTGTCACCTGCCTCTAACTCTGAAACATAATTCAGTTTCTCTACTTCTTCCTTGGCTACTGGATAAGCTTCAACACCAACGTAATCAATATTTCTATCTGCTTCTAAAAGCGTAATAAAACAATTGAGTCCTGTACCAAAACCTATTTCTAAAATAGAAACACTTTTAGTATCTACATACTTTAGTCCATTTCTAATAAATACATGATATGCTTCTTGTATTGCGCCATGCTTAGAATGATATTGCTCATTCCAATCTGGTAAATGAATGGTTGTAGAACCATCGGACGTTATGATAATTTCTCGTTTTATAACTAAACTATTTAATCAGTAACTTTTTAATTCTTGGTATTGGCCCTGTGCAAGTTGTTTTATGACAAGCAATACAACTATTTACTGCTTGGTTAAAATTTTGTTTTAAAGAATCTTTTGATCCCGAATACACTTGCTGTAAATTTTGAATATACTGTTTTGAAAAAGCTTCAAAACTTACATTCCTATCTGCTGGATCAGTTAAAACTGCAGAGTGAATATTCAAGTAATTTTCAGGAAATTCACCTATTGATTCTCCTTCTAGAATCTTATTCTTAATTGTCATATTTCCTTCATACATAGCATTCATTAAAGCTGCCATTTCTGAAGATTGATACATAATAAGTTCTTCTTTTTGTTCTTCCTTTTTCTCTTTACAAGAAAAAAGCGCCAAAGACATCAATAAAACAATAATTAATTGTTTCATTATTTCTTCATTAATACTCCATCTGCCTCAAAAGCATAAGTATATTTTGGTTCTGTAATTTTTGCTATCTCTTCTTCCGATTTTCCTGCGTCTTTAGCATAATGTTGTAATTCATCTACAGAAATCTCAGTAACAAAAGCTTTACCATTTACTATCACCTCTTTATTATCTGCATTTAAAGGCATAAAAAAACCATAATCTTTAAAACGTACCATTGATTCTTGTTCTTCGCCCAAATCTAACTTCATCCAACATCCCTTTTTCTTACATACCTCATTAATTGTTGAAGCGAATTTTATGTTTAGGGTATCTCCTTTTTTTAAATTTTTGAATTTAGCTCGCATTTCTTTAGCAGAAATAGCTTCTCCGTCTGAAATTTCTTCTCCAAATGATGCATATTCTACTTTTTGTTCTTTAGCATTGTTTACATCAGGTGTTTCATTCTTTTTTTCAACCTTACAAGAAATAAATGCTATGCTCAAAACCATAGCAAAAACTAGTAGTCTTTTCATTTTCAAAATTTTAAAATTAACATTCAACAAATATACTTATATTTCTTCTAGCAAGATGCTAAACTTAAAATATACCACTAGATTTCGTATCTTCGTGGCACTTCTAAAAACAACAACACAATGAATATTGATATTGAGCTTATAAAAGAGTCAAAAATAGATAAGGTAGATTTTAACAACTTAGCATTTGGTCGCACTTTTACTGACCATATGTTAGTCTGTGATTTTGCCGACGGAGAATGGAAAACACCTAAAATTATGCCTTACGGACCTTTATCTTTCGAACCTTCGGCTAGAGTTTTTCATTACGGACAAGCTGTTTTTGAAGGCATGAAAGCTTACAAAGATGATAATGATGATGTGTTTTTATTTCGTCCAGATGAAAACTTTCATAGAATTAATAAATCTGGTGCTCGCTTAGCGATGCCTCCTGTTCCTGAAAATGTATTTTTTGAAGGGTTAAAAAAACTTCTTGAGTTAGACAATGCTTGGATTAAAAAGGGTATTGGAAACTCATTATATATCCGTCCATTTATTATTGCTTCTGAAGGTGCAATCGCTGCTTCTCCTGCTGAAGAATACAAGTTTATTATTATTTGTTCGCCTGCTCAAGCATATTACGCTGGTGAGGTTCGTGTTCTTTTTGCTGAAAAATATAGTCGTTCTGCTGATGGAGGTGTTGGATTCGCAAAAGCTGCTGGTAACTATGCAGCACAGTTTTATCCTACCAGTTTAGCACATAAAGAAGGGTATCAACAAATTGTTTGGACAGATGCTAATACACATGAGTATCTTGAAGAAGCTGGTACTATGAATATCTTTTTTAGAATAGGAGACAAACTTGTAACTGCCCCAACTAATGATCGTATTTTAGATGGAGTTACTCGTAAATCAATCATTCAGCTTGCTAAAGATTATGATATAGACACTGAAGTAAGAAGAGTGTCGGTTGCTGAAATTAAAGAAGCAGCAAAAAAAGGGGAGCTAAAAGAAATTTTTGGTTCTGGTACTGCTGCTGTAATTAACCCTATAAAAGGTTTTAAACATCAAAATGATTCTTTTGAATTACCTGAAATAAGTGATTCTTATGCTTCTTTCTTTAAAGAAAAACTACTTAATATTCAGTATAACAAATTAGAGGACAAGCATAACTGGAGAGTTAAAATTTAATCATTTCATTTAAAAAAGCTATATTAGTAAACAGAATTAGGTTATTTTAACAAAAAATTCTAAAGAAATGAGAAATATTATACCTGCTTTATTATCGATAGGAGTTGGTTTTGCTATTTCATTTTTTGGATTAGATTTTTATTCTGATTCATTAGAAAATGAAAATAATATCATAGCTCAAAGTAGTGAGGTTACTGCTCCTGTGGAAACTTCTTCTGAGGAAGGAGAGGAAGCTCCTGAAGAAAACTCAACTGTTAATGAATCTTCAGCTAACTCAGGTTCTATTGACACTGAAAATATTCAGAAAAGTTTTGACAACTGGGAATCTTACACAAAGGAAAACATTGATTTAATGTCTACTTTTATTCCTTTAGATGATGAGGAAGCTGTTATGGAAAAAGGAATCTTTTTAACCTTGCTTCGTACTGGTGCTTACATCCCTGTTAAATCTGAAAAAGATGGTAAAGTACAATATCAACTTACAGGTATTGATAATTCTGCAGACGAAAAAATTAAAAAATCAATTGTTAGTAAAGCTTCAATAGCACATCAATATTTTAAAATGGAGGGTAAAAAACTTCCTGATTACAATTTTGTTGATTTAAAAGGTAAAGCACACAATAAAGCGGATACAAAAGGAAAATTGTTAGTAATTAAATGTTGGTTTATTACTTGTAAAGTATGTGTTGAAGAGTTTCCTGAATTAAATGAACTTGTAGACAAGTACAAAGATGATAAAATAGAGTTTGTTAGTTTGGCTTTTGATAAAAAAGATGAGCTTGTTGAGTTTTTAGAAACCAAAGAGTTTAAATACCCAACTATTCCTGAACAAAAGGATTATATGGCTAAAAAACTAAAAGTAAAACAATATCCTACTCATTTAATTGTAGATGCTAATGGTATTATTATTAAAATGGTTAGTAATGTAAAAACATTAACATCAGAATTAGAAAGAATTATGGGTAAATAAATAGAAAAACAAAATGTAAAAAAGCTCCTCAATGAGGAGCTTTTTTTATTTATCTAAAATTTCTTTAATGTTTGGCTTAAAGTAATTAGGTCCTTTCAACACTTTTCCATCTTCACGATAAATAGGCTTACCATCTTCACCTAACTTGCTCATATTACTTCGTTGAATTTCATTGAATACTTCTTCAATTTTATGCTGCATTCCATGTTCTATTATAGTTCCACATAAAATATACAGCATATCTCCTAAAGCATCTGCTACCTCAACCAAATCATTATTTTGAGCAGCCTCTAAATACTCTTCATTTTCTTCTTTCATTAAATTAAAACGAAGTAAGTTTCGTTCTTCTCCAATATTCGCTGTTGGCTCATTTTTTATTCCTAACCCAAATGCTGAATGAAATTCATGCACTGCTTCAATTCTTTTTTTCATTTTTTATAACTTATATGATTTGTAACTCTGTTTTTACTTTTTGAAAATTAAATCTTGTCCAATCTTCAATATGACTCTTAATTCCTTCTTGTTTAAAGTCTGATAGATTTTTATTTCTAATTCCTAGGAAATTTACTCCTAAGTTTTTTGCTGTTCTTAAATCCCAAATACCATCCCCAACCGAAATAATATTTTTAAATTCCTGAACTTGAAAATAGTTTTTTGCTTTGTTTATTGCTGAGTTTACTATTTCTTCTCTTGTAAACAAATTATTTGAGGATTCTACTAACTTTGGTACAAAGTTTATATTTGCTTGTTCTAATTTAATCAGCGCTGGTTTTAATAAAGATCCCGTTGCAAAACAAATAGCATAATCGGTTTCTTTCATAAAGAAATCAACTATTTCTCCCGCTCCTTGTATCTCTTCTGTTTTTGTGAAGGACAATAATAATTCTGTCATTTTTTCCTCAAACTCAGGAATGAAAGAAAAATTAAACGTTGAATTAAAATTAACTTCGTAATTCTTTTTTAAAATATAACTATCAGTCACATTCTCATAGCTTTTCCAGTCTTGATTAACCTTAGTTATCCCAAAACTTTTCATTGCTTCTACATATGCTTCTTGATGATGGTTTTCACTTTTAGTTAATGTATCATCAATATCAAACACTATTAAGTTTTCTTTCTTCATTATGTTGCCATTTTTAAAACTCTTGCTGGCACAACTTTTAGCACCCAAGCTATCAAGCTCCATCTTTTTGAGATATAAGCTACTCGTTTTTTTCGTTTTATTGCTGAATATATTTGATTAACCGCTTTTTCTAGAGGTACCATCCAAAAAATACCATCGCCTAACGCCATTGCTGTATCCACAAATCCTGGACGTACATCCGTAATAAAAACTTTCTTTGTTTTGATGGATTTTGTTTTAATATACAGGCTCTCTAAATATGCTTTTTGATATGCTTTAGAAGAGAAATAATCTGGAGCTGCTCTATTTCCTCTAATAGATGCTATAGATGAGATTCCCACTAAATGACCAAAACCTTGTTTTTTAAATAATTTATAAGCTAAAGCATATAGTTTTGTTACTCCTAAAACATTCGTGTTTATGGTTTGTTCTTGTTTATCCCAGTTCAACTTTGGATTTACAAAACCAACTCCTGAAGATTGTATCACTAAATGAACTTCTCCTAATTCTTCTACTATCTCATTAAACACTTTTTCAACCTCATCTACTTGCTGTATATCATTTTGCTTAATGAGTACTTGACTTGGATGTTTTTTCTTCAGTTCTTCTAGTTTTTCGAACCTTCTACCTGTTACCGCTACAATATAATTTTCTTGTATTAGTTTTTCTACAAGCCCTTTTCCAATACCTGAAGTACCTCCAAAAATAATTGCTGTTTTAGTTTTCTCCATTCTAAAATCATTCTTTAACTTTGCTAAAAATACAATTTTATGTTTATACTTATTGCTGCTAAAATGTTTACTACGGGCAGAATCATTTTTGCTAGTTTATTTGTAATAGCTTTTATTATTTTGATGTTTTTTAGCTACAAAAAGGATGCTAAAAACAATAAAAAATATTATCAAAATGCAGCTATTTATGTGGCAATAGGAATTGCAGTAGTAATTGCATTATTATTCTTATCAAAACTACTAACAAGGTAATTCTAATTCATTTTTGATATTTCACTTAATTTTGAGTGATCTAATACAGTATTACCTTCTTCATCAAAATAAAATGATGATGTATACTTAACATCTACTTCAAGAGAAGAGAAATTGTACGAAGTAATTTGATATACTTTTTGCCCAAAAGATTCTTCATGATATTGCATTAAAACATAAAGAACTCCGTTTAATTCACTTATTTCTTTGTTTGAATATTTATGTAACGGACTTTTCTCATCTATTTCATGTACAACTGTCCATACGGTAGGCAAATACATAATTTTACTTCTTTCCAGTTTGAGCTCATAAAATTGTCGTTTGTATTCTCCATTCATTTTTTTTTCTGAAAGGGATAATGTTACAGTTATTTCTGGCTCTATCATTACTGTTTTACGACGATTCATTAACCTAAACATTAATGCTCTTCCTTCTTTAAAGTCTCTTAAAATTAAAATTTCACTAAAACGGATAGATGCTTTTGCTTTTGAAAAACGCCCATATAACAATCCTGTAATAAAAGAAAAACTCAACAATCCAATCATTGCCTCAAAAGCTGCAATAACATTTGCTGCAATACCTTTAGGAGCGATTCCTCCATACCCTACTGTTGTTAGGGTTTGTGCACTAAAGAAAAATCCATTTAAAAGATCGTCAAAAAAATTGTCTTTTGAAGGTGTTATTTGTTCTATCCCAATAAACACATATACAAATGCAAAAAGAATATTCAATAGAGAATACCCAATGAGGATAAATACAAAAAATTGCCACCACGGTAATTCTATAAAAAAAGCATACAAGTCATCAGCTCCAAATCTTCTGTTTGCATGAACAACATTAGAACTACCATCTGCATTTATTATTCTTTGAGCATTACTACTGGAGCTATAACCTAAACCAGGATCTTTTACTTTTTTTGCCATTTATCTTTTATTAATCCCTCTAAAAATACAAAACCGATTCTAATCAGAATCGGTTTTGATATTTTCAACTATTTTAAAACTTAATTTCTTAGTTTTTTACTGGTAAGAAATTATAGTTTTTAGCATAGAAGTTCATTTGCTCTTCAAAAGTTTCTGGTTGCTTGATCTTAATATCAGTGATGTTTCCATCAGCATCTGTTACTGGCTCTAATACAGGATTTACAAATCCGCTGTAAGGAGCAGATGTAAACTGTGCATTACGATCTAAAACTTCTTTATGAATATCTTGATCTACTTTTACTCCGTAACCTTCTACTAATGCTTTTGCCGCTTCAAAATCTCCTTCTGATTTAATTCTTTGCGCTTCTTTTAATAAACGTCCAAATATCTCACGAAGTTTCTCATAATCATTAATATTATAATATGTCTTACCATCTTTAGTAACTTTTTCAATTACATTATCTTTTGCTCCTTGTTCAAAAGCCCAAGCTGAAACCCATTGACGGTTTACCATGTGGTCTTCTTCAATATCATCTCCTAAGTTAATTCTGATTAACTGAGTCATTAATCCATTTCTGATATACCCGTCATAAGCAGCTTTACCAACTTTTTGCCAGTCATCAACTAATCCTAATTCTTGTAATTTAGGATCCATTAAATAATACAGCCCAACTAAATCTGCTCTACCCTCTTCCATTGTAGAAGCATAATTTTTTAAAGTTTCTTTTGGCTGCCCAATTCCTTCATTAATTACACCTGAAGCATGTCCGATTACCTCATGTAATGCTGTGTGTAATTTATCTGCTAACTTACCATACTTAATCTCTAAATCGATTTCTTCTTGATCGTTAGCAAATTCTTTTAAGCGTCCAGTTCCTCCAGCATTATTATATGAACCTATAATATTTCCTAACGATACTGATTTAGAACCGTGTTGTTGACGAATCCAGTTATTGTTTGGTAAATTCACTCCAATTGGAGTACTTGGCGACGCGTCTCCTGCTTCACCTGCAACATTTACTGTTTTATATGAAACTCCTACAACATCTTTCTTTTTGTGACTTGGATCTAACGGAGAATTATCTTCAAACCACTGTGCATTGTCTGATAATACTTTCATTTTTTTAGACATATCAAAGTCTTTGATTTGTACGATTGTTTCGTACGAACCTCTGTACCCTTTAGGATCATTATAAACTTCAATAAAACCATTAATCCAATCAATGTTTCCTTCGGTAGATTCTACCCAAGCAATTGCATATTCATCCCAAGTATGTAAATCTCCTGTTTTATAGTATTCGATTAACAACTCTAATGTTCTGGCTTGCTTTTCGTTTTCTGCTACTTCTTTAGCTTTTTCTAACCAATAAATAATTTTATCGATTGCTTGTCCATACATTCCTCCAGACTTCCACACTTTTTCAACTAGCTTTCCATCTTCACGAACTAATTTAGAATTTAATCCAGCCTCAATTGGTTGTCCTTCTGGTCCTTTATCTGCTTTCGCATAAAACTCTTCTACATCTTTACTAGTAATATCAGCTCCGTAAAAATTTACTGCAGATGCTAATACATTATCTACTCCTGCTTTTTTGTTTACTTTTTTAACATCTTTATCATTGAAAATAACGTCTAATGCTTCAGCAGATAACTCAGTATTAGTTTCTTTTAATAACGTTTCTAAGTATTCTTTAGAAAACGTAGGCTTTAACTTATCGTTAGAGTAATGATGATGGATTCCGTTTGAAAACCATACTCTTTTTAAATAAGTTGTAAACGCTTTAAAATCTTCACTTTCTTTATCTCCTTTAAAGTTGTTATTGATATTTTCTAAAGCTGCTCTAATTTCAAGATTATGACGGTAGTTTTGATCCCACATAATATCACGTCCAGATAAACCAGCCTGAGTTAAATAGTACACTAACTTCTTTTCTTTTAGTGTTAACTCATCAAACCCTGGAATTTGATAGCGTAATACTTTTATATCAGCAAATTGCTCAACAACATACTCAAACTCTTTTGCCTTTTTTTCTACTACTTTAGGCTCTTTTTTTGCATCTACACCACAAGAAGTTAATACTCCTGCTGCTGCAAACACACAAAGCATTTGTTTTAGTTTCATTTATATAGTTTTTAATTTATTTTTTTGAATGCTAAAATTACGAAATTTAAACTTCATGGTATCTAAAACAGTCCGTTGTATGGTCATTTACCATTCCTGTTGCTTGCATGTGCGCATAAATTACAGTTGAGCCAACAAACTTAAATCCTCGCTTTTTTAAATCTTTTGAAATAGCATCGGAAAGCTCTGTGGTAGCCGGAACCTCTTCTTTCTTTTCAAACTTATTCGTTATTGGTTTACCGTTTGTAAAATCCCAAATATATTTTGAGAACGACCCAAACTCCTCTTGCACTTTTATAAACAATTGTGCATTAGTTATTGTAGCTTTTATCTTTAGTTTATTCCTTATAATCCCTGCATCTTGAAGCAACTCTTCATATTTATCTTCAGAGTATTTTGCTATTTTTTTGTAGTCGAAATTATCAAACGCCTTTCTAAAATTTTCTCTTTTCTTTAAAATCGTAATCCAACTTAAGCCTGCTTGAAAGGTTTCTAATATTAAAAACTCAAACAATTTATCATCATCATATACGGGCACTCCCCATTCATTATCATGATACTCAATATATAATGGGTCATCACTAACCCAAAAACACCTTTTCTTCATTTTCTATTATTTAATGCTGAAAATTACTGTTAAACAAGTTAAAAATCAATTAAAAACGGAATAATTTTTGCACTTTTATAATTACAAATCATACTGATTATGAAAACCTTACAACGCATTATATTTCTTAGTATTATCGGAGTTTTGTTATGGTCTTGTAGTTCTACTCCTATAAAAAATGCTTCAAACACTCAACAAAAAGAGGAACCTGTTGTAATTGCTAATGATAGTTTAGAATATGAAATTATAATTATAGACCCTGGTTTTACTACCTATTTAAACAGCATCGCTAAACCAGAAGGCTTTTATTCACAACAATATCTCGAAAATAAAAACCGTCTTTATGTAAATACATGGAATTATCGAGCTAGAAATCCTCTACAATTTAATTCAAACATTTATGAAAATATAATTGATTATAGTCCACACGTTGATTATGGTTATGATGTAAACTATAAACTTTTTAATTATTTTGAGTTCGCACAACGAAAATATCGCATGAATTTAGGTGTAGGAATAAATCGCTGGAACTAGCAAAATCTTAGTAAAAAGGCGTCTTTCTAAAAACTGTATATTTGCTCAAAAAAATTAACCATACAACATGAAGTTTTTAAGAAATTTACTTGCCTCTATTCTTGGCTTTTTTATTGCCATTTTTTTACTTTTTGTATTCTTTTTTGCAATAGCTTCTATCGTTGGAGCTGAAGAAAAAGTTGTTGTAAAATCAAACTCGGTTTTAGAATTAGATTTATCAACTCCTATTAAAGATTATGCCCCAAAAGAAAACAACCCTATTGCAGAAGCTTTAGAATTAACAGATGAAAAATTAGCTTTAAACAAGATTATAAATGCTATTGAGAATGCAAAAACAGATGATAAAATAAAAGGAATAAGTATTAAAACACCTTTTATAAATGCTGGTATTGCACAAATACAAGCTATAAGAAACAAAACTGAAGAGTTTAAAGAGAGTGGTAAATTTGTATATGCCTACAATGATATTTATACTCAAAAAAATTACTACCTAAGTTCTGTTGCTGATAGTTTATTTTTAAACCCTATTGGTGTTATTGATTTTAGAGGTTTATCTACCGAAATTTTATATTTTAAAGATTTTGAAGATAAGTATGGAATTAAAATGGAAGTTGTTCGCCACGGAAAATATAAAAGTGCTGTAGAGCCATTTTTAGAAAATGAAATGAGTGAAGCTAATCGTGAACAAACTACTTCATTTTTAAAATCTATTTGGTCAGAAATTACAGATGATATTAGTAAAAGTAGAAACATTTCTATTGAAAAACTAAACCTTATTGCCGATAATTATAATGGAAGAAACGTTACCGTAGCTAAAGAAAACAACTTAATTGATGCTTCTATTTACGAAGATGAGTACAAAGAAAAGTTGGCTATGGGTTCTGATAAAAAAGTAAATACAATTTCTATTGAAGACTATATTAGCTCTGGTAAAGGAAGGATTTCTTCAACCGCTAAAGATAAAATTGCCGTAATCTATGCACAAGGAGATATTATTTACGGGGAAGGTAGCAAAGATTTTATCGGTCAAGGAATTATTAATAAAGCCATTAGAAAAGCTAGAAAAGATACTAATGTAAAAGCTATCGTACTACGTGTAAACTCTCCTGGAGGTAATGCATTAGCTTCTGAACTAATATGGCGCGAATTAGAACTTACTAAAAAAGAAAAACCTATAGTTGTTTCTATGGGGAATTATGCTGCTTCTGGAGGTTATTATATTGCTTGTAACGCAAACAAAATTTTTGCAGAACCAACTACAATTACTGGATCTATTGGAGTTTTTGGAGCCATTCCTAACTTTAGTCAATTTACAGATAAAATAGGTATTAACGCAGAACAAGTTTCAACCAACAACAGTCCTTCTTACAGTGTTTTTGAACCAATGAATAAGAAGTTTTACGATGTTACAAAAGAAGGAATTGAGGAGATGTACACTACATTTGTAAACCGTGTTTCAGCTGGACGTAATATGACCTTTGAACAAGTTAATGAAATAGCACAAGGAAGAGTTTGGACTGGTAAAGAAGCTATTAAAAATGGCTTAATAGATCAATTAGGGGGATTAAATGACGCAATTAAAGCTGCTGCTGAATTAGCAGAACTTGAAAACTACAAAGTTCGTAATTATCCTAATTACAAGACTGATTTAAAAGAAGCTCTAAAGTTTTCTCCATTTATGAAAGCTTCAAAAGAAGAAATACTTAAAGAAACTTTGGGTGATGAGAACTATCAGTTATACTATAATATTCACAAAATGAAAAACCTAAAAGGAATTCAAGCTAGAATACCCTTTATATTTCAAGTGAAGTAAAAAATAAAAAAGCCTCGACGATGTCGAGGCTTTTTAGTTTTAATAGTTTAATTTACTCATAACTATAAGTTGTGTTTATAGCAATTGACTCCTCTCCTCCAACTGCTAATCCTTTTCCCGTTAATGGGTAACCATCTGAATCGTAAGTATAATCTATTGTTAAGGTACCTACAACTTTATCATCTGCATCTTTATAAATAATTTTCGTTACATTATTTAATGGTAATAATTTCCTAGCTTTTATTATTTCTGAAGCTTGAGGGTTTACACCGAAACTAACATCAACCCCATCTAAAATCTCTATAACTCCTGCGGCCTCTAAAGTAGAAAAATACATATTTGGCTTATTGTCATAAAACATTTCAGCTGTATAACTTTCAATAACATTCATTTCAGTTTCCCAGTCATAAACCTCTACTTGAAATAAAACTTTACTAGGATTTTTGTTAGAATCATATTCTAATGTTATTCCTGTGTCATAAATATTATATGGTGATTGATACAACTCCTCTATTGAAAGACTTTCTGAAGGATCGTTATCTGCAGTTACTTTGATAGTACTCCCATCATTGTTATAGTTTATTAAAGTAGCATCTGTTCCGTTTGTTCCAGAAACACTTACTAATTCCTTTTCAGCATTATACATAAACTGAGTAGTAATTGTTTCGCTTTCTTGGTTAGTAGCAGCAATACTTTTTAATCTTTTCTTTTTAGCTTCCCCATTGATTTCATCAAAATCATCAGATGCAGTGCTACTGCAAGCTGTTAGCAAGGTTATTCCTAATCCAATAGCAAAAACATACTTTAATTTTTTCATTTTTTTGTAATTTTTAAATGAACTTATTTTTATTATTCAAGTAAAAATTAAACACCTCCTCTAACGTAAAATACTTGAAATAAATTACAGAAGAATAAAAGAGATAACAGCAATTTTTAGCAATTTGAAAAATATAAAAACAAGTTCGGTTAATATTGTTTTTAATTTCGTAACAAAAATAGCTGTATAAAAAAATACCTGCAATAAAAATTACAGGTATTTTAAATTATTTTTTTTAATTTCTTACAATCCGAAACTTTCTTTTACCTTGTCTACATAATCTAACTTTTCCCAAGTAAACAATTCAACATCTAAGGTTACACTTTCACCATTCGGCTGCGTGAACGTTTTAGAAACTACTTCATTAGTTCTTCCCATATGTCCATAAGCTGCTGTTTCACTATACATTGGGTTACGTAACTTTAAACGATCTTCAATAGCGTGTGGACGCATGTCAAAAATTTCTGAAACCTTTTGAGCTATTTCTCCATCGGTTAAATCAACTTTTGATGTTCCGTAAGTATCCACAAAAACTCCCATTGGCTCTACTACCCCAATTGCATATGACACTTGTACTAATACTTCATCAGCCACTCCTGCAGCCACTAAATTCTTAGCTATATGGCGTGTTGCATACGCAGCAGAACGGTCAACTTTACTAGGGTCCTTTCCTGAGAAAGCTCCACCACCATGTGCTCCTTTCCCTCCGTAAGTGTCTACAATGATTTTACGACCTGTTAATCCAGTATCTCCGTGCGGTCCTCCAATTACAAACTTTCCTGTTGGATTAATATGATATTTAATATCATCATTAAACAACGCTTGAATTTCTGGAGTTAATTGTGCTTTAACTCTAGGAATTAAAACCTCAACAATATCTTTTCTAATTTTTACTAACATTGTTTCGTCATCAGCAAAATCATCGTGCTGTGTAGAAACAACGATTGCTTCAATACGTTGCGGAACATTATCATCAGAATATTCAATTGTTACCTGACTCTTAGCATCTGGACGTAAATAAGTAATTTCCTTATTTTCTCTACGTATCGCTGCTAATTCCTTTAAAATTATATGTGATAAGTCTAACGCTAATGGCATATAATGCTCAGTTTCGTTTGTCGCATACCCAAACATCATCCCTTGGTCTCCAGCACCTTGCTCTTCTCTAGATGCTCTATCTACTCCACGACTAATATCATCTGACTGTTCATGAATTGCAGATAACACTCCACAAGAATTTCCATCGAACATATATTCACCTTTAGTATATCCAATTTTGTTAATTACTTCACGAGCAATTTTTTGAACATCTAAGTAAGTAGAAGACTTCACCTCCCCAGCTAATACTACTTGTCCTGTTGTTACCAATGTTTCACATGCTACTTTAGAATCTGAATCAAAAGCTAAAAAATTGTCTATTAAAGCATCAGATATTTGATCTGCTACCTTATCTGGATGTCCTTCAGAAACACTTTCCGAAGTAAAAAAATATGACATAAATACTTCTTTTTAAAATTTAACTATAAAGAAAAAACTTGGATTGCTGAGTCGCTAAAAGGAGTAGAAAATTACTGCTTTAGCATTTTTTATTCTGAACTCTTGTTCCATGAGGTTGCAATCAGTCAAATTTTTCCTCAAAAATATTCGGCAAAGTTATAGATTATTTTACACACTTAAAAACAAACTTACAAGTAAATAGAAAGTATTGATATTATGATAATAAAAAGTAATTTTTGTAAAATTGTATTGGTAAAATATTTGTTTACATTTGTACTGTACAAATAAGAAAGTAACTTAGATAAAAACATAAATAAAATGGCATTAGAAATTACAGATGCTTCTTTTGAAGAAGTAGTATTAAAATCTGACAAACCAGTATTAGTAGATTTTTGGGCAGCTTGGTGTGGACCTTGTAGAATGGTATCTCCTATCGTTGATGAAATTAGTAATGAATACGACGGTAAAGCTGTAGTTGGTAAGGTAGATGTAGATGCAAATCAAGAGTTTGCTGCTAAATACGGTGTAAGAAACATCCCTACTGTATTAATTTTCAAGAATGGTGAAGTTGTTGACAAACAAGTAGGTGCCGCTCCTAAAAAAGCATATACTGATAAAATTGATGCTGCTTTATAATATATAAATAGTATTTTAATTTGATATTATAGAAAAGGTTTAGCAATTGCTAAACCTTTTTTTTATCTTCGAAATTATATGATTGATCTTAAAAACACGACTTCTGAACTAAAAAACCTCGAATTATTGGCTAAACAAGTAGTAGAAGGTTTTATAACAGGTATGCACAAAAGTCCGTTTCATGGATTTTCGGTTGAATTTTCTGAACACAAACTTTATAATAAAGGAGAAAGCACTCGGCATATTGATTGGAAGTTGTTTGCTAAAACTGAAAAACTATACACTAAAAAATATGAAGAAGAAACGAATCTTAGGTGTCATTTAATTATCGATAACTCAGCTTCTATGCATTATCCTATCAGCAAAAATCAATCAGTTGATAATTTGAATAAAATTGGTTTTTCTACAGTTGCAGCTGCTGCTTTAATGGATATTTTAAAAAGACAACGCGATGCTGTTGGGTTAAGTATTTACTCAAACACTTATGAGTATTATGCTCCTGAAAAAGGAAGTGAACGTCACCGTAAGATGTTATTACACCAATTAGAGCAATTACTGTCGTCTGAATCTACCTCTTCTACAGAAACCTACCAATACTTACATGAAATAGCTGAAAAAATTCATAGAAGGTCTTTGATTTTCTTATTTACAGACATGTTTCAAACTAGTAAAAATGAAGAAGAGCTTTTTGACGCGTTACGACACCTTAAATTTAACAAACACGAAGTTGTCTTGTTTCATACCTATGATAAAAAAACAGAATTCTTGTTTGATTTCGACAATACACCAAAAAAATTTTTAGATGTTGAAACAGGAGAAGAAATAAATTTATATGCTGAAAATGTACAGCAAAAATATCAAGAATTGAGTAGCGGTTTTTTCAACAACCTAAAAAACAAATGCTTACAATACAAGATAGATTATGTTCCTGTAGACATAAATGAGGGATATGATAAAATACTTACCTCTTATCTTATCAGTAGACAGAATTTTTTATAAAATAACTCTTTTTTATTTAAAAAAAGGTTATATATTTGCATCCGCTTAGAGCAACGGTCTGGTAGTTCAGCTGGTTAGAATACATGCCTGTCACGCATGGGGTCGCGGGTTCGAGTCCCGTCCAGACCGCTAAAGTT
The DNA here is from genome assembly GCF_028829235.1 of Tenacibaculum larymnensis. Taxonomy (GTDB): domain Bacteria; phylum Bacteroidota; class Bacteroidia; order Flavobacteriales; family Flavobacteriaceae; genus Polaribacter; species Polaribacter larymnensis. Next base: position 73,578 of record NZ_JAIWJY010000002.1, on the reverse strand, counting down.
TCTCTAAAAACATACAATATATTGCTTCAAGCAACGGTCTGGTAGTTCAGTTGGTTAGAATACATGCCTGTCACGCATGGGGTCGCGGGTTCGAGTCCCGTCCAGACCGCAAAAAGCTTCTCTTTTTAGAGGAGCTTTTATTTTTTACATTTTTTCAAAAAAAAGTTTGGTTTAGTTAAATTTATTTCTAAGATTTGTCCTGTACAAAGAACACAAATACAATGATGTTACAAAACGTATGGCAAGGTTTCTATTTTTACTTTTACTTTTTTAGTAAGAGACGAGACTTTGTATCATATTGTTAACCTAACAAAAAAACATATACCCAATCAAAGTCTCGAATTTATCGAGGCTTTTTTTTTGATTAAAAATGAAAGAAATAGCCATTCAAGGAATACAAGGAAGCAACCACCATATTGTTGCGAACAACTACTACGGAGAAAACATCAACCTACACGAATGTTTATCTTTTGATATATTAGTTGATAGTCTTTTAAGCTTAAAAAGTGAGCAAGCAGTTATGGCGTTAGAGAACACTATTGCAGGTTCAATCATACCAAATTATGCTTTAATTGATAAACATGATTTACATATTTCTGGAGAGTATTATCTACCTATACATCATCATTTGATGGCGCTACCTAACCAAAAAATTGAAGATATTACTGAAGTTTGCTCACACCCAATGGCTTTACTACAATGTAAAGAGTTTTTCAAACAGCATAAACATATAAAACTTGTTGAAGACGTTGACACCTCTGCAGTCGCAAAAAGAATTGCAGAAAATCAATTAAAAGGTGTTGCTGCAATTGCACCAAAAATGGCAGCTAATATTTTTGGTTTATCAATTATTGAAGATGAAATTCAAACTATTAAAAATAACGCAACTCGCTTTGTATTTCTTCAAACAAGCCTTCCTAAAAACGGTAAAAATGAAATTAACAAAGCTTCATTAAAATTTGAATTAGACCATAAAAGAGGAAGTTTAGCAGCAATGTTAAACGTAATGAGTGATTGTAAATTAAACCTTACCAAAATACAATCATTACCAAAAATTGAAACACCATGGAAATATGCTTTTTTTGTTGATGTAACCTTTGACAAATACGAAGATTATGAAAAAGCAAAGGCTGTAATTCAAATTATGGCAGAAGAATTTAAAATATTAGGTGAATATAAAAACGGAAGATCATGATACAGTTTGCTAATCGATTACAAACCGTACAAGAGTACTACTTCTCAAAAAAATTACAAGAAGTACGTCAATTAATTTCAGAAGGTAAACCAATTATAAACATTGGTATTGGTAGCCCTGATTTACAACCTCCAACATCAGTATTAAAAGCTATCCAAGATAGTTTACAAGATACTGGAGCGCATAGCTATCAGAGTTATCAAGGTTTACCAGAATTCAGACAAGCTGTTGCTAACTTTTATCAGAATAACTATAAAGTTTCCATAAATCCTAACAATGAAGTACTTCCTTTAATGGGAAGCAAAGAAGGAATTATGCATATTTCATTAGCCTTTTTAAACGAAGGAGATCAGGTATTGATTCCTAACCCAGGATATCCAACCTACAGTTCTGTAACCAATTTATTGGGAGGAGAACCTATTTTTTACGATTTGGAAGAAGTTACTAATTGGCAACCTAACTTTGATGCCTTAGAAAAACTAGACACTTCAAAAATAAAATTAATGTGGGTAAATTATCCGCATATGCCAACTGGTGCAGATGCAACCAAAGAAACTTTTCAAAAGTTAATTGACTTTGGAAAGAAGCACAATATTGTTATTGTAAATGACAATCCATATAGCTTTATACTGAATGAACACCCTCAAAGTATTTTACACATTGAAGGAGCTAAAGACATTGCTATTGAATTAAATTCGGTTAGTAAATCATTCAATATGGCGGGATGGCGTGTTGGAATGTTACTTGGAAAACCTGAATTCTTAACTGAAATTTTAAAAGTAAAAACTCAAATGGATTCAGGGATGTTTTACGGAATCCAAAAAGGAGCAACAAAAGCTTTAGAGTTAGACAAGAATTGGTTTGTACAATTAAACAACACCTATAAAAAGAGACAAAAACTAGTATTTGAATTAGCAGAAAAACTAGGATGCACCTACGATAAAAATACCTCAGGAATGTTTGTTTGGTGTAAACTTCCTGAAGGAAAAACGTCTGAAGAAATGATTGATGAGTTATTATATAACAAGCACATTTTTGCGGCTCCAGGAACCATCTTTGGCAGCCAAGGTGAAGGATACATCCGTTTTTCATTATGCGTACCAGAAGAAAAAATAAAAGAAGCAATCAACAGAATATAATGAATGTATTTATCATAGGTTTAGGATTAGTCGGCGGAAGTTTTGCCCTAGATATTCAGCAAGCATTTAAAAATGCAACTATCTACGGAATTGACTCCAATGAAGAACATGGTAATCTTTCTTTAGAAAGAGGGATCATCCATCAAAAAGCGGTATTTTCAGAATTATCAAATGCAGACATTGTTATTATCGCCATTCCTGTAGATGTTTCACAAGAAGTAATTTTGAAAACATTGGATATTATTTCAGATGATTGTTTGGTGTTTGATGCAGGTTCGACTAAAGAACAAATTTGTAATGTTATTAAAAATCACCCGAAGAGAAGAAATTTTTTAGCTACGCATCCGATTGCTGGAACAGAGTTTTCAGGCCCCAATGCAGCTTTGATAAATTTATTTAGAAACAAGACTAATATTATTTGTGAGGTAGAAAAAACTGCATTCAAATTACAAGAAAAAGCCTTAGAAATTTTTTCAAAATTAGGAATGCGTATTCGATATATGGATCCAAAATCGCACGATAAACATATTGCATATGTATCACATTTATCACATATCAGTTCTTTTATGTTAGGTAAAACTGTCATCGAAAAAGAGAAAAACGAACGTGATATTTTTGATATGGCTGGTAGTGGGTTTGCCTCAACAGTACGATTAGCTAAAAGTTCACCAGCAATGTGGACTCCTATTTTTGAACAAAACAAAGAAAATGTTATTGAGTCTTTAAATGAATATATTCATAACTTACAACAATTCAAAACCTTATTAGAAGAAAAGAATTTTCCAGAAATCTACACAGAAATGGAAAACACAAATTATATAAAACAGATTTTAAACGGAATTTTAGAGGGAATACCTCAACAATAGAAACTCAAATGGAGAATACAAAAGAATTAAGAACGTGGTTAGATGCCTTCGGATTAGGACACCCACTAGTAATTGCAGGGCCTTGTAGCGCTGAAACTGAAGAACAAGTATTACAAATTGCACACGAATTAAAAAATACTGATGCTACTGTATTAAGAGCTGGTATTTGGAAACCTCGTACCAGGCCTGGAAATTTTGAAGGTGTAGGCGCTTTAGGGTTAAAATGGTTACAAAAAGCCAAACAAGAAACGGGAATGTTAATTGCCACTGAAGTTGCAAACAAAGACCACGTAAAGCTAGCTTTAGAACACGATGTAGATATTTTATGGATTGGTGCTCGTACCACCGTAAGCCCATTTATCGTTCAAGAAATTGCAGATGCTTTAGAAGGAACTGATAAAATTGTATTAGTAAAAAACCCTGTAAACCCAGATTTACCATTATGGTTAGGTGCTATTGAACGTTTATATGCTAAAAACATTAAAAAATTAGGGGTTATTCATAGAGGATTCTCTACATATGAAAAAACTAGATACCGTAACAACCCTGAATGGCAAATTCCTATTGAATTACAAAATCGCTTTCCAGATTTACCACTAATTTGTGATCCTTCACACATAGCCGGTCGTCGTGATATTATTTTTGATGTTTGTCAAACTGCTCTTGATTTAAACTTTGATGGTTTAATGGTTGAGACTCATTACGATCCTGATAATGCTTGGAGCGATGCCGCACAACAAATTACACCTAAATCATTAATTCAAATGATGATTGATTTAAAAGTTAGAAAAGCTACCGATACTGAAACTGAGTACAGAAACGCTTTAAACACCCTACGTACTCAAATTGATGTAGTTGATCATCAATTAATTGAAATGTTAGGTAAACGTATGAAAATAGCAGATTCAATTGGTAAATTGAAAAAAGAGAAAAACGTTGCTATTTTACAAACCAAGCGATGGAATGAAATACTAGGCAAAATGATTTTAGAAGGTGATGAGCGTGGCTTAAGTGAAGAGTTTGTACTTAAAATGTTCAAAGCAATACACCAAGAAAGCATCAATCACCAAGAGAAAATTATTAACAGTTAAATATCCAAAAGACCGCTAACAAAATAGCGGTCTTTTTTATTCTATTTATTGTATTTTCATCCGACCAAACTTAAAAGAATGAAACCTATCCATACTATTGATGATGTAATAAACATATTACAAGACATCATTAATGAATCTATAGAAAACAAAAGTCCATTAGGCTATTTTGCTGCTTTATACCAAAAAGTAACAATAAAAGTAAAAGAAGGCATACAAAGCGACTATTTTGATGATAACCAACGAATGGAAAAACTCGATATAATTTTTGCTAAAAGATACATAGATGCCTATTACAATCACAAAAACAATACTCCTATCACTTCCTCTTGGGAAAAAGCTTTTAGCATAGCTAATAAGTATTGGTATATAGTCTTACAACACTTATTAGTTGGCATGAACGCACATATTAATTTAGATTTAGGAATAGCAGCAGCAGAAGTTTCCAAAGGGCAAAACATCCAAAACTTACATGGTGACTTTAATAAGATTAATGAAATTTTATCCTCTTTAGTTAATGATGTTCAAGATGATTTAGCCAAAGTATATCCTTTTTTAAAGAAAATTCTTATCTGGACTAAAGATGTTGACGACTTTTTAGTTGATTTTAGCATGGAATTAGCTAGAAATGGTGCTTGGGATTTTGCTGTAGAATTAGCCAACACACCAGCAAGTGATTTTGACAAGGCTATACAAGCAAGAGATACAAAAGTAGCCGAAAAAGCAGGTTTAGTTATTTCTCCAGGCTTTATTCCTCAATTAATTTTTTTATTTATTAGAGTTTCAGAAAAAGGAACAGTAGCTCAGAAAATTAACGATTTAACAGATTAAACAACACCTAAACATTCAATTTTTATTCTCATCTTTGTTCTATGACAGGAACGGTTTATAAATCTACAGGAAGTTGGTATTGGGTAAAGTCTGAAGGCGAATTATACAAATGCCGCATCAAAGGAAAATTTCGTATCAAAGGGATTAAAAGTACTAATCCTATTTCGGTAGGAGATATTGTTGATTTTTCTTTAGAAACCAAAAATGATGAAGAAACAGGTTTAATTACCAATATTCATGAACGAAAAAATTATATTGTTCGTAAATCAGTAAACCTGTCAAAGCAAACTCATGTAATTGCTTCTAATATTGATCAAGTATTTTTATTGATTACTATTGATAACCCTCCTACTTTTACCACATTTATCGATCGTTTTTTAGTTACTGCTGAAGCTTATTCTATCAAAACAATTTTAGTGTTTAATAAAATTGATTCATACGAAATTGAGCAACGAGCAGAAATAATGTATCTAAAAGACATTTATGAAGCTATTGGTTACGAATGTATAGAAGTTTCTGCTACTCAAAACATCAATATAGATAAAATCAAAGCATTAATGACTGGTAAAGTAAGTATGTTTGCTGGTCATTCTGGTGTTGGAAAAACTACCTTAGTAAATGCTATTGAACCTTCCTTAGATCTAAAAACAAAAGAAATATCTGAACAACACAAGCAAGGACAACATACTACAACATTTGCAGAAATGTTCGATTTAAGTTTTGATGCTCGTATTATAGATACTCCCGGAATTAAAGGTTTTGGTGTAGTTGACATGGATAAAGATGAATTAGGCGATTATTTTCCTGAGTTTTTTGCTTTAAAACAAAACTGTAAATTCAATAATTGTATTCATGTAAACGAACCACAGTGTGCTGTTAAAGAAGCTTTAGAAAATGAAGAGATTGCTTGGTCTCGTTATAAAAGTTACCTACAAATTTTAGAAGGAGAAGATGAACACTACAGAACTGATATTTGGGAATAATATAAATTAGTCTACCATTTACAAAAATTTACGCCCCCCAACAATCTATATAAAATGAAAATTGTAATTCAACGCGTTTCAAAAGCTAGCGTTACCATTGAAAATAAAAAAGTAGCCGAAATACAAAGCGGTCTTTTAATTTTACTTGGAATTGTTAATGAAGATACTCAAGAAGATATTAAGTGGTTATCAAACAAAATAACTAACCTCCGTATTTTCAATGATGATGAAGGTGTTATGAATAAATCGATTAAAGATATTAATGGAGATATAATTGCTGTAAGTCAATTCACTCTACATGCTTCTACTAAAAAAGGAAATCGTCCTAGTTATATTAAAGCTGCTAAACCTGATATTGCTATTCCTTTATATGAAAAATTTGTTCAACAGGTTGAAGCTGATTTAGGAAAAAAAATACAAACTGGTCAATTTGGAGCTGACATGAAAGTGGAATTACTAAATGATGGTCCTGTAACTATCATTATCGATTCCAAAGATAAAAAATAATTTCCATGGGAATTATTTTTAATTATATTTGTACCTGATTAATAATCATTATTAAAAACACAAAAATGAAAAAAACAATTTTAGCTATTGCTTTTATTGCAATTGGAGCAGTTTCTTGTAAGACAGAAAAAAATAAAGCTGCTGTTAGCGACGAAGTTAAAGAAGTTGCAAAAACAGAAAACATCATCAATACTTATAAAGCTAATGTTGCAGAATCAACTGTAACTTGGAAAGGAAGCAAGCCTACTGGTTCTCACAACGGTGTAGTAAGTTTAGAAAAAGGAACTTTAGAGGTTGAAAACGGAAACGTAAAATCTGGTGAGTTTGTTATCGACATGACTACTATTGTTTGTGAAGATTTAGAAGCTGGAAATGGTAAAGAAAAATTAGAAGGTCACTTAAAAGCAGGTGATTTCTTTGATGTTGAGAAATTCCCAACTGCTAAATTTGAAGTAGCAAGTTCTGAATTAAAAGACGGAAAAGTACACGTTACAGGAAACTTAACTCTTAAAGATGTTACTAAGAGCATTACTATTCCTGCTACTGTTACAGAAGCTGACGATATGGTAACTTTTAAAAGTGATATTTTTTCTATTGACAGAACTGACTTTGGTGTTACATACAAGTCTAAGAAAATTGACGCTGCTTTAAAAGATAAGTTTATCAACGACTTAATGGAAATTTCTTTTGAAGTTAAAGCTAAAAAATAATTTTAGTTTTTAAGATCTAAAAAAGGGTTGACAATTGTCAACCCTTTTTTTATGATTTTATAAATTCTTCCACTTCAAATAATTCTTTAAAGTGTTTTAGAATTTTTTCTTTCACTTCTTCCTCTGAAACCTTTTCACCTAATTCTGCTTCCATTGAAGTCACAGCCTTACCACGTATTCCACAAGGAATAATATTATCAAAATAACCTAAATTGGCATTTACATTCAAAGCAAAACCATGCATAGTAACCCACCTACTTGCTCTAATTCCCATAGCGCAAATTTTTCTTGCAAATGGTGTACCTACACCTAGCCAAACACCAGTTTCTCCTTCACTTCTTTCTCCTTTCAACCCATATTCAGCAATTGTTAAAATAATTGATTCTTCTAACAAACGTAAATACTTATGAATATCAGTGAAAAAGTTTTCTAAATCTAAAATTGGATAGCCTACAATTTGTCCTGGACCGTGATAAGTTATATCTCCTCCTCTATTAATTTTATAAAAAGTTGCTTCTTTTTCTTTAAGCTTCTCTTCATTCAATAATAAATTATTAATATCTCCTGATTTACCTAGGGTATAAACATGTGGATGTTCAACAAATAGAAAGTAATTAGGAGTTACAATTTCACTATCTCCATTTCTTCTTTCTCTTTTTAATGATACTATTTCATCTAAAAGGTTAGTTTGATAATCCCATGTTTCTTTGTAATCTTTTCTTCCTAGATCACTAATTCTTATTTTTTTATTCATAAATTGTACCGCTAAACTACCTTACAAAGGTAGGGAAATTTAGAGTTTTACTGTTATAAACTAAACGTATATCAATTACAAAAATCATGTTTAAAAAAAGTACCCTTCCTTTTTTATTTGCTTTCTATTTATCAATAGCTAATTTGTTTTCTCAACAACTATGGACAAGAATTCAAAAAGATGCTATTACTCAGCAGAAAAAAGAAGTTTTTAATACTAATTCTTTACCTAAGCAATACATTTTGATGAGTTTAGATTTAGATGGCTTTAAAAACATATTGCCAAACTCATTATCTAAAAACACCTCTAATTCAAAAATCATTCAACTTCCTAATGCTAATGGAAAATTAGAAAGATTTTCTATAAAAGAAACCTCTTATTTAGCTTCAGGGTTGGCTGAAAAATTCCCAATGATTAAGTCTTTTTCTGCTCAAGGTATTGACAATCCTTCTTCTTCTGCTAAAGTAAGTATTGGAAAAGACGGGGTTCATGCTATTATTTTTTCTGCAAATGAAGGCACTTCATACATAAACCCTTATACAAAAGATTATAGAGAGTATATTGTTTACAAGAAAAGTAGCTTATCTCCTTCTAAAGATGAATTTTTGTGTAAAGTTGAAGACGCTATACAAAACGAAAATATATCACCACGCCAAAGAAGGAACGCTAATGATGGTAACTTAAGAACTTATAGAATGGCGATAGCTTGTACTGGTGAATATGCTCAATTCCATATAAACAATCAAGTAGTATCATCAACAGCTAGTAACGCAGAAAAAAAAGCAGCTGTGTTATCTGCTATGAATACCACTATGACTCGTGTAAATAGTGTTTATGAAAGAGATTTAGCAGTAAGAATGATTATCGTAGACAATAATGATTCCTTAATTTTTTTAGATGCTGACACAGATGAATTAACCAATGATGATGCTAATACTTTAATTGACGAAAGTCAGGTAAAATGCGATAATATTATTGGAGATTCTAATTACGATATTGGGCATACATTTAGTACTGGTGCTGGAGGACTAGCTCAATTAAATTCTGTTTGTGTTACAAACTTCAAGGCTCAAGGGGTTACAGGTAGAAGTCAGCCAATTGGTGACACCTTTGATATAGATTATGTTGCACATGAAGTTGGACATCAATTTGGAGCAACTCATACATTTAACAATTCTTGTGATGGAAATAGAAGTACTAATACAGCTGTTGAACCTGGGAGTGGTTCTACAATTATGGCTTATGCCGGTATTTGCTCACCTAACATACAAAATGTAAGTGATGATTATTTTCACGCTGTTAGTATAGCTCAAATGTGGAATCACGTGCAAGGATCAGGAAGTTGTGCTACTTCAACAAGTACAGGAAATAATGCTCCTACTGCTAATGCAGGAAACAATGTAAGTATTCCTAAATCTACTCCATTTATTTTGAAAGGACAAGCTACAGATGCTGACGGAACATCTTCATTAACGTACTCTTGGGAGCAAATCGACAATGAAACAGCAACAATGTCTCCATTATCTACTAATACTGGTGGACCAATGTTCAGGTCATTACCTCCTTCTTCATCTCCTGACAGATACATGCCTGCACTTTCTACCGTATTGAGCGGTAATACTTCTACAACATGGGAAGTTTTACCTTCTGTGGCAAGAGAGCTAGACTTTGCATTAACGGTAAGAGATAATAATTCTGGTGGTGGTAGTTCGGATAGAGATGATGTAAAAATTAGCATTATCGATTCTCAACCTTTTGTTGTTAATAACCAGCCTACTTGGGCACCTAATACAACAAGAGAAATTAAATGGTTAGTTGGAGAAACAAATATTTCACCTATTAATTGTCAAAATGTAAACATCAAATTATCTACAAATGGAGGAGATTCTTTTGATGTAGTACTTATTGAAAACACTCCTAATGATGGAACGGAAACAATAACTCTTCCAGGTATAGCTACAACAAACAATGCTATATTAATGATTGAAGCTGCAGACAATATCTTTTATAATATTACACCACAATTCAAAATAGACACTACTCCTGATTTTGCTATATCTAACTTAAACGGAGACATTTCAATTTGCGGAACAGCTTCTAATGATATTAAATTTGAATTAGATTATATAACCTCTAACGGATTTAATGAAGATGTTACCTTTTCAGCTTCAGGTGCTCCAGAAAATTCAACTATTTCTTTTGACAAAAAAACTGTTAATACTAATTCTAAAATCATAATTACTATTGATAATATTAACAATATCCCTACTGGAGATTATGTAATTGATGTTATAGCTTCATCTGGTTCAATAACAAAATCACTAAACCTTAACATAAACAAAAACAACAACATTTGTAAATCCACTGGAACAACAGAGTCTCAAATCAGCATTAATAATGTGACTTTTAACAACATCAACAATGACTCTGATAAAACAACAGGGTATTCTGACTTTACAAATGAAAATACATTAGTTGCAAGAGGTATAACTTATGATTTGTCAACTATAATTAATACAGATGGCAATAGTAATATTAAAACTTTTGCTTGGGTAGACTGGAATCAAAACTGTGTTTTTGATACTAATGAAACATATGAAGTGATATCTAACAGTGTTTCTATAAGGGTCCCAGAAAATGCTCCTTTAGGCTCAACAACTTTAAGAGTTTCTACCAAACTTAACTCATCACCTAATGCTTGTGAATCTAATATTAATGGTGAAGTAGAAGATTATACTGTAACAGTTGAAGAGAGTTTTGCCACCGATAATACTTTATTTGATGATTTACTTACATATCCTATCCCTTCAAACGGAGAATTTACAGTAAGTTTCAAAGTAAAAGATAAAGAGTTAACTGTTATTAGACTTTTTGATTTTAGAGGTAGATTGATTGAAACACAAAAGTTCTCAACTATTTCTAGTCAGTTTAATGAAATAGTACAACTAACAAAAGCTGCTAGTGGACTATATCTTTTACAAATTGAAAATGCAGGAAAGCTAGTAACTAGAAAAATAGCTATTAGATAATTTTTTAAAAACTAAATAAAAAAAGCAGTCAAATTTGACTGCTTTTTTTATTGTATTACAAGTTATACTTTACTGTAAACATGGCTATTCTAGGCTGAATTACGTACGAAGAATTACTTACATAAATATCATTACTACTATTCTGATTTAGCCCTGTTGAATTTAATAGATTTGTTATCCCTACTTTATACTCCCATTTACTATCTTTCTTTTGATATGTTAAATCTGCTCTTAAAAAACTATAATTATCAATTGTTTCTCCATTATTAAGTACTCTGTTATATGTATATTTTGATGTAAAAATAAATTCTTTTAAGAAAAAAGCATCGAAATTTATATATGGACTATGTGTTGTAAAAGTATTTTCTACCCCTCCAATATCTGAGTTATTGATAGACACATTATAACCTACATCAAAATTCGGAGCTTCTTTAAAGTTTGTACTAAATTTTGAGATATATGTTTGTGAAAATGTTTTAGCTAATCGATTTCTTGTTTCATTCGTTTGACGATCAGTAATTAAACTATTCGATTTTCCATAAGATACATTTCCTCCTAATCGCAGCTTAAACTTTCTAAAGCTCTTTTGAAAGTTTGCTCTTGCTGAAATAGACTCATCAGGAAAAGCAGAGTTTACCGAAGTTCTTACTTGATTAACATCAATAAACTCTGTATTACTCTTAATTTCTTTAATACGTTTACTATAGTTAATTGACCCAAAAACATTGGTGTAATTAAACATATTAAAACTAAAATAATTCAAATTTATATTATGGTATAATGAGTTTTCAAGAGTTCTATTTCCTGAATATAAGCTATTGTAATTATTAAAAACATAACCTTCTGCTAACTTATTTACATCAGTAAAACTAGTTTGCATAGCATAGTTTAAACGTAGTGTTTCAGATTTTTTTAAGTTAATTTTCACAGAAGCATCTGGCAAAAATTTAGTGAAACTATTTTCATAAACCGACCCTAACTGAGTGTTTTTTGACGCATAGTTATGTAATGTAAAACCTTGATTAAAGGTAAAGATTCCAGTAATAAACTTATAATGTAAACCAACATACAAATCATCAAAAGAAAAATCAACGTTATTTATTGTTGATGGTTCTAAAACTTCATTTTTATTACCATCTAAAACCTCAAAAATGGTAGAGTTAAATTGCTGATTGCTCAAAGTAGATCCTAGTGTAACATTTAAATTACTTTTTAAGTTTAACACATAATAGTAATCTAGTTTTGCATCCAGTTTATTTGTTTTTATTCTTTTATTCTGACCTACATTAAATAAATTATGGTCTCCTGGGTTTGGATTAACATTGGTTAATGACAACAAGTTATAAAAAGACAACTTTTCTAGTTCAGCATTATAAAACGGATCTTCATTTTGCCATAAATGCTGTGCTTCAAAAGCAAAAATATTTTTATCGTTTAGCGTATAATAGTAGTTTAAATTTTGATTGATAGAAAAAGGACCTTGCTCTGAAATTTGATTAATTGGTACAATTTCATCATCTGCATTTAAATATGTTCTTGATGACATTGTTGATTGCAATTGTTCTTGTTTAGATGCTTTTGCAAAAATATCGTAATCTAATTGATGATTTGCATTAGGCTTATAACTAGAACTCAACTTAAACAATCCTAAATCACTTGTTTGATTTATTTGATCCTTTGTTTTTTCTGTATTAATATATTTTATTGAAGATGGATTGTTTTGATCATATTCAGATATACTATTTTTATCAATCCCTGCATTGGAATATAAACGCTGGGTGGTTTCTTCCATATCTGTTTCATTTCCTGAGTAGATGGCAAACCCACTAATATCCCAAGTTTTTTTTGGAGAATAGCTAAAGTTTAAGGCTCCAAATTTTGATTCAATTTCTTTCGCTCTATTATTTCTTAAAGTTAAGAAAGCAATATCATTAGAGCCTACATTAAAGTTTGTTCCGTTATTATCTCCAAATTGCCTAAAGCCTCCAGTAAACTTAAAATAGTCTCTCATTGTAAAAGGTACTTCTCCAATATTATTTACATCGGTTATAATATTTAAACTGTACTTCGGACTATAATAAAACAACTTTGGGTGAGCTATATATCGACTATCTTCCATAGCCAATCCCAAACCAGCCGAAACTTCACCAAACCAAAAGTTCTTTTTTCCTTCTTTTAACTTAATATTTATAACTACGTTATCCTCATTATCGGTAACACGACTCATTTGCCCTACTTCACTATGGTTTTTGAGTACTTGGACTTTATCTACTGCATTTGCAGGAATGTTTTTAGTAGCTAATTTAGAATCTCCGTCAAAAAAGTCTTTTCCTTCCACCATTACCTTTTTTACAGTTTTCCCCTCTACTTCAATTTCACCATCGTCGTTTACCTCAACTCCGGGTAACTTTTGAAGTACATCCCCTAGTTTTTTTTCCGTTCCACTTTTAAAACTATCTGCATCATATACTATTGTATCCCCTTTAACAGTTACAGGCATTTTATAAGTAATATTTACTTCATCTAAACTGTTATCTTCTTCTAAAACAAGGTCTTTAAATAAATTGTTGTCTTTTGTTTCTACATCAACTTCTTCCGTTTTCAAACCTATATAACTCACCTTTATGCTATAGGTAGTATTTTGAGCTAGATTTAACTTATAATTTCCTTTAGCATCTGTAAAACCATAAGAGTCTAGTTTTTTAGTAGTTTTATTAATAGCAATTACATTCGCCATTTCTAGTGGAGTTCCAATACTATCTTTCACAACTCCTTTCAGTGTAACTTGGGCATTAGTAACCCATGTAGCTATGAATATAGCTATGAACAATATTTTTTTCATTACTTGATTTTATTATTAAGTAGGTTGTCTTTTAAAACTATAACCCTACAGTAAATAAGAGCTAGAATTTAAATTTAATACAGGAAGACTACCCCTGTATTTCTATTTGAAAAGAGTTTCCGTCTTTACTTTTTCGTCTGTTTTTAAAGCGTTCCATCATATCCTTAGTATGTTCATCCATTATATTATCGAACTCTTTTTGAGTAACTTTCTTCCCCTTTTTAGGCTCTTTTATTTCTACTTTTTCTGACGGATTTAAAACAATTTCTGTGCAGGCAATCGTTTGTTTTCCGTCTTGTACTTCTAAAATCAATCCTGGCAATCCCCAAAACTGCCCTGGGCCATTGCTAATAGGTATTTCAGGTGTATACCATGCTACGGTTTCAATAGTTACTTCTTCTTTTTTCTCTTCTGTTTCTCCATCTGTCATAGACATTGAAGTTCTGGTCTCTTTTCTAGTTTTAGTAGCTTTATAGCAAGTATAATTTCCAATGTTCTTAGTTTCCTCTGTCATTTTCCAATCAAAATTCTCTAACTTATCTTTTATTAAAAAACGTTTACCACTAATCTCCGTTTTGTTTATGTAACTTTTATCCTTTATATTTTTATACAAAACATCAGTTCCACCTCCACTACCCATCACTTGAATTTGTATCCCTGCTACTTGAGCTTGTGGTGATGAAAGCTTTTTATTTTGTTTGTATGTAGATGTTGACTTATCGAAGTTTAACGTATATGTTTGCTGCAATTGCTTCATTAATTGTGCTTGTAATTTTTTTTGCATTTCAGAATTTGAAGCTCCTTTACCATTATCTATTTTAAGATCAATCTTTTGATGTGTCTTATAAATAGCTTTTCCTTGGAAGTTTTGTGAAAACATTGATGCACTTAGCAACAATATTAATAATGTGATATTTCTCATTTCTTTAGTTTTTATATTCAACACTACAAATATGCTTAGTGATATTATCTTTTTGAGTTAATGAGTGTTAACGAGTGTTAACCGATACTTTTTATTCACTATAACACTTTATCTTTGAAACATGAATACAAAAAAACACCGCTGGATATTATATTTAATTAGCGCTACAATTGTTGTTACAATTTTGATACAGTTTTACTGGAACTTCAAAAATTACCAACAAAACAAGCAACGTGTTATAAATGAAATTCAATTGAGTTTAGACAATGCTGTTGAAGAGTATTATGCTGCTTTAACCAAGCAAAACTTTTTTGCAATAGTGGAATCTAATGAAACAACTTCTAAAAATAATTTGAGTGACAAAAACATTTGGAGAGAAGTTTTCTCTTCCCAGATTGATAAGAAAAAGGATAGTATACAATTTAAAATTTCTTCTTTTGATATTAAAACTGACAACCCAAAAGAGTTTAAGAAAATGAACTCCTATTTTGTTGACTCGCTTCTTAATGACGTGAATCATGAGATTAATGACTCCACTACTAAAAAGTATTCTAAAATTACCCAGATTACTCAATTTAATAAAGACCATACATCTGGTATCCATCTTGATTCTTCAGAAAATAAAGAGGTAAAAGTTTTTAAAGGTAAAAAAGCTACAGACAGTCTTAAATTAATAAAAGGACTACAAACCATTTATATTTCTGTTCAAAATGACTCTTTAGATCATGTAAAATTGGATTCAATTATAAAAAAGCAACTAACAACTAAAGGCATTTCAACTCCTTTCTACTTAAACCATTTTAAACATGATACGCTATTTTACTCTTCAAAAAAAGAAGGAACACCTACTCTAGACCTACAAAGCAATGCTAAGTCTACTTATGTTAAAAGTGACGAAAAACTAACCCTTTTATACGATAATCCTTCAAATGAAATTCTTAAAAGGAGCTCAACAGGAATTATACTATCTCTTTTACTTTCACTGGCAGTTGTAACAAGCCTATTTTACCTATTAAAAGTTATCAATCAACAAAAAGAACTAGCTGAGATTAAAAATGATTTAATTAGCAATATTACTCACGAATTTAAAACACCTATAACTACTGTTTCAACCGCATTAGAAGCTATTAATAATTTTAATGCTATAAATGACAAAGAAAAAACAAAAAAATACATTTCTATTTCATCTGTACAGATAGAGAAATTACATTTAATGGTTGAAAAATTATTAGAAACCGCTACTCTTGATAGTGAAAAATTACTCTTAAAAAAGGAGTCTATTAATTTAGTTGAACTGATAGAAAACAATGCTAAAAAGCATCAGTTTAGCAACTCAAAAAAAACAATTCAATTCTCTTCAAACAAACCTGAAATAATCACAGATATTGATATATTTCATTTTGAAAATGCTATTTCAAACTTATTGGATAATGCTATCAAATATGGTGGAAACAAAATAGAGGTACATATTAACCAAGTATTAAACGCTATTGAAATAACTGTAGCAGACAACGGTAAGGGAATTGACAAAAATCAACAAGAAAAGATATTCGATAAGTTTTATCGTATCCCTAAAGGAAACACCCATGACGTTAAAGGCTTTGGTATTGGTTTATATTACACTAAAAAAATTATTGAAAAGCATGGCGGAACCATAGCACTGACTTCAAAACCTAATAACACCCTTTTTAAAATTGTTCTAAGTTATGAGTAAGATTATCAAAGTTCTATTAGCAGAAGATGAGCCGAGTTTAGGGCAAATTGTAAAAGAAAGTTTAGAAACTAGAAATTTTGAAGTTTTTCATGCACTTAATGGTGAAGAAGCTTATGAAATTTACCAAACTAACTCTCCTGATATTCTAGTTTTAGATGTAATGATGCCAAAAAAAGATGGTTTTACTCTTGCTAAAGAAATACGACAGGAAAACAAACACCTTCCTATTATTTTTTTAACTGCAAAATCGCAAGCTAAAGATGTTGTTGAAGGTTTTGAACACGGTGGAAATGACTACCTTAAAAAACCATTTTCAATGGAAGAACTGATTATTCGCATTCACTCCCTGTTAAACAGGGTTGAATTAAAAAAGAACTACGATGCAATTAGCATTGGAAACTATACTTTTAATTACACGAAACAACTGTTGTCTTTTGATGATGATATTAAAAAACTAACACACCGTGAATCTGAATTACTATTCCATTTACTACAAAAGAAAAATGAAATTTTAGACAGATCTTTTATATTGAAAAAACTATGGGGAGATGACGATTTTTTTAATGCTCGAAGTATGGATGTCTTTATTTCTAAGTTACGAAAGAAACTAAAACACGATGAAAATATTCAAATTGTAAATGTAAGAGGTTATGGTTATAAATTGATCTGTTAAATTGTTTATGAATTCCTTTTTTTATGTAATTTTACCCTCCCCTAATCTGGCAGTGCCAGCGATATTAAAAAACATTTTACACAGACAATTATGCACGTAGCAATTGCCGGAAACATTGGCGCGGGTAAAACCACTTTAACAAAATTATTAGCAAAACACTACAATTGGGAAGCTCATTTTGAATCAGTTGACGAAAATCCATATTTAGACGATTTCTATGGAGAAATGGAACGTTGGTCTTTTAATTTACAAGTTTACTTTTTAAATAGTCGTTTTCGTCAGGTACTAGAGCTACGTAAATCTGGTAAGAAAATAATTCAAGATAGAACTATTTATGAGGACGCACATATTTTTGCTCCTAACTTACATGCCATGGGGTTAATGACTAATAGAGATTATAGCAATTACTCTTCTCTATTTGAATTAATGGAAAACTTGGTAACTCCACCAGATTTATTAATTTATTTACGTGCTGATATTTCTACATTAGTAGGTCAAATTCATAAACGTGGTAGAGAATATGAAAACTCTATAAGTATTGATTACTTAAGCCGATTAAACGAACGTTATGAAGCTTGGATTAGTCAATATACCAAAGGAAAATTATTAATTATTGATGTTGACAATTTAGACTTTGTAGACAATCAAGAAGATTTAGGCTATATCATCGACAGAATAGACTCTCAAATAAACGGATTATTTTAAGTCTTAAAAACTTAAAGCTACAATAAACAAACCCTTTGCTTTCAAACTAAAGAAACAAAGGGTTTTCTATTATCTCTATACTTTTCGTAAAGCTTAAAAAAACTCTCTTTTAGAACAAACTAATTACTACTATTTAAAGACTGCTATAATTTTAAAATTGTACCTCCCTTTTTTATAAATAGTCACGTAGTCACCTTACTTTTTATTATCAAATAGCTAATATTTGCGACAACTCATTTAAGAAACTTGTTAAAAAACAAGCCTTTTAACCTCTATTAGTTTAATGATTTACAGGTAGCTGAAAATGTAATCTTTAAACTTAAAAAAAGAAATAGAGTAAGCAACTAACCTAAAATTAATAATTATGAAGAAAACATTTTTTTTACCAAAAGGATTAGAGAAGTTCACAAACTTACAAACGGACAATTTAGACCTTATTAAAGGAGGTGCTATTTATGTTGAAGAAGAAATTTATTACCCTACTAGTGGTGGAGGAAGGGTATGTCCTGACGGATTAGTTTGGAGTGATAAGCAACAAAAGTGTGTTAGATTTATAGAAATGGATGCTGAAAAAGAAGTATCTAAACTATAGAACAACTTATAATAATCTTTTCAAGGAAATTGTATCTCTATATAATTTCCTTGTTTTAATCAACATCATTTCAAATTATGAACTTTAATTCTTTAGCCATAAAAATTGCTAGCAGGTGTAATCTTAATTGCTCATACTGTTTCATGTACAACCTAGGAGATACTACCTACAAAAGCCAGCCTAAATTTATGTCTACAGAAGTAGTTGATAATATCATTGAAAAAACCAAAAACTACATAAGAAAATATCAGAAAAAAGAGTTTTCTTTTATTTTTCATGGAGGAGAGCCTCTACTTGCTTCTAAAGATTTTTATATAAACTTCGTTAACAAGGTAAAAGAAATTCAAAACGAGCTTATCGATGTTTCATTTTCATACGATTTACAAACAAATGGTGTTCTTTTAGATAAAAGTTGGATAGAACTATTTAAAAAACTAGACATTTACCCTAGTGTAAGTGTTGATGGAACAAAAAAAGCACACGATATGTATCGAGTAGACCATAAAGGAAACGGCAGCTACGATACAGTTTTTGAAAGTGTTAAATTATTAAAGAATGAAATGAATTTTGCTGATATAGCTTGTGTAATTAACATTAAAGAGAGCCCAAAAGATATTTATGATAGCTTTAAGGAAATGAATGTTAGTTATGTAAATTTTTTAATTCCTGACTACACACATGACAATTTTCCTTTCGATAAAGACAAAACCTTAATGGCTGATTGGTTAATTAATTTATTTGACATTTGGATTAAAGATACGAAGCGATTTAAAATCCCATTATTTTTAGGCTTGTTAAACTCTCTAATGAGAGTTAATGAAAAAGCAAAAAACGAATCAACCGTTTTAGTTATCGAAACTAATGGAGAAATAGAGGCTATTGACTCTCTTAAAGCTTGTGGTCACAGTTTTACTAAAACGGGACTCAATATTAAAAAGAACAATTTTCAAGATATACAACATACCTCTTTAGGTAAATTATACTTTAACGATTTCAACACGAAGCTTTGTACACAATGCTTAGAATGTCCATTAAATGAAATTTGTAAAGGAGGGAGATTAGTTCATCGTTACAGCAAAAAAAATGGCTTCAATAATCCTTCAGTTTACTGTAATGACTTAATTAAACTAATAGCTCATATACAAAAGTTCTTTATATCTTGTTATCCAGAACTGCATAAAAAAGAGAATATCGAACCAATAAAACCAATTGAAATTACAAATTATCTTTCAACTTTTGCTCAAAGTACTGATACACCATACAAAGAAGAATTGGAAGCTTTCTCTAAGAAAAATAAAGCACTAGCTATCTAATTGTATTAAACCAAATTTCTTTTAAACTCACTTAATAATATAGCTGTAGCTGTGGCGACATTTAAACTTTCAGTTTTCTGTAAATCACCAAACCTTGGAATAGTTACACTATTCTTTACGATCTCTGCAACTTTAGGTGAAATACCATTTGCCTCATTTCCCATTACTAAAATTGCTTTTTGAGGTAATGACGTAGTATATACATTATCACCATGCATGTCTGCCGTATAAATAGGCAATGAAGTGTTTGTTAAAAACTCAGGCAAGTCAACATATGAAATCTTAACTCTTGTTAACGACCCCATACTAGATTGTACAACTTTTTGGTTATAACAATCAACTGTATTCTTAGAGCACACTAATTCAGAAACCCCAAACCAATCACATAAACGAATAATTGTTCCTAGGTTTCCAGGATCGTTAATTTCATCTAGAGCAACTATAAAATTACTCCTATCAATTTCTTTTTCTTTAGGAATCTTAAATACCCCTAAAACTTTATTTGGTGTTTTTAGGGTACTTATCTTTTTTAGTTCTTTTTCAGAAATCAAAGTAACCTCAACATTTTTAGAAGAAATAAATAACTCATCTGTAGTATACAGCTGTTCTAGTTCTAAAGAAGAGGCTAGTAATTCTTTAACTACCTTTACCCCTTCTGCAACAAATAATTGATGCTTTTGCCTATACTTTTTTTGCTGTAAACTAGTTATTAACTTTATATTGTTTTTAGATAAACTCATTAAATTGTTTTTAACACTCTAAAACCACTAAAAAATAGTATTTTTGATTCTTAATACGAGGCGTAAAGTTAATGAAAAAACTTTCTTTCTTCTTTTTATTAGTAGTCTTATTCAGCTCTTGTAGCACGATTAAATATGTTAAAGAAAACGAGTTATTGCTAGCCAAAAACACGGTATACATTGACAGTGTAAAAAACTCAAGCGAAAATATTACTGAGCTATTAATACAACGTCCTAATGCTAAGGCTCTAGGTATGCCTTTATCATTACATTTTTATAATTTAGGTAACCCAGAAGCTCCGAAAACACCAAGCGAATGGGCTAAAAAGCACCCAAAAACCTATAACTTTTATAAAAATGTTTTTTCCGAAAAACAGAGTATTGCTGTAGCTAAGACATTTATAGGATTTAATAATTGGTTTATAACTAGTGGACAAGCTCCAATTATAATTGATGACAAAAAAACCAATAGGACTGTAGATAACTTAAAAGCTTACTTCCAAACTGAAGGATATTTTAGAGCAAAAGTTTCTTCAAAAAAAGATACTATCGGTAAAAAGAAAGGAGAAATTAGTTACCATATTACAAAAGGAAATCCTTCTTACCTTGACACTATAAAAACCTTTATTACATCACCAGTTTTAGACTCTCTATATCAGATTTCAAAAAACAAAAGCTATTTAAAATCTGGAGACCATTATAAAAATGACAACTTTATAAAAGAGGCTAATCGACTTGTAAAACTTTTCAGAAACAAAGGAATATATCAATTCAATGAAAACTATATTTCATTTGAAAATGACACTTTAAAAAATTATGAAAAAACTGATGTAGATATTAATATTTCTGACAAAACTGTCCCTTTTCAAATTCAAAGAGTAAAAAAAGTAAATGTTTTTACCGATTATACCTACAACACAAGAAACTCTGAACACAATGATACTACCTCTTATAAAGGAATTAACTTTTATGCACTTAAGAAATTAAAATATAACCCTAAGTACTTATCACAATCTCTTTTTATAAAACCAAATACAGTATATAGTGATTCATTAAGGAATTTAACTCGTACACATTTAAGAGGCCTGAAAAATTTTAAAGCCACTTCCATTCGATATAATGAGTTAAGCGAAAATGAACTAGAAGCTAATGTCTATCTAACTCCTATTGAAAAATATACTTTAGGATTTGAAACCGAACTATCACGTTCAAACATCCGTAACTTTGATGTTTCTTTAAAGTTTTCATTAACAAATAGAAATACTTTCAAAGGAGCTGAACTTTTTAAATTATCAGCTTTTGGGTCTTACTTCAACTCCAATAATGGTCCTGGTTGGGAAATTGGTTCTGATATTTCATTAGAAGTACCTCGCTTTATGGCTCCTTTCGGGCTAAATAAACTAGTACCCAAAAGAATGTTTCCAAGAACTAAGTTTTATTCAGGAATTGGAATTCAAAAAAATATTGGTTTAGATAAACAAAACATATCTGTTGGAATAGATTACAAATGGGACTATGACAAGAAAAAGTCTATTCAATTGGAGTTATTAAACACTCAATATATCAGAAACTTAAACGTTGACAATTATTTTTCTATTTACAATTCAGAATATCGAAAATTAGCTGAAGTTGCCGAAATTTATGACCCTTCATATTCTTTTCCTGATAACACACCTAGTAGCTCTAATGAGATAATTAGTTTTGTTTCAAATGTGCTTACTGATGCTGATTTTGCAGCTTCAAACCCTACTGAATTTCAAAATGTATTAAATCTTGCTAACAGGTATAACATTGTGACTTCTGACTTTTTAATCCCTGAGATAGCATACGGTTATACCTACAATAATCAAGAAAGCATTAAAGACGCTAGCTTTTCTTTTTTTAAGTTCCGAATCGCTAATTCAGGGAATATCATGGGGCTTCTATCTAAAAAAACAAACAGTTCCGGTCAAAAAACCGTATTCAAAATCCCTATCGCTCAATACTTTAAAACGGATATCGAATACAAAAAATATTGGGATTTAGGTGATAACAATGTATTAGCACACAGAACTTTTCTTGGAGCTATTTTTACTTACGACAATTCTGGTGTTCCTTTTTCTCGTAGTTATTTTGCAGGAGGTTCTAACGATATACGCGCCTGGAGAACATACGATTTAGGACCTGGTACAAGAGCACCTGTTCTTGAGTACAACATAGGAAGTTTAAAGTTTTTAACTAGTTTTGAGTACCGTTTTGATGTTTTTGGTTCCTTAAAATCTGCATTATTTGTAGATGCAGGAAATATCTGGGACATAACTAATACAGAATTTGTTGATGACCCAGCTAAATTTAATGGTTTTAAATCTTTAAAAGATATAGCTGTTGGTGCTGGTTTCGGACTTCGTTATGACTTTAAGTTTTTAATTGCTAGATTAGATTTAGGATTCAAAGCACACGAACCATACTTAACTAATAATAAGTGGTTTCAAAACTTCAATTTCTCTAACTCAGTACTAAATATAGGTATTAATTACCCCTTTTAACAAAGTACTTTCTGTTAAAAATTTACCGCAACTTGTATAAAAAAGTGTAGATTTGTTCCGTAATTTATGTAACACACTACTAAACAAATAAAAAATGATTAAACCTGGAGTTGCCACCGGAAAAGAAGTTCAAGAGATTTTTGAATTAGCAAAACAAAAAGGCTTTGCATTACCAGCTGTTAATGTTGTAGGATCAAACACTATTAATACTGTTTTAGAAACAGCTAAAGAACTCAACTCGCCTGTAATAATCCAGTTCTCAAATGGAGGTGCTCAATTCAATGCAGGTAAAGGCTTATCAAACGACAACGAAAAAGCTGCTATTGCAGGTGCGGTAGCTGGTGCAAAACATATACATTTATTAGCAGAAGCATACGGAGTTCCTGTTATTTTACATACCGATCATGCTGCTAAAAAGTTATTACCTTGGATTGATGGTTTATTAGATGCTAGTGAGCAATTTTATAAGGAAACGGGAAAACCTTTATATAGTTCTCACATGATTGATTTAAGTGAAGAACCTATACAAGAAAACATCGAAATTTGTAAAGAATACCTTGCTCGTATGAGTAAAATGGGAATGACTTTAGAAATTGAATTAGGGATTACAGGTGGTGAAGAAGATGGTGTTGATAACTCTGATGTAGATGTATCTAAACTATATACTCAACCTGAAGAAGTAGCATACGCTTATGAAGAATTAATGAAAGTAAGCTCGCAATTTACAATCGCTGCTGCTTTTGGCAATGTACATGGTGTATACAAACCTGGGAATGTAAAATTAACTCCTAAAATATTAAAGAACTCTCAAGAATATATTTCAGAAAAATATAACGTTCCTCATAATACGATTGATTTTGTATTCCATGGAGGATCTGGTTCTACTTTAGAAGAAATTCGTGAGGCTATTAGCTACGGGGTTATTAAAATGAATATTGATACAGATTTACAATATGCATTTACAGAAGGTGTTCGTGATTATATGAAAGAAAAATCTGCATATTTGCAATCACAAATAGGTAACCCAGAAGGTGATGATGTTCCTAATAAAAAATATTACGATCCTCGCAAATGGTTACGTGAAGGAGAACAAACTTTTAAAGCTAGATTAAAGAAAGCTTTTGAAGATTTAAATAATGTGAATACATTATAATATTCTTTGAAAAAGGAAAACCAAACAACTAAAGAATAAAAAACTAAATTATGGCTTGGTTTAAACGTACAGACAAAGGGATTCAAACCCCAACAGAAGAAAAAAAAGACACGCCTAAAGGCTTGTGGTATAAAACCCCTAGCGGAAAAATAATTGATACCGACGAATTAAAAAAGAATTTATACGTAAGTCCAGAAGACGGATACCACGTACGTATAGGTAGTAAAGAGTACTTTGAAATCTTTTTTGATGACAATAATTTCAAAGAGTTAGATCCAAAACTATCTGCTAAAGATCCTTTAAAATTTGAAGACACTAAAAAGTATCCTGAAAAACTAAAAGCAGCTCAGAAGAAAACAGGTTTAAAAGATGCTGCACGTGCTGCCGTTGGTAAATCAATGGGAAAAGATTTAGTAATTGCGTCGATGGATTTTGCTTTTATTGGTGGATCTATGGGAAGTGTTGTTGGTGAAAAAATAGCAAGAGCTATTGATTACTCTATCAAAAACAATATTCCTTTTTTAATGATTTCCAAATCAGGAGGAGCTCGCATGCAAGAAGCCTTACTTTCTTTAATGCAATTAGCCAAAACTTCTGCAAAACTAGCACAATTAGCAGAAGCTAAAATTCCATACATATCTTTATGTACCGATCCAACTACTGGAGGAACCACAGCTTCATTTGCCATGTTAGGAGACATTAACATTGCAGAACCAAATGCTTTAATTGGATTTGCAGGACCACGTGTAGTAAAAGATACAACTGGTAAGGACTTACCTGAAGGTTTCCAACGTTCTGAATTTTTATTAGAACATGGATTCTTAGATGCTATTTACGAACGAAAAGACTTAAAAAAACAGGTAAACCTATATTTAGATTTAATACAAAACCAACCTGTAAGAGCATAACAAAAAAGCTAGCGTTTGCTGGCTTTTTTGCTTTCTAACTTTTTCGTTATCATTCCAAAAAATAATCGTACATTTGCAACTTCAATGTAATAGCATTGAGTACATAATAATCATTTAAATAATATTGGCATGTATTTAACAAAAGAAGTTAAAGAACAAATCTTCGCAAAACACGGTAAAGGAGCAAATGATACTGGTACTGCTGAAGGACAAATCGCGTTATTTACGCACAGAATTAACCATTTAACTGAGCACTTAAAAAGAAATCGTAAAGATTTTAACACAGAGCGTTCATTAGTACGTATGGTAGGTAAGCGTAGAAGCTTATTAGATTATCTTAAGAAAAAAGAAATCAACAGATATCGTGCGATTATTAAAGAATTAGGAATTAGAAAATAATTCTACAGAAAAAGAGGCTCTATAAATGTGCCTCTTTTTTATTTTAAACTAAATAGTATTTCTGACTAACAACCAGAAATTTATATATAAAAAGCTCAAAATTACTAACAACAATTTTGATTTTCCATTGGAGCAACAACAACACAACAACAAAAAAAACGAATTAAAATTTAGAAGAATTAATTTATGATTCCAAAAGTATTTAACCAAGTCATAGAGCTTGGAGATGGAAGAACCATCACATTAGAAACAGGAAAATTAGCAAAACAAGCAGATGGTTCTGTTGTTGTAAGAATGGGAGATACAATGTTATTAGCAACAGTTGTATCAGCAAGAACTGCAAACCCAGGTATTGACTTTTTACCATTAACGGTAGATTACCGTGAAAAATTTGCCGCTGCGGGTCGTTACCCTGGTGGATTTATGAAGCGTGAGGCACGCCCTTCAAACGAAGAAATTTTAACAATGCGTTTAGTAGACCGTGTATTGCGTCCACTTTTCCCAAAAGATTATCACGCTGAAACTCAAGTAATGATTCAATTAATGTCTCATGACGAAGAAGTAATGCCAGATGCTTTAGCTGGTTTAGCTGCATCAGCTGCTATTCAGTTATCAGACATCCCTTTTGAAACACCTATTTCTGAAGTACGTGTAGCAAGAATTAACGGAGAATTTGTCATCAACCCAAGTTATGCTCAATTACAAGAGGCTGACATTGATATGATGATTGGTGCTTCTGCTGACTCTGTAGCTATGGTAGAAGGTGAAATGAAAGAAATTTCAGAAGAAGAAATGGCTGACGCAATTAAGTTTGCACACGAAGCGATTAAAGTACAATGTGCTGCTCAAGTTGCTTTAGCAGAAGCTGCAGGTAAAAAAGAAACTCGTGAGTATGAAGGTGAAAGAGAAGATGAAGAATTAGCTCAAAAAATTCACGATGCGGCATATCAAAAATGTTATGATATTGCTAAAAAAGGTACTTCTAAACAAGAAAGAGGTTTAGCTTTTTCTGAAGTCAAAGAAGAAATTACCGCTACGTTTACCGAAGAAGAATTAGAAGACTTTGGAGATTTAGTTGGAAAATACTTTAACAAAGCACAAAAAGCTGCAGTTAGAGATTTAACTTTAAACGAAGGTTTACGTTTAGACGGACGTAAAACTACTGATATTAGACCTATTTGGTGTGAAGTAGATTATTTACCAAGAACTCATGGTTCTTCAATCTTTACACGTGGAGAAACTCAAGCATTAGCTACTGTAACTTTAGGTACTTCTAGAGATGCTAACATGGTAGACTCTCCAACATTACAAGGTGAAGAAAAGTTCTACTTACACTATAACTTCCCTCCTTTTTCAACTGGTGAAGCACGTCCTTTAAGAGGAACGTCTCGTCGTGAAATTGGTCACGGAAACTTAGCTCAAAGAGCTTTAAAAGGAATGATTCCTGAAGATTGTCCATACACTGTTCGTGTTGTTTCTGAAGTATTAGAATCTAATGGTTCATCTTCAATGGCAACTGTTTGTTCTGGTACTATGGCACTAATGGATGCTGGTGTTCAAATGAAAAAACCAGTTTCTGGTATTGCAATGGGATTAATTTCTGATGGTGATCGTTATGCTGTATTATCTGATATTTTAGGTGATGAAGATCACTTAGGTGATATGGACTTTAAAGTAACAGGTACTGCTGACGGTATTACTGCTTGTCAGATGGATATTAAGATTAAAGGATTATCTTATGAAATCTTAGTAAATGCATTAAAACAAGCTCGTGATGGTCGTTTACACATCTTAGAGAAATTAACTGACACTATTGAAACTCCTAACGAAGATGTAAAAGCTCATGCACCTAAAATGGTGAATAGAGTTATTCCTAACGATTTAATTGGAGCATTTATTGGACCTGGTGGAAAACACATCCAAGAGTTACAAAAAGAAACAGAGACTACGATTGTTATTAACGAAGACCCTGTTACAGAAGAAGGAATCGTTGAGATTTTAGGAACAAACCAAGAAGGTATAGATAAAGTTATAGCTCGTATTGACTCTATGATGTTTAAACCTGAAAAAGGTTCTGTATACGAAGTAAAAGTTATAAAAATATTAGATTTTGGTGCTGTTGTTGAATATACAGAAGCTCCAGGAAACGAAGTTTTATTACACGTTAGCGAGTTAGCTTGGGAACGTACAAACAACGTTACAGATGTAGTGAACATTGGTGATGTTATTGATGTAAAATACTTTGGTGTTGATCCTAAAACTCGTAAAGAAAAAGTTTCTCGTAAGGCATTATTACCTAAACCTGAAGGTTATGTAGCTAGACCACCTAGAGACAATAACAGAGATAATAGAGGTCGTGATAATCGTAACCGCGATAATCGTCGTGATGATAGAAAACCTAGACAAGATAAAAAAGAGTCTTAAGATTCAATTTTTAGATATAAAAAAGCAACCTAATTAGGTTGCTTTTTTTTGTTTTTATATACGTCTTAAAAAGAAGAAAGGCTGCTAAAATTAGCAGCCTTTAACTTAGAGTTGTTTCAGATCATTCCCCAATAATCATATAAAAATCTTACTCTATAAAGAAATCCACTACTATAACAGTTGAAAAATAAAATACCCTACCCTTTTTTGAAAAATTTATTTAAATAAAAAATCTTTTTTTAGCTTTTGTTTTTTTAGTTTTAGTTTTCTTTGCATCCCATTCATGAAAATACAACGAATTACATATATTTCTATAGGAACCAATCAAGGTAATAAGCTTGATAATATTCAACAAGCAATTAACTTGATTGCCGATAAAGTAGGTGCTGTATTAAAAGTAGCGTCTGTATATGAAACTGCTTCATGGGGGTTTGACAGCAATAACTTTTACAACACTTGTATTAAAGTTTCAACATATTTACCACCAGAACAACTAATACTTAGGTTACTTTCTATAGAAAAAGAGCTTGGAAGGACTCGAAAAAACTCTGAAGGATATTCTGATAGGTTAATTGATTTAGATATTTTATTATTTGATGATGAAATTATCTTCTCTAAAACCTTAATCGTACCACATCCAAGGATGTTAGAACGTAAATTCGCTTTAGTTCCATTGGTTGAAATTGCCCGTAATGTTATTCATCCAATAGAAAAAAAGCATTTATATATTTGTTTGGAAAATTGTGCAGACACTTCAGAAATTACAAAGCTTGATATAAAATTAGAAAGACCAATTCCTATTACTGAGAAGTATAATTATATCGCTATTGAAGGTAATATTGGGGCTGGTAAAACATCATTAGCCAATATGATGTCTGATGAATTTAATGCTAAAATTGTCTTAGAGCGTTTTGCAGACAATCCTTTTTTACCTAAGTTTTATAACGACAATGAACGCTATGCTTTTCCTTTAGAAATGAGTTTTTTGGCTGATAGATACCAGCAACTTTCTGATGATTTAGCGCAGTTTGATTTATTTAAAAACTTTATTGTTTCTGATTACTACATTTTTAAATCGCTCATTTTTGCACAAGTCACCTTGCATAGTGATGAATATAAGTTGTATAGAAAAATGTTTGATTTAATGTACAAAGAAATCACAAAGCCTGATTTGTATGTATACTTATATCAAAACACAGAACGCTTACTAGAAAATATTAAAAAGCGTGGGCGTGATTACGAGCAAAATATAGAAGCGAGTTATCTACAAAAAATCCATGATGGGTATAGCAACTTTATCAAAACACAACCTGATTTAAACATTCTAATTGTTGACGTTTCTGATTTAGATTTTGTTAATAACCTTGAAGATTACGAAACCATCATTAATAGGATAAAAAACTACAATGCATAAAAAAAACAGCTTTAAAAGCTGCTTTTTTTATTTCTGAATTAATTCTAATTTTTCAGCAAAGTAGTCACAAAAATCACGCATGGTTGCACTCATTTTTTCATCGTTTGTAGCTCTTTCAAAAGAGTTTGCCATAGACACTAAGGTTTGATGAAAAAACTGCTTCATTTCATCTACAGGCATATCTTTAGTCCATAAATCCATACGCAATGTATCTTTTTGTTTATGATCCCAAACAGATAGCATAATTGCTTTTGAAGCTTCATCTTTTATACCTCCGTCTTCTGCGTTCCAAGTAATTTCTTCTGGAATTCTGTTTTCGTCTAACCCTACTTTAAATGTTATTTTTGATGTATGCTCTATCGCCATTATCTTTTTGGTTTATATCTTGAGTTTTTGAAGATTTCCTCTTCACTTGTTTGTAATAATTTATGCAAAGATACATCATTCTTTTGCATGTACGAACGTACGATTTGCCAACCAATCCACTCTCCTATTCTTCCTGGAGATTGACTATCCTCTTCCATATAAAACTTAGAAAAAGGAGCTAAATCTAAAAAGCGTTTATCAACATCTTTGCCAGTACTGTATAACAAATCTTTTTCTACAAAATACATCCATATTTGTTCTTCATTTCTCTCTGCCCAATCTAATTTTATTTGTGAGTATCCTATTTTCAAGGCATCTGATGTATTTGGTAAATAAGCATCTAACAAATACATTTTTTTCCCTCTGTAAATCATTTTATCAATAAAACTCCTTGCCATACTAGGTAACATTTGTTTACCTACAATAGCTTTAGCAACATCAACTACGATGTGTTCTTTGGTATTATTCTGTTTCACATAAGCTGGATAGTCATTATAAAACTCATGTTCTTTTCCTAAATAAGAATCTAAAGAAATCAACAGTAAGCTATCCGTATATACAATTCTGTTATTATAATCGATGTTTGTTAGCATAGTAATCACTTTAGGACTTACAAATCTTGGATTATAATATTTAACATGCTTGAAAAGTGACATTAATTGCTCTTTTTCTTCTTCTATATCAGGAAAAACCTTTTGAGTTTCAGCAAATAACTCTCGTTCATCTTTATTATTAATCTTGTTCACCCAAACACTATCAGGTTGAGGAGGAAAAAGCATTGGATACTTTTCTTTTGCCTTATTTAATTCGTTTTGTTTAGTCGTATAAAAATCAACATCAAAACGGTCAATATCAACATTTACGTTAATCGTAGACACATCTACATCTAACTTGTTACTTTCATCATTTTTACATGAAAGGTTTATAAAAACTAACGCAACTAGTGCTAAAATTTTTCTCATGAACTTTAGTATATTTACATTCTAAATTACAACGTCGAAATTACTAAATTAGTTTTTACCACTTAACTGTAAACTCTTAAAATATCACAAAAATGAACACTCCTAAGGTTGCTGAACATATTATAAATTGGTTAAAAGATTATGCTACTAATGCCAAAGTGAATGGTTTTGTTGTAGGAATTTCTGGTGGTATTGATAGTGCTGTTACCTCAACTTTATGTGCAAAAACTGGTTTACCAACATTATGTGTTGAGTTACCAATTCATC
This sequence comes from Tenacibaculum larymnensis, assembly GCF_028829235.1. Lineage (GTDB taxonomy): Bacteria > Bacteroidota > Bacteroidia > Flavobacteriales > Flavobacteriaceae > Polaribacter > Polaribacter larymnensis. The sequence goes on along the minus strand of NZ_JAIWJY010000002.1, from coordinate 42,554 downwards.
AAGCTAAAAGTCAAGTAAGCAGAGCTAATGAGCACATAAAATTATTGAGAGAACGTTTTAGTAACGTGAGTGAAGCGGAGGTTAATTTAACGTCTACTTTTGAAGATTTTAAAACTGTTGTACCTCAAGTTGAGTCTTCTGCTAAAGTTGACTTAGCTTTGGCAAATACTCGCGCTCGTTTACGCATGACAACCTTATATTATTTTGCAGGTTTACATGGTTTGTTAGTTACAGGTACTGGTAATAAAGTAGAAGATTTTGGTGTAGGTTTTTATACAAAATATGGTGATGGAGGTGTAGATTTAAGCCCAATTGCCGACTTAGTAAAGTCAGAGGTATATGAATTGGCAGCTCATTTAAATGTTCCTACATCTATTCAAAAAGCACAACCTACTGATGGTTTATTTGGTGATAGTAGAACAGACGAAGACCAAATTGGAGCTTCATATGATGAACTAGAATGGGCTATGGAAATGCAAGATACAGGAAAAACTGAAAATGATTTTTCTGGTAGAGAGTTAGAAGTGTATAAAATATACACTCGTCTCAACCGAATTAATCAGCATAAAATGATTCCTATTCCTATTTGTGAAATCCCTAAAGACTTAAAGTAAATTAACCGACATCATTTGTCGTTTAATTTTTTGGTAAGCACTTTTTTTGTGCCCGTTAGAAATATTAAAAGGTAATATAACTAGTAACCTAAGTAATTCTAGAATTTGTAGCAACTTTCTCATTTTTTCTTTAATTTCTTGTTCTTTTCGCCGGTAAAGTTACAAAAAAATGTTAAGAATGTTAAAAATTCTAAATAATTAGCAGTTTATAAACCTTAGATTACACGGTTTAGTTTTTCAAAAAGGCGCTTTTTTAATCCTGTATAATTACTGATTTCTTCTAGGTTAGGAACTGCTTTTTGTTCTTGACTTTCTTGCATAATCTCTTTAATTTTCTCTTCAATTAAAACTCTACGCAAGTTTAAAATAGCATCGGTAACTAGCTTTGGAAGAATTTTAACTGTCTCTGTTACAAAAACCTCTTTACGCTCCCAATCGCTTAAATTGTACTTTTCTTCATCCATTAAAATATTAGTTACTAAACTAGATATTTGAGGATTTTCATGCATTACCAAATGATCTACTTTTATTTTTTCATCTTGATTTAATTGATGAATTAACTCATAATAAGTTAATCTAAATATTTCATTGGTAAACTCTATTTCGTCTTCTTGTAAGTTTAAATACAACTCATTTGATACCGTGTTTTGATATTCTTCTTTTTCTAAAAATGGACGCCCTCTTTCATCAACTGCATCTACCCAGTTTACAAAATCAACAATCTCGTTACCATACAGTAACAATATCCTTATAACTTCTTTTTCAAGGATATTTAATTGATTGATGTTTTGTTGCAACTTCCCTTTTCCTCCTTTTATAGCTTCCATTGAAGCTTGTCCTTGCTCTTGAAAATATTCTGGAGGTGGTTGATTAGGGTCTTGTCCTACACTGCTCTTTCTCGTTGCTGTCGCTCCTTTTTTCAGCAACTGTGCAAGCTCACTAAATAGTACTCTTTCAGAAATATCCATAATACGTGCACATTCTTGCACATACACTTCTCGTTGAATACCATCAGGAATTTTAGAAATACTCGTAACAATATCTCTAATTAATCCTGCTTTTTTAACAGGGTCGTTCGCTGCTTCCTTCATTAATAAAGAAACTTTAAACTCTATAAAGTCCTGTGACTTCTCTTCTAAATACTGTTTTAATTCAACATTAGAATGCGCTTTGGCAAAACTATCAGGATCTTCTCCCTCAGGAAAAGCCACTACCCTTACGTTCATTCCTTGCTCAAGAATTAAATCAATTCCTCGAATTGATGCTCTAATTCCTGCTGCATCACCATCAAAAAGTACGGTTATGTTTTGTGTTAATCGGTTTACTAAGCGGATTTGATCAGGTGTTAATGCAGTACCTGAAGACGCTACTACATTTTCAATACCAGATTGGTGAAACGAAATTACATCGGTATATCCTTCTACTAAAAAGCAATTATCTTCTTTAGCTATTTCTTTTTTAGCTTGATAAAGTCCGTAAAGGATTTTACTCTTGTGATAGATGTCACTCTCAGGTGAATTTAGGTATTTTGCAGCCTTTTTATCGTTAGTAAGTATTCTACCCCCAAAACCTAAAATACGTCCAGACATACTATGAATAGGAAACATCACACGCCCTTTAAATCGATCAAACTTTCTATCTTCTGTTCCTCCTTCTTTTACTATTGTTAAACCAGTAGATTTTAAGTATTTTAAATCATAACCTTTAGCCAGCGCTGCCTTAGTGAAATTATCCCATTCATCTTTACAGTATCCTAAATCGAATTTTTCAATAGTGTCTTCTCTAAATCCTCTTTCTTTGAAATAAGACAACCCGATTGCTCTTCCGTTTTGTGTATTCATTAATACATCATGAAAGTAATCTTTAGCAAATTTTGAAACCAAAAACATACTTTCTCGTTCATTCATTTGCTGCTTTTGCTCATCAGACTGCTCGGTTTCTTCTATTTCAATATTATATTTTTTGGCTAACCAACGTATCGCTTCAGGATAAGTATAATGCTCGTGTTCCATTAAAAATGAAATTGCATTTCCTCCTTTTCCTGTACTAAAGTCTTTCCAGATTTGTTTTACTGGCGATACCATAAACGAAGGGGTACGTTCGTCTGTAAAAGGACTTAAGCCTTTAAAGTTACTTCCCGACTTTTTTAATTGCACGAATTCTCCTATCACTTCCTCTACTCGGGCGCTCTCAAAAACTCTATCTATGGTTTGTTGGGTTATCATATACTATAAAAATACGGCTAACAAATATACTACTAGTTTTAAAAGTTAGCTTATTGTTATAAAACTCTTGGCAAATTTAATTTGCAAAAAACATATAATTACATAATTTTGGCAAAAATTCCCCTTATGATGAAAACAATTATCCCCCTTTGTTTTGCAACACTTTTTGCATTTAACATTTATTCACAAGAAACTATTCGAATTCCTGATATTGGTTTAGAGGAATGTTTAATCAATTTAAAAATTGACTCTAACGGTTTAAACGGTAGTATTACAATTAGTGATGCTGAATATGTTACTAACTTAAATGTTAATGATCCTGTTACAAACAAAGACTTACCTAATGTTTATTCAAAAATTAAAGATTTAACTGGTTTAGAAAGTTTTCCTAATTTAAGACGTTTGGATTGTTTTGGTAACGAGATTAAAAAGATTGATTTATCTCAAAGCTCTTCAATAAGTTTCTTAAACTGTAGTGAAAACAAAATTGAGCGCTTAGATGTTAGTAAGAATCATAACTTAACCTATATAAGTTGCGATTATAACAAATTAACCTCTTTAATACTTGGTGAAAACCCAAATATTCAAAGCTTATATGCTAGTTACAATCAACTTACTACGTTAGACGTATCAAACTGCCCTAACTTAGAAAGTATGGATGTTACAGGTAACAAGATTAAAACTATTATTGTTAGTGAAGAGCAATTAGCTAACATTCCTCAAGGATGGTATAAAGACGAAAAAACCACTTATGCGACAAGTAATGGTGTTGTTGCTGACAATAAGGTTACAGAAGAGATTGTTGTAGAACAGGCAGAAAAAAAGATTGTAGAAACTGAAACTACAGAAGATGAGCCTAAAGAGGTTAAAAAACCTGTACAAAAGTATGCTGAAAGCTTTAAGCAACTAGTTATTTCTGAATATGAAAAAAGTGTTTTAAACGAAAAATACTTAAAGCAGATAAGAGAAGATCTTATGTATAAGTATGACATTAAAGATGAAGAAATTACTAAATGGATACAGCAATATAGTAAGCTTCATAAAGCAGAATAACACCTTAGTTTATAAAATAAAAAAGCCATCAAAATTTGATGGCTTTTTTATTTCTCTCAGTAAATATTTTTAAGATGCTGCTCTTAATTTCTTTAATGCTGACTTTGTTAATTTCGACTCTGCATATTCTTTTGTTACCTTAAATTCTTTTTCATCAGAACTTGGCATATCAAACATTGCATCTGTTAAGATAGCTTCACATAACGAACGTAATCCACGTGCTCCTAACTTGTATTCTACTGCTTTATTAACAATAAACTGTAATGCCTCTTCGGTCATTGTAAACTCAACATCATCCATTGAAAACAACTTAGTATACTGTTTTATAATTGAGTTTTTAGGCTCTGTTAAAATAGCTCTAAGTGTTTTTTCATCTAACGGATTCATATAACTTAATACTGGTAAACGACCAATAATTTCTGGTATCAAACCAAAAGATTTTAAATCTAAAGGTGTGATGTATTGTAATAAGTTATCGTGATCTATTTTATCTTCTTCTACCGAAGCACTATAACCAACCGCTTGCATATTTAAACGCTTGCTAATAAATCTATCTATTCCAGAAAAAGCTCCTCCGGCAATAAATAAAATATCTTTGGTATTTACTTCAATAAACTTTTGCTCAGGATGTTTTCTTCCTCCTTTAGGAGCTACATTTACAACTGCTCCTTCTAATAGTTTCAGTAAAGCTTGTTGCACTCCCTCACCAGAAACATCACGTGTAATTGATGGGTTGTCTCCTTTACGAGCTATCTTATCTATTTCATCAATAAATACAATACCTCTTTCAGCTTTTTCAACATCATAATCGGCTGCTTGTAACAAACGACTTAAGATACTTTCAACATCTTCCCCTACATAACCTGCTTGTGTTAACACGGTAGCATCTACAATAGAAAATGGTACGTTTAGCATTCTTGCAATTGTACGAGCTACTAAGGTTTTTCCTGTTCCTGTTTCTCCTACTAAAACGATGTTTGATTTTTCAATCTCTACCTCATCTTCATCATCTCTAGTTTGTAACAATCTTTTATAGTGATTGTATACTGCTACAGACATAGCTCTTTTAGTTTGATCTTGTCCTATGATATATTCATCTAAAAAAGCTTTAATTTCTCTTGGCTTTTTTAAGGTAAGATCTTTTGATAAATCACTTGTTTTAGCTTCAGCTATTTCCTCTTCTACTATTCCATGAGCTTGCTCTATACATTTATCACATATATGTGCATCTAAACCTGCGATTAATAAATCGGTTTCTGGTTTTTTACGCCCACAAAAGGAACATTGTAAATTTTCTTCTTTCGACATCTTATCAGCTTATTGCCAACAGCTCACTGCTATTAGCTGTTTTATTATTTTCTAGTTAAAATTTCGTCTACCATACCGTAAGCTTTTGCTTCTTCGGCTTTCATCCAATAATCTCTATCAGAATCTTGATTTACTTTTTCTACTGTTTGACCTGAGTGCTTTGATATTATTTGGTACAACTCATCTTTTAATTTTAAAATTTCACGAGCTGTAATTTCAATATCAGAAGCTTGTCCTTGTGCTCCACCTAATGGTTGGTGAATCATAATACGAGAGTGTGGTAACGCTGAACGTTTTCCTTTTTCTCCTGCACACATTAACACAGCTCCCATTGAAGCAGCCATACCTGTACAAATTGTTGCTACATCTGGTTTAATAAATTGCATAGTATCGTAAATACCCAAACCAGCATAAACTCCTCCTCCTGGTGAATTAATGTAAATTGAAATATCTTTTGATGCGTCTACACTTTCTAAAAACAATAATTGTGCTTGAATTACATTGGCTACTTGGTCATTAATTCCAGTGCCCAAAAAAATAATTCTATCCATCATTAAACGAGAAAAAACATCCATTTGAGTAATGTTCATTTGGCGCTCTTCCATAATATATGGAGTTAAACTACTTGTTATTTTTCCTAAGTAATTGCTATTTATTCCGTGGTGCTTTGTTGCGTATTTTTCGAACTCTTTTCCGTAATCCATTTTTAAAATGTTTTTGGGTTATAAAGATGTAAATATAAGAACTATTTCGTTAGTATTTTGTTACAGTTAATGGCTAAAAAAACCTGAATGTGCATTCAGGTTTTTATTTATAATTTTAGTAATTAACTATTACTTGTATACTTCTTTAATGAAATCTTCGTAAGAAACTTCTTTTGTATCAAAGCTCATGTTTTCTTTATAAAAAGCTAATAATTTTTGGCTTATTAATTGAGATTGTAATTTTTGAGCTTCGTCTTGATTTTGTAAGATTCTTCCCGCGATATCATCTAACTCTTTTTCTTCTGGATTCATGTTTCCAAATTGAGCCATTTGAGCTCTAATAAATCCTTTTGCATAGTCTACTAACTCTGCATAGTCTAATTTAATATCGTTATCCTTCATAATCTTTCCTTCGATTAATTGGTAACGTAATCCTTTTTCAGACTTGTTATATTCTTCAACAGCTTCTTCAGCAGTTAATTCTTTTTCTCCTGCAGTTTGTAACCACTTTTGTAAGAATTCAACTGGTAAATCAAACTTTGTGTTATCAACTAAGTTTTCAGTAATTGCGTTTAACAATTGTTGATCTGCTTGTTGTTGGAATTGCTTTTCTGCGTCTTCTTTAATTTTATCTTTTAATTCAGTTACAGTTTTTACGCTTCCATCAGCAAATAACTTATCAAATAACTCTTGATCTAATTCTGCTGGTTCTATCTCAGTAATCTCTTCAATAGTAAATGTTACTGGAATATCTAAGTCGTGAACCTCATCGTGAGATACACCTAAAGCTCCTTGTAACTTGTGCTCATCTTCGAATAAGTTTTTAGTTTTTAATTCTAAAACGTCTCCAACTTTAGCACCTACAAACTTCTTTAAGTTTGTTTTTCCTTTAATATCTTTTACAGAAATTGTAGATTTTTTGTTGATTTCTTTCTCTTCGTTTACGAAAGTACCAGTAACGTTAGTTTCCTCTGTAGCTTCTTCTTTAGCTGACATTTTACCGTAACGAGATTGAATGTTTTCAACTTCTTTTTCGATTAACTCGTCAGTAGCAACAATGTTATATTGAGTTACTTTGCTTTTTGGCTTTAAGTTTACATCGAACTCAGGAGCTAATCCTAATTCGAACTCAAAAGAGAATTTATCAGCATCCCAATTGAAATCTTCTTGAACTCTTGGTAATGGATTACCTAAGATATCTAACTTCTCTTCAACTAAGAATTTGTTTAACGACTCTTGTAAAAGCTTGTTTACCTCATCAATCATTACTGATTTTCCGTATTGCTTCTTTACCATTCCCATTGGTACATGACCTTTTCTAAACCCAGGAATGTTCGCTGATTTACGGTAATCGTTTAATACTTTTGTTACTTTATCTTGATAATCTTCTGCAACAATATCAACTTTTACAACTGCATTTAATGCATCTACGTTTTCTTTTGTTATATTCATCTTAAAAATCTGTTTCTTAAAAAATCGGGTGCAAAATTACTACTTTATTTATTGATAACCAAGACTTTTAGCTATAAGAATATTATCTTTTTTACTTCCCTTATTTTCTAGTTTTTAATGTTTTAGGTTACTTATTCGTCTCCTTCTTTTAATAGCGAAAATAGTAATGATCTGAAAATTGACAGCAATACACTGAACAAGAGTGCTGTAAAAAATCCGCTAACTGCAAACCCCGACACTAATTTATCTGCCAACAATATAATTACTGCATTAATTACAAATAGGAACAACCCTAGCGTAACAATCGTTGCTGGTAATGTAAAAAACACTAACAGCGGACGCACAAATAGGTTTAACAAAGCAATTACTACTGCCACAATTACTGCGGTTGTATAACTAGCTACCGTTACTCCTGGTAAAATATTTGCCAATACAATTACTGCTAATGCCGTTAACAATACCTTTAAAAATGTTTTCATTTTTCTTTTTTATTTAATTGGTTATGAATTATAAATTTACTCTTTTTCACTGAAACTATTAATTCGTAACACTTCATATACTTTACCACAACCATACCAAAACAGAAACCTGCTGTTTTGACAGGTTTATAAGTCTTCCGTTTGATACTTCCAATAAACTAGCTAACTTTGTTATTCATAATTTTTTTGCAAAATAGAAAGTGTAGTATTATAAAGATGAAACAAAACAGATATGATGATAATGACTTTTTTGAAAGTTACAGCAAAATGCCTCGTTCAATTGATGGTTTAAATTCAGCTGGCGAATGGGAAGTTTTTAAAAAAATGTTACCTGATTTTCAAGACAAAAATGTACTTGATCTTGGTTGTGGCTATGGATGGCATTGTATGTATGCTAAACAACAAGGTGCAAAAAATGTAACTGGAGTAGATTTATCAAAAAAAATGATTGATAAAGCCATAGAAAGCTCAAAAAACCTGGCTATTAAATATCTACAAATGGCAATTGAAGATATTGATTTTAAACCTGAAGAATTTGATATTGTTATTAGTTCACTTGCATTCCACTACTTAAAAGATTTAAACCCTGTTTTTAAAAAGATCAATAAAACCTTAAAAAAAGGAGGCAACTTTATATTTTCACTAGAGCATCCAGCTTTTACATCAAAACCAGAACAGGATTGGTTTTTAGATAAAAATGAAAATCGATTGCATTGGCCTTTAGACAACTATCAAGACGAAGGAGAAAGAAAAACTAATTTTCTAGGACATGAAGTAATTAAATATCACCGAACCTTAGAAACTATAATTAATACAGTAATTAAATCGGGCTTTGATATTCAAGAAATTTCTGAACCAAAACCTTCTGAACTTGTTTTGGAAAAATACCCAGAAATGAAAGATGAAATGAGAAGACCTATTTTCATCATAATTTCTGCTGTAAAAAACAATTAAACTACTTGTTAATCCATACAAAATGCTTAAAAAACACTTAGCTTCCTACAACATTCTTTCCGAAGAAGAAATAGACAACTTTGTAAATTTAGTTAGGTATAAAAAACTTAACAAAGGTGATTTTTTTATACAAGAAGGAAATACTTGTAAAGAAGTTGCTTTTATAGCTTCAGGTATTTTTAGATCCTTTTATCATTCGTCTGACGAAAAAGAAGCTACCTATTGTTTATTATCAGAAAACTCGTTTGTTACCGCTTACTCGTCTTTTATTTCTCAAACAAAAACAAACGAGAATATCCAAGCATTAACCGATGCAGAACTATACAGCATCTCCAAAGAGCAATTTGTAGCCCTAGAAAATTCAAGTACTAATTGGTTACGTCTTTTTAAAATATTTGCTGAGCAAGAATATATAAATCTTGAAAACAGAATTTTTGTGTTACAAAATGAAAGCGCTGAAAACCGTTATAAAAAATTACTAGAAACACACCCTAGCTATTTACAAACCATACCACTGCAATACCTTGCTTCTTATTTAGGAATTACACAACGACATTTGAGCCGAATTAGAAAATCGGTTTTTTATTAGACAATTGTCCTTTTTAGACTTCTAAAACCACCCGTACTTTGCTTCATAATCTTAACTATATTATGAAGAACATTTTATTAATAAACGGACATCCTGATAAAGAAAGTTTTAACCATGCACTAGCCGCTTCTTACAAAAAAGGTGCTTTGGAAACTGACGCTACAATTGAAGAAATTACTATTGCTGATTTAAACTTTAACCCAACTCTTAAATATGGTTACCGAAAAAGAACTGAACTTGAACCTGATTTATTAGCCTCTTTGGCTAAAATTAAAAAAGCCGATCATATTGTTTGGGTTTTTCCTATTTGGTGGGCAGGCTACCCTGCAATAATGAAAGGTTTTATTGACAGAGCTTTTTTACCAGGAATTACTTTTCAGCCTGTTGAAGAAAAACCTTTTCCTGAAAAGCTTTTAAAAGGTAAAACCTCTCGACTCATTATAACTTCGGACACACCTAGTTGGTATGATTATCTTTTTATGAAAAGACCTGCTATTAGACAGTTTAAAAAAGGAACATTAGAGTTTTGTGGTATTAAACCTGTTAAAACCACTTTCCTATCAGTAGTAAAAGATTCAACCATAGAACAAAGAAATTTGTGGTTAAATAAAGTATACACACTAGGCAAAAACCTACAGTAACAAACTTAACTCTACAAGCTAAAGAATGTTTTTAGCTTGTAGAGAATTAAAAGCTTCTTCTTTTTAAATAACTTTGCTAAAAACTTCAATTAAAAACCTAAAATGGATACTAGCAAAATTGTAACCTCAATAAAAGTTACCGACTTTAATCAAAATGAAGTTGATTTACTTGAAAAGTATGCTAACAAAATTCTATTATTATTGTTTTACAACAATGCTTGTTTAGGTTGTACAGGAAGAGCTATTCCATTAGCTTATAAATTTAAACAAACCTACAAGGATATTGAAGTTATTGGTATTCATAGTAATTTTAGCAGTAACAATGTTACTAAAGATGATATTCTAAGTATTTTTACTATAAACGAACTCCCTTTTCCTATTTATATAGACAACAATCATAAAATGTATGATTTTTTTAACTCGGAAGGAACACCACAATGGATATTGTTAACTCCTGACAGTGAAGTATATCGTTCTATCTTTGGTTCGCAAGACAACGCGCAAAATAGATTGTATTATGCTTTGGAGAGTTTAACTGAAAATAAAGGTTAGTTTTTAAAGTAACCGTTAAGTTTTTATTTCCTTAAGACTTCTGAAACTTGAGTTGCTATCGCCTCTTTTACTTCTTTGTCTTCTAACAATAAATGTATTAGATTATCTTTTACCTTGCTTTTTATATCTAACAAGTTATATTTAGACGCAGGCTCATTAGCTTTATCTATATTGTTAAGAAACATTTCCTCTTTACCCGTAAGCAACCAAGTTGGATTTATCTCTGGAAAAGAATGTAGAATTTTGTTTAACACATTACTTTTAAATGACGATTTTCTTCTTATTGCTGTTCCAATAGAATTGTTAGACACATCAATAATCTCCTCAAAAGACCTAATATTTAACCTTTTATAGTTAATTATTTCTTCTACTCTCTTATAAGTTTCATCTACAAAATCGCTCATTGAAAAATAACTTTTTTCTAAATTTTATTTAATTTTGTTTTCGTATTTAGATTTTTGTTTGTATTTTTACTTCGTAATAAGTACAGGATACGTACAAATATAAATTAAAAAGTGCTATCAACTTCTAAAAAACAATTTGAGTTTTTATGATAACTGCTATACAACGAAAAGAATTAGAAAAAATAAAACCACCTAAATACCGTGAAAAGGTAAAAAACTACTTAAGCAAGAATGGTCATAATTTTTCTTTAGAAACTATACAAAAGGTATATTCTGGTAAAAGAAAAAATTTAACTATTGAAAAAGCTATTGTAGTTGTTTTCCACAGCTATATGAAAGACCAACAAGCTATAGATAGCAATATAAATAGCTTGATTAATGAAATAAACAGTGATTTCCCTTAATACATTTTTTGTTTTTCGCCGGGGGGCGAGTATTTTAAGCGAGGGACTAGGGATTAACAAATTCCTCCTCGCTTTTTATTTTAGAAAAGTTATAGCTTCTTTATAAAAATCCTTTGGATTTTCAGCATGTAGCCAGTGCCCAGCATTGGCTACAGTTTTTACTACTGCTTTTGGAAAGTGTGCTTGAATTAACGGCTCATCTTCTTTTGAAATATATCCTGAATTTGCTCCACGTAAAAACAACGTATCTCCTTCAAAAACCGTAAAAGAAGGTAACGCTACCCCTACCTCACTGTTATTTTCTGTTAACGATTTTAAGTTAAAACGAAATGCTAATTCATCTTTTGTTTTTCTATAAACGTTTTTGGCTAAAAATTGACGAATTCCTTTTTCTGGAATTAACTCAGCCAGTTTTTCGTCTACCAACTTACGTGAGGTTTGCACTGAAAAATCTACAGAGTTTAGAGCTGCTAAAATCTCGTGATGATGTGGCGGATACATTCTTGGTGAAATATCTGCAACAATTAGTTTATTTACTAACTCAGGATATTCGGTTGCGAACAGCATTACTGTTTTCCCACCCATGGAATGCCCTAACAAATCTACTTTTTCTAGATTATGATGTTGAATATAATTGTACAAATCACCAACTAACAATTCATAATCAAAAGCATCTGCATGGAAGCTTCGTCCATGATTTCGTTGATCTATTAAATGCACTTCAAAACCGTCTTCTGCAAATTTATTAGCATGTGATTTCCAATTATCACCCATACCAAAATATCCATGCAAAATAAGTAACGGCTGTCCTTCTCCAATTATTTTTGAGTATAATACTTCCATAGTTATTGCAAACGATGTAAATACATATTCACTACATTTTCTAGACCTAAATACAAACTTTCTGAAATTAATGCATGTCCTATAGACACTTCAGCCAAATAAGGAATATTTTGTTTAAAAAATTGAATATTATCTAAACTTAAATCATGACCTGCATTAACTCCTAGCCCTACTTCATTTGCCAATATAGCTGCTTCTGCGTACACTTTTACAGCTTCTTTATTTCCTTTTTCGTACTGCGTTGCAAATTCTTCAGTATACAACTCAACTCTATCTGCTCCTGTTTTTGCAGCAGCTTCAATTAGTTTTAAATCTGTATCAATAAAAATTGATGTTCTAATTCCTGCTTCTTTAAACTCAGCAATCACATCTTTTAAATACGATTGATGTGTTATAGTATCCCAACCAGCATTAGACGTAAGTTGATCTACACTATCAGGAACCAATGTTACTTGCGTTGGCTTAATTTCTAACACCATTTGCTTAAACTTATCAATTGGATTTCCCTCAATATTATATTCAGTTGTTACAATTGATTTTAAATCATAAGCGTCTTGATAACGAATATGACGTTCATCTGGTCTTGGGTGAATTGTGATTCCTTCTGCCCCAAAATCTTGTATATCGGCTGCTACTTTTAGTAAATTAGGTACGTTTCCACCTCTAGAATTACGAAGTGTAGCTATTTTATTAATATTAACACTTAACTTTGTCATGCTATAAAATTAGGCTACAAAGGTAACGCATTCCAACATTTTAAACTATATTCGTAGTAATGAAAATCAACGATTTTATATTAAAAGAAATTAAAGCACTCTCACTAAACAGCACTGTAAAAAGCGCTCAAAGTCTGTGTAATGATTTGCCTATAACCCATATTCCTGTTGTTGAAAACAACAGACTGGTAGGTTGTTTGCCTGAAAGTGACATTCAGACTATAGAAAATAAAAATCGTACACTTAGAGAGTATTCGTACTTATTAGATCATTTTTACACAAATGAAAATGCTACTTTACTCGATTTAATTGCTTTGTTTGCTGATAATGATTCGAATTTAATTCCTGTTCTTGATAAGAACTTGCATTATGTAGGCTATTATGAATTAAGTGATATTTTAGATGCTTTTGCAAACAGCCCTTTTTTACACAACGAAAGTGACACTTTGATTATTGATAAGAATAAAACAGATTATTCTATGAGTCAAGTAGCACAAATAGTTGAAGCTAGTAATGGCAAGCTATTAGGCGCATACATTTCTTCTGAAAATATAAATAGTATTGAAGTTACTCTTAAAATTGTTTCAGAAGAGATAAATGAAATCATTCAAACATTTCGCAGGTACGGTTACAATGTTATCACTCAACATGAAGATGATTTTTATTTAGAAGAACTAAAAGATAGAGCTGCCTATCTAAGAAAGTACTTAGATATGTAATTTTTTCAATAACCAAACAAAACTCCAGAAGTGAAAAAAGTCGCTATTTACGGTCAAGCTTATACCACACTTGCAGAGAAAGAAGTAAAAATTCTTTTAACCATTTTAGAAAAACATAACATTGTTGTTTTTTTTGAACAACAGTTCTATAATTTATTTGTTGAAAATAATTCGCTTAACAAAAAGTACCCCACCTACACACACTTTAATGACTTATCAAATACTTTTGATGTGATGTTTACCATTGGCGGAGATGGTACTATTTTAAGAGCTGTTACCTACATTAGAGATTTAGATATTCCTATTATGGGTATTAACACTGGACGTTTAGGTTTTTTGGCTACGATTCAAAAAGACCAGATTGAAGAAGCAATTAACTTAATGCTAAAAAAAGAGTACACACTTCAAGAACGTTCTTTATTACAAATAGAAACATCTCCTGCTACAGAAGATTTTACCGAACTTAACTTTGCACTTAATGAAGTTACTATTGCTAGAAGAAATACGACTTCTATGATTGGTATTAAAACCTCATTAAACACAGAGTATTTAACAAATTATTGGGCTGATGGATTAATTATAGCAACTCCAACGGGTTCTACAGGTTATTCGCTTAGCTGTGATGGACCTGTTATTTTACCAAATTCAAAAAGTTTTGTTATTACTCCTATTGCACCGCATAATTTAAATGCGCGCCCAATGGTAATTCCTGATGATACTGATATTCTTCTGGAAGTTAGTGCTAGAGAAAAAGATTTTTTAATCTCCTTAGATTCTCGAATTACGACAGTTCCATTGGATACTAAAATAAAAATACAAAAAGCTCCATTTACCATAAAAAGTGTTTTACCAAAAAATCAATCTTATTTGAATACCTTGCGTGGGAAACTTTTATGGGGAGAAGATGTACGAAATGAATCGTTATAACGATAGTAATTACAATAAAAACGTAAAAAAAAAGTTAATCAAAAAGACGGATTATTAACTTTTTAAAGCAAATTCAATTCCCTATATTTGCACGCTATTTTACAATGAGAGGACTTATTTTATTAATATTATTGGCTTGTGTAGTAACACCATTACAATCACAAACACACGAAATTGGTTTTTTTGCCGGTGGTTCTAACTATGTTGGTGACATTGGTAGCACCAACTATATACAACCTAATGAGTTTTCAGGCGGACTTGTATACAAATACAATTTAAACCCTAGAATTGCCTTAAGAGGAACATATACTTATATTCCTGTTTCTGGTAACGATAATGATGCCGATAATGCTTTTCGTCAAAATAGAGGTATTAGCTTCTCAAATACTATTCATGAGTTTGCTGCTGGAGTAGAATTTAATTTCTTTGATTACAATATCAACGATTACAGAACTACATTCACTCCATACATCTTAGCAGAAGTTGCTGCTTTTAATTATAAAAGCCCAGAACCAACTTCTTCTAGTAATACAATTCTTTTAAAAAATAAATTTTCTTACACTGTACCTGTAGGTATAGGACTTAAAGGAAGGTTAGCAGATAATTTTGCTATCGCATTTGAAACAGGTGTACGATTTACATTTGTAGACGATATAGATTTTACAACAGATAGAATAAACTCATTAGACTTTGGAGGTAATGGAAACGACTGGTATGTATTCTCAGGAGTTTCTATTGTATATACCTTTGGAAGACCGCCTTGTTTTGGTGGAATAGCAGAATAATTATGGAAGAAAAACTACAGCGCATTAACTTACAAAAAGTACCAAACCACATTGCTATAATTATGGATGGTAATGGTAGATGGGCGAAAGGTAAAGGGATGCAACGTGTTTTTGGACATAGAAATGCTTTAACTGCCATTAGAGAAACTGCTGACACAGCTTCTGAACTGGGTATAGAGTTTTTAACTCTATATGCTTTTTCTACCGAAAACTGGAACCGTCCAAAGTTGGAAGTAGATGCTTTAATGAGCCTACTTGTAACTACCCTTAAAAAAGAACTCCCCGAATTTCAACGTAAAAATGTTAGAGTTAACGCTATTGGTAACTTAGCTAATTTACCAAGCAATGCTCAAAAAGTATTAAACAAAGTTATTGATGCAACTAAAAACAATACAAAAATTACTTTAACCTTTGCTTTAAGCTATGGTTCAAGAGAAGAAATTGTTAATGCAATCAAAAACATTTCAAAAAAAGTTGTTAATAACGAAATAGAAATTGAAAAAATTAACGAGAAAATTATAAATAATCATTTATATACGTTTAATTTGCCCGACGTTGATTTAATGATACGTACAAGTGGGGAACAAAGAATAAGCAATTATTTACTTTGGCAAATGGCTTATGCTGAGCTGTATTTTACAGATGTATTATGGCCTGACTACAGAAAAGAACATCTTTATGATGCAATAATTGATTATCAAAACAGAGAAAGAAGATTTGGAAAAACCAGTGAACAGATTGAAACCAATGAATAAATATTCGTATTTACTAGTATTTTTTATCACCCTTTTTGCGGTGAGTACTCAAGCGCAAGACACAACTCCTAAAGACAGTATAACTTCAAATGTTATTTCCTACGAAAAAGGAAAAGAGTATATTTTAGGGGGTATAACCGTAACTGGCTTACAAAAATTTAGTGAACAAACAGTAAGAATATATACTGGTTTAGTAGAAGGTCAACCAATTAAGTTACCTGGTGACAAACTTACGAGTGCTATTAAAAAGTTATATGAAAGTAAGCAGTTTAGTGAGGTAGATGTATACTTATCTAAACGTGATGGTGAAACTGTGTACCTTCAATTTGATGTAACTGAATTACCTCAGTTAACTACTGTTACTATTTCAGGAGTAAAAAAATCACAAATTAAAGAGATTAAAAAAGAAACTGAATTAAAAAAAGGAGCTATGGTTACAGACAACCTTATTGTAACCACTCGTAACTTTATTAAAAAGAAATATACTGATAAAGGTTTCTTAAAAACAAAAGTTTCACTAGACACAAAAAGAGACACTTCTGATGTTAATACTGTTAGCATGGCTATTTTTATTGACAGAGGTGACCGTATAAAAATTAAAGAAATTAATTTTACTGGTAATGAAGCTATGTCAGACGCTTCTTTACGAGGTGCTATGAAAAACACCAAACGTAAAATTTTTGGTCGTTTTTGGAAAGCATCTAAATATATTTTAGATGATTACAAAGAAGATTTAAAAAGTATTCTTGAAAAGTACAGCGAAAATGGATATCGTGATGCTAGAATTTTATCTGATAAAGTAGTTTGGAATGATGACAACACCATAAACCTTGAAATTGAGGTTGAAGAAGGCCGTCAATACCGTTTTGACGAAATAATTTTTATTGGTAATAAAGAATATACTGATGAATTCTTAAGTAACATTTTACGAATTGATAAAGGAGATATTTATAACGGAAAAGTTTTAAAAGAACGTATTTCTGGAGACGGTACACCTACTTCTCAAGACATTCAAACATTATATCATAATAACGGTTTCTTATTTTCTCAAGTAAATGCTGTAGAAACTAAAGTAGAAAATGACTCTATTACAGTTGAAGTCCGTATTAGAGAAGATGAACCTGCAACTATAAAGAAAGTTACAGTGACAGGAAATGATAAAACAAACGACCATGTAATCTACAGAGAACTACGTGTTAAGCCTGGTGACTTATTTAGTCGCCAAAACATTATTAGATCTATTCGTGAAATAGGACAATTAGGTTTCTTTGATACAAATGTAACTCCAGATGTTAAGCCAGATTACCAAAATAAAACAGCAGATATAGATTTTTCTGTAGTTGAAAAAGGAGGTAGTCAAATTGAATTACAAGGTGGTTATGGTGGTGGTTCCTTTATTGGTACCTTAGGGTTGTCTTTTAACAACTTCTCTGTTAGAAACATTTTCAACAAAGAAGCTTACAAACCTCTTCCTATGGGAGACGGACAAAAGCTATCTTTACGTTTACAAGCTAGTAGAACATACAATACCTATAGTTTCTCTTTTACAGAACCATGGTTAGGAGGTAAAACACCACAATCATTATCTTTTTCTGTATACTTATCAAACCAGTACCGTTTTGATTACACAACTTATGATGTAAACAAAGATGAAAGTTTAAGTATTATTGGTGCATCTATAGGTTTAGGAAAGCGTTTAAAGTGGCCTGATGATTATTTTACACTTTCTCAAAACATTAGTTACCAAAGAATTGAGTTGCAAGATTACGGATATAGAGTAGGTTCTTCAAACAATATACTTAGTCAAGGAGATTTAAATAATTTGGCATATACATTTGCACTGAGTCGTAATTCAGCTGGACCTAGTTTAATTTTCCCTACTTACGGTTCTGAATTTACAATAAAAGCTAAAGCTACTTTCCCTTACTCATTAGTAAACGGAAAAGACTATACTGAACCAACAAATCCAACACCTGATGAGCGTCAAGCTTATTTAGCTGATAAATATAAGTGGTTAGAGTACTACAAAATTTCTGCAAAAGGTAAATGGTATACTTCTTTAGCTAATAAGTTAGTATTAATGTCTAATTTTGAGATGGGTTATTTAGGTTCTTATAATGATGAATTAGGTTTAACCCCGGTTGAAAGATATTTCGTTGGTGGTGATGGTATTGCTCAAGGACAATTGGATGGGCGTGAAACAATAGGTTTAAGAGGTTATGAGAACAATCGTATATCTTCTCTAGATGGAGGAGCTATTTATAATAAATTTCAGTTAGAATTACGTTACTCTATTACAGATAAACCCTCTGCTTCAATTTATACAGTAGGATTTTTAGAAGCGGGTAATTCTTATGACAATTTTAGCGAGTTTAATCCGTTTAAACTAAAACGTTCAGCTGGAGTAGGTGTTCGTATATTTATGCCTGCATTTGGATTATTAGGTATCGATTTTGCACATGGTTTCGATCCGTTACCTGGATTAAATGAAAAATCAGGTTGGCAAACGCATTTTATAATTGGAAGACAGTTCTAAAATCATGCATTTATAATGCGTCTGGGTTTTGGCACGGTTTTTTCTAAACACATTATACAAGATGAAAAAAAATATTTTATCAATCGTTCTTTTACTTGTTACAAGTATAACCGTTGCCCAAAAAAATCAACGTATCGCTTATATTGATATGGAGTATATTCTTCAAAGTATCCCTGCATATTTAGAAGCTCAAAACTCATTAGATGCTAAAGTTGAAAAATGGAAAGCTCGATTAGACAAAGAAGCTCGTGCTATTGAAGTTTTAAAAACTGATTTAACTAACGAAAAAGCCATTTTAACCAAAGATTTAATTGAAGAGCGAGAAGAAGATATTTCTATCAAACAAGAATCTTTGAGAAGATTAGAATCTTTATATTTTGGCCCAAATGGTGATATGTATAATTTAAGAAAACAATTAGTTAAGCCTGTACAAGACCAAGTATATAACGCTGTACAAACAATTGCTTCTAGAAAAAAGTACGACTTTGTTTTTGACAAATCTGGAGATTTAGTTATGCTATATTCCAACAAAAAACACGATATTAGCGACCTTGTTGTACAAATGATCAATATAGATCAAAGAAGGCAAGCTAAGAAAGATAAAATTGAAGCTAAAAAGTCTTTACTTAAGAATGACAATTTAAGTGACGAACAAAAAGAAAGAATAGCAAAAAGAGAAGAATTAAAAAAGAAAAAAGAAGCTGATAGACTTGCTAAGATTAAACAAATTGAAGAAAAAAGAAAGCAACGTTTAAAAGAGAGAGCTGATAAGAGAAAGCTTTTACAAGAGAAAAGAAAAGCCCTATTAAAAGCTCAAGAAGAAGCTAGAAAGAAAAAAGAAGAAGAAACAAAAGAGAACAAATAAATCAAGAATAAAATAACATTAATTAAATTAAACAAAGATGAAACATTTAAAAACGTTATTATTAGTTGCAATTTTTACGATTGGATTAGGTGGTGTGGCAAATGCACAAAAAACTGCACATATTAACACTGATAAATTATTAGCTGAAATGCCTGCTACAAAAGCTATGAAAGCAGAGTTAGAAAAGCTAAACAAAACATACCGTGACGACATTGAAACAATGTATAAGAAACTAGAGGCTAAAATGAAAAAATATGAAGCTGAAGGTAAAAGTCAAACACAAGAAGTGAACCAAAAAAGAGCTGTTGAAGTTCAACAAGAAAGATTAAGAATTAGTCAAGCTGAACAAGCTGCTGGTAAAGAAATGCAAAAGAAATACCAAGAGAAGACTATTCCTATTTTAAAGAAAGCTGAAGATGCTATTAAAGCTGTTGCTGCTGAAAAAGGAATTATCTATGTTTTAGATGCTGCTCCAGGTAAAGGTTTAATCGTTTACGATAAAGGAGAAGATATTTACGATGCTGTAAAAGCTAAATTAGGATTCTAAAAAAGAATACATATATTTATATAAAAATCCTGCTGTTTAAACAGCAGGATTTTTATTTTTGTTATAAGTATGAAAACTATTGCACAACAACCTATTGGTATTTTTGATTCTGGTATTGGTGGTACATCTATATGGAAAGAAATCCACCAACTTTTACCTCAAGAAAACACTATTTACTTATCAGATAGTAAAAATGCCCCGTATGGTCAAAAATCAACACAAGAAATAATCGACTTATCGATTAAAAACACTGAGTTTTTAATTCACAATGGAGCCAAAATTATTGTTGTTGCTTGCAATACAGCTACTACCAATGCTATTGAATACTTAAGGAGTAATTACAAGATTCCTTTTATAGGTATAGAGCCTGCTATTAAACCTGCTTCTTTAAATACAGAAACAGGTACTGTTGGCATACTTGCTACAAAAGGTACTTTAAATAGTGCCTTATTTGAAAAAACTACTTCTAGTCTAAATGATGAAATAAACATTATAGAACAAGTTGGTGAAGGGTTAGTTGAACTAATAGAAAATGGTAAAATATACTCTGATGAAATGACCTTTTTATTAAAAAAGTACATAACACCTATGTTAGAAAAAAAGTGTGATTATATTGTTTTAGGTTGTACGCATTACCCATATTTACTACCCCAAATACAAAAAATTACTGGAAATAAAGTTAAAATTATAGACTCAGGTGAAGCTGTTGCTAAACAGGTAAAAAATGTTTTATCACAAAATGGCTTACTAAACCTGAATAACGAGCTTCCTAGCAACACTTTTTATATTAATAAAGATAAAACTGTTTTAGAAACTATGCTTACAGAGTATAAAGAAAGTAAAATTAACTTCCTTGACTTTTAATATGTGAAACTTCCATTAATATTAGGACAAGCCGCAGCTCTTCTCTTTATACAGAATAAATTTATTCCCAAAGATAATTGGTGAAATCCGCCATTTGAAAAAACAATATCACCTGTTTGTTGTGTATATGTATAAGCAAACATCCAATTTTTGTAATTAACTCCTAATATGGGAGTTATATATTGAGAGTCTCCAAAAACATTACCTCCGAAACTTCTTCTATAAGATAATGCGGCCCATAATTGAGTTTCATTAAAACTCTTATAAACCTTGAAGTTTATATCAGCTATTTTTTCTTCTGTTTGCTCTTTATATTGAAACATTAATGATGGCTCAAATTGTAGCTTTTCCTTATCTCCAAAGAAATAGCCTCCTCCTAGAATATAATTTCTAAGATTATATGATTCAAAATCAGGATTTAAATTATTTTTTGCTGATAAAAAAAGGTTTTTTACTGTAAAATAAGATGATAGTCCATTTTTATGATATGCCATCCCAAAATCAGCGTTAAAATAAAAATCACTTTCTATAACCTGACTTACAGCTGGATCATTTACAAAGGTTCTTTGGTCTCTCTCATTTTGAACTACAGAAAAAGATAATCCAAAGGATAATTGATTAAAAAGATTTTCATTTCCCATATCAATGTGATATGCATAAGTACCTTGAATACCTTTTTGTGAATGATATCCATTTTTATCATTAAAAAGAATTACTCCCAACCCAGTATTAGAATACTCTCCTAATTTTGTATGAAAACTCGCTGTTTGTAAAGCAGGTGCATCATCTACTCCTAACCATTGTTGTCGTGCAGTTAATCTTATTTTTCCACAATCACCAATACCTGCAGCAGCGGGATGTAATAAATACACGTTGTCAGACAAATAATCTGCATAAATTGGCAGTGTTTCTTGTCCTGAAACTCTGAAAATCACACATAATAATAAAAAAGTAATAGTAGCAATTCTTCCCCCCATAGATTTTTAATAATAGTAAAAGAACTCCAAATATAGTTAAGAGATATTATATTTTATGTTAAATTTTGTAAATAAGATATATTTAAGCTTAAATAAGCCCAGTATAATCAATTTTTTTTCTTAAATGTTGTAGGGCTAACATTTTTTACTTCTTTAAACTTCCTATTAAAGTTAGATAAATTATTAAAACCACATCTATACGCTACAGAACTGATTGGCAAACTCTTATCTGAAGTTAATAATTTGCATGCATTCTCTATACGTAATTCATTCAAAAAAGTGAAATACGTTTTATTTGTTCGTTGTTTAAAATATCTACAAAAAGCATTGGGTGTCATGTTAGCCTTTTCTGCAATCTTGTATAAATCTATATTCTTATCAAAGTTATTTATTGTGTAGTCCATTACATTTTGCATTCTCTTACCTTCATTATCCGTATACCTCTTTGGGTAAATAAAACTAGCCAATTCAGCGGTTTCTGATTCAACCAGTGTTTTTAAAATTTCAAGCAGCCCTATAAAACGGTTAAGATTGCTTGATTTATGTAATCCTAAAAAAAGCTTCGTTACTTTTTCTTTATTTTCAAGAAGCCTAAATCCAGATATTGATTTGTCAAAAAAAGGAATTAACTCTTTAAAGTCATCCAATAAAAAAAAGTCTTTTCCAAAAGAACTCTTAGTAAAGAATAATGAAATCATAAAAGATTCTTTAATAACTGAAGCATCACTTTTGAAAACATGTGGTAAGTTACTTCCTATAACTAAAACATCACCTGATGAATATTTGTTAATTGTATCACCGACAATTAACGTTCCTTCACCTTTAACAATAACACATAACTGAATTTCTTCATGTTGATGGAACTTATCATAAAAATGTTTCTCTTTATCTTCTTGATAAATTAGTCCAATGTTTTGAGTTTTTGGTATTTTAAAGGGTAAAACTTTCATTGATAAATCGCTATTCTAATTCAAAAATATGCAAATACTATTAATATAACACTACAAAAACACCTTATAGGCTAATATAGTATCATTATATGATAATTTGAAGTTAAAACTCTCTTTATCTTACACATAACTTTGCAGTGAAAAAAACAATATTACAATGAGTATAAATTGGAAAGGTGTAATGCCAGCGGTTACCACAAAGTTTACAAATGATGATACTTTAGACTTAAATATGTTTGAAGTAAACATTAAAGCACAATTAGAAGCAGGTGTGCATGGAATTGTTTTAGGAGGTACTTTAGGGGAAGCCAGTACATTATCTGATGACGAAAAAAGAACACTAACTAGAACAACCGTTAACCTAGTTAACAATCAAGTTCCTGTTTTGATGAATATTGCTGAACAAACTACCAAAGGAGCTATTGAAGCTGCTCAAAAAGCTGAAGAAGATGGCGCTAAAGGTTTAATGATGCTTCCACCTATGCGCTATAAAGCGGGAGATAGAGAAACTGTTGAATATTTTAAAGCAGTAGCTAACAATACATCGTTACCAATTATGGTGTACAACAATCCTGTAGATTATAAGATTGAAGTTACATTAGATATGTTCGATGAGCTTTTGAAATGCGATAATATAGAAGCTGTCAAAGAATCAACCAGAGATATCTCAAACGTTACAAGAATTAAAAACCGATTTGGTAATCGATTAAAAATAATGACAGGTGTTGATACCTTAGCTTTAGAAAGCTTATTAATGGGTGCTGATGGTTGGATTGCTGGTTTAGTTTGTGCTTTCCCTAAAGAAACTGTAGCTATCTATGAATTACAAAAAGCTGGTCGCATACAAGAAGCATTAGAAATATATCGTTGGTTTTTACCATTGTTAGAATTAGATATAAATCCTAAATTAGTACAAAATATTAAGTTAGCAGAAGCGGCTACAGGTATTGGAACTGAAAATGTGCGAGCTCCACGATTACCTTTAATAGGTGAGGAACGTAAACATGTTTTGAATGTAATAGAAACTGGATTAAAAAACAGACCAATTTTACCTAATTATAAAGCTTTAGCCACTTACTAATTAACTCTTTGTCCATTAAAATATGATTACAGGAAAAAACTACATAGGAAATCAATTATCTGCTTTAGGAAGTACAACATATAAAACATTCAACCCTGAATTAAATCAGGAAAATAAACATATCTTTTCAGAAGCAACTCAAGAAGAAATTAACCAAGCTGTCAATTTAGCCTCAAAAGCGTTTGAAGAGTATAGAACTGTTTCAGGTGAAAGAAAAGCTGAGTTTTTAAATGCTATTGCTGATGAAATTTTAGCCTTAGACGATAAGTTAATACAGACTTATTGTTCTGAATCTGGTTTACCAGAAGGGCGCGCTAAAGGGGAACGAGGAAGAACCGTATTTCAATTACGTTCATTTGCTGATTTAGTTAAAGATGGTTCATGGGTAGAAGCTACTATTGATACTGCTGTACCTAATAGAGAACCAAACCCTAAATCAGATTTACGTAAAATGAATATTCCGTTAGGTCCTGTAGTAGTTTTTGGGGCTAGTAATTTCCCTCTTGCTTATTCTACAGCAGGTGGAGATACTGCAGCTGCTTTGGCTGCTGGTTGTCCTGTAACAGTAAAATCACATCCAATGCATGCTGGTACTGGTGAACTTATAGCTTCAGCTATTATTAAGGCCGCAGAAAAAACTGAAATGCCTAATGGTGTTTTTTCTAACTTAAATTCAAGTGGCATTGAAGTGGGGCAGCAATTAGTTTCTCATCCAAATATAAAAGCTGTTGGTTTTACTGGAAGTATTAGAGGTGGTAGAGCTTTGTTAGACTTAGCAGCAAAACGTGAAGAACCAATTCCTGTATTTGCAGAAATGGGTAGTATTAACCCAGTAATTATGCTTCCAAAAGCATTACAAAACAGAGCAGAAAGTTTAGCAAGTACTTATGCGAATTCTATTACTCTCGGGACAGGGCAATTTTGCACCAACCCTGGGTTAATTCTAGGAATAAAAAGCGATAGTTTAGATAGTTTTATTAACTCATTAGCTCATAAAATTGTAGAGATTAACCCTAGTTCTATGCTGCATCCAAATATTATTGGAGCATATGAGAATAATAAAACCAAAGCTCTTACTCAAGAAGGCTTAACTATAGTAGCTAAATATGAAGAAAAAACTCAACCTAACTATGCTTCGCAAGTAGTTACAACTGTTGAAGGAAAAACATTTTTAAATAATCCAACCTTACATCAAGAGGTATTTGGACCATACTCTATAGTTGTACAATGTGAGAATGAAGAACAATTAGAAGAAATTATTTCAAATTTAGAAGGACAACTTACTGGAACTGTAATTTCAGATGATAATGAAGTAGTAAACCACCCTACTGTAATTGCTGCCTTACAAAACAGGGTTGGAAGAATTATTTTTAATGGTGTTCCTACAGGAGTAGAAGTTTGTCCATCAATGGTACATGGAGGCCCTTATCCAGCATCTACAGATAGTAGGTTTACAGCTGTAGGAGTTAATTCTATTAAACGTTGGGTACGTCCTTTTAGTTATCAAGATTGGCCTAACCATATATTACCTCAAGAACTAAAAAATGAAAACCCTTTACATATTTTACGTTCTGTTAACGGTACACTAACAAAAGGAGAAATAATATAACAAAATTTAATAATTTCTTTAGAAAATATCTGACTCCAAAGCCTTACTTTTGGAGCATCTAAAGAAATTGAAATAAAGCCAGCTTCGTCTTTCCAAATAGAAAAATTTGAAGGGTTTTTTCTACTACAGAATACAAGCTGGCGATTCAATTTTAAGATGAAAAAAACTTTTTTTTGCGTTGACGCACATACTTGTGGAAACCCTGTTAGAGTGGTTGCTGGTGGAGGTCCTAATTTAATAGGAAACAACATGAGCGAAAAACGTCAACACTTCCTAAAAGAATATGATTGGATTCGAAAAGGTTTAATGTTTGAACCTCGTGGTCATGATATGATGAGTGGTTCAATTTTGCTTCCTCCTCATAACCCAGAAAATGATTTTGCTATTTTATTTATTGAAACTTCTGGATGTTTACCTATGTGTGGACATGGAACTATTGGTACAATAACTATTGCTATTGAGGAAGCATTAATTACTCCTAAAGTTCCTGGGAAAATTAAAATGGAAGCTCCCGCTGGTTTGGTTGAAATTGAATACCAACAAACTGGTAAAAAGGTAAATTGGGTTCGTTTAACGAATGTAAAAAGCTATTTAGCTGCTGAAGGACTCACCATAGATTGTCCTGAATTAGGAGAAATCACTTTTGACGTTGCTTATGGCGGAAATTATTACGCAATTGTAGACCCTCAAAAAAACTTTTCAGGAGTTCATGATTTTACTGCTTCTAAAATTATTCACTACTCTCAAATTGTTAGAGATCGTATTAATAAAAAGTATTCTAATATGTTTATCCATCCTGAAAATGATACAATTAGAGATGTAACACATATGTTATGGACAGGAAATCCAATTGATTCAACCTCATCAGGAAGAAATGCGGTTTTTTATGGTGATAAGGCAATTGACAGAAGTCCGTGTGGTACAGGAACCTCAGCACGTTTAGCTCAGTTATATGCTAAAGGAAAGCTACAACTTGATGAAGAGTTCATTCATGAAAGTTTTATTGGAAGCAAATTTATTGGTAGGGTAGAAAAAGAAACTACTTTAGATGGTAGGTTAGCAATTGTTCCGAGTATTCAAGGATGGGCTAAAGTATATGGATACAATACTATTATTATTGATGACGAAGACGATCCTTATGCTCATGGTTTTCAAGTCATCTAATATTTTATAAGCAACGAAATGTCATCTTGAGCGTAGTCGAGAGATCTTTTATGAGTAAAGAAATTATAATTATCGGTGGTGGAATTATAGGTTTAAATTCCGCATATTATCTTCAAAAAAAAGGACACAAAGTAACTGTAATTGAAAAATCGGATTTTTCATCAGGAGCTTCATTTGCTAATGCAGGTATTATTACTCCTAGTCATATAGTTTCTTTGGCAGCTCCAGGAATGATTTCCAAAGGGCTAAAATGGATGCTTAGTTCTACTAGTCCATTATCTATTAAACCTCGTTTAGATTATGATTTCTTACAATGGGCTTGGTTTTTTAAAAAATCTGCAACACATACTAAAGTTGCTGCTTCTATTCCTGTTATTAAAGACATTAATTTATTCAGTAGAGAATTATACGAAGAAATAAAGTCTTCAAAAGATTTTGACTTTCATTATCAGCATAAAGGATTGATGATGTATTATAAAACAGATAAAATGGGAGAAGAAGAATGGAATGTTGGAAAGCTTGGAATAAAAGAAGGATTAAAAGTTGAACATTTAACTAAAGAAGAAACTCAAAAACTCGAACCTAATATTCAATTGAATATTAAAGGAGCTGTATATTACCATTCTGATGCTCACATGACTCCAAGTGAATATATGAAGCAATTAAAAATGTATCTAGAACAAAATAATGTTACATTTTTGTCTAATGAAGAAGTTCTAGATTTTCATGTTTCTAACAATAAGGTAAAATCGATTACTACAAAAAACAACACTATTGTTGCTGAAGAATTTATTTTGACCACTGGGTCTTGGACACAGAAGCTAGCTAAAAAATTAGGAATCAATATTCCTGTGCAAGCTGGTAAAGGTTATCGGATTAATGTAAAAAACGATACTGGTATTACAATTCCTACCATTTTAACGGAAGCTAAAGTTGCTGTAACTCCAATGAATGGATTTACACGTTTTGGAGGTATGATGGAAATTGCTGGTATCAATAACAAAATAAACAAGAAGAGAGTAAATGCTATCGTTAACGCTAGTAAAAGTTATTACAACAATTTAAACATCAACCAAAAAGAAATAGATAATGTTGAGAGTGGCCTACGCCCCTGCTCTCCTGATGGTTTGCCTTACATTGGTAAGCTTTCAAAGCTTAAAAATATAACTGTGGCTGCAGGGCACGCGATGATGGGCTGGAGCCTAGGGCCTGCTACTGGTAAATTAGTTTCTGAAATTATCGATGATAAAAAAACAAGCCTAAATATTACTCCTTTTAATGTTGAACGTTTTAACTAAATTAAAAACTCAAGAAACTAAAATAATAGCTCTTGAGTTTTTTTAAAACAAACAATAAAAAAACAGACTTTTAAATGTCTTTTACGTATACTTTATCTATAAACTTAGAAATCAAAAGTCTAGCAACGCCCATATAACTAAGCTTAAACTTAACCTTATCACCTACTTTATACTTTATTTTTCCTGATTCATCTTTATTCAATCCTACATCAATTACTAACATATCGGAAGTTATCCCAACAAAAGAAATATCTTTATCTTCAACTTCAATATCATCTTTATCTACATCTAACAAACCAAAATCTAAGATAGCCTTGTAAGATGTTTCTTGTATATCACTTTCATCATATTCTGAGGTATGACCAATACTAGCTTCACTAATAATACCATCAGGCACTATTTTCTTTTTTTCTAACTCTATTACGTTGGCATAAAACTCAAATGTTTCCGTGTGTAAATCTTGAAATCGTTTATTTTCTAACGGGCTTACACCGAAAAAGGCAGCTTCTCCAATTCTAAAATGATTAATGTCTTTCGGAACAACTTTATTTTCTACCAATGGTAATGTAATTGATGTTCCTCCTGAAACATATTTTAGCTCTTTATTAAATTTTGCCGATATAAGTTCCTTATATAAAGATAATTGTAATAGCTTATCATATGTAGGTTCTACTCCATACATACACCCTAAATTCGATCCTATACCTATTACTTCAATATTAGACAACTCAAAAACCTGCTCATAAAAATCAAGTATATCTACTCTCTTCACTCCTTCTCTCAGCTCTCCGAGTTCAATCATAATAATAATTTTATGAATCTTGCCCTTCTTTTTTGCAGCCTTATTTAAGTTCTTAATAGTAGATAGTGAGCTATTTAAAGAAATATCTGCATACTCTACCACATCATCTGCATAAATATTGGCTGGAGGTTTTATATATATCGTTCGTAAATCTGGGTTTACTTCTCTTAGATTACGTAAACTGGTTAATCTAGAATCTCCAATTGAGTTTATTTTTTCGGTTACATCTGGAGTTAAAATTGCTTTTAAAAATGTTTTATCCCCTGAGAAAACTTTTGTTACCAAACTCCATTCTATATGATTTTTCTCAAAAAAGTTACTTAGTTTTTTTATGTTGTCCTTTATTCTTTCAGAATATATAATTAATTCTGCCATAATTATTTTGTTATTATTCTTGGTAAATTCTCAGGAAGTCGTGTTAATAATTCATAATTAATGATTTGTATTGAATCGTTGAATGATGAAACTGTTATTTCAACATCACCTTGACTTCCAATTAATACAACCTCATCTCCTTTTTCAATAGTATCGGCATGTGTTATATCCACCGCCATCATATTCATATTAATAGTTCCTATTATTTTATGTCGTTGTCCTCTTATTAAAACTTTTCCTTTATTACTTAAAGAACGACTGTATCCTGAGGAATATCCCACAGGTATAATTGCTATCTTAGTTTCTTGATTTGTAAAGTACGATGTACCATAACCTATAAATTGACCTGCCTTTATAGTTTTAACATCCATTACTTCTGTTTTCCAAGATATAATTCTTTTTAGCGGGTTCTCTACAGTTTTCTCTTTGGTTAAATAATGGACCAATATTTCTTTTGTTGGAAAAAAACCAAACTGTAAAATACCAACTCTTACCAAGTCTAACCTTGTAGTTGGATATCTTATTGTAGCTGCTGAACTTGCTAAATGATATGTTGGATTAAATAAATCAAGTTCTTTTATTCTCTTTCTTACATTTTTAAATTTTTTCTTTTGATCAGTTATCCTTTTGTAATTTGATATACTTTCTGCTCCAGCTAAATGAGAACAAACTCCTTTTACATCAATAAACTCATTTTCCTTTTCTATATACTTAAGAACTCTTGTTGCCTCTTTTGGAATAAATCCTGTTCTATTCATTCCTGTTTCTATTTCTAAATGAATTTTAGCTCTTCTTTTTACTTTTTTTGCCGCTTCTATTGCTTTCTGAAGTCTATTTTCTTCAAAAACAAAAAACTCTATACCGTTTTCCACTGCCCATGGCAATTGACTGTTTTCAATCATACCCATTATCATAATGGTTACATCTTCAAAAGGTAGTGTTTTTTTTACATCAAAAGCCTCATTTGCATCAGAAACACTAAAATGTCTTACGCCATACTTATATGCTAACATGCAGTAAGTTTTAATACCATGACCGTAAGCATTACCTTTTACTACCGATGAAAAAACAGTTGTCTCTCCTATTATTCCACGTATAAAATTGATATTATTTTTTATAGCTGATTCAGATAATTCTAAATACGATGTATGAGTCATTATTATTGAATTTCTTTTAAAATATTATAAAATAATTGTGCTCCTGTTACTGTTATTTCATCAGGAAAATCATAATCTGGATTATGCAACGCTGGTGTATCTTTTCCAGCTCCTAGTCCAAATATGGCTCCTTTAAACTGTTGCGTAAACAGCCCGAAGTCTTCTCCCCATTTAAACGGAGTATTTATTTCATTAATTGATAAATCTTGTTTTTTTGCAGCCTTTTTAATGTACTCAACAGCTTCTTTATTATTTTTATTTGCGTAAAATTCTTCAAACCAAGAAGTATTGATACTCAATCTTTCTTTCTCTTCGAGTTTTTGAAGTAGTTGTTCTAGGTTATTCTGTTTTTCTTTCATTAAACTTGTACTCCAACTTCGTAATGTGAGATGTACTTCTCCATATCCAGCTGATACTCCATAAGCTTTTTCTCCCATAGTTACGTGTACGGGAGTAGCTAAAAAGAAATCGGAATCTTCTGGTATATTTTTAGTTTCTTGTCTTACAAAATGAAGAATTTCAACAATAGCGTTAGCTGGATTGTATCCTTTTTCTGGTTCTGCTGCATGCGCTGTTTTTCCTTCTAAAGTAATTACAACACTTTTTACATTGCTAGTAAACTCGTTCTCTTTTACAACTATTTCTTGTTTAGTAAAACCTGGTAAATTGTGTAATGCAAAAGCATAGTCTATATTGAGTTGCTTAAAAGAAGAGTCTTCTAAAACTGATTGTGCTCCCCTTCCATTTTCTTCAGAAGGTTGAAAAAGCAATACTACTTTTCCTTTAGACAGTGGATTTTCTGTAAGAAGTTTTGCTACTCCAAGTAATATTGCTGTATGTCCATCGTGTCCACATTTATGTGAGACTCCTTCATTTAAAGATTTATGTTCAAAACTATTTACTTCTTGAATAGGCAACGCATCTATGTCTGCCCTAAGCATAACTGTTTTTCCCTCTTTATTTCCATTAAAAATTGCTAACAGTCCTGTTTTAGCTACTGGTAATACATCACAAGAGGTATGCTTTTTTAAAAAAGCTTGTATTCTTTTCTTAGTTTCATATTCTTCTTCAGAAACTTCAGGAAACTTATGCAATTCTTTTCTAATCTTCTCTAAAGTATCCTTTAGGCTTTCCATGTTTTTTGGTTGTTTATTAACTGAATTATTGAAAATACAATGGCAGATAGTGTAATTCCAAAGAAATTTGCATCTAAGCCAAAAGGTAATTTTACTTCTATAATAATTAATAACAAAGTGGTCAACCCTCCTGAAATCATAGCATAAAAGGCTGCTATAGGCGAAGGTTTTTTTAACAATAATGTTCCTAAAACAGGAACTAATAAACCTGATACCATAAAAGCATAGGAATACAACATCAACTCTAATACATTTTGCATTTTTGTTGCTAATACAATGGCTAAACCTCCTATTAAAAAAGTTATAAGTTGTGAGTTTTTTATACTAATACTCTTCTTAAAATACCCAAAAATGTCTGTTGTTAGGTTTCCTGATGCTGCCATTAAACA
Source organism: Tenacibaculum larymnensis (assembly GCF_028829235.1). Lineage (GTDB taxonomy): Bacteria > Bacteroidota > Bacteroidia > Flavobacteriales > Flavobacteriaceae > Polaribacter > Polaribacter larymnensis. The sequence continues at coordinate 10,680 of NZ_JAIWJY010000002.1, read as the reverse complement.
ACTATCTGCTGTAGACATAATTGCTGAAAAATAAGCTGACATCATTAAGCCCATTAAACCTACTGGTAAAATACTTCTTAATAACAACGGAAGCCCTAACTCTGCATCTAGTTCTACTCCTGGTGCATAACCTATACTAGCAAACATTCCTTGTTCGTAAGCTACTCTTGAAAATAATCCTAAAGCAACTCCCATAAATGCCATTATTGGATATTCAAACAGCCCTGCAACTCTCCATGCCTTTTTAGCTGTTTTTTCATCTTTACAGGCATAAATTCGTTGATACAAAGTCATTCCAACAAACCAAATAGGTACAATGGTAATTATCCAGTTAAACATATCTATAAACGAAACGTTTGTTAGTGATAAAAAACTGGCTGGTAAAATTCCTTTTATTCCGCTCCATCCTCCTACTTCTATATAACCAATAGGTATTCCAATGCCTATTAATCCTACCATTAGGATTATCCACTGAATGGTATCTGTATAAATTACAGCCTTAATTCCTCCTATAACTGTATACACAACAGCTATAACTCCCATAATTAAAACTGCTTTTGTTATAGATATTGATGGAAATGTGGCCGATGCTAGTTTTGCTCCTGCTAAAATTTGTGAACTTGTGAAGCCGATATAACCTATTAGCGAGATAATTCCTGCCATTAGTGCCACTTTCGCATTGTAGTGAAATGCTAATGACTCTGGAAATGTTAAAAAGTGATGTTTCTTAGCGATAGGGTATACTTTAGGGATCAAAAAAACGGCGCTTATCCAAGCACCTAATAACCCTGTAAAAAGCATCCAGCTACCGGAGAGTCCCATTAAAAAACCAAGACCTCCTAAGCCAATAGAAAAACCTCCTCCAACATCAGTTGCGACAACAGACAGTCCTATATGACCTGCTGACATATTTCTTCCTCCTACATAGTAATCTTCTTTTGATTTGTTTTTATTCATGAAGTAAACTCCTACTCCAAGCATAAAAACCAGATATAACACAAATATTAATAGATCAATAAAATGTATATCCATATCTTACTTTTCCTGCTCTAATAAAAACTGCTCTTTGTACTGAGCCTTTTTTAATTGCTCCCTTCTACTTACAGATGGTTTTGTATATTCTTTTCTTTCTCTTATTTCTTGTAATACTTTTGTATTCCTATATTTTCTTCTGTAGCGTTTAATCGCTCTGTCAATGTTCTCACCTTCTTTTACCTGTATTATTAACATACTATATATTTTTTAAATTATTATCTCTGTTTTAATTCAATTAAATAAAGTCGAAACTATCCTAAATAAGTTTGTAACACTTTGGTTCTCGATCTTTGTTTAAGTCTTCTAAGTCCTTTTTCTTTAATTTGGCGTACACGCTCTCTTGTTAAGTCAAAAGTTTCTCCTATTTCAGTTAAACTCATAGGTCGGTAATTTTCCAAACCGTAAAATAACTTTATGATATCTGACTCTCTTGGAGATAGTGTTTCTAAACTTCTACTGATTTCTAATTGCAGAGATTCTTGCATTAAATCCTTATCTGGTTTAGGCGCTTCTGAAGCTCTTATAACGTCATATAAATTTGATGTTTCTCCTTCTTTTAAAGGGGCGTCCATAGAAATATGCCTTCCTGAGTTTTTCATTGACTGTTTTACGTCTGAAACTGTCATATCTAAAACTTTAGCTATTTCTTCTGGTGTTGGCATACGTTCATTACTTTGTTCAAGTTTAGAAACTGCCTTATTTATTTTACTTATACTTCCTATTTTATTCAGTGGTAAGCGAACTACACGAGACTGTTCTGCTAAAGCTTGTAAAATAGATTGACGTATCCACCAAACTGCATACGATATAAATTTAAACCCCCGTGTTTCATCAAAACGTCTTGCTGCCTTCACTAATCCTATATTTCCTTCATTAATTAAGTCAGAAAGTCGTAAACCTTGGTTTTGGTATTGTTTTGCTACCGAAACAACAAAACGTAAATTTGCATTTACCAAAGTTTCTAATGCTCGTTGGTCTCCTGCCTTGATTTTTTGAGCTAATTCAACCTCTTCATCTGCAGTAATCAAATCAATCTTACCAATTTCTTGTAAGTACTTCTCAATAGATTTCGATTCTCTATTGGTAACTTGTTTTATTATTTTTAACTGTCTCATATTATCTCTTTAGTCTCATTTCTAAATACGGGGTAGTAAATCCTAGTTTCTCGTATAAAAACTTAGCTGGATTGTCTTTTTCTACATGTAAAGCAATATCTCCTTTACAGTTTTCAATAGCATGTGTCATTATTTTTCTTCCAATTCCTTTTCCTCTATATTCATTGTGCGTAGCTATGTATACTAAAATATTCTCTGGTATGTACTCGTCCATTCCTGTTTTATTGATTACCACCGCACCTACAATTTCACCTTTATCTTCTATCGTAAAAACATACCCACCTAATCCTGTTCTCTCTTTTGCTGCATAATCTATTGCTTTACGAATTGCTGATTTTTCATCTCCATATTTTTCAAGGTGTTTGTATAAAAAGTTAGTTACTCTTTCTATTTCTAAAGGGGTTATACGATTAAATGCATCGTAAGTTTTTATTGTCATAATTTTATTTTTATAAAAAAGAATAGGCATGTAATAATTATAAGTTTCTTTAATTCTTTTTTTATTGAAACTTAAATAGCAGTAAATACAAAACCTATTTTTTGGTGTTTGTCTTTTAATGCAAAATACTTTTTTTCGAAAAGTGTACGATTATCTATAAATCGATATTCGTAAGGTCAAAAAAAACATTTTATAAATCTATTTTTTACTGGCAAATAGTTCTACAAAGTGTTTTTAAATATATTAGAGAGTCTTCTCTCAAAAGGAGAAGCTATTATAAACTTAATTTAGAACCCTGGTGGGATAAATTTGTCCGATTGGTTGCGGAACACAAGGTAGTTGAATGTAAAAACTCGTTGATTTTTTTTCTCGTGTGTAGTATCTACCATATCGTACAAAGATACGAATTTTATGGATAATTTCAAAACAGCTACTGTAAAAGAACCTCTTACATTATTTTGTACAATTCTACCAAAACTTAACTTAACAAAAAAGCACCTTAGATTTTTCTAAAGTGCTTTTTGTTTATAATATAATTTTTAATTACTTTTTAAAATTGGTAATTCCATTTTCAAGCCAATTGTAGTACTCATCTACATCTGGTGTGTAGGCTATCGGATCAATTATGTTTGATTCATCGTGATTCATTAATACATAAAATGGTTGTGAGTTTGCTTTATATTTAATGGTTTGCATTTCACTCCATTTTTGACCAATGTATTTTAATTTCTTTCCAGGATTTAACTTAGATTCAACCACTTCATCTTCTTCTAATGGTCTTTTGTCATCTACATATAAAGAAATTAACACTACTTTGTTTTTTAGCACATCTAAAACTTTTGGTTTTACCCAAACGTTTTGTTCCATTTTTCTACAATTTACACAAGCATGTCCTGTAAAATCTAGCATTACAGGTTTTCCTGCTTTTTTAGCATAAGCTAATCCTTTATCATAATCATGAAACGACATGATATCATGAGGAGGCATTAAGTGTGCTCCTTCAGGTAAACTATCATGTCCATTTTCTTGATTTCCTGAACTTACAACTGCTTGTTTAGTAAAACCAACTCCGTAAGGTGATTCACTGTAATGCTGTGGTGGTGGAAAAGCACTAATTAAGTTTAACGGTGCTCCCCATAGTCCTGGAACCATATATATAGTAAAAGACAATACTACCAGCCCTAAACTTAATCTTCCAACCGAAACATGACTGATTGGGCTATCATGTGGTAACTGTATTTTTCCGAATAAGTAAAATGCTAAAGCTCCGAAAATAGCTATCCAAATAGCAATAAACACTTCTCTTTCTAATAAATGTAATTGTAATACTAAATCTGCATTTGATAAAAATTTAAATGCTAAAGCTAATTCTAAGAAACCTAAAACTACTTTTACAGTATTTAACCATCCTCCGGATTTTGGTAATGAATTTAACCACCCTGGAAAAGCTGCAAACAATGCAAATGGTAGTGCAATAGCTAAAGAGAACCCTAACATTCCTATAATTGGAGCCACACCTCCTTTTGAGGCAGCTTCTACTAACAAAGTTCCTACAATTGGCCCAGTACAAGAAAAAGACACAATTGCTAAGGCTAATGCCATAAAAAAGATTCCGATTAATCCTCCTCTATCGGCTTGCGAATCTACTTTAGTCGCCCAAGAACTTGGTAAGGTAATTTCAAAAGCTCCTAAAAAAGACACAGCAAAGATCACCAAGATTAAAAAGAAGATCAAATTAAACCAAACATTCGTTGATAATGCGTTTAAAGCATCTGCTCCAAAAAGAAAAGATACTCCAGAACCTAACAATACATAGATTACGACAATGCATAATCCATAAATAATAGCATTTCTTATCCCTGCCGATTTACTTTTACTCTGTTTCGTAAAAAAGCTTACTGTCATCGGTATCATTGGAAATACACATGGAGTTAATAATGCGGCAAAACCTGATAAAAAAGCAATAAAGAAAATAGCCCATAAACCTTTCTTTTCTTCTTTTTTAGTTTCTTTTGAAGTTACTTTATCTGTTGTTTTTGTTTCATTTGCTGTACCTGTAGAAGCTTTAGTAGCCGTTGTTAAATCAAATGCCAAGTCTACTTCTTTTGGAGGTAAACACATCTCATCAGTACAAGCGATAAACTCCACAAAAGCGTTTATTTCTTTTACACTAGTATCTACTATCTCTATTTCTTGTTTAAAAACGGCTTTGTGTGCAAAGGATTTAATATTCATTCCTTCTTCACCAAAAAGTGTTGTAAACTTAATTTCTCCTTCAGGCTCTGTAGTATTTCCTACAATTTTAATTTTTCCTCCGTCATCATCATACGTAAAAGTTGTTGGAATAGGTCCTCCACTAGGAACTTGTTGTGCGTACAAATGCCAACTTCCTTGAATTGTTGCTGTACTAACTAGGTTATAATTTGTTTCAGAAACTTTCTCTACACTTGTTTTCCACTCTATTGGATTATGAATTTGGCTCATTGCCGAAAACCCAATGGTAAAACAAAGCAAAAATGCTAGTATTCTTTTCATCATATCAGGGGAAAAAGGATTAATTTACATTAAAAGTCAATTCTACTTCTTTTGGCGGCAGGCAATTCATTCCTGTACATACCATATATTCTACTGCTCCTTTAACAATAAACTTCTCTGTCGTTTTTAAACGAATTCTCTGAGTAAAAGTAGCTTTAGTGTCGAAATACTTTATTTTCATTTCAAAAACTGGATCATTTACTACATGTCCTGCTTCTTCTTTGGTATTTCCTTTTTTCAAGTATTTGGTATCTCCTTCAAAAGTAAATAGAGTCGGAATTGGTCCTCCTTTTGGAATTTCTTGCGAATACAAATGCCAATCTTTTTGAATTGTTGCGGTAGCTACTAGCTCTGCTTCTTTATCGGATATCTTTTTTACAGAAGTAGTCCACTTTACTGGATCGTGTACTTGAGCAAATGCAGAAGTGCAAACAACCAGCAACAGAGTTAAAAGTAATTTTCTCATTGTTTTTATTTAGTTGCGTTATCTTAAACCTGTAAATGTAATGCCTTTATTTGCTAAAACACAAAAGATTAAAAAAAGTTTAACATTAACAACTAAATACAAAAACGAAAAAAGGCTTTCGATTTCTCGAAAGCCTTTGCTTAGTAGCGGGAACTGGACTCGAACCAGTGACCTTCGGGTTATGAGTTCGAAGGAATGCCAATTTTCTCGCTTTTTTATAATTAAAACTTACAAAATCGTTTACGATATTGTTTACTATTATAATCCCAAATGTATAAAAAAAAGTCTATTTTTATTATAGCTTTTGAATAAAAAAATACTCTATGAAAAAAATAACATTATCTTTTTTTATACACCATAAAATCAATCAAATTAAAATTGAGTTTGATTATGACTTTACTGTTAAGCAGTACATCAAAAAACACCCTTTAGTTAAATGGAGTAAAACACATAAAACATTTTACTTGCCTTTTTCTAAACAAAATGCAAATAGTTTTTGTAGTTACCTAAATAAAAACAATTATAAAGTTGATTACAGTCAACTAGTAAATAAATCAAGAAAACGTAAACAATTACCCCCTTTAGAACGAAAATTTTATTCTTCAATTGGTGCTTTTAAAAAGTGGTTAATTCAAATGAGGTATAGCCCAAACACTATCAAAACCTATATCTCAATGATTGAACTTTTTTTTAGATTCAATCATCAAGGGAATATTCAAAATATAACCAAAAAAGATATTGAAACTTTTAATAATGAATATATAATCAAGAATAACTTTTCTTCAACTTTTCAAAATCAATTAATTAATGCAATTAAATTATTTTATAAATATAACACAAATAACAAACTAAACTTAAATAATTTAGACAGACCTAGAAAAAGCAAAAAATTACCTGAAGTATTAAGTTTAGATGAAGTAAAATTATTATTGACTTCTATAAAAAATGTAAAACATAAAACCTTACTGAGCTTAATCTATTCTTGTGGATTAAGAATAGGAGAAGCTATAAATTTAAAAACTAACTCGATTGACTTAAATAGGCGTTTATTACATATAAAATCTGGAAAAGGTAAAAAAGACAGGGTTGTTCCTGTTTCCCCTATTATGATTGAGTTAATTAGAAAATACATAAAACAGTACAACCCCTCTATTTTTCTTTTTGAAGGACAAACAAAACCAAAATACAGTTCTATAAGTGCTAGACAAGTTCTAAAAAGAGCTATAAATACCTGTAAGATTAATAAAAACATAACACTTCATACCCTACGCCACAGTTACGCTACTCATTTACTAGAAAATGGAACAGATATTAGATTTATTCAAGAATTATTAGGGCATAATAATCCTAAAACGACCATGATTTATACTCATATTAGTACAACTAGTTTAGAAAAAATTAAAAATCCTTTTGATGATTTTAATATTTAACCTATTTTTAGTTTAAATAAAGATGTACATATACATCGCTTACAGTATAAATTAAGTTGTATAACAATGTATTTTACATCTATATAAACAAGTTACCCACAAGCTGAAAATCCAACCGCACATTAGGCACATTTGGTTTTTTCCCAACACACAAATCCAACGCTGAAAAACCAAAAGAGCCTAATTTTTCCAACGCTCGACCGTAAACAGAAAATAATTGAAAATAAATTTGGAGACCTCCCCTATACCGACCTCATCTTTGTAGTATAATTAATATTAATCATTAAAATCTTAAAAAGATGAAACGACAAATTGAAGTATTTACAGCTGGATGTCCAGTATGTGAACCAGTAGTAAAAATGGTAAAAGAAATAGCTTGCAACTCCTGCGAAGTAACAGTTTATAATACTATTGAGCAATGTGACTCTAAAGTATGTATTGACAAAATGAAGGGGTATAACATCACTTCTTTGCCTGCCGTAGCAGTAAATGGAAAACTGCTCAACTGTTGCAAAGACAGAGGAGTAAGTAAAGATGAATTAATCGCTGCTGGAATTGGAAAGGCAATGTAAAAAAAGTTGCTAAATTTATCATCAATACATTCCAAACGCTGAAAATCAGCGTTTGGAATGTATTTAATTGAAATTATTATGTTACCAAAAGATTTAACAAAAGACCTTAAAGACCGCCTAAAAAGTATCAAAGGACAAGTAGAAGGAATTATAAAAATGCTTGATAAAAGTGATAATCCTGCTCAAATTCTCAATCAGTTTAAAGCGGTTAACAAAGGATTTGAAAAAGCCCAACATCTTCTTTTAGATGAAGTATTCAGAAAAGCATTGGCTATTAAAATTGCAGAGGCATTAGAAACTTGCCCAGGCAATTGCGGTCAAGAGGAAAAAATTGCAACCATAAGAAAGCAGTTTCCAAACTTAAATCTTTACGAGCTTACAGACAAAATGAAAGAAATTGAATCTATTTATGAGTTTCTACAAACAAATACAGAAAAAAATATGCAAACTATAACTTTAACCATTGACAATATGGTTTGTCAAGGTTGTGCCGAAAAAATAACGGACATTTTAGAAGAATTAGAAGGAATTGAAAAGGTAAAAACCAAAGCGATACAGAAATCGGTACGAGTGGAATTTAATCCAGAAAAGATAAATGAATCAGAAATAGAAACTGCCCTGACCAAATCAGGATATGAACCCAAAAAAGCTGTTATATGAAAACCGTTTTCAATTCTTCATTATTGTTACTATTTATGCTTTTAATGGGTTGTGCTGAAAACAGCAATAAAAGTAAGCAAACTGACATAAATCAAGCTGATAACGTTTCTGTTGAAATTTCTATCGAAGGAATGAGCTGTATGTCTTGTGTAGCAAATGTGCAAAAGACACTTTCTGACTTGAACGGTATAAATGAAGTAAAAGTTAGTCTTGAAAACAAAAATGCAACACTACATTACAATCCAAATATCATTTCAATAGACAAGATAAAGCAATCCATTAATGAAATTGGTTATAATGCGGGAACTGTGAAAAAATTATCTCAATGAATTTGGAGCATTTTTTAAATGAATTTACTGCTACATTTCAAGACGGCTCAATTTTAAGTTTAGGAATAGCTTTTGTGGCAGGATTGATTTCAAGTGGCGTTTGTCCTTGCACGTTACCTGTTGGACTTGGGTTTGCAGGTTATGTTGGTAGTACTTCTGTACGAGAATCAAAAACAGGTTTTGCAGTAACTTTTTCGTTTTTTATAGGCATTGTATTTTGTTTGACATTATTAGGAGCAATTGCAGGCTATTCAGGAATTTTCCTGACCGAAATATTTGGTAAATATTGGGCTTTAAGTATGGCAATAATATCGTTAATCGCAGCAGGAATTGCATTTTACGGACCATATTTACGTGTAAAACAACTTGAATCCTTACGAAAACCAGGAATTGGTGGTTCATTCATTTATGGATTTATATTTAGTTTAGGTACAGCAGCCGCACCTTTATTGCTCTTATTGTCATTTGCAGTTGCAAAAGCGAGTTTAATATATGGTTTACTTCTCGCCTTGTGCTTTGGTATTGGGAGAGGACTTCCTTTTTTGGTTGTGGGTCTTTTTTCAAGTTCTGTTTCAAAACTTGCCAAATTATCTTGGTTAAGAAAAAGTATTCAAATATTGAGTGGAATCGCCCTACTATATTTAAGTTTTTATTTTTTCAGGGTTTTTAGCTTTTATCTATAATTAATCTATAGTCACAAAACACAAATAAAGACCAAAAGAGCTAAATTTCCCCCAATGCCTTAAAATTTATATTTAAGTATTTGCTTAAATAAGAAATAAACGTAATTTTGTTTTATGGAAAATAATTCTTGCATAAGACAACAAGCCGATATTGAACAAATAAACCGTTGCAAAGACACAGTTTCGGAATTAAGCGAATCGTTCGATTATTTAGCGAATGGACTTTCATTAGTCGGAAATAGGGTTCGACTGAAAATTCTTTATCTACTTTTTGAGGAAAAAAGACTTTGCGTTTGTGATTTGAGCGATATTCTCGGAATGAACATTTCGGCAATTTCTCAACATTTGAGAAAAATGAAAGACCGAAATCTATTGGAAACCGATAGAGAAGCTCAAACGATTTTTTACTCACTTACGGATGAATATAAAAAAATGCTAAATCCGTTTTTTGAGATACTTGATAAAAACAAAATTTTAGAAACAGTATGAAAAGTGAAAACAAATTAATTGGTGCAGGTTTATTTACCGCAATTACAGCTTCATTGTGTTGTATTACACCTGTTTTGGCTCTAATCGCAGGAACAAGCGGAATTGCTTCAACATTTACTTGGATAGAACCTTTTAGACCTTATCTAATCGGACTGACAATTTTAGTTCTTGGTTTTGCTTGGTATCAAAAACTAAAACCTGAAAAAGAAATTGACTGCGAATGTGAGACGGACGAAAAACCAAGATTTATTCAATCAAAAAAGTTTTTAGGAATTGTAACTGTATTTGCAATTGTAATGTTGGCTTTTCCATACTATTCAGGAATTTTTTACCCAAACACAGAAAAGCAAATAATCGTAGTTGACAAATCGGACATTAAAACAACTGAATTCAAAATCAACGGAATGACTTGTGCGAGTTGCGAAGAACACGTAAACCACGAAGTAAATAAACTTAACGGAATTGTAACCTCAAAAGCGTCCTACGAAAATGGAAATGCAATCATTGAATTTGACAAAACCAAAACCAACGAAACGGAAATCGAGAAAGCAATTAACTCAACAGGTTATAAAGTAACCGACAAAAAAGAAAACTAATGGAAGTCCTATTAAAATCAGAAATTACCTGTCCAAACTGCGGACATAAAAAAATAGAAGATATGCCAACAAACGCTTGTCAGTTTTTCTATGAATGCGAGAATTGTAAAAAAGTATTACGACCAAACGAAGGCGATTGTTGTGTTTATTGCAGTTTTGGTTCAGTAAAATGTCCTTCAATACAGCAAAAAGAAAGTTGTTGTTAAAAAGCCAACGCTAAAAGCCATACACATTTGCAATTCGCACCAGCCGATACACAAGCCAAAAATTGCAAAAGAGTATGTCTTTGCCAACGCTGAAAACCAAGCTGAACGGAATAAAGCCAGTGGGT
>NZ_JAIWJY010000019.1 GCF_028829235.1 Tenacibaculum larymnensis | reverse complement strand
GCTCATTGCTTCTGAAATTCCTATCGGAATTTCCTCGCAATTTTACTATCTTGGTTTCTTAATCTGAAAATCCTCGCGGATTTTCACGCAACAAACCATACACAAGACCGTTGTGCATAATGCAAAAAATCGTTCTAAAATTCAACATTTGAACTAAAAAAGCCAACCGCACAAACAGCACATTTATTTTTTTTGCCAACGCGAAATACCAACGCTAAAAAAATAAAAGAGCTGTTTTTCGCCAACGCTCGAAAAAAATGATACATTAGGAAAATGCAAACTGAAGAAGAAATCCTAAAAATAAAAAAAGTAAAAAACACCGCAGTCAGAACTGTGGTTTTACGACATCTTTTGAGCCAAGAAAAAGCCCAATCTTTAAAAGATATTGAAAACGCATTGGCATATACTGACAGAAGTTCGATTTTCAGAACGCTGAAAACATTTGAGGAAAACAAAGTTATCCACAGCATTGAAGATGGTTCTGGAATGACCAAATATGCGGTTTGTGCCAAAGGCTGTAACTGCGACCCAAAGGATTTGCACTATCATTTTTACTGTACAAACTGCGATAAAACATTCTGCCTTTTCGATGTTCCAATTCCTCAAATTGAACTTCCTCAAAACTTCAAACTACAACAAGCTAATATGGTTGTAAAAGGCTTGTGCGACAACTGCAACAAGTAATCTTTGCAATCGAGTTGCAGTAAAAGGAATTTACATTTGTACTATTCTTAAAAACAGAATTAGCAGATGACAAAAGCATTTTTAACTTCATTTTTCTTCGTTATATCATTTATTTCTTTCGCACAGAACAGCGACATTTCTATTTTCATTACAGATTCGGAAACCAACGAACCATTACTTGGAGCAACAGTTTATTTCGAGGAGCTTGAAAAAGGAGCGGTAACAAATTTTGACGGAATTGCCACATTTACGGAAATCCCTAACGGCAACCAAACCATAAAAATTTCATACGTAGGTTTCAAAACCATAGAAACAACTATTGTAGTCGGCACAAAAAAAACGTTCACTTTCAAACTTGAATCTGGAGGAAATGAATTGGACGAAGTAGTCATACAATCTTCAAGAAGTACACGAACTGTTAGAAAAATTCCAACTCGAATTGAATTTATTGGAGCGGAAGAATTAGGCGAAAAAGCAGTAATGAACCCGACAAATATTTCAATGGTACTTCGAGAAAGTACAGGCATACAGATGCAACAAACTTCGTTAAGTAGCGGAAATACCAACATTAGAATTCAAGGTCTCGATGGACGCTATACACAACTTTTGAGAGATGGATTTCCACTTTATGGCGGTTTTTCCAGCGGTTTGAGTATTTTACAAATTCCGCCATTAGACTTAAAACAATTTGAAATAATAAAAGGAAGTTCATCAACGCTTTATGGTGGTGGTGCAATTGCAGGTTTGATAAATATGGTTTCCAAAACACCAGACGAAGAACCTGCTTTGGATATTATGTTGACACAAACCCAAGCTCTGGGAAGTACAGCAAATGTGTTTTACAGCAAACGGAATGAAAAATTTGGTGTTTCACTTTATGGTTCAGGTCATTATCAAAAAGCGTATGACCCAGAAGATGATGACTTTAGTAACTTGCCAAAAACAACTTCGATTTCATTCAACCCAAAGTTCTTTTATTATCCATCGGAAAAAACAACATTTTGGTTTGGCTTAAACGGAACGTATGACGACAGAATTGGTGGCGACATCACAAAAATTGAAAGTGGCGAAAATGGCGTCCATCAATATACCGAAGAAAACGTATCGAAAAGATTGAGCAGTCAAGCGGTTTACGAAACTCAAATAGATTCCGTCAGTTCATTAACTATCAAAAATAGTATCTCGTTCTTCGACAGAGAACTGACCATTCCCGATTTTACATTTGACGGTAAACAAACCAATACATTTACGGAAATAAACTATCAAAAGTCAGCCAATAAAACTGATTGGATTTTTGGTGCAAACCTATATACTTCTGATTTTGATGAAAATGATAATGCAACTTTGCAACGCGACCAAACGGATATAACTTATGGAGCATTTGTAAATAACATTTATGACATTTCGGATAATTGGATTTTGGAAACAGGATTCAGAACAGATTACAATACCGATTTTGGCTTTTTCCCGCTTCCACGAGTTTCATTGCTATACAAAAACGATAGCGGATTTTCCAGCAGAATTGGTGGTGGTTTAGGTTACAAAATTCCAGATATTTTTACAGAAGAGGCGGAATTTATCAATTTTGAAAATGTACTTGGTATTGATAAATCTTCACTAAATGCGGAACGTTCTTACGGTGTAAATCTTGACTTCAACTATCAAACACGTTTATTTGAAACCATTGGTTTTTCTATTAATCAACTGTTTTATGTAACTGCGATTAATGATGCATTACTGTTAAATTCAACTGATAATGGATTTTTCCAATTTGAGAATGCAACAGATGAAATTTTGAGCAAAGGTGCTGAAACAAACATCAAGTTTACCTATAAAGATTTTCGTTGGTTCTTGAATTATGCACTCATTGACACAAAATTGAATTATTTGGCTGGAAATCCACAAAAACCGCTAACTGCAAAACACAACGCAGGAAGTGTTTTGATGTACGAATCTGAAAAATGGCGAATCGGTTACGAAACGTTTTACACAGGAAAACAATTTTTGTCTAATGGAACAGAAACAACCGACTTCATAACAATGGGTTTTGTGGCAATGCGAAATTTTAAATGGGGAACAACGTTTGTGAATTTTGAAAACTTTACGGACAGAAGACAAAGCAGGTTTTCGCCATTGGTTTTGCCACCACACGACAATCCAGAATTTTCCGAAATTTATGCACCAACAGACGGTTTTATATTTAGCGTTGGAGTAATAATCAAACCTTTTGGAAACGAAGATGACGACTAAAATGAACAAAACGATATTTGAAATCAGTAAGATGGATTGTCCTTCCGAGGAAAATCTTATACGAATGAAATTGGATGGAATCCAAGAAATCAAAAATCTCGATTTTGACATTCCCAACCGAAAATTGACCATTTTTCACGATGGTCATAACGACCAAATTGAAAAGTCAATTATCGAATTAAAATTAGGCGGAAAGAAAATCTCGACCGAAGAAACCAACAAAAAAGATTTTGTAGAAAACACCAACCAAAAAAAGCTACTTTGGATTGTACTGGCGATAAATTTTGTCTTCTTCATTATCGAAATGACCACAGGGCTCATCTCGAAATCAATGGGATTGGTTGCCGATAGTTTGGATATGCTTGCCGACAGTTTTGTTTACGGAATTAGCTTGTTTGCGGTTGGCGGAACGTTGATTAAGAAAAAACGGATTGCAAAAATTGCAGGCTATTTTCAGATAACACTTGCGATTATCGGATTTGTGGAAGTGTTGAGAAGATTTTTTGGAGCCGAGAAACTTCCCGATTTTTCAACGATGATTATCGTTTCGATTTTAGCACTTATCGCAAACGGAATTTGTCTTTACATTTTGCAAAAGTCAAAGAGCAAAGAAGAGGCACATATGAAAGCGAGTATGATTTTTACTTCCAATGACGTGATTATCAATTTGGGAGTAATAATCGCAGGAATTTTAGTGAATTGGCTAAATTCCAACAAACCTGATTTGATTATCGGAACAATCGTTTTTATAGTGGTAATACAAGGTGCATTTCGGATTTTGAAATTAAGTAAGTAATCGGAATTGCCAACGCTGAAAGCCATACACATTTACAGTCGCTCAAGCCATCGCACCACCAAAACTGTAAAAGAATATGTCTTGCCAACGCTCAATTTAGAACTAAATAACAAACATCGGAAAACCAAGCAAAACGTGAAAAGCACTATGCACAACAATGTA
>NZ_JAIWJY010000018.1:0-2500 GCF_028829235.1 Tenacibaculum larymnensis | reverse complement strand
TAGCAAGGTTAAAGATTTAAGGTCTGGAGCCGAAGCGAAAGCGAGTCTGAATAGGGCGAATATAGTTAGTAGTAGTAGACGCGAAACCGAGTGATCTACCCATGGGCAGGTTGAAGCTGTGGTAACACACAGTGGAGGACCGAACCAGTTGACGTTGAAAAGTCTTTGGATGACCTGTGGGTAGGGGTGAAAGGCCAATCAAACTCGGAAATAGCTCGTACTCCCCGAAATGCATTTAGGTGCAGCGTTGATTAAAAGTTTTATAGAGGTAGAGCTACTGATTGGATGCGGGGGCTTCACCGCCTACCAATTCCTGACAAACTCCGAATGCTATAAAATGTTTCTCAGCAGTGAGGGCATGGGTGCTAAGGTCCATGTCCGAGAGGGAAAGAACCCAGACCATCAGCTAAGGTCCCCAAATATATGTTAAGTTGAAAAAACGAGGTTTGACTGCCCAGACAGCTAGGATGTTGGCTTGGAAGCAGCCATTCATTTAAAGAGTGCGTAACAGCTCACTAGTCGAGCGGTCGAGCATGGATAATAATCGGGCATAAACATATTACCGAAGCTATGGACTTTAAAAGTGGTAGGGGAGCATTCTATATGTGCTGAAGGTGTGCTGTGAGGCATGCTGGAACGTATAGAAAAGAAAATGTAGGCATAAGTAACGATAAAGGGGGCGAGAAACCCCCTCACCGAAAGACTAAGGTTTCCTCAGCGATGCTAATCAGCTGAGGGTTAGTCGGGACCTAAGGCGAATCCGAAGGGAGTAGTCGATGGACAACAGGTTAATATTCCTGTACTTCTTATAATTGCGATGGGGTGACGGAGTACTGAAAGCACCGCGAACTGACGGAATAGTTCGTTGAAACATTTAGGTATTAGACTGGTAGGCAAATCCGCCGGTTTAGCTGAAGTGTGATAGTACCACAAGTCTTCGGATGCGTGGATAGTGTGCCTAAAATCTTCCAAGAAAAACCTCTAAGCTTCAGATTATAAGAACCCGTACCGTAAACCGACACAGGTAGTTGGGATGAGAATTCTAAGGTGCTCGAGAGATTCATGGCTAAGGAACTAGGCAAAATAGACTCGTAACTTCGGGAGAAGAGTCGCCCTACTCCGGTAGGGCCGCAGTGAAAAGATCCAGGCGACTGTTTATCAAAAACACAGGGCTTTGCTAAATTGAAAGATGATGTATAAGGCCTGACACCTGCCCGGTGCTGGAAGGTTAAGTGGAGTTGTTAGCTTCGGCGAAGCAATCAAATGAAGCCCCAGTAAACGGCGGCCGTAACTATAACGGTCCTAAGGTAGCGAAATTCCTTGTCGGGTAAGTTCCGACCTGCACGAATGGTGCAACGATCTGGATACTGTCTCAGCCATGAGCTCGGTGAAATTGTAGTATCGGTGAAGATGCCGATTACCCGCAGCGGGACGAAAAGACCCCGTGAACCTTTACTATAGCTTCGTATTGACTTTGGATAAGTAATGTGTAGGATAGGTGGGAGACTTTGAAGCGGCGTCGCTAGGCGTTGTGGAGTCATCCTTGAAATACCACCCTTTGCTTATCTAGAGCCTAACTCAGCAATGAGAACAGTGCGTGGTGGGTAGTTTGACTGGGGTGGTCGCCTCCAAAAGAGTAACGGAGGCTTCTAAAGGTTCCCTCAGCACGCTTGGTAACCGTGCGTAGAGTGCAATGGCATAAGGGAGCTTGACTGAGAGACATACAGGTCGATCAGGTACGAAAGTAGAGCATAGTGATCCGGTGGTTCCGCATGGAAGGGCCATCGCTCAAAGGATAAAAGGTACTCCGGGGATAACAGGCTGATCTCCCCCAAGAGCTCACATCGACGGGGGGGTTTGGCACCTCGATGTCGGCTCGTCACATCCTGGGGCTGGAGAAGGTCCCAAGGGTTGGGCTGTTCGCCCATTAAAGTGGCACGCGAGCTGGGTTCAGAACGTCGTGAGACAGTTCGGTCTCTATCTGCTGTGGGCGTTAGAAATTTGAGTGGATCTGACTTTAGTACGAGAGGACCGAGTTGGACTGACCTCTAGTGTATCTGTTGTCTCGCCAGGGGCACTGCAGAGTAGCTACGTCGGGAAGGGATAAGCGCTGAAAGCATATAAGCGCGAAACCCACCACAAGATGAGATTTCTTTAAAGGGTCGTGGAAGATCACCACGTTGATAGGCTATAAGTGTAAGTGCAGTAATGTATGTAGCTGAGTAGTACTAATAACCCATAGGCTTATGTACGTATCCCGGTCCTAGTGGCTGGGAGCAAACTCTTTGATGATTTAGGATATGATTTTACTAATATGTTAACTTTTACAGTTGAAATATACTGCAACGATTTAAGGTGATTATCGCAATGGGGCTCACCTCTTACCATTCCGAACAGAGAAGTTAAGCCCATTAGCGCCGATGGTACTGCCACTGGTGGGAGAGTAGGTCGTTGCCTTTCTTTTAAACCTCAATCTTTTATTAGATTGAGGTTTTTTTTT
>NZ_JAIWJY010000017.1 GCF_028829235.1 Tenacibaculum larymnensis | reverse complement strand
GGTAATTGCTTGTTCTCGCCTACTTCTGAAAATCCTCGCGGATTTTCAGTTTGGTGCGTACTTGCAAAGTTAAATGATAAATCACGCAACAAACCATATACAAACACTTCGGTGGTAATTTGAAAAACGAATAAAAAATAAATAAATATGAGAATAGTTTTCTTTAATCATAAAGGTGGCGTCAGTAAAACCACAACAACATTTCATTTAGGGTGGAAGCTTTCCCAAAGAGGTCATCGAGTTTTATTAGTTGATGCAGACCCTCAGTGTAATCTATCTGGAATAATTATGCAGGATAGCTTTGAACAGTATTATACTGAAGAAGATACTAGAAAAAAGAATTTAATGGATGGAGTAAATTCGGCTTTCCAAGGAAGACCTGAACCAATAAATGCATTTGATTGCTATAGTGTTCAAAGTAACGAAAACCTGTTCCTACTGCCAGGTCATCCAAATTTAACTGAGCTAGAGCCTGCATTAAGTTTTGCGCAAACCTCTAATAATGCTTTTGCTACTATGCAAAATTTACCAGGATCTTTTAATGCCTTGATTGAGAAATGCTCTAGTCATCATAATATTGAATATGTCCTAATTGATTTGAATCCTGGATTGAGTGCTATCAATCAAAATTTCTTTTCAATTTCCGATTTATTTATAGTTCCAACCAATCCTGACCCATTCTCATTAATGGCAGTTAGAACGTTAGCGGATGTTTTACCGCGATGGTATAGTGCTGCTCAACAAATGCGTACTACGTTTAGCAATTCATCATACCCCTTTCCTACTCATGACCCAAAATTCGCAGGTATTGTAATCCAAAGATTTAACATAAGAAGCGGAAGACCTTCTACTCCTTATAGGAATAACATGGATGAAATTCTGAAATCTATAGCTACTCAATTGGTTCCCAAACTAGAACAACATGGCATGCTTTTCCAAGCAAACCTTTACACTGAAACTGGTATACCTTCAAATTATTGTTTAGCAGAAATCCCAGACTTTCAAAGCCTACTTCCTCAGTCTCATAAATTTGGAATTCCAGTATATGCACTTTCAGATGATCAAATCGAACGATCTGGAACTGTTTTGCAGCAAATGATTGGTAAAAGAGATGAATTCGACCAAATGTTCATAGATTTTGCCTTAAAGATTGAAGAAATAAAGGAAAATGCTGAGAGCTAAGCAAATATTTGACAAAGGAATAGATCGAGTTCATAATATTGATAGCCTATTTGTTCATTTAACCACTCAAGTTGGTTTCAACGCTACCGATGTTGCAGATTTACTAAGAAGTGAAATAGTTTACTCACTTTCTAGCTTTGATAGGCTAGTCCACGATTTGGTAAAGGCAGGGATGGTTGATTCGTTTAATGGTAATCGAACACCGACAAATGCTTATAAAAATTTTAGCATTTCATTAAATCAACTTGATGCAATTAATAATGCTTCTGTACCGCCTGCAGAATTTATTTTCGAACAAACAATAACATCGAGTCACAAACACTTATCCTTTCAAGACCCAGATAAGGTAGCAGAAGCATTAAGCTTAATATGGCATGAAAATCATAAATGGCAGAAAATAGCCACTGAAATGTCAATGACTCAAAATGATTTAAAAACTGAACTAAAAAATATAGTAATTCGTAGAAATCAAATTGTACACGAAGGTGATTTTGATTTATTTACAGGAGATATTCAACCTATTGTTCATTCCGATGCACAACAATCGGTTGATTTTATTAATAGCCTTGGAAACGCAATTTATGACTTGGTAAAATAAATAACTATACCCTACAAAACCTATACGCAATGCCCTTCGGAACACTGCCCATAACCAAACCGTTATATTTACACATCTGTGAGGAAAGCTTAGTGAAGCTTGCTAATATTGTAGTACGGGTCGCTGATACTACGGCACGCTCCGTTAACACCACGGCACGGGTCGCTGATATCACGGCATCCTCCGTTGACACCACGGCATGGGTCGCTGATACTACGGCACGCTCCGCTAACACTACGGCACGGGTCGCTGATATTACGGCACGCTCCGTTAACATCACGGCATGGGTCGCTGATATCAAGGCATAGTTCTTCTTTAATTATACCTTAAAATAAATCTGTGATACTATTTTATTTTTTGGGTAGGGTAAATTATTATCTACTTGTTT
The DNA here is from genome assembly GCF_028829235.1 of Tenacibaculum larymnensis. Classification (GTDB taxonomy): domain Bacteria; phylum Bacteroidota; class Bacteroidia; order Flavobacteriales; family Flavobacteriaceae; genus Polaribacter; species Polaribacter larymnensis. Next base: position 36,343 of record NZ_JAIWJY010000017.1, on the reverse strand, counting down.
CATTAGCGAAAAAAATTGTTCTCTTAAAAAAATTGCAACCCGAATAATTAAACTGATATGAAAATAAAATTCAACTATTTATTAGTTGTTCTTTGCTTTGCATGTATTCAAATACAAGCACAGGAGCAAAAAAATGAAGATCACAGAAAAAAGCTATGTAATTTCTTTCCAACGCTTCATAATTATACACCTCTACACGTAAAATCTTAATCATCCCCCTTAGGTATGAGAAAAATATTATTGCTAAGAATTTTAACTTAATTATTAATACATAAAAATGAAAATTACTAGGATTATTGTATTGATTGCTTTATTTACATCAGCACTCAATGCACAAGAAAAAGAAGTTGATTGCGATTTCAACATTAACAGAGCTTATTACCATTTAGAAGGAAATGAGTTTTTTAAAAAAGACAAACAAAAAGCTATTGAATACCTAACCCCTTGTGTAGAGACTGAAAATCCCGTGGCACAACTCATGATGGGACGTGTTTTACTAGAGGAAGCCACAGAAGAAAGTTACACAAAAGCTTTTAAGCTAATTAAAGCTGCTGCTAAACAAGACAATGCTATTGCCGCTACTGATTTAGGAATATTATATAAGTATGGTAGAGGATGTAACCTTAACTACAACAAAGCGAGAAAATGGTTTGAAAAAGGATTTGAACTAGGGAATACCAAAGCTGCTTATTTATTAGGCTACCTATATTTAAAAGGTTTTGGAAACATACAGCAAGACTATACCAAAGCAGTTAGTTGGTTTGAAAAGAGCGACTATCCTATGGCAAAATATTGGTTAGGGATTTGTTACTACCATGGTTATGGAGTAGATAAAAATGTAGCCAAAGCAAATGAGTTATTAAAAACCAATTTCGATACAGTAAAAGGAGCTAACATAAGTGAAGCTTCTAAAAACTCAGAAGTAATAAATGTAGAGGAAATTAAGCATGTTATAAATGAAGAAGAGACAGCTACATCAGCAGAAGTTACCAAACAACAACTTAACGGAGTGTGGGAAGGCGATTTATTATTTTTTGATTGGTCAGCAACTCATATAGAAAACAAAATACCTTTTAAAATTATAGCAAAGTACGATAAAGAAAGTGATGTATTACATATCACTACGACCATTGCTGATAAAAAACAAAATGTAGACTTTACTAAATTAGATAACAGCCTTTACTTTAACGATTTTACTGTTGAATTACCACATAATTCATTTAGTCAAAACATTCCTTCTGTTTTAGAACATCAATTACTTTCTTCTGATGTTTCTATCAAACAGTTTAATTCTGAAACCTACTTAACAGGAAACTTAGAGACTTATGTGAGTGCTTGGAAAGAATCAGGAGCACCTATTCGTTTTGTCTTAAAAAAGAAAAAGAAATTAGAAAACTCAGAAGAAGAGCTTTCAGAAGAAGCTTTGGCTGCGCTTTCAAAGCAAGAAGATAGTTTTATAAAGCTATACCCTAATCCTTTTGAAAAAGATGTAATTGTATCGTATTCATTAGCACAGCCAGCAAATACAAAGGTTACCATCACCAATATGAATGGATTACGAGAAAAAGTAATAAAACCTTTAGCTAGTCAAGAAACAGGTAGCTACCAATATTATGTTGAGGGAATGGATTTACCAAAAGGAATATATGTAGTAACCATATTAGTTGGGCAAGAAAGAAAAACAAGAATTATCATCAAAAAATAATTGCTAGAAAAACACACAAATGAAAAGAATATATATACAATTTTTACTACTCACTGTAGTATTTAGTATTAGCTTACAGGCACAGACTTTACCAACAGTAAATAATGATGAGTTTTTAATGAACTCAGGTGGAACTTATAGCGATTTACAATCCGTTTTAGCTGGTAGATGTAGTGGTTGTGAAGTCCCTGATTTAAACTTTAACTGGAGTAACTCTTTTGATGCTGCTGTAATGAATGAAACCTATATTAGAAGAGCCGCAGATAAAAAACTAAGGGAATGGTATAAGCGACAAAAAATAGTTATAGAAAATTTTTTAGAAAACAAGTACCATAAGCAGTTCTCTTCATTTAACGAAGCTAAAGACTATGCTTTTATAGACTTTGAATCAAAAAACATGACGATTAATGTTGCCCCAATTGTAAGTACTAAAAACTCAGACCGAATTAGAAGAGCCTTTAAAAAAAAGGTACACATTAAAGGCTTAAAAGCGTTAAAAATAAGAGAAGCCGAAATTAAGGCAGGTAACACTAACAAACCACTATATCCTGATTTTGAAGTAAACGGTACTCCTTTAAAAAATTTAAAAAGCACTGCCGCTGTAACCGCAGCATATAATAATCTCTTAAATCAATTTGTAGACAATGCATGGAAAGAGTTTGAAGGTCGTCATATCATAAAAATATTAGGGATTCCTTTTAATAATAAGGTTTTAAAAACAAAGAATAACTACTATGGAAATTTAGGCACATGGGATAAGTTAGACTTCATGCAGTTTATTATTCATTATGAACAGATAACCAAAACAAGTCCTGTACCTCCAACAGAGGAAGAGCTTAGACTATTTAAAAAATATATAAACACTGCCAATACTGTAACTGCAACCTATGTAGAAAACTATATCAATGCGAATAAAGAAAGTGAAATGTCATTGTTTCATCCTAACTATTGGGAAATCATTTGGAATAGAGATTATGACCGTAGTCTTTTTGCCACTAAAGCAGCAAAAAATAAGCATCAACAACTAAAACAAAAAGAACTTAGCAGGCTTATTAGTAGCACTTCTATGAATGCTACATTTACAATAGATTACTTAGTGTCATTACTCAAAATAACAGATAAAAACCAATTACAATGGTTAAATGACAATCCTAGTAAAGGGGATGAATTTGTGAAAGAGATAAATGAAGCTAAACAAAAAGATGCTGACATGCCTCCTCCAATACCAGGAGAATTAAGTTTTCCACCAGACCACCATCAACAACTAGCGCAATGGGATATTAGAACTGAGCTTGCTGAAGGTGCTAAAGTTGTAGCTTTAATCAAAGAACTGGGTATTACAGACAAAAACCAAAAAGATTGGTTGTACGATAACATACCTGAAGCAACTGAAATACGTATTTTTGTAGATGCTAATAAAATTAATGGAATAGTTAGTCCAGAGGCTAAAAGCTTTTCTGGAAAGGCTGTTGAGGCTTTAATGAATGGCGGAGAAGTTGATTTTGAAAAAAGGATTATAAATGAATTGATAGGTACTGCTAAGTGCATTTTTAAAAAATTAAAAGCTTTAGATTTATATAATGGTACTATAAAACAGTTTGAAAATAGCGCCTATGATTTAATAATAACTTATGGAGCGTGTAATAGTGGTGAAGCTTGTACTAATGATGACTTTATTGATCTCGGAATAATCGAAATAAAAGTATCTGGTCTAAATAACACTCATTTAGGTTTCGCAGCAGCTTTATTACACGAGGGCATCCATGCTGAACTTTATAAGTATGTACATGAAAGAAATAAAGGAATAGATGTTAATGATAGGTCAAACTTAATGTATCATTACTTTCAGCTTAAAGGAAAAGTTAATCCGAGATTTCTAGATGCTACGGTACAACATGAACATATGGCAGATAAATATGTAAGACCAATTGCCGAAGCTATAAGGGAGTTGGATGGTAAGAGGTACCCTTTAGAGTACTACTGGGCTTTTGCTTGGGATGGTCTTAGACCTTACGGACTAAATAAATATCTTGATAGTAATGGTAATTATATTAAATTAGACGACACTGGTTTTACTCAAAAACAAACCTTAATAAATTCAACAAGTCCTTTCAATAGTAAAATCTTTGATAAAAACTGTAACTAAAAATATTATGAAAACAACATCTATTTTAACCGTATTTTTCCTTCTGACTTTTTCATCTTGTAAAAAAATGAAAACAAGAAATTACGAAGAAGAAAACACCTATCAAATTATTACTTTTTTGACTGAGGATGCTAAAGGTTTTTTAGTTATGCCTCCAGTTCTTTATATACCTCCATTGCCAAATACTAAAAGCTATAATGTTAGAGCAATGACATGCCAAGATAGCGTAGGAGCATATAAATATCACTATAAACAATTAACTAAAAAGAAAACTATTGCTATAATTGATAGTTTATTTGGCGTAAAAGAGAGATATAGTTTTAGAGGTAAATGTGATGTAGTTAATAATAAGTTACTTGAAAAATTTAATGACCTGAGAGAAAGTAGAAAGCTAGATATATCAAGAGTTACTGTTTATGATAAAGATACATTAATACAATACAAAAAGGAATTTAGAAAATTACCATCGAAAGGTTTTGATAAAATGGACTTGTTGTTAAGTTTTTCAAGGATAGCTTTTAATGATAATTTTGACAAAGCTATTGTGTTTGTAGGGATGAGTAAAGGTAGTTTAGACGGTGTTTCAATTTTAGTATACTTAGAAAAGGAAAATTACCATTGGAAAATAAAGTGCGAAAAAAGGTTATCTGTTTCTTAAGCAAGTTTAATTATTATAAGCACAAAAACCCTTATCATTTCTTTATGATAGGGGTTCTTACTGTTTACATTTGTCCTAATTCCTTGTCTAGAGTAAAAAAAGTTGGGTGTTCCGAAATCAAAATTCTCTTCAAATTCCTCCTGTGGTCATTTTCCACTTGGGATATTCTTTGAAAGAGGGTATCCAGCATAGCTTCCATAGTTTTCGTATGCGACTAGAAAATCTCCTGAGAAAATTTCCAGAAACGCTCTGCCACTTCTTTTTTGCTGCAAAAAAAGCCTGTTTTCAGGAAATCGACAGTGGGGTTATTTAACTAATCAAAAAGGAAATTTAGAACTTTATGCAAGAGCGGTTGATATTGCCAGAGTTTCAGGAATTATTAGATTTAGTGAAGATAATTCGGAATGTTCTGAAGATACATACTATAATATTGGTGAAGCGACATAGTCCAATTTACAAGAACAAATTAAAACATGGGTAAATGCAAACGGAGGTATTGTAACTGTAGTACCAAAAACAGCCATTCGTTTTGATAAAACAAAATTAAAAGAGTTATTGGAAAGTAATGAAACTATTAATCAAATTAATTGTAAATAAAAAATGATTTTTTTTAAAATAATATTACCATCTATTATATGTACTTTAATAATAGTTACGACTCAAATCTCTATAGAATACTATCCAATATCATTTGGTTTGGTTCTTGGATTGATAAATTGGAAAAATTATAAGTTCAACCCATACTTAGGTTTATTTTTTACTATAATTATTTCATTTGTCTGTTTTTTATTGGCTTATATAAGCTTTCCTTTACTAAGCACTATATTAAAACCTCTTTTAGGTGAGGATTTATCGAGTTTTATTTCAATAGAGATAGCTGCTTTTGTAATAGGACCATTACTGGTATTTTTCTCTTATAGTTATATTTTTAATTATCCGAAAAAATCAATAATAACAAGAAATATAATTTTAGGCGTAATTATAATATTAGTATTTGTATCTACATTGTTTTTTATTTTACCAGATTCAAAAATTACAACACTCTTAAAAGACATAAAGTTAAGACATTACACAATTTGGCAAATAGTCATGGCATTAGGTATTCAATTAATAATTTATCAAAAAGAAATATTTTTTCGTTTAAAGAGCCTATAATAATACATAATTTATATATCATCAACATTGCCGTTTTCTTATTTGAAAACGGCAATATTTTTCTAAAAAGGGTTTTAGTTCAATTATTTCAAACAAAATTCTATATACTTCTTTGTCCCTAAATAAGATTGCTTTTATTTAGTACTAAAATTCCTGTAGTTTATCTCTAAAAAAAGGGAAGTATTTTCTATTTTTGTGCCTTTCAACACAACAACAAAACATGAACTTAACAGAATTAAACGCCATCTCTCCTATTGATGGTAGATACCGTAACAAAGTAGCAAGCTTAGCGAACTATTTTTCAGAAGAAGCTTTAATAAAATATCGTGTAAAGGTAGAAATTGAATATTTCATTGCTTTATGTGAAATTCCATTACCTCAGTTAGCCGATTTCAACAAAGATTTATACGCTGATTTACGTAAAATTTATGAAGACTTTTCTGCTGAAGATGCACAAAAAATCAAAGAAATTGAAAGCGTTACCAATCACGATGTAAAAGCTGTTGAGTACTTTATTAAAGAAAAGTTTGACAAGCTAAACTTGAATAAGTATAAGGAGTTTATCCACTTCGGATTAACGTCTCAAGATATTAACAACACTGCTATTCCATTATCTATTAAAGATGCTATGGAAGAAGTATACTACCCTACTTTAGATACTTTAGTTTGCAAATTAGCTGATTTATCTGAAGAATGGGAAAACGTACCAATGTTAGCAAGAACTCACGGGCAACCAGCCTCTCCTACTCGTTTAGGAAAAGAGTTTTTTGTATTTGTAGAGCGTATTAACAATCAAGTTATTCACATACAACATACACCACATGCTGCGAAGTTTGGTGGAGCTACAGGTAATTACAATGCACACAAAGTAGCGTATCCAGATATCGACTGGAAAAACTTCGGTACTCATTTCGTTGAAGAAGTGTTAGGTTTACACCACTCCTTCCCTACTACGCAAATTGAGCACTACGATCACATGGCAGCTTTATATGACGGATTAAAACGTGTAAATACGATTTTAATTGATTTAGATCGCGATGTTTGGACGTATGTTTCTAATGACTACTTTAAACAAAAAATTAAAAAAGGTGAAGTTGGTTCATCTGCAATGCCTCATAAAGTAAATCCTATTGATTTTGAAAACTCTGAAGGAAACTTAGGTATTGCCAATGCTATTTTCGAGCATTTATCTGCTAAGTTACCAGTTTCAAGATTACAACGTGATTTAACGGATAGTACAGTATTACGTAACGTTGGAGTTCCTTTTGGACATACCTTAATTGGTTTTGCTTCTACGTTAAAAGGATTGAACAAGTTATTATTAAACGAAGCTAAATTTGCTGAAGATTTAGAAAATAACTGGGCAGTAGTTGCTGAGGCTATTCAAACTATTTTACGTCGTGAAGCGTATCCTAATCCATACGAAGCGTTAAAAGGATTAACACGTACCAACGAAAAAATCAACAAAGATTCTATCGCTAACTTCATTGATACTTTAGAAGTTTCTGATGCGATTAAGAATGAATTAAAACAAATTACACCATCTAATTACACAGGTATATAATGAGATATTTACTTACTTTTTTAGTTTTATTTTTAGCTATTTCGTGTGCTCCAGAAAAAAAAGGAGATCCAACACGTTTTGTTCACGGAACGTTTGAAATTCCTGCTGGTGATAACTACGGAAAAACAACAATTGTAAGAAAAGACAGTTTACAAATAGAAGAATATACTAAAAAAGTAAGTATTTCAACTGACAGTTTAGTTACTGAAAAAGAAATAAAACATATAGATACACTCTACATCAAATGGAAAAATAATTTTGCATACACTTTGCAAATGAAAAGTCCGAAAACTGATTTAGATAAAGATCCTATATTTGTTCAAATAACTAAAGTAACTGACAGTTCTTATAGTTTTACCGCAAAAATTGGCTATTCTAACTTTAAGCAAAAAGGAACTGTATATAAAGTAAAATAAACTATGGAAATTTTCTTACAACCTGATACGTGGGGTGCACTTGTTACCTTAACATTTTTAGAAATTGTATTAGGTATTGACAACATTATTTTTATTTCAATAGCGGCAAATAAGCTACCTGAAAATCAACAAAAAAAAGCTACTAATATTGGGCTATTCTTAGCCATGATACTTCGTATTGCTTTACTTTTTGGTATTTCGTTGCTTATTGCTATGAATTCTCCTTTTTTTAATATTGATTTATCTTGGCTTAATGCAGGAGTTACAGGTCAAGCATTAATTTTATTTGCTGGTGGTATATTCCTTTTATATAAGAGCACTAAAGAAATTCACCATAAAGTAGAAGGACATCTTGAAGACGAAACTGATGGTAAACCTAAAAAAGGCTATACATTAACACAAGCTATTATACAAATTACGTTAATTAACATCGTTTTCTCTTTTGATTCTATTTTAACGGCCGTAGGAATGACCAATGGTATTGAAGGAGCTATGATAATTATGATTACCTCTGTAGTATTATCTATGGTTATTATGATGTTATTTGCAAACCCTGTAGGGAAATTTGTTAGTAAGCACCCAACTATTCAAATGTTAGGCTTGTCTTTCTTAATCTTAATTGGGTTTATGCTTATTGCTGAAGGTGCTCACTTATCTCACGCTACTCTTTTTGGAGAGGAAATAGGAAGTATTCCTAAAGCTTATTTATACTTTGCCATTACTTTTTCTTTAGTAGTAGAGATGCTAAATATGAAAATGAGAGGCAACTCAAAAAAGCATTAAGAAAATATTAAGACTATAAAAAAATAAAACCTAATAGTAAATTTCTATTAGGTTTTATTTTTTATACTTTTGTACTCAGTGATTAAGCTCAAAAAACATATTGCACTACTAAGTATATTAATTCTACTATTACCAACAGTAGTTTTAACAATACACTTATTTGAAAATCATGAGCATACTGTTTGTACATCTACTAGTGAGCATCACTTTCATGCGGAAGAACTAGATTGTTCTTTAGCACATTATCATTTAAACACATTTACGTATCAAACAGCTGAGAACTTTTCAGTTGTTCCACAACACTTTTACAAATTAGATTACGAGACGCAACCTCAGTTAATCTCTTATGTATATACTGATAAAAAATCTTCAAGAGCACCACCATATTTTACTGCATCATAACATTGTTATAAAAACTAACAAAACACATCGTTAACAGTAAAATTCATTTTAATGAAGAAATTAATAAACTTCCTATTATTTATAGGAGTATCTGCTATATATGCACAAAACAGTTTATCAGGAAAAATTACAGACACTGATAATCAACCACTTTTAGGAGTAGAAGTATACTCTGAACAATTACATAAAGGAACCATAACCAATGAAAATGGTACCTATAACATACAAAACATTCCTAACGGAAAAGTAACCTTTAACTTTACATTCTTAGGCTTTAAAACTGTTTCAAAAGAGTTTGATTTTAATAATGAAAATATCTCTTTTGACCTTCACTTAGAAGAGTCTATTTTTAAAATAGATGAAGTAATTATTTCAACTCCTTTTAATAAGTTACAATCAGAAAATGTAATGAAAGTTGAACGTCTTTCTGCTAGAGCCCTTCAAAAAACAGGAGCTACAACATTGGCGGAAGGAATTACAAACATTGCAGGGGTATCTCAAGTTTCTACAGGAACGTCTATTGGTAAACCTGTTATTAGAGGTTTAAGTGGAAACAGAGTTTTAGTATACACACAAGGTATACGATTAGAAAACCAACAATTTGGTGGAGAACACGGTTTGGGTATTAACGATGCTGGTGTTGCTGGTGTAGAAGTTATTAAAGGTCCTGCTTCTCTTTTATACGGTTCTGATGCTTTAGGTGGTGTTTTATATATTCAACCAGAAAAATTTGCTCCAGAGAATACTACTAAACTTAATGTGAATCAGCGTTACTTTAGTAATACTTTAGGTACCAATACTTCGGTTGGCTTAACATCTTCTTTAAAAAACTGGCAATTCTTAGCTAGAGGAACCTATGCGCAACATGCAGACTACAAAACACCTGACTATAGAGTAACTAATACACGTTTTAAGGAAAAAGATTTAAAATTAGGTGTAGGGTTTCATGAGAAAAACTTTTCTTCTGAGTTACGCTATAACTTCAACAATTCTAAGTTAGGACTAACAGAAGGGATTGGAGAACAAACAAAAGAAACGCATTTTGAAACTCCTTATCAAGATATTGACAATCATATTATAAGTTTACACAATCATATTTTCTTTAAAAACTCAAAATTAGATATCGATTTAGGATATACTATTAATAACCGTAAAGAGTTTGAAGAGCATCATGAACATGAAGAAGAAGAAACTGAAGAAGAACACGAAGAGCATGAAGAAGGTGAAGCTGCTTTAGATATGAAGTTAAAAACGTTTAGTTATAACACTAAATATCACCTTCCTAAGTTTGGTAAATTTGAAGTTTTAATAGGTGCTCAAGGTTTACACCAAACCAACACTAACTTTGGTGAAGAATTGTTAATTCCTAATGCTACTGTAAATGATTTTGGTGTATTTACTACAGCAAACGTTGAATTGAATGATAATACTTCTTTACAAGCTGGTATTCGATATGACAATAGAGCTATAACTACCGAAAGACATGAAGTAGCTCATGAAGATGAAATACATATTTTTGAAGCTATAGATAAATCTTTTAATAGTTTTACTGCTTCTTTTGGTGCTAAAACTAAACTTTTTAATGCTGTTACAACTCGTTTAAATATTGCAAGTGGATTTAGAGCTCCAAACCTTGCTGAATTAACTTCTAACGGAGTACATCACGGTACAAATCGTTTTGAAGTTGGTAACAACAACCTAGTTAATGAGAAGAATTTACAATTTGATCTTTCTTTAGATTATAACACTGAACACTTTGAGTTATTTGCCAATGGTTTTTATAATAAATTAAACGATTACATCTACTTATCTCCTACTGGTGAAATTGAAGATGATGCTCCTGTGTATTCTTACTCTCAAGAAGATGCAAAATTGTATGGAGGTGAGTTTGGTTTCCACCTACACCCTCACCCTCTTGATTGGCTACATTTAGAAAGTAGTTTTGAAACGGTAATTGGTAAACAAGATAATGGAAACTATTTACCACTAATTCCAGCAAATACCTTAAAAAACACACTAAGAACTGAGTTTTCTAATGAAAAATGGTTACCAAACGGATATGCTTCTGTAAGCTTACATTCATTTTTTAAGCAAGATAATGTTAGTGAGTTTGAAACAGCAACACCTGCTTATAACTTAGTAAACTTGGGTATTGGAGGTGATATTATCATTAGTAAATACACTTTTACTACATCTTTAACCATAAATAATCTTCTTGATAAGAAGTACATAAATCACTTATCTAGATTAAAGCCTGATAATATTTTTAACCCTGGTAGAAATATTGTTTTAGGAATAAACTTTACTTTATAAAATAAATAACTCCCCAGTAACGCTGTTGCTGGGGAGCTTTTTATATAAACAAACTTTAACTTAATAAAGTTACCCGTCTTTTCTTTTTTTAAGCAATTCCGGAAACTTACGTTTAAACCGATTTAATCGAGGAATTGATACTTTTTGCACATATGGATTCTCTGGGTGCAAACGTTCATAGTTTTGATGATACTCTTCCGCAGGATAAAACTTCTCCATCTTTTTAACCTCCGTAACTATTTTCCCTTGATAAACATCTTCATTTAATCTTTTAATAGTACTTTCTATTATCTGCTTTTCTTCTTGTGTTTTATAAAACGCTATTGACCTATATTGTGAACCATAATCTGGATGTTGCCCGTTTTTAGTAGTTGGATTATGCGAACCAAAAAATACAGTAACTAATGTTTGAAAACTAACTTTTTTCGGGTTGTAATATACTGCTACCGATTCTGCATGTCCTGTACGACCTGTTCCAATTGTTTTATAGGTTGGATTTTTAGTGTGCCCTCCTGCATATCCTGATACTGCTTCCTCTACTCCATTCACACTTTCAAAAATTGCTTCTACACACCAAAAACAACCACTTGCAAAGTAAGCTACTTTTGTTTCTGAGGTTGTTTGTACTGATACCTCTTTTAGTTTTTCTTCCTTTTTTTGTGAGAAACTTAATAACGTTACCGCTAAAACAACAGCCGTAAATACTGTTACTCCCTTGAATATCTTCATATAATTAGTATTATTTATATGTTAGTTGGTCGTACAAAGAATACATTTTTTACAATTGTTTACAACTTTAATATTTCCTTAATAATTTTGTTTGCGTGTTGCCACCGTGTTTTCTATTTTTGTTCGAGTAAACAGTAGATTTTAATGGAACATTTTATAGTATCGGCACGTAAATATCGTCCTCAAAATTTTGAGGATGTTGTAGGGCAACAAGCCATTACTAATACGTTAGAAAATGCTATACAAAACAACCATTTAGCTCAGGCTTTATTGTTTACAGGACCTCGCGGTGTTGGTAAAACATCTTGTGCTCGTATCTTGGCTAAACGTATTAACCAAGAAGATGCAACTACAGATGATGAAGATTTTGCTTTTAATATTTTTGAATTAGATGCCGCTTCTAACAACTCGGTTGATGATATTCGTAACTTAACAGACCAAGTTCGTATTCCTCCTCAAACAGGAAAATACAAAGTGTATATCATCGATGAGGTTCACATGCTTTCTCAAGCTGCTTTTAACGCTTTTTTAAAGACGTTAGAAGAACCACCAGCACATGCTATTTTTATTTTAGCGACTACAGAAAAACATAAAATTATACCAACGATATTATCTCGTTGTCAAATTTTTGATTTTAAACGTATTGGTGTTTTAGATGCTAAAGAGTATTTAAAAACAATTTGTGCTAAAGAGAATATTACTGCTGAAGATGATGCACTGCATGTAATTGCTCAAAAAGCTGACGGTGCAATGCGTGACGCCCTTTCTATTTTTGATAGGGTTGTAAGTTTCTCTGGAAACAACCTAACTCGCGAAGCTGTTACCCAAAACTTAAATGTGTTAGACTACGATGTGTATTTTAACATTACCGATTTATTGCTTGGAAATAAAATTCCAGAAGTTTTAATGGCTTTTAATGATGTATTAGGAAAAGGTTTTGAGGGACATCATTTTATAAACGGTTTAGCTTCTCACTTTAGAGATTTGTTAGTTGCAAAAGATCAAGCTACTATTGCTTTGTTAGAGGTTGGTGATAACACTAAGAAAAAATACTTAGAACAGGCTTCTAAAGCTAGTATGCAGTTTTTACTCCCAGCTATAGATAAGGCTAATGATTGCGACTTGAAATATCGAGGAAGTAAAAACCAACGATTATTGGTAGAACTTACTTTAATGCAAATTGCCTCTATCACTTTTGATGGAGCAAAAAAAAAATCTAGCAACTACATAATTCCTGCTACTTTTTTTACCTCTTTATCTCCTTCAGTTAAAAAGACTGAGGTAAAACCTGCTGTTGCTAAAAAGACTGAAACAGCTCCAGTAACAACTACAGTTACAAAAGAGGCTCCTGCTAAACCTGTTTTAAAGAATATTAAGCGACGTACTTCTGCATTATCTTTAAAAAGTTTACATCAAAAGAAAGAAGTAAAAAGTACTATAGATGTAGAAGAAAACTACGACAATCATCCAAGAACTCCTTTTACTCATGAAGAGTTAAAAGATGCCTGGAAAAAATACTATTTCCAACTACAAAATTTTGGAGAACGAAGTATAGCTGCCATTTTAGCTTCTGATGAGCCTAAGTTACAAGAAGATTTTACTATTATTTTTTCATTACCTAATGACTTAATGAAGTCTCAACTTGAAAAAGGTAAGCCTAAACTATTACGCTTTTTACGTGAAAAGTTAAATAACTATGGTATTCAAATTAATGTTATTGTAAATGAAACTGTAGAAAAAAAGTTTGCCTATACTCCTCAAGAGAAGTATGACAAACTCAAAGAAAAAAATCCGTTAATTGAAAAGTTAAAGAATACTTTCGGGTTAGATGTTTAAATTCTTCCCTACATAAACTAACTTCCAATCTTCTATTTTCTTAACATTTTTCTCAAATTCTGAAATTAATAAAATTTCATTCTTTTGACTCTTAACAAAAATTGGTATTGATTTTTGATCACGGTTAATTTCTTCAATTTTCCTCTTATAATCATCAATAGAATTAACTACTGTTTCATGAATTTCAGGGAATTCTCTTACAGCTTCCATTAAATTAATATAGTCGTCTTCTATTGTAAATAAATGATCTTCATCTTCATAATCCTTCGTAATAACTTCTTGTGAAGTTGCTAAACGATAAGCCCCTTGTTCACCAAAAATCGATGAAAAGTTTGAGATTACAAATTTGTTAATTGAATCACTTCCTGTCATTGCAATTAAGTATCCTACATCATTTAATTCAATATTATCTGTTAGCTCATCATCATAAATATTTACTTCAATTGATTCTAGTCCTTCTTGTTTAGCCTTTTCTACATTTTCTATATTAGAATCAATTAATACTACTCTTCTTTTATTCTCTTTTAAGTACTTCGCAATCATCCTTGCTAAATCTGAAGCTCCAACTATCATAATTGCATTAGAACGCTCTAAAAACACTCCTACTAGCTTAGAAAACAATCTTGCTGTGGTTGCATTTAGTAAAACAGTTCCTAAAACTACCATAAATACCAAAGGAGTAATATACTCTGCTCCCTCAATTCCTTGTTTAAGTAATTTACTTCCAAATAACGAAGCGATACCTGCTGCAACAATACCTCTTGGACCTACCCAACTAATAAACAGTTTTTCATTTGTTTTTAAGTTTGATTTTGATGTACTTAAAAATACTGCTAATGGACGTATTACAAACACTATTAAAGCAAATAAAAGCAGTGTTTTCCACTCATATAATAGTGTTAGTTCTTTATAATCAATATTTGCTGATAGTAAAATAAATAATATTGAGATTAATAAAACACTTAATGATTCTTTAAAATATAATATCTCTTTTAAATTTTTAAGTTTACTATTCCCCAGTACCATTCCCATAACCACAACTGCTAGTAATCCTGATTCATGAGCAAACAATTCAGACTCTACAAATACTAATAAAACAGTGGATAAAGAAACCACATTTAATAAGTAATGTGGTACCCATTTTTTATTGATTACAAAAATTAAGGCGTGTGCAAAAGTGAATCCGAAAGTGGTTCCGAAAAGGATTATTTTTAAGAATTCTAATAATGCAGTTCCTGTAAAACCTGCACCACCTCCTACACTTATAAATTCAAAAACAAGTACAGCTACTAATGCTCCTATAGGGTCTATTAAAATTCCTTCCCATTTTAAAACTGCTGAGACGTCTTTTTTAAGTGGTATATTTCTAAGAATTGGTGTTATTACTGTAGGTCCTGTAACGATTATTAATCCAGAAAACAAAAATGACAATTCCCAACCTAATCCAAACACATAATGAGCAATTATAGCTCCTCCAAAAAAGGTTACTGCTGATCCTAAAGTTATTAATTTGGTAATAACAGGACCTATATTTTTTATTTCTCCGCGTCGTAAGGTTAATCCTCCTTCAAAAAGGATAATACTAATAGATAATGAGACAAAATAATACAAACCATCACCAGGAAATAGCCCTTTTTCACCGTCCCAAACGGGTTCTATCCATTTACTTCCATCATCATTAAAAAATTCTGCTGCAATAGGCCCTACAAGTAATCCAATTAAGATTAAAGGTAAAATTGCTGGTATTTTAAACCTCCAAGCTACCCATTGCGCCAAAATTCCAAGTATAATTATCCCTGCTAGTTCTAACATAGTTTATTTTTAAAAAGACTAAAAATACAGCTTTTAATTAAACCGTATTTATATTTATTTAATTTTTTACTTCAATAACTCTCTTCAGTTCATTACCATAATTATCTATTGCTGTTATTGTATGAATTCCACTTTTTGGCTTAATAGCTTGCTCATGATATTGCTCTGTTATCCCTATAAATTCTTTGTTTAAATACCAATATACTTTTGCTTCTGCATTAGCATGTGTAAGCTTTAAAACTATAGGGTTTAACTTATTATTTTCTCCTCTTGTTAAAGATATTTTTGATGTGTATTTAGCAGGAAAAACAAAATCCATTGTATTACTTTCCAACTGGTTACAATCTGATCTATATTCAGGAAGCAACCTATAATCTGCATTATTCTGTTGATAATAGTATGCCATTAGTGGAGGTAACACAAACCATGATTTTGTTACCATATTTGAAATAGATTCACAGTTTGAATTCACTCTGAATTTTTCAGATATATCTACAGTTATTTCTTGATGGTATGAACATGATTTAGCTTTCATCGCACTTTTTTGAACTCTTTTTGTTACAGACGGACAAATTGACTTCGCTAAAAAACCACTTTTCTCACAAATAGCTGCTTCTATTAAATCTTCATAAGGTTCTAAAAACCAATTAGATTTTGGTAACACGTCAAAAACATTAAACATTAACGGAGCTGCACTACCAACTCCTGTAAGGTCTGGACGTCCTTCTCCATCTGAGTTTCCTATCCATACTCCTACTACATATTTTGGGGTTACGCCAACTGCCCAAGCATCTTTATTTCCAAAACTTGTTCCTGTTTTCCATGCTATTTTTTGAGACGAATCGTAATACTTCCAAGCTTGATCTGTATAAGGTCTGTTTACCTCTATTAAAGTATTTAATGTTAAAAATGTAGATCCAGCATCTAAAGTTATATAGTCTTCTTGAACTTTACCAAAATCTGGAGTTCCTTCAAACAAAAAACTCGGTTCTATAAATTCATTTTGATAATAATTGTGTTTTAATTCTTCATAGTGATTTACAATACCTGCATATCCTGCAAAGGTTTTACATAAATCCCATAAGCTAGCTTCCGCTCCTCCTAAAATTAATGAAAGCCCATAATAATCTGCTGATTTATTAATATCGTTAATGTGATATGCTTTTATATCTTCTCGAAATTTTTCCAATCCGTATCGTTGTAACATACGTACTGAGGGTATGTTTAACGAACGTGTTAATGCTTCATTTGCTGGAACTGCCCCATCAAAAGTTAAGTTAAAGTTTTTAGGAGAATACCCTGCTATTTCTGTTGGTACATCTGCTACTAATTGATTGGGTAATAAGTCTCCCGAATGAAGCATTTGTGCATATAAAAATGGTTTTAAAGTACTTCCAGTACTTCTTGGAGCAATAATATTGTTTACATCTTTTTGATGTGCCTTATCTGTTGGAGAATTCCCTACATAAGATACTACCTTTCTTGTTTTAACATCTAACACCAACACAGCCATATTATATACTTCATTTTGTTTTTGACGGAAATAATGCTGCTTAACTAAATTATTTACTTGTTTTTGTAGATGAATATCTATAGAGCTTTTTACTCGTTGTCCTCTATACTGTTGAGTTACTTCTTGTACAAAATGAGGTGCTACTGTGGGTAACGGATATGGTTTTTGTGGTAATTCTTCTTCAATTGCTAAATCATACGTAATTTGATCTATAATTCCTTCCTCATGTAATTTTTGTAATAACCTATTTCTTTTGATTTTTAATTTTTGTTGATTTTTTCCTGGATAAATCAATGATGGAGCATTTGGTAACACTGCTAAAGTAGCTGTTTCTGCCCATGATAATTGATATGGTTTTAAACCAAAATAACGCCACGATGCCATTTCCAATCCAACAACATTACCTCCATATGGTGCGTGCGAAGCATACAATTTTAAAATTTCTTTTTTGGAATGACGAAATTCTAATCGAGTAGCTAATACTAACTCTTGCAACTTTTCAAAATACGAACGCTCTTTATTTTTTCTTGATAATCGAATTACTTGCTGTGTTAGCGTACTTCCTCCTCTTACAACTCTTTTTGCTTTGATATTTTCTACCATTGCTTTTCCTATGGAAACAGGATTAAAACCAAAGTGCTTATAAAAATAAGCATCTTCAAATTGTAATATACATTGTTCAAACTTTTTAGGAACGGAATCTAACTCAGGAAATCGCCACTGACCATCACTAGCAATAACAGCTCCTAACAATTCATTATTTTTTGCTGTTACGACTGTTGATGTTGGGTTATCGAATAGGTTTTTAGGTAGACAGAAATAGTAGAAAATGACTCCTATAAAAGTCAAGATTAATAATATTTTCTTTTTCTTAGTCTTAATCATCTTCCTTCTTTTAACAAAAAGCAAAGAAATATATATTTTTATACACTTCTTCGCTTTTTTATTATAAAAAAAATATAAAAATTATGATTTAGCTCATTTTTTTCTATTCTATTAATAAATTAAAGACTCCTTTTTCTAAAAATTTTGTTTCTTTTTTAATTTCTGAGTTTTTTAATTCTACATTCTTCTCAAACGTATTTCCAACCTCAACTTTTTTCTTTTTAAAATAATAACCGTCAGTTGATTTTTCATCTAAAACTAACCCAAACATTTCTCCTTCTATCTCAGCTACTGAGGTTTCTGGTAATGAATTAACTTTATTACTATTTGTTTCTATTACAGCTTCTACAAACATACCTGACAAGAAATTTCTTTTTTGCTCTTCCTCAATATGTGCATGTACATCTACCGTTCTGTTTTCGTTAATACTTTTTCCTATTAAATGAACTTCTGCTTTGTATTTTTCTGATGATAGTTCTGGAACCCTAAAACTGATTTCTTGACCAACTTTTAATTTTAAAGCATCTTTTTCAAAAACAGAAAGCTCTAAATGCAAGTGCTTATTATCTATAATTTCTAAAATTTCATCAGCAGGAGATATATACGAACCAGTAACTGCTTTGATTTTAGTAATATTTCCTGAAATAGGAGCATAAATACCCGTTACAGAAGTTATTGAACTACTATTTAATTTACTTGCAGATATATTAATCATTTGTAACTGTTTTTGTAAACTAACCAACGTAGTTTGTGCTACTTCAAAATCTCTCTTTGCCTTTAAATAATTTCTTTCTGATGTTATTTTTTCATCAAACAAAGTCTTTTGACGTTCGTATTCAGACTTTAAAAAAGTTATTTCTTGTTTTGTTTCTAAATACTGTTGTTGCATAGCTACAAATTCTTGATTTTCTATCGCTATCAAACGTTGTCCTTTTTTAACTTTATCACCAACTAATAAAGGAATGTTTTTTATAAATCCGCCCATTTTAGCAGTTACTACAACCTTATTTTTAGGCGGTACATCTATTTTTCCTACTACCTTAATTGTTGTTGGAAAATCTTGTTCTTCAACAGTAACTAATTTCATACTGTTTTTTTCCCATTGTTCATTCGTTATAAAAACTCTATCATCAGTAATTACTACTGAAGATTCAGTAGTACTTTCTGCTTCTTTTGATTTACATCCTATTACAGTTACAAGTAGGATACTATAAATTATATATTTCATCTTTATTTTTTTAATACGTTAAGTAGTTAATATCTATCACAATATTGTTGTACGACTCTATACTGTTTACATAAGCTAACTTTAGTTGATATGCATTTTCAACACTTTGTATGTATTGAAAAAAATCTATTTCACCATGTTTAAAACTCATGTTTGCTGTTTTCAGGATTTCATTCGCCAAAGGCATACCTTCTTCTTGATAATAAGCTAATGATACTGTTTGTTCTTGTAACTTATTTTTAAGGTTTGTATAGTAGGTTTCTAACTGTTTTTGATAATTTAAAGTTTCATTTTCAGCAATTTCTTTTGCTATTTTTGATTGCTTTATTTTAGAAGATTCTCCACTAAATAATAATGGAATTTTAATTCCTACTTGATATCCATAAAAGTCTTTAGCTATATATTGATTACTTCCTCTAAAGACTTCTAAAGATAAGTCTGGTAACAATTGTTGTTTTTGTTGAGACAATTGTCTTTTTGCTAACTGCTCTCTTTCATAATAACCCTGAAGTTCAGTAATTTTATTTAGATTAATGCTTTGTACTTGCATTGGTTGAATAATAGTTTCTTTTTCTACTACCAAACTATCTTTCACCTGAACTAGCGCTTTAATTTTTTGATAAGCTATGCGGGAAGCAACTACTGTGTTTCGATAATCATTTTTTACTTGCTTCTGTTTTGCTTTTGCTGTTATTTTTTCTAAATAATTAGTTTCTCCCAACTCAAATCGTCGTTTCGCTGCATACGAAAACTTATTATACAAACTATCTAAACTCTTATAAATGTTCTCTTGTGCTTTTGTGTATTGATACATATAATACGCATTCACAACCGATTTCATCAATTTCTTTTTGGCTGTTTCATATTGATTACGTTCTATATTATAAGCGGACTTTTGCACTCTTTTATTTGCTCCGTAAACAGTTGGAAATGCAAAGGTTTGTTGAACACCAAAAATATCTAAAGGATGATCTGCTACTGTATTGTTTTCATCTCGACTATAATAAACTTCTGTTTTATCAAAAGTATAAGCTGAAGTAATGGCTGCTTTGGCTTTTTCTACCTTTAATTGTTGAGCTTGCAAGCCTTTATTATTTTCTACAGCTAAGTCTATTAAACTTTGTAATCCTTTAGGAGTTTGTTGTGCTTGAACAGTACACACTCCCATAAGAAGTACAACACCTAAACTCGCTACCTTTTTATTAATTTTTAATTTCTTTGGGTTATCAAAAATTGTGTACAATACAGGCAACACTACCAATGTTAAAATTGTAGAAGTTACTAAACCTCCTATAACTACTGTTGCTAAAGGACGTTGTACCTCAGCCCCTGCATTCGTTGATATCGCCATAGGTAAAAAACCTAATGCTGCTGCCGATGCTGTTAACAATACTGCTCTTAACCTATCTGCTGCTCCTTGTTTTACCAATTCTTCAATAGTAGAGAATTCTTTATTTCTTAATTCTTTAAAATGCTCTATTAATACAATTCCGTTGAGTACTGCAATTCCAAAAAGCGCAATAAAACCAACACCAGCTGATATACTAAAAGGTAAATCGCGTATCCATAACAATAATACCCCACCAATAGCTGCAAATGGTATTGCTGAATAAATAATCAATGCTTCTTTTACTGACTTAAAAGCAAAATATAACATGATGAATATTAATATTAACGCTACAGGAACAGCTATCATTAAGCGTTTAGAAGCACTTTGTAAGTTCTCAAACTGTCCACCGTATGTAATTGTATATCCTGTTGGTAGTTTTACATTTTTGTTTATCAATTGTTGAACATCATCTACTACAGATTGTAAATCTCTGTTACGAACATTAATTCCTACTACTAATCTGCGTTTAGTATCATCTCTAGAGATTTTTGCAGCCCCTTTTTGATAGGTAATGGTTGCTAATTCATCTAACGGTACTTTTCCTCCATTAGGTAAATCTATATACAACTCTTTTAAATCAATAATATCTGTACGGTTAGTTTTATCTAACCTCACCACTAAATCGAAGCGTTTTTCACCTTCAAAAATATTTCCTGCTGCTTTTCCAGCAAACGCCATAGACACCATTTCATTAACTTCTTTTATGTTAAGACCGTATCTGGCAATTTTAGCTCTGTCGTAAGCAACATTCATTTGAGGTAAACCTTCAATTTTTTCAACAATAATATCTGAGGCTCCCTCCACATTTTCTACTAACTTTTTTACTTCATTTCCTTTTTGAGCTAAAACTGATAGGTCTTCTCCAAAAATCTTGATTGCAATATCGGCTCTAACTCCAGTAATCAACTCATTGAAGCGCATTTCAATTGGTTGTGTAAACTCTACTTCCATTCCTGGAATTACCGCTAGCGCTTCTTTAAACTTATCTGCCAGCTCATCTTTACTTTCAGCAGAAGTCCATTCACCTTTAGGTCGTAATGTAATCATTACATCACTTTCTTCCATACTCATAGGATCTGTTGGTACTTCAGCAGCACCAATACGAGATACTACTTGTTTCACTTCAGGAAAGTTATCTTTTAAAATCTTCTCAATTTTTGTAGTTGTCTCAATTGTATTACTTAACGTTGTTCCTGTTTTTAAAACAGGTTGGATTACAAAGTCTCCTTCATCTAATGTAGGAACAAACTCACCTCCCATTCTAGTATAAATAATAACAGTGAGTAATAACATAGATGATGCGATTCCTAATACCACCTTTTTACGATGCAATGCCCAATTGATTAATGGTGCATACCATTCGTTCAGTTTTTTAATAAGCCTTACTGAAATATTTTTATCTGTAATGTTTGAAGGTTTTAAAAATATAGATGCCATCACAGGAACATAGGTTAAACACAGTAAAATAGCCCCTATTAGTGCAAAACTGAATACCAAAGCCATAGGCTTAAACATTTTCCCTTCAACACCACTTAAAGATAAAATTGGTATAAAAACAATGAGAATTATTAATTGTCCAAATACTGTTGAACTCATCATTTTTGAAGCTCCTTCATTACTTACGGAGTCTTTAACTTGTTGTTGATCTTTTTTGTTTAATGTAACGAAGGTGTCTTTTTGCTGGGTGATTTTAAAAGTAATATATTCAACAATAATTACAGCTCCATCTATTATAATTCCGAAATCTATAGCTCCTAAGCTCATCAAGTTTGCATCAATCCCAAAAATGTACATTAACGATAAGGCAAATAAGAGACATAAAGGAATTACAGATGCTACTACCAACCCCGAGCGAATGTTTCCTAATAAAAGAACTACTACAAAAATTACAATTAAACATCCTAGTACTAGGTTTTCGGTAATTGTAAATGTGGTTTTTCCTATAAGTTCACTTCGTTCTAAAAATGCATTAATGAATACTCCTTCAGGTAATGATTTTTCAATGCTTGCTACTCTTTCTTTTACCGATTCAATTACATCTTTTGAACTAGCGTCTTTCAACATCATTACTTGTCCTAGCACTTTTTCTCCTTCCCCATTTGCGGTTATGGCTCCGAATCGTGTAGCACTTCCATAGCCTACTGTTGCAACATCTTTAACATAAATAGGCATTCCTTCTTTATTTGTTACAACAATATCTTTTATGTCTTCAAGCGTTTTAGCTAATCCTTCTCCTCTTATAAAGTAAGATTGATTTACTTTTTCTATATATCCTCCTCCTGCAACACTATTGTTATTTTCTAATGCTGTAAATACTTCTTTTGCTGAAATATTCATCGCATTTAGTTTTTGAGTATTAATAGCTACTTCATATTGTTTTAAATAGCCTCCCCAAGTATTAACCTCAACAACTCCTGGAATACCTGATAATTGCCTCTTTACTACCCAATCTTGAATAGTTCGTAAATCTGTTGTACTGTAACGGCCTTTAAACTCTGGCTTTACATCTAATATATATTGATATACTTCTCCTAGTCCTGTAGTGATAGGCCCCATTTCTGGTGAACCAAATCCTTCTGGTATCTTTTCTGAAGCGGTTTTAATTTTTTCGGCTATTAACTGCCTTGGTAAATAAGTTCCCATAGATTCTTCAAAAACTATGGTTACTACAGATAAACCGAATTTTGAAACAGATCTTATTTCTTTTACCCCTGGTAGATTTGCCATTTCTAGCTCTACAGGATAAGTTATAAACTGTTCTATATCTTGTGTTGAAAGATTTCGTGATGTGGTGATTACTTGTACCTGATTATTTGTTACATCTGGTACAGCCCCTATTGGGAGTTGTGATAACGAATAAATTCCAAAGCCTACAATAAAACTTGTAAATAATAGGACTATAAACTTATTCTTTATAGTGAATTCTATAATTTTTGATAACATAATTCATCATTTAAATAATTACATGTTTTATATCGATTTATCAAGAAGTAAATCGATAATTTTAATTACTAACTGTATGTGAATTATATGTACCTAGGCGGTTGAAATACTCCTAATGCGTCTGGTGAGTTATAAAAATTTTGATGATAAAATATTTGCTTTCTTTCAATGAAAGCTAATGTAGAGGGTAAAGAAACCTCTGTATTTTCGAATGTAATTGTGTGAAAGTCTACTAAATGATAATCAAATTGAAAAGGAAGTTTCTCATGTTCTTCTTTTTCTTCTTGATGCTTTTCTGAGTGAGTTACTTTTAATTCTCCATAGTGTTTAGATAAGAAAGTAACAAAACTATCGCTGTATGCTTCTTTATGAAACTGCGCATGCTCTATTAATTTATCTAAGTTTAAAATATTATTACATGTAATATTTAAACTTTGAAAAAGCATTACTATAGATAATATTATGGATGATGTTCTCACTTGTTTACAAAGATACTTTTTTAGCTCACTTTTTTACATTTAAATATTCTTAATATTATGTTAACAACAAAAAATCACCACTGTTTCGTGGTGATTCTCTATCTTTTTTATATTTTTTTTAATATTTTTCTTTTTTAAGAAACACAATCAGCATGAACATCACTACAAGCCTGATATTCGGGTGGTAAAGCCCAAAATTCTTCACACTGTGTTTCATCAAAAACTAATCCACATTCATAATTTCCTCCTCCACCTAAAATAGATTTTTGTTCTTTGTTTGTTAAAGCTTTTCCTGTTTTTAAAAACTCTTTTTTCATGATAATAATAAGATTTAAAAATATAATTAAACCCTTGAACTTTTAAAGACACTCAAGGCTTGTGTCCATTCTTCGCGAAAGAATATTGTTATTAACTATTTATTTTACTACTTTAATCCATTCACCTTTTGTACGAGCTATGTAGTCATTATCATACATAGCTTCTACTTGTACACCTGGCAAATAATATTCACCTAAATACGACGCATTTAACAATACTCGGAATGTTTTTGTTTCGTATTTTTTCAACATAAAGTAGTTACTAATACTTGCATCTCGTATATCTGTATAATCTACTTTTGAAGACGTTGTATTGTTACCAAAATCTGTGAAACGAGTATTTATAATTTCCCATCCTGAAGGAATATATTGTGTTAATGCTACATTTTTAATGGTTTCACTCGTTGGATTCTTTACTGTAACTTCAGCTACAAAATTGGTTCCTTGTGACAAGTTATCTGGAGTAACACGAACTCCATCTTTTGTTTTGTATGTAATAGAGGTTTCTAAATTCTTTTGGAATACTTTTTCTTCACCAACTGGCAAAATTCCTTTGTTTAGTATACGTACATATAAAACACCATTGTTTTTGTTTGTTATTTTTAATGAGTTCTCTTTTTGAATAACTATTAAATCTTTTGCTAATAACGATTTTGAAGTACTTGCTTCTCCTGAAGCCTTATTTAAAATATAGCTAGCACTAATTCCATTACTACCTCCATTTTTCAGAGCATATTGGCTCATTGCTAATAAACTGTAAGCTGTTGTTTGCGTACTCATCCAGCGTTCACTCGATAGGTTTTCGGCAATTTCTTTTGCTAATTTTATTGACTTCGTTTCATCATCCAGTAACATATAGGTTTCTAACGACATTGCTTTGTTTCTGGTTTCTGAACCATAGTTTGAATAATATCGTTTTGTATAGGTATAACCGGTTATTCCTTTTAAAATGGATTTTGCTATAGCCTTTTTACCTATTAAAGCATACGCACTAGCTAATCTCATTTTTGCTTCATCTGAAACTCCCATTGATTCACGTAAACGGTTCATTGAAGCTAAATCAGGACTATTCGCTAAACTTAACGTGTATAATCTATATGCTTGTGAAAGTGAATTATTGTAATAACGTGAGCTATTTCTCCAATTACGTGCTTGTTGTTTTTGATACCCTATCCATTTTGATTTGAAACCTATAGGCAACACATATCCTTTCTTTTCTGCTTCTATCATAAAATGACCTGCATACGATGTTCCCCAGCTATCTGCTGTACTATTTCCTTGCCAGTATGAAAATCCTCCATTAGACAATTGAAAGTCTGATAATCGTTGAATTGTTGCTTTAATATTTCTTTCTGTAGAAGCTATTTTTTCTTTCGGTAATTCAAATATTTCTGGTAGAAATAATTGTGGAAAGGCACTTGATGTGGTTTGCTCTACACAACCATGTGGATAACGAATTAAATACCCCAAACGTTTAGTAAAGTTCATTGGAGGCAATGTCGATAATTCTATTGTAGCCGCGTTAGTTCCTTTCGTACCAAAACTTGTAAAGTTGATTTCCCCTTCTTCATTCGATTTTAATACTATGTCTTTTACCTCAGTAGTTACTGGATTTGGATTCAACACATCTATTTCTACTTCGTAAGATGCTTTTTCACTTCCTGAACTTGCATCTATTTTTACTTTACCAATTCCTTTGAAATCGTTTACTTTTAACGTGAAATACGCCATTTTTTCATCTGGCTGATCAAACGAAACTGTCTGTGTTTTATCTCCTACAATTGTGTATGCCTCGTTTGGCTGCACTGTTACTTTTACATTTTTGATATTTGATTTCATTGCAAAAACAGTAACTGGTAAGGTAACAGTTTCTTGTGGTGTTATTTTACGAGGCAATGATGCTAAAATCATTACTGGCTTACGTACAAAAGCTGTTTTCTCGTCACTACCATATGCATCTTTTTTAGTATCAGTAGCTACTACCATTGCACGAACAGATCCTACATACTTTGGAATTTTAACCTTGTGTTCCTTAATATCTCCCATTTCTAAATCGAAAGGACCTAAATAGGTAACCATTGGTTTAAATCGGTTGGCTTTTCTGTTTTTACTTCCTGCTTCTGCTTCATCACCCCCAATACTTAATATTTGATTTACTTTTCCGCCATAAGCCCCTATAACATCGTCAAATATATCCCAAGTTTTTACACCTAAAGACTGGCGTGCATAGAATACTCCCCAAGGGTTTGGAGTCTTAAATCGTGTTAGGTCTAATAAACCTTCATCTACTAATGCAATCGTATAAGTCATTGGTCTACCTTTTTCTTCTTTCACTCGAATAGTTGCGGTAGATTCTGGTCGTAACTCGTCTGCTAACTGAATTTTTGGTTCCAATTTGGTTGCAGGATTATTCACTAACATAGGAATTGAACCATACATACGAATTGGTAAATCATTTACTGTTTGACTGTGTTTTTGTAGTAACGAAATATTTACAAACACATTTGGTGTATAACTCGCTTTTACTGGAAAACTAAACGTTGTTTGTTGTGCTTGTGTTGGCACCCAAAAATGATCTAATACTTCTGTTCCGTTTTCTATTGTTATAAACGCTTTTCCTCCTTCTGAAGATGGAAATTTAACTGTTGCTTTTTCATCTACTTCATACGATTCTTTATCGGTTGTAAATATCAACATCGTAGCATTACTCTTATCTTGATTTCCTTTTTTCTTAGCATACCAAGAAGGCCAATCAAAATACACTACATTTGAGGTAACATGCTTACTTTTTGAATCTTTTACTTTTATTAAATAACGTCCCCAATCGTTTTCATCAACCTTTAATTTAAAGGTTCCTTTACCGTTTGCGTTTGTTGTTACTTTTAGTTTTTTATAAGGTTCATGATAACGTGTACCGTCATAACTAGACAAACCGTTATCAGAAGTACTCCACCACCAACGCCATGATAGTTTATATACGTTTACTTCTAAACTATTTGTTACTCCTGCCCCATCTTCATTTACTGAAGCTACATTAAATGTATATTCTTCATCTGTAAATAAATAGTTTTTAGATTGTGGCTCTTCAGCATCTTCCAATCCTGCATATGAAGTATACGGTGACACTTTGTTAGAAAACACATCTGTACTAAAGTCTCCTCCATTTTCATACACTTTGGTTATAAAGCTCGCTCTTAGCATTCCTGGAGCTTTACTATCCAATTTAGGTTTTACTGAAAATTTTGTAGTCCCTTCGCTACTTAAATTTCCTTTTAGTACTTTAAACTCTTCTGTTCCAAATCGACGAGTTACATCATCAAAATTATAGTTTTTAAATTTTGAGAATTCTGTGTTAGTTTGTGAGAATTTTCCGTTGATATCTAACTTTAAACCTCTTGCTATTGCTCCATGTAACCATTTTACCTCTACATTTCCTGTAATAGTTGAGTTTGCTTTAATAAATTCAGAATCTGTAGCTAGTTTAATTTTTAATCGATTAGGTTTTATGGTTTCAACTTTTAATGTTTTGTTGAAAACAGCTCCTCCAACACTTACGCGTAGTTTCCAATTACCAGTAATAGCTTCTGGATTTGTTACTGGAGCGTATGCATATACATTATTTGATTTTTTTTGAAGTACTTTTCTATCGATTATCTTTCCTCTTGGGTTAATTAATTCGAATTTTATTGGGTGTTCCTCTGGAATTGGATTCGCATTATCATTTAAAACAAAAGTTAAGAATATTTGATCTCCTGGTCGCCAAACTCCTCGTTCTCCATAGATATATCCTTTAATTCCTTCTTGCAATTTTACCCCAGAAACATCAAACTTACTCATTGAAAGTGCTTCACCATCTTTCAATTTTACATAAGTTGTATTGTTGTTTTTAGTAACTACTGCAAAAAAGGCATTTGTAACATCAGAAAAAGAAACAACTCCTTCTTTATTAGTTGTAGCTGAAGCTACTTCTTGTTTTTGTAAATTGTGTAAACTTACTTTAGCTCCTTCAATAACATTTGTAGTAAGTATATCTGTAACTGCTACTACTATTTTATTATTATTCCCCTTTTTTACTATAACTCCAATATTGGTAGCTAAAATGTTTGTGCTAATATTTTTGTTATAATAATATGAAGTTGTACAAGGGTTTTCTCTATCTCTCCAACTATAATCATAATAGTAATCATCATAATAATTAGGACTATCATAACTTTTAGTGTCTATTTCTTTTTTTCCGAAAACTATAGTTTTGGTTGAAGCACCTTCAGCACATTTATAATTTGAATAGTCTTTGTTAAAAGAAAACTCAACTCTATACATTGCTCCATTCTCCACTTTTACTATTTCAGCTAAATCAATAGCAAAAGCATTTTCTTTACTTAAATCTAACCCTTGATTACCTAGGTTTACCGTGTATTTTGCTACTGGACGTCCTACATAACGTAAATTTCCTTGATTACTTAAATCATTATACTGTAAAAATTGTAGTACATTTTCTTTATAAACTTTATAAACAGTTGCATCAACTGCTTTTAGGTTTACTGCACTAAAGTTGATTTTTAAGTTATTAGAATTTGGAAGTATAGATCCGCTTTTTATAAACTTTACAGCTGGCTTTAATTCTTCAAAATACACTGTTTTAATCGTATTTTCTTTCAAAGTATAACCATCTGCACTCTTAATTCCTTTGAATATTTCTATATCAACTTTTTGCGTAAATGATGATTTAGGATATACAGTTACTTTATTACTATTTACTTTATAAGTGAAAGCTCTTTTTTGGGTATTTAAAAACTGAATTAATCCTTTTAAGTTTTGTGATTTTTGTAATGGGTCTGAAAAATTTATTTCAATATGTTGCTTATCTGTATCAACAACTTCTACACTTAATACTTTAAAGTTATTTTTTCCTGTTATAGTTACTTCTCTGCTTCCTTTAGATTCTGATTGAACCGGAGCTCCTATCCATTCTACCTTTAACTGCTTATCATCGTCAAAACGTTGTATACTATCTATTTTAAAATAAACTTTTGAACTTACTTTTCCTACGGTACTAAACTTTATAGGCTTAGCTTTTCCATTATAAGTAGCTTTTACTAAAGATGATACTTTATCAGTTTCAATAATATCACTAGCTGTCAATTCTCCCTCAACTGCATATAAATTTTTATTGTATACACTTGGAGACTGTAGGGAAACATTAAATAATAATTCTTTCGTTTTTACATTAACGGTAAAACTCTCTAAGTTCTCATCAATATCTTCGTATAATTTTGATAAGTGAAGTGTTATTGAGTATTCTTGATTACTTTTTAATTTTTCAGCAGGTACAAAAACTAGTTCGTTGTCATTTAAAACTACTTCTCCTTTTATAACTGGTTTGGTAGTAATAACTTCTGTAGCCTCGAAATTTGTGGTTACCTTCTTTTTTAATACAAATTTTAAGTTTGGTGTTACCGATATTAGTTTATCTGGGAAAACACTAATATACTCTCCAAACTCATTAACATTACTTTCTGCAGTAACTGTTTTTTTACACGAATTGACACTAATCATTAAAAAGATTAGTGCAAAAACGCCAATAATTTTTTTCATTTTTTTTAGTAGCTGTAATTTCATTTTCTTAGAAGTTTTATCTTTCTCTATTTTATCTAAAACTACTGAAAAATATTTTTAAAAGATTGTCCTATTTAGAATTTGTAGTAATTCATTTAGTATTCGTAATTCGAATTAATATTTTTAAGCAATTTTCTTAAGAGATTTTTTGGTGGCAAATTTACCATTTTTAAGCTATTTATTATGCAATTAGCGCTTATATTTTTTACTTTTACAACCTCAATTACATATTATGCTTGGATTACAATTTGACACAGAAACTTCATGGGTTGAAGTCGCTAAGAATGGATTAGAACAGTTATTAACCGATCATGCTTTTGCTGAACAAAAAGCTGCTTCAAATGCTGTGTCAATTATTATTAATTACTCTGAAGAAACAGAACTTGTTAAGGACATGAGTGATATTGCCATTGAAGAAATGGAACATTTTAGAATGGTGCATAACATAATGATAGAACGAGGTATGGTTTTAGGACAAGCTACTAGAAATGACTATGCTTTAAAACTGCAAAAATTCTTCCCACATACCAAAAATAGAAACGAAGCTTTAATTCATCGACTTTTGGTTGCTGCTTTAATAGAAGCACGTAGCTGTGAGCGTTTTAAAGTTTTTGCTGATAATATGGAAGATGAACAATTATCTAAATTTTATTTAGATTTAATGGTTTCTGAAGCAAATCACTACACTTTATTTTTAGGGTATGCTCGTAAGTATATGGATCGTGAAATAGTTGATAAAAAATGGGAAGATTTATTAGCTTTTGAAGCCGAAATGATGAGAGAAAGAGGTAAAACTGCAAAAGTTCACGGATAGTGTTTAGTAAAGAAGAATCTGCTCGGTTACGTAAAGAGTTTTGGACAAGTTTTGGGAAGTCTTTTCCAAGAAAATGGTTATTATACAACACCAAAATAAAAGGATTTGCCTTTAAATTTCAGGCGGACAGAAAAAAAGCTTCTGTTTGTTTAGATTTTGAACATCCTGAAGAAATAGCCAATGAATTACTTTATGATCAACTCCTTTCTTTAAAGAAAATATTGGAAAGTGAGTATTTACCTGAAGTTATATTTGATGATAATTTTGAGCTAGATAATCGCAAGATTATCCGTAGAATTTACGTACCTCTTGACAAGAAATTTAGTATTCACAATAAGAATACATGGCGAGATTGTTATGAGTTTTATGTTGAAACTATGACACAGTTTGAACTGTTTTTTTATGAGTATGAAGACTTTATAAAACAGGCTATCTAGTCACAGGAAAAAGCCCCTTTTTACCTCAAAAACATACAATTAACTTGTTTTGCATTAAGTTTTCGTTATATCTTTACAACGTTTTTGATTAACCCCTTAACCCCTATAATCATGAATAACTACCCCCTCAGGTTATTGGTGCTATTTTTTGCACTAATAATAACATCTTGTTCTTCTAATGAAGCCGAGATAATTGACAGTACCCCAGAAATGTCAGCTAACGTCAGTGAAAAACCGATTGAAGCAGACATCTTAGACCTAATTAACACTTATAGAGTTAATAATGGCTTTTCTTCACTAAGCAAATTACAAACTATTAAGTCTCAAACAAGCAATCATACTAATTACATGATTGAGAAAGACGAGGTTTCACACGACTTTTTTTACCAACGTAAAGAGTATTTAGCTGAAAATGCTGATGCTATTAAGGTAAGTGAAAATGTAGCTTATGGCTACTCTACTGCTGAAGCTGTAGTTAATGCTTGGATTAAAAGTGACGGGCATAAAGAAAATATTGAAGGTGATTATACTCACTTTGATGTTACTGCTGAAAAAAGCGCTAACGGCAAGTGGTATTACACCAATATTTTTGTTAAAAAATAATGATGTAAAATAAAACCCCAATCCAATATGCGCATTGAATCGGGGCTAAAGAAAACTACTCTACGGGAGACTAATTACTTATTTTACTATTTATAATCGTTGGTGATTATAAATTTTGATCGTCGGTTTTCTTGATGTTCCTCTTCTGTACAAGGAACTCCATTAGAACATTTATTTACTAATTGCTTTTCTCCATAACCAATAGCACTTTCTATTCTATTGGTAGCTATATCTCTTGAGAAAATATAATCTCTAGTAGATTTGGCTCTCTTATCTGATAAAATTTCATTATACCTATCACTTCCCCTACTATCAGTATGGGCTTCAATTTTAATAATCATTTTTGGATGATTTTTTAATACACGTACAATATGTTCTAACTCATAGGCTGCATCTGGTCGAATATTCCACTTATCAAAATCAAAAAATATTGGGTCTATTACTATTTCATTACCTATAATTAACGGTGTTAAATACAAATCGTGCTCTATTTCTCTTCCTCTTACATCTGTAGTTTCAATATTATTTACAAAATCATCTTTATGATCTAACTTGGTTCCCCTTAAAGAAAATTTCTTCTCACATTCAACTTCAAAAACATAAGTTGCATCTTCTTGTGTTACAAATCTTTTTATAACTTTTCCTTCTGAATCTATAAGTTCTACTAAAGTATTAGGTAAAATTTCTTTTGTTCTTTTATCAAAAGTTCTTCCCTTAATGAATTGTTTACATTTTAGTGTTTTAAACTTATAAATATCATCTTCTCCTTTTCCTCCTGGTCTGTTTGAAGATAAATATCCTGATTTTCCATCTTCATTATAAAAGAAAGCAAAATCATCATACCCACTATTAAATGGAGCCCCTATGTTTATTACTTCAGATGAATTATTTTTTAATAAATCTGTTTTATAAATATCTAACAATCCCAAATTTGCATAACCATCTGAAGAGAAATAAAGGGTATAATCTTTAGCTACAAAAGGAAACATCTCTCTTCCACTTGTATTTACTTTATCTCCCAAATTTATTGGCTTTCCATACTTTCCGTTGGGTAGAATAGCTACTTTATAAATATCAGTTAAGCCATAACTATCTGGTCTATCAGATGTAAAATACAACGTCTTTTCATCTGGGCTTAATGCTGGGTGTCCGCTAGAATATATTTTATCATTAAATGGTAAATCTTCAATATTATCCCATTGACCATTAACTAAAGTCGCTTTAAATATTTTTAAATGTGAAGTACCTTTTTTATCATACTCTAACTCATCTTTATCGTTTAAATTATTTCTTGTAAAATATAGTGTTTTTCCATCTTTGGTTAAAGCAACACTAGACTCATGAAAACCTGTATTTATTTTAGAAGAAACTATAGGTATAATGCTTTCTATAACATCTTCTCCCTCTTTTTTAGTGATTTTGGCTTGATATAAATCTAAATACGGTTGATTATTCCATTCATAAATTTCACCTTTTTCATGTCTCGCTGAAGCAAAGTATAACTTTTGATCTCGAGCGTACATACCAAATTCTGAATTTTTAGTATTAATATCTAAGTTTGCCACTACAACAGAATCTTTATTTAGCGTTTTTAACTTATCATAATCTACATTTCCTATTTTTGATACTGCATCTGGAATTTTTTTCAACCATTCATCTGCTTTATCATATTTACCAATACTTCTAAGCGATTGTACATATTTGTATATAGCCTCATCGCTTAAACCTTCTTTTCTATTAGAAGCCACACCATACCAATAAGCTGCTTGTTCTGAATTCGAATTGTTATAATAACAATCTGCTAGCCTTGTTACCATATCTACTCCATCATCACCATTATCTATTGCTTTTTTATAAAACTCGGCAGCTTTCATATATGAATATTCTTTATAGAATTTATCTGCTACTTTTCTTTGAGAAAATGCAAAACATGATAAAAAAAGTAATATAAGTGTTAGTTTTGTTTTCATAATTCTGCTTTTTAAAAATATCTAGGAGATTTCGTTCTATGTAATCTAGGAAATAATTCAAACATTAATAATATTTCATGGGTTCCATTTGAATACTGATTAATATCTGATAACGGATGTTCATACGCGTAACCTACTCGGAACTGACGAGATACTTGAAAATCTACTAAAGCCCCTAAAGCTCCAGTATCTTCATTTATTCTATAAGATCCTCCTAACCAAAACTTTTCATTGAATAAAAAGTTTGCTGTGATATCATATGATACAGGAGCTCCATTCGTTGCTTTTATTAATGTAGCTGGCTTAAATTTTACATTTTCACTTAAATCAAAAACATATCCTCCTGTTAAATAATAACTTACCCTATCTACAACTCCGTAATTAATTCCATTAACTTCTAAATCATTATGGTCAATATTTAATAGCCTTGGGGCAGAAAGCCCTACATACCATTTATTGGTATGTAGTAGCAATCCACTACCTATGTTTGGTTCCCATCTATTTTGAATTCCCGAAATTCCTGGATCAGACCCTTCTGCGGCTATTAAAGCATCATCAATATTATATTGAGTAAAACCTGCTTTTAGTCCAAAGGCTAATTTAACATCGTCATTAAGTTGAATAGTATATGAAAAATCTCCATATAAATAGGTGAAGTTTTCATATCCTAATTGATCATTTATAAATGATAATCCTAATCCTATTTTATCATTTCTAAGAGGCGTGTGAACAGATAGCGTTTGTGTTTCTGGTGCTCTATCTAGTCCCGCCCACTGGCTCCTGTGCAGTCCAACAATACTCAACACTTGTCTACTTCCTGCATAGGCAGGGTTAATAGAAATTGTATTGTACATATACTGAGTAAATTGTGGTAGCTGTTGTGATTGAACTGTTAAAACTGTTGTAAAAAACAGTACAATAACTGCCTGTAATAGTTTGTAATTATGGTTCATAGCTATAATATTATTTGGTTCCTAAGTAAATTGCTCCTGTAAATGGTTTTAAACCACTATTTTCTAATATTACAATGTAGTAATATGTACCTGCTGGTAGTCTTTCAGCTCCTCCAAACGTAGCTCCATCTGAAGTTCCGTTCCAATTATTTGCATAATTGTTAGATTCAAATACTTTTGCTCCCCAACGGTTAAATATTTTTACATTGGCTATGAATCCACAGGATTCTACTCCTGTAATTTCAAAAAATTCATTCCATGAATCTCCATTAGGGGTTACTGCTTTAGATATTACCACATCTTCTTGTCCACATGGTAATACTATACAATCGTCGTTTATATTAATTGTAACTTTTGTTGATGTTAAACATCCATTATTTGGTGATGTATATGTAAATATGTAATCTCCTAAGTTTAATCCTGACGGATCAAAACTTCCATCATCAGATAATGTTACACTTCCTTGAGTTACTTCCCAAGTTCCATCTTCACTTTGATTTGCTAAATAGTCATTCAAATCAATCGTTCCATCATCAATACATCTTGAATCAGCTATTTCTGTTACTGATGTTTTTACAGTTACTGTTATATATTGTGTAAAGTCTTCTACATTTCCACAGTCATCGGCAACTGTCCATGTTCTAGTTACTGTATAGTCACTATCACTTCCATCAAAAGTGCTTGTTTCTTCAAAATTTGTTTGTGTTACATTTGAAGAACAATTATCTGTAAACTCTAGAGTTGGAATCTCAGGAACATTATCGCACTCTACTGTTATATCTTCTAATGTTGATAC
This sequence comes from Tenacibaculum larymnensis, assembly GCF_028829235.1. Classification (GTDB taxonomy): domain Bacteria; phylum Bacteroidota; class Bacteroidia; order Flavobacteriales; family Flavobacteriaceae; genus Polaribacter; species Polaribacter larymnensis. The sequence goes on along the minus strand of NZ_JAIWJY010000017.1, from coordinate 880 downwards.
CAAAGTTGGTGCTTCATTATCTTCTATTGTTATAACTTGAGTATGTGATGTGCTATTACCTGCACAATCTTGTACTAACCATGTTCTTGTAATTGTATACTCTGAAGCACATCCTTCTTCTTGTCCAGAAAGCTCTTCTGAATATACGACTATTACTTCAGAATCACAATTATCTGTTGCTGTTAATGTTATAGCTTCAGGAATAGCATCACAACTTACCGTTACATCTGTTGGTAATGCTTCTACAAATTCTGGCGCTGTAATATCTTCTACGGTCACTACTTGAGTATGTGATGTAGTATTACCCGCACAATCTTGTACTGTCCATGTTCTTGTAATCGTATACTCTGATGCACATTCGTCATCTTGTCCTGCAAATTCTTCTGAGTAATTTACTGCTACTGAAGCATCACAATTATCAGTTGCTGTTAAAACTGCTGCTGCTGGAACTGCATCACAACTTACTGTTACATCTACTGGTAATTCCTCTACAAATACTGGTACCGTAGTATCTTCTACTATCACTAATTGAGTATGTGATGTAGTATTACCTGCACAATCTTGTACTGTCCATGTTCTTGTGATTGTATATACTGATGCACATTCGTCATCTTGTCCTGCAAATTCTTCTGAATAATTTACTGCTACTGAAGCATCACAATTATCTGTTGCTGTTAATGTTACAGCTTCAGGAATAGCATCACAACTTACCGTCGCATCTGCTGGTAATTCCTCTACAAATTCTGGTGCCGTAGTATCTTCTACTGTCACTAATTGAGTATGTGATGTAGTATTACCCGCGCAATCTTGTACTGTCCATGTTCTTGTGATTGCATATACTGATGCACATTCGTCATCTTGTCCTGCAAATTCTTCTGAA
>NZ_JAIWJY010000016.1 GCF_028829235.1 Tenacibaculum larymnensis | reverse complement strand
GTATGCTCGTGCTTTTTTTAAATCAGAGTTTAGTAAGTAGCCTTTACTATTCATTTTCATATTTTTTAATTTTTTGAAATACTTGACGATCTTTGAAAGGATGAGTTTTAAAAAACTTTTCCCTTCTTTCATTAGTCTTAAATCTTACGTCTCTTTCTCCCCAAACTATCCAAACAAATTTCATTTTTTTTTCTTTTAAAAATCTATTCAGTAAGTCCTTTCTAATATATACCAATTGTTGACTGTTATTATAATTATCGTAATAGTTTACGTTAAATGAAGCTTTTTCACCATTAGACTCATATAAGTCAAAAGTCTGGGGTTGGTCTAGAAGTTCTAGATGATTAACTATTTCTTTAGCTATCACAGTAGAATGTCCAGCATCATTAAGATGACTATGATGGCCTTCCCAGTTATATTCCATTACAGGTAATAATACCTCAAATTCTTTTTTTTCAGATATTTCCTTCTCAATTTCATCAGGAAATTCTTTTTTTAAACTTATTCCATTATTATAATTATCCCAAAGAATCGTTGGAAAGTATCCTGGTTCACCTTTTTTAATTTTAACTTTCTTTTTAGCCGTTATGAATTCTAAACTTGTAAAGTTCTCATAAGTTGAATCTGAGCAATAGAATAATTCACCTGAATAAGTGTAATAATTTGTATGTTTCTCTGGAAACCATCTTCCTCCCATATTTTGTTTCTCTAATAATTTAAAGACCTCGTCATAATCGTCTTCTTTTATTAGTACACTTCTCATGAATGTAAAACGGTGTCTCTCAGCAGTAACATCATCTTGACTAATATAACCATCTAAACAAATCCAGTCTCCATTATTGTTTGGTAAGTTTTTAATAGATAGATAATCTTCAATAAAAGGCATTCCTCCCTTTTCATACCAATCAATAAGAGGCTTGTTTCTATCGCCTAATAAATCTTCTTTGATAAACAATTTACTTATGGGTTTAGATGGAAAACTAGGATCAATATCAGCATCAGAAATTCTAAATCTTTCCCATTCATTATCTAATAAATCTAAGTCGTCTCTTAGACCAGCATTTTCGAAATAGGCAATCCATGAATACTTTTTTCCGTAACGTTCAATCTTCGCTCTTTCTGTTCTACCTCTGTTATAATAATTTGCATTACTTAGACTCTTTTCAGCTTTTTTGAAATATTCAGAATCCCAACCTAAATCATGAATTCTCCAATAGATTTGTTTTCGAACTTTAATTTTTTCTGGTGGATTAGAATATGAACCTCCATCTTTGACTATTCTTCCTATAGTGTAATTACTGAAATCCATTTGTATGGGGTCAGAATAGTCATGATCCTTCGCATCATAATTAATTTCTCCCAATTTTCTAATACCACCATACTCATAAGGAGGTCTTATGTTTTTAATTTCAGAGCTTGTTAATATTGAAGGATGGTGAATAAGACCGATTTCCAATATTCTCCTGGCATAATCTCTTGCTAAAATATGTGTGGTAGAAAAAGTTGAATCCTCTTTAAACATATTATTATAGATGTTTTTACATATTTCAGGGAGTAATGTTGTTCTAAATTTATCTGAAATAATTGAGTTATGTTCAGCCATTGCAACTCCATACAGAGCAGCTAATGTTCTCTCCCATACATATGGGTCATTAATTTTTAATGAGTCAAATACCATTGAAGAAAACTCTTTAGGAAATTTTCTACCATAGTAGTAAAGTGCTCTAGTTGTATCGTCCCGTAATGCTCTGTTGGTACTAGTTAAAAACCATAAAAAAAAACTCGCAATAATATGTTGTTTCTTAATTACTGATGTTGATTCTTCCTTAGTATTCTTACATTGAACTAGAAACTCGGCGATATAACTTTCAAGGTCATAGGATTTCTTTCTAATATATTCCGTCCAATTAACATCTCTTTGATTCATTGGCATTAGCAATAAAAGTTTAGATAAGAATAATGCATTTAGAGGGTGTTGTAAATCACTTAATGTTTTAAAAGAAAGGTCAAAGAAATGCTTCATGTTTTGACTAGAACTAAAAAATAACTTAGTTATAAGTTTTTTGTCTTCATCCTTTACATATTCAGCAGGCAAGCTAAACAGAGAAGTTATTGATTTACTAAATACTGATTTTGAAAATGATATTCGTCTTGAAAATTTATTTGTAAAATATTTTGGCAAATATTTAAATGCTTTACTCTTTGTGAAATTTAGTTTTTTGTCGCTCTCTATTATACTATGAAATGAAGTGCTTTTTAACTGTGGTAACAACAAACATAGAGCTGAAATTACATCTTCAAACAAAGGGTGTTGGCCATTTTCATTAATTATTTTATTGATGAATTCTGAACTAACAAAATACTTCAGATTTTGTTTATTGTTGATTAGGTTTTCGCTAATCATGTATCCAGCAAGTATATCGTATGTAAAACTAACATATTCCTGTTTTACTCTCATGTCACGAGTCACCACCAAACCTTCATTTATTAAAATCTCTGCTCTTGATTTATCCTTTTCATATTGCTCGGTTCCATCAAATAGATTATAAAATTCTTTTATAGGGATTTCTCTCAAATCGTTCTCCCATAAATAGGTTGAAAGCTTAGCCAAACTTTCAGAAATAAATAATTCGTTCTTTTTAAGAATAGGATTATTTAAGGTAACCCTTTTATTTACCTGATTTAGGTACTCATTAAATATGTCATAAGTGGATTCTTCTTCAATATTAACATGGATTTCTTTACTTGTTCTCCAGTTTGGATTTTTTATTTCACAAAATATTTTAAGAAATATTGGATCTCTGAATTTTTCTATAGGTGCGAAGAATGATTCAGCATTTAGCTTGTACTTTTTGAAATATTTATTGACAGCTTCTAGAATAGTTTCATGGTCTTCAAATCCATCTAAAAAATGAAATCTATTATGCTGAGTATTATTCCAAATCCTTTCAATGTAAGAAGTACGACAAGTTGTTACTAAGATGATATTTTTAGTCTTGGATATTTTAGAAGCTAAAGCTTCGATATGATTTTTCCATATTGGTGAAAAGAAGCGATTAAATATTGTTTCATTTAATCCATCAATAACAATTGGTATTTTACTTTTTACGATTGAAGCATATATATCAAGTGCTTGAATAAATTGATCAAAGGAGAACTGCTGATTAATATCAAGAATTCGTTTTATTGCTTCTAATAAATTGGTTTCACTTGTGAATTTATCTCCTGTAATGAATATAACAGGCATTTCTTCTTTAACTTTTTTAAATGCTATATCACATGAAATATGAGTTTTTCCTTTTGCGGCATCAGCGATAAAATGAAGTTCATTTTGCTTTTCATGAAAGTAGTTTCTGAAAAATCGATTATAAATTTCAGTAAATTCAGATATTAGATCATAGATATTTGAAGCATCTTTGTATGCTCTACTTTTTTCTTCAAAAACAGTGAAATCAATTTTTAAAAAGAAGCTTATAAAATTAGTTTCTAATTCTTGCAAAATGGATTTAGGTAATAAGTCTTCAGAAAAGTTAATAAAACACTTTTTAATTAGTTCAATTTTGTCAAGTGTAAACGATAGATGGTTTTTAAATTCATCACAATACACTACAAAATTTGCTCTTTGGACTTCTTCTTTTTTACTTACCATTGTTTCACCTCTGAAACTTTTAATTGCAGACAATATCTGGTTTGATTTTTTAAGTAAGTCTTTTTCCAAAGTAACTAAATGTTCATTATAGTGTGAACTAAATAGTATGAAATCTATTTTTGACTGAGTGTATTTATCAATACTATGTAAGTAAAAATCATATTTATCTTTAACTTTCTCAAAGTTTTCTGTAAACTTTTCTTTAAACCATTCTTGACTGAATTCTAGGTCACCAAAGAAGAAACTTCTTGTGCCAATGTTTTTTGGACTATTTAATAAATTTAATATTTGGGATTCACCCCAATGAATGAGAGTTACTTGTTTGCCTGTCGGAATTTTACTAGGTAATGAATTATCAAACCAATCTTGTTCACCTTTTTGCTGTTTTCCTGTTTTGTTAATACTATTTGCAGTAAAGTCAGTTTTAAGACAAAGTGTCCATTTTGTTAGATTGGAATGATTTCTACAAGCGGTTTCTAAAGAATCTTCAATTTGTTTTTTTCTATTGCTTAAATTGAGTCGGCCAGAATTTCCGAAGAATTTACATTGCCAACCCCATACTTCTCCATTGTCATGTTTCAGGTAAAATTCAACTCCACCATCACCTCCACTACCATCAATTGGTGTAAAACTACCAAGATGTCCATATTCTTTAATTGCCAATTGATAACATAGTTGTTCAAAACATTTTGTTACTTTTCCATCATATGGTTTCAGTTTTGAAAAATCTATTTGTCCAATTCCTGTCATTTATTAAGTTCTCATTATATCAGAAAAAATCCAATTGTGTTATTTGCTTGCTTGCTCTATTTTCGCATGGCATACAACCATTTTGGTAGGTTTATGATTGTATTTTATGTTTGTTTATATTCCTACGAACTTAATAATAATAATTTAATTTTCTTACGGAATCCCATAAGTCCAACTATTTAAGTAATAAAAGTAGTTTTAGGTGTCATTAACGATTTCAGATGTAGTAGTCAAGGTCGCTAATATCACGGCATGCTCCGTTGATACCACGGCACGGGTCGCTGATATCACGGCATGCTCCGAAGACACCACGGCACGGGTCGCTAATATCACGGCATGCTCCGAAGACACTACGGCACGGGTCGCTGATATCACGGCATGCTCCGCAGACACTACGGCACGGGTCGCTGATATCACGGCGTGCTCCGTTGACACTGCGGCACGGGTCGCTGATATCACGGCGTGCTCCGTTGACACTGCGGCACGGGTCGCTGATATCACGGCATGCTCCGCAGACACCACGGCATGCTCCGCAGACACCACGGCATGCTCCGTTAACACTACGGCACAGACCTTTTTATCAAAGGCAACTGCCGTAACATCATAAGAACTTTACATAGAAATAAACCGCTAACTCCCAAGAACTAACAACTAAGCACTAATAACTAAAAACTAAAAACTAGCGATTAACCACTACCTATACGGAGGTCCCGCAACCCAACCAACAATAGACTTACGAACCCCTTTGGTAATAGGAGTAACACGATGCATCATAAAAGAAGGAAAAACAATGATGGTACCTTTCTCTCTAGGAGCACTTACAATTTTCTGATTAAACATAAACTGTAAATCACCACCTTCATACTCATCGGGGTCAGATAACTGCATGGAAATACTCAACTTTCTATCAGAAATTTCACCAGCACCAAAATCCAAATGCCAATCAAAAAAATCGCCCTCAGTATAGCTAGCCAATTGCAAATTGTTATGAAACCCCAATAAATCAAACCAATATCGTTCGTTGTTACACTTAATAGCCAAACCAGCCAATCGGTTGTAAATCCATTCGTTTTCAGGAGTATTATCAATAAACATCACATCACTTTTTCGAAGCTCATCATCATAAGTGTCTGCTCCGCTCAGCGTAGCTTTAATTTTTTCATTATCATCCCATAAATTAAGAATTCGTTCCGTTTCATGCGGAAGAAATAACCCATTATAATGCACAAATTCAGCAAAATTATGTTTCAAAGGAAGACCAAAAGGATAGTTTATTGCCATAGTATTTAAGTAGTTAAAAGCGAAGAAAAAGTAAGTTTCTCTTTATAAAAATTAGATTTTTAACAGCAAAGTAAAAAAAAACAACCAATAACCATAAAAAGCATACCGTAAAAGCAAGTATTTTAACCAAGAGTGTTAAACCTGTTGATGCCTTTAGAGACAAAAATATAGGAAACTGTCAGTTCGAGTGATTTTGAGGTACGAAAATTGTACATCGACTTCGCTCAGTAGAACTATCGAGAACTAATTTAAAAGCTATAGTTCTTTTCCTCAAGAATAATGCATGCAAGGTTTTGATATTTAGTTATTAAAAAAACCGAACTAAAATGTTCGGTTTTTACTTTTATATGTTTAGGTTTAATATTACTTACTTAAGTATTTATTCAAAAAAATAGTTAATTCATCACCTTTAGGACCAGGAGCATTTTCATGAAGGATTTTTCCTTGTTTATCAAGAAGTATATATCTTGGAATATTAATCAATTTAATTGATTTTAAAAACTCTGCACTCTCTTGATTTAGTACCATATAACTATGCTGATAACTTTCCATATTTTCAGTTTTTACAGCGCTCAACCAGCTGTCTTTATTTTTGTCAATAGAAAGGTAAAGGAAAGTGATTTTTTCTTTTGAAAATTTATTTATCACCTTTTGATAGTCCGGCATAGATTCTCTACATGGGAAACACCAACTAGCCCAAAAATCGATAAATATGTAATTACCATTGTTGTTTTTTATTAAATCATTCAAAGAGCTTATTTCTTGATTATGATTTATAAGCTTTACATCATTCTTAATATTGTCAAAAATATCAATATCAAGTAAATACTTGTCTTCCAGAATAGTATTTAATCTGTCATCTTGGTATTGGTTTTTAAATTCATTAAATTTTGATCTAGTAACATTAAAAGATTCTCCAAAATTAATCATAGCTTCAATACTTAAAAACCGAGCATACTTTGTAAGTGAGTCATTAAAATATAAAGGAGCATTATCAAAAGCCTCTACATAGTTAATGTATTGTCTTGAGCGAGTATAGGTAGGTTTAGATTTAATTACATTCTTTCTTAAGAAAGAAAGCATTAATGTTTTGGAATAGGGGTTTAAAAGAAGGCTGTCGTTTATAAAAATGGTTGAATTGAGTTTGTCTTTAGCAGCTTTTGATTTGAAATAACGATAGAATAATTTTAATTTATTGTTATATTCTATTAAAGACTTATATCTTAAATGCTCTTTTAAATCATTAGGTAGCTCTTCTTTTTTAAAAAAATCAATTTTGTATACGTAAAGTTTGTTCAATAGTTTAAAAAGAATTTTTTCTTCTTCATGTTTAGAAGGGTACACATCTCTGTTTACTTTTACAGGATAGCTAACAAATTTTTGATAATCATTATTACCTATCATCGGCTTTTTATTGTGGTTTATAGAATAAAAGATATCAGTTAAGGAGTCTATTTGTTTTTTGAAGCTTTGATAGGTTTTGTCTTTTCTCAGCTTTTGAGTTACTTCTCTAAATTGCTTGTTATTTTGGTTGTAGGAGTTAAGAGTGTATTCTATTCTGTCTTCATAAGCTTTAATCTTTATGCTATCACCTTTACCTAAAAAAAGAGTATCTGGAACAATTTTTTTATGACTTAAATAAATAAATTCACCGCTATCTAATTTTATATTAATAGTGTCTATCTTCTTTTTTGATGTATAGAGACTTTTATCAATGTTTTGATAACTAGCTTCTTTTCTTAAAGCAATTTGATTATCAGAATAGTTTTCTATACAAACTATTAATTCATTTTTAAGCTTAGGAACTTCATTGTCTTTTTTACTGGTACAAGAAAAGAGCAAAAGTGTAAACAGTATAAGTGAAATAGATTTTCTCAACGTCATTTTTAATTTTATTTATTAAAGGAATAAAGGAAAGGTTTTTAAACCTTTCCTTTAAGTTAGTTTAAACTGTGTTCTTTTTAACAAGAGGCACAACAATATCCAGAAGCATAGCTACCATCGTTATACTCTTGCTGAAGTTGATAAGCAGATTGGGCTTCTTCTACCGAATAAACTTTTGCAGACCAATGCCTAAAAGAACCATCTTCATTTCTTACTGCAATTCTACAAGTTGATCCAGCAATACTGTGAAGTTCTTTCCTGTTAAGGATTGTAACTCCATTTAGATTAACAATTTTGTTTAACATAATAAAATTTTATAAATTATTTTTTTGGTGAACTATTAAAGACACTCACCATTTGTGTCTATCCTTCGCGAATGATTTTATATTTAAAAGTTTAAAATCAGTAATGTTTTTTAAGAGTAGGGTTTACAAGGAGCAATTTTTTCTTTTTTTTCAAAGATACCTTTTAATAATAACTTTTTTGCTGAAAAAACCGTAAAAAAAGTAAGGTTTTTCCTTGTGTTTTTTGTTTTTAGTAGTTGATTGTTAGTGTTTTAGTGTTTTGTTAGGAGAAGAAATTCAATTTACAGACGTTACTGTATGTTTTAAAATTATAAAAAAATAAAAATAATATCGAGAACTAATCTAAACACTATAACTCTTTTTCTTAGGAATTTTTCAGTGAAAACTGAAAAATTCCTAAGAAAAAGTGTCTTTTCTTTTGATTCTTTTCTTTGGACAAGCAAAGAAAACGAATAAACCATGGTAAGAGAAAATAAACCAAACACATACCATACACACAAAGTAGTAGAAAATGAAAAAAAACCTGTAACAGGTTTAGAATTTTGTTAGTAAAGAAACCGTAAAAATTATCAAACAATAAACTAATAACTCAAAACGGAGAACTAAAAATAATTGTATTTTTACCTCAACAATTCAATACTATGATTTCACAAGAACAATTTAATAAAGAGTTAGATTTAATTATAGCAAATGCTATTAGAGAAGATATAGGAGATGGAGACCATACATCATTATCATGCATTCCTGCCGATGCAACAGGAAAAGCAAAATTATTAGTAAAAGACGAAGGAATAATAGCTGGAGTAGAGTTTGCTAAAATGGTGTTTAACTATGTAGATGCCGATTTAAAAGTTGAAACGTTGATTAATGATGGTTCACCCGTAAAGTACGGAGATATTGTTTTTTATGTATCAGGAAAATCACAGTCTATTTTAATGGCAGAGCGTTTGGTGCTAAACGCAATGCAACGTATGAGTGCTATTGCAACCAAAACTAAGTTTTTTGCTAATTTGTTAGAAGGAACCAAAACCAAGGTGTTAGATACTCGTAAAACCACACCAGGAATTCGTGCTTTAGAAAAATGGGCGGTAAAAATAGGAGGCGGTGAAAACCACCGATTTGCTTTATATGATATGATAATGATTAAAGACAATCACATTGATTTTGCTGGCGGAATTACACAAGCTATTACCAAAACCAAAAAGTACCTAGCAGAAAAAGGATTGGATATTAAAATAATTGTGGAAGCACGTAGCCTAGAAGAAATTGAAGAGATTTTACAAAACGAAGGTGTGTACAGAATTTTGATAGACAACTTTAACTATGAAGATACCCGTAAGGCGGTAGCTATGATAGGAGAGCAATGTTTAACAGAATCTTCTGGAGGAATCAACGAAAAAACCATTAGAGAATATGCAGAATGTGGGGTTGATTTTATTTCGTCTGGAGCCTTAACACATTCAGTATACAATATGGATTTAAGCTTAAAAGCGGTCGATTAATATAACCTAATACATCATGAAAAAACAACTATTACTCATAGCAACGCTAGTAGTAGCTATGTCGTGTAAAACAGAGCAAACTAAAAAAGAAACCACTTCAAACATGGTAGAAAATCCATTATTAGTAAAAAGTTCTTTAGACTTTGGAGCACCAGATTTTACTAAAATAAAGAACGAACACTTTATGCCTGCAATTTTAAAAGGTATGGAAGTTCAAAATGAAGAAATAGCTAAAATTATAGCAAATACAGAAGCGCCAACATTTGAAAATACCATTGTTGCACTTGAAGAAAGTAGCAAAACGTTAGATAATGCTACGGCTGTTTTTTATGCTTTAGCAGGAGCACATACAAACGATACAATTAAAGACAATCAAAAAGAATTAGCACCTAAGTTTTCTAAACACAACGATGAAATTTTATTAAACACTAAGTTGTTTGAAAAAATAAAAGCGGTACACGATAATTTAGAGAATCTAGAATTGGATGCTGAATCTAAACACTTGGTTAAAGAACAGTATAAAAAGTTTGTAAAAGCAGGAGCTAACTTATCTGAAGAAAAGAAAAACGAGTTAAAAGAAATCAATGCAGAATTAGCAAGTTTATCTAACGACTTCGGAAAAAAGTTACTAGACGCGAGTAAAAAAGGAGGTTTAACGGTTACCGATAAAGAACAGTTAAAAGGACTTTCAGAAGAAACAATTAAAGGTTTAGAGAAAGATGGTAAATACGAAATCCAACTGATTAATACCACACAACAACCTTTATTACAAACTTTAGAAAATAGAGAAGTTCGTAAAGAATTGTTTGAAAAATCAATTCACAGAACTGATGCAGGTGAGTATAACACAAGCGATTTAGTAAAGAAAATGGCTTCGTTACGTGCTAAAAAAGCACAAATCTTAGGTTTTGACAACTTTGCAAGCTGGAGTTTACAAGGAACAATGGCATCTACACCAGATAAAGTATTTGAAATGTTCAACGGATTAATTCCGGGGTCGTTATCAAAAGTAGCTGCTGAAACGAAAGAAATTCAAGCAGAAATCAACAAAGAAGGAAACGATTTTACCTTAGCACCATACGATTGGAATCATTTTGCAGAAAAAGTACGTAAGTCTAAATACAACTTAAATGAAGACGAGGTAAAACCATACTTTGAGTTAACCAACGTATTAGAAAAAGGTGTGTTTTATGCGGCTACAAAATTATACGGAATCACCTTTAAAAAACGTACCGACATTCCTACCTATCATCCAGATGTGGTAGTGTATGAAATCTTTGAAGAAGACGGAAGCAAGTTAGGATTATTCTACGGAGACTTCTTTGCAAGAGATAGTAAGCGCGGTGGTGCGTGGATGGGAGCTTTTGTAAAGCAATCGAAATTAAGAGGACAAAAACCAGTAATTTACAATGTTTGTAACTACCCTAAACCAGCAGAAGGAGAACCAGCATTAATCAGTTTTGATAATGTAGAAACTACGTTCCATGAGTTCGGACATGCATTACACGGTTTATTCGGAAATCAAAAATATGCATCAATTTCAGGAACAAGTACGGCAAGAGACTTTGTAGAATTTCCATCGCAGTTCAATGAAAACTGGGCAACTCATCCAGAGGTATTAAATAACTATGCTTTACATTATAAAACAGGAGAAGTGATACCAGATGCGTTATTACAAAAAATTAAGAATGCAGGAACGTTCAATCAAGGATATTCAATTATTGAAAACTTAGCATCTTCTAATTTAGATATGCAATGGCACACCATATCAGCAGATACAAACATTGAAGATGTAGCTAAATTTGAAGAAGAAGCATTAGCTAAAATGAAATTGAAGATTGATGAGGTGCCACCAAGATACCGTTCAACATATTTCGCACACATTTTTAGCGGAGGATATGGTGCAGGATACTACTCGTATTTATGGACAGAAATGTTAAGTCACGATGCCTACGATTGGTTTAAAAACAACGGATTGTTAACCAGAGAAAACGGTCAGAAGTTTAGAGAACAAATCTTATCGAAAGGAAACACGATGGATTATGCAGAAATGTATAAAGTTTTTGCAGGAAGAGATCCACAAGCTGAACCAATGTTAAAAGCGAGAGGATTACAATAAATGAATGATTTCTTTGACAACGAAACGTTCACAAAAGTTGATTTTACACTAACAAAAATCAACAAAGGAGAATATGACAGCTGTACGTTCGAGAATTGCAATTTCGAGAACGTACATGCTTCAAATATTGAATTTTTAGAGTGTGAGTTTATCAACTGTAACTTTAGTAATACAGTGGTAAACCACACTTTTTTTAAAGATTGCACTTTTGAAAATTGTAAAATGGTTGGGGTAAAGTTTAATGAATGCAACAACTTTTTGCTAGAAATGAGCTTTCATAACTGCCAGCTAAACTTATCTTCTTTTTACCAATTAAAAATTCCCACTACAAAATTTATAAGTTGTAATTTGCAAGAAGTAGATTTTGTTGAAGCTGACTTAAGTAGAGGTCTCTTTAAAGATTGTGATTTAAAAGGAGCAATTTTTGATCGGACGAATTTAGAAAAAGCAGATTTTACAACTGCCACTAATTTTACAATCGATCCTGAAAACAATAGGGTTAAAAAAGCAAAGTTTTCTAATGAAAATATTGCAGGACTATTGTATAAATATGATATTGTGGTGGAGTAATGTGGTTGGGGTTATTGGAGTAACAAAGTGACAAAGAAGCTGAGAAGTGAAGTTAAAAAGTTGCTAAATTAAATGCTAGAAGCCAAGAGCAAAAAGCTAACTACGAACAAAAGAAAATGACTAAACAGATAGAAGAAAACCTTGAGAAAATTCCAGTAATTAACTGGCTCGTGGCCTTTGGAAAGAAAATTAAAATTCCAGGGTTAGAAGGAATGTCTTTGTACGATGTACTTGAAATGTATGTTATTGGTATTGTAAAAGGAGCATTAACTACAAGGGCAGGAGGTATTGCTTTTAGTTTCTTTATGGCTATTTTTCCTTTTTTACTATTCATTTTAACATTGATTCCTTACATCCCGATTGATGGATTTCAAGACGGGTTACTTTCATTAATGCAAGAAGCATTACCACCAAAAACTTTTGAAGCGGTAGATTTTGTTATAAAAGATATTATTAACAATCAATACGGTGGATTATTGTCATTCGGTTTCTTAGCCTCTATTTTTTTAATGACCAATGGTGTAAATGCAATATTTGGTGGGTTTGAATATTCTTATCATGTAACCGAAGTAAGAAATGTTTTAAGAGCCTATTTTATTTCGTTAGCAGTATCATTGCTAATGTCATTTTTCTTAATCGTAACGGTAACACTCATTATCTTTTATCAAATAGCCTTAACAAGAATTCACAAAATTGGATGGTTAAACACAGGAGATTTAGACTTGTTTTACTACGGAAGAGGTTTCTTGTTTTTAGTAATGATTTTTACCATTGTATCTTTACTCTTTAGGTACGGAACCAAACAAGGTAAAGATGTGAAATTCTTTTCTCCAGGTGCTATTTTAACTACAGTAGTATCTATGTTTACCTTTTACTTATTTGGAATTTATGTAGTTAAGTTTGCTCAATACAATCAGCTATACGGCTCAATTGGTACCTTGTTAATTTTAATGTTGTTTGTGTGGTTAAATGCTATTATTTTACTCTTAGGTTTTGAGTTAAACGCTACAATTTATCGTTTAAAACGTAAAAATAAAGCGAGAGCTAAATAACATTATTCTTCATATTTTTTTCGGATATTTGCAGGCTAAAACGCAAAACAAATTACGAATTATCAATTAACTCCTAATTGAAAAAATCATAATTATACGTTAATGCTTAGTACAACTTAGGGCTAACAGCAAACAACTAAAAACTAACAGCTAAGGACTAACGACTAAAAACTAATAAAATGAAACCAGGAATCCCAAAAGGAACAAGAGATTTTTCATCAACAGAAGTAGCAAAAAGAAACTATATTTTCAATACAATTAAACATTCGTTTGAAAATTTCGGATTTCAACCTATTGAAACACCAAGTTTTGAAAACTCTTCTACATTGATGGGAAAATATGGTGAAGAAGGGGATAGATTGATTTTTAAAATCTTGAATTCTGGTGATTATTTAAAGAAAGTAGATGAAAACTTATTGGCAGATAAAGACAGTCAAAAAGTTACTTCAAAAATTTCTGAAAAAGCATTGCGTTACGATTTAACAGTTCCGTTTGCACGTTACGTAGTACAACACCAAAACGAAATTACATTTCCATTTAAACGTTACCAAATTCAACCAGTTTGGAGAGCAGATAGACCACAAAAAGGACGTTTCCGCGAGTTTTATCAATGTGATGCCGATGTGGTAGGAAGTACTTCATTATGGCAAGAAGTTGAGTTTGTACAATTATATGATACTGTTTTTAGTAAGTTAGGATTAAAAGGTACGACTATCAAAATCAACAACCGAAAAATCTTATCAGGAATTGCTGAGGTAATTGGTGCATCAGACAAACTGATTGATTTTACAGTGGCTTTAGATAAGTTAGATAAAATAGGAAAAGACGGTGTAGTTAAGGAGATGTTGGAGAAAGGAATTTCTGCTGAAGCGATAGAAAAAGTTGATCCGTTATTTAATTTTTCTGGAAGTAATCAAGATAAGTTAGCTTCTTTAGAGGCTATGTTACAAGGTTCGGAAGAAGGATTACAGGGTGTAGCTGATTTGAGAACCGTAGTTAATAACGTAGAAAGTTTAGGACTAGATTCAGCAAGCTTAGAATTAGATGTAACCTTAGCTAGAGGATTGAACTATTACACAGGGGCTATTTATGAAGTAGCAGCTCCAGAAGGTGTAAAAATGGGTTCTATTGGTGGTGGAGGTCGTTATGACGACTTGACAGGTATTTTTGGTTTAAAAGATGTTTCTGGAGTAGGAATTTCTTTTGGATTGGATAGAATTTACTTGGTAATGGAAGAATTAGGATTGTTTGAAGCAGTAGAATTACCAAAGCCTAAAGTATTGTTTTTAAATTTTGAAGAAAGCGAGAGTTTAGATAAAGTAAAAGCCATAAAAACATTAAGACAAAACAACATAAAGTCAGAAATGTATCCAGATGTGGCAAGCAGTAACAACCAGCAAAAAAAGCAGTGGAAATATGCTACAAATAGAGAAATTGAGTTTGTAGTGACAACTGTTGAAAATGGTACGCTTGTTGTTAAAAATATGTCGACGGGAGAGCAAACTACTTGTTCTTTAGACGAATTGATAAATAAAGTGCAGTAAATTACCAACAATGTTGTAAATTTGCGCCCTACTAATTTTAGATAGAAATGTTTGAAGTGAACAACAACAAAATGAATGACGATAGCATAGATGAAATAGGAGAGAACCACATTGGTACGTCGGCTAAAACGCCTTTACGTGCGGATGCTTTCGATATTTCTGACAAGGAAAAAATTGAAAAAATTCAAGAGAACGTTAAAGAAATTCTTGAAACGTTAGGAATGGATTTAACTGACGATAGCATGCAAGGTACTCCTAAAAGGGTAGCAAAAGCTTTCGTAAATGAGTTGTTTATGGGGTTAAACCCACAAAATAAACCAGAAGCGTCAACATTTGACAATACATATAAGTATGGTGAAATGTTAGTTGAAAAAAACATTATTGTATATTCAACATGTGAGCATCACTTATTACCAATTATTGGTAGAGCTCACGTTGCGTATATTTCTAATGGTAAAGTAATAGGTTTGTCTAAGATGAATCGTATTGTTGAGTATTATGCTAAACGCCCACAAGTACAAGAGCGTTTAACGATGCAGGTAGTACAAGCAATGCAAGAAGCTTTAGGAACTCAAGATGTTGCATGTGTTATAGATGCAAAACACTTATGTGTTAACTCAAGAGGTATTAAAGATATTGAAAGTAGTACAGTTACTGCTGAGTTTGGTGGAGCATTTAAAAATAAAGAAACCAAGCGTGAATTCTTAGATTACATAAAATTAAATACTGATTTTCAATAGAAAATAAAGTTTAAATAAATAAAAAAGCTCATTCGAAAGAATGAGCTTTTTTATTATGATTCGGTTTTATTTTGTTTCAATTTTTTAACGCCATCAACTATAAACCAAGAAGCAAACAAAACTCTAACGAGTAAGAAAACATATTGATTTTCGGTTGTGAAGTTGAATAGGAGTCGATACACTTCTCTTTTTTGAGAAAAGGCAGAAAACGTATTAATTAAAATAAATATACCTATAAATAGATATATATAAGGAAGTGCTTTTTTCACTATTTAACTGGAATTTTAATTTCGTATAGTTTTCTACTACGGTTGTTTAATTTGTTTTCTCGTAACCAAGAGTTATGTAGTTTAAGCTCTTTGTAGGTAATTCCGAATTTTTTAGCAAATAAGGCGATATTACTAATAGCAGTATCTACTTTAACAGTATAGGTTTCAGGAAGGGTATATAAATCTTCTTTATCGAAAACAAAACCATACTCTTTTGGATTAGATATAATTTCTTTTAAAGCTAAAATTCTAAAAACGTAGCGCTCGGTTTCATCAGGTAACAATGCATCGTAATAGCTAGTTACACCTTGAGCATCTAATCTTTTAGAAACACCATAGTTTCCTGCATTATAAGCCGCAGCTGCAAGCGTCCAAGAACCAAAACGTTCTTTCGATTTTTTTAAATACTCAGCAGCTACTTTAGTAGATTTTTCTATATGATAACGTTCATCAACATTACTATTAATTTCTAAACCATATTCTCTACCTGTTTGCTTCATAAAGTGCCACATACCAGCAGCTCCTACATGTGATGTTTCATCAATAAAACCACTTTCAGCTAAGGCTAAGAATTTGAAATCGTCAGGTAAACCATATTTTTCTAATAAAGGCTCTAAAATAGGAAAGTATTTATTTGCACGTTTTATAAGTAACAATCCATTAGACTGCCAATAGGTGTTTACTAATAACTCGCGATCCATTCGTTCTCTAATGTCAGGTTTTTCAATAGGAACTCGCTCTCCTGCTAAATTTAGATCGTTAGGTAATTTTAGAGCTTTAACCTCGTAACTTTCCGCTACATTTTTAATGGTTGGTTCGTTTGATTTGCTTATAGTATTGGTAAATAAAATTCCAACAAATACTATAGTTAAGATAGATAAGAAGCGGATTGATTTGTTCATTTCTCTTTTAGTTTTTGTCAAGTTGTGTAATGATGTTAATCCATCAAAAAACATTCCTTTTTTAGTATTTCAGAAATTGTTTTTGCTTTGTTTAAAATCATTACATGTGTTCCATTTTCAATTTCAATTGAATTTTTAATATATTTTATAGGAAAAACTTCATCTTTTTTTCCGTGAATATGAATTATACCGGGAATAGATTCTTTTTGTTTCCAGTGTAATACGTTATATATAGCCCATTGCAAATATTCTTTGTTTCTAACTGATAGGTATATTTTATATAACTCAGCACGTTTTTTTAAATAATCATTAAAAAAGTAACGTTCATAACTTTCAATATTTGAAATAACTTTTGAAGGGAAAAGTTTATAGGCTTTTGTTACTTGTACTAGTTTAAAACGCTTAGGAAACTCTTTATTGCTTTTAACACTTGATATTATGATTATTTTTTTGCAATCAATAATTTTACTCATTTCCTGTACCATAATACCTCCAAAAGAAACTCCAATTAATACAGGGTTTTTGTGTTGAATTTTAGCACACATTCGCTGAGCATATTCTTCAATGCTTTCGTTAATAGAGGTTGGTAGCATCCAATCTAAAAAGTGCAGTTCAAAATGTTCTTCAGGTAAAGAAATACGCTCAAATATTTTGGTGTTGGCAGCTAAACCAGGGACAAAATACAGGTGAGTTTTAGGCATTATTCAATAAACTTTTTGTCTAATAAAATACCGTCAATATATTCGTGTACGTCAATAAGCTCATCAGGAATATCTTTCCATAAACGAATTAAGATTTGTTTTCCATCATGAACTATATAAGTACTAGATAAATCTGGAATTTTAGGATTATTATAAGCGTCCTTAAAGCTTTTAAAATCTTTTTTAGTAAGCTTTTCGTTTAACTCTTGTAGTTGTTTTTCTGAAAGAGTGAATTTTTGAATACCCTCTACAAGTACATATTCTACCCCATTATAAACTACATTCCCTTTTTTATCAATAGAAACTGTATATACAGGGCAATCACCAAAGCATTTCGTTTTGATAATTCTTAAAAGGTTATTTTTTTCTTCGGAAATGATGTTAGTTAATTTTTCTTCTGAGTTGGCATCAACTAATCTAAACTCTCCGCTTTCCTGTAGTTTACCAATCCAAAAATCACGCTTGCCTTCAGGAACTTCAACAATGCCTATTTTTGAAGCATCAGTTTCATAAGCCATTTTACTCCAAGTTAAGCCGCTATTTTTTATTAGTGATTTTACATCATCAATACTTTTAGCGTTTTTAAGAACAATAATTAACTCATTTTGAGAAGCTATAGGTTTTGTAACTTCTTCTTCAATAATTGTTTCTTTTTCTATTGGCTCTGTTAATTTGGTTTCAGAACTTTTTTTAGGAATACCACAAGAGATTCCTAAGGCTAAAAAAGAGTATAATAGGTACTTCATAAATGAGTTTTTTGATTGTGTGAACTAGTTGACAAGTTAAGCAATAACTCCAGTATCCACAAAATCAAAACGAACTAAACCATCTTCATCAATTTTTGTTAACGTAACTGTGTGTAATGTATTTACCAATTCAGGATTCCAAGGAGCCTTAACTTTTACATAGTTTTCTGTAAAACCGTGGATATATCCTTCTTTATTTTCACTTTCAAATAAAACTGTTAAGGTGTTACCTAACTGACTTTCATAAAAAGCTCTACGTTTTTTAACAGATAACCCGCGTAGCATTTTACTACGTTTTGCACGTGTTTTCTTAGGTACCACACCGTCCATTTCAACAGCTTCTGTGTTTGGTCTTTCAGAATAAGTGAAAACGTGTAAGTATGAAATGTCTAATTCACTTAAATAGTTGTAGGTTTCTAAAAATAATTCATCTGTTTCACCAGGAAAACCAACAATAACATCTACACCAATACAAGCGTTAGGCATTACTTCTTTAATCTTAGCAACTCTATCAGTATATACTTTACGTAAATAACGACGCTTCATTTTCTTTAACAGTTCATCACTACCAGATTGTAGTGGAATATGAAAATGCGGAACAAATGTGTTTGAGTTTGAAACAAAATCAATCGTTTCATCTTTTAATAAATTAGGCTCAATTGAAGAGATTCGTAAACGATTAATTCCCTCAACTTTATCAAGTGCTTGTACCAATTCTAAAAAAGTATGTTCGTGTTTTTTATTACCGAATTCACCTTTTCCGTAGTCGCCAATGTTTACTCCTGTTAAAACAATTTCTTTAATTCCTTTTTCAGAAATTTCTTTAGCATTTTTTAATACGTTTTCTAACGTATCACTTCGTGAAATTCCACGTGCTAACGGGATGGTACAATAAGTACACTTATAATCACATCCATCTTGTACTTTTAAGAAAGCACGAGTACGATCTCCAATAGAATAAGAACCTACATAAAAATCAGCATCTTCAATCTCACAAGAATGTACTTCACCAATATCATTTTTGGTTAAGTCGTTAATATAGCTAGTTACATTAAACTTTTCAGTAGCACCTAATACTAAGTCTACACCATCAACAGCAGCTAATTCTTCAGGTTTTAATTGCGCATAACATCCTACACCAATAACAAAAGCCTCTTCATTTTTCTTTAAGGCAGACTTTACAATACTTTTAAAACGTTTATCAGCATTGTCTGTTACCGAGCAGGTGTTAATTACATATATATCTGCTTTTTCTTCAAACTCAACACGCTCAAACCCTTCATTAACAAAGTTTCTGGCAATGGTTGAGGTTTCCGAAAAATTTAATTTACAACCTAATGTGTAAAAAGCTACTTTCTTATCTACATTCATCTTTTCTCTGTCCTAAATAAAAAACAAAAGCCTTGTACAAGTCTTTAATTTTTTAGAAGTTCGTATAGTTTATTTAATCTACTACTGCTTAAAGCAGTTTTGGGTTTGCAAAAGTACGATAATATTCATGATTTTTGAAACGAAAAGATTACTTATTCGAAAGCTTCAAGTTGTTGATATAGAACCTTTTTATGAGTTAGAAAGTAACCCTAAAGTATTGCAATATGCAACAGGGGAACCTAAAAATTTAGAAGAAAGTAAAGAGGATTTAAAACAGCTTATAGCACGATACACTAATAAGGAAAATGATTTTTGGATATATGCCATAGAGCGTAAGTTAGACAATGAATTTGTAGGTACGGTTGCTTTGGTAAAAGATGAAGAAGGAAATGATGAAATAGGCTATCGATTTATAGAACGATACTGGGGTAATGGCTTTGCAACAGAGCTTTGTGAAGGATTAATACAGTACTGTAAATCGGTAGGAATGAAAAAACTTATTGGGTGTGTGGTGGATGAAAATGTAGCTTCCGCTAAAATATTAGAACGATTTAACTTTGTTGCAATAGAGAAATTTATAAGTGATGATATTGGCTTACCAGAAACAAAATATGAACTAATTTTATGATAGTAGATAATTTAAAACCTCCATATTACGCAGTAATTTTTAGCACAACTCTTTCAGATGATACAGAAGGATATTATGAAATGGCTGAAAAAATGGACAATTTAGCCAAAGAGCAGGAAGGATATTTAGGAGTAGAATCAGCGAGAAGTGATGTAGGGATTACGGTTTCTTATTGGGAAAGTTTGGATGCTATTTTAAAATGGAAAAACAACATAGAACATACTGAAGCTAGAAACATAGGAAGAGAGAGATGGTATAAAAAATATCAACTTCGAATAAGCAAAGTAGAACGAGAGTATGGGTTTGAAAAATAGAGAAGAGAAAATAGAGGAAAGAAAAGAGAGAAGAGAGAAGAGAGGCTCTAGAAAGCGTCAGTTTGAATGTAGTCGAGAGCTTTTACCTTTTGTTCTTTACTTTTTATTTTTTATTACTTCTTGCGGAAAAAAAACATCAACTTTTAACGATTCACAAGTTTTTCGCTATAACGAGCATTCAAATATTACCTCATTAGATCCTGCTTTTGCAAAAGATCAACGAAATATTTGGGCTGTAAATCAGCTGTACAATGGTTTAGTAGAGCTGGATGATAGTTTACAAGTGCAACCTTCGATAGCTAAGAATTGGACAATTTCTGAGGATGGAAAAACTTACCAGTTTCATTTAAGAAATGATGTATTATTTCACAAACACGAACTGTTTGGAAAAGACTCTACAAGAAATGTAATAGCCAAAGATTTTGAATATTCTTTTAATCGATTACTTGATAAGAATGTGGCGTCTCCAGGAGGTTGGGTGTTACAAAATGTTGCGAACTTTAAAGCGAAGAGTGATTCTGTTTTTACAATCAATTTAAAGCAACCTTTTCCACCTTTTTTAGGATTATTAGCCATGAAGTATTGCTCTGTAGTACCAAAAGAAGCAGTTGATTATTTTGGAAATGAGTTTAGAGCAAACCCCATAGGAACTGGTCCTTTTCATTTTAAACTTTGGGTAGAAAACACCAAGTTGGTATTGAGAAAAAACCCATTATTTTTTGAAAAGGATGAGAATGGAAATCAACTTCCATATTTAGAAGCAGTAGCTGTAACTTTTTTACCAGATAAGCAAAGTGAGTTTTTACAGTTTATTCAAGGAAATATCGATTTTATGAAAAGTTTAGATGCTTCGTATAAAGATGATATTCTAAATACTGATGGAACCTTAAAAGAGAAGTATGTTTCTAAAATCAATATGAAAACAGGGGCGTATTTAAACACAGAATATTTAGGAATTTATTTAGATGGAGAAGAAGAGCACCCAACAAAATCGAAATTGATACGACAAGCTATAAATTTTGGGTTTGATAGGGAGAAGATGATTAAGTTTTTGAGAAACGGAATCGGTAGCCCTGCTACAAGTGGGTTCATTCCGAAAGGATTGCCTTCATTCAATAATCAACAAGGATATTCATACAAGCCTGAAGAAGCAAAGAAGTTAGTAGCACAATACAAAGAAGAGACAGGAGATGAGAATCCGCAAATAGCAATTACAACGAACAGTAACTATTTAGATTTGTGTGAGTTTATTCAACGTGAATTACAAAAAATAGGAATAGTAACTAAAGTAGATGTAATTCCACCTTCAACATTACGCCAAGGAAAAGCTAATGGTAAGTTGCCTATTTTTAGAGCAAGTTGGATAGCTGATTATCCTGATGCAGAAAATTATGTGTCGTTATTTTATAGCAAAAATTTTACACCTAACGGCCCTAATTATACACACTTTAAAAATGAATTTTTTGATAGGTTGTATGAGCAATCCATCAAAGAAATAAATGTAAAAAAGCGTTATAAGTTATACCAAAAAATGGATAGTATTATTATTGCTGAGGCTCCAATTGTACCATTATATTATGATGAGGTAATCCGCTTTACACAAAAGAATGTTTCAGGTTTAGGAATTAACCCTATTGATTTATTGAATTTAAAAAGAGTACAGAAAAATTAAGTACTACTTTTCGCTTCGTTCCAATAATAGCTATCAGGGTAGATACGTTCTCCAAAAATAGCTGTTCCAACTCGTACAATAGTAGCGCCTTCTTCAATAGCGATTTCTAAATCACCACTCATTCCCATAGAAAGATCTTCCATAGCTACATTAGGAATTTGTAATGCTTTGATTTCTTCTTGAAGCTGTTTTAAAAGGCGAAAACATTTTCGAACTTCATTAGATTCTGAGCTTAGTAAACCAATAGTCATTAACCCTTTTATATGAATGTTTTTAAACTTAGATATTTCTTTTACAAGCTCAATAGTTTCCTCTGGATTGGCTCCGAATTTACTTTCTTCAAAAGAGGTGTTTACTTGTATGTATACATCAATTTCTTTTTCTTCAAAAATCAACCGTTGATGTAATTTTTCAGCAACTGATAAACGATCGATAGACTCAATACAAGTAGCCCATTTTATAACTTCTTTAATCTTGTTACTTTGTAAATGACCAATAAAATGTACTTCAGGTTGTAAGTGCTTTATTGCATTACACTTTTGCTTTAATTCTTGTACTTTATTTTCACCCACAAGAGTTTCACCTTGTTCTAAAGCAAAATTTATTTTATCAGTATTTACTGTTTTTGTGGCTAGTAACAATCGAACATCTTCTGGTAATCTGTTAGCTTTCTTACAAGCAAATTGTATTCTTTGATGAATAATGCTAAGGTTGTTTTGAATATTATCCATTTACGAATTGATTGTTTAGTTCTTCTTTTTCAATAATTTTATTTTTTACAGCTCGAAGAGTAATGTCTTTTGCTTCCGCATACGATATATCGTACACACGATTTACTTTTCTAAACTCTTCTGGGAATTGTTGCAGTAACGTTTCGTAATAGCTGTCTAAGTCTGATTCACTAGGCGCTTCGAATTTAAGTTTTAACTGAAAACGTCTTAAAAGTGCAGTATCTATAACACTAGAGTGATTGGTAGCAGCAATTAATAAAACATCGTTAGGTAATTGATCTATTAATTGAATTACAGTATTTACCAATCGTTTCATCTCGCTAGAGTCTTTGCTGTCGTAATCACGAGCTTTACCGATGTAATCAAATTCATCTAAAAATAACACAGCACTTTCTCTTGTAGCTTTTTTAAAAACTTCGGAAATATTTTTAGCTGTTTCTCCTAGTTTTGAAGAAACAATGCTACCCAAATTAAGTATGATAATTTTTTTATCAAGCTTTTTGGCAATAGCTCTAGCGGTGGTAGTTTTACCACAACCAGTATGTCCGAATAATAAGATTTTATTATCAACGGGGAGTTTGTATTGATTCAAAACAGCTACGTGTTTAAATTCTTTTAGTAGTTGCTGTAGCGTATTTTTGTTTTCATTACTAAGATGAACTTTATCTAGTTCTATAGTTGTTTCTTTCGTTTGAAGAATCAAGTTATGTATAGCCATTTTGTTATTTTTTGTCAAAAATAAAAGGTTATAGGTAATAAAGTAAACCTTTTAACATACAGTTAAGAAGTAGGATTGATGCTTTAAAACACTAACCTTTAAACTCATGTTCTGGACAATCAATTCTTAACTCTTTCGAAGATAATTTAGATTGTAAAAGTTTACAAAAATGCTCATTGTTTTCATTTTGATAATAAGAACAAGTAAAGCACATTCTCTGAATAGTTATAACTCCTGCCTGATTTAGTTGGTATATTACTTTTAAGAGTCCTGTTAGTATATCTTTCTTTTGATCTTCAGGTAATGAACTTAAAGGTTTCTCTATATTAAGTGTAAAATTAGCTGATTTCTCTGCTATTTGTTTTCCTTGATTGGTTAAACCAATAATATAACTTCTAGTATCGCTAGGGTTATTAAACTTTTGAACCAGTTCTTTTTTTAATAAAACTCTAATACTGTCACTAATGGTAGCTTTAGTCATATTAAATTCTTCAGCTAAATAACTTACTTTGCACTTTTCTTCAGAGTGAAATAGTAAAAAAATTAGAATTTGAATTTGGATAGGACTTAAAGAGTTCTCTTTACTTTCGCTCCAAAGAAGTACTCTGAAAGCTTCAGAAATTCGCTCCAAAGCCACCACTATTTTACTTTCAATTTTAGTGTTTTGCTGATTTAAGTCAAAAGGAGATTTCATTAATTACAGTTTTCCATTTCGTATATAAAATACCCTTTTTTATGTATAGCATCTTACCATTCAGGTTTGAGTATTTCAATATGGCAAAATACGCATTCTTTTGAAGATATTTCTAGGTTTTCTAGACCTTTAGTTCTTAAATATTCTTTTCCATAATTAAAAATTATGTTAGTGTCTTTATTGTTAGAAGGTGCAATAATGTCAAAATGCATTATTGTATTATCTTTCTTAGTTACATAAGTATCCCAAACAGCTACTTCCATTTTATATAATTTAAAACATTAAAAAGCTCTACAAAATTAGGAATCCTAACTTTGTAGAGCAAAAAAATTATCCTTTTACTTCTTCCATTGATGCTCCAAAATTAATATGGAGTACATTACCAGTAGGAGTAACCAAAGCAGGGACAGATTTTACACCAGCATTTTCTGCTTCTAAAATTCGATTTTTGTCATTACCGAAGTGAACTACTTCAACATTGTCTAAACCAATTAGATTTATAATGTCTTGTTCTGCACTAACACAAACAGGGCAACCTGCGTGATAAAAAATAGATTTACTCATAATTATATTGATTTTAAATTTCATTACAAATATAGTTAGGTTTCCTAACTAATAAAAGTTATCAGGAATAAATTTTTAAAAATAAATACTGATAAAAGAGTTTTATTTCTTTAGAAAGGAGTAGAAAGAATAAAATCATTAATAGTTAATTAAGAAATAAAAATGTTATGTAATTTTAGCGGTTCTAATTGTTTAGAGAAAAGATTTAATAATTGAGATGAGAATAGGTTACTTAAAAAGAGGTATGAGATTGTTATTTGTAAAACAAGTTACAATCGCAGTCCTTTTGTTTTTTACTTTTAAAGCAATGTCACAGTCGGAAGGAGTGCAAGGGTTTAAAGCTTTTGGAGTAAACCCTACAATACCTAATGATTCTCTTTTTTTTAAAATTAATACTGCAGAAAATTTTAAAGCTAAATATGATGCTACATTTGATCTTATAGAATTTCATAGAGAAAAAGGAAACTTAGACTCTATAATATACTATGGGAATAAACTGTATACAGAAACCACTAAGAATAAATTAATAGACAAAGAAAATCATTTATCAAAGGTTTCAAGTATAGTTGCTGAAGGAAAGTTAGAAAAAGGACTTTTTGACGAGGCTTTGAAGTGGTTTTTTAAAGGAATAGAACATTCAAATAGTGAGTCGAATGATGAGTTGTTTGTCAAAAATAGAATAGGACTAGGAATAGTAAAATATGTTAGAGGAAAAGAAGAGGAAGGAAAAGCAATTTTAGAAGAATGTATTGAAAATGCTCCAAACGAAAAGCTAAAGCACGATGCTATTTTTGAACTAGGTTTTATTTATTACACAAGAAAAGAGTTTGAAAAAGCAAAGGAAAACTATGAGAAAGCAAGATTGTTTTATGTAGCAGAAGACTTTGTAAAAGAAGCATTGAAAACTGACTTATGGCTTGGTAGAATATTACAAAAAGAAGGTAAAATAGATGAGGCATTAGATCTTTGTTATAATGTTTTTAATGAATCGTTATCCAGAGGCTTCTATACCTTATATGCTAAAGCAGGGAATGTAGTAGGTAATTTTTATTTAAAAGAGAAAGACTATGAAAATGCCAAAACTATATTATCTACAGTATATATAAACTCTATTCAGTGGAGGAATTTAGAAATAGAAAGAAGAGCTATTTTAGGTCTTCAAAATGCTTATGCAGAAACAGGAGATTATAAAAATGCGCATGCTTTAATGACACAATTAAATCGTGTAAACAATGAAATTTTAGTAAGTCAAAATAAACAGCAAGTCAATGAGCTAGAAGTACAGTATAAAACACTGGAGCAAAAACAAGAAATAGAACGACAAAAAACAATGAAAGCTTATATTTTAATAGTCTTTCTTATTGTATTAATACCTGTACTTGCTCTATTATATGTTTACTATCAAAAGCTTCAAACACAAAGTAAACTTAATAAGACTTTAGAAGAAGTAAATCAACAAAAAATAACCACGTTACTTAAAGACCAAGAGTTAAAGTTGGTAAAAGCTTCACTCGAAGGACAGAATAATGAAAGAAAGCGTATTGCAAGAGAGTTACATGATAGTATTGGCGGCAACTTAGCAACTATAAAATTGCAATTATCTAATAAGAGTAAATTAGAAGAAGAAAGTCTCATTAAACAAGTAGATGAAACGTATAATCAGGTAAGAGAGTTGTCTCATAACTTAATGCCTAAAAAGTTTAAAGATTCTGCTTTTACAACAATTATAACAGAGTATATAAACAATGTTAAAGCACTATCTAAAGAACAAATAACGCTACAAATTCATCCGGCAGATGAGGTGGATCAAATAGATGAGAACCTGAAAGTAGAACTCTATAAAATAATTCAAGAGTTATTGACTAATGCATTAAAACATGCCAAGGCAACACAAATAGACATTCAACTTTCCGTATTCAATAATACAATACAACTACTTTTTGAAGATGATGGTGTTGGGTTTGATCAAGAAAAAGTAAGGTACGGACTTGGTTTTCAAAATTTAAAAGATAGATTAAAAACAATTAAGGGAAATATTTTAATTAACTCTTTTCCAACTAGAGGAACAGTGATAGATATTGATGTACCTTTAAATTAATACATGATGACTTATAATATTATTTTAGTTGATGACCATAAAATGTTTTTAGACGGATTGTTGAACATTTTTAATAATGAAGATGTTTACAATATCTTACTTACAGCAAATAGTGGTGAAAATGTAATAAAGTACATAAAAACAAATCCAGATCAACATATAGATATTGTTATTAGTGATATTTCTATGCCAGATATAGATGGTATTACATTGAACGATTATATAAAAAAAGAACGTTCAGACATCAAAACATTAATTGTTAGTATGCATACAGATACAGGGATGATAGATGCATTGATAAAGAATAATGTTGACGGATACCTGTCTAAAAATGCAACACAATCTGAATTATTACAAGCTGTGCAAACTATTCTTAATGGTGAAAAATACTTTTCACAATCTGTACGGGAAGCATACATGGAAAATGTTTTTAATAAAAGAAAAGAAACTTCTGTAATGTTAACGGCAAGAGAAAAAGACGTACTTAAATTAATTGCTGAAGAATATACTACACAAGAAATAGCAGATAAACTCTTTTTAAGTAAGCATACCATTGAAAGTTACAGGAAGAATTTAATATCAAAACTCAACGTAAAAAACCTAGCTGGATTAACAAAATACGCAATAAAACTAGGGCTTGTAGAGTAATAATTTAGCGTACCCCCTGAAAACAGGGTAATAACTTTCACTAGTTTCAGTCTATTTAAACAATAGATACTCTCGCATCTTTGTACCGTAATTAATAAGTAATAAAGTTATGGTAATTTTTGGATGGCGAGAAGCCAAAATAAGCATACAACCAGTAAACAATCATAGTTGCAATTATTGTAATACGCCAGAGCGATTGTTTATACAAGTAAATAGATTGTATGCACATATATTTTGGATTCCTGTTTTTCCATTATTCAAAAAAACATACAGTATTTGTGGGCATTGTAAATTAGAAATGAGCAAAAGTCAAATGCCACCAGATTTACAACGAAAAGCAAAAGAGCATAAGCAAACAAGTAAAACTCCTTGGTGGATGTTTTCAGGACTTATCATCGCAACTTTTTTAATGCTGTTTATGTTTTCTTCAGCACTTTTAATTCATAAATAATAAAATCAATATAAACCATTTAAATTTTAATTAAACATGATTTACGGAATCTCATTAGTATTTTTAAGTATTGTGGCAGTGCCATCTTTAATTTTATCAAAAAAACCAAACGCCAAAGAATTATTAGAAAAAATAGAGCCTTACCAAGGATGGATTGGTCTTATCTTCTGTATTTGGGGAATTTGGGGAATCATTTCAGCTGTTTTAAATATAGGTTGGTTAACTACGGCACCAATATGGTGGGGAACTTTCTTAGCAGGTAGTATTGTTGAAGCAGGGTTAGGTTTTATGTTAGGATACGGAATGATAAACAAGTTATTATTATCAAAAAATCCTGAAGCTAGAGAAAAAGCAGAAATATTGAGAGGGAAGATTGCACCGAAACAAGGAAAGTTAGGATTATTAGGAATAGCTGTAGGAGTGTGGATGATTGTTGCTTCATTCATCTTTATATAAGCTAACTAAATAAAGAAAGAGAAAAAAAATATAACATTGTAAACTAAGGCTTAAATAAGGTAGGGGTGTGGGGTTTCTATCAAAAAATCAAAAAAAAGCCTTGTTTGCAATGTTTTTTACATAAACGTTAAGAATTTATTTTATAACCTGATAAAAGATATTAGAAATGAAAAGGGTAAATAATATTTTAGGGGTAATTGTAGTATTTATAATGTTTGCAAGTTGTCAGAAAGAAACTCCGCAAAAAGTTGTTGAAAAAACAGTACTTAAAGCCAATCTATTGATGGCTAACTATGGTATAGGGTATTTTGAGCAACTTAAAGAATTACAAAAAAATGAATATCTAAAGTACTATGATAATGACGGAGAAGAATATGCTGCAACATATTCTCAATACCTTCATAGAGTCACCATACCAAATCTTGAAAGAAGTTTAAAAGATATTCAGAAATTAGAAGTAAATGAAGATTCAAAAGAGTTAATAAATGCTTCTGTTGAATTATTTGAGTTTTGTATCGACTTTTATAAAAAGGACTATGCAGAAATAGCATATATGTATGATGAGGGAAAAACTCAACAAGAAATTAATCAGTTAATCAAAGAGTTTAAAGCAAAAAGCCTAGAAGAGTTTAAAGCAAAAAACTTAGAACTAGACGAGGCAGCAAAGAAATATGCTGAGAAAAAAGGAGTAAACTTGAAGTTTGTTTAAACAATTTTTAAATCAAGCTTAGGTTCAGCACCAATTACATATTTAGATTTAATAGTTAAGGATTCTTTTTTGTTGTTGGAAACATCCTTAATGTATTTAGGAACAGTTAAGCCGCTTTCATTTATAATAAGTTTCTCATTTTTATAAATTGTAATTTCTGTCATCACCACAATTTCACTAGCTGTAGAAAGTTCTTCTTCTTTTAAAATCGTATGCTTTTTAGTAAAACTTAATTTGTTTGAAGTTTTTTCAAACAACCAATCACTCGAGTTCATGGCTTCTTTACTAACTTCAAAAACCTTGTCATGTTCGCGATAATATTTTTGTTGAATGTCGGTTTTAATATTTTCAGAAGAGCCTGTACCAATAGTTAACGTAATTTTCTCAGGAATAAAAACAGTATCTGAATTAGATTGTTTCATTAAGTTATAAAAAACAGAAACTTGTTGCTCACTATCCAATGCACGTTGCATAGTTTCACTTACAATAATATCAGGAGAAAAGTTTTTTGGGAATTGATATTTTGTAGCGTCTTGATTTATAAAGTTGATATTATTGGTTTCTAAACCTAACTTTTTAATTGTACTTTTTAAAGCCTCAAAACTTAGAAGATTTACCTCTAAAAGTGTGTATGTTATATTCAAATCAGTATACTTCAATATAAAAGGAAGTATGAGCGAAGCAAAAGGACCAGTACCAGCATAAAGAATATGTAGTGAGTCTTTTTGATGGATTTTCTCTTGAATAGCAACCTCAATCCCTCTAATAAACTTATAGGTTCTTACCAAATCATCAAGACAATTAGCTGCCCATAAAGTGCCTATTGCTACACCATTTTCAAGTTGAACATTATTTCGATGCTCTTCATTATTTATAGTTTCATTTGAAATTCTAAAAAGTAATTGTTTATACTCTTTTAAAGCTGAAGAATAATCAGGTTTTTCTTCAAAGAATTGAGAAGTAATATGCAGTAACTCTTTTTTTAAATTCATCATAAGTTATTATTTAGATGTAAGTTTTAATAACTTTTGTTCCATTTCATGAATAAGTTTTTCTGAAGCAGGCTCATTGTTACGCTTTAGTTCGTTTAAGATAAGACGTATTGTTTCTGGTGAGTCAATTTCTTCTTGTATAGTTTGAAAGCTATCTTTTGGAGCAAGTGAAAAGAACAAAGAATCTGACCACTCGTTTCTCTCTGCGTCAATAACTAAGTGTATGCGATCCTTATTTCCTTTGTTGGCAACAGAATGTACATAATTTACATTCGTATACCAACATTCTCCAGGCAACATATTCAATGGTTTATCATTTAAAATAAATTCAACCTTGTTATTTGTAATAATCGGAATATGTAAGCGAAAATTGCCATCTTCATAACCAAGTTTGTAATCACGATGAGGTTTTATTTCTGCACCAACATTCAAACGAAGCAAGCGAGCAGATAAAATAGGGCATTGAAAAGAGTTAATGACCTCTCTAAAATAATTACAATCACTCATTATGGGAGTTTTCTGAATAGTACCATTATCATTTTGAAAAGCAAAAATGTTAGAAGTATCACCATTGCTAGTATATAAAGGAATTGCTTTCCACTCACCTTCATATCCTGATGTGTTAAAATGAGGAATCCAATGTTGATTTACAACTAAAGAATAATCATGTAAAAGCTTATCTGTATCAAACAGAAAAGGAAGCTTTAAAGATGTGGTAGTTTTAATTTCTTTCACTAGAATGTAAAATTTAGAGATGGAATAGTTTTACAGCAAGTTAAAAGAAAAAAAGCAGACAAAATATCTTTTGAGAATAAGTGCTAACTTTTTAAGTATAAATGAAAGAATATTAAAAATAAAAAAAGCAACCTTTTTGGGGCTGCTCTTTATTTTTAAGAAACTAAATCTTTAATTCGATTCGTAATTGTTTTTTTAATGTCTTTAGGATAACTTCTATCCCCGTGAAAAACATCGGCCATAGCTTCGCTAAACTGTTGACCGTATTTTTTCAATACAATATTTCGAATATTTTTTTGTTCGTAAAACCACTTAGAAAGCCATAAACCAGTTTTTATTTCAGGAAGTAAGCTTTCCGATATTTTTTCTAGGTATAATTTTTCAGCTAATTCAGGTTCTTTTTCACTCTCAATTATAGCTTCAGCAGCCAATTTACCACTGTAAATAGCGTTAGAAATTCCTTCTGCAGTTATGGGGTCAGCAAAGCCAGCAGCATCACCAATTAAAAACACATTGTTTTTAACAAATCCGTCTGTACGAGGAGAAACAGGAATTTGAAATCCATGCTGAGATTCGCTAACAATATTTGTAATATTTAAAGTTTTTAAATATTGTTGATAGTGTTCTTTCAAGTTAATTTTAGTTCTTCTAGCGGAAGCAACTCCAATAGATAAATGCTTCTTTTTAGGAAAATTCCAGGCATAACCATAAGGAATAGCATCAATATCAAAACGAACTTCTTTAGATAAACGTTCAAAGTCTTCATCAGAAACTTCTACTTCATATTCTAAAGCAGGAATTAATTTACGAGTATCTTCTTTCCATCCAGCCATTTTTGCGGTTGGACTCAAAGCTCCGTCTGCAGCAATAACAAAATTAGCAGTAAAATTTCCCTGAGAAGTTTCTAGAGTAATAATATCATCAGAAAAAGATAATCCTTTTAATTTATGATTTTCTAATAACGTAGCTCCAAATTCTTTTGCCTTTTGGGTAATTAGATTGTCAAAAGAATCACGCATAATCATAGAAATAGTTGGTTTTTCTCTATGCGTTTTAAAATGAAGTTTTTCTCCTAGATAAATATCAACAGTATGGAACTCTTTTTCAACTACCTCCTTAATATCAAAAGGTAAGTTTTTACGCCCTCTAAAAACAAAACCACCTCCGCATGTTTTATAGCGAGGTAAAGTTTCTTTTTCAATAATAACAGTTGAAATACCTTTTTGTGCTAAATAAAAAGCTGTTGAAGCTCCTGATGGTCCGCTGCCAATAACAGCAACATCGTAATGTTGTTTCATAGGTTAGTTTTTAAATCGGTTAAAAATACACTTTTATACCGAAATAAAAATAAAATTACCAATGTAAGCGAGCCATAACAGGGTAGTGATCAGAAAGTTTTATGTCTCCGTAAGTTTTAAACTGGTTAATGATAGCTTTTTTATCTGTTAAAACAAAGTCGATACGCATAGGGTAGATGTATCGGAAAGATTTACCTAGGCCAATTCCACATTCAATAAAAGCATCTTTTTTATCAGTAGCCAATTGTTTATACGCCCAAGAATAAGCTGTGTTATTAAAGTCGCCACAAACAATTTTTTTGCCTTTCCAAGAATACTCATGTTGTTGGATTAATTCAACCTGACTTACTTGTTTAACAAAACCATTTTCTAAACGCTTAAATAAACGCTCTGAACTTTTTTCTCCAAAATTTTCTTTTTTCGGGTTCAGTTTTAACGATTCCAAATGTACATTGTATACACGAATAGTGTCATTTTTAACAAGAATATCAGCAAAAATGGTATTGTTAGCACTTTGTTTAAAATCAAGAGAACCAGAATTTATAATTGGGTGCTTAGAGTAAATAGCTAGCCCAAATTTATTCGTTTTCGTTTTCGTTTTTATGTATTTGTAAGGAAGTTTAATGTCTAACATTTTTGAGTTATAAAACTCCTGTATGGCAATAACATCTGGATTTTCATTGTTGATGAATTCGTAAATTTTCTGCTCAGTAGTTATATCTTCTTCATGTTTATAATGATTAAATAAATGAACATTATAACTTATTATTTTTAAATCATCATTTAAGATTACTTCCTTGTTTGAAAATTTAACTAAGGGAGTAGAGATAAACCATCCTATAGCTAAAACGAGTAATGATAAAAATGCATTTTTATGCATTTTAATAAGCCAATACACAAAGAAACCAATGTTTACGATAACTAAAAACGGGACAAACAAGCCAAAAACAGAAAGGAAAGGAATTGTTTGCGGAGATACGTACGGAAGTGCGTACGATAGCAATAAAACAGCTGCAAAAACTGAATTGATAAAGAATAAAAATTTATTAGCTATCGAAAACTTTCTCATTTAATTTTTTCCTTGTTTAAATAAAAACTCTTTTTCACTTTTACTTAAAGTATCGTATCCAGATTTACTAATTTTATCTAAAATAGCATCTACTTCTTCTTGATTTCTTGTTTTATCAACGTTTGATTTTTGGGTTTTATTACCAGACTTATAAACTGTTTTTAGCTTTTTATCTCTTTTAGAAAAAAGTTTGTTTATTGATTTAAAAATATCCAATTCCTTGTTACTAGCGCTACGAACATAGAAAAAACCAAATAAAGCACCACCAAGGTGTGCTAAATGCCCACCAGTATTATTTCCTGGAATTTGTATTATGTCTATTAAAATCAAAAAAACTGCTATATACCATAATTTAACATAGCCAATTAAAGGAATTTTAAATGAATAATTAGGGATGTAAGTCGCTATTCCAACCAATATAGCAGATGTTCCAGCAGAAGCTCCTAATAAAACATTAATGTGAGGACTGTTTACTAACGCAGGAAAATAATTATAGCTTAAAATAAAAACAAGTCCACCAAAAAATGTACCTAATAAGTAAAAAGTTAAAAGTTGTTTTTTGGTAAAATAATCTATAAAAAGATTACCCACAAAGAATAAAATTATAAGATTAAACAAGATATGGATGAAACGTGTGTGTAAAAAACCATATGTAATAATAGTCCATGGTTTTAGTATAAAATCATCAAAATTGGCAGGTAAAGCTAACCATTCTACTAAAAAGTTAGTTTTAGATTGAAAAAGAAACCCAAAAGTATTGGTAACAAAAACAAGTAAGAAAACAGCTAAGTTTACATAAATTAACTGTTCAACAATTCCTGCATGTTTAAATCTATATTTTAAGTTATCGAGTATATTCATGTTTTATGACTTCTTGAATAAAGACAAGTTAAGTTACTAAATTAACGAAATTTAAATTGATTTTTTTTCCAATACCAAGCAATAATAAAACCAATTATAGCACCACCAATATGTGCAAAATGTGCAATGTTACCAATTGAATAACTAGTCATACCAAAGAATAAATCACTTAAAATAATTAAAGGAATAAAGTATTTGGCAGCAATAGGAACAGGGAAGAAAATCAATGCTAGTTTAGCATCAGGATAAGTTAATCCAAAGGCAACTAAAATTCCATAAATAGCACCAGAAGCACCAACGGCAGGAGTGTGGTATAAACTATAAAACTCACTCATAGTTTTATTAGATAAAGTAATTAAACTATCGTTATACTGTCCTGAACTTAAAATATTTTGAATTTCAGCAGGAGAAACTCCCATGCCAATTAGTTGTTCATAAATTCCATTAAATTGATAATAATTTGCGAAAGTGTAAATTAAACCCGCACCAATCCCCGCAGAAAAATAAAAGAATAAAAATTTATTTCGTCCCCACATTTGCTCAAGTGGAGTACCAAAAGCCCACAAACCATACATATTAAAAAGTAAATGAGCAGGCCCACCATGCATAAACATGTGTGTAATATATTGCCAAACCCCAAAATGTTCATTTTTAGGATAATGCAAAGCAAATAGATTAGTTAAATCCATGTTTAATAGCTGCGGAGCAAAATACATAATCACGTTAATGATTATTAAATGCTTTATGGCTTGTGTTAATCTTGGCATATTACTTTTTATTTATTAAAAATGGCATCTATTTCATTTAAAGCTAATGTTTTAAACGTAGGTTTGCCAAATGGTGAAATATTAGGTTCTTTACAAGAGAACAAGTTGTTTACTAAGTTTTCTTGCTCTTTTGGATTTAAAGAAGTTCCTGTTTTTATAGCGAGTGATTTTGCAAATGATTTAGCCATTACATCAAAGTGACTAAAGCTAGTGTCAGGTACTTCAAGTTTAATATCATCTAATAACTGCTCTAAAATAAGTGTGATTTGACTTTCACTTATTGAGGTTGGAATTCCTGCAATTACTACACTTTCTTTGGTGAACTCATCAAACATAAAGCCAGCACTCTCTAAATCAGACTTTATGCTATATATCATTTCTATATCAGACGAAGAAAAAGAAATATTTACAGGAAACAGCAGTTGTTGACTGCTTGCTTCTTTAACAGTAATGTTTTCTAAAAATTCTTCATACAATACACGTTGATGTGCTAAAGATTGGTGAATTAATACGACTCCTGATTTTATAGAACTCAACAAGTATTTTTTTTGAATTTGGAAGGTTTTTCCAGTTTCAGTTTCTTGTTCAGACTCAAAAAGTTGCTCTTGTTGAGCAGGTTCAATAGTATCAGTATTTGTATATAAAGCTTCCCAACTTCCAGTATCTTTTTTAAAGTTAGATTGATAACTGTGTGTTGTGCTACTTTTTGGTGAATTACTTGTATTAGAAGGCTCTTTATAACTAGTTTCAGTTTTAAAAGGGTTAAATGTAGGATCTACAGTTATTGGAGGAACTGAAGAGTTACTTTTTTTACTATAATCGTAAGGAGTATCTAAAGTAGAGTCTCTATCAAAATCCAAAACAGGAGCTACATTATATTGTCCTAAACTATGTTTAACTGTAGCACGTAAAATAGCATATAACGCTTTTTCGTTATCAAACTTAATTTCTGTTTTTGTTGGGTGAATGTTAATATCAATCGTGTTAGCAGGTACTTCTAAATATAAAAAGTATGAAGGGTGTGAACCACTCTCTAACAAACCTTCAAAAGCATTTACTACAGCATGATTTAAGTATGAGCTTTTTATAAAACGGTCATTCACAAAAAAGAATTGTTCACCACGTTTTTTCTTAGCAAACTCTGGTTTTGCCACAAAACCATTAACAGTAATAATATCGGTTTGCTCATTAATAGGAACTAACTTTTCATTCATTTTAGTTCCAAAAATAGCGACGATACGTTTACGTAAATTACTTTTCTTTAAATGATAAACTTCGTTATTATTATGATGTAATAAAAAAGAAATGTTTGGGTGTGCTAGAGCCACACGTTGAAATTCATCAACAATATGGCGAGTTTCAACAGTGTCGGATTTTAAAAAGTTACGACGAGCAGGAATGTTAAAAAATAAGTTTTTAACAGCAATACTGGTGCCCTTAGCAGTTGAAACTACTTCTTGAGAAGTTATTTCACTACCTTCAATTTTTATTTGCGTGCCTAACTCATCATCTTCTTGCTTAGTTTTTAGTTCAACATGTGCAATGGCAGCAATAGAAGCTAAAGCTTCACCACGAAATCCTTTGGTGTTTAGGTTGAATAAATCTTGTGCATCTTTAATTTTTGAAGTAGCGTGACGTTCAAAACTTAAACGAGCATCGGTAGCACTCATTCCTTTACCGTCGTCAATTACTTGAATCAAAGTTTTTCCAGCATCTTTTAACAATAGGGTAATAGAAGTAGCACCAGCATCAATAGAGTTTTCAATCAACTCTTTTACTACAGAAGCAGGGCGTTGAACGACTTCTCCAGCAGCAATTTGATTAGCAACATGATCAGGTAGTAACTGTATAATATCTGACATTTAGTTATTTTTTAGGGAAAAAGATTGAAAGGTCAAAATCGATAATAAATAAAAATATTAGTGTTAAAACCAAGGCTATAACTACTATAGTTTTATTCAGTTTGTAACCAGAATCTTTAAACTCGTCAAAAGCAGCATTAAATTTTCCCTTTAAACTTTTTCTCTTTCCAACAGTAGTTCTGTACTCATCAAACTTATGTTTTACTTGATAAGGATTACCATCCCCTTTATAATAACGAGGTTTGTAATCGAACTTTTTATTTTCTCTTTTGATAAATCCCATAAAATTGTTGCTTCTTTAATAGCTTAAGTGGAACAAAAATCACACCAAATAAGACGAGTTCCAAAGTTACTGAATTATAGAGAGGTGGTCAAAAAAAGTGTATAAATTAAAGTTAAAAAGCGTCTAGATTGTGCAACCTAGACGCTTTTTAATAATGTTTATCTAAAACAGAATTAATTAAAAACCTAATGAATTTGATGGACGTTCTTGATTTTTAATTGCTGCCATTTTAACTGCTGCTACAGCACATTCAATTCCTTTGTTCCCTAGTTTGCCACCTGAACGATCAATAGATTGTTGTTTAGTATTGTCGGTCAATACACAAAAGATTACAGGAACATCGTATTTAATGTTTAAGTCTACAATTCCTTGTGTTACACCTTCACATACAAAATCGAAGTGTTTGGTTTCACCTTGAATCACATTCCCAATGGCTATGATAGCGTCAAGTTTTTGTGTTTCGATCATTTTTTTGCATCCATATACTAATTCGAAACTACCAGGAACATCCCATGAGACGATGTTTTCTTCAGTAGCTCCACAATCTAGTAAAGTTTCAATAGCACCTTTGTGAAGGTTTTTAGTGATTTCAGGATTCCATTCTGAAACAACAATCCCAAATCGAAAAGACTTCGCATTTGGGATTGTTGCTTTATCGTAATAAGATAAATTTGTTGTTGCCATTATTGAGCGTATTTTGCACTGTTGATATATTTTTCAATATCTCTTCCTTGATCAGAATCAGCGTATTTTTCTTTAATGGTTGTATAAAATTTTTCAGCTTTACCGTACTCTTTTAAATCCATTGCAATTTGAGCTGCTTTGAATAAAAATAAAGGAGTAGTAAATTGATTGTCTTTTTTATTTGCTGCTTTTTGATAGTAGTCTAAAGCATCTTTTGGCTGGTTAATATCAGCAAAAGCATCACCAATAGCACCTAAAGCAGTAGGGCCTAATAATTCATCGTCAGAACTAAAATCACTTAAATACTCGATAGCTTCTTCGTATTTTTTCATTTTTAAGTAAGAAATACCTGCATAGTAGTTAGCTAAGTTTCCTGCTTTTGTTCCTCCAAATTGTTCAGCAATGTCAATAAAACCATATTTTCCATCACCACCTTCTAAGCCTAAAGTATATAATGAGTCAGCAATAGCACCTGCAGAAGTGTTTGCTTTTTCAAAGAAAGTACGAGGGTATGCTAATTCGTTTGAAGCTTCTTGTTGTGTTGGCTCAGCAATAAATTTGTTATAAGCTAAGTACACTAAAATTAAAGCTGCAACAGCTACCAATCCGTAAAATAATGGCTTGCTATTTTTTTCAATCCATTCTTCTGATTTATTCGCAGTATCGTCTAAAGTGTTAAATACTTCAGCAGTAGTACTTTGAGATTCATCAAATGTTTCTTCTACTTCTTGTGTAACCTTTTCTTTCTTAGGTTTATAACCTCTTTTCTTGTATGTAGCCATAATTGCTTAAAAAATTAGTGGCGACAAAAATAGTTTTTTTAATTGGATTTTAAAAGTCGTTTTTTCGTAAATTTTCGATAATTTGCGCTTTCTTTTAGTAATAAGGCTTATTCATGTATTTGCAAAAACTATCTTTGGTAAATTTTAAGAATATTGAATCGCAAACTTTTGATTTTCAAAAGAAAATTAACTGTTTTGTAGGGAATAATGGTATTGGGAAAACCAATGTGTTAGACGCAATTTATTACTTGTCATTTGCTAAAAGCTACTTTAATTCGATTGATGGACAGAATATTCGACACGGTCAGGATTTTTTTATGGTTGAAGGAGATTATTTGTTAAATAATCGACAAGAAAAAATTATTTGCTCTTTAAAAAGAGGTCAAAAAAAAGTATTGAAGCGTAACGGAAAAGCCTACGAAAAATTTTCTGAACATATAGGGCAGTTACCGTTGGTGATTATTTCTCCTGCGGATAGGGATTTAATTGTTGAAGGAAGCGAAACTCGTCGTAAATTTATTGACGGAGTAATTTCTCAACAGGACAAAAAATACTTACAAACATTAATTTCGTACACTAAAACGGTGAGTCAGCGAAACGCATTGTTAAAATATTTTGCTGCTAATAGAACATTTGATGCTCTGAATTTAAAAGTATATGATGAGCAATTAATTGAATACGGAACGATTATTTATAATAAAAGAAAGGCTTTTTTAGAAGAGTTTGTACCTATTTTTAATGCTAAGCATAAAATTATTTCTGGGGCAAACGAAGAGGTGAATTTGCGTTATAAAAGTCAGTTGCACGATATGTCTTTAGAAGTTTTGTTGCAGCAAAATCTAGAAAAAGATAAAATGTTACAGTATACATCGGTAGGAATTCATAGAGATGATTTAAACTTTGAAATTCAAGAACATCCTATTAAAAAGTTTGGATCTCAAGGGCAGCAAAAATCGTATTTAATAGCGTTAAAGTTAGCGCAGTTTGAGTTTATAAAAAAACAATCAAACGTAACTCCAATTTTGTTATTGGATGATATTTTTGATAAGTTAGATGAAAACCGAGTTGCTCAAATTGTTGATTTGGTAAATAGTGATGAGTTTGGGCAGATTTTTATTACAGATACACATGCAGATAGAACAGAAGAAGTGATAAAAAAGAGTAACCAAGAATATCAGATTTTTAAGTTATAATGTTGCTATATAAGTAAGACAAAAAATAAAACTAATGGCTAAAAGAGAAAATGATAGTTTTTCATTAAAAGACTTGATGGGAAGTTTTATCCAAGAGAACAATAAACTAAAAAAAGGTTTTCAAAAAATTCATATTGACGAAGCTTGGGAAAAACTTATGGGGGCTGGAGTTGCTTCTTATACAAGCGAAGTAAAATTACAAAACGGAACCTTAATTGTTCGTTTATCTTCTTCGGTACTACGAGAAGAGTTAAGCTACGGAAAAGATAAAATAATACGCATGATTAACGAAGAAATAGGAGAGGAACTCGTTAAAAAACTAATGTTGGTTTAGTAATTCTAATTTTTATACATTTATTTACTGTTAGTTGAATTGTAGGTTTATTTAACCTTTTGAAAGATAACACCATCTTTATCGTTAAATTCAGTTGGACGACTTCCTTTAAAACCGAATTGAAGTTTAATAGTGTTTTTCTTAATTTTTTTAGCGATACAGAATAACCTACTTATTTCGCCGCTTTTTTTTGTTTTAACAATAAAATCAACTTCTATTGGTTCTTTAGAGTAATCAACTTCATATGACATGGTTGCTTTTTCTCCATTTATAGTAAACTTTTTTCCTCCTAAAGTTTTTTCTTGGGTTTTAAAGTAAGCATATCCATTTTTTTTAAAAATTATGTAACCGATTTCTTTTTTGTATTTCCCTTTCCATTTTCCTACAATACTAAAATCACTTTCAGGGTGTTTAGTAAATGATGTTAATGTTAAGGTAAGAATTAATAAGGTTATTATTTTTTTCATAGCTTAAAGTTTTTTGAGTTATATGTCTGTCTAAATAATTTGAAGTTAGATAAATAGGGCTCTAAGTTAATCAAAATTAAACTTTGTCCAACAATAATTTTAGTTGTAAAAAAACTCGCTACAATTAAGTAACGAGTTTTTTATTGTTATTTCTTTATTGAGTTAAAGCTAAACAATAACAATTGATGATTTTTCATTAGGATCATACTTGATGTTTATTGTTTCTCCAACTTTAGGTATAGATAGTTTAGATACGTGCGTTGTGGTGCTAATATCAAACTTTTCACCAGATACTGGTTCAACATGAAGGCTTAATAGAATAATAGGGTCAAAATTAACTAATGAGCCTGTGTCTTGTACTAGAGAAACTTTAGCTTTAGCAGGAGTTCCTTCTGTAATCAATCTTTGTTGTTTATCAACTAAATCGA
Source organism: Tenacibaculum larymnensis (assembly GCF_028829235.1). Taxonomy (GTDB): domain Bacteria; phylum Bacteroidota; class Bacteroidia; order Flavobacteriales; family Flavobacteriaceae; genus Polaribacter; species Polaribacter larymnensis. The sequence continues at coordinate 12,628 of NZ_JAIWJY010000016.1, read as the reverse complement.
TTTGAGCTTCAGAAGCTTCAAGTATGTCGTTTGTTTCATCAACAAAACTTTTACCTAAGAATAATCTTGTTAGCCAGCCAACGATACCTCCTGATACTACTTTTTTTGTTTGTTGAATTACTTGTTTTGGATCTTGATCTTTTGCCATTTTTTTGATTTTAAGTTGTAGAATTATTTTCTGCTTTTTTTAAAGCGGAAGGCAAAACTAGGTAATATAAAAGCTTTTTAAAAGGAAGTTGCTGGATAAAAGAAAGATTAAAAGTTAAGTGTTTGTTTTATAGTTTTTTAATGGAGGTGATGATTTTTTTTATTAGAATAAAAACTAAGTGTTATATAGAGTATTAAACAAAAAAACTCGTTACGATTATGTAACGAGTTTAATATATAAAGTTTATTTCTTACTAAGAATTAAAACATTTCTCTACCAGAAAAGTGGAAGGCACCTTCGATAGCTGCGTTTTCATCAGAATCAGAACCGTGCACTGCGTTTTCTCCAATAGAAGTAGCGTATAACTGACGGATAGTTCCTTCAGCAGCTTCAGCTGGGTTTGTAGCACCGATTAAAGTTCTAAAATCTTCTACAGCATTGTCTTTTTCTAAGATAGCAGCGATGATTGGTCCGCGAGTCATAAACTCAACTAATTCACCAAAGAAAGGACGCTCACTGTGTACTCCGTAAAAAGTCTCAGCATCACGCTTAGTCATTTGTGTTTTTTTCATAGCTACGATTCTGAAACCTGCAGCATTAATTTTTTCTAAAATTGCACCAGTATGTCCGTTTTCTACAGCATCTGGTTTAATCATTGTAAAAGTTCTATTTGTTGCCATTATTAAATGTAATAAATATCAGTAAATGATAAATTCCTTAATTGTTGTTGCTTATGCAAATTTGCGCATAAATCGGCGCAAAAATACACTTTTTAATGTTATTAACAAGTTAAGGGTATATTTGATTGATTTCTTGTAAGATAACTCCGTTTTTACCACGCATTTGAAAACTAACTTTTTTAGTTTTTAAGTTTAAAATCAACATGCCATAGCTTAAAGAGTTAACGACACTACCAACTCTAAAGTCGTTTTTTTCTGAGGTAAATGAAGAATAGGAGTGTGTTAATCCGCTTGAAGTAAAATCAATAATTGGATATTTTACTCCGTTAATGTTAGTCTTAGAAAACTCAGAAATATGTCTGTCACCAGAAAGAAGAATGACATTGGTATTTGTTGATTTTTGAATTAAATTGAATAATTTATCTACTTCATGAGGAAAGTTTGCCCATTTTTCAAAACCATGTTCTTTAGGTAATATTTGAATACTGCTAACTATCACAGTAAAGTTTGCTGTAGAGTTTGTTAACTCATTAGTGAGCCATTCCCATTGAGTTTTTCCTAAAACTGTACCTTCATTGTATTTATTTGGTTGAAAACGTTGTCCGTTTGTTCCTTTAGAGAGTGAAGTTCTAAAATAACGAGTATCTAAAACAATAATTTTAACACTACCTTTTTCTGTTTTAAAAGTTTTAGAGTGATAAACGCCTTTTTGTTTTCTTCTTGGTGAGTTTTTGGGTATGTTTAAAAAGTCTAAAAATAATTGTTGACTTTCATCTTTCATTACAAATTCTACTCCTGCATCATTTTTACCATAATCATGATCATCCCATGTAGCAAGAATAGGAATCTTAGTGGTTAGTTTTTTATAACTTTTTACATTTTTTTGAGTTTTATACATGCGTTTCATTTTACGCATATTATTGGTGTCTGCATAAATGTTGTCTCCACCCCATATCCATACATCTGGTTCAAGAGATAAAATGTCTTCCCAAAAAGGGTTGTTAAGTCTCTGATTATTACAAGAACCAAAAGTAATTGTAAATGTTTCTTGGCTAAAAGAGGTTAGAGAAAAGGCTACTAATAATACAAATGAAGTAGTAAATTTCATAATGGTCATGGTAATTTTATTTTTGAACGAAGAAACAAAAAGAAATACATAAAAAGGTTAATATAGCATTAATTTGTATATTCGCCTTTTATGATTTTGAAACACTTTACAGAACTGCAAGAATTCTTGTCAGAACCTAGAAATGTTGTGATAATTGGGCATAGAAATCCCGATGGAGATGCAATAGGTTCAACGTTAGGATTAAAACATTATTTAGATAAAAAAGGGCATACTACTCAGGTATTAATGCCAAACGAGTACCCTGATTTTTTACATTGGGTTCCTGGGTCAAAAACCGTAAAACGTTTTGATCGTCAAAACAAACAATCAGTCAAAGCCTTATCGAAGTCTGATATTATTTTTTTACTAGACTTTAATGCATTGCATAGAGTTGGAAATGACATGCAAAACACATTAGAGCAATATGAAAATGATTTTGCTTTAATAGATCATCATCAACAGCCAGATGATTTTATGTATATGTATTCTGATACATCTATGTCTTCAACATGTCAAATGGTATACAATTTTATTGAAATGATGGAAGATGTTGATTTGATAGATAAGAATATAGCTACTTGTTTGTATACGGGTATTATGACAGATACAGGTTCATTCCGTTTTAGATCAACAACAAGTACGACTCATAGAATTATAGCAGACTTGATAGACAAAGGAGCTGAAAATGATAGAATTCATAGTAATATTCATGATGCAAATTCTTACAACAGGTTATTGTTACTAGGACAAGCTTTGAGTAATATGAAAGTTTTACCAGAGTATAAAACAGCCTTCATAACCTTAACGGAAGAAGAGAAAAAACGATTTCATTACGAAAAAGGAGATACAGAAGGGGTTGTGAATTATGCATTATCTTTGAAAGGGATTGTATTTGCAGCTATTTTTATAGAAGATGAAGAACAGGGGATTGTAAAAATATCTTTCCGTTCTAAAGGAAGTTTTTCTGTAAACCAGTTTGCTCGTAACTATTTTAATGGAGGAGGGCATGATAATGCTGCAGGAGGCAGAAGTGATGATAATATGGAAAATACGATAGAGAGATTTAAGTCGTTATTACCTACATACCAACAAGAGTTAGAAAATTCGTATGAAGCGTAAAATAACATTTTTTGTTTTTATAGCATTAGTTGTAGTGTCTTGTAAAGAACCTCAGGCAAGAAGACCAAAGCAGCATGGTACAACAAATTTTTATAAAGAAGTTCTTAAAGAGAATAAGAAGTTAAATGCTTTAGAAAAACAGCGTTTAGAAGAATGGGTTGCTAAAGATACTGTTAAAGAATATAAAAGTTCACCTAATGGTTTTTGGTATACATATGTAACTAAAGACACATTGAATTTAAGTTCTCCACAAGTTGAAGATTTGGTAATGTTGTCATATAATATAAAGGATCTTAATGGAGATGTTCTTTATGAAACGAAGGAGAGAAGTTATAAAGTAGATAAAGAAGATTTTATTCCTGCATTACAAGATGGAATAAAGTTGATGAAAAAAGGAGAAACCATTACATTTGTCATTCCATCATATAGGGCCTTTGGAGTAACAGGAGATGGAAATAAAATAGCTGTAAATCAGCCAATACAAAGTACAGTAACATTAATCGATATAAAATCAAAAAAAGAAGAATGAAATTAACCAACATTTTAGCAGCTACAGTTGTAGGTTTATCAATTGTTTCATGCAGTAACGGTCAGTTTAAACAAAAAAGTTCATTAGCAACAGAAGTAGACTCTGTAAGTTATGCTTTAGGTTTAGATATGGCTAATAAAATTAAAACAAACTTTGATGAAATGGATCAAGATTTGTTTGTACAAGGTTTTAAAAATGGAATGGATTCTACAAACTTATTAGTAGAGTCAAAAGACATAAATAATATCTTAAGAGCATTTTTCCAGAAGAAGCAACAAGAAAAAATGAAACAAATGCAAGAAGAGCAAGCTAAAAAAGCAGAAGCTGAATTTGGAGACAATAAAAAAGCAGGAGAAGACTTTTTAGCAGAAAATAAAACAAAAGATGGAGTAAAAGCTACTGAAAGTGGTTTACAATATGTTGTTTTAAAAGAAGGTGAAGGAGATGCTCCTACGGCTAGTTCTAGAGTTAAAGTTCATTACCATGGAACTTTAATTGATGGAACTGTTTTTGATAGTTCTGTGGAAAAAGGAGAGCCTGCTGAATTTGGAGTAAGTCAAGTAATTAAAGGATGGACAGAAGGTTTACAGTTAATGAAGCCAGGAGCAAAATATAAATTCTTTATTCCACAAGAATTAGCTTATGGTCCACAACAAAGAGGTCAGCATATTAAGCCTTTTTCTGCTCTAGTTTTTGAGGTAGAATTATTAGAAGTAAAATAAATAAAACTTAAATAGTTGATAATTAATTAGGTTAGCACTTGCTGTTAACCTAATTAATTGTTTATAGGAGAAAATAAATTAAAATAAATGAAATTATTTAAAATAGTACTTGTTACGCTACTAGTATTTGTATCGTGCAAATCAGCTAAATACCCTAGTTTAGAGAACGGGCTGTATGCAGATATCCAAACTAATAGAGGTGATATTTTGGTGAAGTTTTTTTACGATAAAGTACCAATGACAGTGGCTAACTTTGTGGCATTAAGTGAGGGGAGTCATCCTAAAATGATTGATTCTTTAAAAGGTACACCGTTTTATGATGGAACTAAGTTTCATAGGGTAATTAAAGATTTTATGATACAAGGGGGAGATATAACAGGAACTGGTTCAGGAGATGCTGGTTATACATTTGCAGATGAATTTCCAATGGATGATGAAGGTAACCTATTGTATAAACATGATGGACCAGGAGTACTGTCGATGGCGAATTACTCGAGACCAGTTACAAATTCAAGTCAGTTTTTTATAACACATAAAGCAACACCTTGGTTAGATGGTGGGCACTCTGTTTTTGGACGTGTTTTACAAGGTCAAGCTATAGTGGATACTATTCAAAAAAATGATTATATAAAGCATATAGAAATTTTAAGGATAGGCGAGGATGCCTCTAAATTTGATGCGCCAGTAGTTTTTGAACAAGAACTAGCAAATGTTGAAAAGAAAGAAGAGGAAAGAAAGAAGAAATTAGAAGAGTTAAAACAAAGATACCAAGAAGAGCAAGGGATTAATGATGCTGTTACAACCGATTCAGGATTGAAAATTTTATCCTTACAAAAAGGAAATGGGAAAAAGGTAAATCCAGCATTGCCTACTACAGCACATTATACGTTGTATTTGGCAGATGGAAGAAAAATTGATTCTAGTTTAGATAAAGGAGAAGCTTTTGTTTTTACTGTTGATGATGAAAACTTTCCGTTAATAGCAGGGTGGAAAGAAGGTGTGAAGACAATGAGAGAAGGAGATAAAGTGCGATTGTTTATACCTTCTTATTTAGGGTATGGTGATCGTAGAGTAGGTCCAATACCTCCAAAGTCGGATTTAATTTTTGAAATAGAAGTTTTAAAAGTAGGAAAGTAGTTTTGATAGAAAATATTATACAAAAAGATAAAGAGCTTTTAATTTATCTTAACAATTTAGGAAGCGAACAGTGGGATAGTTTTTGGTTAACAATAACAAATCAATTTACTTGGACACCACTATTTGCTTTTGTGCTGTTTTTAGTGTTTAAACAGTTTGGATGGAAAAAAGGATTGTTTACAGTATTGTTTGTAACAATTATTATTGCTTTTTCTGACCAATTCACAAATTTAATTAAAAACACTACAGAAAGAATTAGACCTTGTAATACAGAAGGTTTAAAAGAGTATTTAAGGAATTTTACATACAAGCCTAGAGGATACAGCTTTTGGTCTGGTCATGCTTCATTATCTACTACAATAACTACTTTTATGATTTTGTTATTGAGAAAACATTTTAAGTTGATTTATTTAATGATTTTATTTCCTTTAATTTTTGGATATAGTAGAATATATTTAGGAGTGCATTTTCCTGTTGATGTTACAACAGGGTATGTTTCAGGGATGATTTTAGGAACATTATTTTATTTTGCATACTTAGCCTTAGAAAAGAAGCTAGGGGTAAGAAAGTGGTAGTTTAATATGTATAAGGAAGCATGTTGCCTCTAATAACTAAAAAAAGCTTACAGTTTTGTAAGCTTTTTTTCTTTAATCCCCTAAAAAAAAATCCGAAGCTTTCGCTTCGGACTTGCGGAGAAAGAGGGATTCGAACCCCCGGTCCTGTTACAGACAACGGTTTTCAAGACCGCCGCATTCGACCACTCTGCCATTTCTCCTGAGTGCCTCATCAGATATATTCCCTGATTGCGGGTGCAAATATATGACCTTTTTTCAATTCTAAAAAAGTTTTTTGCTACTTTTTTTAATAAAATTTAAGCATTAAAAAAGTTGTGAAACGTAACGCTTTTGCTATCAATAAGTTTGGTGTAAAATGCAAGAATAAAAAAATAAAGATAAAAGTGAGCAGACTTGAATAAAGGATATAATAACAAGTTAAGCTGCAATTATAAGAATGAAAATTATCGTTTTTAGTAAATAAATTCTACCTTCGTTCTATTAAATAATAAGATATGTTTAATTCATTCGGAAATACTTTAAAGCTAACTACGTTTGGTGAATCTCATGGAATTGCAATTGGGGGTGTAATAGATGGATTCCCTGCAGGAATGAAAGTTGATTTTGATGCTGTTCAGCAAGAATTAGATCGTCGTAAACCAGGGCAATCTAAAATTGTAACACAACGTAAAGAGCCAGATACGGTTGAGTTTATGTCAGGTATTTTTGAAGGGGTGACTACAGGAGCCTCAATAGGATTTATAATAAAGAATACAAATCAAAAAAGTAAAGACTACAACCATAATACAGATGTATACCGTCCTTCACATGCTGATTATACGTATGACAAAAAATACGGAATAAGAGATCATAGAGGCGGAGGAAGAACATCTGCAAGAGAAACAGCTAATTGGGTTGTGGCAGGAGCTTTAGCTAAGCAATTAATCCATCATATTAATATCAATGCATTTACATCATCAGTAGGTGATGCTTTCATGGTGAAACCATATCAAGATTTAGACTTTTCTAAAATAGAAAGCAACATTGTTCGTTGTCCTGATGAAGCATCAGCAGAAAAGATGATTGATAAGATTCATGAAATACGTAAAGCTGGAGATACTATTGGAGGAACAATAACCTGCGTAGCTCAGAATGTACCTGTAGGGTTAGGAGAACCTATTTTTCATAAGTTACATGCTGAACTAGGAAAAGCAATGCTTTCTATTAATGCAGTAAAAGGTTTTGAGTATGGAAGTGGTTTTTGTGGAGCAAAAATGCAAGGTTCTGAACACAATGATATTTTCAATCCAGACGGAACAACCCAATCTAATTTATCAGGAGGTATTCAAGGAGGAATCTCTAACGGAATGGATATTTACTTTAGAGTAGCTTTTAAACCCGTAGCAACGATAATGCAAAACCAAGCTACGACAAACTCGAAAGGTGAAGCTACAGAAATACATGGAAAAGGACGACATGATCCTTGTGTAGTACCAAGAGCTGTACCTATTGTAGAAGCGTTAACAGCTTTAGTGCTCGCAGATTTTTGGTTAATGAATAAAACTAGAAAAGTTTAAAAAAATAAAAAGCCCAGATATAATATGTCTGGGCTTTCAAGTATCTTAAAAATACGACTCTTTCTAGTAAAGAGTTAACATTGCATTTTTATCGTTATTGTTAAATGTAGTAGCAGGTCCACAAGATTGCATAATAGAAGTATTATCAGATCCAGTTGGAGTACCAGCAATATGAATAGCTCCTACACCAGCGCTTCCTTCATTAACATTTTGTCCACAGCTTTCACGTGTTTGATAATCAGTATGACGGAAACCAATACAGTGTCCAATTTCATGAGCCATAGTACCAGCAAGCTCGCTAGAAGTAGGCGCAATAGATAATTCAAACCATCTACTGTTAATACCAAAACCTTTAGCAGGGTCTCCTCTTCTAGTTGGGAAACCAGCAGCTCTACCTAAAGTGATAAACCCACCACTTTCTAATTCGTAAAACTCATTAACTTCAATATCAGCCTTAGATTTACCTTTACCACCATAAGAAACTCTTTGGTAAGTTAATTGAGAACCTAAGTTGTTTAACATAACAATAGTTTTATCTAAAGCATCTGAACCTAAAGTTCCTAAATCAGGAGAAACACTTACAGTAATAACTCTTGGTAAACCTGTTACTAAATTAGTAGTTCTGTAATGTTCAGTGTTTGGAATGTTTGAACCTTAACCTAACTCATCAATTTGAGCAAAAGTAAAGAACATGTCTTCTACAGCCACACCTTTTTCTCCCATAAAGGTAGTTACTTTAGCTGAAGAGGTTTCGAAATAAGCAGCTTGTAGTTTTGAAACTATTTCGGGCGTAATTTCGCTAGTTTCGTTGTTTGGAATAGTCTCTTCTGAAGAGTTACATGCAGTAAACAAAATAACTGCAAAAGCCAAAAGGCTTAATAGTTGTGAATTTAAATTTTTCATTTTTTTGAAAGGATTTTTATTAAAAAATTTCAACGAATGTATGTTTTTATCATGAAATATGCAAAAAAAGTGTTTTATTTGCGTTAATAATATATTTTTATGAGGCTGTTTTTTCTTTTTGTTTTCGGAATATTTTTAACATTTAAAATGTACTCGCAAGTTGATTTTCCTGATTATGTGAAAAAAATAGAACCACAAAAAAATCAGGAAAAAGAGTTGAAAAAAAAATATTATTTAATTCATAAAAAAGATCTGATTTTCAATGAGAAAGAAGTTAATGTAGTACGAAAATTAGACGAAAACTTTTTTATAATAACAAAAAAAGAAAAGCCTTTTTCAATTAAAGGAAATTTATTCGATATAAATAATAGATGGAAACAATCATACAGAGTTTCACAATTGTCTAAGAAAAAGAATAAACAGGTGAAGGTTGTTGTCAAAACAATTAATTCAAAACTATTTTTAGAAGAAGTAGAAGAAAAAAATATAAATATTGAAGTACAGCATACGTATAAAAATATTCTAGCTCTTAGAGTATCTTCAGCTGATATAAGTAAATTAACCCGCCTGTATTATGTTGTTTATGTAGATGTTCAAAAAACTCCTAGTCCAGAAAAAACACCGATAGAAAAAATAGATTTAAGCGTAAATAATATAAATAAACTTCAAAATGATTTTAAAACAATTAATGGTGAGGGATTAACTGTTTCTGTAAAAGAATTGTTGTTTGATGTTAACGATATAGACTTAAGAAATAGAATAAAATTGTACGGAAATGAAGCAGAAGATGTTTCTAGTCATGCAACTTTAATGGCTACTACAATAGGAGGAGCTGGGAATAGTACACATAACTCCAAAGGAGTTGCTTATCATAGTAATTTATCATCTTCAGACTTTAGTACGCTATTACCTGATAATGACACTTACTATGTTGACAATAATATATTTGTTCAAAACCATTCTTATGGAACAGAAATAGAAAATTTTTATGGAGCTGAAGCGAATGCATATGATCAAAGCACAATTGACGTACCTGAATTACTTCATGTATTTTCTTCAGGTAATACAGGAGAAGTAGCATCTAATGAAGGAACTTACCAAGGAATAGAAGGATATGCTAATATGACAGGAAACTATAAAATGGCAAAAAATGTTTTAGTTATTGGAGGGGTTAATAAAGAGCTAGTAGTAAACACAAGAAGTTCAAAAGGACCTACTTATGATGGTAGAGTAAAACCTGAATTAGTGGCTCATGGACCCGACGGAACATCAGATGCAGCTGCAATAGTTTCTGGAGTAGCAACGCTACTACAACATAAATATAAAGAGAAAACAAACAAATTTCCTTCTTCGGCATTGTTAAAATCTGTATTAATTGCGGGAGCTGATGATGTGGGGTCAAAAGGAATAGACTTTAAAAGTGGTTATGGTAATGTGAACAGTTATCAAAGTGTGGAGATTTTAGAAAATGGAACATATATTAATGATGAAATTTCAAGTAATGAAGTTAAAGAATATTCAATTCCTATAAATACTGAGTTAAAAGAAATAAGAATAGCATTAGTTTGGAACGATGTTCCTGCTAATGTTAATGACAATAAAGCGTTGGTAAACGATCTAGATTTAGAAGTGAATAGTGGTGTAAATTCATGGTTACCCTGGGTTTTAGACGCTTCACCATCCAAAAGTTCGCTAGAAAAAGAAGCTGTATATGGAGAAGACCACTTAAATAATGTAGAATTAATAACGATTGACAATCCAGAAACAGGTACATATACTATAAAAGTAAAGGCAAATTCGTTAGCAACATCAACGCAGTCATTTTCGATCGCTTATTTTTATCAATCTAAAAATATTTTCACATGGAATTATCCTAATAAAGATGATAAGTTACCAACTGTAACAGATAAATATGTACGATGGACAAATAACTTGGATTTTCCAGTAAGTAAGATTGAATACTCTTTTAATAAAGGAGCTTGGGTGGAAATATCAAACGCTACAAATGTTGCAAAACCTTACTTACTTTGGAGTACTCCAGAAGTTAACGGAGTCGTTCAATTAAGAGCTTTGGTAAATGGAACATATTATAATTCAGAAGAATTTATAATTTCAGATGTTATTACGCCAATTGTCGATTTTAATTGTGATAAAAATATTCAATTTAGCTGGGAGTCAGTTCCGAATGCAACAGCATATAATGTGCAACTGCTGGATGATACTTATATGTATACAAACTCAATAGTAAACGAAACGAATGTTGTAATTCCAAAAAGTACATTTAAAACATCTTATATATCAGTAACACCAGTTTTTAATGAAGAGGTAGGAGTTAAAGGACGATCAATAAACTACAATTCACAAGGAGTAAACTGTTATTACAAGAATTTTTTAGCCTTTATAAAAAATGAAAATGTAGTAGATGTTCGATTAAGCTTGAGTACTTTGACGAATGTAGCTTCAGTTGTTTTTGAAAAAACACTCAATGGAGAAACTGAAATTATTAAAACTTTTACAGCTCTCAATGTTCAAGAACTCCAAACGGATGATATCAGTGTTAAAGGAGGAAAAAACGAATATAGAGCTAAAATTATTCTTGATGATGGAACAGAAATTTATACAGATAGTATAAAAATAGATTTTCCTTTTGATAACACCTTAAAAATATATCCAAACCCTGTGAAGGCATCAGAAGGAATGTTTGTGTATTCAAGAGGAAACAACTTAGATATAGAGATTGTAGATGTTACAGGAAGAATAATTTATACAAACAAAATTCAAAAAATCAGGCAAACCATTCCTATACCAAATTTTAAAACAGGTTTATTGTTTGTGCGTATACTAAAAGATGGACAACAGGTAGCAGTAAAGAAAATACTAGTAAAACCTTAATAGCTATAAATAATATAGAAGAACACTAAAACTTTTGTGTTACTTTTTGTAATTTTACAAAGTCACTTCGGATGATTTCGGAACCCTATCGAAATTGTATCGAGAAGCTTATATGAACCTGTTCTCGATAAAGTCATTCTAAAGACAATTTTATAACGTTTTATTTAGATATGATTATGGACTACATTAAAGGACGTGGTGCACAACACAACACACACAATAAATTTACACAACATCAACACGAAGTGTTGGATGATTTCTTAAACTATTGCGAAGCTGAAAACGAATCAGCAGACAATAATAAAACAACATATTTAGAAATTTATCCTAAAACAATTCTTAATAAAGTGACAAGTCCAGATATTGGGTTTTCATATTCAATGAATCCATATCAAGGTTGTGAACACGGTTGTATCTATTGTTATGCGCGAAACACACATGAATATTGGGGGTATTCAGCAGGGTTAGATTTTGAACGTAAAATATTGTACAAAGCAAATGCACCAGAACTATTAGAGAAAAAACTACGAAGTCGTAACTGGCAACCACAAAATATTATGTTTTCTGGAAATACAGACTGTTATCAACCGATAGAAAAGAAACTTCAAATCACCCGAAAAATGCTACAAGTACTATTAAACTTAAAGCATCCGGTAAGTATTATAACAAAAAATGCATTAATACTTCGTGATTTAGATATTTTAAAAGAAATGGCATCTCTTCATTTATTAAGGGTAAGTATATCTATCACATCACTATTAGAAGAAACAAGAAGAATAGTAGAGCCAAGAACAGCGACCATCAAAAAAAGATTAGAAACAGTCAAAACCCTATCAGAAAATAACATACCAGTAAATGTAATGATGGCACCAATCATCCCTTCAATTAATAGTCACGAAATACTACCATTAGTAAAAAAGGTAAGTGAGCTAGGGGCAACATCAGTTGCATATACAATAGTACGTTTAAATGGAGCGATAGGAGAAATTTTTACCAATTGGGTAAGAAAAACATATCCTGATAGATCGGACAAAATTTTACATCAAATAGAAGATTGTCATGGCGGTTCATTAAATGATTCTCGTTACGCAAGTAGAATGAGAGGAGAAGGTAAAATAGCAGAACAAATAAACATGCAGTTTAATTTGGCAAAAAAACTGTATTTAAAAGATAAAAAACTTCCTCCGTTAGATTTTACCAAGTTTGATAAATATCAAACCAATCAAACATCACTGTTTTAAATAAGATATTGTAAAACG
>NZ_JAIWJY010000015.1 GCF_028829235.1 Tenacibaculum larymnensis | reverse complement strand
ATTAGGCTTCGTGTGTTGACCCGATTAGGCTTCGTGTGTTGACCCGATAAAAAAGTTACACTTTTTTATCTTCCTTTTTTTATATTTGGATGAGTAAAAATTGTTAAAAACCTTTACACAAAATAATTATGAATAACATATATGGATAAAACATCCATGTATATAAATTATGTGTTATAAAAAAGAATATGGAAGATCATAGAATAAGAACGTCAATAATAAAGCCAGGAGAAACAATAATTACAATATGTCCTTCTATAAATGCAGGTACCATAGGACCTATATTTGGTGGAAAAATTAATAATGCTTTTGGATTATGCTTAGTTAAAAACCCTTTAGGAGATTATATATTAATAGTTTATATGAAACTTCAGTTTTTCTTCGAAAATAACGGTAATTTGGCTTGGAATAATTCAGATAAAACTAAGTTTATACAAAAGTTTGAAAGTGCCATAAGTCAAAAGTGGGGAGACATGAGAGTTATTAAAAGCTTATCGCAAGGTAAAAGAGTATTTTTAGATTTTAGATTCCTATCAGTTTATGACCAATGGAGTATTGGAGAACATTGGGAAATTTATATACAAAAAATAAAAAAAGGAGGATTTGAACAGAGTTATGTTAACTCTTTTTTTGGTACAACCCATCTTGACAGTGAAGACTTAAGACCATCACTAAAATCTGATAATATTTATCAAAGAGGTGCAGTTCACGAATTTGGTCATATGTTAGGTTTAAATGATGAATATATCACTAGCTCTAAGCATGTAGACGACTTACACTCAATAATGAATTCAGGGGAAATAACTAGGATAAGACATCATTCAAGTTATATAAAATGGCTAAACGAAATATTAAAAGAAAAAGGTATAAAATGAGAATAGCAAACATATTACTAATTACATTCTTCTCTTTAAGTTTATTAAGTTGTAACTCAAAAAAACAATTAGAAAACAAGTGGGATAAACTTACCAATGCTGATAGTGAACAGGTTGAAATTAAAAGAATAGAAGAATTGAGTGATTTTATTTCAGAAATAGATGGTCATTTTAAAATGAATGGAATTACTCAAAGCAAAGACACTTTAAACCTATTAACTCAAAGGAAAGATTCTGTAAAAATAGACCATATAAATCTTTTAATTTACTGGGATGAAAACAGTTTCCATGCAAAAAACTGGAAGCCTATAAATCAAAATAATATTTACTTATTTTTTAGAGAGTAAACTGTATTAATAGTAGATAATACTTTTAATTATTTATTTGATAATTTAAAAGTTCCTTTTTATATCAGATTATTATTTTGTAGGTTGGCAATTAACACTTTTAAGTGAATGGGCAGATACTTATAAAATAATTCAAGAGATGTTGAGATTTAAATATAGCTCAATCTTTTATATTAAATAGATAAATTCAACATAATGCAATAATTTGATTATCTTTGTGTTATAATCAACTCAACCTATGTACAGTTTCAAGAGCCGGGGGGCTAATTGCTGTGCATGAAAAAGCAAGAGCATCCAATTTTGGATGCTCTTTTTGTTATTAATTACTTTTTTATATTTGTTTAAAAAATACACTATGCCTACAATTCCTTCATTTAAAGAATTTAAAGAACTACACGTAACAATTCAAAACGTACTAATATCTTTTTTTATATTGCCTTTCTGGTATGTTTCTTTAAGACTTTTTACAAATACTTTTTTTGATAGTAATTCTTTTACAACAGTAGTTATTTTTTGTTTTTGTTTTAATATGATTTCGTATTTAACCATAGAAACGTATTTGTATAAAATTTTAAAGTTTCAGAAAAAAAATAATGAGTCATTTAATAACTTGTTTAATGCTTTTAAGAATAATACATTATCAGTAATATCTATTTTGATTAACATTGTTTATCTGTCACTATTTATTTTTGTCTATTACGTTATTACAGTTATAGCAAATATTCGTTCTAATTACTTCTTTTTTTGTGTTTTTTATTATTCCTTTTTGTTTATTATTCTTATAATACTAAAACGCCTTTCTTACAAAAAAAACCGTAAAAACGACTATAATTAATATCATTTATCCTATTTTAAGAACACCATATGTGCTCTTTCTATTATAACTAAAACTTAAAGAGAAAGTGTCTTTTCGTTTAATTTCTGAGCTACAAAAGGCTCAGCAAAAACAGCATTTAAACTGGCAATAATTTCTGTATGACTACCATTAGCCAACGGAACGCTTACAGTAACACCTTTAAATGCTACTAAACTTTGTCCTGCCTCAGCAGACTGTTTAAAAGGTGTTTGCATAGTTGAACCATTCATAGTTCCGAAAGGACCATAAGAAGCTCCGCTTTTACCTGTTAAAGTTATTTGTAATACACATTTCCAACCATACCACACACCTGTATAACCAGAAACTGCTACGATTGGATCGTTTAACGGAATATCTATCGTTTTAGCTACTCCACTATTTCCACCATGCTGTGGCAAAGTAAACACTCCAACATTTCTATTCTCTGTACCCGTATTATAAGATCCAGTTCCAGTATTTACGGTCTGGATAGCATCAAGTACATCACCCGAACGAATCGTCATTTGCGTAATGTTTGGATTACCCGCAGCTCCAACTATCTGGGTATCATCAAATGTATTACTTGGTAATGGATTTGCTAACTGATTAAGAATCATAAATTGGGCTTGCTCAAACTGGAAGTTTCCAGAGTTAAAACGCCACATAAAAATATCTTGATAATCATAAGTAGCACCTTTATTAGTAAATCCTTCAGAAACTCTATTCCAAACTTGTTGAGCACTAGAGTTTGGTGCTGCATTCCCTGGTTCAAATTGCGCTCCATAACCAATTTTCTTTGGTGATATTCCTGCATTTATAAAGCTAGATAACGGTGTACCATCATAAAACTGTGGTGATACAAAATCAAATGCGTTATTTACAGTTGGATAATCAATCGAATTTGTTGGCCATGCAGGAGTGAACGATAAGTAATATTTTACTGGCTGTTTATCAAACACAGAGCGAATTGTAGAAAACAAGACTTTAAATTGAGATTGAGTCATACGTGTAGACACATTACCTTCCCAGTCAATGTCTAATCCATTCATTCCATTCTCTTTTAAATAAGCTACCAGATTATTAGCAAAATTGGTTGCTTCTTCTTGTTCATTTCCACCAGGAGAAAAAATAGACGCCAATGTGTTATCTCCCGAATAGACCATCGTTGCTAAAAACTTAATATTCGGATTCACTTGGCGAGCATCCTTAAGTACATAGTTTAAATAATCTTGATTCGTAAGCCCACCCGGATGTGATGAGTCTCCCATTTTAATGGTTGATCCTTTGGTGGCTGGAACTACCTCAAAAAAGGCTATTCCAAGTGATGTTACACTATCGTATACTTTGTGTTTAATAAGCGATTGAAAACAACTATCAGGACTTTTGTAGTTTGTCTTTGGTGGTTCATCTTCATTTAAAAAGATCCAAGCGTTAATGCCGTAGGGGAATTGAGAATTTTTCATAATATATTGTATTTAATGTTTACTAAATTGTTTTCGACAGCAGATTAAAACCCTAATCAAATACATTATATATCTAACAAACATAGGCTTTACCTGAGTACGAATGCAGTTTTTTAAAGTCCCCTACTGCACTTATTGTTTTTATTTCATATCATTTGCTATTATAAAGTTGAGAAATTAATAAGTATGTTTTAAAAAAAAGGTAGTAAACGACTGATAATCAATCACGAATACATGTTTTATATGTATAAAAGAAAAAACAAATAACTAACTGATGTACAATACCTTTAAAAGAATACGGCATACTATGCTAACAAACATTTTTCTACACACGCACCTATTTTTAGCTTTTTTATTGTTTGAAGTTACTCCTATTAGGCTTGTGAGCTTCCTGATAAAAGCTGTACTCCCTCTTGTATTTATTTTTTATATATTTGAGAGAGTAAAAATTGCTAAGAGTTCCGCTTATCCTACCGTTAAGAGAGTATGACAGTAATTTTTATTACGTAGAAAATAAGTTAGGCAACATTTGAAAAGTACAAGAAAATATGAGTGGATTTAGATTATATAGCCTTGGATTAGAAAATAAATCTATCATCACTGACAAAGTAAGGTTAATCAATGATTCTGATTCTTCTTATGATAATTATTTTTCTCTAATTATCGGAAATAATGGAACTGGGAAAAGCCGAATCTTAAGTGAAATCGCTAGGTTTTTCAATAAACTAAAACAAGAAGAAAATCAATCGAACTTGTTTAGAGATTCACGTTTTGTATACAACTCTATTCCTTCAAAAATAATAGCTGTCACAAATAGCATCTCAGATAAGTTCCCTATTGATCAAAGTTTTAGACCTTCAAGACACTCAATACTTGAATTTTATCACAGAGATTTTAAATACAATTATTTAGGGACAAGAAATAAAGTTAATAGCTTTTCTAATAAAGCATTGATGAACCGCGCTTTGGAGATAGTTTTTGAAAGTTACTCCGAATTTGATGTCTCTAGAAATTTCAGGCATATTTTTGATTATTTGCATTATGAGCCAATTATTAAATTGAACTATCGCTTAAACACTTCTTACTTTGAAAAAAGGAATGATATCAGTCCCGAAACCTTAATCAGATTTATAAAGGAAAGAAACTCAAACAAATTCAATTATAGAAGCGAAAATATAATCGATATTGTTAAGGCAAGAGCTAATGATCTATGTGATTTTTTACTGGACAAATTATATTATCACCAAAAAGAAAATGAGTTAACAATAAATTTTTCCGAAAAAAATATTGGCAGAATTTATCGAGACAATTCCTTATATAGTGAAAATGTATATGAATATGACCTAATCAATATTTTAAGAAGGATTGGTCTTATTAGAACATTTGAAATACAAGTTTTTAAGAAAGGAGGAAAGCCTTTTAACTTTAGAGATGCAAGTTCGGGAGAAGCCAATATTTTATCAACATTATTGTCGCTTATTCCCTTACTAAAAGATAATTCTCTAATTTTAATTGATGAACCAGAAATAAGTCTTCATCCTTTATGGCAATCTAAATACATAGACCTACTTAATAAGATTTTAAAAAATGTAAAAGGTTGCCATATTATTATTGCATCCCACTCACCATTTCTAGCCACCGACTTAAACCCTAATAATTCATGTGTTATTACCTTAAAAGATAGGAGGGGACATATTGAATCAAAAATAATTTCGAAATCCACATATGGATGGTCTTCAGAAGATATATTAAAAAATGTTTTTGAAATGCCATCAACAAGAAACTTTGATTTATACGATAGTGTTTCTAAGGCACTTTTCTTATTAGCAAATGAAAATAGATCTAATAATGAGTTAAAAAAAATACAACAAAGGTTAAAGGAGTTCTATCCATCAATTCTTGAAAATGACCCTATAAAATCTGTTATTAAAGCCATATTTGATGCTAATTCTAATGAGTAATAAGATTCTAGCACCATACAAGCTTACAACAGCAGAAAAGAAAATAATTGCTGATAATTTCAATACTCATTCGGATTGGAATAAAACTGTATTTGATTCAATTAAGACTAATATAATTGCTCATTTGAGACCACAACAAAATAATACTTGCTGTTATTGTAAATATCAATTAGGTTTTGACATTAAGCAAGTAGATATTGAACATATAATACCAAAATCAGAGTATGAAAAATTTACATTTGAGACTAGAAATCTTGCTTTAAGTTGTCCAGGTTGTAATACAAAAAAAAGTACAAAACCTGTTTTAAAAAATAGTATAATAAATTATCCTACAAATGGAAAAAATATTATTATAATTCACGCTCATTACGATGATTACTCAAATCACATTGAAATAATTAATGACTGTGTTTTTGTAGCTAAATCGACTAAAGGAAGTGAGACAATTACTTTTTGTGAGTTGTTTAGACTAAGTACAGCCGAACAAAAAACAAAGATTTATCAAAAGTCAAGTCCAAGTGTATTACAACAATTAGTTTCTGATTTGAAAAATGGAAATCAACAAGATAAAGACGAACTTATTAAAACAATAAAGGAAGCAATACGTTAAAAAACCTTGCCTAACAACATGTATAATTCATTATTAGTTATAGCTTACTTCTGAAAGTACTAGCAGACTTTTATCTGTGACTTATTTGTTATTTTAGTACTTAAACACGAAACGAAATCATACACAAAACCTCGCCAAAAACCCAGTAAACTACTCCAACCTACTTCTGTACTCCGAGGGAGTTAGTCCAAGTAACTTTTTAACATACCTAGTAAAGAATGATCTACTTGAGAATTCCATCATATCTGCTAACTCAGCAATACTTAAGTTTTGATTCTCTAAAAGAACAATCAATCGTTCTTTTACAAAACGTTGTATCCACTCAGAAGCAGTAATACCTGTATTCTGTTTACAAACAAAATTCAAGTGTTTGGGAGTAATAAATAGCTTATCCGCATAGAACTTAACCTCACGCTCGGTCATGCAATAATCCTGTACCAAATGAATAAAACGGTCATAGATGCTTCCGCTTTGCGGTGTTCGTTTGTTTCGGTCAAATTCCGCAGCAAATACATGCCACATTTCCAGCGTAAAAAGGTGCATTTGTGTTTTTGTTAGCTCAGTATAAAAGGTATGATCCTTTTCCTGAAGCTTATCATACAGCAACTGAAAATTACTCAAAACTTTCTGTTTATTCTTTTGCTCGTTAAAATGTAATACTGGATGATCACGTGTATGAATAAGCACATCTATACTCCAGCTGATATCAGGCAAGTTACTATTTAAAAACTCTTCATCTACCAAAAGAACAGTTGCCGTGAAGTTCTTTGTAAATGATATATGAGATACTACACTATGAGCATACCAGAATACAAATTCACCTGCTGATGCTTTAAGCTGTCTCCCTTTAAATATAAAAGAGATTTCACCACTATGACAATAGATATGCGTATGGTAGGTTTCTAAAAAATTCTCAGGAAACTGAACTCCTCCTGATCCTTCAAACAATAAGACTTTCTGCTTCTTCATTTTTACTGTTTTTCTCTACACTCATTGCTACATGTGTAATATATGACACAATCTACGAATTAAATGTAACAAATAGAGTAAATCAACATCGTAAATTTGTACCATGGTTAACCAATTAAGAAAAATTGAAATGTATAACACAGCAAAAATAAAAGTACTGACACTCTTCTTAGGAAGCTTTATTCTTCTTTTAGGATGTCAATCAGAAAACAAAAAAATATAGAAATCATGGAAAAAAGCAAAAATAAACTAGACGCTATCTTTCCTAAAGGCGAGAAAGGATCAAATGAATTATTTACAGGAAATGCCTTTAACTATGGACTAGTAGCTCCCGACTCTGTATTTACCATAGCAGTAGGTAATGTCTATTTTGAACCTGGTGCTAGAAGCAATTGGCATAGTCATCCAGCAGGTCAAATTCTAATTATAACAGATGGTGTAGGTTATCATCAAATTGAAGGAGGACCGATTGAGACTATTAAAAAAGGAGATGTAGTAAAATGTCCTCCAAATGTAAATCACTGGCATGGTGCTAGTCCTGATGTTGGCTTGCAACAGCTCTACATTGTACCAAATGTTGAAAAAGGAATTGTAGACTGGAAAGAAGCTGTTACAGATAAAGAGTATTTAAAAGAGAAATAATGAGAACGTTAATACTAGCAATAGCTACACTTTTATTTGTGAGCTACTCAAACGGTCAGAATAATACTATTAAAAAAACAGAAAACATGTATCAAGAAACAGAACATTATACGTTTGAATTAAGTGAAAACGTAACACGAGAAAAGGTCACTTTTAAAAACCGATATGGAATAACATTAACTGGTGATTTATACTCTCCTAAAAATAAAAGAAACAAAAAATTACCTGCTTTAGCTACCAGCGGACCTTATGGTGCTGTAAAAGAACAATCATCTGGATTGTATGCTAATCAACTTGCCCAACGTGGATTTGTTGTGGTAGCATTCGATCCTTCATTTACAGGTGAAAGTGGAGGAAAACCAAGAAATGTTGCATCACCTGAAATATTTACAGAAGACTTAAGTGCAACAATTGATTTTCTTGGGACTTTATCCTATGTTGATCGAAACCGTGTTGGAATTATGGGAATTTGTGGATTCGGAGGTTTTGCTTTGAATGCAGCTGCTGTAGACAAACGTGTTAAAGCTGTGGCAGTGGCAAGTATGTACGATATGTCTCGCGTAACAGCAAAAGGCTACTTCGACAGTGTTAACCCAGAGCAACGTACACAGATGTTAGAACAGTTGAGTCAACAACGTTGGGCTGATGCTGAAAATGGTGAACCTGCATATAGTCCAGCAGGACTTCCTTCAGCAAATCAATTAACAGGAGAAGAACCTGAATTTGTTCAAGGATATGTTAGTTATTACAAGACTGAAAGAGGTTTTCATCCACGTTCTATAAACTCAAATGGATCATGGACGATGACGACTCCAATTTCATTGATGAACATGCCAATTATGACATACATCGAGGAAATTTCTCCAAGACCAATTTTAGTAATTGCAGGAGAAAATGCACATTCTAAGTATTTTAGTGAAGATGCTATTAAGGCTGCTGCAGAACCCAAGGAGTTAATGATTATTCCTAACGCAGTTCACACTGATTTATATGATAAAATAGATGTAATTCCGTTTGCTAAGCTTGAAGTATTCTTTAAAGAGAACTTGAAATAAAAAAACCACTGCACATTAATATCTAAAAAAAGCGGTATGAGTCTTAACTCATACTGCTTTTTTAATTTATAGTTGACATAGGGTTGTCACAAACTACTAATAGCTTTGTGTTATCACAATAAAAAAGATTATGATAATAAAAGATTTCAAGCCATTTAACGGTCAACATTGCGAAACCACCACTACAGGAAGTTTATTATATCAACTTGATATTAACCTTTCAGAACCCATGTTGTTTGGACTCGGAGAAGGTTTAGGGTATATTTTTTGGAATATGAAAATTATGGACTTCCCCTTTATAGGTGGTAGAGTTAAACCAGATGTTTTGACTGAAAATATTTGTAGAAATCTGAACTTAGATTTAGAGGTCAAAGAAACTTCCTCTATAAAAAAAGCGTGGAAAAATGTTCAGCAATATATAGCACAAGGAAAAGCAGTAGGCTTAAAATTAGATTGTTATCATTTAGATTATTTTACTACAAAAATTCATTTTGCAGGTCATTATGCTTCAATCTATGGTTATGATGACCAATTAGCATATTTAAATGATACTAACCAACAAGGTAGAGATGCTAAAACTACACTAAAAAACTTAGAGTTAGCAAGAAATGAAAAAGGTCCTATGTCATCCAGAAACCTTTCTTACATTATTTTAAAAAAAGGAGAAATACCTGATTTAAAAAACGTAATTAAACCTGCTATTTACAATAATGCTACTGATTTTTTAAATCCACCTATTAAAAATATAGGCTACAAAGGAATACTTAAAACAAGTACCGAAATTAAAAAATGGTTTGAATCAAGTAAGGATATAAAAAGAGATTTTCAAACTTCTGCATCTCTTATGGAAAATGGAGGTACGGGAGGTTCATTATTTAGAAAAATGTATAGTAATTTTCTTAAAGAAAGTGGAGAGCTTCTTAATTCTAAAATTTTAATCAAATCTAGCGAAGAATACAGTACTATTGCTAAATTATGGACAAACGTTGCAGATTTATTTAACGAAATAGGAGAAACAAAAGATATTAAATATATTAATTATGCTTCTGAAATATTAATTGAATTATCAGAAAGAGAAAAAATAGTAATGGAACAACTAAAAGAAACCTGCTCAACACTTAAAAATTAACTGTTAAGCAGGTTTATTATATTGTCTTAATGATTTACGTTAAAACGCTATTAGTAATCCAACTACTCCTAAAAATAAACATAGTGGAGAAAAATACTTAGTATCGTTTACGGCAAACTCTGTTGTCTTGGTTTTCTTAAAAAAGCCTACATACTTAAAATCACCTATAGCCCTAATTATAAAAATACTAGCCACAACGTAAAGTCCATAGTCTTGCAACCATATAGGCATTGAATTCAGCGTAAATAGCTGTATTTTTTCTGCATACACAACCGCAAAAGCACCTATTACTATAGCTACTACAAAAGTTAGTGCTTTAGGTGGATTCATCGCTTTTTCATTTGCTGTTTTAGTAGGTATTACAGCATCTACCCATAAAGTTCCACCAAAAGCCCAATAAACGTGAATTAACGAAATAGAAAAGAGTATTAAAACACAAATCACTCCTAAAAAATGTATCATAAATTGTAGTTTTTACCGTAAGTTTGTCTAACAAATTTAAGCATTCAACATGACAACTTTATTCATAAACATCAAAGAATTAATCCAAATTAGAGAAACAAGTACTAAAAAAGTATCAGGAGCTTCGATGAACATTTTACCTACCATAAAAAACGCTTTTTTATTGGTTGAAAAAGGTATTATTACTGACTATGGAAGCATGAAAAAAGCCCCTACTTCTGCTGATAAAACTGTGGATTGTACTGGTAAAATGATGTTACCTACTTGGTGTGATTCGCATACGCATATTGTATATGCAGGTAATCGTGAGCAAGAGTTTGTAGATAGAATTAATGGATTGAGTTATGAAGAAATTGCCAATCGTGGTGGTGGTATCGTAAACTCTGCAAAGAAGTTACAAGAAACGTCAGAAGAAGAGCTATACCAACAATCTGCAAAACGATTAGAAGAAGTTATTGCATTAGGTACTGGAGCAGTTGAAATAAAATCAGGATATGGTTTAACCGTAGACGCTGAATTAAAAATGTTGCGTGTTATTAAAAAGCTACGCGAGAATTATAACATTCCTGTAAAAGCTACCTTTTTAGGAGCACATGCCTTTCCTACTGAATATAAAAACAATAAAGAAGGATACATCAATTTAATTATTGATGAAATGCTACCTAAAGTTGCCGAAGAAAACCTTGCTGATTTTATAGATGCTTTCTGTGAAACAGGATATTTCTCGGTAGAAGATACCGACAGAATTTTAACCGCCGCTCAACAATACGGGTTAATACCGAAAGTACACGTAAATCAGTTTACAACTATTGGAGGTGTTCAGGTAAGTGTAAAACACAATGCCTTATCTGTAGACCATTTAGAAGTTATGAATACAGAAGATATTGAAGCATTGAAAGGAACGCAAACCATGCCTGTTGCCTTACCATCTTGCTCGTATTTTTTAAGTATTCCGTACACACCTGCACGTGATATTATAAATGCAGAGTTACCTTTAGCCTTAGCTACCGATTACAATCCAGGATCTACTCCATCAGGAAACATGAACTTTGTAGTAGCAACAGCTTGTATTAAAATGAAAATGACACCAGAAGAAGCTATTAATGCAGCTACAATTAACGGAGCGTATGCAATGAATTTATCTGATGAGGTTGGAAGCATTACCAAAGGGAAAAAAGCAAACTTAATCCTAACTAAAGAAATTCCTTCGTATGGATTTTTACCGTATTCCTTCGGAAGTAACTTAATAGATTCAGTATTCATCAACGGAAAAGAAATGTAAATTATACCCTGTCATTCCGAATGATAACGAAGAATATCATTAAGGTGAGTTACGAACATTCTTGAGATTTCTCCTTTCGTTACACTTCAGTTCGAAATGACGTTTTCTAAAAAGACAATACAATATGCTAACAATATTCAACGAAAAAGACATACAAGAGTTTGTAACCCCACGTGAAGGTGAGACAAAATTAGGTGAGTGCGTTGCAGTTATCAACTCTAAAAAAGAGCTACAAGAGGAACTTAAAAACTCAACTGCTTCTTTTGTTATTTTAGGAGTCCCTGAAGATATTGGAGTTCGCATGAATGGTGGAAATGGTGGTGCACATACTGCTTTTGTTCCCGCTTTAAAAGCATTCTTAAATACACAGCAGAATCAGTTTATCGACGGAAATAACATCCTAGTTTTAGGATATTTAGATTGTTTAGACGATGTATATAGCTTTGACGTTAACGACAGAGAGAAAGGTGATTTATTAGTAAAAGCAATTGATAAAGAACTTTCTAACCTTATCAAAGTCATTGTTAAAAGTGGTAAAACACCAATTATTATTGGTGGAGGTCATAACAACGCTTACGGAAATATTAAAGGACTTTCTGAAGGAAAGGAACAACCTGTAAATGTAATTAACCTAGATGCGCATACCGATTTACGTCGTTTGGAAGAGCGCCATAGTGGTAACGGATTCTCGTATGCATTGCTAGAAGGTTTTATTAAGAATTACTTTATGTTTGGATTACATGAAAACTACACGCCTCAGTATATTTTTGAGATGATTCACGATAGTTTAAACTTAGAATACAACACTTTTGAAGAGTTAGAAGTATATCAGTCCACTTCTTTTGAAGGTGAGTTGCAACGCGCTGAAAGTTTTATAGAAAATACTCCTTTCGGAATTGAGATTGACTTGGATTGTGTGCAACACTTTCCTAGTAGTGCCATGACACCTAGCGGATTTACACCACAACAAGCACGTAGATTCACACATTATTTTGGTAAGCTACAAAATGCTTCTTATTTACACATTTGTGAGGGTGCTCCAGCAGTTGTTAAAGATGACGTTGCTAACGGACAAGTAGGAAAATATATTAGTTATTTAATTTCTGATTTTATAAAGGCTAAGAGCAATTAATAATTACTTATAAGAAGATAAGTACGTCATTGCGAACAGAGTGAAGCAATCTTTATATTTTGAATTCTAAATAAACAGATTACTTCATCATATTCTCCCCACAATGACTGTTCGTCATTTCGACCGAAGGGAGAAATCTCATTAAAACTAATAACAGGCTTTCATAAGATTTCTCACTCTTCGTTTCACTAGGTTCGAAATGACAATTCTTTAAACACTCGTTATTCTATCCATAAGTTTCCTTCTGAATACGTTTTAGCTTTACCGCTAATTATGACCCTATCCTTTTTATTTTGGCACTTTAACACTCCTACTCTTTCAGAAACTTGTATTGCATCAAGATTATCTTTATCCAATCGAGAGCTCCAAAATGGCACCAATGAACAATGAGAAGAACCAGTAACAGGGTCTTCTAAAATAGAGGATTGTGGTGTAAAATATCTTGATACAAAATCGGAATTATTTCCTACAGCTGTAACTACTACCCCTCCTGGATCTAAATTTATTTGATCAAAGGTCTGTCTATCTACTTTTATATTTTTTATTTCCTCTTCAGAATCATATACTAATACATAATCTCTAGATTTTAAAACCTCTTTAGGTTGTATATTTAAAGACTTCTGAATGACTTCAGGTAACTCAGAAGCAACAGGCATTCGAGATGGCAAATCCATCGAATAAAAGTCCTTTTCAATCGTAATAATTAAATCACCACTTAATGTTTCAAATACTATTTCGTTATGAGGATAATTTAAAATTGAATGTAAACAATGAGCTGTAGCAAGTGTTGCATGCCCGCATAAATCCATTTCAATTTCTGGAGTAAACCACCTTAAATGTATTTTCTCTCCTTTATCAACAAAAAATGCTGTTTCTGCCACCGCATTTTCTTTTGCTATTTTTAAAAGAACTTCATCAGGAAGCCAATCTTGTAACGGAACAACACATGCTGGATTTCCTCCAAATACTTTATCTGTAAAAGCATCTATTTGGTATAATGGTAATTTCATCTTTTCTTTATTTAACACGTAAATATATTACTTTCAATTTTGTCACATAAAAGACATAACCACATCATAACAACATTAAAAAAATTTCTTACTCTATTATTTGAGATTCCTCTCTACCGTTCGGAATGACATAGATAATATAGTAACAAAAAAACTCTTGTTAACGTCATTTAGAACCGAGTGAAACGAAGTGTGAGAAATCTTAAGAATGTTTGTAATTAACTTTAATGAGATTTAGCTTCGCTAAACCTTACGGTTTCTCCTTCGGTTCGAAATGACGATTTATCTTAGAAAACTGCTTCTGCAATTTTTTGAATATTAGTTGATCTTCCCATTGAATAATAATGTAAAATAGGTACACCTTTCTGTTGTAACTCTTTACTTTGAGCAATACACCACTCTACTCCTACTTGTCGTACCTCTGCGTTACTCTTACAATTCACAACCTCTTTTACCAATGCATCAGGTAAATCTACCTTAAAACGGTGTGGAATTAAATTCAACTGTTTTTTGGTTGAAATAGGTTTTAAACCCGGAATAATTGGAACGGTTATACCTTCTTCTCTACATTTTTCTACAAACTCAAAATACTTTTGATTATCGAAAAACATTTGTGTTACCACATAGTTTGCTCCATTTTTTATCTTCTTTTTTAAAAAGTGAATATCAGAATCTAAACTTGGTGCTTCCATGTGCTTTTCAGGATACCCTGCTACACCAATACAAAAATCGGTTTTTGATGAGTTTTGTAAGTCATCATCCAAATACCTTCCTTTATTTAAGTTTTCTATTTGCGTAACTAACTCACTTGCATACGCGTGCCCATCATTTTCAGGTTTAAAATAAGTTTCGCTTTTTACTGCATCACCACGTAATGCAACTACGTTATCAATTCCTAAAAAATCGAGGTCTATTAAGAAGTTTTCAGTGTCTTCTTTAGTAAACCCTCCACATAAAATATGCGGAATAGCATCTACCTGATATTTATTTTGAATAGCCGCACAAATACCGACAGTACCCGGACGTTTTTTTACTACTTGTTTTTTTAAGAGTCCGTCTCCTAACTCTTTATACACGTATTCTTCACGATGATAGGTTACGTCTATAAACGGGGGATTAAACTCCATTAATGGGTCAATATTTTTAAATATTGACTCTATTGTGTCTCCCTTTAACGGTGGAAGTATTTCAAACGAAAACAACGATGTTCCGTTAGCTTTTTCTAAATGTTCTATTACCTTCATAAGTGTATCTTATAAAGGCGTATTTAACTATACCAATGAAGCTGCAATCAACGATATTGCTGCCATTACCAGTAGCTGTATTGCAAATCGAATCTCTAAATTATACTTTTTCATTTGTCTAATTTTATTGATTTTTTATATGGCAATATTACTACTGTTTTCTAGCTTTTAGTTTACCTAACTTAAAACTTATTGTTAATTAAATACGCTCTTTTGTTTGTTTATTTTTAAATTATTCTTAATTGTCTGATATGTTTGGGTGTAACCATTTTCTGGCTTTTTCTAAGGGAATGTTTTTCCGCTCTGCAAAATCTCTTACTTGGTCGTCTGTTATTTTACCCAAACCGAAATATTTAGCTTCTTCATTGGCAAAATAATATCCTGAAACTGCTGCTGCTGGCCACATGGCTAAACTTTCTGTTAAGCTAACCCCTATATTTTCTTCAACTTGTAAAAGTTCCCAAATCGTTTCTTTTTCTAAATGATCTGGACATGCAGGGTATCCGGGAGCAGGACGAATTCCTTTATAATCCTCTTTTATTAATTCATCATTCGTTAAATTTTCTTCGGAAGCATAACCCCAATGTTTTGTTCTTACTCTGTGATGCAAATATTCAGCAAAAGCTTCAGCAAAACGATCGGCAATAGCTTGTGCCATAATTGCATTGTAATCGTCGTGATTTTCTTTGTATTGTAGCGCTAATTCATCAGCACCAAAAATGGCTGTACAGAAAGCCCCTATATAATCCGATCTATCTGTTTCCTTAGGCGCAATAAAATCAGCTAAGGCAAAACTTGGTTTACCTTCACGCTTTTTTAATTGCTGACGTAAGGTTCTAAATATGGTGACTTCTTTTCCTTTCTTTTGAACTGAAATATCATCATCGTTAATAGAGTTTGCCTCAAACAAACCAAAAATAGCTTTGGGCTTTAATGCTTGCTTTTCTATAATTTGTTGTAACATTTTTTGAGCATCTGCAAACAAATTAGTTGCCTCTACCCCTACTACTTCATCTTCTAAAATATCAGGAAACTTTCCGTGTAAATCCCACGAACGGAAAAACGGACTCCAATCAAAATACGGTACCAAATCTTTTAAACTTACTTGTTCTAGTTTTTGTATTCCTAGTTCTCTAGGCTTGGTAATATTCGTAGTATCCCAATCTATTTTAAATTTTCGCTCTCTTGCTTCTGCAATAGGTATGTAATGCTTTTGTTTTCCTCGTTTTAAGAACTTATCACGAAATTCTTCGTAATCTTTCTTCAATTTGGCTACGTATTCATTAGAGGTTTCTTGGTTCAACAAATCTCCTACTACGGTTACCGCTCTTGAAGCATCATTAACGTGTACTACTGCATTTTTATACTGTGTGTCTATTTTTACAGCCGTATGTGCTTTTGAGGTAGTTGCCCCACCAATCAATAATGGAATTTCTAAATTTTGACGTTCCATTTCTTTGGCTAAATACACCATTTCATCCAACGAAGGCGTTATCAATCCGCTTAAACCAATAGCATCTACCTTCTCTTTTTTAGCGGTTTCTATGATTTTTTCTGGTGGAACCATCACACCTAAATCAACAATCTCATAATTGTTACAGCCTAATACTACTGATACAATGTTTTTACCAATATCGTGTACATCTCCTTTTACGGTCGCCATCAATATTTTTCCAATAGCTTGCTGTTCCTCGCTTTTTTCAGCTTCAATAAACGGGTTTAAGTAAGCAACTGCTTTTTTCATTACTCGGGCAGATTTTACTACTTGTGGTAAAAACATTTTCCCTGCACCAAACAAGTCTCCTACTACATTCATCCCCGTCATTAAATGTCCTTCAATTACATGTAATGGTTTCGCTACACTTAAGCGTGCTTCTTCTGCATCTTCTTCAATAAAAGCATCTATTCCTTTTACTAAAGAGTGTGTTATACGGTCTTGCAACGGTAAACTTCTCCATTCTAAAACCTGCTCACTACTTTCTTTTTTAGTTCCTTTTACCGTTTCTGCAAACTCTAATAAGCGTTCAGTTGCATCATCTCTTCTATCTAAAACAACATCTTCAATATGTTCTAATAAATCCTTCGGAATATCATCGTAGACTTCTAACATTGTCGGATTCACAATTCCCATATTCATTCCTGCTTTAATGGCATAGTATAAGAATACCGAATGCATCGCTTCACGAACGACATTATTTCCTCTAAATGAAAATGATACATTACTTACTCCTCCACTCACACTAACATGCGGTAAATTTTCGCGCACCCATCGGGTAGCTTCAATAAAATCTAGTGCGTTTTTTCGATGCTCTTCCATTCCAGTTCCCACTGGGAAAATATTTAAATCGAAAATGATATCTTCTGGCGGAAAACCGACAATGTCAGTTAATATGTTATACGAACGCTCTGCAATTTCAATTCTTCGCTCGTAAGTATCTGCTTGTCCTACTTCATCAAAAGCCATGATAATTACTGCGGCTCCATATCGTTTAATCTGCGTAGCTTCCCAAATAAACTTTTCTTCTCCTTCTTTTAAAGAAATGGAATTTACAACCGATTTTCCTTGTACTACTCGCAATCCAGCTTCAATGATTTCCCATTTAGAACTGTCAATCATAATAGGAACTCTGGCAATATCAGGTTCAGAAGCTATTAAGTTTAAGAAACGTACCATCGCTTCTTTCCCTTCAATTAAACCATCATCCATATTAATATCGATGATTTGCGCTCCTCCATCTACTTGATGACGCGCAATTGCCAAGGCTTCATCGAACTTTTCTTCTTTTATCAATCGAAGAAATTTACGCGATCCTGCTACGTTTGTACGTTCACCTACATTGATAAAATTACTTTCGGGTGTAATAATTAACGGTTCTAAACCAGATAACTTCATATATCGTCTTTTCTCAATCATCTATTAACTATTTTGTACTGTTGCAACAAATTCAGCTTTACGTGGTTTATACTTAGCGGCTACCGCTGCAATCGCTGAAATATGTTTAGGTGTGGTACCACAGCACCCTCCTATAATGTTAATTAAGTTTTTCTTTAAATATTCTTCTATTTGCTCCGCTGTTTCTTCTGGAGTTTCGTCATATTCTCCAAAGGCATTGGGTAATCCTGCATTTGGATGAGCAGAAATAGCAAAGTCCGTTTTAGAGGCTATCGCCTCTAAATGAGGTTGTAATAAATTGGCTCCTAAAGCGCAATTAAACCCTACAGATAGTAGCGGAATATGAGAAATAGAAATTAGAAAAGCCTCAGCTGTTTGTCCTGATAATGTTCTTCCTGAAGCATCAGTAATCGTACCAGAAACCATGATAGGAATTTCTATGTTTCGTTCAGCTTTTACCTCTTCAATAGCAAATAAAGCGGCTTTAGCATTTAAGGTATCAAACACAGTTTCTACTAACAAAATATCTGATCCCCCATCAATTAAAGCTTCTACTTGTTGTTTATAAGCAGTGCGTAACTCGTCAAAGGTTACGGCTCTGTATCCTGGATCATTTACATCTGGAGACATGCTTGCCGTACGGTTGGTAGGCCCTATAGAGCCTGCTACAAATCGAGGTTTGTGTGGTTCTTTGGCAGTGAACTCTTCAGCTACTTCTTTGGCTATTTTGGCAGATTCATAATTTAACTCATATACCAAATCTTCCATTTGGTAATCTGCCATGGCAATAGTAGTTCCTGAAAAAGTGTTGGTTTCTACAATGTCTGCTCCTGCAGCAAAGTATTTTCTATGAACTTCTTTTACAGCTTCTGGTTGTGTGATTGACAACAAATCGTTGTTTCCTTGTAACGGTGTTGGGTAATCTTTAAAACGTTCTCCGCGAAAATCTTCTTCAGTAAACTTATATTCCTGAAGCATGGTTCCCATAGCACCATCGAGCACGAGGATTCGTTTTTGTATTTCTTGATAAATGTTTGACATTCCTGATATTTAGTGTAATGTTATCAGGAAAAGAGGAAGTAAAATTCTTTTCGTTATCTCTCTGCCGAAGCAGTAGAATGTAGCACCTTCTTTGTTTGCACAAAGGGTTGCTAAGGTTTCAAAGGGTCTATTCCCTCCACCTTTCTTGATAACATCAATACGTTAATGAACGGGGCAAAGTTATAGTATTATTTTTTAGTTACCAAAACTAAAAATAGATAAAAGTAAAAAGACCACTTTTGCTACTAGGTAACAACATAATTTTGTTTTATATTGGATGCTTAAAAATGAGAAGAATAAAATTGCTGAAACTTCCGTTAATCACCTTCAATACTCTGGATAAAAGTAGTTTTTATTCTTTTATAACGAGTAGTGCATAATGTCCGAAAAACGAAAATCAAGCTAAATTGGAAACTGAAATTTATCTGACTGAATATAACGAAACTGAAAATCGGAATTTAATAATTGATAGTGACCAACATTCAGTTTGGGCATATGTTCTTGATTCTAACAATCAAATCGAATTCGAAGGATTTTTATGTTCTCGTGGAACTCTAGTTGAATCTGTTGAAAATGTGAAAGAATTTATTGCAAAGGATTTTCAACCACCTTTGAGGAAAAACTTTGCGAATGAATTTTCTATTCAGAGCGGAATTAAAAATGAGAATCTAAAAATAGTATGGGAAAATAATCTCATCCGAATTTCAATAAACGAAACCGAATTTTTAAAAATGGATACGCTAAATAAAATGTCCTACTCAAAAGCAATTTCGGAAAAAGGAGCTTATGGAAATCCATTAACTGAAAAATAAAAACACTATGCACAGCAATGTATAACCGCAATTACGGCGGATTCGACTACGTCCGAATCCACTCGGAATTGCTAACGTTAGTTCTTAAACGAAATATGTAACTTTAATCCTGTAATAACAGTTATACAAATACGTTGTATCCAATTAGAAAAAATGAACAATTACATTTACACAATAGCTATTGATGAATATAACAGTAACTTATTTCCTAATCTGAATAATGCTAAACTTGACGCTCAAAGATTCTCAAAAGTTCTAATTGAAAAGTATAATTACGAAATTTTAAACGAACCAATTACAGACAAAATAGCAACAAGGAAAAATATAATAGAAGGACTTAATTTAATCACAAGTCTTGTAAATGTAGAAGATACTTTAATTATTTATTTTGCAGGTCACGGAGAAAAACATTCAATAACCAATAAAGGGTTTTGGATTCCATCTGATGCTTCTAATAGTATTAGCGACTATATTCCTAATTCAACTGTAATAGATATAATAGAAGGAATAAAAGTAAAACATTTACTACTTGTATCTGACTCTTGTTTTTCTGGAACTTTTTTAACTCAAACAAGGTCTGGAAACAATAATTCAAGCTTTGATAAAATTAAGAATTTGGATTCTAGATGGATTTTAACATCTGGAAGAGAGGAAAAAGTATCTGATGGGCAACCTGGAGTTGGAAGTCCGTTTTCAAGAGCAATTTGTGAATTTTTAGAAAATAATAATGAACCTATTATTTCAGGTGATTTATTTAATCACGTAATTAAATACACTTCTAAGAACTCAAAACAACAGTCAATCGCTGCTCATATAGAAAACTGTGGTCACAAAGGCGGAATGATTGTTTTTGAACCAAATAAAGCAAAAGAAAAAAAAGAAAATGAAATTAGTAAATTAACAATCGATATAAAACTTGCTCAAAAATTAAAAGATAGTGGTATAAATCAAAATAGTATATTCTCATATTTTGACAATAAAGGAGAAATTTATATTGATATTTCCTCTAAAAAAGAGAAGAAATTATGTTCTGCATTCCTTGCACAGGAACTGCACGATATGATTCCTGAAATGATTGAAATAGACACTAATACTTATATCGCTCATATGACAGGTTATGATAGGCTTACAAAAAAAGATGTTGAAGAATATAATTATGCTGAAGTAACTGTTCAAAAAACTATGATTACTAGAACACCATATATGGCTATTTGTAGATGCGCAGGAAAAATGGTAGCCTTTAGTTTAACCAAAGACGGAAAATATAATAATTTGATTTCTTGGGGAAAAAATCAAGCGGAAGCATTAGCTTTAATGGTTTTAAATCTTAAAAAAGAAGGAAAAATAAAATAACATTAAAAAAACACACCTATGAAAAAGTACCATATAGCAGAAATCAATGTAGCTCGAATGAAAGGAGTAAATATTGAAGATCCTATTATGAAAGAGTTTGTAGATAATTTAGACCGAGTTAACAATTTGGCTGAAAACAGTGACGGTTTTGTTTGGAGGCTAAAAGACGAGAATAATGACGCTACAAGTTTCAATCCTTATAATGACGAACAGGTAATTATTAATGTTTCTGTTTGGGAATCTATTGAGACTTTGGGTGATTTTGTGTACAAGACTTTTCATACAGATTTCTTGAAAAGAAGAAAAGAATGGTTTCATTCCTACGGAAAGGTGTACACCGCGATGTGGTGGGTACCAGAAGGTGAATACCCTACTATACA
The DNA here is from genome assembly GCF_028829235.1 of Tenacibaculum larymnensis. Classification (GTDB taxonomy): domain Bacteria; phylum Bacteroidota; class Bacteroidia; order Flavobacteriales; family Flavobacteriaceae; genus Polaribacter; species Polaribacter larymnensis. Next base: position 39,252 of record NZ_JAIWJY010000015.1, on the reverse strand, counting down.
AGAAGCTGTTGATAAATTAGATTATCTACAAAAAAACGGTGCTTCAGAAATAGCTTTTGATTTCAGAAATAAAATTCCAATGCCAAAAGAGTAACTAACAACTTAATTCTTAGCTAAACTAGCTAATAATTATACTTCTACATTTTCGTTTATTATTATTCTGATTTAGTTATTATTTTCGGAAGAAGATAACAAACAAGTTAATGTTACTTGAAATCTTAAATATTTTTAATTATATTAAGTAACTAAAAATCAACAAGATGAAAACAAACAAACTAAATCTGTTAACCCTTATCCTAGCTTTTTTAGCTATCGGATTAAATGCTCAAAGTAATGGTGTTTCAAATACTGAAACTTCTATTGCTACAACTGTTAATAATAAGAGTTTGAAATGGCTTCCTGCTCCTGATTTCTTTCCTAATTGTTCTTTTACAATACTTCATGGTGATATATCTAAACCTAATTTAGATTTTTTCTTTAGAATAGAACCTAATACAGAAGTTATATATCATACACATAAATCACCTGAACGAATGATTTTAATTTCAGGAGATTTAGAAGTACAATACCAAGGAGAAAAAGCTACCGTATTAAAAGCGGGATCTTATGCTTATGGTCCTGCAAAAAAACCACATAGAGCTAAATGTTTAAATAATGGTCCTTGTGTTTTATTTATCGCAATGGTAGATCCTTTTGATGCGGTACCTATTAAAGAAGAAAAGTAATACTTGTTATAACAAATAAGAAAAGCAGCAAATAGTATTTGCTGCTTTTCTTATATAAAGCTATAATAAATCACAGCGCTTTTAAGTTTATTTTTGTTTTACCTCACTAGCATGATACACATCATCCTCTGCTTCAAATATCTTAAATTGAACTTCGTAACCTTCTGGAACATAAATAACAATTGGTAATTTCCCATTATACCTTACTGTTTGTGGCTGGCTAGAAATAAATTTTCTTACTATGCTACTTTCAAAACAAGCCATTCGAGTAGATATAACTCCGCCATCAGTTTTGAAATCATAATACGAATACCCCCACCCTTTAAGATCTTTTTTCTCTATACTTCCTACAAGACCGTGCTTATTACAAGTATCTACTTCCATCCATTTTCCAATAACAAATTCTATTTTTTTGTTACTATCATTAGCTGAATGAGGAACTTCTATAACCATTTGTTTAAACCCTTTTTCTGGTTTAGGATATATTGATACATCTACTTTTTTAAAAGAGGTTTGCCCTACAGTCATAGTAGTAATCGTTAAGAATGTTATTAAAAATAATTTGGTGATTTGCCCTGAAATTGTTCTCATAATAAAATAATTTTCCTAGAGCTTTTCAATATGTATGCCAAAGGTTCATCTAACTAAGACTTTTGTATTCATTGTTAAATCATTTACCATTCTTTTAACAACTATTAAAAGTGGTGTTAGAATACAAACACATTCTCTGCTAATTTAAAGCCTTATGCTAAATACCTAGATAATAGTTCTTTTGTTTTATTTGTTGCTACGGTTACCCTTTTGATGCAATTGCTATGAAAGAAAAATACTTGTAATAACATATTATTTTTCTTTCTTCCTTTTTTTACATGCGTTTATGAGTGGCTCGACTAGAATCATGTACGACGTCACCACTACGAACAGAAGATATGCTATTCCAATTAAGGTATATAGAGTTCTCATGTAATCATTTTTAGTAACCTACATTAAAGTTACTAAATATTTAATAAAGAGTTTCTTACTAAAAGTTTCAACGTTGATTTTTGCCTTTTTAATAGAAAATTGTTTGTTTACATTCAAAACCAGCTTTATTCCTTCTTAGGGAAAGCTCAGCGTGACGCGCTGATAGTTCCGTTGCCTTGAGGAAAGACCAGCGAAGCTCGCTGACGGTTCCGTTGCCTTGAGGAAAGCTCAGCGAAGCTCGCTGACGGTTTCGTTTCCTTGAGGAAAGCTCAGCGAAGCTCGCTGATGGTTTCGTTGCCTTGAGGAAAGACCAGCGAAGCTCGCTGACGGTTTCGTTTACTTGGATTTTCTATCCAAACTCCTTTGGGAAAGAAAAAATGTAAAAAATTGCTGAATCAACATATGTAAAGGCATTGTAACTACTCCCCTTTTAATTTTGCTGTTTTCTTAAACAATAATAGTATGACTTTAATAGACAACCTTGAGTGGCGATACGCTACTAAAAAATTTGATGCTTCTAAAAAAGTTTCAGCACAACAGATAGAACTTTTAAAAAGAGCTATTCAATTAGCTCCTTCTTCTTATGGTCTTCAACTATATACCGTTTTGATTATAGAAGACAGTATAATAAAAGAACAAATGGACTTCTAACCAAGTTTACATTGCTTTGGGCAATTTGCTTAATGCTTGCTCTGAACTTAAAATAGATGCTTGTCCTATGGAGGGTTTTGACGCCGAAGCTTATAACAAAATATTGGACTTGAATAAGTTAGGTTTAAATGCTGCTGTAGTTGCTCCTGTTGGTTATCGCTCTGAAGAAGATAGCTCTCAACACACTTACAAAGTGAGAAAACCTATAGAGAGCCTTTTTATAGAGTATAAGTAATTACCATACATGAAATATCATAGTATAACCGTACATTTTTTGTACGGTTTTTTATTTTGTTTTATATTGGGTGCTTGAAACAAGAAAAATAAAAATTGCTACCATTTCCTTTTTTTGATTTCCTATACAAGGAATATAGCAACAGAATAAAAAACAATAAAAATGCTCTTATACCTCCTTTTTGGTTGTATAACGACGTATTTTATGCGTATATAAACAAGTTATAGGCAATTTGAAAACCAACTAAAAAAGAAGCTGAATGGGAATATTTGACTTTTTAAAACCAAAAAAGATAGAAAAACAGATAGATATAAATACTTATCTATTACATGAGTTAAAAAAAAGCATTGAAGAAAAAGGAAATTCAGTAGAGTTTTCAACTCAATATGCTGCTATAATAGTTAATTCGGAGATTGAAATAGCAACAGCAATTATGCCTGGAGATTTTCATCCTTCTTTGTTACCTTTATTAGTAATAACTATTAACAAAGAGTATTTTCCTAATGGAATTGAATCTAGTATAGTAGGATTAGGAAATACTGCTGAGCAAAAAGTTAAATCTGCTATAGAAAATTATTTATCTAACATATTTCTTCCTATTATAGATAGCTTTACAGATAGTCATTTAGAAGAATTTGATTTCAAATCAAACTCGGCAGGTAGAGAAATACTTTGGCATCCAAAAATGAGCGAAAATTCATTTCAAGGAAAATGGATTGAAACTGACACTGAAATAAATTTATATTCAATTGTAGAAAGTCAATTGAAAAACAAGCTTTCTGACAAAAAATTAAACTGGTTGAAACTCTATATTTCTCGTCAACCAGATGGAACAATTTCTGGTGAATGCTTGTTAAATAATGAAGTTTGGGAGGAAGGATATTTTCTCTTAGAAAATTACGCAAAAACCTGGAAAGATAAAGGTGAATTTTTAGGGCACAAACAGTTTATCATGTTTAGAAGATGTGATGCTTTTGATTAAAAACTAGCCATAACAAAACACACCTATAATACTATTTATAAACCTCTTAACACCAAACATTACTCTTATTAGCACTGTTCACAAAGATATGGGAAAGTGTAATGCTAGTGAATTATGTTTCATTCTGGAAAAAGAGAGTAGTTTCTAAAAAACGTAACAATTTAATACTGGATGAGAAAAAGTAAAATTATTAGTTTCAAAAAGTACACCTTCTTCTCTGTAGGAGTGATATTAATATTTATTTCTTGGTTTTCTTTTTTTGCTATGATTTTGCAAACTAAAATGTATTTAAAAAACTGGTATATTGTTTCTTTCTATTTTATACTTTTTTTGAGTTTTTCTGCTATGTTATCTCACCATAATCCTTTATTATCTTATTATAACCCCAAAAGAAATTATTATTAAAAATTTATGTTTTTTCTGGATTCAAAAGACATATCAAATAGATGATATTAAATCTGTTTCTAGAATTCTAAAAAGAACAGCTGAAGGAGGCTGGTATGGCATTGTAATTAATTCAAAAAGTAACCTTAAGGATCATACTTATTATATGGATTCAATAAAACCTAATTTCTGGGAAAAAATAGAAATGGAATTGAATAAAGTAGGTATTAAATTTAAAATTCGAAATTAATAAAGTTTATAACTCAGCATATATAATAGAATAAAGAGCCAATTACTGATATAAAACTAAATTAACGCTAACTAGTTTTTAATAGATAATTGTTGATTTAAATAAATAAAGACAATTTATTGAAACCAATCTGAAGATAGACAGCAATTGTCTCTATCGAAAAATAACTACTACGATTACGTCTTTATCAATAGTATAACCATACATTTTTGTACGGTTTTTTATTTTGTTTTACATTCGCCAACGTATTACGAAAATATTCCATTTGTTATATCTAAACACACGGATAAAAGAAGTTTTTGTTCTTTTATAATAAGGTGTATTACAGTTGTTCTAGATGTAAACAGTGGTATGTTTTTTTGTCACAAGTGATTTGTTTAATTAAACCCCAAAACATGAAAAACTTATTTATTATCCTCCTATCAATTTTTACTTATTCAGCCTCTGCTCAAATTTCCTTTAACACAGGAAATACTCAATTAGATTCTGATTTGAATATCATTAACACCGATGCTAATCTAAACTTTGGAGCTTTTAAGACTCGTTTGAGCATTTCCTATAATGTTTCTGAAGGAAAAATTAAATACATGGGAGGAAGTTTAGGTATGAAGGCAGGAGAAATTTATTTGGCTCTAGAGATATCTAAATTGTCAAGAAGATCGATAGATGATATGATTACCATTTATAGAACACATAAAAATAAAGGTTGGGGATACATAGCAAAGCAAGCAGGAATAAAACCTGGTTCTGCGGAGTTCCACCAATTAAAGAATAATGCTAATTCCAAAAAGAATAAGTCTAAACGAAAAAACAAAGGAAAAGGAAAAAACAAAGGAAGAGGAAAAGGAAAATGGAAATAATGGGCTACAACACCGTTTATAAAATGTAGCTAACAAACCCTAACCCGAAAGTTTGTATATATTTAAAAAAGAATATATGCTTAAATAAAAACGGTTTTCTAATAAGATTATAATATAGAAACTCCCGCTTAAGCGGGAGTTTCTATATTATAAAATACGTAAAGACAATCTATTGAAATAAATCTGAAGATAAATAACGATCGCCTCTATCACAAATAATAGCTACAATCACTCCTTTGTCAATCGTTTTGGCTATTTCTAAGGCTGCATGTACCGCTCCTCCACTACTCATTCCTGCAAAAACACCTTCTTCTTGTGCTAGCTTTCTGGTCATGTTTTTAGCATCGTTTTCATCTAGCTCTACCACTTGATCTACCTTACTTTTGTTAAAGAATTTTGGTTGGTATTCTGGCGACCACTTACGAATTCCTGGTATTCTAGCTCCATCTTTAGGCTGTGCCCCTACAATTTGTACCTCTGGGTTTTGTTCTTTTAAATAAGTAGACACTCCCATTATAGTACCTGTAGTTCCCATCGCCGATACAAAATGAGTTACTTCCCCTTCAGTGTCATTCCAAATTTCTGGACCTGTAGTTTTATAATGTGCTTTCCAGTTATCAGTGTTTTCAAACTGATTTAGCATAAAATAGCCTTTTTTATAGCGTAGTTCTAAGGCTACATCTCTAGAACCTTCAATACCTTTTTCTGCATCCGTTAAAATCACCTCAGCTCCGTAAGCACGCATGGTTTTTACACGTTCTTCTGTAGAGTTTTCTGGCATAACCAATACCATATTTACTCCTAATACTTTTGCCATGAGTGCTAACGCAATTCCTGTGTTTCCACTAGTTGCTTCTACTAAATAATCTCCTTGACGAATATTTTTCCTTTTAATAGCTTCAGCAATCATATTAAACGCTGCTCTATCTTTTACGCTTCCGCCAGGGTTATTTCCTTCTAGTTTTAATAATAGTTTTACGCCTTCTTTTTGAAGAATGTTTGAAACTTCTATTAGTGGCGTATTCCCTATACTATCTATAATTGTTTTAGTTTTCATGGTTAATTTGGTACCTACATCATTTAACATAGGATTTTCTAGTGGTTATTTTATTTTCTGACTCATAGGTTACAATAGATCCTTCGGGTACAGAGGTGGTTACGCAAACATTTGCACCTATTACGCTATCTCTTCCTATTACTACATCGCCTCCTAAGATAGTTGCGTTGGCATAAATGGTTACATTATTTTCAATTGTTGGATGTCTTTTTGTGGATGCTAATTCTTTTTTAACTTGAATTCCTCCTAAAGTAACTCCTTGGTATATTTTTACGTTTTCTTTAATAATGGTGGTTTCTCCAATAACAATTCCTGTTGCATGATCTATAAAAAACGAATCGCCAATTGCTGCTCCTGGATGGATGTCTGTTCCTGTTAACCCATGCGCGTATTCACTCATCATTCTTGGTAAAATAGGAATTTCCATTTTATACAATTCATGACTCAATCGATACACAGCAATCGCATGAAAACCCGGATAGGCTAAATACACTTCTCCTAAGCTTTTACAGGCAGGATCAGTTTTTTCAAATGCCTTGGCATCTAAATCTAACTTTTCTCGTATTCCACAAAATGTTTGTTGGTATACAGCCCATGCTTCTGAAGCATTTTTAATAGCCAAGCCATTTAAAATTTTTATAAACTTCTCTTTTAAATGGTTTGCTTTTTCTTGACATACATCATTAAACAATGCGTAAAATAATTGTTTTGTAAAGTTTTCTACATCATCTTTTAATGATAAATCGTATTGTTTGAATTGCATTTACTAATTTTTTACAAAAATAACTAACTTTCAGGAGCTAGCTCAACTTCAAGTCCTTCTAATTCGGGAGTCATTTGAATCTGGCATCCTAATCGGCTATTTTCTTCTACATGAAATGCTTCTGCTAGCATCGCGTCTTCATCATCGTTCATTTCTGGCAATTCATGATTCGATTTCACATAACATTGACAAGAGGCACACATGGCCATTCCTCCACAGATTCCAATAGTTCCTTCAAGAGCTAATTCGTATGATCGAACTACTTCCATTAAGTTCATTGCCATATCTGTCGGAGCAACTACCTCATGCATTACACCTTCACGGTCTGTTATTTTTATATTGATGTCTTGATTATCCATTTGTAACAATTTCTTAAAGGAATCAGTAGTTAGGTGGCTATTTTAGTTTTGTTGGTGAAGGAGTTTTTACTTAAAACTTGTAATTACAACAAACTTATCCGCTCAGTTCCTAACTACTTTCATCCTAATCCCCAATTATTGAATTGCTTTTACTACCGCTTTTGGTGCTTCTTTTCTTGTTCCGTCGAAACCGTCTACACCGCCAACAGTGGTATACTTCATCACATATTTTTTATCTGGATGGATACGTTGGTAAGCACTTTGACACATTAGTGTTGCTTCATGGAATCCACACAAAATCAATTTTAGTTTCCCTGGATAAGTATTTACATCTCCAATGGCATAGATACCTTCTACATTCGTTTGGTAATCTAAGGCATTGTTTACTTTTATAGCGTTCTTCTCAATTTCTAATCCCCAGTTGGCAATAGGACCTAACTTTGGCGCTAATCCAAATAATGGGATAAAATGATCAGTATCTATCATGTAAGGTTCTTTCCCTTTTTCTTCTACTACAACACCTTTTACATGATTTTCTCCTAATACTGCTTTTACCTCAGCAGGTGTAATTAAGTTTATCTTTCCTAAATTCTTTAACTCTTGAACTTTTTCTACAGAGTCTAACGCTCCTCTAAATTCATTTCTTCGGTGAATTAAGGTTACCGATTTTGCTACATCTGTTAAGAAAATAGACCAATCTAAAGCAGAATCTCCACCCCCAGCAATTACTACATCTTTATCACGATACAGTTCTGGTTCTTTAATCATGTACTCTACTCCTTTGTCTTCAAAATCAGCAATATTTGGAATCGGTGGTTTACGAGGTTCAAAACTTCCCAATCCTCCTGCAATAGCTACCACAGGTGCTTGATGTTTGGTTCCTTTATTGGTGGTTACGATAAACGTTCCGTCGTCTTGTTTTTCGATGGTGTCAGCACGTTCCCCTAAAGTAAATCCAGGTTCAAACTGCTTGATTTGTTCCATCAAGTTCTTTGTTAAATCTCCTGCTAAAATTTCTGGATATGCTGGAATATCGTAAATAGGTTTCTTCGGATAAATTTCTGAACACTGCCCTCCTGGTTGTGGTAAGGCATCAATTAAATGACAACGTAGTTTTAATAACCCTGCTTCAAAAACGGTAAATAACCCTGTAGGACCTGCTCCTATAATTAATATATCTGTTTGTATCATGTTCTCTTTATTTTGTCATTACGAGAATTCCAACAAGTTGGAAGACGAAGTAATCTGTTTATCGACTAACAGATTGCTTCACTTTGTTCGCAATGACGTTACTTTACTAAACTCTCTGTTAGCTTATTTAATGTTTCTACTTTTTGTTCAAAGTTTCCTTTTATGGTTTTTCTGTAACTATTTAAGTTTTGTACTAATTGATTAATATCTTCTGGGATTACTTCCTCAAAAAACTGACGTAATCTCTTAGCGGTTGTTGGTGACTTACCATTGGTTGAAATGGCTACTTTTACATTTCCTTTAGTTACAATTCCACCCATGTAAAAATCACAATACGGTGGATTGTCTGCTACATTCACTAACTTATTTTGACTTCTACAGTCTTTATATACTTGTATATTTACTTCAGGAACATTTGTTGTTGCAATCACTAAATGTTTTCCTTGTAAATAGGTATCATTGTAGCTATCCGTTATCATATTCACCTTACCTTGTTTAGCTACTTCAACGGTTTCTTCTCTAAAGAATGGAGCGACTATGGTTACGATAGCATCAGGACTTGATTTTAATAAAAATCGTAATTTTTCCTCAGCAACAAATCCACCTCCAACAATTAATACCTCTAATTCTTTAGTTTTTAAAAAGATTGGGTACAGGTTATTTCTTTCTTCATTCATTAATACTCATTTTAAATTTATTTAATATTGTTGCCCACCTTTTTAATAGTTCTCTATTTTCTTTTTAAAGAATCTTGTATACTTCCTATTGGTAGGATAACACCTGCTTTTTGTCATATTATTAAATAAAAGAGCTACTACAAAAAGAATTAAAGTTCCTGTTAATACAGGAGATAAAACATACATATATCCTAATGATTTAATTTTTTCAGTTCCAATAACTGCTATTAATGCCGTAGCTCCTCCTGGTGGGTGAAGTGTTTTTGTATACTGCATTGCTATGATAGAAAATGAAACAGCTAGTGGTGCAGAAATCCATACAACACTTGGTACTAAGTTGTATATAGTTACTCCTATTATAGCAGATATTACATGACCTCCTATTAAGTTTCTAGGTTGTGCTAAAGGGCTTTGAATTGCTCCATAAATTAAAACACAAGATGCTCCAAAAGAGCCTATTAAAAAAATATTTTCAATATCTGGTAAGTAGAATGATTGAATAAAAGCAATTATACCTATACCAAAAAAAGCACCGATAAATGACCAAAAGCTTTCTTTAAAATCAAGTAAGGTTTCTTTATAAAGAATATATTTTGTTATTCTAATGCTTCTTTGAATTCTTTGTTTTACCATTACTAAAACTTCTTTATACCACTTCTTTTAAAACGGCTTCTTGTTGCACTTGAAGCAATTGCTGCCTGTGATTTACCACCTCTCCTAACACAATAATAGCAGGGTTACTCAAGTTGTTTTTAGCCACTACTTCTTCTATCGTATCTACAGTACCAATTCCTATTTTTTCTTCAGGAGTTGTTCCATTTTGAATAATTGCTACCGGTAATTCATTCTTTCCTTCTTCTTTAAAAAGATGAATGATTTCTGAGAGTTTCCCCATACCCATTAAAATAACAACCGTTGCACTTGATTTTGCTGCTAAAGCAACATCGTTTGACAATTGGTGCTGTTTTGTAGTTCCTGTTATTACCCAAAAACTTTCTGAGCTTCCTCTTTTTGTTAACGGAATATTCTGATATGCTGGTACTGCTAATGAAGATGAAATTCCCGGTACTACAGCAACTTCTAACCCGTGTTTAGCTGCGTATTCCATTTCTTCTGATCCTCTACCAAAAATAAAAGGGTCACCTCCTTTTAAACGTACTACATGTCCGTGAGAAAATCCTCTTGCAACAATCAACTCATTAATTTGTTCTTGTTGATATCGGTAACATCCTCTGCGCTTTCCTACAAAGATTACTTCTGCACTCGGGTTTACATATTCTAACAATTCGTTATTTACCAACGCATCATACAATACCACATCGGCTTGTTCTAATACTTTGATAGCTTTTAAGGTGATTAAATCAGCATCTCCTGGTCCTGCACCTACTACGGTTAATTTCGGTTGATTTTTCATTGGACTCTCCTTTTTTAACTTTCTACGGCTACTTTTCTGTAGGCATCAATTGTTTTGTAAAATGATGATGCTTCTTCTAAATACTTTTTTGCAAAAGCTTCCGTAGGTTCATTTTTATTGATTTGATAAATCAACTCTGCAAATGAACTTGATAATTCTATTTTATTTGTTGCTACAAACAGTTCATCAAAATTGGTAATGATTCCTGCTTGTGTATTCGTTTTTGCTCCTTCTGCTGTTAACAAGGATTTGGCAGTGTTAACCATAGCCGCATAAGCGTGGTAAATACTATCTGACCATTGTTTACTGTTTAATGCATGCGTTGCATTTTCTAACTTTTCTTCACTTTCAAACAGTAAGGTTGCTACTAGGTCGATTACCACTCCAGCACATTCTCCTACTCCTATCGCTTTTACATAATTTTTATCGTGTCCCCAATCAATAAAGTCGTCTTCTGTTAAATTGGTGGTGTCTGATAATTCTTTTAATAGCTCATAGAAATATGTTTTTCCTTGTCTATCGTAATAGTTTAAGAAGTCTTCATCTGCTTGTTTATGGCTTTCGAAGTCGTTTAATAAGATTCGTAAAGATTCTGGTCCTCTTTTACTTGGTATTTTTATCAACTTATCAGCAAAACGTCCATTTCCTTGTCCTAAAACTCCTCCTCCAACTAATACTTGTAAGGCTGGTGCTAACAACTTTCCTACTTTTATAGACATTCCTTGAAAACCAATATGTGCCATGTTGTGTTGTCCACAAGCATTCATACATCCACTAATTTTAATGGTAATGTCTTTATTATTTACATACTGCGGATATTCTGCTTTTAACACACGCTCTAACTCAGCCGCTATTCCTGTACTGCTGGCAATACCTAAATTACATGTATCGGTTCCAGGACATGCAGTAATGTCATTCAAACTGTTATATCCTGCCTCTGCAAAACCTAACTTATGTAATTCTGTATAGAAAAATGGTAAAAACTCTTCTCTTACGTGACGAATCAAAATATTTTGACGTAGTGTAAAGCGTAACTCATTTGCTCCATATTTCTTGATTAAATCAGCTAACAACCGTGCTTTATCGGTATAAAAGTCTCCTAAATGTACTTTGATACCTATCGCGTATAATCCATCTTGTTTTTGCTTAAAAACATTCGTTGTTTTCCAGTTTTGATACGCTTCTTTATCTTCTATAACTACAGAGGGAACTTCGCTCGTTTCAAAAACTATATCTTGCTCAAAATCGGTAGTATCTATCGGATACGTTTTATACGCTAATGCTGCTCTTTCTTCAGCTACTAATTCTAGAAAAGCATCTACTCCTAAATCTTTTACCAAGAATTTTAGGCGGGCTTTTGCTCTTTTAGCACGTTCTCCATAACGATCGAACACACGTAAAACACCTTCGATAGTTGGTATCAATAAATCTGCTTCTAAAAATTCATAAATTACATCTGCATGACGTGGTTGTGAACCTAATCCTCCAGCTAATAATGCCTTGAATCCTTTTACTTCTTTACCTTCTACTATTTTTGTTTTAGCAATAAATCCTAAATCATGAATAAAACTCAATGCGGTATCCTCTTCTGTTGCAGAAAAAGACATCTTGAACTTCCTTCCCATTTCTTGACAGATGGGATTACGTAAGAAGAATTGGAAAGTAGCGTGTGCATACGGTGTTACATCAAATGGTTCTTTCGGATCGATTCCCGCAGTTTCTGAAGCCGTAACATTTCGTACAGCATTACCACATGCTTCACGCAACGTAATATCATCTTTCTCTAACTGTGCCCATAACTCAGGTGTTCTGTCTAAACTTACATGGTGAATTTGAATATCTTGACGTGTGGTAATATGTAAGCGCCCTCTTGAATATTCATCGGAAACATCTGCTATTCTGTGTAATTGTTCACTTGTAACTTTACCATACGGTAACTTAATACGAATCATTTGTACTCCAAATTGGCGTTGACCGTAAATTCCTCTGGCTAAACGTAAACTTCTAAAACGTTCTTCATCTATTTTTCCTTCGTTAAACAAACGTATTTTACGCTCTAACTCTAGGATATCTTTTTCTACTAAAGGGTTTTCTATTTCTGATCTAAAACTTTGCATCTGTTTTACTAGTTGTTTGCTTATAAAGGCGTTGATATTAGTTATGTAAAAACTCTTGTTTTGCTAACAATTGTTCTTCGGTTTCTACGTGTGCATCATCTGGTACACAACAATCTACCGGGCATACTGCTGCACATTGTGGTTCTTCATGGAATCCTTTACACTCAGTACATTTATCGGGTACTATAAAATAGTATTCGTCTGATACTGGTTCATTATCCTCTTCTGCATTTACCGAAGTTCCATCTAATAAGGTTACATTTCCTTGTAGTGAGGTTCCTTCGTTATACTTCCAGTCACTTGCTCCTTCATAAATGGCTGTATTTGGGCATTCAGGTTCGCAAGCTCCGCAGTTAATGCACTCATCTGTAATGATTATTGCCATAACTTTTTATTATTTACTTGATAAAACCAACTCCTGATGTAGTATTGGTTTTTGGATTGATGATTATAAACGCTCCGTTTGCTTTATTTTCCTCATATGAATCAACAAACAATGGTTTGCTTACTTTTAAACTCACTTCTCCAATTTCGTTTAGTGATAATTGAGATGGAGTTTCTTCTTTTCCAGAAAAATCGGTACGAATTAAAGATGTTAGTGCTGTTATTTTTGCTTGCACATCGTTTACTCCATGTTTGATGTAATATTTCTGAGAAGCTTGTAATGGCGTTTTATCCATCCAACAAATGGTAGCTTCTAACTGTTTTACCACAGAAGGTTCTTCTCCTGTTTTTACCAACATATCTCCTCTACTTACATTTACATCGTCTTCTAAGGTTATGTTTACAGAGCTTCCTCTTTTTGCTCTTGCATATTCTTTATCAAAAAACTGAATACTTTTTATGGTAGATTTTGTTGCTGATGGTAATACCGTTACGCTATCTCCTACCACTAAATCGCCTCCGTACAGTTTTCCTGCATACCCTCTAAAGTCATGGTATTCATCTGTTTTTGGGCGAATAACAGTTTGTACTGGAAAACGTGCTTTTGATACTTCTTGCGTATCTTCAGACCCCAAGTTTTCAAGGTGATTCAATAAAGTTTCTCCTTTATACCAAGGGGTGTTTTCTGAAGACTTCACAACATTATCTCCTTTTAAAGCTGAAAGAGGTATGAATGTGATATTTTGATTTTGATAGTCGCTCTTCTTAGCTAGATATTCTATCTCACCTTTAATCTGATTGAATTTTTCTTCTGAAAAGTCTACCAAATCCATTTTGTTTACAGCTACTATTACATCTTTTACTCTTAATAAATTATTGATAAAGAAATGACGATAGGTTTGCTCTACTACCCCATTTCTTGCATCTACTAAAATGATAGAAGCTTGAGAGTTTGAAGCTCCTGTAACCATGTTCCTAGTATACTCTATATGACCTGGAGTATCAGCTATAATAAAACTGGTTTTAGGTGTTGAAAAATATATGTGAGCTACATCAATAGTAATTCCTTGTTCGCGTTCTGCTACTAATCCGTCAGTGGCTAAAGAAAAGTCTAAGTAATCAAACCCACGTTGTTTACTTTTTTCTTCTATCGCTTCTAATTTATCTTGGGTTAATGATTTTGTATCGTATAAAATTCGCCCTATTAGTGTGCTCTTTCCGTCATCTACACTTCCTGCTGTTGCTATTTTTACTACGTTCATTTTTTATGTTGTTGGCAATAGGCTATTAGCTTTTGGTTTTTAGCTATTAGCTACTTTTGCTTAGTTTATATTATTAAGTTTTATAATGCTAACAGCCAAAGACTAATAGCTAACATCCTTTTTTAAAAATATCCTTGTTGTTTACGTTTCTCCATCGCTGCTTCAGATCGTTTATCATCAATCCTTGCTCCTCTTTCTGAAATGGTTGATTCTCTAATTTCATCTACTACAGTATCTATATCTATTGCATCTGATAAAACCGCTGCCGTACAGCTCATGTCTCCAACGGTTCTAAATCGTACCATACGTTCACGTACTTCTTCTTCTTCTTCTCTATACACCACCTCATCGTTGGCAGACCAAATCAATCCATCTCTAATAAAGGTGGCTCTTTTATGTGCAAAATATATAGATGGTATTTCAATTTGTTCTTGTTGTATATACGACCATACATCTAATTCTGTCCAGTTAGAAATTGGGAAAACACGTACATTTTGACCTAGATCGATTCTTCCATTCAACATATCAAACAACTCTGGACGCTGATTTTTTTCATCCCATTGCCCAAAATCATCTCGTACTGAGAAAATTCGCTCTTTAGCTCTTGCCTTCTCTTCATCTCTACGCGCTCCACCGATACATGCGTCGAAACCAAATTCTTCTATGGCATCTAATAACGTTTCGGTTTGTAACATGTTTCGGCTTGCGTATTTTCCTGTTTCTTCTTTTACTTTACCAGCATCAATATTGTCTTGTACTTCACGTACAATTAACTCAACTCCTAATTCTTTTACCAAACGGTCTCTAAATTCAATCGTTTCAGGAAAATTATGCCCTGTATCAATATGTAATAAAGGGAATGGAATCTTTGCTGGGTAAAATGCTTTTTGAGCAAGTCGCACCAGTGTTATGCTATCTTTGCCCCCCGAAAACAATAACACCGGTTTTTCAAATTGCGCGACTACTTCTCTTAATATGTATATGGCTTCGCTTTCTAAAGCTCCTACTTGTATAGTTTCTGTATTCATAATCATGTTCTTTAAATATGTAAACCACATTCTCTGTTACTTTCTACTTTTGTGGGATCGAAGTACTTAAACTCGTTTGGTAACTGGTTTTCTTCTAAATAAGTATCTAACTCCTCATCTGACCAATGGTAAAATGGACTTACTTTTAATACTCCGTCTTTACTTCTTGAAACAATATCAATACTATCTCTAAAAGCAGTTTGTCCTTTTCTTAAATTCGTAAACCAAACATCTGGTTTGTGTTCATTCATTGCTCTTTTAAAAGGTTCTAATTTTACTTGTTCAGTAAAAACAGCATGTTTTGGATCATCTATTGTTGGTAAACCTAAAGTGATGTTTCTGTGTGCTACTGTTTGTTTAGGTACATACAACTGAATGTTTAACTGTAGTTTTTCAATTAACTCTTCGGCATGTTTATAAGTTTGTGGAGTATTATATCCTGTATCACACCAAATAACATCTATACTGTTTTTTACTGATGCTACTGCGTTTAAAATAGCTCCTTCATAGGGACGAAAGTTTGTAGTTACTACGGCTTTATTTGCTTGTAGTAATGCCCAAACAATAATCTCTTTTGGAGATTTGTTTTTTAACTCTGCGTTTACTGCTTCTAAATTCATTGTTTCTATACTCATTTTTTGCCCCATTTAATACTGTTCCAGACTCTTTCGTGAAAAAAATACAATAGCATTTTTGTTACTAACTCTACAGCTCCAATTGAAAAAGCTGTCTTTACTTGTCCTGTAATTACCCATGATATTAATATTGTATCTATGGTACCAACAACTCTCCAACTTATTGATTTTATAATGCTTCTTATTGGTTTTTCAGAAAGCTTATCTTCTTTATAATTTGCTTTATTTTCTACTACTTGTTCTACAATCATTTTTAAAATACCATTACCCTATAGGAATACTAGGTTTTAAGTCGACAAATATACAGATGCTTTTTAATTCTCCAAGGAGAAATCAAAAAAATATTTGAATTTTACAATTTGTTAATACTACACTAAATCTGCTAGTGTGTTATTACGAAGTACTTGTAGCGTATTATCTCTTACTTGAATCATAAGTTTATGTACTGAGCAAGCTTCTTCATCTGGACAGTCATCACATTTTTCATAATAATTCAAACTAACACATGGTACCATAGCAATAGGTCCTTCTAGTGTTCTTATAACATCAGTCATTCTAATTTCGCTAGCTGGCTTTAACAAATAATAGCCTCCACCTTTTCCTTTTTTAGCTCCTAAAATTCCTGATTTTCGTAAGGTAAGTAATATGCTTTCTAAAAACTTGTGCGAAATATTTTCCTTTTCTGAAATGGTAGCTATTTGTACCATAGTGCCCTTTTCTTGCCTAGCAATAAAAGTAAGCGCTTTAATTCCGTATTTTGTTTTCTTAGAAAGCATATTACAAATATATGCTTTACTTCTTAATTATTTAATGCTTGATTTAAATCATAAATTACATCCTCTACGTTTTCTAATCCCACCGAACATCGTACTAAACCGTCAGTAATTCCTACCTCTAATCGATCTTCTTCACTTAACTTACTATGTGTTGTAGATGCTGGATGCGTTACAATAGTTCTTGTGTCTCCTAAATTTGCTGATAATGAGCATAGTTGAATACTATTCAAGAATTTACGTCCTGCTTCTATACCTCCTTGGATTTCAAAAGCAACAATATTTCCTCCTAGTCGCATTTGTTTTTTAGCTATTTCATACTGTGGATGCGATTTTAAAAATGGATACTTCACCAATTTCACCTTTGGATGTTCTTCTAAAAACTGCGCTACTTTCAAAGCGTTTTCACAATGTTTCTCTACTCTAATCGACAACGTTTCTAAACTCTTAGACAATACCCAAGCATTGAATGGAGACATTGCTGGACCTGTATTTCTTGAAAATAAATAGATTTCTCTAACTAAGTCCTCTTTTCCTACGGTTACGCCTCCTAAAACACGACCTTGACCATCTATGAGTTTTGTAGCTGAGTGAATCACCAAATCGGCTCCGAACTTTATGGGATTTTGTAAATACGGCGTTGCGAAGCAATTGTCTATCACTAATAATAAATTGTGCTTTTTGGCAATACTTCCTAACAATTCCAAATCTAAAATATCTACTGCCGGATTGGTAGGTGTCTCAGCATATAAAATTTTGGTATTTGGTTGAATTAAACTTTCAATAGTATCTACCTCGGTAATTTTAAAATAACTTGTTTCTATATTCCACTTCGGTAAATATTTAGTAAACAAACTATGTGTTGAACCAAAAACAGAGCGACATGATACAATATGATCTCCTGCATTTAATAACGCACCAAAAGTTGAAAACACAGCTGCCATACCTGTTGCAAACGCATATCCTGCTTCAGCACCTTCCATAGCCACTATTTTATCGACAAACTCTGTGGTATTTGGGTTTGAAAATCGACTATATAAATTTCTCTCTTTTTCCTCGGCAAACGAAGCTCTCATATCTTCGGCATCCTCAAATACAAAGCTGGATGTTAGATACAAAGGTGTAGAATGCTCTGAAAATTGTGAACGTTCTGTTTGTGTTCGTATGGCTTGAGTTTCAAAATTTTTGCTCATGTTATTTTTTTAGATGTTTGATCGCTTCGCTATCAGATAAAGGAATCAAGATTTTTGGGTCTCAGTTCTTGTATCTTTTTTTCTCTGCTCTATTTTCTTTGTTCTCTTTTCTAGTTATTATTCTTTGCTAATCGTAAGATGTCTCCAAATACGCCTCTAGCAGTTACTTTAGATCCTGCCCCTGCTCCTTGAATTACGATAGGTTGTGCTCCATATGATTCTGTATAAATTTCAAAAATTGCATCAGAACCTTTTAAGCTTCCTAAAGGAGAACTCTCTGGTACAGAGACTAACTTTACATCCAACTCTCCTTTTGTTTGTTGTAAGTCTCCATGTAAATCTCCAATATATCGAAGCACGTGTTTCTCTTTTTGAGCTTCTTTCTGCTGTTGAAACGTTGGATTTAATTGATCTAGGTTAGATAAAAATTCTTCTGAAGATACTTCTCTAAACGCTTCTGGTATTAAGTTCTCTATCTGAATATCTTCAAATTCATTTTCTAAATCTAGCTCACGAGCTAAAATCAATAGTTTTCTAGCTACATCATTTCCACACAAATCCTCACGAGGGTCTGGTTCTGTAAATCCGCTGTCAATTGCTTCTTGTAATACGTTTGAAAACGGCACTTCTTCCGAAGAAAATTTATTGAACAAGTAACTTAACGAACCTGAAAACACCCCTCTAATTCTCGTGATATTTTCGCCTGAATCGTGTAATAGTTTAATCGTATCTATCAACGGTAACCCTGCACCTACATTGGTTTCGTACAAGTAACTTTTATTGTTTTCCTCTAAGGTTTTACGTAGTTTTTTATAAAAATCGAACGAAACTGTATTGGCTATTTTGTTAGATGAAACCAAATCGAACCCTGCATTGACTAACGGAATGTAATTTTCTATAAAGTCTACGCTTGCTGTATTGTCTACCGCAATTAGGTTTTCTAAATGATGTTCTTTAGCATAATCGATTACTGTATCAACTGTATGCTGGTTATCTGCTGCATTCTCAAGTTCATCCGACCAATTAGTTGCTACTCCATTTTTGGTTAACAACACTTTCTTAGAGTTAGCAATGGCAAAAATATTTAATTGAATTTTACGTCTCTCTAAGATTGATTTCGAACTTTCTAGTATCTGTTCTATCAGTGTTCCTCCTACTAAACCTTTACCAAAAACAGCAATGTTTATCTTTTTAGCAACTCCAAATACTTGACCATGAATTACATTTAACGCCTTATGTAATTGTTCCTTTTTTACCACCAAACTCACATTTTTACCTGTAATTGTATTGTTGAATAATAAAGGAACTATTTGATTCTTAATTAAAGCATTGTATGGATGGTGGAATTCACTTAAATCTTGTCCTATAATTGAGATTACCGCTACTTCTTCTTGAATGGAAATTTGATTGACATCTTTTGTTTGTAAATCATTTTCAAACTCTTGTTCCAAAGCTTTTACCGCTGCTACTGCATTACTTTTATCTACCACTAAACCAATCCCTCGTTCTGAAGATCCTTGCGAAATAATGCTCACGCTAATTCCGTGATTACTCAGAGCTTTAAAAATACGTGCATCCACTCCTACTTTTCCCAACAAGCCTCTTCCTTCGAAGTTTATTAAAGCAACCTTGTCTAATACTGATAAGGATTTGATCCCTTTGGAGGTTGATTTTGCCGTAATCAACGTTCCTTTATCATTTGGGTTAAACGTATTTAATATGCGAAGGTTAATATTCTTTTCTAATAAGGGAATAATGGTTTTTGCATGCAAAATAGTAGCTCCGAAATTGGCTAACTCATTAGCTTCAGAGAAAGATAACTCTTCTATCTTTTTAGCATCAGCTACCAAATCAGGATTTGCGGTAAAAATACCATCAACATGTGTGTAGTTTTGTAACTCTTCCGCATCTAAATAATTGGCTAATAATGATGCTGTGTAATTACTTCCGTTTCTTCCTAATGTTGTAGTTTCATTCTTTAAATTAGATGCTATAAACCCTGCTACAATGTTTACTGTTGTTCCGTTATGTTGCTTGAAATGATTTTTTACATTTTCTTTCGAAACTTCAATTATTGATTGTCCATTCCCTAAGCTTTCATCTGTTTTCAACAAATTTCTAGCATCGGTAGCATTGGCATTGATACCTTTTTGCTGTAACAAATCGGTTACGGTTTTTATAGACAATAACTCGCCTTGTGCCAACACTTCGTCTTTTATTTTTTGACTGTAGTCTCCTAACAAACTAACTCCTTCAAATAGTTTTTCTAGCCTATTGAATTCAGTAGAAAAATCTACTAAAGGTGTTAATTTTGTTTGTTCGTATTTAAAAGCTTCTAGTTGCTCTTTAAAAGCTTCACTTTTAGCTGCTCTTTCTAATAATTCTTCCAACTCATCTGTAGCATTTCCTCTTGCTGAGACTACTACAGCTATATTTTCTCCTTCATTTATTTTTTGCTCTATGATTGATACTACATTTGGTATGCCTTCATTCGACAATGATTTTCCGCCAAACTTTAAAATTTTCATTCTCTTATTTGTTGATTTTTGATTGAATATAGGTTCAATAATTTTTTCTAATTGTTTGTATTCTATTAAGAAAGCATCATGCCCATGATCTGAATTAATTTCATTATAGGTTACATTCGCATGGGCAGATGCCAGTTGTTTGTGTGTTTCTCTGTTTTCTTCCGCGGTAAAAAACAAGTCAGAATCAACTCCAACGATATGAATATCTGCTTCAATGGTTTCTAACACATCTAACCCTTCCCTTCCTTTGGTAACATCGATGGTTTTTAATAACTGATTCATCAATTTATACGACGCTAACTGATAGCGCTCTTGTAATTTTTTTCCGTGATGTAACAACCAGCTTTCTACATTAAAAATCTGTAATTCTTCATTTTTTGAGCGTTGAAAACGTTTTTTAAATGACTCAGGTGTTCTATAACACAACATAGCATGCATACGCGCATCGTGTACCGGATTGCTAGAATTGGTTAAAAACTGTTCTTGTATTTGACAGTTGGCTATTAGCCAATCAGTAGATTTCCAGTCAGTTGCAATCGGAATTAAGTGTTTTGTTATTTGCGGATTCAACACTGCCATTTCCCATGCTATTCCTCCTCCTAAAGAACCTCCTATCAACGCATATAATTGGGTAATATTAAGTTGCTGTAGACCTTGTTGAAAAATGTTTGCAATATCACGTGCTACAAAACTTTTGTAATCATCTATTAAGAAATTATCATAGCCATTTCCTGGAATGTTAAAGCATAAAATAGCATATTCATTGATATCAATAACCTTGTTTTCTCCTACTACATCTTGCCACCAGCCATCATTTCCTGAAACATTACTATTGCCTGTTAACGCATGATTAATTAGCACCACAGGAGCGGTACCCAATGCTTTTCCGAAGGTTTGATAACTCAATGGAATAGTATCGAATTGTGTACCGCTTATTGTGGTATAACTAAGAATATTGATGTGTTGTAAATCACTTTTCATTACCGACTTATTTTTGAGGTATTTTCTAAATGTTATTGGTTTATGCCAATACTTCTTTAGATATTTTGGCAAATGCTTCTTGTAAATCGGTTTTTAAATCTTCTATATTTTCCAAACCAACCGACAAACGGATTAAATCTTTCGTTACTCCCGTGCTTTCTTGTGCTTCATCACTCAATTGTTGATGTGTTGTACTTGCTGGATGTATGATTAAAGATTTGGTATCTCCAATATTTGCTAGTAATGAAAAGAGTTTAGTATTGTCTGCAATGGTTTTAGCGGCTTCATAACCTCCTTTTACACCAAAAGTTACCAATCCGCTTTGCCCTTTTGGTAAGTATTTATCGGCTAAAGTTTTGTATTTATTACCTTCTAATCCTGGATAGTTTACCCAAGCAACTTCTTCTTGTTCTTGCAACCATTTAGCAATAGACAAGGCATTTTCACTGTGTTTTTGAATTCTTACTTCTAAGGTTTCTAATCCTTGAATGATATTAAAAGCATTGGTAGGACTCAAGGCACCTCCAAAGTCACGTAAGCCCTCTAAAATTAACTTAAATGTGTATGATGCAGCTCCTAAGGCTTCGTGATATACTAATCCGTGATATCCTGCTGAAGGTTCTGTAAACTCTGGGAACTTACCATTTGCCCAGTTAAAAGTTCCAGCATCAATAATAGCTCCTCCTAACGAGTTTCCTTGTCCTCCAATATATTTTGTTAACGAGTGAATTACAATATTTGCTCCGTGTTCTATTGGGTTTAATAAAGCAGGAGTTGCCACTGTATTATCCACAATAAAAGGAACTTCAGCCTTTTTTGCATGTGCTGATATCGCTTGTAAGTCTAAAACATCTAACTTCGGATTTCCTAAAGACTCTACAAAGAAAGCTCTTGTATTTTCTTGTACAGCTTCTGCAAAACTATCTGGGTTTGATGCATCAACAAACGTAGTGGTAATGCCTAATCTCGGTAAGGTAACATTCAGCAAATTGTAAGTTCCTCCATACAAACTACTCGAAGCTACAATATGATCTCCTGCTTTTAGTAAGGTTAACAACCCTGTTGAAATAGCTGCCGTACCCGAAGCAAACACTACAGCCCCAATACCGCCTTCTAAAGCTGCTAAACGATCTTGTAAAATTTGATTGGTTGGATTGTTTAATCGGGTGTAAATAAATCCTAATTCTTTTAATGAAAACAGGTTTGCTGCATGTTCTGAATCATTAAAAACATACGAAGTAGTTTGATAAATAGGAACTGCTCTTGTTCCTCCATTTTGTGTTACATCATGTCCTGCGTGCAACGCATTTGTTGCGAATTTTTGTGTACTCATTTTTCTTGTTTTTTGAGTTAATAAAAAATTAAACCAAAAGCCAAAACACATCTACTTTTAGATGTTGCTTACTAGAAAAATGTTATTAAGAAATTATAAGAAGATTCTTGTAGAAATAAAGAAACTTCTTTGGGTTATCTATCCACGAGTTTTTACGCTCTGGTAGAATTTAGCACCTTCTTTGTTTGCACAAAGGGTTGCTAAGGTTTCATAGGGTCTAATCCCTCCACCTTTCTTGATAACATCGTCAATAAGTGTTTGAACTTTTACGAGCACAAATATTCAATTATAAAAATGGATTTTCCAAATTTATTTTGATTTTTATTTAAAAAAATGTTTTGAATTATTTTCAAAACAAAATATTAAAACACTAACAACCAGCATTTTAAATAGTTTTATTTAAACTAAAATATAGCACTTGTTTTTATCTTAAGAACTACAAGATAACATAGAACATCCTACTTTATTTCGAGCCCATTCAGGTCGTTTTGCAAACCATTTTTCATATTTTGGCTGCTCATCGTAAGGATTTTTGAGCAGTAAATATAACTCATTTAACAATACAAAATCATTTTTATTTGCATCATCAATGGCTAATTGCGCCATATAATTTCTGAGTACATATTTAGGGTTTACAGCATTCATTTTTGTTTTTCTTTCTTCATCTGAAACAGTTTCATTTTGTAATCTATCTATATAATTTTGAAACCAGTTTTTCCACGATTTTTTTATTTCGCCTACAACTTCTGAAGACATATAAAATGCTTTTTCTGTTTTTTTGAGTGCCTCCTCTATGGTATCATCTTTTGAAATGCTTGACAACAATCGGAAAAAAATAGTCATGTCTGTTTCTGTTTTTTGAAGTACTTCTTCAAGATTTGAAACTAATATTCCATCTAATTCTTTTGAAGAAAAAAGTCCTAATTTTTCTCGCATCATTTGCATATACTTTTCAGGAAATTTTTCTTGATAGTTTTCTAGAACAGCCTCTAAAGGTTCAGCTTCTTCAATTAAAGGATATAGAGCATTTGCCAACTGATATAAATTCCATAAAACCACCTCTGGTTGCGCACCATATCGATAACGTTTATGGGTATTATCAGTTGTATTTGGCGTCCATCCGTGATCGTAACCTTCTAACCATCCGTAAGGTCCATAATCTATTGTTAAACCTAAAATAGACATGTTATCAGTATTCATTACTCCATGAACAAAACCAACACGTTGCCAATGAATTACCATTTCTAAACTACGCTCTGCCACCTCTTTAAAAAAGGAAACATATGTTTCTTTTGAAAGTTTACCTAAATGAGAATAATGATGTTTAATGGTATAATCAACTAGTGTTTTTAATGTTTTTACATCTCCTCTGGCAGGAAATATTTGGTAACTACCAAAACGTAAAAAAGACTCGGCTGTTCTACAGACAATTGCTCCTTTTTCATACGCAGCGTTTCCGTCATATAGTACATCTCTTAGAACTTGATCTCCTGATAGTGCCAATGATAATGCTCTTGTTGTAGGTACTCCTAAATGATACATAGCTTCGCTACACAAATACTCACGAATAGAGGAACGTAACACTGCTAATCCATCTGCATTTCTCGAATATGGTGTCTCTCCTGCTCCTTTTAACTGTAATGCCCATTTTTTGTTATCATGAACTGCTTCAAACAAATTAATCGCTCTACCGTCTCCTAATTGTCCTGCCCAATGCCCAAATTGATGTCCGCCGTAGCACATGGCATACGGTTGTGTATTTTTATATACATCATTCCCTGTAAAAATGTTCTTGAATTCATCTGAAGCTATTCCTGTTTCTGAAAGCCCTAATTCTTTAGCCATGTCATCTGAAACATGAATTATTTTTGGATTGGACGTTTTTTTAGGTGTTACATACGAAAAACAAGCTTTTGTAACCTGTCTTCGAGTATTTTCTTGAATTGGGTCAGCAGGTAATTCTTGAGTAAAGGTATTTTGTATATTGAATTTCAACACGTTCTATTGTTCTTTTAGTTTGCTTGCGTACAGTTTTTTCAATTTTGCCAGTTTAGGCGAAATAACAACTACACAATACATTTGATCTTTATTCTTTTCATAAAAATCTTGATGACTCTCATCTGCTTTATGAAATATGGATGCTTGGCTTATTTCTGTTACAATTTCATCTTCATAATAAGGTGCCAGCTTTTCTACTACTTTTTTAGCAATTTGTTGTTGTTCTTGTGTATGATAAAAAATTACAGAACGGTATTGAGTTCCTACATCAGCTCCTTGCCTGTTTAACGTTGTTGGATCGTGACTTGTCATGAACATTACCAATAACTCTTCATAACT
This sequence comes from Tenacibaculum larymnensis, assembly GCF_028829235.1. GTDB lineage: Bacteria > Bacteroidota > Bacteroidia > Flavobacteriales > Flavobacteriaceae > Polaribacter > Polaribacter larymnensis. The sequence goes on along the minus strand of NZ_JAIWJY010000015.1, from coordinate 14,170 downwards.
TATAATATCTGGGTTAAACGTTGCTTGTACTACTTCTGCATGTCCTGTTAAACCTGAACAAATTTCTCTATAGGTTGGTGTTCCTGGTACAGTACCGCCCATGTAACCAGATACTACTTCTTCTACTCCTTTTATTTGATTTAAAACAGCTTCTACACACCAAAAGCAACCGCCACCAACGGTTATTACTTCTAACTTATTATTTGTCATTTCTCTCCTTTCTTTATTCTGTATCTAAAATCATTGAAGCCGAGTTAATGCAATAACGTAATCCGCTAGGTTCTGGTCCGTCAGGAAAAACATGTCCCAAATGCGCATCACATGTATTACACATAACTTCTACTCGTACCATTCCAAAAGTAGTGTCTTTTTCATACTTAATAGCATTTTCTTTTATAGGCTGCGTAAAACTAGGCCAACCAGTACCTGAACTAAATTTAATCGTTGAATCGAACAAAGGTGTACCACAACATACACACTTATATTTTCCCTCATCATACACACTACACAATGCTCCTGAATTTGGTCTTTCTGTTCCCTTTTGCCTAGTAACTCTAAACTGTTCTGGGGTTAAAAGTTCTTGCCATTCTGCTGCTGTTTTTTCCACTCTTTTATCAGGTGTTGGATTACCATTAACTGCAAAATTAATTACATCTTTCCAAGTTAAAATTTTGTCGTTCATCCTGCTCTTTCGTTTTATTTAACTTATTAGTAGTTTCTTTTCTTTGTTACTTACAAAGCTACGATTCATTATTAACTATACTCATTTTAATTTTCATTATCTATAAAAGATATTTTCATCTTTTTTAGTTCTACCTGATTTTTATCATGTTTTATCCTAGCATTTATCTAGAAATTTGGGCTAATGTTAATTAAAAAATTATGAAAACATCAAAAATTATAATAGCATTGCTCTTTTTTGCTACCACTACAACATTTGCTCAATTAACAATTGATGCAGAACTACGTCCGCGTGCTGAATATAGGCATGGATTTAAAACTTTATTTCCTGATAATGCCAATCCTGCTCTTTTTGTTTCTCAAAGAACTCGATTGAACACTACCTATAAAACTGAAAAATTAAATTTTTATGTTAGTTTTCAAGATGTTAGAGTTTGGGGAGATGTTCCTCAATTAAATACTGCTGATAATAGTGGTTTGAGTGTACACCAAGCTTGGGGGGAAATACTTTTAGACCCAAACTTTTCTGTAAAACTAGGACGACAAGAGGTTATTTATGACGATAGTAGAATTTTTGGTAATGTTGGTTGGGCACAACAAGCTCGTAGCCATGATATGGCAATGCTGAAGTATAAAAAAGATAGTTTTAAGTTTGATGTTGGTCTGGCATTTAATCAATCAAAAGAAAACCTAACAGGAACAAATTTAACTACACCAAATACGTATAAAGCTATGCAATATGCGTGGTTACATAAAGATTGGAGTGACTTTTCTGGTAGTTTCTTGTTCTTAAACAACGGTATGCAATCTCCTAACGGGCTTAAGTATAGTCAAACTATAGGAACACACTTAACTGCAAAGAAAAATAAGTTTACTATTGCTGCTAACTTATATTATCAATTTGGTAATGATGTTTTAGATAGAGATTTAAATGCTTATTTACTTGGTTTAGAGGCCATGTTTAAAGCTTCAGAAAAAGCAAAGATTGGTTTAGGAGTTGAATTACAAAGTGGTAATGATTACAATACTCCTGCTGATGAAAACAATGCTTTTACTCCTTTTTATGGAACCAATCATAAGTTTAATGGTTTTATGGATTATTTCTACGTAGGAAATCATATAAACAGTGTTGGTTTATTAGACCTCTATGCAAAAGCTAATTTTAAATTAAACTCAAAATCTGGTTTAACAGCTTTTGTTCATAATTTTTCTGCTGCTGCAGATATTAATAACTCAGTTTCTAACCAACTAGGTACTGAAGTAGATATTGTATACGGATATAAGTTTACGAAAGATATTGGTTTTAAAGCTGGCTATTCTCACTTATTTCCTTCTGAAGGAATGGAGGTTTTAAAAGGAAATTCAGATAGTAACACAAATAATTGGGCTTGGGTTATGGTAACTATTAAACCAACTTTATTCACATCTAAAAACTAGAAATTATGGTAGTATCAAGTAAAAAAACAGTAGCTGACTATGTGACTGAAAATATAAAAACAGCACATATTTTTAAGAAATACGGAATTGATTTTTGCTGTGGTGGAGGTATATCTGTTGAAAAAGCTTGCGCAAAAAACAATGTAGATCAAGCAACTCTTGAAAAAGAATTAGCAGAGGTTGATGTAATAAAAGATGTTATTGAAGATTATGATAAATGGGAGTTAGATTTTTTAATGATTTATATTGAAAATGTACATCATACCTACGTAAGAGAAAGCCTACCTATCATTTCTCAATATGTTAACAAAGTAGCTAAAGTTCATGGGCACCATTATATTGAAGTAGTTGAAATAAATCAGTTATTTCATGAGGTTGCTAATGAGTTACTATCACACATGCAAAAAGAAGAACAGGTATTATTTCCTTTTATAAAACAATTAGTACAAGCTGAAAAAGAAGGAAGAAAAAACACAACACCTCCTTTTGGGACTGTAAACAATCCAATACAAATGATGGAACATGAACATGAAAGTGCTGGAAATATTTTTAAAGAAATATCTAGGCTGTCTAATAATTATACTCCTCCAGAAGGAGCCTGTAATACTTTTAGAGCTTTATATGCTAAGCTAGAAGAGTTTGAACAAGATTTACATAAACATATACATCTCGAAAATAATATTTTGCATCCGAAGGCAATTCTTTTAGAAAAGAAAATATCTTAATAAAAAAGGAGCAGTTTATTTACTGCTCCTTTTTTATTTATAACTTGGTAAATCTATTAAAAGCTTCTCTTTCTAATTCTTCTCTAAAATTAGGGTGAGCTATAGAAATTAATGCTTTTGCTCGTTCTTTTAAACTCTTTCCAAACAAATTACCAACTCCATATTCTGTTGCTACATAATGTACATGGGCTCTTGTAGTTGTAACCCCTGCTCCTTCTTTTAAAAATGGTGTAATTTTAGAAACTCCTTTTGCTGTTATTGAAGGCATTGCTATAATTGCTTTTCCTCCTTTTGATAAGGATGCTCCTCTAATAAAATCCATTTGTCCTCCAACTCCTGAATATTGATATTTTCCAATTGTATCTGCACAAACTTGTCCTGTTAAATCTATTTCAATAGCACTATTAATTGCGGTAACTTTTGGATTTAATTTTATAATAGAGGTATCGTTTGTATATCCAGCTTCTTTAAAGTGTACCAAAGGATTGTCATCTATAAAATCATATAGTTTTTGAGAGCCTACAGCAAAACAAGTAACAATTTTTCCTGTTTTAATTTCTTTTTCTTCCCCAGTAATTACACCCTTCTCTATTAATGGTAATACACCGTCAGAAAACATCTCTGTATGAATACCTAAACGTTGATGATTTGTTAAGTTATGTAATACTGCGTTAGGAATGTTCCCTATTCCCATTTGTAGTGTTGCTCCATCTTCAATTAACCCTGCTACATTTTCTCCTATTCTTGTTTCTATTTCTGAAGGTGTTCCTGTTATAGAAGTATGAATTGGTGAGTCAACTTTTACTGCATAATCAATATTACTTATATGGATAATACCATCTCCATGTGTTCTAGGAACATTCGGGTTTACCTGAGCTATAACCGTTTTAGCTGTTTGTATAGCTGGTAATGTAATATCTACTGAAGTTCCTAAAGAACAATACCCGTGTTTATCAGGTGGAGAAACTTGGATAAATGCTACATCTAATGGATAAATATTTCGACGGAATAACCAATGTATTTCACTTAAAAAAATAGGAATGTAGTCTCCGTTATTCATATTCACTCCTTTCCTAACGTTATCACCTACAAAGCAACTTATCAATTTAAATGATTTACTATAAGGTTCTTCTAAATACTTAGCTTTACCATGGGTATGAATTTGGATTATTTCTACATTGGTTACCTCTTGATAACGTTCACACAAAGTATCTATTAATAAATTAGGAGTCATTGCTGCTCCTTGGAAAAATATTTTATTATTTGATTTTACAATAGCTACTGCTTCTTCAGCTGTAACAATCTTTAAATTATCTGACATTTTATTCATTTTTTATAACTACAAATGTCACAAGAAAGTACTGTTTAATTAATGATAAAAGTCATGGGATTAGACTAATTTATGAACCTCTTTAATGGTATTGTCAATGTTAAAAAAGCCTCCTTTGTTTTCTTTTCTTTCTATAGATTGATTAATAATTAAATGCGCTACATTAATCATATTTCTTAACTCACAAAGAGCAGTTGTAACTTTTGCTATTTTATATAAGTTTTCAACTTTATTATAAATTATTTCAAGCTTTGTTTTAGCTATTGTTAATCGTGTATTACTTCTAACAATTCCTACATAATCTCTCATTAAAGTTTGTAATTCTTTTAAATATAGATTAATTACTAATTCTTCTCCATTTAAAAGTACACCATCAGCATTCCATTCTGGTATTTCTACATATGAGGAAGTAAAGTTGTTTTTTGATAAATACTTAAAAATATTGTGAGCATACACCAATGCTTCTAACAAAGAATTAGAAGCTAGCCTATTGGCTCCATGTAATCCTGTTCTTGAAGTTTCTCCGCAACAAAATAAATTTTGAATAGTTGTTTTTCCTTCTTTATCAACTACAATTCCCCCACATAAATAGTGAGAAGCAGGTACTACTGGAATCCAATCTTTAGCCACATCAATACCTAAACTTTTACATTTTTGATAAATGGTAGGAAAATGCTTTTGAAAGGCTATCATATCTAGATGTGTACAATCTAAAAACACACAAGGGTCTCCTGACTCCTTTAGTTCTTTGTCTATAGATTGGGAAACGATATCTCGCGATGCTAATTCTACTCTAACGTCGTAATTTAGCATAAAACGATTTCCTTTTTTATCTCTTAAATAAGCTCCAAACCCTCTCACTGCCTCTGAAATTAAAAAAGAAGAACCTCCTTCTTTGTTATACAATACTGTTGGATGAAATTGAACAAACTCCATATCTTTTATAACCGCTTTTGCTCTGTATGCCATTGCTACACCATCTCCAGTAGCAATTATAGGATTTGTAGTATGTCCGTAAACATTACCAATTCCTCCAGAAGCTAGTATTGTATTATTCGCTTTTATTGTAAGAACTTTCTCTGTTTTTTCATTTAGCACATAGGCACCATAACACCTTGTTTGCTCCCTTTCTTTTGACTTTAATTGATGCTCTGTAATTAAATCGATAGAAAAATGATGTGGTAAAAGTTTAGTGTTTTTTAACTGGTGAATACGTTGTAACAAAGCTCTTTCAATCTCATATCCTGTTATATCTTTATGATGTACCACCCGATACTCTGAATGCCCTCCCTCTTTACCTAAATCAAAACTACCTTCTGTGTTTATATCAAAATTAGCTCCCCAAGTAATGAGTTCTTTAAACCGTTTTGGTCCTTCATTCACTACCATTTCAACAATGCCTCTATCACACAAACCATCACCCGCTATTAATGTATCTTGAATATGTTTTTGAAAAGAATCTTTCTCCTTATCCAAAACAACTGCTACTCCTCCTTGAGCGTACTTAGTATTAGACTCATCTTCGCTTCCTTTAGTTATAATAGTTACTGCTTTATTAGGAAACTTTTCTGCTATCTTAACCGCAAAAGTAAGTCCTGCAACCCCTGATCCTATTACTAAATAATCGGTTATTATCATCTATTTTGAAAGTTCTAACATACGTTGAATTGGAACCAATGCTTTTTCTCTAATTCTTTTTGGTACTTCTATTTTTGGATTTTCATGCAATAAGCAATCATATAACTTTTGCATAGTATTTACTTTCATATAAGCACATTCACTACATGCACATGTATTATCTTCTTTAGCTGGGGCAGGAATTAACTCTGTATTTGGAACTTCCTCTTGCATTTTATGTAAAATTCCAACCTCTGTTGCCACAATAAACTTTTGATTAGAATGATCTTTAACATAATTAATCATTCCTGCGGTTGAACCAACATACGTAGCTGTTTTTAAAATATGCTCTTCAGATTCAGGATGTGCAATTATTTTATAGTCAGGATATTTTTTATGTAACTCTATCAGTTTATCTATAGAAAAAGCTTCGTGAACTACACAACTACCATCCCATAGGAGCATATCTCTACCAGTTTGTTTTATAATATATTTTCCTAAATTTCTATCAGGAGCAAAAATAATTGGAGTACTTTTAGGTATAGATTCTACTATTTTGAGTGCATTAGAAGAAGTACAAACAATATCAGTTAACGCTTTAACTTCTGCACTACAGTTTACATAAGTCACTACCTTATGATCTGGGTGTTCTTTTATAAATTTTTCAAACTCCTTAGACGGGCATGATTCTGCTAAAGAACAACCTGCTTCTAAATCAGGTAAAACAACAGTTTTTGTAGGGTTCAAAATCTTAGCTGTTTCAGCCATAAAATGTACTCCTGCAAACACAATTAAATCTGCATCTGTTTCCGCTGCTTTTTGTGACAAACCTAAACTATCACCTACGTAGTCAGCCACATCTTGTATTTCAGTTTCTTGGTAATAGTGAGCTAATATAACCGCATTTTTTTCTGACTTTAAACGCGTAATTTTATCTTTTAATGTCATATTTATAAATAATTCTGGTTGCGAAAGTAGTTGGACAGCAAAATTTAAAATATGATATTAGTCATGCTTTCTACTTCTTATTTTTTGCTATTTAAATTAGTCTAATGAGTATTTTTTTAGCTGTTTATCTAAATACTTCCAACAGTTGGTATTAATATTCTCATACATTTCTATAAGTTTAAAACCATACTCTGTTAATGTAGTTCCACCACCTCCAGAACCTCCTGATATTTTTACGACAACTGGTTTCATTGATTTTTTATTTACTGAGTCAATTAAGTTCCATGCTTTTTTATAAGACATTCCCAATTCTCTTGCTGATTTTGATAATGATTTAGTTTCCTTAATAGACTTCAATAACCTTATTCTTCCCTCTCCTAAAAAAGTAGCATCATCTACTTCTATCCATATTCTACTTTTAATTTTATAAGTCATAAGCTTTACTTCAACTAGATCACAAAATTAAAGGCAAACTCATTTTTAGATTATGAGGCTAATCATAAACAGTAAATTATTTAAAATAATTATAAATTATATTTTTGTTTTATTATAAAAAAGACAAAAAAGTCTTTAATCACTTCACTTTCAAGCCTATTCGTTATTCCCTAAAAAACATAACGTACTGAATAACTACACATTATGATAAATATCATGTTTTTCCTATCTGTATATTTATTAATTTGTTAAGGACAATAAACAGCTATTTTTTATGCCTATAAAAAGTTATTTAGCCCATCCTCATGATGGTAAAAAAGAAGAGCTTATTAAAGCACTTTCTACTTTAAAAGAATGTGATGTTCTTCCTGCAGAAAACAAAGATGTTTTGGTTTTAGTAACAGAAACAGAAACTAAAGCAGAAGAAGATATTTTAAAACAAAAATTAGAAGCTATTAGTAGTTTAAAATTACTTGCAATGGTTTCTGGATTCAATACACCTAAAAACAATTAGCCCTATGTATACTTCAACAACAAATAGAAGAAGTTTTATAAAAAAGATGGCGGTATTATCTGCAATGACAGCTGCTGCTACCATGTTTCCAGGAATTATGTTTGCTGGAGAACAAGAGAAACAATTACCTAAAGGAGGAAATTTAGATTGGAAAAAGGCTCCTTGCCGATTTTGTGGTGTTGGATGCGGGGTAATGGTTGGTGTTGAAAACGGAAAAGCAGTTGCTGTAAAAGGAGACCCGAAATCGCCTGTAAATAAAGGTTTATGTTGTGTTAAAGGATACCATTCGGTAATGGCTATGTACGGTAAAGACCGCTTAACAAAACCTTTAGTTAAGAAAAATGGAAGGTATGTGGAAACTTCAATGAAAGAAGCCTTAGACTTAATCGCCTCTAAAATGAAGGAAACCATTAAAGATTATGGTAAAGATGCTGTTTCTATTTATGGTTCAGGACAATGGACTATTCCTGATGGATATGTAGCCTCTAAACTTTTTAAAGGCTGTATCGGTACTAATAATGTTGAAGCCAATGCTCGTTTATGTATGGCTAGTGCTGTAACTGGTTTCTTAACTTCTTTTGGAATTGACGAACCTATGGGCTGTTACGAAGATATTGACCATGCTGATGTGTTTATTCTTTGGGGAAATAATATGGCAGAAATGCATCCTGTTTTATTTTCTAGATTACTAGATCAACGATTAAAGAGAGGTGTAAAAATTATCGACTTTGCTACACGTACCACTCGTACAAGTATGGCGGCTGATAAATCTATTCTGTTTTTACCTCAAACCGATTTAGCAGTTGCCAATGCAATATGTTATGAAATAATAAAAAATGGTTGGGTTAATAAATCTTTTGTTGAAAAACATTGCAACTTCAGTAAGGGATTAACCAATATGGGGTACGGTTTAGAAGACAACTATAAGTTTAAAGATAAACCAGAAAAAATCAGTTTTGAAGAATACAGAAAGTTTTTAGAAGACTACACACCTGAAAAAGTAGAAAAAATATCAGGAGTGTCTGCTAAAGACATTAAATATATGGCTGCATATTATGGTGACCCAAATAAAAAAGTGATGTCGCTTTGGTGTATGGGACCAAACCAGCACAGTAGAGGTACTTGGATGAATAACTTAATTTATAACATCCATTTATTAACAGGAAAAATTTCTACTCCTGGTAATAGCCCATTCTCATTAACAGGGCAACCATCAGCTTGTGGTACTGTAAGAGAGGTAGGAACCTTAACACATAAGTTACCTCATGGTGTGGTAATGAATAAAGAACACCGTGAATTTGCTGCTAAAATATGGGATGTTCCTGTAGAAAACATCGATCCTAAGCCAACGTATCATACCGTTGAAATGTTTAGAGCATTAGATAGAGGTGATATTCGTTTCATGTGGATCCAAGTAACAAACCCTATGGTAACCATGCCTAAATTAAAGCGTTATAGAGATGGTGCTAAAAAAGAAGGACGCTTCATTGTCGTTTCAGACATCTACCCTACACCAACTACTGATATTGCTGATGTAATCTTACCTTCTGCTATGTGGGTTGAACGTGAAGGTATGTATGGAAACTCTGAGCGTAGAACTCAATATTTTGAGCAAATGGTACAACCACCTGGTGAAGCTATGAGTGATACTTGGCAATTAGTAGAAGTAGCAAAACGCTTAGGGTACGAAAAACAGTTTTACTACGATGAAGAAACCCATATTGAAGAAATTTATGCTGAATATCGTAAGCATCACGATAATAAAAAGCATAATATGGCTCCATTAGAAGTGCTTAAAGAAACCCCTGGAATGCAATGGCCTTATGTTGATGGAAAGTCTACTCAATGGCGTTTTAATTCTAAATACGATCCAGCCTGTAGTAATGGAGAAGATTTTCATTTCTATGGAAAACCAGACGGAAAAGCAGTTATTTGGCAACGTCCTTATGAACCAGCTGCTGAAGAACCAGATGCAGAATACCCATTCTGGTTAAATACAGGTCGTGTGATTGAACATTGGCATACAGGTTCTATGACCAGACGTATTCCTGTATTACACAAAGCTATGCCTCATTCGTATGTAGAGTTAAACCCAGATGACGCTAAACGAATGCAAATAAAAAATGGTGATAACGTAAAATTAACAACACGTAGAGGTGAAATAGTTTTACCAGCATCTGTAAATCAAAGAGGAGTACCTGCTCCAATGCAAGTATTTGTTCCATTCTTTGATGAAAACATGTTAATTAACAACATTACATTAGATTCTTTCTGTCCTATTTCTAAAGAGCCAGATTATAAAAAGTGTGCCGCTAAAGTAGATAAAGCTTAAAATTATGAGAAAACGTTTAGGAATCATATCTCTTTTTATCATTCTATTTATAGCTTTCATTACTATATGGAATTATAGCTACTACCAGGGTCAAGAAGAAGCCTATATACCAATAGAAAACGACAGGCCTATACCTATTATTCCATCAGAAACTGGTGTTTTTCAACGTTCAGAGTTTGCATTAGATTATGCTAACATGCCCGTAGACGAAAATCATCAAAGAAGTATGAAAACGTATTACGATAATAGAGCTTTTCACGGTGCCCCACCTAGCATTCCTCATGAAGTTTCTAGTGAACGTAGTATGGGAGAAAACACTTGCTTAAAGTGTCATGAAAATGGTGGTTATGTAGATAAGTTTGAAGCTTTTGCTCCAGTAACACCACATCCAGAAATGGTAAACTGCCGCCAATGTCATGTACCTCAAAAAACCCAAACATTGTTTAAAGGCACTAATTTTAAAAGAGGTACTATTCCAACAGTAGGAACTAACAATGCTTTGGCAGGAAGCCCTCCTGTAATTCCTCATCAATTACAATTACGTGAAAATTGTTTAGCATGTCATGCCGGACCAAGTGCTCCAAAAGAAATTAGAGTTACACATCCAGAGCGAGTAAACTGTCGTCAGTGCCATGTTCCTAATAATAAAGTAACGGAAGATATTGGAACTTTTATCAGAAAATTTGAAAACTAATGAACTACAATCAGCATATAAAACTAATAAGTTACTTCTTTTTTATCTCTCTTTTAATTGTTTCTTGTAAACATAAAGAAAATGAATATCATAGTATAACAGATAAAATAGAAGCAGAAAGTAAAAACTACCATGGTATTTCAATTTCTTCAGAAAAATATATTGAAGGGATAAAAACTATTGAAGTTACCGAAAATGGTCAAACTTTTTTAATTCCTGAAAGAAAAGGAGAAATAAAATCCTATGCCTGTACCGAATGTCATAACAAACCACTACATCAAATGCAAAGTGATGACAAAAAAAAAGCACATTGGAATATCAAAATAAATCATGCTGATGAGAATACTATGAATTGTACAACCTGTCATGATGGTGAAAATCCTGATAATTTAAGAAGCTTAACTAATAATTCTATAGATTTTAACATGAGCTATAAATTATGTAGTCAATGCCACCAAAAACAGTATAAAGATTGGACAGGAGGTGCACATGGTAAACGTATTAAAAGTTGGGCTTCACCAAGAGCTTCGATGACATGTGTTAATTGTCACAACCCACATTCTCCTAGTTTTCATACTAAGTGGCCAGCACGATTTAATACCCAAAAAGTTAAAGAACGAAAATAATCAGGCATGAATAACAACAATAAAAAGTGGTTTAAACTCAATTTAAACAGTAAGCATAAACAAACATCCAGTTCTTGTGGATGTGGCAAAACTTCTGGTAGGTGTGACTCTCATAAACCTAAGAATGAATTATCCGAAAATGAGTTTTTTGAAGCTGCTGTAGATGCATCAATTGGCGAAGAAAAATATAAAGATGGTTTTGATCAAGTATTTGATGTAAAAATGGATCGTAGGTCTGCCTTTAAAAAACTAACAGCAAGTTTACTTATTGGAGCTGGAGCAATGTCTTCTTGTACAAGTATTACTTCAAGTGACGAATCTAAAGAAAAAGCACAGATTGATTGGGAAGAGCAGTTTAAAGGAAACTATAAACTCATGACCGATGAAGAAAAAGAAGCAACCGTAAACCGTTTAGTCCGTTCGTATCAATTACGTACTGGAAAAACTATAAACATGTCTTCTAAAAATGCTGAAGAAGATGTGCTATTTGGTTATGCTTTTAACATCTCTAAATGTCAAGGGTATATGGACTGTGTGAGTGCTTGTGTAAAAGAAAATAATCAAGACAGAAATTCACAAATGCAATACATAAGAATTCATGAAATGAAAGACGGTAAAGGTTTTAACTTTAATGAAGCTGATGATAATTATTACCATGAAGTTCCTGCTGAAGGTCACTTTTATATGGGAACTCAATGTTTTCACTGTGATAACCCACCGTGTGTAGAAGTATGTCCTGTACAAGCTACTTGGAGAGAAAAAGACGGATTAGTAGTTGTTGATTACGATTGGTGTGTAGGTTGTCGCTATTGTATGGCTGCATGTCCATACGATGGTCGTAGATTCAATTGGAGTAAACCAGAAGTTCCAGAAGAAGAGATAAACCATAACCAACATTACTTAGGAAACCGAATGCGTAAAAAAGGAGTAATGGAAAAATGTACTTTCTGTGTACAACGCTCCAGAGCAGGTAAAAATCCAGCTTGTGTAGAGGCTTGCCCTACAGGTGCACGTATTTTTGGAAACCTATTAGATCCTAATAGCACCATTCGTTGGGTGTTAGAAAATAAAAAAGTATTCAGATTAAAAGAAGATTTAGGTACCGAACCAAAGTTTTGGTATTTCATGGACTAAAATAAACACAATGAAACAACTTAAAGTTTTTGGGAGCTTAGTTAAAGATAGTTTAGATATCATCACTAAAGGCTCTAAAAAATACCACCTATGGATGGCTTTCTTAACCTTAATTATATTAATAGGAATGTATTGCTATTCTATTCAATTAGAACATGGACTAAGTGTTACTGGTATGACAGATAGAGTCAGCTGGGGATTATATATATCTAATTTTACCTTTTTAGTAGGGGTAGCCGCAGCCGCTGTTATGTTGGTAATGCCAACATATGTACTAAAAGATATTGATTTTAAACAAGCCGTATTAATAGGAGAAGGACTTGCCGTAGCTGCTCTTATCATGTGTTTAGCTTTTGTGATTGCAGATATGGGAGGACCATCTGTTTTATGGCACATGATACCAGGTATAGGTGTTTTTAACTTCCCTAACTCAATGTTAACTTGGGATGTTATTGTATTAAATGGCTACTTATTCTTAAACATTAGTATACCTTTTTATATATTGTTTAGACACTATCAAGGAAAAGAATCTAAGAAAAGTATTTACGTTCCAGGTGCTCTATTATCTGTCTTTTGGGCTGTAGGAATTCACTTAGTAACCGCTTTTTTATACCAAGGATTACAAGCACGTCCTTTCTGGAACAATGCTTTATTAGGGCCTCGATTTTTAGCATCTGCATTTGCTGCTGGTCCTGCTTTAATCATTTTAGTATTAGCTATTATTAGAACCTTTACAGCTTTTAAAATTGAAGATAAAACCATCAAAAAAATAGCTATGGTAGTTACTGTTGCTGCTCAAATAAACATTATTATGCTAGTCTCTGAGTTGTTTAAAGAGTTCTATGCTCCTACGCATCATAGTGAAAGTGCTTATTATCTATTTTTTGGTTTAGATGGAAAAACAGCTTTATTACCTTGGATTTGGACAGCTATTTCTTTAAATGTATTAGCTACAGTTATCTTAACATTTCATAAGCTCCGTAACAACTTAAAAGTTTTATATTTTGCTTGTTTTATATTATTTATAACAATATGGATTGAAAAAGGATTTGGTTTAATTGTTCCTGGATTTATACCAGGTCCATATGGAAAGATAGCTGAATACACACCAACTGGAATAGAGATTGGAGTAACCTTAGGTATTTGGGCTTTAGGAGCGCTTATATTTACTGTTTTAGCTAAAACGGCTATTGGAATAGAAACTGGAAAACTGCGTTACAAAAAATAGAAGAACAAAATATTTCACAACAAACTTAAATCCCTATAATCTTTAAAGGTTATAGGGATTTTTACAAATAGTCATTTCTAACTCTTTTTTTAATTAAGTCTTCCTATCTCTTTTCTTACGAAGCTTCTTAAAATACTCTTTGTACTCCGATACATCTACATCCCCCTACTCTTCGATACAATATTCGTATAATCCTTCTCCAATTTAGGCTCCTGATACTCCAACTTCTCATCTATATAGGCTCGTTGCAATATACCCTCTATTAAATAGTCCTCATTATCACTCTCCGGTAAATACTCCGATTTTAATGAGAGCTTGAACATATAACCACCTTTCTTTGATTTATTTACCCTACTTAATATTTTTCCTGCTTAATAAAGTGTAAAAAGCTTATTCTACTGTATAATTGGAAGTGAGCAAGGTTAAAAGATTCATATAGTAATCACTCATCAGTAAAAAAGAATTTTCA
>NZ_JAIWJY010000014.1 GCF_028829235.1 Tenacibaculum larymnensis | reverse complement strand
TTAGTTTATGAAAATCCTACTGACCCTTTGAAAGCATTGTATAATGGAAATATTAGTCAAATTAACTGGAATACTTTAAGTATAAACAACACAAGTAACCCAGTGAGTTCACAGTATGAATATACCTACGATGCTCTGAACAGAATCTTAAGTGCCACAGGAACTCCAAATACAAATTACAATGTATCGGGAATCCAATATGATTTAAACGGAAACATCAAAAACTTAACTCGAAACGGTTGGCAAAACAGTACTACGTTTACTGATATGGATAAACTAGTCTATACTTATGATAATGGTAATAAACTAACCAAGGTACTGGATAATGGTAACGACAATTACGGATTTAAAGATGGTGCAAATCTAACTACAGAGTACACCTACGATGCTAATGGTAATATGATTATTGATAGAAATAAGGGTATTACCAACATTACTTACAATCATCTAAACTTACCTGTGAGTGTTACCTTAGCAGGCGGTACAATTAACTATACCTATGATGCTGCGGGTAACAAACTAAAAAAGGAAATAGTTAATGGAACTGTTACAGAGTATGCAGGGAATTATATTTATGAAAAGCCAGCTTCAGGTATTAAAACCTTACAATTCTTTAACCACCCAGAGGGGTATGTAAAGAATGATAATGGTACCTTTAACTATGTATACCAATACAAAGACCACTTAGGAAATGTTAGGTTATCTTATACTGATAATGATAACAATGGTGTTATTACTCCTAGTACAGAAATTATAGAAGAATCTAATTACTATCCTTTTGGTTTAAAACATAAAGGGTATAATAATGTAACTTCGTCTCTAGGGAATAGTGTAGCTCAGAAGAGAGGATTTCAAGACCAAATACTAGATGATGATTTAGGATTAAACTGGAGTGCTTTTAAATGGAGAAATTATGATGCTTCACTTGCAAGATTTCATAATATTGACCCTTTAGCAGAAGATTACAGTTATCAATCTCCTTACAATTTTTCAGAAAATAGAGTAATAGATGGTATAGAGTTAGAAGGGTTAGAACATTTATCTGTTCATATTTATAATGTTCGTAAAAATGCTAGAGGAAATGGATATACAAAGTCATTTAAAAGAACACATACTTCGAGTAATGGTAATTGGAAAGGAACAAGGCATGAAAATCAGTATAATGTATATGAATCAGGAACTAATACTGTATCTAACATTTATACAGGTCAGTCATCTTATTTGGAAATGACTCGTGATGGAATTGAAATAACAAAAATCAACGATAGAAACACAAGTTTTGGGGACATAGTGGAAGGAGCAATGAATAATGAAGAGTTCCAGAAAGCGGGTAACACTTTGCAAAATGTAGTTGCTGTAGCAGGTTTAATAGTTGCAGCTCCAGCCATGGTTGCTGGAGAGGGGACACTCTTAACTTATTTAGGTGCTGCTGGAGATTTTGATACTATTTTAGGAGGGGAAAAAGGAGCAGCTTCAGATAAAATAAAAAACAAAAACATTCAAAACTTTCTTCAAGCATATAACTTAGCAACAACATTCCTAGGAAAAAATATAGCTATTGACGATATTGTCCAAAATGGAGCAAAAGTTGAAAATATAGTGGATTTAACAAAATCTCTTAATGACATGGTAAATGCTGCAAAAGCATTAGAACAAAATAACACAAAAAAAAATGAAAAATAGTAATAAGGTGATTTTTACCAAAGTTGAAAACTCTAGAGGTTGGTTAAACCTAATATTATTATTAATGTTAATTTTTATTCTAATTTTCTATTTATCTAATAATTATATTATTTCAATCTCTTCTTCTCTTATTCTATCATTTTTAATATTTATTTTGATGAATAAAAAATGGTTTAAAAAAATTTCATTTGATGAGAAAAGTTTTAATGTAGTTTACTTATATAATTTGTTTGGGAAACAAAAATATAGTTGGCCTTACTCTTCCATAAATAAAATAGTTTATTATGAATATATGTCTAAAACTCCAGCTCATTGTAAAGTCATTGGCAAGGATAAATCTGTAAATAGATTTGATTATAATGCAAAAGTCCAAGATAGTTTATTTATATTTATTAAGTCAAAGGGAGTTGAAGTAGAGTATTATAATAAGGATAGTAATCAATATAGAAAATAACTAATATGAAAAACGAAGTTTTACACTTTTTAGAAAAGAGGAGTTTTATATTACTTTTAGTTTTTTTTTCTTCTCTCAGAATAACTTCTCAAAATCCTAAAAAGAACAATAGAAATGAAATAGATAAAATAAAAACTCATCTTAGTAAAAAACAGATTGAAACCAGAATTATAGGGCATTGGGAGTTTAAAAAAATAACTGATTCAATAGGAAATTCTATTGATGAAAATGAAATTAGACCTAATGTTGTTTTCAATAAAGATATGAGTTATTTAATTATTGATAATAAGAGAGATACTTTAGATAAAGGAATTTGGCATTATGATAATAAAGAAAGACAACTAAAATTAATTTATGATGAACCAAAATATAATGTTCCGATTAAGCAATTATCTCCAAAACTGATTAAAAAACTTAAAGAAAATAATAGGTTGATTAAATCTGAGTGTTTCTTTTGGGAAATTAATCGGGTTACTAAAAATGAATTAATTTTAATAGAGCATAAACCTCATAATGAATTTGAATTAAAATATAATTTAAGAGTATATAACAAAAGACAATAAAATACATGTCAAAATTCGAAATCAAAACAGATAAATCTGGACAATTTAGATTTAACTTAAAAGCTGGAAATGGACAAACTATTCTTGCTAGTGAAGCTTATACAACTAAAGCAGCTTGTAATAACGGAATAGAATCTGTTAAAACTAATTCACAAGATGATAACAAATATGATAGATTAACAGCTAAAGATGGAAGTCCATACTTTAATCTAAAAGCAGCTAACGGACAAATCATCGGAACCAGTGAAATGGGTAGTGTAGTAAAATAGCGCTTATTGAAAATAAGTTTTGATTTTGTTTAAAAATCAAGAGGTTAAATAAAGATACTGTTCTTTTTAGAACGGTATCTTTTACTATTTGAAATAGTAAAAAATCGTTAGAAACTATTAAATCTAGGCTTATTTCTGCTTTATGTAGTAAATTAGCGCTTAAAAAAGCTATGAATTGTACAAAGTGTAATGCTTCCAATCCTATTAGAAAAGGATTACAAAATAATAAGCAGCGGTTTTACTGTAAAAATTGCAAGAAATATTTTCAATCAGATTATAGATATCAAGCATACAAATCAGAAACAAATGATTTCATAAAAAAATTACTTAAAGAAGGTTGTGGAATCAGAAGTATTAGTCGAATACTGAACATTTCTAGTAAAACTGTTTTATCAAGAATTTTAAAAATAAGTAAACAGGTAAAAACACCGTATTTTAACAAGTTTGGGCGCAAATTTGAAATTGATGAAATGTGGAGTTTTATTGGTAACAAGAAAAATGTTACCTGGATAACCTATGTGTTAGAAAGAGAAACAAAAAGTATTATAGACTTCTATGTGGGTAGAAAATCAAAAGAAACAATAAAACCTTTAATTAATAAAATTCTCTTACTTCAACCGAGTAAAATTTACACCGATAAATTGAATATTTACCCAAGTTTAATTCCTAAAGAGATTCATAAACGATTTCAGTATTGCACTAACAGGATTGAGCGAATGAATTTAAATTTAAGAACACATATAAAACGATTAAGTAGAAAAACGATTTGCTTTACAAGAAATCAAAAATATTTAGAAGCACATTTAAAAATCTATCTCTGGAGTTAAAATGTGTTTTTAACATACTACATCTTTTAATTTACTGAAAACAAACCCACTATCCTCTCTCCTATTTTTTCGTTAATAAAAAGGTTTTAAAAACCCTTTTTACAGACGTTGAATATAGTATTTTCGCACCCTTTCTTACAGGAAAAAAATCACATTTCAAGGGCACGAGAACAACTATGAACGACGAAAAAAACTGGTTACAATATTATAAAAACAGCTTATCTGATAGTGAAAACTTAGCTATCGACATTAGTAAAATAAAAAACCTTTTTCATCAAAAATCATCCGATTTAAGCAATGCGCTCATCAATTCTAAACAAGCAAATCAACTATTAGATGTTGAAGAACGTAGAATTAATCGATTAAAAGGAATTACTAAAAAAGACAACCCTAAGTGGCATAAAGTAGAAGAAACTAAAATATTAATCGCCCCCTTTCATTTAGTATATCAAACCGACAACACTAAATTCAAACAACGCACTATTCATCCATTTTGGATTAGTGCTATTGTAAATCGTTCAGGACAATTATCAGCTCCAAAAGATGGATTCCCTTTAATTGTTCGTAACTATCTAACTCCTATGGCAGATGTTAAGAACGATTTTATCTTCTCTTCTATCGATACCGTTTTAGATGCTAAAGAATTAGCTTCTCCCGATTTTGAAAATAGCGAAGACCCTGTGCCTTGGGATGAATACTGGAACTATATTAACGAAGTATTTTCTGCGATAACTTTTAGCAACCTATACCGTTATCAAGTAGAACGTTATACCACGCAATATGAGCTTACTTACTTTGCTTTAAGTTCTAAAATTTCTACAGCAAAAAGTATTTTATTTCTGTACGAAAACCTACTTAAAAATACGGATGAGTTACCCGTACTTTCTAAAATCATCAACCCATATACTAGAGAACGACAAGAAGCCATTACCGATAACGGATTTTTAGTGTATAACCATTTGCATTTAGGGCAAATGTCTAATAAATTTCCACTTTCAGTTAGTCAGCGTAAAACATTACTATCCTATTTAGTAGCCGAAGAAAATGCTGTTACCGCTGTAAACGGACCTCCAGGAACTGGAAAAACTACGCTATTACAAAGTTTAGTTGCTACCGAGTTTGTAAAAGCTGCTATTAACGGAGAAGAAGCACCGATTATCTTAGCTTGTTCAAACAACAACCAAGCAGTAACCAATATTATTGATAGTTTTATCAATTCTGAAAGCACTATGGAAGAATTAGCCAACCGTTGGATTCCTGATTTTAACGGATATGCTACCTATCTTCCTTCCAGTTCAAAAAGTGAGAAAAAACTGGCCAATATAAATTACTTAAAAGGAAACCTATTTGGTCATGAAGGAACCTTATGTAATCTAGAAAACGAAAAATACATTTCAGAAGCTGAGTACTATTTCTTAACCAATTACTGTAATTACTTTAATACCCAAACAAATTCACTTGACGATGTTTGCAATCACCTACAAGAAGAAATTATAGGTATTCAAAATATTTTAGCAGATGGTGTTGACTACTCAAGAAACTATATTAATGCGGTAAACTACATTAACAGCATACTCGTACACGAAGAAGACTTTGTTCAAAAAAGTACGTTTAAAATCTCCAAGCTACAAGAATGGAGAACAGCTTTAAACGATTTAAAAACGTCTACAAAAGACACTGATTTTATAGACAAAGTAAAACACTATTTTATTGATGAAGCTGCGTTTGAATCAAGAAATGCTGAACATATTTTTAAGACTACAGCAGAAACATTATTAGATGCTAAAAAAGCAGCTGCATACATAAAAGAATGTACAAATAATGTAAACCTGTTATTGCAATCGCATTTAAGCCTAAAAAATTGGAAGTATGAAAACAACATTAAAGGATTTCCTTTTGTTTCAGAAGAACAAATGTGGGCATACGAATATGAAAAAATAAACTCTAACGATGCAACACAACGTTTCTTTTATGATGAGTTAGATATTGATTTACGTCATAAAGCATTTTTATTAGCAACCCATTACTGGGAAGCTCGTTGGTTACTAGAAACCAGAGAAATGTTGGAGGAAAATACCGAAAAAGGGACAGGAGAATACGCTATCAAAGCAAAATGGAAACGAAGAGCTATGCTTACTCCGTGCTTTGTAGCTACTTTTTATACAGCACCAAGTCACTTTTTATACAGTCAATTTCAAGGAGAAAACAAAAACGGAAAACCTATTTTTGAATACTTACCGCTATACAATTTTTTAGATTTATTAATTATTGATGAAGCAGGTCAGGTTACTCCAGAAGTAA
The DNA here is from genome assembly GCF_028829235.1 of Tenacibaculum larymnensis. Lineage (GTDB taxonomy): Bacteria > Bacteroidota > Bacteroidia > Flavobacteriales > Flavobacteriaceae > Polaribacter > Polaribacter larymnensis. The sequence goes on along the minus strand of NZ_JAIWJY010000014.1, from coordinate 62,218 downwards.
GTATCCCTGTATTTTCATTAACTCAAAAAGCCTTTGTAATAGGTGATTTAAAACAAATAGAACCTATTTGGTCTATTCCTAAAAAAATTGACCAAGGAAACTTAACAAGTCTTGATATTATTGAAAATCAGAATGACGCACATTTAGATGAGTTAGGTTTTTTAGCTTCTAGCGGAAGTATTATGAAAATGGCTCAAAATGCCTGCGAATTTGAAACTCCTCTACCTGCAAAAAAAGAACAAGGATTGGTTTTGTTAGAGCACAGACGATGTAATGATGAAATTATTAGTTTTTGTAACGAATTGGCGTACGATGGAATTTTAAAACCTATGAAAGGGAAGGCGAAAGAAAACCAAGCATTTCCATCAATGATGGCATATCATATTGAAGGCGTTAGTGAACGTAAATACAACAGTCGTCAAAACATTAGTGAAGTAAAAGCCATAATTTCTTGGTTACAGCAAAACAAAGAAACCATTCAAGAAGCCTACAATGTAGAAGCCATTGAACCTGTTTTAGGAATCATTACCCCTTTTGCAAGTCAAAAAGGAGAATTATCTAAAGCTTTAACCGATGCAGGTTATAAAGTAAGCGATATAAAACTAGGTACGGTACATGCATTACAGGGTGCAGAACGAAATATTATTTTGTTCAGTTCTGTATATTCTAATGACGATGAAGGAACCTTGTTTTTTGAAAAAGACAACAAGCCTAATATGCTAAATGTAGCGGTTTCTAGAGCTAAAGAAAGTTTTATTCTTTTTGGTGATACCCGAATTTTTGATGAAACCAAAAATACGCCTTCTGGAATCTTAAAAAGACACCTAAATATTTATGAAATGGCAAACTAATTATGTTTTTGTACACCAAAAAAATTACCAATTTAAAAAGTGTACAGGAAAGTACCTAACTTGCTATTAAACATTTTTAATAACATTTAGAAAAATGTTATTTTCATATTTTAGTAATTAAAAACTAATAAATAACAACAAAAAAAGGAACGATATAATCGTTCCTTTTTTTAATATACAATGCTATAAACTTATTTTTGAAACTCAGTAATAGTTTTCTTAATAATGTTAATACAGTCTCTTAATTGTTCTTCGTTCATTACTAATGGTGGTGCAAAACGAATAATGTTTCCGTGTGTTGGTTTTGCTAACAAACCGTTGTCACGTAATTTTAAACAGATATTCCAAGCTGTTTCACTTTCTTCGGTATCGTTAATTACAACAGCATTTAACAATCCTTTACCACGTACTAACGTTACTAATTCGTTTTCTTTAGCAAACTCAGCTAACTCTTCTCTAAATATTTTACCTAAACGCTCAGCATTTTCAGCTAATTTTTCTTCTTTAACCACCTCTAAAGCTGCAATAGCTACCGCTGCGGCAACAGGATTTCCTCCGAAAGTAGAACCGTGGTTACCAGGTTTAATAACATTCATAATGTTATCGTTTGCTAATACTGCAGATACTGGATATGCACCTCCACTTAAAGCTTTACCTAAAATTAAAATATCTGGTTGTACATCTTCGTGGTTTACTGCTAATAATTGACCTGTACGTGCAATACCTGTTTGTACTTCATCAGCAATAAATAATACATTATGCTTTTCACATAACGCTTTAGCTGCTGCTAAATACCCTTCAGAAGGCACATATACCCCAGCTTCTCCTTGAATAGGTTCAGCCATGAAACCAGCAATGTTATCGTTATTTTCTAATGCTTCTTCTAAAGCTTGTAAATTATCGTATTCAATTTTAATAAACCCTTCAGTAAACGGACCAAAATTTTTACGTGCTACAGGATCGTTTGAAAAAGAAATAATTGTAGTCGTTCTTCCGTGGAAGTTATTTTTACAAACAATAATTTGTGCTTCGTTTTCATCAATTCCTTTTACTTCATACGCCCATTTTCTACAGATTTTTAAGGCAGTTTCTACAGCTTCAGCACCCGTATTCATTGGTAATAATTTATCAAAACCAAAGTATTCTGTTGCAAATTTTTCATACTTTCCTAACATATCATTATAAAAAGCACGAGAAGTTAACGTTAATGTTTGTGCTTGGTTTACCATTGCTCCAACAATTTTTGGATGGCAATGTCCTTGGTTTACTGCAGAGTAAGCTGATAAAAAATCATAATATTTTTTTCCTTCAACATCCCATACATATACTCCTTCTCCTTTACTCAATACTACTGGTAATGGATGGTAGTTATGTGCTCCGTATTTGTTTTCTAAGTCAATCGCTTGTTGCGAAGTTAATTGGTCTAAAACAGCCATTTTTCTTAATTTTTTAAAATTTATAAAATAACCATTCCTTATCTACCTTTATCCTTTCGAAAAAGAAGTTTCGAAAATTCAGCGTGGGAAAGAAATCATCCCTAGCTACAAAATTATTAAATTTAAGTGACTTTCATAGACTTTGAAGGGTCTAAAAATACAAACAACATAACTTTTTTTATGGTTTACAATAAAACCATAGTTAATCAGTTTTTTTTATCTTTAAAGAAATTAACTAAATATCATTTTATGAAAAAAATCTTATTTTTATTACTGCTTTCAATAGCTGTAATTGAGTGTAAATCTACATCTGTAACTAACACTAAACTTGACAATAAAACTGAACGAATGCTAAAAGGTAACTGGACTATTACTGCTGTAAACTTTCCAGGTTCAAACTACCTAAAAGTAAACTCATTTAATTTAGAAGACTCTAACTGCTTTATTGGTAGTAACTGGAGTTTTGTTTCAAACAACAACAAAGGCGAAATGAGCTTAAACAATCCGAGTACAGATTGTAAAGACTTTAGCTCTCCTATTACATGGTATGTTAATAAAGACGGAAACTTTGTATTAAAGATTATTAATAATCACAAAGCTAAAGACGTTAATACTGGATACATTTTAAGGCTACGTAATGTTACCGAAACTAGTTTTGATTTAATAGATCAAGTTAACGTTGCAGGACAAGTAAAAGACATTACATATTCATTTCAAAGACAATAATTAATAAGGATATTATGAAAAAATCAATCATTTATAGTTTATCAATTTTATTTTTAGCTGGTACTATTTTTACCTCTTGTAAATCTATACAAAACGCTAACAACACTCAAAAAGGTGCCGCTATTGGTACTGCTGCTGGTGCTGTAATAGGTGCTGTAATAGGTAACAACGTAGGTAGTAAAAACAACTCTGAGCTAGGAGCCATTTTAGGTGGTGTTGTAGGTGGTGTTGCTGGTGGTGTTATTGGTAACCAAATGGATAAACAAGCTCGTGAAATTGAAGAAGCTTTACCAGGTGCAGAAGTAGAAAGAGTTGGTGAAGGTATTAAACTTACTTTAGGTGAAAATGCTGTTCGTTTTGCTACTAACAAAGCGACTTTAACTTCTACTGCACAAGCTAACTTAGATAAATTAGTACCTGTATTTAAAGATTATGAGAATACTAATATTGTAATTTACGGTTATACAGATAGTACTGGTGCTGTTGATTACAACCAAAAACTTTCAGAAAAAAGAGCTAATTCAGTAAGAAACTACTTAGCTGGTAAAGGGTTAAACAACAGTCGTTTTGAAACTAAAGGACTAGGTGTTAAAGATCCTATTGCTACTAACGATACTGCTGAAGGAAGAAGTAAAAACAGACGTGTTGAGTTTGCCATTGTTGCAAACGAACAAATGATAAAAGAAGCTAAAAAAGAAGCAGGTCAATAAAAAAGCCTTCACAACAAAGATTAAAGACTACTCTAAATGAGTAGTCTTTTTTTTATCTTCAAACCATATCTTTTCCTAATTTTGCACACCATAAATCATAGTATAGAATGCCAAGAAGAGAGCGAAATAAGTTTGTAAAAAGAGGACAAGTCATTGAAATTTTAATTGAAGACTATGCCTTCGGTGGAAAAGGAATTGGAAGAATACGTTCAGAAGAAGGTGTTTTTGTAGTTTTTGTTCCTAACACTTTACCAGGACAATTAGTAAAAGCACGTGTAGATAAATCAAAAAAGAAGTATGCAGAGTGTAAGTTAATTGATGTTTTAAAACATTCTAATGATGAAGTATCTGTTCCATATCAAGATATTCCTGGAGCACCTTATATTCAATTACCTATAGATTTACAACACAAATACAAGCAAGAAAGTACTTTATCTTTATTTAAACGCATTGGTAAAGTTGAAAACATTGAAGATTTATTTGATGAATTTATCGCTTCTCCAAATGTATTTCACTACCGAAATAAAATGGAATATGGCTTTTCTGCCATTGGTTACGACCGTGAAAATAAAACCGATATAGATGAATTTACATTAGGTTTTAAACGTCGTGGTGTTTGGTGGATGGGTGATAACCTTGAAAAAGATTCTGGTTTATTTGACAAACAAGTTGAAGATAACATCAAAAACATTAGAGAGTATTGTGAGAAAACTGGTTTAGCGCCTTGGCACGGACCTAAAAAAGAAGGTTTCTTTAGGTATTTTGTGGTAAGAAAATCATATAAAACCAACGAACTTTTATTCAATTTAGTAACTACTTCTCATGATTTATCAAAATTTGATTTAGATAAATTCGCCAACTATCTAGTAGAATTATTTGGTGATAGAGTGGCTGGTTTATTACACACTATTAACGACGAAACTGGTGATAGAACTATTGCCACTTCAGGAAGCGTTAAATTGGTATACGGAAAAGATAAAATTGTAGAAGAGTTATTAGGGCTGAATTTTGAAATTAGCATGAAAAGCTTTTTTCAAACCAACCCTAAATCTGCCGAAAAACTATATACCAAAGTTGTTGATTATGCGTTAGAAAACAAAGATGCAATTGACAATACCGTAGTGATGGATTTATTCTGTGGTACTGGAACCATTGGGCAAATTATTGCTTCAAAGTCGAATAATACTAAAATTGTTGGTGTAGATATTGTAGCCTCTGCTATTGAAGATGCTAAGAAGAATGCAGAACGAAACAATATTGAAGGTTTACAATTTTATGCAGCTGATGTAGGAAAGTTTTTAAATGAACACCCACAATATAAAAACAAAATAAGAACCATTATTTTAGATCCTGCTCGTGCAGGAATTGCGCCAAAAACGCTTAAGAAAATCATAAACTTAAATGCAGATAGAATGGTTTATGTATCTTGTAACCCAGCAACACAAGCTCGTGATACTGAAGAGTTGATGAAAAACGGATATCAATTAAAAAAGATTAGTTTAGTAGATCAATTTCCACATACATCACACATAGAAACAGTGGTTTTATTTGAAAAATAAATATTAATGAAAAAATACATTGCTCTATTCATACTTCTAGTAGGTTTAACAGCCTGTGAAAAAGATGATTTCTGTACACAAAACCCAGTAACACCCAATTTAGTGCTTCGTTTTTACGATATCGATAATACGAATGATTTAAAAAGTGTAGAACGCTTATCTGTAATTGCAGAAGGTAAAACTGATAGTCTCTTTACCAATAGAACAACAGATAGTATTGCTATTCCTTTAAACAGTATATCTCAAAAAACAGTATATACATTAAAAATGAATGATGTAGATGGTAATATAGCTAACAATAAAACCGCTACGCTTACTATTGAGTATAACCATGAAGAAGATTTTGTTTCTCGCTCATGTGGTTTCAGAATTATTTATGAAAATGTAACTTTAAGTAATACAGGTTGGATAAACAGTTTATCAACTACAGAAATTCCATTAATCGACAATCAAGCTAGCGCCCATGTACAAGTATTTCATTAGTTTATGTTTCGTTTTTGTATTTGTGAACGGATACTCACAAATAAACACGTCTAAAAAAGAAACCAAAGAAAAAAAAGATACCGTTACATATAAAACAGGATATGGCTTACGTATCGGATTAGACATTAGTAAACCTGGTCTTGCTATTATTGATAAAAGTTATAGTGGTCTCGAATTAGTGGGTGATTATAGAGTATCTAAAAAATGGTATATCGCCACTGAGTTAGGTTTTGAAGATGAAACCACTTATGAAGATTTTTCGTCTTCTAGTTCAAAAGGAAGTTATATTAGACTTGGAGCAAATTACAATGCTTATGAGAATTGGTTAGACATGAATAATGAAATTTATGTTGGTATGCGTTATGGTTTTGCCATATTTGACCATACCTTAAATAGCTACCAACCTAATGTTTCTTCGGGTACCGAAAATCTACCTCCTTATTTTCCCTCAAACCCAGTTACAACACCTATGTCTGATGACGGACTTACCGCTCATTGGACTGAATTACAACTAGGTATAAAGGCAGAAACTTTTAAAAACCTGTTTATAGGTTTTAGCTTTTCATATAAAATTATGTTAAGTGTTGACGATCAAAAAGGTTTTAAAACACTATACACACCAGGTTTTAATCGTGTTTTTGAAAGTAGTACAGGTTTCGGATTCAATTATACAATATCGTACTTAATCCCTTTTGTTAATAAATAAATTATCAGCATACACTTGATTTTACTAACTTTACTGCCTGAATAATAAAACTTATTAACAATGAATAAAATTCCAAGCGTAAACTTAGCAGATTTTTTATCGGACGATGCTGAAAGAAAACAAAAATTCATCAATGAAATTGGTGACGCTTATGAGAATATAGGATTTGTAGCATTAAAAGGGCACTTTTTAGACGATGAATTAGTAGACAACTTATATGCTGAAATCAAGAAGTTTTTTAATTTACCTACAGATGTAAAAGAAAAATATGAAATTCCAGGTATTGGTGGTCAAAGAGGATATGTTTCTTTTGGTAAAGAGAGTGCTAAAGGAAAAAAAGAAGGAGATTTAAAAGAGTTTTGGCACTTTGGTCAGTATGTTGATGCAGATTCAAAGTATGCTAAAGAATACCCAGAAAATGTAGAGGTTGAAGAATTACCTGAATTTAACAAAGTAGGTAAAGAAGCATACCAAATGTTAGAAAAAACAGCTAAATACGTGTTACGTTCGTTAGCATTACACTTAGGCTTGGAAGAAACGTATTTTGATAACTATATTAAAAACGGAAATAGTATTTTACGTCCAATTCACTACCCTCCTATTACTACTGAACCTAAAGGTGCTGTAAGAGCTGCTGCCCATGGAGATATTAACTTAATTACTTTGTTAATGGGAGCACAAGGAAAAGGGTTACAAGTACAAAACCATAAAGGAGAATGGATTGATGCTATAGCGGAAGATGATGAATTAATGATTAATGTAGGTGATATGTTATCACGTCATAGTAACAACAAATTAAAATCAACAATTCACCGTGTAACCAACCCTCCTAAAGAATTATGGGGAACATCTCGTTATTCAATTCCATTTTTTATGCACCCTGTTTCTGATATGAAACTAGATGTTTTAGAAAACTGTATTGATGAAAACAACCCTAAGCAGTTTGAAGATATTACTGCAGGTGAGTTTTTAGATGAGCGTTTACGCGAATTAGGATTGAAAAAATAAATCTAAATGGATTTACAAGATCAATTAAAAAATTTATTTCCAGATCATCAGTTTGAAGAAAAACCTGTAGAAAAAAAACCTGATATCTGGTTACAAGAAGAACCTATTCTTTGCAAGTATGAAAAACGAAAAGGGAAACCAGTTACTATTATAGACGGCTATAATGGAGCTACTAAAGATTTTAAAAAGCTTGCTAAAGAAATTAAAACTAAGCTAAGTGTTGGTGGTAGTTTTAAAGACGATAAAATAATAATTCAAGGAGATTATAGAGATACTATAATGCAACTTCTTAAAGACAAAGGATTCAACGTAAAACGCGTTGGTGGATAAGTAAAAAATGTCGAAGAATTGAATCTTCGACATTTTTTTTATATTTACAACTTTTGTAAAGTGTTAAATACCAACCAATAAATAATAACGTATAAAATAAATCGTTTATTTTATATAAATAAAGAAATCAACAAATTCCCTAGAAATCATGAAACATTCTTTATTGCACATAACCAATGGAGACGTCACAACTCAAAGACTTCAAAAGTTAAATATTGAAGGAGATATTATTACATGGCGTGAAATGTTATGTGAAGGAAAAACTTCTGTAGACGTAGGTAGTGAAGACTTTTGGAAAACCCGCTTTGACTTTTTAAAAACTACGTATAAAGTTACCAAGAAGAAGTTTATAGATTATACCCTTAAAGAGTACCGTAACCTTTGTAATCAAAAACAACAAGACGAGATTGTTTTATGGTTTGAATACGATTTATTTTGTCAAGTAAACATGCTAGCTGTAATAAGCTGGTTAAAAAGATATCGTAAAAACCACAAAATATCTTTAGTTACTAGTGGAAAAATAGACAATTCAACAAAACTATATGGTTTAGGAGAATTATCTGACGACCAGTTAATAGAGCACTTTAATAATAAAATAGAGCTCTCTCAAGACGATATTGAGTACGCAGACTACATTTGGCAATTGTATTGTTCAGATAGTCCGTTACCTCTTGAAAATGCGCATAAATTCAATCCAGAATCACCATTTGTATATTTAGAAAACGCTATAAAAGCACATTTACTTCGTTTTCCATCTATTGAAAATGGTTTGAATCATATAGAAAATAACATTTTAAGAACAGCTAACGAGCATACGTTTGCAAACCAAAATGAACTTCTTACCAACCTTTTAACCCATCAAGAAAACTACGGGTTTGGTGATATTCAATACATTAACAAACTTGAAAGTCTTAAAAAGTTATTTACCTCATTTGACCCTGTAAAACTTAGTAAAACAGGTAAAAAGGTATTGCAAAACCAAACAAACTATTATGCTAAAATTCGTTCCGATTTTTCGTATCTTGGTGGCGCAAAAAAATACAGCTATCTCTATGTAAACTCTACTGATAAGCTGTTAAAAATAACATCATAAATGAGTATACAACATTCTGAGCTCATCTTAAATCCAGATGGTAGTATTTACCATTTGAATTTAAGACCTGAACATATTGCTACCGATATCATTTTTGTTGGAGACCAATATCGTGTTGATAAAGTTACCAAACACTTTGATAACATAGAATTTAGCACCCAAAAAAGAGAATTTAAAACCACTACTGGTACCTATAAAGGAAAAAGAATTTCTGTAATTTCTACAGGAATAGGTCCTGATAATATTGATATTGTTTTAAACGAGTTAGATGCCTTAGTTAATATCGACTTAAACACACGTCAAGCTAAAGAAAAGCATACACAGTTAAATATTACCAGAATTGGAACTTCGGGTTCTTTGCACGTAGACATTCCTGTTGATAGCTTTTTATTAAGCTCTCACGGATTGGATTTAAACGGAATGCTTCAATCATATCAAGTAGATAAAATTTCACATCCTGATATTGAAGAAGCTTTTATAAAACATACTAGCTGGAGTACAAAAAAATCGTACCCTTTAATTGTTTCCAACGGAAAAACTTTAGAAGACAAGTTATTATCTGACAAAGTATATAAAGGAATTACAGCCACTGCTGGTGGATTTTATGGTCCTCAAGGACGTGTTTTACGTTTACCTTTACAAGACCCTGATTTAAATAAAAAGATTGATAGTTTTAACTACAACAACAATCGAATTACCAACCTAGAAATGGAAACTTCTGCTATTTACGGATTAGCTAAATTACTAGGACACAATGCTGCTTCAATGAACGCTATTATTGCTAATAGAGCAAACGGAACGTTTAGTGAAGATCCGTACAAAGTAGTAAATGATTTGATTGTATACACTCTTGAGAAATTAGTTAAATAAATGCTGAAATTAAAAATAGGTGGTGTTCCAGAACATTTTAATTATCCATGGTACATCACTTTAAAAAATAAAGAATACACCAAAGAAGGAATAAACTTACGCTGGAAAGATTATCCTGGAGGTACAGGAGCTATGGCAAAAGCTTTACGCTCTGGTGAAGTTGATATTGCCTTAGTACTTACTGAAGGAATTATAAAGGATATTATTAACGGAAATCCGTCAAAAATTACACAAACCTTTGTAAAAAGCCCGCTTGTTTGGGGAATCCATGTAGCTGCCAATTCTAAATTTAAAACTATTGACGATTTAGAACATGCAACTGTAGCTATTAGTCGCTTTGGTTCAGGTTCTCAACTTATGGCAATTGTAAATGCTCATAACAATGGTTGGGACATTAATAAATTACAATTTAAAGTAGTTGGAGATTTGCAAGGAGGAATTGATGCTTTAACAAATGGAGAAGCAGACTATTTTATGTGGGAACACTTTACCACCAAACCATTGGTAGACAATGGTACTTTTAGAAGAGTTGGTAACTGCCCTACTCCATGGCCTTGTTTTGTTATTGCTGTTCGTGATGAAGTACTAGAAAATCATTTTGAAGAAGTAAAAAAAGTACACGATATAATTAATAATTGTACTAAAGACTTTAAGGATTTTGATAATATTGATGAAGTTCTTTCCAACAGGTATGAACAACAAATAGACGATATTCAAGAATGGTTATCTATTACTGAATGGAATGACGGTGAAGCTATTTCTGAAAATTTAATTTCGGACATACAAAATAAAATGATAGAGTTCAACGTTATTGAAAAGAAGGAAAATTCTGGTGACTTAATCAGAAATATGTATATTTGATTTTTATAAAACGGAATAATGATGAAAAAAGTAGTATTTATTGCAATTTGTACTGTTAGTTTATTAGGTTTTTCTTCTTGCGGAAGTACTAGTCCTTGTGGATTAGCAAAAACTAATCAAAACAAACAAAAACAACATCAACAACAAGAGGTAGTAGTTGCAGATGCAACTGAAGTAGCAATCGCTGAATAAGTTGATGTTTCTTTATTCAAATTCAATAAATCCGCTTTTTTAGGCGGATTTTTTATTTTTAACTATTATAGCATAAAAAAATCCTTTTCTAAATAGAAAAGGACTTAATGTATTTTATATTGATTTTTACTTTGCTATAATTTCTCCTAATAATGCACCTTTTTCAAAGGCAAACACCATTACTAATAATAACATGATTCCCGCACACGTAATAGCGTAATATTTTGTTTTATTCTCTTTCTTCATAATATAATTTAGTTTTAATGATTAATTTTTCTTTTTTAGCATAGGTACAAACCTGAAACCACCTAGTTCGTGCTTTTCAAATTCTTTTGGTGACTTTCTAATAAACAATGTCATTACTTGCTCTTTGTCTCCCACAGGAATCAACAACCTACCTCCTACTTTAATCTGTCCTAATAATGCTTTAGGAACATATGGTGCTCCAGCGGTAACAATAATTTTATCAAAAGGAGCTTCTTCTGGCAGCCCTTTATAACCATCACCAAAAATAAATCGTTTAGGTTTATAACCTAACTTTGGTAAAAACATCGAAGTTTTTTTAAACAGCTCATGTTGTCGTTCTATTGAATACACCTCTGCATCCAACTCTAACAATACTGCTGTTTGATAACCAGATCCTGTTCCAATCTCTAATACTTTATCGCCTGGTTTTATTTCTAATACTTGTGATTGAAATGCCACAGTATAAGGCTGAGAAATTGTTTGTTCAGCAGCAATAGGAAATGCTTTATCTTGATAGGCATGCGCTTCAAAACTACTATCCATAAACAAATGTCTTGGAATTTTTCTAATAGCCTTTAACACTTTTTCATCATTAATTCCTTTTGCTTCTAAAACGTTTGCTAATTGATTTCTAAGTCCTTGATGTTTGGTTGTATCCTTCATTCTTACATTAATCTACCAATGGGTTTTACTAGCTAAATTACTATAAAATTTATAATTTCTTATTTAAAACACCCATTATAGGGCTTACTAATTATAAAATTTCGGGAGGATAAAAGTAGTAATAAATCTGTATAAAAGTGTATCTTTGTTTGCGTTGATTTTTTGTAGAAATCATTTCTTTTTCAACAAACCAATCAAATAACTAATAATCTTTCACTTATGTTAAAAGCTGGAGTTTTAGGCGCAGGTCACTTAGGAAAAATCCATTTGCGTTTGTTACAACAATCAGATAAATATGAATTAGTAGGGTTTTATGACCCTTTTACAGAAAATGCACAAAAAGTAGCTGATGAGTTTGGCTATAAATTATTCGATTCAGTAGAAGCATTAATTGATGCTGTTGAAGTAGTTGATATTGTTACTCCTACTCTTTCTCACTTTGATTGTGCTAAACAAGCTATAGAAAAAGGAAAACATATTTTTATTGAAAAGCCTATTACGAATACAGTGTTAGAAGCTGAAGCAATAAGAACTTTAGCTAGTCAACATCATGTTCGTGGTCAAGTTGGACATGTAGAGCGTTTTAACCCTGCTTTTATGGCTGTTAAAGACTTGATTGACACACCAATGTTTATTGAAACACATCGTTTGGCTGAATTTAACCCTCGAGGAACAGATGTTCCTGTTGTGTTAGATTTAATGATTCATGATATTGACATTATTTTATCTGTGGTAAATTCAAAAGTAAAGAATGTGCATGCAAGTGGAGTATCAGTTATTTCAGAAACTCCTGATATTGCCAATGCACGTATTGAATTTGAAAACGGTTGTGTTGCAAACCTAACAGCAAGTAGAATTTCAATGAAAAACATGCGTAAAAGTCGTTTTTTCCAAAGAGATGCTTATATCTCTGTAAACTTTTTAGAAAAGCAATCGGAAGTTGTTAGAATGAAAGATGTACCAGAAAAACCTGATGAGTTTGCTATGATTTTGCAGAATGCTGAGGGAGTTAAAAAGCAAATTTATTACGATAATCCTGAAGTAGTTGCCAACAATGCTATTTTAGATGAATTAGAGTCGTTTGCAGATGCTATTAAGAATAACACTACTCCTATTGTTTCGTTACGTCAAGGTACTGAAGCTTTACGTGTAGCACATCAGATTATAGATTGTTTTTAGAATAAAGTAAATAAGTAATAACCGCGTTAGGGATTGCAGTGAAAATCCTTTTTGTTATTCTGAGTGAATCGAAGAATACAACAAAAAAGATTGTAGCGGAAAGCCCGACCCGCAGGGGAACGCCCATATAAATATCAAAACACAACAACATGAAAAATATCGCCGTAATTGGAGCAGGAACAATGGGAAATGGAATTGCGCATACTTTTGCTCAATTTGGATACAATGTTCAACTTATCGACATTTCGCAAGCTGCCTTAGATAGAGGACTAGCAACCATTACTAAAAACTTAGACAGAATGGTAGCGAAAGAAAAAATTACTGAAGACGATAAAAATAATACTTTAAATAACATTACTACACATACTTCTATTAAAGAAGGTGTTCAAAACACTAGTTTAGTTGTTGAGGCAGCTACTGAAAATGTAGATTTAAAACTTAAGATTTTTAAAGATTTAGATGAGGCTTGTGCTGAAGATACTATTTTAGCTACCAACACTTCTTCAATCTCTATTACTCAAATTGCAGCAGCTACCAATAGACCTGAAAAAGTGATTGGAATGCACTTTATGAATCCTGTGCCAATTATGAAGTTGGTTGAAATTATTAGAGGATACAACACTTCTGATGAAGTAATGGACTTTACAGTTGATTTAACTAAGAAAATTAATAAAGTTCCTGTTGAAGTAAATGATTACCCAGGTTTTGTTGCCAACCGTATTTTAATGCCAATGATTAACGAAAGTATTGAAACTTTATACAACGGTGTTGCTGGTGTTGCTGAAATTGATACTGTAATGAAATTAGGAATGGCACACCCAATGGGACCATTACAATTAGCTGATTTTATTGGATTAGATGTATGTTTATCTATCTTAAACGTAATGTATGACGGATTTAAAAACCCTAAGTATGCTCCATGTCCGTTATTAGTAAACATGGTTGCAGCAGGAAAATTAGGAGTAAAATCTGGTGAAGGTTTTTATGATTATTCAGAAAGTAGAAAAGCTGAGAAAGTAGCGAAGATGTTTTCTTAGTTCTTTAAGACTTTATAAAACAAAAAAGAGAAATTTCTTAATTGAAATTTCTCTTTTTTGTTTAAGATATATTTTTACCACTGCTTAATTAAACTACGAATTCCTTTCTCAACTCCTTCGTAGTAATTCTCATTCTTAAACTCTGAGATTATTATACTATCAATTACTTTTTTACAGATTTCATCTGTAAGTGTTTTTTCTGTTCTTAACCCCGTAGATATTCGTATTTCTCTTAATTTAACAAGAGGTATCCGCGATGATTTTCCATTCGCCTTGTATCTTCTTAAAGATAACCATAAAAACGCCGTTAGCGTCTCCTACGGTTCTTTTTAAATGATATTCTCCCATTACAGAATAAGCCCCATTGGTAATTTTAGAAATATCATTAACCTTAAACGTTAATGTTCCAGAGTACTCTTTTGTTGGATACCCTTTTTTATAATTATCTAAGGTTTTTTGCCAACCAAAAGTTATTCCGTTACGTCCATAAAACTTTAATGAATCACTTTTCCAATATCCTTGCATAAAGCCTTCTAAATCGTGATTAGACCAAGCTTCTTCTTGTGCTTTCATTACTGATAAGATTTCTTGCTTTTCTGTTTCTTCTGAGACAGTTTGAGTTGCTTCTTGTTTACACGCAACAAATAGTGCCAATAAAAAAATGACAGTTAATAACTTCTTCATCTTAAAATAATGAATTTATAATTTCTTTTATAGTAATACCTTCGGCTTCTGCTTTGTAGTTCTTTACAATTCTGTGTGATAAAATAGGAATAGCTACTGCTTGTACATCTTCAATATCAGGTGAGTATTTTCCGTGTACTGCTGCATGTGCTTTAGCTGCTAAAATTAAATTTTGAGAAGCTCTAGGACCTGCTCCCCAATCAATATATTTTTTGATTAATTCTGTTGCTTTATCTGAATTAGGACGTGTTTTACCTACCAATCTAACTGCATATTCAACTACATTATCTGCCACAGGTATTTTACGGATTAACTTTTGGACTTCAATAATCTCATCTGAAGAAAAAATTGCATTCACTTTTTGTTCAGCTATTGAGGTAGTATTTTTTACGACTTGTACTTCTTCTTCAAAACTTGGATATTCCAAGTTAATTGAAAACATAAAACGGTCTAATTGTGCTTCTGGTAATGGATATGTTCCTTCTTGCTCAATTGGGTTTTGCGTAGCTAGTACAAAAAATGGCAATTCTAACTTATAATGATGCCCTGCAATAGTTACCGATTTTTCTTGCATTGCTTCTAACAATGCTGCTTGCGTTTTAGGTGGTGTACGGTTAATTTCATCTGCTAAAATAATATTTGAAAAAATTGGTCCTTTTATAAATTTAAAATGACGTGTTTCATCAAGTATCTCACTTCCTAAAATATCTGATGGCATTAAATCTGGAGTAAACTGAATTCTATTAAAGTTTAGTCCTAATGCGCTAGAAATTGTATTTACTAACAAGGTTTTTGCTAATCCTGGTACTCCAATTAACAATGAATGACCACCACAAAAAATTGACAATAATGTATAATTTACAGCTTCTTGCTGTCCTATTATAACCTTACCTATTTCTTGTTGTAGTTGACTATATTTTTCTACAAGTGTGTTTACTGCTGTTACCTCAGACATAAATCAAAGTTTTTCTTTGTTCAATAAATTTAATTACAAACTTTTATAAAATGAAATTCCCGCTTTCGCGGGAATGACAATATACTAAATTTATTACTTCTTATTTGTTTTCTTTTTTCCAATCTTTCTTAAAAGTACACTTCTTATAATCGTTGCTTAATTTTAAGTAAGTTTCTTGGATTTTTTCTTTCGTCCATTTTGTAATTTCTTCCTCTTTTTTCTTAGCTAAAGCAAACTGTTGCATTCTTACATAGTCTTCTACTAAATCAGCTTTATGTGTGTCTGTTTTCTCTTTTAATAAGATTACTTTATACATCTTTTCACCTTCACGAGTTTCATCGTAATAAACATCACATAATTCACCTTGTTTTAATTCACTAATTCTTGCAAATAAATCTGGAGGCATTCTTGTTAACTCAAAAGTAGGCTCTTGTGTATAAGGATTCATTATAATACCCGCACTATTTTTTGTTTCTTCATCTTCAGAATACTTCTTTACAGCTTCTTCAAAAGTTATTTTTCCTTCTTTAATATCAGCTACTATCTTCTCTATTTGCTCTTTAGTTTCATTTAATTTTTCTTCAGAAACCTCAGGCTGCATTAAAATATGAGATACTTCACGTTGATTACCTTTTATTTTATGTAACTGAAGTATATGGTATCCAAAAGCAGATTTAATAGGCTCAGAAATTTGATTTACATCTAACGAGAAGGCAGTTTCTTTAAACTCTTTGATAAATGGGCTATCCTTTGTTATTACATATTTACCTCCGTTTTGAGCAACTCCAGGATCTTCTGAATTAATAATTGCTTTTAACTTAAAGCTTGCACCATTTTCTATCTCTTTTTTAATCTCTTTTAGCTTGTTAATTACACGCTCTTTCTCTTCTTCTGTTGGTTCTGCTTTAATTACTAATTGTTGTAATTGAACTTCTGCAGGTATTTCAGGAAGCTCTCCTTTATCTTCTAATCCTTTGAAATAAATACGAATTTCTTCAGGAGTTACATCAATATTTTCAGTAATTTTTTGTTGCTCCTTTTGTATGAGTATGTTTTCTTTTTGAACTCTTCCTAACTCTTTCTTAAAATCTTCAACATCATTAAACCCATAAGCTGCAACCGCTTTTTCTTCACTTCCGTATTCTTGGGTAAAAAAAGCAACACTTCTATCTACCTTATTATCTATTTCTGATTGAGATACTGTAACACTATCAATAACCGCATGGTGAGCTAATAACTTTTGCTGCATTAATTCTTCTAACATTTCACAGTCAGAAATCTTTACTTTTCCTTCACTTCTTAACTCTACCTCTTGCTTAAACTTATCTATATCAGAATCTAAAACAATGTTTTTACCTACTACAACAGCAACACCATCTATTTTAGTTCCTTGTGCGTTTAATGTTGTTAAGCTTGCTAAAAACAACGTAAATGCTATACTAATATTCTTTAAAGTTCTTGTTTTCAATTGCATCATTTATCAGCGTTTTTTCAATATCTCGTATTAATTCTAATTTTCTTTTATGTAAAATAATTTGCTTTATTCTAGGGCTTACATAGCTTAATGGAGCCGTAGCATTTTTTGGTAACATATTTTTTACAGCGACCAAATATACTCCTAAACTATCTTCTTTTTGTATGAATTTTGATATTTTTAACAAGTTTTCTTTCGTTTCGTTACGAAAAGGTGGAATTTTTTTCTTTAAATAGTCAAAAGTTACCCAAGTTGAATCTTGCAAGCGATATGATTTAAAATTTAATAAGTGTCGTTCTAAATCTTCTTTATCTTCTTCTTTTTCTGATTTAAACTGTTTTATTGTTTCTTTTTTATCCAAGTAGTTTTTACCAAAATGCACATATTCAAACTGTACAAGCTCTTCACTTACCTTAAAATTATCTTTATTTTCTTGGTAGTACAACGCTATTTCTTCCTCAGTAACAACAGTATCTAGTTGTTGTTTTATTAAACGCTCTTTATACCCATTAATGTATAAGCTCTTTTTATAATCGTTAACTAAACTTTGTATTTCTTCACTGTTTACTTCTGAGATATTTTCCTCTGCTTTTATATACAGTAGTTCTTGTTTAGCCCATGAGTTAATCAACCCCTTCACAATAACTAAACTATCTTTTGGTGAAAGGTTTTTGGGTAATAAACCTGCAATATCTTTCTTATACAAATGTTTATTATAAACAGTAGCTATTGGCCTTTCATTGGTAACCTTTTTTGTCTTTAAACTTACAAGATCACATGAAACTATTATTAATAATGTAATTAAAAAAATATATTTTCTCACTATACTATTGGTTATACGTATTCTTTAATTTTCTTAATGCCCCTTTTCTTACTCTAACCATATTATTTTTTCGTAGCTCTTTAATCCATTTTTTTTCTAGCTCGTCTTGATAATCACTTATTACTTGCCCCCTTATATCATCAAGTTCTTTGCCATATTTTACTTTGTTCGCAATATAAAAAGATTTTAAGCCTAAGGTATCTTTTGATGCCTTATTCCATATTTTTTTTTGCATTAAGTCAAATAGTAGTAAACCTTCTTTATATTCTAACAATGTATTTCTATATTCTAAATTTGTTTGAAACAAACTTTCTTTAAAAGAACTTAATAATGCTCTTCGTTTAAAATCTCTAAAACTTTCTGTTATTGTCTTATTTTTTAGTTTTATAAACTCTAAAAAATCTTTTTGAGTAAACTTTTTCTTATTAACAGAAAGTAACACTGAATTTAGCTCTTTTATCTTTAACTCCTCTTTTTTATTTTTTTGAAAAACTGTCAATGCTTCAGGATATTCTTTAACTTGGTATTTATCCATTAGTTTTCTGAACAATGCCTGATCGGATACCTTTATTCTTTTAGATTGTTTTACTTTTCTAATTAACTCATTTTCCATTTCTGAAAAAGATGGTACTGGATAGTTTTTTATGAGTTTAGCTATATGCCAACCATATTTTGTTTTAAATGGTTTACTATAATCTCCAGAATCCTTTAAGTTTCTTACATTATTCTCAAATTCATCAACCATTTTTCCTGTTCCAAACCTTGGTAACTTACCTCCTATCTTAGCTGTATTAGTATCTTCTGAATGTTCCTTTGCTACTTCTTCAAATAGTTTTCCAGACTCCAGTAGTTTATATAATGAGTGAATCTTTGACTCGCCCTTAGATGAATGTCTAACTAAAATATGAGCTGCTTCAAACTCTCCTTTAGAGTTTCTTATATCTGTTACTTTTACAATATGCCATCCAAATTTTGTTTTAAAAGGCTCTGAAACTTCTCCTACCTTTGTTTTGTATACTGCCGTCTCAAAAGGATATACCATTTGAAAAGCTTTAAAATAACCTAAATTTCCTCCATTAATTTTTGCTGATGGATCTTCTGAAACCTCTCTTGCTACTTTTTCAAAACCTTCTCCTTGTAAAATACGATTTCTGTAACCTACAATCTTATTTCTTAAAAACAGTGTATCTACAGCTAACCCTTCACTTGGATATCTTACTAAAATATGACTCGCTTTAACTTCATTTTTAGTACGATAATAAGCTTCTTTTACTAGTTCATTTAATACTTCAGCATCATACAAATAAGGTGCTAATAATTCCTTTTTGTAGCTTTCTAGCTCTTTTTGGTAAGATTTTACTGTATCTAGTTTTAACTTATAAGCTTCTTTTACTTTTAGCTTATAATTAATAAATAATTCTAAATAACTTTCGATATCATTAGCCTCTTTATCCTCGGCAATCATTAAATTCTTTTCATACATCTGCCTAAACTCCGAAACCATTATTGGAGCATCATTAATACGAAACAATTCCATATCCTTTTGACCAAAAGAAGAAAACGTAACGTAAAAGACAGCAGTTATGAAAAATACTTTTTTCATGCTATAAATTTACAAAGAAATAATTCCTTTTATAGCTTCTGCCTTCTTATAGTATGAAATAACCTCGTCTGAACTTTTAACAGTTAAATGTATCGATACACTTACATACTTTCCTGTTTTAGATTTTTTTGTATCAATAACTGCTCCTCCATTATCAAATAAATCTTGTACTTCTTGTACTTGATTACCATCAGTAGGAACTATAAACTTGTATAAATATTTAGCAGGAAACGTTGTAGTATCTTCTAACTGTGATTTTAACTTTGCGTAAAAAGCTTCTCTATCTTGCATAACTCAAAAAATTACTGTTTTATTAAAAATCATCAAAAAATATAGAAATTGTAATGATGAAGCACAAAATTACACTATTTATTATATTTATAACTTGAAACTTTTATTTTTGCCCCATGCAACAAAAAATAGTTTTAATAGGTGGTCCTGGTACAGGTAAATCCTCTATTTTAAGAGAATTTATTAGACGTGGATATGAATGTATGCCAGAGATTTCAAGAGAGGTTACACTAAAAGCTCAAAAAGATGGGATTGACCAACTTTTTTTAGAGCAACCTTTATTATTTAGCCAACTATTATTAGAAGGAAGGGAACAACAGTACATAGATGCTCATCAAAGCGATGCTGAGATTATCTTTTTTGATAGAGGAATTCCTGATGTACATGCTTATATGAATTATTTAGGATCTGACTACCCAGATATTTTTATTGAAAAAAGTAATAAGTATTTATATAGTAAAGTTTTTATGTGTGCCCCTTGGGAAGCCATATATAGATCTGATAATGAACGTTACGAGACTTTCGAACAGTCAGTAAAAATAGATACCTTTTTAAAAGAGGCTTACGAGGAAGTAGGCTATAATATTATTGACGTTCCTTTTGGGTCGATACATGAGCGCTGTGACTTTATTTTACATTCGTTAAAACACGATGTATGATGAATCTCTACAAATATTAAAACATTATTGGGGTTATACTTCTTTTAGAAAACCGCAACAAGAAATAATTACTGAAGTATTAGCAGGAAACAATGTTGTTTCTTTACTTCCTACAGGAGGCGGAAAATCTATCTGCTTTCAAGTACCTACATTGGTTAAAGAAGGAGTTTGTATAGTAGTTTCTCCTTTAATTGCCTTAATGCAAGATCAAGTTTCTAACCTTGTTGATAAAGGTATAAAAGCAACTTTAATACCTTCAGGAAGCACACAAGATGAGATTATTACATTATTTGATAATATTCGATTTGGAAACACTAAGTTTTTATACATTTCTCCTGAACGATTACAATCTCGTTTTATTCAAGAAAAAATAAAGCAACTAAATGTAAATTTAATTGCTATTGATGAAGCACATTGTATTTCTGAATGGGGGCATGATTTTCGTCCATCTTATCAAAACATTACCATTTTAAAGGAACTACAACCTACCTCTCCAATAATTGCTTTAACTGCTACAGCAACTCAAAAAGTAATTTCAGATATTATTTCTTCTCTTGAATTAGAAAACCCTACTGTATTTAAAAAATCTTTTTTTAGAGAAAATTTAGCCTACCAAATTTTTAAAACTGAAGATAAACTTGGTAAACTCAATCAGATTTTCACCAAAACAAAGGCTCCTGCAATTGTATATGTAAATACTCGTAGTAAGACAAAAGAAATTAGTAATTATTTAAATGCACAAGGCTTTAAGAGTTCTTTTTACCATGGTGGATTATCTTCTGTAGAGAAAAAAATAGCTTTTGATAATTGGATGTCTGAAAAAACTCCAATTATTGTTGCTACGAATGCCTTTGGTATGGGAATAGACAAACCCAATGTTAGAGTGGTTGTACATATTAACTTACCTTCTTCTATAGAAAATTATATCCAAGAAGCAGGTCGTGGAGGTCGTGATGGAATAAAATCTTTCTCTGTAGTATTAACAAACAATAGTGATATTTCTTTAAGTAATGAATTACTTGAAAAATCATTACCAACCATTGAAGAAATAAAAATTGTTCATCAAAAACTATATCAGCATTTTCAAATTACGAAAGGAGAATTAATAGAAACTGCTTTTGATTTTAATTTTTTAGGCTTTTGTAGTAAATACAATTTCATACCTAACAAAACATTTAATGCACTTCAAATACTTAATAATAATGGAGTCATAGAATTAAACCATAGTTTTCAACAAAAATCTACTGTTCAATTTTTAGCTTCAAGTAAACAAGTTATATCACATACAAATCAAAACACCCAGATTAAAAATTTTATTCAACAAATGTTACGTATGTATGGTGGTATTTTTGAAACTCCTGTAAAAATTGATGAGTTTTATATTGCTAAAAAATTAGAAACTACTTCATGGTTTGTAATTGACACATTGGAAAAGTTAACTCAAAAAGAACTAATCTCCTATACTAAAACTACTAATAATGCTGAACTTTTCTTTTTACAACCCAGAGAAGATGATAAAACCATCAACCGAATTTCGGTAAATATCAAACAATATATTAAACAGAAAAAAAAGAAAAATAGAGATTTACTTCAGTTCATAGAAAATAATTCAGTTTGTAGAAGTGTACAACTACTCTCCTATTTTGATGAACATCAATCTCAAAACTGTGGAATTTGTGATGTTTGTTTACAGAAAAAAAATAAAACTAGTATCAATCAAAAAGATATTCTTTCTAACTTACAAAAAGAGAAAACCTATACGGTTACTGAAATCTGCTCGCTATTAAATGAAAAAGAAGCGAACATTTTAATACTTTTGCGAGAGCTTCTTTCCGAAGAAAAAATACACACAAAAAACAATAAATACTTTTTAAAATAATGAGAGATTTACGCATCGTTTTTATGGGAACACCTGATTTTGCTGCTACTATTTTACAGCATTTAGTGGAGAATGATTATAATGTAGTTGGTGTTATCACTGCAGCTGATAAACCTGCTGGTAGAGGTCGTAAGCTTAATCAATCAGCTGTAAAAAAATATGCTTTATCTCAAAACTTGCCTATTCTTCAACCTAAAAACTTAAAGAGCAAAGAATTTCAAGAAGATTTAAAAAAGTGGAATGCTAATTTACAAGTAGTTGTAGCTTTTAGAATGTTGCCAAAGTCAGTTTGGGCAATGCCAGAATTTGGCACCTTTAATTTACATGCTTCATTGCTACCAGAATATCGTGGTGCTGCTCCTATTAACTGGGCTATTATAAATGGTGAAACAAAAACGGGTGTTACTACTTTCTTTATTGATGATAAAATTGATACTGGTGAAATTATTCTGCAAAGTGAGGTAACAATTAAAGAAGATGAAATTGTTGGTGAATTACACGACAGATTAATGCATTTAGGAGCTAAACTAGTAGCTGAAACTTTAGACTTAATAGCTAAAGGTGATGTAACAACTACTAAACAACCTGAATTAGAAGAAAAATCTGCACCAAAATTATATCCACATAATTGTAAAATAGATTGGTCTAAATCTTTAAATGATATTTACAATCATATTCGCGGATTAAATCCATATCCTGCTGCTTGGACTACTATAGTTAACGGAGAGGATGAACTTTCAGCTAAAATATATGGAGTTGGCAAAGAGCCTTCTTCACATAATCTTGATATTGGTACCATTGTTACTTCTAAAAAAGAACTAAAAGTAGCTGTAACAGATGGTTACTTAAATATTCATCAAATTAAAATTTCTGGTAAAAAATTAATGGATGCTCAAAGTTTATTAAACGGTTATCAGTTTAACAAAGAGGCAAAAGTGCTGTAGCCCTTTATTTATAGGGTTTTAACGTTTTTAACAAAAAACGGCCAGTGGTTATTAACAATTAAGGGCAACTTATTAACAAAACAGTATTTTTTTTAAGTCAAATCTTGCACAATCCCGCATTCCGTCTATATTTGTTGAGCTATTGAAGCAAAAAAACATTAATTAATTTTAAAATCTATTTAAATTATGAACAAATCAGATTTAATCGATGCGATGGCTGCTGATGCAGGAATTTCAAAAGCTGCTGCTAAAGCTGCATTAGACTCTTTAACTGATAACGTAACAAAAACTTTAAAGAAAGGTGATAAAGTTGCTTTAGTTGGATGGGGAACTTGGTCTGTTTCTAAGAGAGCTGCTAGAACTGGTAGAAACCCTCAAACAGGAAAAGAAATTAAGATTGCTGCTAAAAATGTAGTTAAGTTTAAAGCTGGTGCTGGTTTAAGCAATTCAGTAAACTAATATTTTCCACGAAACATATTACAAACAGCATTTAGGCAACTAAATGCTGTTTTTTTATATCAAAGTGTCACAAAAAATAAATACTGGTTGTCTATTATATAGAACTTAAAACCTTTTAAAATGAAAAATATAGTTACTGTCATCGGACTTTTATTTTGCTTTTCTACAACTTTTGCCCAAAGAACCTTCAATGCATCAGATATTATGAAAGATGTTAAAAACGGGAAAGCGGTAGAAATTTCTAACGCCACTATTAAAGGTACATTAGACTTTACTTTTATGGATGAAGCCTTACCTAAATTACCTAAAAGAAAAAGTTGGTGGAACAATGGTGGATCTAATACCATTGAAAAACAGATTACCAATAAAGTTTCTTTTGTTAATTGTGTTTTTGATGATGATGTATTAGCTTACATTCCTCATGAAAAAAGCGGATATACCTTTGTAGCTAACTTTGAAGATGTTGTTGTATTTAAAGACTGTACTTTTGAGCAAAAAGCTATGTTTAAATACTCTGATTTTGAAAGAAACACTAATTTTTCTAATACTAAGTTTAAAGGAGATTCTACCTTTAAATATGCAAAATTTGATAGAGATATTACTTTTGAAAATACTTCTTTTGAAGAACCAGCTACTTTTAAATATGCAGATTTTAAACGTTTTGTAAGCTTTAAAAACTCTATTTTTAATGAGAGTGCTATTTTTAAATATACTGAGTTTAAAGACGGGGTATCATTTAGAAATGTAAAATTTGAAGAAGACTTAAATATTAAATATACTAAAGTGTCTGGTGAATTTGATATTACAGGAATGGAAGTAGCTTTTGATATAGACTCAAAATACACTAAAATAAATGGAAAAAGTTTTAATAAGTATTTAATGAAAAGATAAACTTTATTTTCAGGATAAAAAAAAGAGGAGCTACGCTCCTCTTTTTTTAAAAAACTTTTTAATTCAATTTTTAAATACATTACACTAAATTTTTAGTTTATAATTTTTCTTTCCAAAAAACTCCTTTTAAGGTAACTTCTTCTTCATTATTATTGGTAAAAGTAACTTTAAATTCCCCTAATGTATGGTATACAACTCCTTCAATTTCTTTCATTTTATATAAAGTCACATTACCAACTCCATTATTTTGATAAGCATCATTAGTAGGTAGATACATTTCTACAACCATTCCTGATAAATATTTTGACTCTTCTAGACTCAATGTACTCTCATTCAAATCGTTTCCGTTTTCGTCATACATTAAGCTATCAGGAGTATTTACCTTATTTCCAAATGAATAACGTAAATACATTGTTGATATATATTCTGTACTAATTCTAAATTGTCTAAAATAAGCTGAATTCAGTAATTGTCCACCTCCATAACTTACAAAACTAGCTTCTTCGTTCTTTACTTTACTTCCGTTTTTATATACTTCAAAATAAGCTCCTTGTTCTCCTTTTACTTTATCCCAAAATGTTACTCCTATTTCAGATGGTTGAGGCTCTGATGATATTTCATTTTCTGAACATCCCACAAAAAAGATTAATGCAGTTAATGCTACTATTGTTTTTAAGTAATTTATTTTCATAATTTTTATACTATATAAGATGTCATTTTGAGTGAATTTCAAGCATTTCAGGGAAAATAAATAAGAAATCATTCGTAATTACATAGTATAACGCTATTAACAAAAGTAAAAACACCCAAAATGACTTATATTTTATTTTTTTAACCTTTTAAATTAAACTTTTCCTTTACCTCTTCCCAGCTAAGTCTTAATAAACTTTCCTTATCAATTCCTTTACCACTTAGTTGAGCACCCGATGGTATTAAAACATAACGAAACTTATTTCCTTTAGCAGAATCATATTCAATATCCCTAAGGTCATTTCCATCTATACTATTTAAATGAATCCATAAAATATTACCTGTAGAAGTAGGATACACTTTATAACTTCCATTTCTAAACTCATAACTAAATGGTGTAAAGTAATTAGCTCCATAATTTTTTCCATAAACTAAAATTGCTCCTCCTTCATCAGAAAAATCATATAAACTATTGTACCCTATAGCTGCTAACACAGGATCTGGCACAATATATTTCATTATCTTTACAGTGTTTGAGTTAGTTGAATTCCAGTCATAATCCACCCAAGTAGTTGCTACAACATTAGCTGTACCTTTTAAGTTAATTGGAATACCCCAGCTATTACTGGTTTTAGGTCCATATAAATCTCCTGTGGTACTATCTAAATAATAATCTCCTACTATACCTAATGAGGTTGAAGGAGCCCCATTACCATTTAAAATTACTGAACCATCTTGTCCGTCTGCACCATCTTGTCCGTCTGCACCATCTTGTCCATCAACTCCATCTTGTCCGTCTTGTCCGTCTTGTCCGTCTTGTCCATCAACTCCGTCTTGTCCATCAACTCCGTCTGCCCCTTTTAAACTTAAAGGTGTTCCCCAGCCATTTTCTGCTTTTGGTCCATATAGGCTACTTGTATTCATATCTAAATACATATCCCCTATATTTCCTGTAGTTGCTTCTGGTATTCCACTTCCACTTATAATAACACTACCGTCTTTGCCAGGAATTCCTTGAATACCTTGTTCTCCTTGAGGTCCTTGTTCTCCTTCATCACCCGAACAACTTACTATTACTCCCATTGTGGCTAGTAATATAATTAATGTGACAATCTTTTTTATTATATCATTCATTTTAAATATTTTTTCTATCTATATTTTCTCTTTTACTATTTTAAAAAAGTAGATTTTTAAAAATCTACTTTTTTTGCTACATACAATGTTCCTGAAATAGAAACTTCAACTTCATTAGAATCTATAAATGTTCCTGAAAACTCCAAAAGAGTTTCTGTTTTACCTACCTGGTCAGTTCCTGAATTCACAGTACTGTATGGTGCATCTTTTTTAATAGTAATTGCTCCTGACTTAGAGGTATATACTTTATTATTAAGAGTAACAACTACAGCTGAGTTTTCATCTTCACTTCTTCCAAAAGGCTTTAATTCTCCGTCTATTTTAACTGGAAATGCATTTACTTTTACCTCTTCATCTTCTACGTAAGCAAAAATTGTATAAAAGCTCCTTTGTGATTCCTGATCAGTTCCTTTCACAATAGTAGCTGAAGACGTTGAAACTGTGTTATTTTCATATTTAGTACCATCTATAGTAATTTCATAATAGGAATCCTTAGTCGATAATGGACTATCATCAAGATCATCACTACTCGAACAAGATACTATTAAGGTAAGACCAATAAAAAGACTTAAAAATTTAAAAATGTGTTTTGTTGTTTTCATAAGTTTATTTTTTAATTATGTGTTTATATACTTACAGGCTGTACATTACACCTGCACTAAATACAATTTGATTACCATTATTTAACATTGCTTTAATTTCTGAAAAGCCTGTTACTTTATTAGAAATAGTGTAGTTTAAACCTCCTCCTAGGTTTATTCCAAAATCTGTTGAAGAAACTGAATATGCCGAATTTAATGAAGATGACACACTTGTATAAAACAAATTAATACCAATTAAAGGGTATACGCTAAATTTTTCTTTCAATTTAAAAAAGTAATGTGCATCTGCATCAAAACTCATCATTGTTGTTGATAGTTCAGGTATACTTTCTGTGAAGAAATAACTCATACTGGGTGATACCTTAAGTTTTTCAGAAATATCAAATGAAGCTTTTACTCCTAACCCTAAATCTGACTCAGAGCCATATACCACACCTGCTCCTACTTTTGTTTGACTAAAACTTACTACAGCTATTAATAATGCCAAAGTTGTAAATACGTTTTTTCTCATGTTCTTTTTTTAAAATTAACTTTTGATTTTAGTGTTCTCCCTGAACACAAAGCAAATGTGCATCAATAAGCTAATCTTTAAAAAACCTTTTTTATAACTCGTAAGGTTATCTTGTATTTTGCTTAATAAACCTCATACAACTGATTTACAAAAACAAAAAGCAAACTATGAACTATTTTATGTTATTTATGGCTTAAATTAATAGATTTATAACTTCAAATCTATATTTAGAAGAGATAAATAATAAATTAGCTTAAAAATTTACATAAATGATTCGAGCAATAATTGTGGATGATGAGTCTAAATCAATAGAAAACTTAATTTGGGAATTAGGTAGTTTTAAAGATCATATAAAGGTTATACAAACATTTACTTGTCCAAAAGAAGCTATTCTTTTTTTAGAAAAGAACACTATTGATACGATTTTTCTAGACATAGAAATGCCCTCTATGAATGGTTTTACTTTTTTAGATAAACTTAATAGTAACGATTTTGCCATTGTTTTTACTACAGCTTATAGTGAACACGCTTTAAGAGCGATAAGAAAAGGAGCTTATGATTATTTATTAAAACCTATTAGTAATTCACAATTAAAAGAAGCTATAGAACGAATAAAAAAAAGAAAATCTCCTACAATAAACATAGATACACTAGAAAATATACTAGTTGACTTTAATAATAAACAAACAAAAAAAAGAATTGCTGTACATAATGATGGATGTTTAACATTTATTGAACTTCATAAAATTATTTATGCCGAAGCAGACGGTAGCTACACTAGGTTGATAATTCAAGGAGAAAAGGATATTGTCTTAAGTAAAAAACTAAAAGACGTTACAAATATGTTAGGAGACAAATTGTTTTACCGCATTCATAATTCATATGTTGTAAACCTTCAAAAAATAAAAAAATTTTTCAAAACTGAAGCTTATTTAGTTATGGATAACAATAAAAAAATTCCCGTAGCTCGCCATAAAAAAAATGATCTTTTAAATCATTTTTAACACTAAAAAATTGAAAACAAAATGCTATGTATCTTTTAAAATACTTCTTAATAATTGTTTCTCTATTCTATACTATAACAGCTCAGTGTACTAACTCTATAGATAGTTTAGACTATCAAAAAACATACACTTACAAGGAAATAAATAGATTTTTAAAAAAACATAATAAAGACACTACTATACAGAAAGAACTTTTTGAAAAATTCAAAAAAAATAATTTTGCTTATGGTCAAATATACGAGCTGATTCATTTAGGAAATAACTACAGAAAGTACTCTTTATTTGACAAAGCTATTATTACTCATAAACATGCTCTAGAAATAGCTAAAAGAGCAAAAAATGATGAATTCATTATTTTTAGTCTTAATATGATAGGTGTAGATTATCGAAAGAAAGATGCTCATAAAACTGCTATCGATTATAACCAAGAAGCCTTGAAAGTTGCTGAAAAAATAGTAAACCCAACTTACGGAATATTAAGAAGTATTGAGGTTTCATATAACTCAATTGGTAACATTTATTTTTACTTAGAACAGTATGATTTGGCCTTAAAAAACTACAAAGCTGCACTAAAATATGCTAAAAAATCTAAAAATAAGTGGTCACAATCAATTAATTACGAAAACATAGGAAAAATTAAAATAGTTCAAAATAATTTTAATGAAGCCGAAGAATATATTCTCAAAGCTTTAGAGATTGATACAAGCATTAAAAATCATTTCGGGCGTATGATTTGTTATAATAGTCTTGCTTACGTTAATATTAAAACAAATAACTACCAAAAAGCAAAAGAATATTTAAAGCTGGCAATGCCCATAGCCTTATCTGTAAAAAACAAATTTTATATTGCTAGTACTAAAGCTAATTTAGGATACTTATACTTAAAAACAAAACAACATAAACTTGCAAAAGAGTTTTTAGGTGAAAGCTTAAATATAGCAACTAAAGAATCTTTTAAAACTTTATTGGTAAACATACACAATTACTTCTATGAATTTTATCTAAATAACAATCAACATAAAACTGCTTTATATCACTATAGAAAACATATAGAAATAAGACAACAACTAAATGCTAATAAAAAGGCTCAATATGTTAATGACTTAGTTCTTAAATATGAAACTAACAAGAAAAAAGAGCTAATAGAAAAATTAGAAAGCGAAAAAAAAATAAGTGATTTAAACCATGAAAACTCTAAAAATCTTTGGTTAATGGGGTTTAGTATAGTTATATCACTTTTTTTAATTATTTACTTTTTTTCACGTCAAAAACAACTTCAAGCAAAGAAAAAAATTTCTGACTTACAAAGTACAGTATTACGTTCTCAATTAAATCCTCATTTTATTTTTAATGCATTAAACTCGATTAAACACTATATTATTAAAAATAAAAAACACGATGCAATAGACTATCTTAATAAATTTTCTGAATTTACAAGAAGAGTCCTAGAAAAAAGTATACTAAGAAGTATCTCTTTAGAAGATGAACTCTATAACTCTCAACTATATGTTGAACTTGAAAATGCTCGTTTTGAAGATAATATTAACTTCGAAATAGATGTTTCTAAGGATATTTCTCTTTCTAGTATCATTGTTCCACCATTTATTTTACAACCTTTATTAGAGAATGCTATTTGGCATGGAATAGCCTCCATAAAAAATAAAAGAATCAGTATTCATATACATCAATTAAAAGAACATATCTATATTACAATTACTGATAATGGTATTGGTAGACAAAAAGCTTATGAAATAAAAAAAGAGCAAAAAAAATATAAAAGCTCAATCGGTATTAACCTTGTAAATCAAATTTTAGAAAATTTTTATAAAGAAAAATACACCCTTTCTTACAAAGACTTAGATATTAATAATGAATTTAACACCTCAAAAGGAACTATGGTAACTATAAAAATACCAATATTAACAAAACTACTTTAGAAGTTTATTTAAACACTTAAAACTATATGGAAGTAACTTCTTTTTTATGGCACATAGTAATAGCTAACCTTACTATATTCTTTATTATCAGTCTTTTTATTTATAAAAACATTAAAGAAGAGGTTTTTAAATATTATGCTGTTTTTAAATTTTTTTTACTTTTTTATTTAATTATTAAATCTGGAAATATTATTACTCCTGAGCTCAACTACTTACGCCCTTTAAACTGGGGAATTCAGGTAGTTTATAACATATATTTATCTTACTTTGGAATATCTTTCCTTAAACTTCAAAACTATTTTCCAAAAACTATAAAACATATAAGATATATACTTAAAAATGTTTTAATTGGTAGTAGTATTCTTTGTTTTATTACAATAGTGTTTAGTTATACTATTTTTTATTTTTACTTCTTTACTTTTATCTACCTTCCTTTTCATCTTTTAATTAGTTTTTATCTTTTATACTTAGCTAGTAAAACTCAAGCAAATGAACGTATTTATTATTTTTTAGGTACGTTGAGTTACATTGTTTTTGCTAGTATTGCTTTTATCTTAACTATTACTCAAAATATTTACATTGGTGCTTTTAGTGCTGTTTCTTTTTTTTACATAGGTATACTTATAGAAGAATATAGCTTTGGTTATGGTTTAAGTGAAAAAATAAAAAAAATATACTATGATAAATTAACCACAGAACGAAAACTTACCCTCGCTCAAAAAAAAATAAACAAACACTTAAAAAGTGAAGTAGATAAAATTAAGATAGAAAAACAAGTAAAAGATTTAAAGTTCATTGTAATGAACTCCAAAATGAATTCTCATTTCATTTTTAATGCTCTAAACTCTATTAAACACTATATTATTAAAAGTGATAGAGATAATGCCATTAATTATCTGGGGGAATTTTCTGAATTTATTAGAAATATTTTAGAAATAGATCCTACCAAAATGATATCTCTCGAAAAAGAGTTAAACAATATTAACCTGTATGTATCTCTTGAAAATATGCGATTTAATAATGAAATTAAATTAAAAACCATTGTTAATTATGGTATAAGTTTAGAAAACACAAAAGTACCTCCGTTTATACTTCAACCTTTTATAGAAAATGCAATTTGGCATGGTCTTGCTTCCAAAAAAAACAAGAATATTAAATTAATTGTTGAACAACAAAATGATAACATAGTAATTAGCATTACAGATAATGGTATTGGAAGAAAAAAAGCTTCTAAGCTATCATTTAAAAGAGAATCTTATAAAAAGTCAATGGGAATTGATATTACTAAAAACATTTTAAAAAACTTTTATGAAAATAATTTCTCTATTAACTTTTTAGACCTATATGATAATAAAGCACCCATAGGTACAAAGGTTATAATTGAAATTCCAAAATAATTTGCATATGTAAATAACACAAATAATTAACCTTTAAAATTTAGGTTGACTCTTATTATTAATTACACTAACTTAGTATACAACTTCTTACCCTCAAACCTACAAATACTAATGGAGTCCAGAAACCATTCAAAAACGGGGTAAATCCGAAAAACCAAACGAGTAGGAATTAAATTTAATGTCATGCCTAAATATGTTATTGAACGAGAGCTCGCAGGAGCTAGCGAACTAACCCCTGAGCAACTAAAAGAAATTTCACAGAATTCTTGTGGAATTTTAGATGAATTAGGACCTAAAATACAGTGGGTTCATAGTTATGTAGCAGAAGACAAAATATATTGTATCTACAATGCACCTGATAAGGAAATGATTCTTAAACATGCAGAAAAAGGAGGTTTTCCTGCAAACAAAATCAATCAAGTTTCAACTATTATTGACCCTATTACTGCCGAGTAATCATTATTAAAACACTAAAAACAAACCTAGTAAGAGAATTCTTACGAGGTTTGTTTTACTTTCTAATAAACTGGGTAATTATTTAAAAATCATAAACTTTTTTTAACTTTAAGATCTAATTAAATAGTAACTACTTTAATCATCATAGCAGAGAATAATGACATTCGACAAAATTTGGGATACTCATAAAGTCCATTTACTAAATTTTATCAATACTAAAGTTAATGACAAACATATTGCAGATGATATTCTACAGGAAGTTAGTTTAAAACTATATAAGAGTTTGGCTAAAGAAATAGAAATAAAAAATTATAAGAATTGGCTTTTTCAAGTTACCAGAAACACAATTGCTGATTACTACAGAAAGCAAGTAAAACAAGATAAAATTGTAATGAATCAGCCTGAAATGAATATTAATTTCGATCCTTGTGTTTGTGACTTATCCTCTTTTATTATTCAACAATACCTTCCTAAAAAATATAGTGATCCTCTTTATTTAAGTGATATCGAACAAAAACCTCAACAAGAAATTGCTGACACTCTAAACCTAAGCTTAACAGCAACAAAGTCTAGAATACAAAGAGGGCGTAAAAAGCTAAAAGAATTAGCTATTGAATGTGTTGATTTTTCTTATAATAATAAAGGTCAAATAACTGATTTTACACTAAAGAAAAACTGTGAACTCCCACAAGAATTAAAAAATGAGATGAAAAGAATAAACTTTATGCCATAATCTTGCATCTTTTTACTTCCTTTTGACGACTACAAGAGAAAGTAAAAACATATGATACATAAAAAAACATCTTTACTAGCTGTCCCTTTCTTATTATTATCAACTGCTATATTCAGTTATTTAACTCTAATAAATAAATGGAATTTTGAAATTTCCTCTTATGCTATTTTCTGCTTTACACTCTTATATATTTTAGTTTTAGAACGTATTATTCCGTTAAAAAGAAAATGGACTCCTCAAAAAAACTCACTTTGGACAGATATTAAACATTTAATTTTCTCTACAGCTTTATTTGATGCTTTTGGAAAAACACTCGCCTTATCAATAAGCATTTATGTTCAAGAAAATACTTTTACTTTATTCAACTTCTGGAATACACTCCCTTTTTGGGTCTGTTATATTATCGCTAATTTAATTGGTGAACTTCTTCCGTATTTATACCATCGCATTAGTCATAAAGGTAACTCTAAATCATATTTAAGTCTCTTACTCTGGAAAATTCATTCAATTCATCATTTACCAACAAGTTTAAATTGGTTTAAAACAAATTGGATACATCCTCTTAATATGTTTTTAAACACACTTTTAAAGATGGCTCCTATTCTACTTTTAGGATTCAGTAAAGAGATTATTTTTTTAGTAGGAATTACACATACTGTTATTGCCTATATTTCTCATGCCAACATTCAAACAAGAAAAAGTTTTTTGGATTATCTTATTGTTACACCTCAAATCCACCATTTTCATCATAGTACCGATATGGAAGAGGCTAAAAACTTTAGCAATATCTTTCCTTTCTGGGACTTGTTATTTGGTACCTATTACAACCGAAAGGGAGCTGTTAAAGAAGTAGGAGTTATGAAAAGTTCTAAAATTAATTACCCAGAACCTTTTACATATTATAAGCAATTAGTATTTCCTATAACAACTTTAAAAGAATGTTGTAAATAAAAAATCACAACACAATATATTTGATATATCAAATATATTTTTATTTTTGCTTGATATATCAAATAAAATGAATTTTAATACACCTACAACTACTGTTTTATATTCTATCGAAGAAACTATAAAGGCATATCGTAAGCTCAGTCAACATAATATTGCCCAAATTGTTCCTGATATAACTGTAGATCAGGCTCTAATTTTATTAATGCTTGAAAATAATAATAAAACTCAAACAGAAATTGCCGATTTAGTTTTTAAAGACTATGCCTCTATGACACGTATAGTGAAACTAATGATATCTAAAAACTATTTAATTAAAACAACGGATAGAAAAGACAAGCGAAAAGCTAAGTTAGAAATTACAGATAATGGAAAAGAAATTATAAAAAAACTAAAGCCAGTAATACAAAAAAACAGACAAACTGCCTTAAATAATGTATCTAATAAAGAATTAGAACAGTTATACAAAACTTTAAAAAAAATAACTAAAAATTGCAATTCTTAAAATGAAGAGATTAATCTATTTACTTATACTTACAATTACTTTTTCTTGCACAAAGAAGAAATCTACTCTTATTAAAAGTCAAAAAATAAATCAAATTGCTAATTACTTAGACTCTTTAGATGGATTTAGTGGTGCTGTTTTAATTGCTAAAAATGACAGCATATTATTCAAGAAAGCATATGGGTTTGCTCATCTGGGACACAAAATAAAAAACAATACAGAAACTAAATTTTCGTACGCATCTATAGGCAAATCTTTTACTGCTGTTGCTATACTAAAACTAGTACAAGAAGGAAGATTATCACTAAAAGATCCTATCGGGAAATTTCTTCCTAACTATAAGAACAAAGAAACAAGAGATTCTGTTACTATAGAATTATTACTAAAACACAGAAGCGGTCTCCCAAATTACTTTCATTCCGAAAAGTTCTTAAATACCTCTAAAGATAAATATAGAACTATGGAGCAACTTTCGCATTTGTATGAAAATGAACCTTTAGAGTTTAAACCTAACAAACAATTTGCATATAGAAATACTAATTATATTGTACTAGGTAGAATTATAGAAGCCATCACAAAATTGCCCTATAATGAATATGTACAAGAGCATATATTCTCTATAGCTGGTATGCAAAACACAGGTAATTTTGATATTGATCATACTATTGAAAATGCTTCTGAAAACTATACCCTTTCAGACAGTTACCCTAATCAATTACAAAAAACAATTTTCATGGGAGGTGTAAAAGGTACTCCAGCTGGAGGTGGATACACAAACGTAGATGACTTATATAATTTTACAGTAGCTTTTAAAAACAATAAGCTTTTAAACAAAACCTATACCGACCTTATGAAAAAAGAACCAAAAAATGATTGGTATGGGTACGGAATGCAGTTTGCAGGAGCTAAAGGTTCTGGAATTTATGGTCACAGTGGAGGACATTTCGGTACTGGTGCTGAATGGCGAGTTTTTGAAAAACAAAATTACATCGTAATACTTTTAACTAATAAAGATCTAGATCAAGGCTTTTTTGACGCTCGTTTTTTTATAGAAAAAACAATCTCAGGCACAACTCCAAAGCTAGACAACTACTTTTTTACTAAAAAGATAATTAAAACTTGTTTGAATAACAGTATTGAAGAAGCTAAAACAGAAATTAAAAACTCAAAATTCAAACTTTCTGAAATAAACTTAAACGCTAAAGGCTATGAAATGATAAAAAGAGGCTTTTATAAAAATGCTATTGATTTATTTATGCTTGAAGTATTCTCTTTCCCTGAGTCTTATGATGCATATGATTCTTTAGGAGAAGCCTACATGAAAGACGGACAGATAAAAAAAGCTATCAAAAATTATCAAAAAAGCCTCGAGTTTAATCCTGATAATACAAATGCTGTAGAGAAACTAAAAGAATTAAAATCTATTTAATTGTAATTAAATGAAATACTACACTATTCTACTAATATTCATTACATCGTTAGCTTTTGCTCAACAAGAGACAACATTAGAAAGTTACATGGATGCTCAAGCAAGTATTAATCATTTTTCAGGAACAGTATTAGTAACTAAAAATGACTCCATCTTATTAAAAAAAGCGTATGGAACTGCTGATTATGAATGGAAAGTTCCTAATACAATTGATACAAAGTTTAGTTTAGCTTCAGTATCAAAACAATTTACAGCTGTTGCTATCATGCAGTTAATAGAAAAAGAAAAGGTCTCATTAGATGATAAACTTACTAAGTATTATCCAAACTTTCCTAAAGGGGACCAAATAACAATTAAAATGATGTTGACGCATAATGCTGGACTCCAAATGGATTATGATGAGTTATATCTTACAAAAACATCATTAGATAAAGATTCTGTAGCAAATTATATTATGCAAAAACCTTTGTTGTTTAAACCAGGTTCAAATACAGCATACAGTAATATTGGGTATTATTTACTTGCACGTATTATTGAAAAAATTTCTAATCAATCCTATGCAGCATATCTTAAAGTAAATCTATTTGATAAAGCTAAAATGTATAATACAGGAATTAGTAACAACGATTCTATAGTTCCTAAATATGCAGAAACCTATTACCAAAAAGAAGGTACGCTTATAAAAAAACCTTATATAAACTGGAATTTTAATATTGGTCATGATGGAATTTATTCCACTGTAGAAGATTTATATCTCTGGAATAAGGCTCTATTTGACAGTACTATTTTACTAAACGAAACCTCTAAAAAGAAAATGTTTACATCGTACAATGACCAAAAGTTTGGGTTTGGTCTAATGATAAATCCCTTCTATAATCAAAACCATGAATTAATAGCTCATGATGGAGGATTTTATGGAGCCATGACTTCGTTTAATAAATTTACCAATGATAACATTTTTATTACCATTTTATCTAATAATCAATCTCCTTCATATTTAATTGCTTACGGACTTGCTGCTATTATTTTCAATAAGCCTGTTGAGCTTCCATATAAACATCTACAAGTCAAAATAAATCCTGCATTATATAACGAGTATGTTGGTAACTATGAAAATGTTACAATTCTTAAAAGGAATAAAAAACTATACTACTCTAATTATGATACTGAATTATTACCAGAATCTGATGTCAAGTTTTTTATTACTAAAAAAAATAAGACTATTGAATTTATTAAAAACAAAAAAGGTAAAGTCACCAAAATTATAGTTAGAAAAGCTGGAGTCGCTGAAATTAAAAAGAAAACTAGTTAATTAAATAGTACTCTACCCAAGTCTTAAATATTATTTTAAAGAGTTGTTTTAGCTCTTTAAGAATATAGATAAAAAACGTAAACCCTAAAAATGAAAAAAACAACTTATTCCCTTTTACTTATAATCATACTTTCTTGTACAAATAAGAAACCTACATCTATTAAAGATCCTAATGTAGATAAAATTGCTAATTACTTAGACTCTTTAGATGGATTCAGTGGAGCAGTTTTAATTGCTAAAAATGATAGCATTTTATTTAAGAAAGCTTATGGATATGCTCATTTAGGGCATAAAGTTAAAAATAGAACAGATACAAAATTCAATCAAGGTTCAATTGGTAAATCATTTACTGCCGTAGCCATATTACATTTAATACAAAAAGGAAAACTATCACTTCAAGACAATATAGGAAAGTTTCTTCCAAATTACCCTAATAAAACTGTTAGAGATTCTATAACAATAACTCATCTTTTAACACATACTAGTGGACTACCTCATTTTTTCGCTAGAGAATCTTTTATAAAAGGATCTAAAGATTTATTTAGATATACAAATGACTTTAGTTCTCTTTATGAGAATGAATCAATGGAATCCAAACCAGGTAAAATATTTTCATACCGTAATACCAATTACTTAATACTAGGTAAAATAATTGAAGCTGTATCTGGTACAGAATATGATAATTATTTAGAAAGCAATATTTACTCGATTGCTTCGATGAAAAATACAGGAAACTATGACTTAGATCATCCTATTGACAATGCCGCAGAGGGTTATACAACTTCTGAAGTCCACCCGAATAAGCTTAAAATAAATATTCATACGTATCCTGTAAGAGGCGGTGCTCACGGAGGTGGGTATACTACTTTAGACGATCTTTATAAATTTTCCCAAGCTATACATAACTATAAACTACTTAACAAAGAATACACTAAACTATTCACTACTCCTTTAAAAAAAGACAGTTATTATGGTTATGGAATGCAATTCTCTAATCCAGAAAAAGGCACTATATATGGACATACTGGAGGGCATTATGGTGTAGGTAACGAATGGCGTGTTTATAAGCAAAAAGGATACTCAATAATAATTCTAACAAACAAAGACGCTGATAAAGGTTTTTTAGATGCTCGTTATTTTATTCAAAAAACTATTTCTGGAAATAGCCCTAAACTAAACAATTACTTTTTTACCAAAGAAGTCATAAAAACCTGTTTAAATGAAGACATTGAACAAGCAAAAGCTTTAATCCGAAAATCAAAATTTAAAATTTC
Organism: Tenacibaculum larymnensis; assembly: GCF_028829235.1. Taxonomy (GTDB): domain Bacteria; phylum Bacteroidota; class Bacteroidia; order Flavobacteriales; family Flavobacteriaceae; genus Polaribacter; species Polaribacter larymnensis. The sequence goes on along the minus strand of NZ_JAIWJY010000014.1, from coordinate 23,674 downwards.
AGAAATTGACTTAAATACGAAAGGTTACGAAATGATAAAAAAAGGTTTTTATAAAAAAGCAATCAACTTATTTACTCTTGAAATACTATCCCACCCTGAATCATACAATGCTTACGATTCTTTAGGAGAAGCCTACATGAAAGATGGACAGATAAAAAAAGCTATAAAAAATTATCAAAAGAGTTTAGAAATAAACCCTGAGAACTTAAATGGAAAGGAGAAGTTACGCGAATTATTGGCTATGAATAATTAGCACTAACAAAAACTCCGCTAAAAAAGCGGAGTTTTTATTTTTATTCTTCTTCATCGTTAAATGAAGTATTCTTCTTTGCTTTTTTACTTCCTTCGTAGAGTTCGTATTTTACAAAACGACAATCTAAATCAGCATTCTTAAGCGGAATCCTTTTCGACGTTCGTAAACCTACATGCTTTAAAGCTTGAATATCCGATGTGATTAACCACGCTGTTGAGTTTGGATAATTATTCTTTAAAGTATCTCCTATTTTTGTATAAAACTCTTCTACATCAATATTTAAACGCTCACCATAAGGCGGATTGAACAAGATTGTAGTTTTACCAAATACTTCTTTCTTAGAATTGAAGAAGTTTACATGATGTACCCCTATAAACTCTTCTAAATTTGCATTGATAATATTCTGTTGTGCTTTTCTAACTGCAGATGGAGCCTTATCAAATCCCATAATTTTAAAATGAGAACTTCGTATTTTCTTTAATAACGAATCTTGAATAACAAAATATAAATCTTCATCATAATCCTTCCAATTTTCAAAAGCAAAATGCTTTCGGTTAATGTTTGCAGGAATTTGATTCGCTATCATTGCTGCTTCAATCAAAATAGTTCCTGAACCACACATCGGGTCTATAAAGTTCTCTTCACCTTTATACCCTGAAAGCAAAATTAATCCTGCTGCCAATACCTCATTAATCGGCGCAATGTTTGTTGCACTTCTATAACCACGCTTGTGTAACGATTCACCAGAAGAATCTAACGATATAGTTAGCCATTCTTTATGAATATGTACATGAACTTTTACATCTGGATATTTTAAATCTACATTCGGACGCTTTTTATACTTGTGCATAAAATAATCTGCAATAGCATCCTTCGATTTCAAACTAATATAGTGCGAGTTGGAAGTAAAGTTTTTTGAGTTTACTACCGAGCCAATAGCAAATGTTCCATCAACATCTAAAAATCGTTCCCATTTTACACGTTGAATTGCTTCGTATAAATCTTCTTCATCAAAAATTTTACTACGTTTAATCGGTTTTAAAATACGAATAGCAGTACGTAAAGCTATATTAGCTTTATACATAAAACCTTTATCTCCTCTAAAAGTAACACTACGTACTCCCTCCTTCACTTCCATTGCTCCTAGCAGTCGTAATTCATCTGCTAAAACACCTTCTAAACCTGCCATGGTTATGGCAGTCATTTTAAAATCTTTTTCCATGTAACTGTAAAATTTCATTGCAAAAGTACAGCTAATTTTGGGTTGTTGTGAATCTTTTCTACTTTGAATATAAAAAACGTAAGTTTTACGTATTTTTGCAGACCTTATAGTTATGAATACAACAACAGATTGGTTTACTTCATGGTTTAATACACCATACTATCATATTTTATACAAGCATAGAAACGATGCCGATGCACAGTTTTTTATGCGAAACATTACTTCTTTTTTACAGTTACCTAAATTGAGTCGTATTGCTGATTTACCTTGCGGTAAAGGACGTCATGCAGTTTATTTAAACTCGTTGGGTTATGATGTTGTGGGAGGTGATTTAAGTGAAAACAGTATTGAACATGCCAAACAATTTGAGAATGACACACTTCATTTTGAAGTTTGGGACATGCGAAATCCTATTGAAAGTAAATACGATGCTGTATTTAATCTTTTTACCAGTTTTGGTTACTTTGAAGATGATAACGAAGACATTGCTGTTTTAAGAAGTATTAAAAACGGACTAAAAGAAAACGGTGTTTTTGTGTTAGACTTTTTAAATGTTGAAAAAGTAAAAAACACACTAGTAAAAGAAGAAGTAAAAACTATTGACGGCATTGAATTCAATATTCAAAAAGAAATCAAAGACGGATTTATCTTGAAACATATTTCTTTTACTGCTCAAGGTAAATCACATTCATATACTGAACGTGTAAAATTTTTAACTTTAGAAAAACTACAATCATATTTTGATAGTGTCGGCTTACAAGTAACACATGTTTTTGGCGATTACAATCTTAATGAGTTTAATTCACAATCTTCTGACCGCTTAATTATTGTTGCTAAATGAGTTACTTATTGCTAATTATTTCTGTTTTAGTAGGTGTTTTATTCGTTTTTACACTAAAACCTAGTAACACCTTCGTTCGCTTATTATTAGCCTTTAGTGGTGCTTATTTACTTTCGGTAACTATTTTACATTTATTACCCGAAGTATATCACCATACCGATGATACTAAATTAATAGGTATTCTAATTTTAATAGGAATTATTATTCAATCGGTATTAGAATCATTTTCAAAAGGAGCTGAACACGGGCACATACACTTACATTCTGACTCGTCTAAATTTCCTTGGTTACTTTTTGTAAGTTTATGTATTCATGCTTTTTCAGAAGGATTACCAATTCATCATGCAGATGATAACTTATTATGGGCAATTATTGTACATAAAATTCCAATTGCAGTAGTTTTAACCACCTTTTTACTACAAACAAAGTATTCAAAGAAAACAATCTTTTTCTTTTTAACTGTATTTGCATTAATGAGTCCTTTAGGTATTTTAGTATCTAACAAAGTTCCTTTAATAGAACAATACCATACAGAAATTACAGCTTTAATAGTTGGAGTATTTTTACACATTTCAACCATTATTCTTTTTGAAAGTACTGAAAACCACAAATTCAACTACAAAAAATTTGCTGCTATTATTTTAGGAATATTACTAACTATCTTCTCTATGCACCAACCCCATTGAGAAAGCAGGTAAACAAACTGCTAAATACTCACAAGGTTCTGTAAATGGATTGGAATATTGAATACGTGTATTTTTTTCAATTTTAATAGATTGTCCTGCTTCTAACACGACAATTTCACCATCAATATTAAATTGCTTCTTTCCTTTAATTATATAAGTATATTCTTCAAATTCTGGTTTTTGAAAAGGTTCACTCCAACCTGGAGGAGCTATCATATGTGCAATACTTACTTTTGAATTTCCATCAGTAGCATTTCCAAAATGTTCTTCGATTAATTTTCCGTCGGTAGTTGGCACTACAAACGGACTTTTTTGAATGGTATATTTTTTACTCATATCGTTTTACTTATTTCTTTCGAATTTTTAAGCTTATGATTGTTTTACGAACTTAATTAAAATAGACGAAAAGTTATTCCAATATAAAAAAACAAAAAAGAGCACCCTAAAAGAATGCTCAATCTTTTCCATGTACAGTTACTAGCCCCCCAGCTGTATTACTGTACATTTCGGTTAGTGATTATTAACACAAAATTAACAATTTTATCTTATTACAAAACTAGAATTAATATAAATAAAGAATCCTTCATTTAGGAATTGTAATTCTTAGAAAAAAACTTCCAAAAAACTATAAAATAGAACCATACTCTGTAAACTTCTCCTTTGTATATCAAAGTATATATAAGTTGATAACATTACGGCGTACTCCGTTGATACTACGCTATGGGTAGTTGAGATCACGGCATGGGTTGCTAATACTACGGCATGCTCCGAAGACACCAAGGCATGGGTCGCTGATATCACGGCGTGGGTCGCTAATACTACGGCATGCTCCGAAGACACCAAGGCATAGGTCGCTGATATCACGGCATGGGTTGCTAATACTACGGCATACTCCGAAGACACCACGGCATACTCCGAAGATATCACGGCACACCCCTTTAGCATCAAGGCATTAGTTAAATAAAAAAATGAGTGGTATCTCTTTTAGTTCTTTTTTTCAGACTCCCAAATTGGTAGAAGACTTCTTTTAACACTTTTAAACCTATCTGGCATGTTTTTAAAAGGAGTAACAACAAAGGTAAAACTGTTATCGGCACTAAACCTCCAATAATTTCCTTTTAACACTCCATCTTCTGTTTCAACATTCCAATCAGGGATATTAATTAAAGAGAATTCTTTGGCTTCTTTATTAAAGTCTAGCGCAAAATCTCTTAATACATGTTCAGAAGGATACTTCAGTGTAATTTTTGCGTTTAAACTACCCTCATCAGTAACATATAAAGTACATGATTTTGATGGATAGCTTTCTATTTCTTTCCTCCAGTTTCTTGTTACCACTTTTTTTAGTTCTGAACTAACTTGCATACTATCTGATTCATTGGCTATAAGTGCAAATATATTTTCTTGAACTATGATTATTGTTTGCTCATTTGGGTTTATGGTAACGGTTGTTTTCTCCGCTCCTATTCTACTGTTTTCTCCAAAAAAAACTCCCAATACAAAAAATGCTATTTTTATTACTTCCATCTTTTAAAAATTACATAGCTATTATTAATTAAAAAGCCGAAACATCTGTTTCGGCTTCGAATATTTTAGTTAAACCAAATGGTAAATGATTTAATTTTGGCTAAATCTGGAATTTGTTCTTTGGTTACTTTTTGAGTACTAAATTCTTTTAAACCTAAATCTTCATTATCAATCGTTATTGTTGCGTTTAAATCATCAATAAATAAGGTTGCTGATGAAAATGATGATTCTACTTTACTCACTTTAGTATTTGCATTAATTTCTTGAAAAGTAGATTTTATATTTACTCCTGATTTTGTTTTAAAACGATCATCAAAAATTTCAATACTCTTAATTGTTGATGTAGAGTCCAATTGTTCTTTTGGAGTAATTGTTAGTAAATGCTTTCCTCCTTTTTCATATACTAAGTACTTATCATCTTCTTGAAAAAGATTATTTCCTTTAGCCCCTTCACTTAATACTTTAACTACTGAATCTTGCTTAAATACGTTTTCTATTTCGTTAACAGTTGTTTTAGTAGTTAACTTTCCTACTTTTCCTTTAGCAATATCAAATTTACTATTACCACACTGGATGAATAGTACTGATATTACTGCGATAACTAAAGGTTTCATTAATGTTCTCATTTGTCTTCTTTTATATTTAAAACGTCTATTTCTTGTATTTCTTATTTTATTACTTTTTTCAAAATTCCAAAGGCTGCTCTTATAAAAGTAGCACTTGTTAATACCTTTACTATTGGATTCATACGTGTACTTCTACTACCTGTTGATGAACTTCTTCTTGTCTTTTCTTCTTCCTCTTTGCGTGCTTCTTCGGTTTTCTTCTCGTTAATTTTTTCTATCTTCTCGTTTAGCATTTCGTAAGCACTCTCCCTATCAATAGTATCGTTGTATTTCGGAATTAATCTTGAATTATCTAAAACTTGTTTAATTTCCTTTTCTGTTAACACATCCATTCTACTCATAGGTGCACGCAACATGGTTCGTGCCAATGGTGATGGAATTCCTTTTTCATTTAATACAGAAATCAACGCCTCTCCTATTCCCAATTGTGTTAATACTTCTTTAGTATCGTAATATTCAGAATCAGGATAATTTTCTGCGGCTAATTTAATTGCTTTTCTATCTTTTGCTGTAAATGCACGTAAAGCATGTTGAATCTTCATTCCTAACTGAGCTAATACATCTTCTGGAACATCTTTTGGATTTTGTGTAACAAAATACAATCCTATTCCTTTAGATCGAATTAATTTTACAATGCTTTCTATTTGACTTAACAACGCTTTTGAAGCTTCATCAAACACTAAATGGGCTTCATCTATAAAAATCACCAATTCTGGTCGCCCACTATCTCCTTGCTCTGGAAAAGTTTCATATACCTCAGCTAGTAACTGTAGCATAAAGGTTGAAAACAGTTTTGGCCTATCTTGAATATCTGTTAAACGTAATACAGAAATAACACCACGTCCGTTTTCATCAATACGGGTTAAATCGTCAACTTCAAATGATTTTTCTCCAAAGAATAAATCACCTCCTTGTTGTTCTATTTCTATAATTTTTCTAAGAATTGCTCCAGTACTTGCGGTAGAAATTCGTCCGTATTCTTTTTTAATCTCTTCTTTCCCTTCATTGGTTATATATTGAAGGATTTTCTTGAAATCTTTTAAGTCTAATAACGGTAATTGGTTATCATCACAATATTTAAAAATAATCGCTACAATACCAGATTGTGTTTCAGTCAAATCTAAAATACGTGATAATAAAACAGGTCCGAATTCAGAAACTGTAGCACGTAAACGAACTCCATTTTGTTCTGAAATTGATAAAATTTCTATTGGGAATTTTGTTGGAGTAAATGGTATTCCAATTTTTTCGTGGCGTTCATCAATTTTAGCATGCCCAGGGCTTGGTTGTGCTAATCCACTTAAGTCTCCTTTTACATCCATTAACAATACAGGAATTCCTTTTTCTGACATGTTTTCTGCCAGCACTTGCAAGGTTTTTGTTTTTCCTGTTCCTGTTGCTCCAGCTATTAATCCGTGACGGTTTAATGTTTTTAAAGGAATATTTACATGAGCATTTGTTACAGTTTCTTCTCCTAACATTCCTGCTCCGAGTGTAATAAACTTTCCTTTTGTTGTATAGCCTTCTTTGATGTAATTGAAAAACTCTTGGGTTTTACTCATTATTTATGACCTTTTTTGTGATAAAAACACGTAAAAGTAACAAAAATCATTCATTAAATTTTAATGTTGCCTATCTTTGCACCCTTATGTTGAAAAAAGAAGTACAAGAGTTAATTAATACAGGAGAAATGCTTCCGTTAATGGAAGAGTTTTATACGATTCAGGGAGAAGGAGCACACACTGGTACTGCTGCTTATTTTATTCGTATTGGTGGTTGCGATGTAGGTTGCCACTGGTGTGATGTAAAAGAAAGCTGGGATGCTAATTTGCATCCACCTACAAAAACGGATATTATCGTTGAAAACGCAAAGAAATATGCCGAAACTGTGGTTATTACAGGTGGAGAGCCTTTAATGTGGAGTTTGGACTATATTACACAACAACTTCAAGAAAAAGGTATTAAAACACATATTGAAACTTCTGGAGCTTACGATTTTTCTGGTGTTTGGGATTGGTTTTGTTTATCGCCTAAAAAAACCAAATTACCTTTGGAACGTGCTTACCAAGAAGCGGATGAATTGAAAATGATTATTCATAATAAAAATGATTTTCAGTTTGCTGAGGAACAGGCTGCTAAAGTTGGTAAAAAATGTAAGTTGTTTTTACAACCTGAATGGAGTAAAAAGGAAAAAATGACTCCACAAATTATTGATTATGTGATGGAGCATCCACAATGGAAAATTTCCTTACAAACTCATAAATACTTAAATATACCATAAATAAAAAAGCAACCTAGATTAGGTTGCTTTTTTAGTATTCACTTGGCTCTATATGAATTAAAACATGTCCTAAATCTGGGAGTTTTTCTCTTAAATAGTCTTTTAGTTTATGAGCAATATCGTGTCCTTCTTTTACTGTAATGGTACTATCTACAATAGCATGTAAATCTACATGATATTTCATTCCTGCTTTACGAACAAAGCATTTTTCTGTTCCTAAAACACCTGCTACTTCCATAGACTTTTCTCTTATTTCATCTATCAAATCATCATATACATGTTCATCCATTATTTCACCCAGCGCTGGTCTGAAAATCAGGTAACTATTGTATAGAATAAAAAACGAAGCTAATAAAGCTGCCCAATCATCAGCTGTTTCATAGCCTTCTTTAAAAATAAGTGCTATAGAAATTCCTATAAATGCCATTACAGAAGTAATTGCATCACTTCGATGGTGCCACGCATCTGCTTTTAAGGAAGAACTATTAGTTTCTTTACTTTTTCTGATAACCACTTGAAAAGATATTTCTTTCCAAATAATAATTGCTCCTAAAACAAGTAACGTCCATGGTTTAGGAGTTTTGTGTGGTGTTTGGATATTCTGTATACTTTCATAGGCTATAACTGTAGCTGAAGTTACCAAAAAGGCTACTACCACAAAGGTGATTAAAGGTTCTATTTTTCCATGTCCGTACGGATGGTTTTTATCTGCGGGTCTTTTCGCGTATTTCAATCCTAATAGCACTAAAAGCGAAGAAAAAATATCGGTAGTAGATTCAATTGCATCTGCTATTAATGCGTATGAGTTTCCGAAAACACCTGCCAATCCTTTAATAATTGCTAAACTAGTATTGCTAAGAATACTAAAATATGTGGTTTTGATGGCTAACTCTTCTTTACTCATTGAATTATGATATTACAATCTCTTTTTATGAGGTAGTACGAAGGTACTTGAAAACTATCGAAAAACCCTAGATTGTACAATAGAAAATCTATTACTAAAAAAGACTCGCCAGTTGGCGAGCCTTTTGGATAGTTAATAAAACTACCACTTTAACAACAATTAATATTTAATAACGAATGAAAAAATTAGTTCCAGCCTCCTCCTAAGGCTTTATATACTTTTACGTTTGCCAACAATTGATCTCTTTTAGTTTCTATTATTTCAATTTTAGATTCTAATGCTTCTCTTTGCGTTAACAACACTTCTGTATATTCAGCCCTTGCCGATTTAAACAGACGAATTGAAAGGTCTATAGATTCGTTTAACGCTTCTACTTGTTGCTTTTTTAAATCGTAACTGTTTTTTAAGTTATCAATTTTCGAAAGCTCATTCGCTACTTCTAAATACGCATTTAAAATAGCTCTTTCGTATTCGTAAACAGCTTGTAATTGTTTATTGTTGGCTGTTTTATAGGCTGCTTTTATAGCGTTTCTATTGATTAAAGGTCCTACAATATCTCCTGCTAAAGAATACACTAACGATTCTGGTGTTGATGTTAAAAATTTAGGTTTAAATGCTTGTAACCCTACTCCTGCTTTTATACCGATTGATGGATAAAAATTAGCTCGTGCTATTTTAGTATTTAATTTGGCTGCTGCTAATTCGTATTCAGCTCTCCTTAAATCGGGTCTGTTTTGTAACAGTTGTGATGGAATTCCTGCTTTTACTCCTTCAATAGGTTTATCTATAAAATTATCTGAGTTTCTTTCTATAGGTTGTGGGTATCTTCCTACTAAAAAGTTAATTTTATTTTCAGTTTCTACGATTTCTTGTTGAAGTTCATATAGGTGACTTTGGTTTTTAAGTACACTCGCTTCAAACCTACGTACTGCCAATTCAGTTGTTCTTGCAGCCTGTTTTTGAAGCTTCACCATTCGCAATGCATTTTTTTGAATTTCTAAGTTTTGTGAAACCATAGATAATTCATTATCTAAAGCTACTAATTCGTAATATGAATTTGCAATTTCTGAAACTAAATTAGTTACCATAAAGTTTTTTCCTTCAACACTAGCTAAGTATTCTAGTACTGCTGCTTTCTTCTCATTTCGTAACTTCTTCCAAACATCTAATTCCCATGAAGCAGAAAGTCCTATTGAAAAATCAGTTAATGGTTCTGGAAATTTTTCATCTTCGCGAATATTTAAATTTTCTTCTACGGCTCCATTTCTAGTATACTTCCCTACCTTTTCTACTTCTGCCCCGGCATACATATTTACAAATGGTAAATACTCACCTTTTTTTGCCTTGATATTATTTTTTGAAATAGCTACTTGTTGTAACATTATATTCAACTCTTGGTTGTTTGATAAAGCTGTATCTATCAGAGAAATTAAATGTGAATCTGAAAAAAAGTCACGCCATTTAATAGTAGCTGTATTTAATAAATCTACAGGTTGGTTCTTAAAATTCTCTGGTACCGCCTTATTTTCTTCTCTTACTACTTGATTTGATACACAAGAGCACAAAACTAAGAGGGTAAGCACACTTAAAAAGTGTGCTTTTTTTATTACAAATAAACTTCTTTGTTTAGTTTTCATTGTTTTCTCTTTTAATTATTTTCTTTAGAAGTTTTTTAAGCTCTGCTATTTTAGCTTTTGTTTTACTTCCTTCAACTTCATTTATTCTTATAAACTCTTCAGAAACTGGTTCATTAGCTTCGTCTTTAATTAAGCTTCTTCCATCACTCATTTTAGCAAATATGTAATAGAGACCTGGTATAATTAAAACTCCGAAAATTGTACCTATTAACATTCCCCCTAAAGCCGAACCACCTATAGTTCTGTTACCAATAGCCCCAGCTCCATGAGCTATAACTAACGGTATTAATCCTGCGATAAACGCAAATGAAGTCATTAAAATTGGTCTGAATCGTTCTTTAGCTCCTTCAATAGCTGCTTCAAAAATTGTTGCTCCCTGACTTCGTTTTAGTACCGCAAATTCTACAATTAACACTGCATTTTTACCTAATAAACCAACCAGCATTATTATTCCAATTTGTGCATATACGTCATTCGCTAAGCCCATTAGTTTTAATAGTGTAAATGACCCGTACACTCCTACTGGAAGCGAGAATATTACAGCTAATGGCAGTATAAAGCTTTCATATTGTGCTGCTAATACAAAATATACAAAAGCTAATACAATGATGAAAATATACACTGATTCATTACCTCTTCTTGCTTCATCATAGGTAAGTCCTTCCCAAGCTACATCATAACCTCTTGGTAATTCTTTTGCTGCTACTTCTTTAATTGCGTTAATAGCATCGCCACTTGTGTATCCTGGCGCTGGTAATCCTCTAATAGCTGCTGAATTATATAAATTGTATCGTGTTATCTCATTAGGTCCTAGTTTTTTTTCTAAACTCATAAACGCTGAATAAGGCACCATTTCTCCCTCTTCATTTTTAACATATAGTTTTTCTAAATCTGAAGGAATTCTTCTGTATTCTGGCGCTGCTTGTGTATATACTTTAAAGAATCTACCAAAACGAATAAAACCTTGTTCATAGGTACTACCTATTAAAATGTTTAGGTTTTCCATGGCTTTACCAATGGTCACTCCTTTTTGCATCGCTTTTTTATTGTCGATTTTTAATTCGTACTGCGGATAGTTTGCAGAATAAAAAGTAAATAACCCTGTAAGCTCTTTTCGTTTTGATAACGACTCCATGAATTTGTTATTGATACGTTCAAACTCGTGGTAGTCTGTTGAGTTTGTTTTATCTAATAAACGCATTGAGAATCCTCCTGAAGATCCAAAACCTGGTACTGCTGGTGGTTCAAAATATTCTATAACCGCTCCTAAGTCTTTAGTTTCTTCTTCTAGTTCTTCCATGATTTCATGAACTGAATGATGACGTTCTGACCATGGTTTCAAATTAATTAAACAGGTACCTGCGTTTGACCCTCTACCTTCGGTCATAATTTCATATCCTGCTAAAGATGAAACTGACTCTACTCCCTCAGTTTCTTCACAAATTTGTTGTAGTTTTCTTGCTACTTCGTTTGTACGTTCTAAGGTAGCTCCTGGTGGTGTTTGAATGATTGCGTAAATCATTCCTTGGTCTTCACTAGGAATAAAACCTGCTGGTAATGTCTTATTGGTAATAAATATTCCTGCACAGAAAGCTAGTAATACTCCAAAGGTTAACATTCTTCGTGCTACGATTCTGTTTAACACTTTTACATATCTTCCTGTAAGCTTTTCAAATCCTTTGTTAAACCAATCAATAAATTTATCTACTATTGATTTTTTTCTTTCTTTTCCGTGGTTGTTTTTTAACATCATTGCACACAATACTGGTGTTAATGTTAATGCTACCACTGCTGAAATAATGATAGAACCCGCCATTGTTATAGAGAACTGTCTGTAGAAAACTCCTACTGGCCCTGTCATAAATGAAATTGGCACAAATACAGAAACCATCACCAATGTAATTGCTAAAATAGCACCTCCTATTTCTCCTAATGCTGCTTTAGATGCTTGATAAGGTGTTAAATGTTCTTTCTCCATTTTTAAATGGACTGCTTCTACAACTACAATAGCATCATCTACTACAATACCAATAGCTAGTACTAATGCAAACAGGGTAATTAAGTTGATTGATAGCCCGAAAAGTTGCATTATAAAGAATGCTCCGATTAAGGACACTGGTACTGCTATAATTGGAATTAAGGTTGATCGTAAATCTCCCAAGAATAGGAATACCACAATGGCTACTAAAATAAAGGCGTCTCTAAGTGTATGTATTACTTGTTCTATAGAGGCGTCTAAAAAGTTAGAAACGTCATAACTAATTTGAAAATCAATCCCTGGTGGTAGATCTTCTTTTAATTCTTTTAGTTTTTCTTTTACCGATGCTATTACATCACTACCATTACTTCCAAAGGTTTGTTTTAAAACAATAGATGCTGATGGATGCCCATCTAGGTTTGAGTAAATATCGAAGAATTCACTTCCTAATTTTACTTCGGCAACATCTTTTAGCTTTAATATTTCTCCTTCTTCATTTGCTCGAATAATAATGTCTTTGTACTGATCTGGTTCATTATACCTGTTTTGATAGGTAAGTACGTATTCTAGTGATTGTGACTTGATTCCTGAACTTCTTCCCAATCTTCCGGGTCTTGCCAAAATACTTTGGTCTTCCATCGCTTCTAAAATTTCTTCCGCAGAAATATTATAGGCTCTCATTCGGTCTGGTTTTAACCAAACTCTCATCGCATATTTTCTACTTCCTAAAATTTTAGCACTGGCGATACCGTTAATACGTTGAATCTCGGGTATCATTTTGGTGTACGCATAGTTGTATAGGAACTTTTCGTCATTATGTTTTTCTTTACTAAAAAGGTTCACATACATTAACATACTTGGTTGTACTGGAGTTATAATTACTCCTTCTCGTTGTACTAATTCAGGTAATAAAGGCATTACTTGATCTACCCTTGTTTTTACCCTAACTACCGCTTGGTTGGGATCTGTACCTGGTTCAAAAATTACACGTAAGGTTCCTTCTCCTGCACTTGTAGCATCAGAAGCGATATAACGCATTCCTTGTACTCCATTGATGGCTGTTTCTAGAGGAATTAGTGTTGAGTTTACCAATACATCTGCACTTGAGCCTGGGTACGCTATAAATATGTTTACCGTGGTTGGTGCTATTTGTGGAAACTGTGATATTGGGAGTTGTTTTATTGATAACAACCCCGTAAAAACAACTATTATCGAAATAACAATTGCTAGTACTGGTCTTTTTATAAATTGACTAAACATGTTTTGTTGAATTTTAGTTTTTGATTACTCTGCATATAAGTCTAAACTAGACATTACAGCATTTGGCTCTTTAAACTCAACATGTATCTTTTGTTGGTCTTTTACCATACGGATTCCTTCTAACAATATTTTATCGTTTTCTGTAAGTCCTTTTTCTACTATAAATAAGTGTGGTAATTCTGCTTCTACAGTAATTTCTCGTTGTTTTACTGTATTATTTTTATCTACTACAAAAACATATTTTTTATCTAATACTTCAAAAGTGGCTTTTTGTGGAATTATTAAGGCTTCTTCGTATGGAACTTCCATTAAAATACTTCCTGTTTCTCCGTGTCTTAAAATTCCATCTGGATTTGGGAAAGTTGCTCTAAAGGCAATATTTCCTGTTTCATTGTTAAACTCTCCTTCAATCGTTTCTACTATTCCTTTTTGATTGAATGGTTTGTTATTTGCCATTAAAAGTGTTACTTCTTTTTTCTTGTCTTTATCTTGACTCATTATGTAGTCTAGATATTCTGTTTCTGGTACATTAAAATATACCCACATTTTACTGTTGTCTGATAGTGTTGTTAGGAGTTCTCCTTCATCTAACAAACTTCCTTTTCTAACATGTAAGTGGTCCATTATACCGTTAAATGGTGCCTTAATGCTTGTAAAACCTAGGTGTGTTTGTGCTAGCATTACTTCAGCTTTTGCTTTTTCGTAGTTTGCTTTCGCTAAGGCTAATTCGTTTTTAGAAACTACGTTTCCATCTGCTAATAATTCCGTGTTTTTATATTCAATTTCAGCAGCTTTTGCTTCTGCTTTTGCTTTTTGTAAATCTGCTTTATAAACGTTTGCTGATATTTGAAACATGTTTTGTCCTTTTTTTACATGTTGTCCTTCATCAACAAATACTTTCTTTAAATATCCTTTTTCTAGTGCCCTCAATTCTATATGCTGAATGGCATGTATTTGACTTACATAATCTTTAGTTATTGATGTATCTTTTTTAATGGGATTGGTTACAAGGAACTTTGTTTCTGGATGTTTAGATTCCTTTTTTGATTCGCAGCTAATATTAATTAATAGCGCAAATAGGCTCATGAAAATGAAGCTTTTTTTCATTTTTTTGTATGTATTTGTAAAGTTAGAGTGAGTGTGTAACCATTGAAAACCAATGGTTATTATAAAAATTTAATTAAATTCTTATGTGTGAATAAATAAAATAAGCTAAATGATAGGTTTAGCCTACTTTACCGAAGAGGGTATCAAATTATAAAAACTTGAAATTTTACATGGAGTTTTACTATAGCGCTAAAAGTGTACTCTTTAAAGCGTTGTGCTTTTTCTTTTACTACACAAAACTGGCACTCAAAAAACTGCGCATGTAAAATGGCTGATAAGTAACTTCCGAATTTTGATAAACTTTCATCTACTTCATTTTCGTCTTGGGTTTTGTCTTCAATCTCGCTGATTTCAAAATAATTCTCCCTTTCAGAGTCTTGATGCTGTTTATCAAAAGCTAAGTTAATGGTGTTTTGAGTAATTGATTGTGGCTCTGTTTTTGCGTTTACAGATTTATAAGTAACCACTGAGGTTGTTGTATCAAAAGCCTTTTGGTCTGCATATGATGTAGACCATCCTTTTAATAAAAGTATTAATAAAAATAGATATTTATTAAATGTATTACTCATTTCGACCGGCAAAATTATAGATATATATTCATTTAACAAACAAATCGTATCGTAAAATATTTATAAAACAAAAAAACTCGCCAAATGGCGAGTTTTAATAGTGTGTTTTTTGGGGTATAAAGCTACTCTTTATATACTCCCATATTTTCATATTTCTCCATACGTTGAGCTATTAATTCTTGCTCCTTAAGTTTCTTAAGCTCTCCGTATGCTTTTATAATCTGTTCTTTAACAGCTTTAAAAGTTCCTTCACGGTCAGAGTGTGCACCTCCTAATGGTTCTTTGATGATATCATCAACTATTTTTAGTTTCATACCATCTTCTGCTGTTAACTTTAATGCTTCTGCTGCTTTTTCTTTCTCTGACCAGCTACGCCATAATATTGAAGAACAGTTTTCTGGAGAGATAACCGAATACCAAGAGTTTTCTAGCATATATACTCTGTCTCCTACTCCTATTCCTAAAGCTCCTCCTGAAGCTCCTTCTCCTATAATTATGGTAATAATAGGTGTTTTTAAGCGCGTCATTTCAAAGATATTACGAGCAATTGCTTCTCCTTGTCCACGTTCTTCAGCTTCTAATCCTGGGTATGCGCCTGGAGTATCTACTAAAGTTACTACTGGTAATCCAAATTTTTCAGCCATACGCATTAAACGTAATGCTTTACGATATCCTTCTGGATTCGCCATACCAAAGTTACGGTATTGACGCGTTTTGGTATTATATCCTTTTTGCTGACCTATGAACATAAAAGATTGGTCTCCAATCTTACCTAGTCCACCAATCATTGCTTTATCATCTTTCACACTACGGTCACCGTGTAATTCCATAAAAGTGTCTCCGCAAAGCGCTTTTATATAATCTAAAGTATATGGACGATTAGGATGACGAGACAACTGTACACGTTGCCATGCCGTTAAATTCTTATATATATCTTTTTTAGCTTTCTCTAATTTTTTTTCAATCTTCTCACATGTAGCTGTTACGTCTACATCACTTTCTTTTCCTATATCAAAACATTTTGCCAACTGATCTTCTAGCTCTTTTATTGGCATTTCAAAATCTAAATATTCCATTGTATTCTTGTATATAGTTTGATTTTCTAATTTACTAGTTAGTTGTTTGTAAAGGCAAACATACTAAAAAATTGTACAGTTTACCTTCATCCTTTTTCTTAAAATACTATTTTTTTATAATTTTCTTTTTTATAGAAGAGGCGTTTTTAAGTACTCCGTTCAGTAACACCACTATTAAAACAATACAGGCACCATAATAAAACTCTGGATTCATTTGTTCTTTTTCTCCAAATATTAATAATGCCAAGATAATGGCGTAGATAGGTTCTAAATTAATAGTAAGCATTACTGTATAAGGTGTTAAATACTTCATTACTTGTACTGAAGCAATAAAAGCATATGCTGTACAAATACTACTTAAAATTAATAAATATATCCAATCACTTGCTTGTAATTGGAAAAATTCTACTGAAAATTTTTGTGTAAATAATAAATAAACTGTTACTCCTAAAACTCCGAATAATAGTTGGTAGAATGAAATTGTATTGGCTTCATGTTTTTTTATAAACACACCATTTAACACTGAAAATAATGCGGATAGAAAGGCTGAAATTAACGCATAAATAATTCCAAGTGTATACTGACTTTCAAAATTAAATATAATATACAAGCCTACTATTACTAACAGTCCTAAAACTATTTCGATTAATTTTATTCTTCTTTTAAAGAAAAAAGGTTCTATAAATGAAGCGAAAAAGGCTCCAGTACTCATCATAACCAAAGCAACTGATACATTTGATACTTTTATTGCTTTAAAGAATGTTATCCAGTGTACCGCTATAATTATTCCTGAAATAGCAAACTTGGCTAATGCTTTTTTTTCTACTTTAAATGATTTCTTTCTTATTACAAAATAAATAGCAATAAAGCCTACTGCTAATAACATTCTGTACCAAACTAAAGGAACTGCATCAATTGATATTAATGCTCCTAATATTGCTGTAAACCCCCAAATAAAAACGATTAAATGTAAGTGTAGGTAGTTTTTTAATTTATCTCCTTGCATTGAAATATAAATAAATAGCGTATAAACCAAATACTATATTAGGTATCCAAACATTTAACAGGGCATTTGCTCCTGCTACAGCTCCTAATACTTCTGCTACTTTTAAAAAGAAAACATAAATAAACATAACGCTAATACCTATGGCTAAATTAACTCCTATACCTCCTCTACTTTTCCTATGTGCTAGCCCTACTGCAATTAATGTTAGTATGTAGCTAGCAACTGGTAAACTTGTTCTTTTGTAGAGTTCAACCAAGTATGCGTTTAAGTTTTTTATTCCTCTTTTTCTAGACACTTCAATAAACTTGACCAACTCTGGAGAGTTCATTTCTTGTGCCATAATATTCTTGTAATTAAAATCTTCTGGTGTAAATGTAAATGTAGTATCTAAGCTTCTTCCAGAAAAGATACTATCTCTTTCTTTAAAAATTTTTCGTTCTTTCCAGTTATATAGTTTAAATGTACTATCCTTTTCCTTCCAATTAATATTATCAGCAGTAAGCTTTCTTTTTAGCTTAATACCATCATACAGATCGATTGAAAAATTAAACCCTGAGTTTCGCTTTAAATCAAAGTTTTGGATATATACATAAGTGCTATCATTAAGCTGTAAGCTAAATTCACGAATAGTAGTGTCTGAATACTTCTTTTTCTTTAGATATTTTTTTTCAAAAGCTTTTCGTGTTTTACTACTTGATGGTACAAAAAAGTGATTCATTGATAACGCTACTGCACAAACAATAGTTGCTCCTATAAAATATGGATATAAGAATCGTGTAAATGATACTTGAGAACTGTTAATTGCTACAATTTCTGTATTACTTGCTAGCTTTGAAGTAAATAAAATAACTGCTATAAACAATGCTAATGGCATAAACGTATTAGCATAGTAAATAATGAAGTTTTTATAGTAGTCATTAACTATTTCAAACAACGTAAGATTTTCTTCTCGTAAAAATTTATCAACCTTTTCTGCAATATCAATAGCTACTGCAATAGGTATTAAAATAAGTAACGTAAACAAAAAAGTTGTTAAGTAACGTTTTAATATGTACCAATCTAGTATTTTCAAATTACAAACGTTTATCCATTTGTTTTACCATCTTGTCTTTCCATGAAGCAAAATCTCCTGCTATAATATGTTTACGTGCTTCACGAACTAACCATAAATAAAATCCTAAATTATGAATAGACGCTATTTGTTTACCTAACATCTCTCTTGAAGCAAATAAGTGACGTAAATAGGCTTTAGAATACATAGTGTCTACCCAAGTAATACCCATTTCATCAATTGGAGAGAAATCTTTTTCCCATTTTTTATTCTTGATGTTAATGCTTCCGTGTGCTGTAAATAACATTCCGTTACGTGCGTTACGTGTAGGCATTACGCAATCGAACATATCAACTCCTAATGCTATATTTTCTAGAATGTTAATTGGTGTACCAACTCCCATTAAATAACGTGGTTTATCTTCTGGTAATATTGCTGTAACCACTTCTGTCATCGCATACATTTCTTCTGCGGGTTCTCCTACTGATAATCCACCTATTGCATTTCCTTCTGCTCCTGAGTTTGCTATATATTCTGCTGATTGTTTACGTAAATCTTTGTACGTACTTCCTTGTACTATTGGAAATAAAGACTGACTGTACCCGTATTTTGGTGGTGTATTCTCAAAGTGTTTTATACAACGATCTAACCAACGATGTGTCATGTGCATAGATCGTTTTGCATAATTATAATCACAAGGGTACGGTGTACATTCGTCAAAAGCCATAATTATATCTGCCCCGATGGTACGTTGTGTTTCCATTACATTTTCTGGTGTAAAAAAATGCGTAGATCCATCTATATGACTTTTAAACTTTACTCCTTCTTCATTTATCTTCCTTCTCCCTGATAAAGAATACACTTGGTATCCTCCACTATCAGTTAAAATATTACGATCCCAATTCATGAACTTGTGTAAGCCTCCTGCGGCTTCTAAAGTTTCTAATTTTGGACGTAAGTATAAATGATATGTATTTCCTAAAATAATATCAGGATTGATTTCGTCTTTTAATTCTGATTGATGTACTCCTTTAACTGTAGCTACTGTACCTACAGGCATGAATATTGGAGTTTCTATGATTCCATGATCAGTAGTAATAACGCCTGCGCGTGCTTTACTTTTTGGATCGGTTATTTTTAAGTCAAATTGCATAAGTGGCAAAGATACACATGTAAGTTGAATGTTTAAAAGTAGATAGTTAAAACTTTCTTATTACTAATTTTTAACTTTTCCTTCTTCTTCCAAACTTGGATTTAAAATCTGTTTTTTTCTTGGGTTTAGTTTTTTGAGGAGAAGTAGTTTTAGTCTTTTTTTCCACTTCTTCGTATGTTTTTGACGAACCCGCTACGAGTTTATTAATTTCATCCATTTCTTTAGATGATAACTCACGCCACTCTCCTACTTTTAAACTTCCTAAAGTTACGTTCATAATACGTGTGCGTTTTAACTTTTTTACTTCGTAACCCAAGTATTCACACATACGTCTAATTTGACGGTTTAAGCCTTGTACTAAGGTTATTTTAAATGTAGTATCATTTACACGTTCTACCTTGCATTTTTTTGTTACAGTTCCTAAGATTGGAATTCCGTTACTCATTCTTTTTATAAAGCGTTCATCGAAAGGTTTATTAACCGAAACAATGTATTCCTTTTCGTGGTTATTCCCTGCTCGTAATATTTTGTTTACAATATCACCATCATTGGTTAAAAAAATTAATCCTTCTGAAGGTTTATCTAAGCGACCAATAGGAAATAGTCGTTGTGGGTGCCCCACAAATTTCACGATATTTTTACGTTCTTTACTATCGGTAGTACAAACAATACCTACTGGTTTGTTTAACGCTATATAAATAGTTTTAGGTTTTTCTTTTAATGGTTTTCCATCAATTTTTACCACATCTCCTTCATGTACTCTGTTACCTAACTGAGTAGGTTTGCCGTTTATCGTTACTCTTCCCTCAGTAATAAAGCGTTCTGCTTCACGACGTGAACAAATACCTGTACTACTGATATATTTATTTAGATTTATTGATGTATCGTTATTTTTTTCCATTAATACAAAGAAAAAGAAAATCCTCAAGCTAACACTTGAGGATTTGATAATTTATGTGTTTTTATATTAAAACATAATCATTTTTTGTGTACAACGTGCTAAACTTGGTCTTCTTTCATAATCAAATCCAAGTGTAATCATGTGTGTTCCGTAATTATAATCTTGTGTTTTATTCATATTGATACTAAAACCATACGACATATACAGGTTATTTTTCTTTAAACCAAACAATGGTGCAATAGCATTTGGTTGAAAAAACTGGTCGTTTAAGAATGTATAACTTAAACCAGCCCAAACATATCCATCTCTAATTCCTTTTCTGGCCTTAATATTCATATCTGTTTTAGAACGTCCTGTAGCTTCTCTATATTCATAAAGAATAGAAGGTTCAAGCTCATAGTTTCTACTTATTCTTGAAAGAGTATAAGAGGTAAATACGGTATATTTTCTAAGCTCTTCCGGATCTCCAGTTCTAAAATTCTTAATATCTCTATTTAAGATATTTACTACATTGGCTGTAATACTAAACCCTTCATAGCGATATAACAAACCTACATCAAAATTTGAGTGATTTTCTTGTATTGCTGGAACATTTTCTCCAGAGTTATTATTAGAAGTATCTATACCAAACTGAATAAAACTATAACTTAAAGCAAATGATAAAAAACTGTCATGAAAATCACTTAATGTTAAGTGACTTGCAAACGATAGTTTTGCTCCTTTATGAGTAGTAAATCCATTACTGTCGTTAAATATCGTTATTCCTCCACCAAAAGTATCTGCGATACGTGCTTCAACTGTTAATGATTGTGTATCGGGTGCATCTTTAACTCCAATCCACTGGCTTACTCCATTTAATCTAACCTGTAACCCTGTTCCTATACCTGCATAGGTTGGGGAAATTAAAAATGGGTTATCTGCTAAGTGATTTACGTATTGTGGTAATTCTATTTCTTGTGCAGTACCTTTTATATTACAAAACACTACAACTAAAATTATTAATATTTTTCTCATTTTTTTACTTTCTATATAGTGTAAAATGTCCCATTATTTTTTTCTCTTGACCTGATAACTCTTTAAAGTAAATAGTATACCAATAATCTCCTGACGGCAATGGTTTACCATCGTAAGTACCGTCCCATCCTTCTACAGTACCTTTAAAGTCTGCGATGTTACGTGCATACCTATCGTAAATAAACACTTTGATATCGTGGTAATCTTCTACTTCACGAGGATACCAATAATCGTTTGTTCCGTCTCCATCTGGTGTAAATAAGTTTGGAACGAAAATAGAAATATATTCTCCTCTTACAGTTAACGTAACCTCACAATCTCTAGCGTCTCTTACCGTAATGGTATAATCTTTTGTTTGTAAAATTAAAAATTCGTTATCTGGACCAAAATCACCTCCATCTACACTGTATTCATAAGGCGGTAACCCAAAGTTTGCATTTGCTATTAAAGTATTCTTAACCGAATCATCAATATCTAGAGTTAACGCTTGAATATCTTCAATACTAATCGGACTACTAGTAGAACTTTCAGAACATGAAGTTATTGTATGTGTTGCTGTAACATAATATCCTGTTCCAGCTGGTACATCAATAAATTCTCCTGAATTATTTGTTGCTACAGGATTTCCTGTTCCATCATATAATGTATAAGACATATTAGCTCTATACGCTTCATCAACTATTGCTTTGATAATATTTCCAACTTCACAGGTATATGCAAAGTCTACCGTTAATTGTAAATCTACTGATTCAGCCGTAGTTACTCTAATTGGATCTGCAACATTACAACCTGCTTCATCTCTTACTGTAATATAATAAGATGTGCCTGCTTGGATGTTTTCTGCAGCTCCTAATACAATAGTATTGGTCGTATACTGAGTAGGTTGTTCTATATTATTAATACTTACATAATATGGTTGTGTTCCTCCCTGTACGTCTAACTCTATTGTTGGAGTTGCATCGTTAATACAGGTTTGTTCTGTAACCCCTACTAATGTTGCTGTAAACTCTTGTGGTTGATCAATAACTACATCAATAGTATCAATACATCCAACCTTATCTTTAACAGTAATAGTGTATGTACCTGCTGTTAAGTTTCTGAACACATTATCGGTAACAAATTTACTTGGTGAATCTGTACTAATGTTGTATTCATATCCTGTTAAGTTACCTCCTGAAGCTAATACTGTAATAGTACCATCATTTCCTCCAAAACAACTTACATCTGTATGATTTTCAGCAACTACTAAAGGTTGTGGTTCTTCAATAGTATGTGGTACAGTGTCTTCTGTACATACTTCTCCAAATCTGTTGGTACTTCTTACTCTAATTTTATATGTACCAACATCTAAACCTCCAAAACTATTCGATGTTTGCCATGTTCCATCAACTGGATTATCACTACCGTCTAACAATTGGTATTCGTAATTACCAAAACCACCTGTTACAGTTGCTGATAACACTCCATTAGCATCTCCATTACAGGTAACAAATCCTGAATCGACTACTAAAGTTGGCACTAAAGGCTCGTATGCATTAACTGTTACTACAACTGTGTCTTCACAATTATTATCATCACGTACATAGAATGTTTGAGAACCTGAACTTACGTTTGTAAACGTATTATTAGGGCCAAAATTCACTCCATCACTACTATATTCATAAACGCCTGTGCCTCCTATTGCACTCACTTCTACGGTTGCATTAGGGATGTTACAAGTTATATCCGCGGTGATATTTGCCGAAGCTTCTACTTCTGATGGATCAACTATGTTTACAGTTTCTGTATACTCACAGCTATATTTATTATCTCTAACAATTACTGTATAATTAGTACCCGCTGGTAAATTGTTAAATGTGTTTGATAACTGTTCTACTTGTGTTGTTCCGTCAGGGTAAATTAAAATATAACTATAACTTACAGTTGCATCTTGTGTTTGACCTCCTGTTACATTAGTTACCTCAATAGTTGCTGTGTTTTCTCCTTCACATAAGTTTGGAATAACATTTACAAGTGCATCCATATTTGTAGTTGGCTGTAATGTAAATGTAAATGTTTCTTCACACCCTGTAACATCTCTAACTGTTGCTGTATAATCACCTGCTGTTAATCCAGTAATTCTTCTATTGCTATCAAAATTTTGAACTGGTGTAGCTGGTGTCGCATCATTTATTAATTGATACTCATACGGTGCCCAACCTCCTTGAGCTTCTAACAAGATTTCTCCAGAATCAGTAACATTACAATTAATATACGTTGGTGTACCAGTTAATGCTAATGCATTTGCTGGTTCTTCAATTATAAAGTTTTCTGTTCTTGGTGAACAAAATGGTGTATTCGTCATGTTTACAACCACATAATATTCTCCTGCTACTAAATTAGTAGTAATTGTTTCTGGAGTACCTCCTGTACCATTTCCTGATGTAATAGCAGTTGGGTTACCTACTTCAAATACTTCGTAAGTATAAACATCTGTATATGGTGTAGCTGTACTAAAATCTATAGTTACGCTTCCTGTACCACCAAAACAAGCTCTTTGAACATTACTTACTAATATATCAAAGGTAGGCTCTGGTTTTACC
>NZ_JAIWJY010000013.1 GCF_028829235.1 Tenacibaculum larymnensis | reverse complement strand
ATGCATAGCACACCATGCACTAAACGTTAATGCAAAATCTTAAACAGTAATTCTTTTAAAATATCGGCATGGGTTTGGTTGGCTCCTACTCCTTTACTTTTTACATCAGCATCACGTAATAAGGCTATAATTTGTGATACTTTTCGCATTGGATAGTTACGGGCAGCGTTTACGTAGTCGTCCACAGAATATGGGTTTACTCCTAAGTTTTTAGGGCTTTATAAAACTTTTAATCTTCTAAAATCAACTTTTCTTTGGTTTAAAAACTTTAAGTCTACAAAGTATTCTTCAAAATCTTTTTTAAGAATATTTTCTCCAGCTCTACTTAAATACATATCTTCTATTTCCCATTTTTTATAATATATATTAATAACGTTTTGTTCGTAAAGCTTCATTCTGGCTTCAACTTCATTCATAAAAACTGATGTTTGCAGTTTTATATTTCTGTCTTTTAAAGAAATTGTTATTTGCGACCTAAACCTTTTACGAGTTTCAAACCTGTCGTGTTTGTTTTTATAATATTCAGGCGACCTTATAAATAATTCGTCTAAAAAACTACTCTTTTCATCAAAGTAATCGTCTGGATTTTCTCTACATTCTTTTCCATATACATCAATAGATATAGTTTCGTCGTAATAGAATCCTTCAATTCTAACATCTTCTGTAGATACTTTTATATGTAAGTAATCTTTAAAGAGCAACTTGTTTGACCTATTGTTATATCTGGTAGCATTATTATAGTTATCGGGACTCTTATGTGAAGATGTAAGGTAAATACCTTCAACTATTTTTCTTATAAATGTTACTAAGCTAAACTGCATTATTAATGGGTGTCTTTGATGTTTTAATTTTTACAACCTTTTCATGTAAATTAAGTTATTATTGATTTTAAAACTCATATATAGAAAAACGATTACTTACTCTGTTAATAAACTTTTTAAGAGCACTATGAATAACAGGTAAGAAAAAACTAAAATAACAGGATATATAACGACTTCCATCCCTAAATATAAGTGGTCGTATTTATCATACTCTGAATTGTGATTATACCAACCGAAAAAATTAAATATAGTATAGCTAAATTCATGATTGTAAGTATAATTACGATCAAAGTAATAAAATAACCTCATAAGTATCATACTTAAAACACCTACCAAACCAACATAAACCACTACCTTTTTCCATTTAGAAAAAGATAGCACCATAAAAGAAACAAAAAGAAGAACTAACAAAGGTGTAAAAATTGCCATTTCATTATCTGAACTTATATTTTTTTTACTTTGAAGAGCTTTAGAGCAATTAATAATATTAATTATTAGTATTGTGGAATAAATACTGGCTATGATAGATGAAATTATATTCGCGCTATTTTTTTTCATAATACTTGATTACCACTTTACAGGTATTTTAATACGTTCGTGCTTACTTTCTATTGATGTAATGGTTTGAGGTTCTCCTGTACTAGGATCGACAACTGTCATTTTTTCTTCTCTGCTGCCATGTCTTAGAAAAAATCTAGTAAAAATAGTGTCATTACTAGTTAGCATTTTAAATAGTTCTTGATTGTTTTTCTTGAAATCAACAATACTTATATGTATAGTATCTTTGTTTTTCTTTTTATCTAGTAATGGTCTTAATAATTGTTGAGTAACAGTACTTGTATCTATAATGTAATTGACATAATAGGTGTAATTAAGACTTTTCTTACCAAATATTATTTTTCTATTATAATTTCCAGCAGACTTTAGAGAGCCTCCTTCTACCGAATATAAATACATTTGAGGGCGGCTATAAGAAGATTTATAGTTTGATTCATAGGTTATTCTACTTAGGTTTAAGTTGACATAAGATGTGTTTTTTAATTCAATTTGATTAGGTAACTTAATATAAGCTACCTCTTCTATTTCTGACTTGTAAGTTCCAAAAATTACAGGAAAATTAACTGATTGAGATTGTTTTACTACAAGATCTTTTTTAGGGTTGGCACAAGTAAATGTTGTTAAGATTATAAACAAGTAAATAGTTAACTTCATTAATTAGTTAATTTAATAGGGACTTTAATTCTTTTTGTAGATAGTTTACTTTTTTTATCCTCGTTGTTAAAGCTTAAAAAACTCTGTTACCATTTTGCAGGAACAGTAACATACTCTCCTAACTTTCCATTATCTAAAAACTGAATTGAAATACTATCTCCTTTTGTTAACTTTTCAAATAATGCTGCATGTTTTTTCTTAAACTCTAAAACTGATTTTATACGGAAGGTATCTAAGTTGTTTTTCAACATTTTTAATATGTAAGGTTTTAACTCTTTTTGAGTGACCTCAGATGAGTCTATTTGATATCGTGAATAGATTATATATTTATTAGTTAAAAAAGGTGATATACTCATTATTTGATTGTTTTCTATTTCAACTAATTCTTCAGCATCATTATAGATAAATAAATCTTCTCCAATACCCTTTTTATTAAGGAAATAATTATAATTAATGGTAACAAAAGATAGTTTTGAAGGTGAACTGTTTTTTATTTTAATACCAAAAGGAATGTCTATTCTATAAACTTTTTTATGGGGTTTACTCATCATCACAATAACTGGACTTGAAGGTTTAAAACTTGAAACTTTTTTATTACTTGAACAAGCAATAAATATTAAAGTAACAAAGACATATTTCCCTCTATTTATCAATAAATATAGACTCGATAACGTAATCAAATCTTCCTTTTTCTTCTCCATAAACAGCTTTATACAATATTTGTACATTTTTTGTACTAAACTTTTGTTCACTTTCATAATCGTTTAATTTTTTTAAGGTTCTAAATTTTCCTAATAACAATGCTGATAAAGTTTTATTTGAAACAGCTATTAAATTATACTCTGTTTCATAAACATGTAGAAATGTTCTTAAAGCATCTAATCCTTTTGTTTTTGCTCTTTCAAGTTTTTCCTGCATTATTTGGTCAACCATAGCTTCTTGCTTTTCATGTTCAACTAATGCTACATATCCTAAAAACTCAAGCCATAAACTAATACCTACTATGGGAGTTTTGGGTAAAAAACGTTTTAACAAAAAATCAGGTACGTTTAAAGGTGTATCCGTTATTTCTTCTAAGCTCATCATAGAGAAATCAACCAAACTAAATATTTTACTAAATGCTTCAGATGCGTCTTCTGCACTCATTAGTGGTCTTATACGTAATGTATTTAGTATTTCTACATTAGTACCATTAGTTGCAAAATAATGTGCTTGGTTAGCTGCTGATTTTACAATACCATTATTAAAACGTCTACCTCTTTTTACAATTACCTCTTTGTTAAATACTTCTTCGGTGTATTGGTAAATTTTTCTAGACTTAGTATGTATTTTACCATTTGTGTCTACCATATTACCTTTGGCTAATTTCGCCAATGCAATGGTAGTTACTTTACTTTCAATAGCATTATTATAACCTGCTACAGCACTACTTACAAGTTTTTCAGCTTTCTTTTTAACTTTCTTTTTAATTTTTGATTTAGCAACGTCCTCAACTTCATCTATTGTAGCTTCTTTAAGTTCTGCTAAAAATAAAGGGCTTCCATCATTAGCTATAAGTTGTGGTAATTTACCCCCTGCAATAGAAGGTTTAAAAAACAGTGTTCGATCGGTAAAAGCTACATTAAGGTAAATACTTTCTCTATTAGGTAAATTTTTAGTTATCTTTTTATAAGTAACTCTCCAATAAAGTTCAATATCGTAAGCTCTATCTTCTACAAGGTTTTGTTCCCATTTTTGGTTAAGAAAAAGCTCAATAGTCGCCTTATTATTTTTTACGATAGCTTTTTTATGAACTTCTTTTTTGTTGAATTTATCGTCATCAGGATATAAATAGTCCCATAAAAACTTATCTAAATCATACAGCTTACAGTCTATCTCTTCACCGTCATTAATATCCTTAGTTTCTATGTGAAAATAAACTGTGTCTCCTAATTTTGCTTTTTTTAGGTTTAATCTGTCATTTTTATTTTTAGTCCACCATCCACTAATTATTTGAGGATTTTTTTCTGATTTATTGGTTTCTTTCGCTTTATAAGGAGTTTCTTTTATAGGGGGTATAAAACTTTCTTGCCAGTGTTTTATATAACGAGTAGGACTTTTTCTTCTCCAGTCTGTACTATTATTAAAAAAACGATAGTCTTGCATCGCAGGCGATATGGTTAACGTAACATACATACCTTTTTGGTTGTCAAAAGCTTCGTAATAATTTACAAGTACACCATCTTGAAAGTTGTATTGGAATAGCTCTACTCCATCAAACTCATCTTTGTAAAAGACTATTTTACCATCTCTTAATAAGTATAAATTAGCGGGATATTCAACTTTTGGGTTTTCGGTTCTATCGGCTTTAATCCACTCTGCAAAAGAGTCGTCATACATTTGTGATTCAAAAGTTACTGAGATAGTTCCTCCCATTAAGGCAGAAGTAGGTTTACCGTTCCAATCAGTAAGTCTGTTGTAATTTAAGTTAGTAGTAAGCAATTCTCGTTCCTCACCACATACAAAAAGCTTTGCTTTTATGTTCATAGATTTTTTTTAGGGGTGGTACAATTTTTTGAGTTAAAGATATAAAATATCTCCAAAATCATACAATTAGTGTATTGATTTTTAAGCTTTTTACCGTAAAACACTGTCTTTTAAGAACAACCAACTTTGTTTGTACGCAACTTGTACTTATACATACAATTTTATGTACTTAAAAAGCGACAAAGTAGTACGTATTTTTTTATCTCTTTATTCGAGTAGTTGTCTATTTGATACGTTTAATTATGAAAAAAAGAGAGTAGGTAACTTAATTTGATTGCCTCATTATTAGAATTTTGTTTGTAAAAATATCGTTTTACGACATTTTTACTCGTAGTTCTTTACTTCTTTAATGATAAGGTTTGTACACAATACAATTAATGCAAAATCTTAAACAGTAATTCTTTTAAAATATCGGCATGGGTTTGGTTGGCTCCTACTCCTTTGCTTTTTACATCAGCATCACGTAGTAAAGCAATAATTTGCGATACTTTTCGCATCGGGTAATTACGGGCAGCGTTTACGTAGTCGTCCACAAAATAAGGGTTTACTCCTAAGTTTTTAGCAACCGAAGCTTTCGATTTGTCTTTTAATCCGTGGTACATTAATAACTGTGTAAAAAAGCTATTTAGTAAGGAAATAGTCATTACCAACGGATTGTTCTTTGGGTTCTGTGCAAAATAATTGATGATTCTGTTCGCTTTCACCACGTCTCGCTGTCCTACAGCTTTACGCAACTCAAAATTGTTAAAGTCTTTAGAAATCCCGATATTTTCTTCAATATGCTTATCGGTAATAATGGTTTCCGCAGGCAATACTGAGGTTAGTTTATCTAATTCATTGCTAATCTTACTCAGGTCGGTTCCTAAAAACTCCACCAACATTTGTGCAGCTTTCGGTTCAATATTAAACTTTTTTCCGCCCAACACCTGACGTATCCAATCGGCTACTTGGTTATCATACAGTTTTTTACTTTCATAAATGAGTCCGCTTTTTGCTATGGCTTTGTACGCCTTTTTACGTTTATCGAGCTTTTTGTATTTGTAGTTAAACACCAATACGGTACTCGGTTGCGGATTGGCAGCATATGACTCTATTTTATCAATCGAACGGCTTAAATCTTGGGCTTCTTTAACAATAATCACCTGCTTTTCTGCCATCATCGGAAAACGTTTTGCCGACGACACAATTTCCTCTATCGATACATCACGACCGTACATAACTACTTGATTGAATCCTTTTTCAGATTCATCTAACACATTATCTTCAATATAATCTGAGATTTTATCGATGTAATACGGTTCTTCTCCCATTAAAAAATAAATGGGTTTGATGTTGCCTCCTTTTATATCGGATATGATAGATTTAATTTCGTTCATGTGTCTTTCTTCTACCTTCTTCTTGGTGTTGTTGTTATTTAAAATGTTGTAGCTAAGTATTCATTCCTTAATGACACTCTTAGTCATTTCGACGGAGCGATTTTATGAGCGACGAGAAACCGTAAGGTTCAGCGAAGCTAAATCTTGACAATAAGAGTAACACACCTCTTGAGATTCCTCCTCCTTCGTCATTCGCAATGACAATTACTATAATGTCATAGCGAGGAGTGGTAACGACTGAGAAATCTTAAACATGGGAGTAAATCCACTGAATGAGATTTATCCCTCTGGTCAAAATGACGGCTTCTCCTTCTTCTCCGTTAGAAATAACTTATAATTTTCTTACTTTTGGGTTATGCAAAAGCTCAACCTTCCTAGCTATACATTCAAGCTCAAAAGTAACGAAAATAAGACGCTTATTTTTGATAATTTGAGAAAAAAATATATGGTATTAACTCCTGAAGAATGGGTACGTCAGCATTTTGTTCAGTG
The DNA here is from genome assembly GCF_028829235.1 of Tenacibaculum larymnensis. Classification (GTDB taxonomy): domain Bacteria; phylum Bacteroidota; class Bacteroidia; order Flavobacteriales; family Flavobacteriaceae; genus Polaribacter; species Polaribacter larymnensis. Next base: position 75,688 of record NZ_JAIWJY010000013.1, on the reverse strand, counting down.
GTTAATTCAAGAAAAAAACTATCCTGTTTCGCTTATTGCTATTGAAAAACAATTGGTTATCAACAACCTTAAAAAGCGTACCGATATTGTGATTTTTGCTTCGGACGGACATCCGAATATTATTGTAGAATGTAAGGCTCCGCATATAAAAATAACGCAAGATACGTTTGATCAAATTGCACGTTATAACTTAAAACTCGATGCCGATTACCTCATCGTTACCAACGGACTACAACACTTTTTTTGTATGCTCGATAAAGAGAAGGAAACCTATGTGTTTTTAAGAGATATTCCTGAGTACAAATAAGCTTTATGAAAACAGATTTTACTACTGAGCTGGTAACTATTATTAAGAGCGATACTTGGGTGATTAGTATTCTTGAAGCTGTTCGTAGCCTACACCTCCCCGATTGTTGGATTGGTGCTGGTTTTGTTAGAAACAAAATTTGGGATTACAAACACAACAATAAAAGAACTTCTTTAAACGATATTGATGTTATTTATTTTGATAAAAACGACATTACTAAGACTCGTGAATTAGCTCTTGAAGAACAGCTCAAAACTATTAATCCCACTGTGAATTGGTCGGTAAAAAATCAAGCAAGGATGCATCTTCGAAACGGTCATTCACCTTATAAAAATTGTTACGAAGCCATTTCTTATTGGCCCGAAACAGCTACTGCCATTGCTGTTCAGTTAAATACAAATAATCAAATAGAGTTTATTGCTCCGCATGGCCTAGACGATTTATTTAACCTTGTGGTTAAACCTACTCCTAATTTTGATTTGATAACGTATCGTAATAGGGTTACAAACAAAGGCTGGAAAGATACTTGGAATAAGTTGATTATTGAAAGGTAAGAGGTACACTCCTCATTAAATTTAGCTTCGCTGAACCTTACGCTTTCTCCCCTACGGTCGGGATGATGGAAATGTGAAACGTCATAACGAGGAGTGACAACAACGTAACTATCTCATTCTCTACAAACAGATTGCTTCGTTCCTCTCGCAATGACAATCGCTATAACGTCATCTCGAAGGAGGTTACGACTGAGAAATCTTAAGCTTGGAAGTTACTCTCCTTATAAATCCCTCTCTTATACTCTCAATGACGCTAATTTCTTTAATGACTCTCAACATATATTTAAACACAAAAAATTATGCACTTATAACATTTGTTTATCTTTTTTACTATCAAATCCTTAAATTCACATAACAAAACAACTTTATACCAAACTTTAAAAATTGACTTTATGAGTAACTCTATTAAATTAAACTTTGTAAACAAATCAAATGATGCGAATAATAGTGATGTTGTAATTTTTCAAAAGAATGTTGCGAGCAATTTTGATGAACGTCATACTGCATGGAAAGTGATTAAAAATCCAAGTCACGGGGAAAGCCTCCCTATTAATTATTCTACTAACTTTCAAGTTGCTGCTGCTGATTCTTACGGAAACTACACACCCAAATTAGCCGCTTATGATGGAAGTGCTTTTGAAATGGTTGAGAGAGCATCTGGACACACATTACAACCATCCCAACACTTCGCATCTAACATAGATGAAGTAGAAGTACGAAACAACCTAACACGAAGCGCTATTGATGCTAATTGTTATAAGGATGGTAAGCTATTAGCTATAAAAACTAATCTTGCACCAGGTCAAAAAGCTGTTTTTAAATTCAATCCTAAACTTTATATAGGTGTTGCTTCTGGAATTGAAGAAGGAGAAATTCTTAATTCTGCTATTATTTCAAAAATAAACACGGAAATAAATTTATTTGAGGTTCAAAGCGCTGATATTGTAATGACTGGAGGAGGTTCTGAGCCTTTTAATTTTAGTTTAGAGAACGTAACGTATATACCTGTAGAATTAGAATAGAAGTTATGCTGTTTAAAGAGAGTTACTCGCCTCATGAGATTCCTCCTCCTTTGTCGTTCGGAATGACAAAACTGTACGTCATTTCGAAAGAGGTAACGACTGAGAAATCTTAAACATAAGAGTTACTCCTTTAAAAGGGGTTTCTCACATACAGTCGGAATGATGGAAATGCGAAACGTCATAGCAAGGAATGGTAATTACATGGCTATCTTACTCTCGATAAAAAGATTGCTTCACTATTGCTCGCAATGACGAAACACGATTGTCATTTCGAACTGGAGTGTAACGGAAGGAGAAATCTTAAACATAAAAATTACTCTTCTTATGGGATTCCTCCTCGTACCTCGTTCGGAATGACGAAACACAGAATGACTTGTTCCTTTTTAACATGGATTTCATTTTTAAACTGTAAATTTGCCGTCTTGAAAACAGCTATCGTCATATTAAACTGGAATGGGAAAAAATTGCTTGAGCAGTTTTTACCTTCTGTCGTGAATTTTAGTTCTGAAGAAGCGGAAGTATATGTCGCGGACAATGCTTCTACAGATGATTCTATTAAATTTATCAAACAACATTTCCCTACTGTGAGAATTGTAGAGAATGCTGAAAATGGTGGGTACGCAAAAGGTTACAACGATGCATTACAACATATTAATGCCGATGTATATTGCTTAGTAAACTCTGATATTGAAGTTACCGACAACTGGTTAACTCCTGTTATTGACACTTTTAAGAAAGAAGCTAACACAGCGATTATTCAACCAAAGATTTTAGATTTTAAAGATAAATCGAAGTTTGAATATGCTGGTGCTGGTGGTGGCTTTATTGATGCTTTTGGATATCCGTATTGTCGTGGTCGTTTGTTTAGCGACTTGGAAATTGACAACGGACAGTTTAACGACACTACCGAAATTTTTTGGGCATCGGGAGCTTGTTTTTTTATCCGTTCAGAAGTTTTTCATCAACTCAACGGTTTTGATGAAGACTTTTTTGCACATCAAGAAGAAATTGATTTATGCTGGCGTGCTAAAAATAACGGACATACCATAAAATACGTTGGGGCTTCAACTGTATATCATGTAGGTGGTGCTACATTGGATAGCTTGAACCCTAGAAAAACGTTTTTAAATTTTAGGAATAGTTTACTCAACTTGGTTAAAAACTTACCTTCTAAAAAATTATTTCCAATCATTTTTTCTCGTTTGATCTTAGACGGATTGGCTAGCCTTAAATTTTTATTGGAAGGAAAACCAAATCATTTGTTTGCTATTTTAAAAGCTCATTTTAGTTTTTATATGCATCTTCCTAAATTCATAAAAAAGAGAAAAGAATCTCCTAAAAAATCAAACTACTACGAGCACAAGTCTGTAGTTTGGCAATATTATGCTAAAGGAAGGAAAAAATTTATTGAACTACGCTAATTCTTGTTCATCTTTATAGATATAATATAGCAGAAAGAAAACTGCAATTCCGCCGAAAGTATGCCATAACCAGTGCGTTCCCATAGGTAGTAACTCTACTTTATTATCCAATGTTCTAAATAGCAACGCTATTCCAAACACTATTCCTCCATACATTATATACTTTACGTTTTTCCAATGTGTTTTGTAAGCATACCAAATTAACGGAGTTATTACTGCAAATGCTGTTACTGCATATCCAAACGATGTTCTATATCCAGAAGGTATTGGTAAAAATCTTGGTAAAACGGATACTAAAAGTATAGCTACAATTATTGCTAATCGTTGCCACCATTTCTTTTTAATTTTTCCTATGAAATAAATAATAGCTCCTAAACATACAATCATAATAGGAACCCAATCTAACAACAACCAAAACTCATGACTTCGTGTTCCGTGAAACATGGTACCTCCTATCCAACTGATAAATATTACTGGAATGGCAAACAGAAAAAATGGGTATTGTTTAGGGTTTTGATAAATTCTTCTTCCGAAGTAAATCAGTAGTACAATAAATATTAAGTTACTAAAGGTATTGAAAGGTTCAACAGGCAATCTGCCTGCTATAGTTTCTTGATATATTGGTCCGCTGTCGTTGGGAAATCTATCCAGTAAAAACATATATCCTTTTTCTATTCTGTACTAAGATAGGAATTGTGCTTTTAATTGAAAAGTGATTTTTTAAGATTTAAACTAAGTTTATTAATTACAAAATATCTAAACTTCCTTTTCCTTCACGAAGTACTTCTGGCTCGTCGGTTGTTAAATCAATTACTGTAGATGCATGGTTATCTCCGTATCCTCCATCAACTACAACATCAACTATATTTTGCCATTTTTCGAAGATTAATTCAGGATCAGTTGTGTATTCTAATACTTCATCTTCATCATGAATAGATGTAGATACAATCGGGTTTCCTAAAGCTTCTACAATGGCTCTTGCTATATTATTATCTGGCACACGAATACCTACCGTTTTACGCTTTTTATACGCTTTTGGCAGTGAATTACTACCTGGTAACACAAAAGTATATGGACCTGGTAAGGCTCTTTTTAAAATTTTATAAGTTGCAGTATCTATTTGTTTTACGTAATCGGATAAATGACTTAAATCGTTGCAAACAAATGAGAAATTGGCTTTTTCTGGCTTTACTTTTTTTATTCTCGCTACTTTTTCTAGTGCTTTAGTATTGGTTATATCACAACCTAAACCATAAACAGTATCGGTTGGATAGATAATCAACCCACCATTTTGTAAAACTTTTACAATTTTTTCAATCTCTTTTGGATTGGGGTTATCGTTATACAATTTTATAAATTGCGCCATAGTTTAGTAATTATCAAAGTCAAAATCATCAAGGCTTTCAAAGTTATTAAATTCATCATCAATTTCATCATCTATATTTTTTGAAAGGTCATCTGCTTTAAATTCTTTTTCTGGGGCTTCTTCTGGAATTTCTCCAACAGATAAAATCATTTTTGTTTCAGTTACTACTTCGTTTGATTGTTCTATCAACTCTACATAAAACGTCCACATTTGTAAAAAATCATACACATAAATTAACTTATCGTGTTGATTTGGTAAGGTTTTTTCTAAAATACATGTTGCCATTGAAATTCCATCTCCTGCTTCTGACATATTAAATAGTGGAATTTCTTCGCCTTGGTTCCAATCTTCATCGGTACGGTAAAAAGATGCCATTTCTTGTCCATTAAAACCAAACGCTTTTGCAATATCAAAGTGTAGGTTTTCTAACGAAGCTTTTTCATTTACCAATAGGGTTCTTATTACATCTTCTTTCGTATCTAAAATTACGCGTACTTTATACATTCTATCATTTTTTGTCAGTACAAAAATACGTATTTTTGGGTGATAATTTTTAGTTACCATGAATAAGCAAGCATCTCTTACAACCTTAAACAGTTACAACAAAAATACATTAATGGAAACTTTAGAAATAGAGTTTGTTGATGTTGGAGATGATTTTATTACTGCTAAAATGCCTGTAACTCCTAAAGTACATCAACCTTATGGATTATTACATGGTGGAGCAACAGCAGCCCTAGCTGAATCGGTAGGTAGTTGTGCTTCTGCTTTTTTCTTAAGAGATTCTTCTAAAATTGTAAAAGGAATTGAGCTTAGCATCAATCATGTAAAAAGTAAACGAGAAGGACATGTTTTTGCTACTGCTAAAGCTATTCATAAAGGCAGAACTACACATTTATGGGAAGTGAGAATTGTTGATGAAGATGATAATTTGATTTCACTTTGTAAGATTACCAATATTGTTTTAGATAAACAATAGCATGAAATTGCTAAAAAAAATCTTGAAATTTGTTGGAATTGCTCTCTTTGTACTTTTCCTTATTTTGTACTACTTATTCTGGAATTTTTCTGCTCCAAAATCTGATACAAAAGTACTTGAAAAGTTTTCGGATAGTTCTCACATTCCTATACTCACCTATGAAAACTTTAAAGGATTTGAATATAGAAAACTTTCCATCGTAAAAGACACAACTTTACCTACACTCGTTTTTGTTCATGGAACCATAGGTTCTTCTACTGATTTCGTAAAATATATGAAAGATAGTGTATTGCTTAGTAAAGCAAATATGATTTCATACGACAGGATTGGTTATAATTATCAAGACAAAAAACCAGTTCAAGAAAGCATTGCTTTTGAACGTGATATGTTAAGAAGTATTTTACAAGATTACAACCCCAACAAAACAATACTAGTAGGCTACTCTTACGGCGGTCCTATTGCTTTGGCTATACAACAAAAGATTCAAAAAGTGATTTTGTTGGCTCCAGCAGTGTATAGCGAAATAGAACCTATGCCATGGTCTTTAAATTTATATAAGTGGAAGTTTACTCGATGGTTGGTTCCTCCTATTTGGCAAGAAGCTAGCAGAGAAAAGTTATCTCATAAACAAGATTTACAACTTTTTGAAAACAATTGGAAATCTACACCAAACACCATAGTGAGTATTCATGGAACTAATGATTGGATTGTACCTTTTGAAAACTCATTATTTTTAAAAGAACAATTTCCAAAAAATCAGTTTGAGTTAATTAGTATACCTAATGCTGGTCATGGATTTATTTGGAGTAAATTTGACGCAATTAAAGAACATTTAATACAACAACTAGATTGAGTATTTTTTTTAACATAAAAGAGACTTTAGACAAAAAATTACCTTTTGTTACTTATAGAAAACCTAATACTTCTAAAGTAAAAGGATGGTTTCAACAAAATGATGATTTAATTACTTCAGAAAACTATAGTGAAAGTGGGTTTATTTTTGCTCCGTTTGATAGTAAGGAAAAAGCTGTTTTGATTCCTAAAAACCAATCTACTTACACTGAAGAAGAGGTTATTATTGATAATATTCTAGCTAACAATACAAATCACAGTCCTGATACTGCTTCCGAAGAAAATCACATTCAACTAGTTGAAAAAGGAATAGCTGCTATTAAAAACCAGGAATTTAAAAAAGTGGTGCTATCTAGAAAGGAAAAAGTTGTGTTATCTGACTTTAACCTTATTGAAACTTTTCAAAAACTCTTAAACAGCTATCCTACTGCTTTTGTATATGTATGGTATCACCCTAAGGTTGGGATGTGGTTAGGTGCTACTCCTGAAACCTTAGTAAGTATTAAAGATAAGAGTTTTACTACTATGGCTTTGGCCGGAACACAAGTTTACAATGACACAACTAATGTTATTTGGCAACCTAAAGAGCTAGAAGAACAACAGTTTGTTACTGATTATATCACCGACAGATTATTAAATATTTCTTCAGAAATTACTACATCTGCTGTTGAAACTATTAAAGCTGGGAAGTTACTTCATTTAAGAACTATACTTAACGGTAAATTAAAAACTAATACTGCTTCTTTAATTAAAAGATTGCACCCTACTCCTGCTGTTTGCGGATTGCCATTAGAGGCATCAAAACAGTTTATTTTAGATAATGAAAACTACCATAGAAACTTTTACACTGGTTTTTTAGGAGAATTAAACATTAATGACAAAGAAAGTAATTTGTTTGTTAACCTTCGTTGTATGGAGGTTTCTAATAAAACTGTAAATATTTATGTTGGTGGTGGAATTACACGCGACAGCAATCCTGCAAAAGAATGGCAAGAAACGGTTGCGAAAACAACTACCATGAAAAAAGTTCTATAAGAAAAATAACTTCCTGATAAAATACTTCAACTTAAACAAAATATAACCTACTGATATTCAGTTTTTTTTATTATATTTAGGAGAACTCAAAACTCGCTTTCCTATGAAACAAAAATTACTTAGGGTTAACCAGCGTGAAGATAAACTTAATAGTAGAGTAGGTAGAACTTTAACTTATAAGCAGCTGGTTGAATTCGCATCAAAACTACCAAACAAAATAAAATCACTAATGTGAAAAATAAAAAACCACCAATTGCTGTGCAACAACTGGCGGTTTTTCTAGTGTAAATTGAATTTGAATTGATTTTTTTCTGCACAATCTAGTATCTAAACACAAATTCTACAATTTGTGTTTAGAGCTATGCAAAACAGTTTCTTCTGTTTAAATATCGTCGAAAGAAACGTCAGTAAAACTTTCTGTTGAAGTTGCTTCTGTTGCTACGTTCTCTTCCTTTTTATAGTCTTTTTGATGGCGTTCACTGATTACCTCAGATCCTTTTTCGTTTACAATAAAGTCTGTTGCTTTATTCAACATTTCTTTAAAGTCGTTAAAATCTTCTTTGTATAAATAAATTTTATGCTTTTGATAATGAAAAGAACCATCATCGTGAGTAAACTTCTTACTCTCTGTTACTGTTAAATAATAATCATCTGCCTTTGTAGATCTAACATCAAAAAAATATGTTCTTCTTCCTGCTCTTAAAACCTGTGAAAAGATTTCCTCTTGTTCTACTCTCTCGCTCATAATTCGCTACTTAAAATAATAGTTGTTTACTTAAATTTTCTCAACAAATCTAACAAAATATTTGACTTGACAATACGAAATGCTATATTTCTTTTTCTAAAAGCTGCTGCTCATACAACTCTTTATAATAACCTTCTTGTTTTACTAATTGATTATGAATACCTTGCTGAATTATCTTTCCGTTATCTAATACAATTATTTTATCTGCATTTTTTGCTGACGATACTCTATGACTTATTATTATCGTTGTTTTATCACTAGAAACACGTTCTAAATTTGATAAAATTCTTTCTTCTGTCTCAGTATCTACTGCTGATAAACAATCATCAAAAATTAAAATCTTAGGGTCTTTTATAATTGCTCTTGCAATAGAAGTTCGTTGCTTCTGTCCTCCAGAAAGCGTAACACCACGTTCTCCTAAAATAGTTTTATAGCCTTGTTTAAAATCGATAATATTATCGTGTATAACAGCATTTTTAGCCGCTTCAATAATTTCTTCTTCAGTAGCATCTTCTTTACCAAATTTGATATTGTTTTCAATAGTATCTGAAAACAAAAATGGTTCTTGCGGTACAAAGCCTATTTGGTTTCTTATATCATATAAATTACAGGTTTTAATATCTTTTCCATCCATTAACACAATTCCTTCTGTAGTATCATACAAACGTGAAACTAAATTAATAATAGACGACTTTCCACTTCCTGTTTTTCCTAATATCGCTAATGTTTCTCCTTTTTCTACTTTAAAACTCACATCTTTTAAAGCTGTAATATTTGTGTCTTCATAAGTTAACGAAACATGCTTAAACTCTATTTCTCCTTCTATTACAGTTTCTTCTTGATTTGTATTTTTAATTTCAGGAACTTGTTCTAAAAATTCATTTATTCTTTCTTGAGAAGCTTCTGCTTGCTGTACCATTGAAGTTACCCAACCAACTACTGCTACTGGCCATGTTAAAATATTTACATACATAACAAAAGCACCAATGGCTCCTACTTGAATTTCTCCATTGATATATAATGTACCACCAACATATAGAACAATAATGTTACTAATTCCTATTAATAAAATCATTAGTGGAAAAAATAATGCCTGTACCTTATATAAGTTAATATTTTTGTCTTTACTAGCATCAGCCAGCGTATCAAAATTTTTAATTACAGCACTTTCTATTGCATACGATTTTACCACATTAATTCCAGAGAAAAACTCTTGATTAAAAGTAGTTAATTTTGAGAGGTACTGTTGAACTACTGTACTCCGTTTATTTATTTGCCTACTTAATACAAAAACTGATACCGATAATACTGGAAAAGGTATCATTGTATACAAAGTAAGTTTTGGTGATATTGCATACATTTGGGTAAAACCAACAGCAAATGAAACTAACATATTTAATGAATACATAATAGCTGGCCCAAAATACATACGAACCTTAGACACATCTTCACTAATACGGTTCATTAAGTCTCCCGTTCTATTTTGTTTGTAAAAATTAAGTGATAGTCGTTGGTATTGTTGGTAAATCTCATTTTTTAAATCAAACTCAATTAATCGAGACATTACAATAATAGTTTGACGCATTAAAAAAGTAAAAAAACCACCTAGTAAGGTTACTCCTATTATAAGTAAAATGTTCTTAAAAAGTATACTTTTTACTTCAGACATTTCAGCTATTTTTCCTAACTGATAATCTTCTACAACATTTAATGAGTCTCCAACAAAATCAGGAATTTTTAGTGTTAGTATTTTTGATAATATCGTAATTAAAATTCCTAATAATAACCTCCATTTGTATTTAACAAAGTACTTATTTAAGTATTGTAATGCTTTCAATTCTATTCTATTATAAAAATTAAACTTTATAAAGGGTCTTGTTAAAGATACCTTAATTGAGACCACTTTTTTTGCTTATGTTTTAACGATTTCTTATTTTTGCCCTCGAATTTTTGAGATTGTCCAAATCATCTCAAATTAAAAAACAAAACAAATGACATCAGAAATCATTGATACTAAAGATCTTAAGAATGACCCAGTGTTTGGTCAGTTATCTTTTGACAATCACGAGCAAATCGTTTTTTGCAACGACGAAGATACAGGTTTAAAAGCAATTATCGGTATCCATAACACAACTTTAGGACCTGCCTTAGGAGGTACTAGAATGTGGCAATATAAAAGTGAATGGGAAGCTTTAAACGATGTTTTACGTTTGTCTCGTGGTATGACTTACAAGTCTGCTATTACTGGATTAAACCTTGGTGGTGGTAAAGCAGTTATTATTGGTGATGCTAAAACTCAAAAAAACGACGCTTTAATGCGTAAATTTGGTGAGTTTGTTAATTCTTTAAGCGGAAAATATATTACTGCTGAAGATGTTGGAATGGAAACTCGTGACATGGATATTATCCGTGAAGTTACTCCACATGTAACAGGTGTTTCTGAAAGTATTGGAGGTTCTGGAAATCCTTCTCCTGTAACTGCTTATGGTGTTTATATGGGAATGAAGGCTGCTGCTAAATACAAGTTTGGAACTGAGAACTTAGACGGTAAAAAAGTATTAGTTCAAGGTGTTGGTCATGTTGGTGAAACTTTAGTAAAGCATATTACTGATGAAGGAGCGCAAGTTATTTTAAATGATATTAACGAAGCTCGTTTAGAAGAGTTAAGTAAAAAATATGGTGCTAACGTGGTGTTAGGTAATGACATTTTTGGATTAGATGTTGATATTTACGCTCCTTGTGCTTTAGGTGCTACTATTAATGATGAAAGTATTGCTCAACTAAAAGCTAAAGTTATTGCTGGTGCAGCTAACAACCAATTAGCTAATGAGTTAAAACACGGTACAATGTTAAAAGAAAAAGGAATTGCTTATGCTCCTGATTTCTTAATTAACGCTGGTGGAATTATTAATGTATATGCAGAGGTTGTTGGTTACGATAAAGCAGAAAGCTTAAAAAGAACTGAAAACATTTACAATACTACATTAGATATTTTCAATTTATCAGAAAAAGAGAATATAACTACACATCAAGCTGCTTTCAATATTGCACAAGCAAGAATTGATGCTCGCAAAAAAGAGCAAAATAGCTAGATAAAAAATAAAAAAGTTTTACTTTTGCAGAGCGTTAGAAATAGTTTCTATCGCTCTTTTTTTTAAAGTTCTTTAGAATGATTAACAGAAGACATATTCGTGTTAAAGTAATGCAATCGGTTTATGCGATGCAACAATCGCATAGCGATGATTTAGTTAAGGAAGAAAAATTCTTAAAACATAGCATTCAAAAAATGTACGATTTGTACGTTTTAAACCTTCAATTATTAGTTGAAGTGCAAAAATTAGCTCGTAAGAGAATAGAGCTTTCTAAAAAGAAAATACTAGCTACCAAAGAAGAACTCAACCCTAATACAAAATTTATAGATAATAAACTTTTAAACTCGCTTAACGAAAGTGTAAGTTTAGAAGGGTATGTTGAGCTTAATAAGCTAAATTATTGGGATCTTGATGATGAATACATAAAAATCTTATTAGATGAATTGCAGAAAAGTGACATCTACAAAAAGTACATGGACACTGTTGAAGATTCTTATAATGTAGACAAAGCTTTTGTTATTGATTTTTTCAGAGAAATAGTAGCTCCAAATGAAAAATTAGCTGATTATTTTGAAGACAAAATGATTTCTTGGGTTGATGATATTCCTTTTGTAAATACTTGGATTCTTAAATCTTTAAACAAACAAAAAGCAAATAAGCCATTTATATTAGGAAGTTTGTATAAAGATAATGATGATAAGGTTTTTGTTTCTGATTTATTTACAAAAACAATGTTACATCAGCATAAATATGAAGAAGACATTAAAGAGAAAACTCCTAACTGGGAAGCTGATAGAATTGCCGATATTGATATGATTATCATCAAGATGGCAATTACAGAGTTTTTACACTTCCCTTCTATTCCAAGCAGAGTTACCATTAATGAATATATTGAATTAGCTAAAGACTATTCTACAAACAAAAGTGGTTACTTTATTAATGGTGTTTTAGATAAATTAGCCAAAGACTATCTAAGTTCAAACAAGATGGTTAAAATTGGTAGAGGTTTATTATAATAAATTAGTATTTTTACAACAAACTAAAAATATTTTAAAATGAAGAAAATAGCAGTAATAGTAGCATTTGTTGTTTCAGCTGGAATGTTAGTTTCTTGCGGACAGGGAAATGCTTCATCAAAAGTTAAAAAAGAAAATGTTGAAAACGCAGAAAAAAGGGATAGCTCTATTGGTTTAGGCTCGCCTGTTATTTCTTTTGACAAAGAAGAGTTTGACTTTGGTACTGTTAACGAAGGAGAGGTTGTTAAAACTACCTTCGTAGTAACAAATACTGGTAAAAGCGATTTAATTATTACGAATGCGCAAGCATCATGTGGATGTACTGTTCCTGTATGGCCAAAAGAAGCTATTGCTCCAGGTAAAACGGGAGATATTAAAGTTAGCTTTAATACTAACGGAAGAGTTAACAAGCAATCTAAATCTATCACTTTAACTACCAATACAGAAAAAGGTAGAGAGGTTATTAAGATTTCTGGAATGGTAACTCCTAAAAAGAAGAACTCATAATGTTTACAACCATTTTTTTACAAGCTAGCTCACAAGAAAGTTTAATGAATATGCTTCCTTTTGTGGCAATGATTGCCGTTTTTTACTTTTTAATTATTCGTCCACAAATGAGACGTCAGAAAAAGGAAAAACAATTTCAAACTGAAATTAAAAAAGGAGCTAAAGTAGTTACAACTAGCGGAATTCATGGTAAAATTGTTGAAATTAATGATACCGACAATACTGTTACTATTGAAACAGGAGCTGGTAAAATAAAGTTTGAACGTTCTGCCATTTCTATGGAAATGAGTAAAAAATATATTACTGAAACTAAAAAATAACAGTATACAACTTTATAAAAAAGTGAGCTCATGGGCTCACTTTTTTGTTTTTTATGTAGATTGCGTCAATAAATTATTTCTTGAGAACAAAATTTAACATACCTAAAACTTTCTTTGGTTTTTTAACTGCTTCAATATTTTTTTGGCTACTTATTAATCTGTCAAAAGAATATGATACAACCATAGTATATGATGTTGAATATACGCAATTACCACAACAAAAAACATTAATAGAAACACCTATTAACAATCTTTCTTTAAAGCTAAAAAGTAGCGGGTATAATTTATTGGTTGCTAGCATTACTCACAAACCTATTAAACTAAACCTTGATAAAGCTTCAAGAAAAACTGGAACTAATTACTACTTCTTATCTAAAAATCTAATTTCAGAAGTCCAAGAACAACTAAAATCTAGCATTGAGTTAATTGAAATTAAAGAAGACACAATTCCTTTAAAAATTGGCACACTTAGTTCAAAAAAAGTTCCTTTAAAGTCTAACTTAAATATTTCTTTTCAGTTAGGTTATGATCTTTCTAAACCTGTAACTATTGTTCCTGATAGTGTTTTAATTTCGGGTGATGAAACCTATGTTGCTAAAACCGACTTTCTAAACTTAGAAAGTATAACTTTGGAAAACTTATCTAAGAGTACTAATATCTCCTCTCCTATTATTTTTCCTGAAAATGTACAGCTGAAGTCAAGTCACTCTACAGCTGAAATTAACATTGATGTTGATAAATTCACAGAAGGAGAAATAGAGGTTCCTGTATTTGTTAAAAATGCCCCTAAAGGGATTAACGTTTTTCCAAAAAAGGTTAAAATTATTTATAAAGTGGGATTACAAAACTTTAATGAAGTAACTCCTGATTTATTTAAAGTTGAGTGCGATTACCTACAGTCTAAAAACAAAGACATCAACTATCTTACTCCTAAAATAAAAGACCTTCCAGATATGGTTACATTGGTAAGGATAGTTCCTAATAAAATTGATTTTTTAATATACGAATAGTATGGTAGTAGGTCTAACAGGTGGTATAGGTAGTGGAAAGTCTACCATAGTTAAAATGTTTTCAGAGTTTGAAAATATTGCCATTTATATTGCTGATGATGAAGCTAAAAAACTAATGGTTACATCTCCGAAAATTAAAAATCAATTAATTGCCGAGTTTGGCAAGCAAGTGTATATTAATAATGAGTTGAACAGACCCTACTTAGCTTCAATCGTTTTTAATAACAAAAAAAAGCTAACTATCCTTAACAACATTGTACATCCGGTTGTTAACGAGCATTTACAAAACTTTATAAAAAAAAACAGCAATAAAGAATATATCCTATATGAAAACGCGATTCTTTTTGAAAATGAAAGCGATTCTTTTTGCGATAAAATCATTACAGTTACCGCTCCTGAAAATATAAGAATTGATAGAGTTATGAAAAGAGATAACTCAACAATTAAAGATGTAAAAAATAGAATAAAAAATCAATGGAGTGAAACTAAAAAAGCACTTCAATCTAACTACTTAATTGAAAACCTTACACTTACAAACTCAAAAGAACAAGTCTTAAAAATCCACAATTCTTTAACAAAAAAGATGCGTTAATTTACGCTTTGTTAATCCTTTCTGTTAAAATTATCTTAATTTTATAGTAACTTTGTTAATCTAAGTTAAAAGATTATACGCCTAAATTTTATTAATTTATTTTTGAATAATGGGTAAGAAAATTTTTATTCTCATTGTTGTTTTAATGAGTATTTCTTTGATAGGAATTATCTCTATTCAAGTGTATTGGATAAATGATGCTATTAAAAATAAAAAAGAACAATTTAAAAACAACGTAAAAATTGCTTTAGCTCGTACCTCTGAAAATATAAAAGAGAGAGAGTACCTAGAGTTTCAGCAAAATTATAAAGACTACTTTGAAAACGATAAGCTTAGAACTGAAGCTGAAATAACAACTTTTCTTTTTCAGCAAGTAGACACTGTAAGTAATAAAAAGTTTTCTTTTGGTAGTACTATTTTAGAAGAGAGTATAAAAATGCCCAATGAGTTCGTAGATAATGATTCCATCATTATAAAACGTTACTCGGGAAAAGAAGACATTTATTTTTCCCAAATAATAAAATCTGGAAGCAAAGATTTTAAGCCTTTTTTAGATGAAAGCCGCCACTCTTCTTTCAGAATATATAGTACATGGAATGACGAAGTAATGGAACATGCTTTTAGACGAAGTAAAGCAGTGTTTCCTATAAACCAAAGGATAAGTAATAAAGAATTAAGCAATACACTTACAGAAGAGTTTGCTAAGATGAATATTACACAAGACTTTAAATATGTTGTTTACGAAGACGGACTAGCAACTCAGTTAAAGTCTGGATACTTTAACATACAACCAGAAGATATTAACTATCCGTTATTAGAAGATGAAAATGGAAATAGTAAATATAAGTTATATGTTAAATTTCCCAACGAGAAAAAGAATCTACTTTCAGGTATGATGAAAGTACTGATACTTTCTTTATTTTTTATAGGAATTATCATTGCTGCTTTTTCAACATCGTTGTATCAACTTATTCGTCAAAAAAAGATCTCTGAAATAAAAACTGACTTCATTAACAATATGACACATGAGTTTAAAACACCTATTGCTACTATCAACTTAGCATTAGATGCTATTAAAAACCCAAGAATCATATCTGATGAAGAAAAGGTTAAACGATATGTTCAAATGATTCGCGATGAAAACAAACGAATGCATGGACAAGTAGAAAATGTTTTAAGAATTTCAAGACTAGAAAAGAACCAAATTGAAATTAGTAAGGATGCTGTAGATATGCACGACATAATTGAAGAGGCTATTGAACATATTCAACTTTTAACCGACGACAAAAATGGGAGTGTTACAACACATTTTGAAGCCATTTCTACAGAAGTTCTTGGAAATCAGTTTCACCTAACAAATGTTGTGGTTAACATGTTAGAAAACGCATTAAAATATTCAGAAAATGCACCAAAAATTGATGTATTTACTGAAAACACAAATAAATACTTTATCTTTAAGATAAAAGATGAAGGAATAGGAATGAGCAGAAACGCTCAAAAGTATGTGTTCGATAAGTTTTATAGAGAACATAAAGGGAATATACACAACGTAAAAGGTCACGGATTAGGCTTAGCTTATGTAAAAGAAATTATAGACAGCCACCAAGGTACCGTTTATGTTGAAAGTGAAAAAGGTAAAGGAAGCACATTTACAGTTAAATTACCATTAATATAAATTATTAAGAAATGGGGAGTAAAAAAATATTATTAGTAGAAGATGATCCTAATTTTGGAACAGTTCTGAAAGATTATTTAGCATTGAATGATTACAATGTTACACATGCTAAAGATGGAATAGACGGTTTAATTATGTTTAAAAATGCAGAATATGATTTATGTATTTTAGATGTAATGATGCCTCGTAAAGATGGTTTTTCTTTAGCTGAAGACATCCGTGCAACCAACAAAGAAATTCCTATTATCTTCTTAACTGCTAAAACGCTAAAAGAAGATGTTTTAAAAGGATACCAAGTAGGAGCTGATGATTATTTAAACAAACCTTTTGATTCAGAAGTTTTATTACATAAAATCAAAGCTATTTTACAACGTAAAGAAACTGAAAAAACGAATGATAGTGATGAGTTTGAATTTAAAATTGGGGCTTTTGACTTTAACTCTAAATTACGTCATTTAACATACAAAGGAGGTGAAGCTCAAAAACTTTCACCTAAAGAGAGTAAGCTTTTACGAATGTTAGCTATTCATAAAAACGACTTAATGCCTCGTGAATTAGCATTGACAAAAATATGGAGAGATGATAATTATTTTACCTCTCGTAGTATGGATGTTTACATTGCTAAACTTCGTAAATATTTAAAAAGTGATGAAAATGTTGAAATATTAAACATTCACGGTGAAGGGTTTAGGTTAATAGACAACAAATAAGACATACACATACATTTTAATAACAGTAAAAGACTTCTTTAATTAAAGAAGTCTTTTCTTTTTTATACATTGTAACAATAATTTATATTAATCGTCAAATACATATAATCAACAAAAACCAAAATAGCTTGGAAACAATTTTATCAATTCAAAACCTCGATAAAAAATACGGAAAAGTTCATGCCGTAAATAATCTTTCTTTCGATATTCAAAAAGGAACTGTTTATGGAATTTTAGGACCTAACGGAAGCGGAAAGTCTACCACTTTAGGTATTATTTTAAATGTAGTAAATAAAACCTCTGGTAACTTTAGCTGGTTCAATGGAAAATTATCCACCCATGAAGCCCTAAAAAAAGTAGGAGCAATTATAGAACGTCCTAACTTCTACCCATACATGAGCGCTGTTCAAAACTTACAGTTAATTTGTAAAATTAAAGGAGTTTCATACGATAAAATTGAAGAAAAACTAAAAACTGTCAACCTTTACGAGCGTAGAAATAGTAAGTTTAAAACTTACTCTTTAGGAATGAAACAACGTTTAGCTATTGCTTCTGCATTACTAAATGACCCTGAGATTTTAATTTTAGATGAGCCTACAAATGGACTAGATCCTCAAGGAATACATGAAATTCGTCAAATAATTAAAGAAATTGCTAAAAATGGAACCACAATTTTATTAGCCTCTCACCTACTCGACGAGGTTGAAAAAGTATGTTCTCATGTAGTAGTAATAAGAAACGGAATAAAGTTATATAGTGGTAGAGTTGATGAAATGACTGCTTCTAATGGCTTTTTTGAACTTCAAGCAGACAATCAAGAAACACTTAAACAACTTTTAGAAAATCATTCAGCTATAGGAAGTATTAAAGAAGAAAATGGCGTTTTAATAGCTAGTCTAGCCTCAGAATTATCTGCTTCAGAAATCAATACGTTTTTATTTAATAAAGGAGTTTCTCTTTCTCATTTAGTAAAACGTAAACCTAGCTTAGAGCAACAATTCTTAGACCTAACCAACAACCAATAAACTTACATCATGTTACGACTTTTAAATATAGAAATTCATAAATTAAAATATAACAGAGCTAGTAAAGTTCTTTCAATTATATACTTCGCTTTATTAACCTCTATTGCTTTGATTGCTGCAATAAAGTTTGATATTGGTCCCATAAAATTTCATTTAGCTGAACAAGGAATTTTCAATTTCCCATATATATGGCACTTTAACACCTACATGGCAGCTATTTTTAAATTTTTCTTATTATTAGTTATCGTTTCTATGATGGCTAACGAGTATAGTTACAAAACTTTAAAACAAAATTTAATTGATGGCCTGAGTAAAAAAGAGTTTATCCTTTCAAAGTTTTATACAGTTATAGCTTTTGCTCTTATTTCTACCATTTTTGTTTTTGTTGTCTCATTAATTCTTGGAGCTATCTATTCTGACTTTAATGAAATTGCAATCATTTTTTCTGATCTAGATTATTTATTTGCTTTTTTCATTAAGCTTTTAGGTTTTTTCTCTTTTGGGTTATTTTTAGGAGTCTTAATTAAACGATCTGCCTTTGCTGTAGCTGCTATGATTGTTTGGTTAATTATTGAAAGTTTAATTAAAGGTTATTTATACTGGACATTTAGAAATGTAAAGACTGGTATTGATGAAGCTGTAAACTCAATCATGCAATTTTTTCCTCTAGAATCTATGGCTAATTTAATTAAAGAACCATTTACACGGTTAGGAGCAGTAAAATCAGTTGCTAACCAAATAGGAGAAAACTTTACTAAGGATTATTCAGTTAGTCTCTTTAACATAGCAATCGTGTTAATTTGGACAGCTATTTTTATTTATTCATCATATGCTTTGTTAAAAAAACGTGATTTATAGAGGGTTTTATGTAGTTTAGTTGTTTTATTTGTATAAATAATTTCATTTGAATGAAGAAACAACTACTTCTAGCGTTTTTTATTATTGTCTCTATATCTCTTTATAGTCAAAAAGAAGCAAATGTTTGGTATTTTGGGAACAATGCAGGGTTAGACTTTAACTCAGGTAATCCGGTAGCTTTAAATGACGGTTTATTAAGAACCGATGAAGGTTGTTCTTCCATTTCAGATGAAAATGGTAATCTATTGTTTTATTCAGACGGAATTAATGTTTGGACAAAAAACCATGAACTAATGCATTACTCTAACGGTAGTTTAGCTAATAATCTAGAAGGGAATCCATCAAGTTCACAATCTGGTTTAATTGTTCCAAACCCAGAAAATAAAAACATTTACTACATTTTTACAGTAGGTACAGATTTTATAGGTAACCTTCCATACCCTGATAACCCAGGATTTAAGTTTTACACCATCGACATTTCTAAAGGAAATGGAGGCGAAGTTATTTCTGGACCTATTAACCTGTCTAATGGACGAGATAGAGAATGGTCTGAAAAAGTAACAGCTGTTCAAGGAAAGGACTGTAAAGAAATATGGATTTTATCTATCGTACAAGACACTTTTTATACCTATAAAATTGATATAAACGGAGTAGACTTTACAAATCCTGTCACATCATCTTCATCTTATTTTTTAAGAGATAAAAGAGGGTATTTAAAAGTATCTCCTGATGGAACAAAAATAGCTTTAGCTGACTTTACAAATGACGGAAGTGGAAGATTAGTTTTATACGATTTTGATAATGCTACAGGTAAAGTATCTTCTAACGGACTAATTCTTACAGATGGCCCAACTGATGGTTCTCCTTATGGTGTTGAGTTCTCTCAAGAGTCTACAAAACTGTACGCTTCTTTATATCATGAAAATAGTAACTCTTTCAGAATTTTTCAATATAATCTATTAGATGCTAACATTGCACAAACCAAAACCCAGGTTCATCAAGAACAAGGCTACAGAGGTGCTTTACAACTAGCTCCTAATGGAAAAATTTATGCTTCTATTCCAGATAGGCGCTATTTAGGAGCCATAGAAAACCCAGAAGGTAATGCTGTTGACATTCAATTTACTTCAAATGCTGTAGATTTAGGAGGAGCAATATCTTCACAAGGGTTACCACCTTTTATTCAATCTTTTTTTGCTCCTGTAAAGTTAATCGACTTAAGTTCTAACGAAGTCTTAAACAATACTAATCAAGTTTTTTGTATTGGGGAAACGTATAATATAGTACCAGAAAAGAACAACCCTAACGACACGTATACTTGGTTTAAAGATGGAAAAGTAATAGCGAATACTAGGGCTCTAACAGTTGATTATACTAATTATGGTAGTGGTTTATATGAAATACAAATAGAATCAAACTCCTATTGTAAAAAAACATTCACTGGTAAAGTCCAAATAACATTTGAACCAAAACCAACAATTAATACGATTCAACCATACATACAATGTGATTTTGATAGTACACCTATTGATGGTTTTACAACTTTTAACCTTGAAGTACTAGAAAATGCTTTAGTAAATAACCTTTCCGAAGTTACAATTGAGTTTTTTGAAACATCTGACACTAATTTTTCTTCACCTATTAACAAAAATAACTACACAAATTTAGTGGCTATAAATCACTCTATTACAGTTAGAGTTACTAATAATACAACAAAATGTTATCAAACTGACTTAATTAACTTACAGGTAAACCCTACTGGATTAACTAGATATAGTGATGAATACATTCATGAATTAGATCAAAACGCATCTAATTCTAATGCTAAATTTAGTATTGGTACAAACAACGGTTTTTTTGATTTTTCCTTGAAGACTCAACAAATAATCAATAACTCTGGAGGTTCGTTATCTGAAGTTACTCATGATTTTCAATATTATAGAACAGCAGAAGATGCTGCCTTACAAACAGACCAAATTCTACCCCCATACGAAGATGATTTATTTACCAATAATTCAGATATATATGTTAGAATTTCAAATAAGGGAGCTGCATCTTGTGAATCTGTTGGTAGCTTTAAAATTTTAGTAAAAAAACTTCCCGTTCCACAAGGAAGTTTAGATAAAAAAATACTATGTGTAGATAACCCTAGATTAACTCCGCAACCCCATACAATTCCTTTAAATGCGGATACAGGAAACTCAGATGACACCTACAAGTGGTACTTAAACGGAAACTTAATTTCTGAGCAAAACTCTTCAGTACTTAATGCTAATTCAGCTGGAGAGTATAAAGTTGAAGCCTATAGAACTCATCCAAACATCAATTCCCCTTTTATGGGATATAATACATTTTTTGTTAAAGAATCTAACCAAGCATTGATTGTAAATATTAAATCAGTAGACGATCAAGATAATCCAGACAGTAATAAAATTGAAATTACTGTTGATGGGTTAGGAGACTACGAATACGCTTTAAATAGTACAAATCTCAGTGATTTTGTCAAAGGAGATGAAAACCTTACATACACTTTTGCTAATATTCCACCTGGACTAAACTCAATTTCTATTAGAGACAGAAATGGATGTGGAGTTACTACATCTAACAAAATTTCAATTATCTATTTTCAACGTCATTTTACTCCAAATGGGGATGGACATTTTGATACTTGGAAAGTTTTAGGAGTTAATAATGATTATTATGATGTTGTTAAAGTTCAAATTTTTAATCGCTTTGGAAAAATAATTAGTGAAATTACAGACAAAAATCATCCAGGATGGAATGGCGTATATAATGGAACTACATTACCTTCAAACGACTATTGGTATAATGCTGAGTTAATTGATTCTAATGGAAAAGTGAGAAAAAAAACAGGGCATTTCTCTTTACTAAAAAAATAAATTACACGCTATGAAAAAGTTAATCATACTAAGTTTATTATTTGCTTGTGCACCAGTATTTACTCAAAATGATTGTTCTGATGCAATTGTTGTATGTGGTAATAGTGGCTTTCAAAACTTAAATGCTACTGGGGTAGGTGTTCAAGAACTTTCAGGTTCTAATACCTGTTCTAGTCAGGAAAATAATAGTTTATGGATTAAAATTAAAATTGACCAAGGAGGAACATTAGGCTTCACCTTAACTCCAACTAATCCTGATGGCAGTCATAATACTGATATTAACATCGATTTTGACTTTTTTATCTTTGGCCCAAATGTAAGTTGTGGAAACATTGGTCAAGCCATACGCTGTTCTACTACAAACCCAGCAGCAAGTAACCAAGGAAATAACCTAACAGGTATTAAAGCATCTGAAACAGATGTCTCTGAAGGTCCAGGTGCACTAGGTAATAGTTTTGTTAGTTCTTTAAACGTTAATGATAATGATTCTTATTTTCTTGTTATTGATAGACCTATAGGCAGCAGTAGTTTTAAAATTGATTGGACTGGTACTGCTACTTTTAACAAGCCTCCAACAATCAATCCTCCGACAATTGGTCAATCGTACGATTTGCAAGAATGTGACAGTGATGGTACTTTCGATAATAGTACAAGTTTTGACCTAACTGCCAATGACAACCTAATATTAAATGGTCAAACAGATATTAAAATTAGCTATCATTTGAGTAATAATGATGCTCAAACTAACACAAACCCTATTCCAAATCCAAATACCTTTAAAAACACAAGTAATCCTCAAAAAATTTTTATACGATTAACAAACATAAGCTCTGAATGTTTTTCTGTAACCGATTTTAATGTTATCGTAAATAATAATGTAAACATCACTCAACCTATTAACTATATTGTCTGTGACGATATCAATAGTGGAAGTAACACAGATGGTTTATACAGTTCTTTTCTACTATCTTCTAAAGACAATGAAATTTTAGGAACTTTAGATCCAAATACACATACTGTGAATTACTATTTAAGCCTTAATGAGGCTCAAAATAATTTAAACCCTATAAACAAAAACACTTTTTTTACTAACACTAAAAAAGACTCTCAAGAAATTTTTATTAGAATAGAAAACAACTTCGGATGCCTAAATACCTCTACTAGTTTTAATTTAGAGATAAATCCTACTCCTGATTTTATTCCAATACAGCCATATCAACAATGTGATTTTGATAGCAATCCTACTGACGGAATTACGACATTTAATTTGGAAAGTAAAGTAGCTGAAATATCAAATAACAATACAAATGTAACTGTGCTTTTTTTTGAAAGTCAAACTGACTTCAACAACAATTCACCTATAACATCTCCAAGTAATTATACTAACATAACCCCTTTCTATCAAAAATTACTTGTAAAAATCATAGATAACACAACGCTATGCTTTAATTCAGGAAACTTAGATTTAACAGTTAATGCTTCTGGTTTAAGTACACTTGATGATATGTATTCATGTGAATTAGACATTAATGCCTCAAATCCTAATGCTATCCAAAGTATAGGCAGTCAAAATGCTTTTTTTGATTTTGATACAAAAAGAAGTGATATTATTACTAAATCTAATGGAGCTTTAACAACCGCTACACATTCTATTGAATTTTACAAAACAGCTAGCGACGCTTCTTTACAAATAAATAAAATTCTACCTCCATACGACGACGATTTATTTACTAATGATTCAGAAATATTTGTAAGAATTATATCCAAAACCAATAATGCTTGTGAAAGTGTAGGAAAATTTAATCTACATGTTGAAAATCTTCCTATACCTCAAGGCAATTTAAACGATATCATTTTATGTATCGACAACCCAAGACCTAGCCCTCAACCACATACAGTTCCTTTAAATGCCTATACTGGAAACCCTGCAGACAATTACAAATGGTATTTAAATGATAGTTTACTCTCTGGAGAAACATCAGCAATTCACAACGCTAATACTGAAGGAGAATACAAAGTTGAAGCTTATAGAAGTCACCCTAATATCTCTGAAGATTGTATGGGGTATAATACCTTTTTTGTAAAAGAATCGAATCACGCATTAATTGTTAACATACAATCTGTCGATGATCAAGATACCCCTCTTAACAATAAAATTGATATTGTAATAGACGGAATAGGCGACTATGAGTATGCTTTAAACAGTATCGATCTTAGTGATTTTGTGAAAGGCACTAAAAACCTCTCATATACTTTTACGGATATTCCTCCAGGACTAAACACCATTTCAATTAGAGATAGAAATGGTTGTGGTGTCGTTACTTCTGATAAAATTTCTACCATATATTTTCAACGTCACTTTACTCCTAACGGAGACGGACATTTCGATACTTGGAAAGTTTTAGGGATTGATAACGATTATTATGATGTTGTTAAAGTTCAAATTTTTAATCGTTTTGGAAAACTAATTAATGAAATTACAAATAAAAACAACTCTGGATGGAATGGGCTTTACAATGGTACTATTCTACCTTCAAACGATTATTGGTACAATGCTAAATTAATTGATAAAAATGGTAGAACCCGAAAAAAGACAGGGCATTTTTCTTTATTGAGAAAATAATTACAAAAAATTAAGTATATTTTTTTGTAAATTAGCTGTTTACTAAAATTAACTAGCTATGAACAAGTTAATATTCATTTATTTATTTATTTATTCTTTTTCATGTTTTTCTCAAAGAGAAACTGATAACTGGTTTTTTGGAGATAAAGCGGGAATATCCTTTAATTCAGGAATTGTTGATGTTACTAACAATAGTCAAATGACTACTAAAACCGGATCTTCAAGTATTTCAAATAGTCAAGGAGACCTACTTTTTTATACAAATGGGCAAACCATTTGGAATAAAGAACACCAAATAATGGAAAATGGAGATGGTTTGGCCGGAGAACCAGAATTAGTTCAGCCTACTATAATAATTCCTAAACCTAATAATAGTAATATTTATTATATTTTTTCAACTAGAAAAACTAAGACTGATACACCTTTATTTTTTCCTGGAATTTATTATTCTGAGATAGAAATATCCAATACTTACCCTTTAGGCAAAGTAATAAGAAAAAATTTACGGTTAGAAAACTCTACAGCTCAAAGAATTACTGCTGTACACCACAAAAATGGAAAAGACATTTGGGTTATTACTTATGGAACTGATTCATATGGAGGGCCTGATAATATCTTTTTTGCTTTTAAAGTAACCGAAAAAGGCATTATTTCTCCTGTAAAAAGTAGATTAAATGAAATAGCTCCTATTTTTAACATTGGAGAAATGAAAGCTTCTCCGGATGGAAGTAAAGTTGCTTTATCAACCAATACTTTTATTTACATATATAATTTCAACAATACTTCAGGGACTCTTTCTAGATTTAAATATCTAAATTTACAACTAAATTTTACTGAAGGATATAGTTCCAACGGTTTAGCTTTTTCTCCTAATTCAAAATTCTTATACTACCCTTCTTTATTTTCCGGTAATGCTGGCAGGTACTATACTATTATGCAAATGGATCTAGAAGATCCTAGAGAAGATCATATTGGAGTCTCCGTTTTTAATACCTCCCCTAATAGATCAAGTGCTTCTGCTCAATTAGGATCAGACGGAAAAATTTATATAGCACAAGTAGAGAACAAAAATCTTTTTGATGAAAATGGGTATTATATAGGTTTTGAAACATACCCTAAAAAAACTTTAGGTATTATTAATCAACCCGATAAACAAGGAGAAGCTTGTGATTATAGACATGATGCTATAAACTTAGAAAATGGTTTCTCATACTACGGTCTTCCTAATTTTATTCAGTCTTATTTTAGAAATAGAATTATTTCAGATAATAAATGTGTTTCTGATATTTTTGAATTTAATTTAGACGCTTATGACACTATTCTTTCCGCTGATTGGGATTTTGGAGATGGAACTACTTCAGCAAAATTAACCCCTATACACAAGTATACTAAGCCAGGTAAATATATAGTTACTTGTAATGTAATTTTAAACTCTGGGAATACAACTTTTTTTAAGGAAATTATAGTTTACTCTCTTCCTAAATTAATAAATGATCAAAAACTGATACAATGTGATAATGATAATGATGGAATAAGTTTATTTAATCTAAATAATATAAGCGAAATAATTTCTAATGACAATACGTTAAGTTATAAATTCTATAGAAGTAGACAGGACGCAGAAAATGAAACTAACGAAATTTCTAATCCTGAAAATTTCAATAACGAAAGTAACCCACAAACTATTTTTACTAAAGCAATAAATAGCAATAGCTGTGTTAATATTGAAAGTTTTGTAATTGAAGCTTTATTCAAGCCTTCTATTCCGATTTCTCCTATTGTTAGTTGCAAAGATTCAGGTAGTGAGGCTAATAATGGTGATTTTGATTTACGAAAAAAAAGGGATCAAATTATTAATGAATTAGCACTATCTAGCGCTGATAAGTTGGCTTTTTATGCAACCTTTGATGATGCTCAAAAATCGACTAATAAACTGCCGATTAGATTTAATTCTCCTTCTACTACTATTTGGGTAAAAATTGAAAATGAAAACGGATGCTCTGGTATATCTCCTATTGATTTAATTGTTAACCATCCTCAAATTAATTTACAGGATAATTATACTATTTGTATTAGTCCCTCAGATCACCCCGCTATCATATTAAATGCTGACTCATCTAGCGATCGTTTTGAATGGAAAGATGAAAACAGTAATACAATTATTAGTACCGGTAACAATTTCCCTTTAACCAGAGAAGGTGAATTTTCTTTAACCGTATACAAAACAGTAAATGGCATAGAATGTTCAAGCTCTAAAAACTTTACCGTTAACTACCCTCCCCCTCCTAATGTTTTAAACGTTGAAGTAAATGTTCAAAGCGAAACCGACAACAGTGTTTATATTAGTATTGATGGTGATAGTAGTTATGAATTTTCTTTAGATGATACTACTTATGTTGGAAGTGGGACTTCTCACTCTTTTAACAATGTACAACCTGGTATTGCCACTATTTACATAAGAGATCTTAACAAGTGCGAAAGCCCTACTAAAACCTCTGCTAGCATAATTGGCTATCCTAAGTTTTTAACTCCCAATGCTGATGGATTTAACGATTATTGGAAAGTTTATGGAGTAAGCTCTAATTTCTTTAAAGAAATAGATATTAAAATATTTAATCGCTTTGGTAAAATTCTATACGTCATAAACGATAATAACTCGGAATTTGGCTGGGATGGAACTTATAACAATATTAAACTTCCTTCTAACGACTACTGGTTCCATGCCAAACTAAAAGATCTTAACGATAATGTAATTGATAAAAAAGGGCATTTTACACTCAGAAGAAATTAAAATTCATCACATAAATAACTATCCGTATTTTTGTTGAATGAACTTTGAATTAAACTCAGAATTTAAACCTACAGGTGATCAACCTCAAGCAATTAAACAATTAGCTAACGGAATTTTAGCTGATGAAAAGTACCAAACACTTTTGGGTGTTACAGGGTCTGGTAAAACGTTTTCAGTTGCCAATGTTGTAGCTGAAGTTAACCGTCCAACATTAGTATTGGCTCATAACAAAACCTTAGCTGCTCAATTGTATTCTGAGTTCAAGCAGTTCTTCCCAAACAATGCTGTAGAGTATTTCGTTTCATATTATGATTACTACCAACCGGAAGCTTATATTCCTGTAACAGGAACGTATATTGAGAAAGATTTATCCATAAATGATGAAATAGAACGTTTACGAATTAGCACCTCTTCTTCCCTACTTTCAGGACGTCGAGATGTGTTAGTAGTAGCCTCGGTATCTTGTTTGTATGGTATTGGAAATCCGACTGAGTTCAAAAAAAATGTCATCACCATTGAAGTTGATCAACAAATTTCTCGTACCAAATTTTTACATCGCTTAGTAACAAGTTTATATGCACGTACTGAAGTTGAAGTAAAAAGCGGAACGTTTAAAGTAAAAGGTGATGTAGTTACAATTTATCCATCTTATGGAGATAACGGATATAGAGTTCACTTCTTTGGAGATGAAATAGAAGAGATAGAAACCTTCGATATTGAAACTAACGAAGTTATTACCCGATTAGAAAAACTCAATATTTATCCTGCAAACCTTTTTGTAACCTCTCCAGATATACTACAAAACGCCATTCATCAAATTCAGGAGGACATGGTAAAACAGGTAGATTATTTTAAAGAAATTGGAAAACATTTAGAAGCAAAACGTTTACAAGAGCGTACTGAGTTTGACTTAGAGATGATTCGTGAGTTAGGCTATTGTTCTGGAATTGAAAATTATTCTCGTTACTTAGACGGACGAGAAGCAGGTACCCGTCCTTTCTGTTTGTTAGATTATTTTCCTGATGACTACTTGATGGTGATTGATGAAAGTCATGTTACCGTACCACAAGTTCACGCGATGTATGGCGGAGATAGAAGTCGAAAAGAAAACTTGGTAGAATACGGATTCCGTTTACCTGCTGCAATGGATAACCGTCCATTAAAGTTTGAAGAGTTCGAAACTTTACAAAACCAAGTAATCTACGTTTCTGCAACACCAGCAGATTATGAATTACAAAAAACCGAAGGTTTATTTGTAGAACAAGTTATTAGACCAACAGGACTATTAGATCCTGAAATTGAAATCCGTCCGAGTTTAAATCAAATTGATGATTTAATTGAAGAAATTCAAGTACGTGTAGAAAAAGACGAACGTACTTTGGTTACTACCTTAACAAAACGTATGGCTGAAGAATTAGCTAAATACTTAACTAGAATTCAAGTACGTTGCCGTTATATACATTCGGATGTAGACACCTTAGAACGCGTAGAAATTATGCAAGATTTACGTAAAGGATTGTTTGATGTATTGATTGGAGTAAATCTACTTCGTGAAGGATTAGACTTACCAGAAGTTTCCTTAGTTGCTATTTTAGACGCTGACAAAGAAGGTTTTTTACGTTCACACCGTTCGTTAACACAAACCGTAGGTCGTGCTGCACGTAACGTAAATGGTAAGGCAATTATGTATGCGGACAAAATTACGAATAGCATGCAACTCACTATTGATGAGACCAATCGCAGACGTGAAAAGCAAATTAATTACAATACTGCTCATGGAATTACTCCAACACAGATCAATAAAAAGATAGACAATACGCTTTCTAAAAATGCAATTACCTCCTATCATTATGATAATGTGGCGCAAAAAGCTGCCGAACAAGAGTTGGAATACCTACCTAAGCAAGAAATAGAAAAACGTATTCGTACCAAACGTAAGCAAATGGAAGAAGCTGCCAAAGCTTTAGACTTTTTAGTTGCAGCACAATTACGTGATGAGATTGAAGTTTTGAAAGAAAATTTGTAATTTACAAGTATTTATTATCATAATAATTCAAAAACATTGTAAAAAGCCAAAAACTGTTTGGTGTAATTTATGAAAAATAAAATACGATACTTTACATTAATGGCAATAATGCTTGGAACTATATTAATTAATCAAGCTATTATACAATATTTTCTTTTTGATAAAAAAAAATGACTCTCATTTAATAGATATCGGTGGTAAACAAAGAATGTTAAGCCAACGTATTAATCAACTTTCTTTTCGAAATGTTATCTTACAAAATGACAATCGTGATCAGTTAATTTCAACTTTAAATAATTGGAAAACTGCTCAATTAGCTATCATGAATGGAAGTGAAGACTTAAAAACTTCAAAAATTACTAATAGAGATACATATTCAAAATTAAATACTGGACTTAAAATAATTAACAACACCGATTCTATTATTAGAAAAGGAAATCTAAACAATGCTTCATTAATACTTATAAATAAAAATGTCGATGAGTTTTTACCTTTAATGGAAAGTATTGTTGTTGATTTAACAGAAATAACAGATCAAAAACTTTCAAATATTGTCATAATAGAAATCGTATTAGCTCTTATAACTATAATTATAATTTTTGTAGAGTTTCAATTGATTATAAAACCCTCTTATAATAAAATAGTATCTCAAAATAACAGATTACGAGAAATTGCTTGGAAACAATCTCATGAAGTACGAAAACCAATTGCTACTATACTAGGAATCTCAAATGCTATACAAAATAACGCATCGATGTCTGCTGAAGAAAAAAATAAATGTTTAAGCTATTTATTTGAAGCAACAGACGAATTAGACCAAGTTATTAATGAAATAGTAAATAAAACAAATTAAACAATTAATAGAAGCTACAAGAGTTTTAAACTTTTTTAGTTGCTGCCCAAATGCGAAATGAAATTGTTTTTTTTTAAAGAAAAACTAAATTCGTTACCGAACTATATCAATCATTAAAACGAAGGATACTCTAACCAATAGTGAAACAAAAAAACCTCACTGTAACAGTGAGGTTTTTTTAAATATATTACTAAGAATTAATTAAAAAAAGTTTTAAGCGCTTAAAACTTCTCCTACTTTATCAGCAGCTTCTTGGAACTCAGTAGCTGAGATAATTTCCATTCCGCTGTTGTCAATTAATTCTTTTGCTTCTTTAGCGTTTGTTCCTTGTAAACGACAAATAATAGGCACATTAATTTTATCTCCCATATTTTTATAAGCATCTACAACACCTTGAGCAACACGGTCACAACGAACGATTCCTCCAAAAATGTTTACTAAGATAGCTTTTACATTAGGATCTTTTAAAATAATTCCGAAAGCTGTTTCAACACGTTGTGCATCTGCAGTACCACCAACATCTAAGAAGTTAGCTGGATCACCACCTGCTTGCTTAATTAAATCCATAGTTCCCATTGCTAAACCAGCTCCGTTTACCATACATCCAACGTTACCATCTAAATCTACATAGTTTAATCCTGCAGCTTTAGCTTCTACCTCAATTGGGTTTTCTTCACGTAAATCACGCATTGCTGCATAATCTTTATGACGGTATAATGCATTCTCATCTAACGATACTTTAGCATCTACTGCCATAATTTTATCATCAGATGTTTTTAATACTGGGTTAATTTCAAACATCGAAGAATCAGACTTGATGTATGCTGTATATAAAGCAGTAACAAACTTTACCATTTCTTTTAAAGCCCCACCGCTTAAACCTAAGTTAAAAGCAATTTTACGAGCTTGGAAAGGTAATAATCCTGTTCCTGGATCAATTTCTTCTGTAAAAATTAAGTGTGGAGTTTCTTCTGCCACAGTTTCAATATCCATACCTCCTTCAGTAGAGTACATAATCATGTTTCTACCTGTAGCACGGTTTAATAAAACTGACATATAAAATTCATCTGGCTCACTATCACCAGGATAATATACATCCTCAGCAATTAACACTTGGTTAACTAACTTACCTTCTGCCGAAGTTTGAGGAGTTACTAACATCATTCC
This sequence comes from Tenacibaculum larymnensis, assembly GCF_028829235.1. GTDB lineage: Bacteria > Bacteroidota > Bacteroidia > Flavobacteriales > Flavobacteriaceae > Polaribacter > Polaribacter larymnensis. The sequence goes on along the minus strand of NZ_JAIWJY010000013.1, from coordinate 44,242 downwards.
TAAAATGTCATCAGCAATACTTTTTACCTCATCTAAGTTTTTAGCTAACTTAACACCACCACCTTTTCCACGACCACCTGCGTGTACTTGAGCTTTGATTACATGCCAACCAGTACCTGTTTCTTCTGTTAATTTCTTCGCTGCTTCAACAGCTTCTTCTGGAGTATTTGCAACAATTCCACGTTGAATACGAACGCCAAAACTGCTTAATATTTCTTTACCTTGATATTCGTGTAAGTTCATTAGATATGAATTTTTAAAGTCGAACAAAAATACAAATTCAATTTATAATACCTTATAAATTGTACTTTAATTTATGATTAAAATCAATTTTATTATAATTTTCATTTTTGCATTTTTTTAACATTTCAACGTGTCACATTCTTTTTTTTAACAGGTCTTTACCGTAATTAACATGATTTTGTGATTTATTTATCCTAATCATAATAATTTAGCCCAACAACTAATACTATATCTCAATCAACTATGCTTAAAGTTTTAGCATTTATTACAACCTGTTTCTTCTTTATAGGAGTTACAAATGCCCAAACAATTAACCAAAATAGAAAAAAACTAGACGTAATACGTGTAGATTCACCTCCAAAAATTGACGGAAAATTAGACGATGCTGCCTGGAAAAATGTTCCTGCCGCAAAAGACTTTGTAATGATGCGTCCTGATAACGGAAAAGCAGAACCTGACACCCATAAAACAGTAGTAAAATTAGTGTACGATGATAATGCTATTTACATCAGCGCTAAAATGTACGACCCAGAACCATCTAAAATACCTGCTGAGTTTACTAACAGAGACAACATTGGTAACAGTGATTTCTTTTTAATAACCATTAACCCTAACGATGATGGACAAAATCCTTTTGAATTTATTGTAACCAGTTCTGGTGCGCAAGCAGACTCAAAAGTATCAAACGGAAATGAAGATTTTAACTGGAGTGCTGTATGGGATAGCGATTTTAGTATTAATGAAGACTCTTGGGTTGTAGAAATGAAGGTTCCTTACAGAGCTTTACGTTTTGCCAATGTTCCAGTTCAATCATGGGGAATTAACTTCCACAGAAAAGCATTGAATTTAAATGCTCAATTTACATGGAATCATATTGATAACCAACAAGGAAACTGGACACAATATGATGGTTTATATGAAAACTTCACCAACATAAAACCTCCTACTCGATTAAACTTTTATCCATACGCATCGGCAACTACTACCACTAAAGATGGTAATACCGATTTTGATTGGAGTGTAGGTATGGATGTAAAATATGGAATTACAGAAAACTTTACCTTAGATGCTACTTTAATTCCAGATTTTAGCCAAGTAGGTTTTGATAATGTTACCTTAAACCTTGGTCCTTTTGAACAACAATTTACAGAACAACGCCAGTTTTTTACTGAAGGAACTGAACTATTTAGTAAGGGGCGCTTATTTTATTCAAGAAGAATTGGAGGAAGACCAATAGATCAATTTTCTGGTGAACGAAGAGATGATGAAGAATTTACTGATGGAAAAAAAGTAAACGATGAAGTTATAAATGTTCCTGATAAAGTTCAAATGCTAAACGCCATAAAAATATCTGGAAGAACTAAAGGAGGTTTAGGTGTAGGTTTTTTTAACGCTATTACCGAAAAAACAGAAGCTACTGTTGAAAGAACTGAGCAAACAATTAACGGATTAGACACTATTAGTAATGTTAGTACCTATAAAACTACAGTAAACCCGTTTTCTAACTACAATATTATGGTACTAGATCAGCAGTTTAATCAAAACTCTGCGATAACCTTAATCAATACCAATGTAACTCGTGATGGAAGATTTAGAGATGCAAATGTTACTGGATTGATTTGGCATGTTGAAGACAAAGAAAGTAAGTATAACATAGATGGTAGCTTTAAAATGAGTAATATTTCTGATGATGAAGACAACCCTAATACAGGATACGCTTTTGATACCAGTATAGGTAAACAATCTGGAAATTGGCGTGGAGAAATTGGATACAATTTTGAAAACAAAGACTACAACCCTAATGATATGGGGATTCTTTTTAGTAATAATGAACAAACCATTTACGGTTTTGTTGGTTATCGTTTGTTAAAACCTAAAGGAATATTTAATAATTACGGAGCCAACATATACTATAACTTTAACTTTTTGCATAACCCAGGAACTTATGTTGGTACCAATGCTGGCCTATCTTTTTGGGCTGATACCAAAAACCGATTCAGCTTTGGAGGAAACTTAAATTATAGCACTGAACGAAAAGACTTTTTTGAACCAAGAGAAGGAACAACAAGTGGCATCTACTTTAACAGACCTGAAAGGCTGAATGTGAACCATTGGGGATCTACCGATTATAGAAAAAAGTTTGCAATAGATTATAATTGGTATTATACCTTTTATAATGACAACCCTAAAGAAGACTATGGCTTTAGATTTTCACCTAGATACCGTTTTACCAACAAATTTTCTTTAATTTATGGTTTCAGATATGGAAAAACGAATAACGATCAAGGATATGTTACAAAAGTTAGTGAAGACGATGTGCAAGAAAAACCTTCTTTAGCACCATTAAAAGATCATATTATTTTTGGTCAACGAGATTGGGCTACATACGACAATTCTTTAACAGGAAAATATACCTTTAGTACAAAATCTGCAGTATCATTATCATTTAGACATAACTGGAGTAAAGTTCCATATCAAGGAAAGTATTTTAGTTTAAATGAAGATAACGGAGAACTTACAAAGAATAATTACCAAGGAGAGCACGATAAAAACTTTAATAGTTGGAACTTAGATCTAAACTATCAATGGCAATTTGCTCTAGGTAGCCAATTAATCTTTTTCTACAGAAATTCTATAAGGCCAGATCATGATTTTGCTCCTGCAAACATTGATTTTAAAAACAACATCTCAAAACTTTTTGATCAAAGTATGCAGCATAGATTTTCAGTTCGATTAGTTTATTTTATCGATTACAACAACATTAAAAACATAATTTAAATACACGTTTATGTATTGTTTGAAATCAGATAAGCATTAAAGCTTATCTGATTTCTTTTTTATACTTTCGTTACTTAGAAAATAATACTATGATTGTTGCTAAAAACATCCACAAACATTACGGAGAGGTAGAAATATTAAAAGGTGTTGATCTTCATATAAAAAAAGGAGAAATTGTAGCTATTGTTGGTCCTTCAGGAGCAGGAAAAACAACCTTACTGCAAATTTTAGGAACCTTAGATAAACCATTAAAAGATCAGAGCTACGAATTATTGGTAGATGGTGTTTCTATCAAAGATTTAAACGACACAAAAGTTTCTGCGTTCCGAAATAAACACATCGGATTCATTTTTCAATTTCATCAGTTATTACCAGAATTTACAGCCTTAGAAAACGTTTGTATTCCTGCATTTATAGGAGGAAAAGGAAAAACTGAAACCGAAAAAAGAGCCAAAGAATTACTAGCCTTTTTAGAATTATCGCATAGAGAAAATCATAAACCTAACGAGCTTTCTGGAGGAGAGCAACAACGTGTTGCTGTTGCCAGAGCTTTAATTAATGAACCTTCTGTTATTTTTGCTGACGAACCTTCAGGAAACCTTGATTCTACCTCAGCAAAAAACTTACATGAATTGTTTTTTAAATTACGTGATGAGTTTGGACAAACGTTTGTATTAGTTACACATAACAAAGAATTAGCAAAAATGGCTGATAGAACGCTTACAATGAAAGACGGAATTATTGTTGAATAATGTAACTATTTAAAGTTTCTTACTACTAATTAATAAATCACTCCCATGAAAGAAACTTTTCAAGAACTTGTTACTTATTTAAAAAATCCTGTTTTAGAAGAAGATACCAACCAAGATATTTCATATCGGTTTCAAAAATTCTTTCACCTCCTTTTCATAAGCATTATTACAGGTGCAATATTATCACCTCTTTTTCTTCTTGTTCAAGAATTAGGTTTGATAAACATGAATGAACATGCTATGGAAGAATTACTAAAAGCGCATACCAAATGGTTTATTGCTTTTCTTACAATCATTTTAGCTCCTTTATTTGAAGAGTTATTTTTTAGAGCACCAATCACCTTATTTCATGGTAAAAAAACTTTTAAAGTAGCCTTTTATGTATTTGCGCTACTTTTTGGTTTGGTACATTTAACTAACTTTAATGTTACCATCAACGTACTTTTATTAGCACCAATACTAGTAGCTCCACAAACTATATTAGGTGGTTATTTAGGGTTTATCAGGGTTCGTTTTGGTTTACAATGGAGTATCTTATTACACGCTTGTTATAATGCTTTCTTTGTTTTGCTTAGTTTTGCAGGAGATTTAGCATAAAATGAACAAAAAGGAGCTCAAAGAATTTTTAGACGAAAAAGTAATACAATACAATAATCCAGATTTTATTGATAGTGACCCCATTCAAATTCCACATCAATTTTTGGTAAAAGAAGATATTGAAATCGCTGGTTTTTTAGCTGCAACTATTGCTTGGGGAAACCGTAAAATGATTATTAACAACTCCCATAAAATGATGGATTTAATGGGAAATTCTCCGTACGATTTTGTTCTCAATCATTCTGAAGAAGATTTAGCTAATTTTGACGGTTTTGTACACCGAACGTTTAATGCTGATGATTTTAAGCTCTTTGTTCAATCGTTAAAAAACATCTACCAAAATCATGGTGGATTAGAAGCTGTGTTACAACCAAAAGATAATGCCGATAATTATCAGCATGCTATTCATAACTTTAAACAAGTATTTTTTGAAATTCCACACCAATCAAGAACTTTAAAACATGTTTCTGACCCCTTAAAAGGTTCTGCATCCAAAAGAATTAACATGTTTTTACGTTGGATGGTTCGTGATAATACAACTGGAGTCGATTTAGGTATTTGGAAAACACACTCACCAGCGCATTTACACTGTCCGCTAGATGTACATACAGGAAATATTGCTCGAAAATTAAAAATTCTTACTAGAAAACAAAACGATTGGAAAGCCATTCAAGAACTTGATGTTACTTTAAGAAAGTTTGATAAAAAAGACCCTGTTAAATATGATTTTGCCTTATTTGGTCTGGGGGTTTTTGAAAAATTTTAGTTTTACTAAAAAAAGTAGTTATTTAGTAGGTATGAAAAATAGTTTTGATAAAATGATGTCTTTAGATATTTATGTATCAAATTTAGACAAAGAAGAATACATTAAAATTGCTGATGACCTTAATCCTTCATCTAAAAAAAGTATAAATCTTTTAAGTTGGGGAATTCAAGACTTATTTATTGAAAAAGAACTATACAGTGACTTAAAACTTATAAAAACATTTTCAAAAAGCTTCAACTGGAAAAATAACATTACATCTATTATAAAAGAAAACGATTATGAATCGTTAGTTCTTACCGATATACAAAAGAAAATAATTTGGGTAAGTGATGGTTTTACCAAAATGACGGGCTACAAAAAAGAATTTGCATTAAACAAAACCCCACGCTTTTTACAAGGAGAAAAAACAAAGGAAACTACTAGAAAAAGGATTCAAACAAAACTTTTAAAAGGAAAACCATTTAAAGATGTAATCATTAATTACAGAAAAGATAAATCTACCTATAAATGTGAACTATACATAATTCCACTACATAACAATAACAACTCGGAAATCACACATTTTTTAGCTTTAGAAAAAGAAGTGGTTTAAGCTTTAAGCAAATGCAAACATTTATTCACTACTTTTTACATTTTGGTTTCCCTGTAATTATAGCCTATCTATTTTTTAAAAATAACTGGAAAAAAATTGCGCTATTACTACTTGCTACCATGTTGGTAGATGTAGATCACTTATTAGCAAGTCCTGTATTTGACCCTAACAGATGTAGTTTTGGTTTTCATATACTCCACTCTTACTATACTATTGGAATTTATATTATCTTACTTTTTTTAAAAAGACCTTATAACATTATCGGTTTAGGGTTACTACTACACATGCTAACCGATTTTATCGATTGTTTATTTATGTATAACGCCTGTAGCTCTTGCTTAGAAAATTCCCCAGCAAAAAATTTATTAGAACCAATAAGCAAATTACTTTTTTAACAGTAAATCACAGTACCAAAAACTTCTATCATAGTTTTTAGTGGTGCTTTCCTCTGTTTTCTTAGTTTTCTTTGAATCTTGATAACAATTGTCATCTTCACTTTTATGCAAAGTATACGATTTCAACACCTTCTCTCCTATTTCAAATTCTATTGGTTTCTTAAAAATAGGTCCGTCATAACAAAAGGTATGAAACTCACCATTTTCTCCGCAAACATCTACTCCTTCAGGAAGCTCATTGATAAAGTCTTCATCAATAACTCTCCCTACAAACTCTTCTCCTAACAATTTTGCATTGACACATACAGTAATCGTTTTAAAACCTAAAGCTAAAAACTCGCGAAGCAATTCCTTTGTATCTTGTTTCCATAACGGATACACACCTGTAATTCCTACTTCTTGCAGTTTCGAATCACGATAAGCTCTTAAATCCTCTAAAAAAATATCTCCAAAAATACCATTTACAAGCCCTGCATCTTTTAACTCAGCCGTTTTCTCCTTCATTCTCTGATTGTACAAATCCATTGTAACTTCAGCGGGAAAATATATTTTTTCTAAAGGGATTCCAATACTTTCAGCCTGTGCATCTAACAAATCTTCATGCAAACCATGCATTGAAACACGTTGATAGTCTTGATTTACATTCGTTATCAACTTTTGCACATCGTATTCTTTTTGCTGTAATATTTTGTATAATGCTAATGAAGAGTCTTTTCCAGAACTCCAGTTAAAATAAGCTTTTTTCATACAGCAAATATGCATAAAAAAACCTGCTTTTAGCAGGTTTGATTTTATTTCTTCTTTTGATTTAAAGGAACTGGCCTTTCTTGTTTTACTACTGGTTTTCCGTGTAAATCAAAATCACCAGCATCAAAAATTTCAACATCTATAAATTCTCCTAATTTGATATAATGCTCGCGAGCATCCACAATTACATCATTATCTACATCTGGAGAATCAAACTCAGTACGTCCGTAATAGTATTCTCCATCTTTTCTATCGAATAAACATTTGAACGTCTTTCCTATTTTCTCTTGATTCAATTCCCAAGAAATTTGAGACTGTACTTCCATAATTTCGTTTACACGTCTGAACTTTACATCAGCAGGAACATCATCTTCTAAAACATACGCTCCAGTATTTTCTTCATGCGAATATTCAAAAGCACCTAAACGCTCAAAACGCATCTCTTCTACCCAATCTTTCAATTCTTGAAACTGTTCTTCAGTTTCTCCTGGATATCCAACAATTAACGTTGTACGAATTGCCATATTTGGCACTGCTTCTCGGAATTTGTGAATCAATGAAGTCGTTTTTTCATGCGTTGTACCACGCTTCATCGATTTTAAAATCTCCGTATTGATATGCTGTAATGGAATGTCTAAATAATTACAAACTTTTGGCTCATCCTTCATTACTTCTAACACATCCATTGGAAAACCAGTTGGAAAGGCATAGTGTAAACGAATCCATTCAATTCCATCAACTTTTGCCAATTCTTTTAATAAATCTGCTAAAGCACGCTTTTTATAGATATCTAATCCGTAATAAGTTAAATCTTGTGCTATTAACATGATTTCCTTGATACCTTTTTCCGCCAACTTTGTAGCTTCGGTAACCAAATCTTCTATTGGAGTAGATTTATGTTTACCACGCATTAACGGAATGGCACAAAACGAACACGGACGATCGCAACCTTCTGCAATTTTTAAATAGGCATAGTGCTCTGGAGTTGTAGTTAAACGCTCACCGATTAACTCATGCTTATAATCAGCTTCTAAAACTTTTAATAAGTTTGGTAAATCGTGAGTACCAAAATACTGATCTACATTCGTTATTTCAGCTTCTAAATCTGGTTTGTAACGCTCACTTAAACAACCGGTAACAAACACTTTATCTACTTCACCTTCTTCTTTCTTCTGTGCGTAGTGTAAAATAGTTTCTACACTTTCTTCTTTGGCTTTACCGATAAAACCACATGTATTAATTACTACAATATTACCATCGTCATTTTCATCTTCATGAACCACTTCTTTACCATTGGCTTTTAGCTGCCCCATTAACACTTCACTATCGTAAACGTTTTTTGAGCAACCTAAAGTAACTACGTTAATTTTGTTTTGTTTTGTTGTTTTGGTACGCATACTATAAAAATTCGGTGTGCAAAGATACGTTTTAATTGAACTTCTTTAACTTTAAACCCTTAAAAATTAGTTTGATTCTTAGCCTTACTTTAGATAACTTCGCTGTTAATTGAACTTTATATTAAAAAATGAACGAACTCAAAAGATTGCTACATGACTTAATTGGACTTACTGAAAATGAATTTCAAGTATTTTATAATCGATTAGAAAGAAAAGAATACAAAGCAAAAACATTAGTTATTAAAGAAGGGAGAAAAGCGAAGGATTTATACTTTATTGAATCTGGTTTTTTTAGAACATTTAAAAATATAGAAGGTAAAGAGTTTACAACCTATTTTTCTTGTGATAAACAGTTTATAACAATTTTTGATAGTTTTATATACCAAACTCCTTCTCTTGAGTTTCTAGAGGCCATTGAAGATAGCGTAGTTTATAAAATTTCTTTTGATAGTTTAACTCAATTATATAAAGAATCTCCTAATTTCGAGAAATTTGGTAGAGTTTTAGCTGAGCGAAATCACCTTTGCGCACAACAAAGAGCTCTAACTATGCAAACAAAATCGGCTAAGAAAAAGTATCTAGATTTTATTATAAATTACGATAAAAAAATTGTTTTGAGAGCTCCTCAATATCAAATTGCTAGTTTTCTTGGTATAGCTGCTGAATCGCTAAGCAGAATTCGAAAAGAGGTTGTCATTTCCTAACATTTGTCAAGATAAAAATAGTTTTCCCTCATTTTCTTTGTTTTTATAAATCAAAAAATAAATACAATGAAAATTGCATCATTAGTAAGATACGCTACACTATTAATCTTACTCATTTTTATAACCAGTGTTACTTTTAAATCATGTTCAATTAATCCAGAAGCTTGGTCTCCTCCCACACCTCCTAAGTTAGTAGGCGCGCTTCTTGAAAATGAGCTTTTAAGCTCAACCCAACACATCAATTTAGACGGTTGGTATGGGCCTGAGGATATTGCCGTAGACAAACAAGGAAACTTATATTGTGGGGTACACATTTCTGAAACAGATTTTTCAGATGGTAGAATTTTAAAAATTGACACATCGGGAAAAGTTTCTGTGTTTTGTAATACTGAATCTTGGGTTGCTGGTTTACATTTTGACAGCAATCAAAATCTAATTGCTTGCGACTTAAAAAGAGGGTTGATTAGTGTTGACAAAAATGGAAAAATCACAACTTTAGCAAGCGAAGATGAACACGGAAATAAATTTCTTATTCCCAATGATGTAGACATTGCTTCAGATGGAATTATTTATTTTACCAATACTTCTTCAAAACTTCCTTTTAGCAGAACCCATATTTGGAAATTGTTAATGGAAGCGAAACCCGATGGAGGTCTTTATAGTTACAATCCTAAAACTAAAGAAGTAAAAACACTCATAGATGGCACTTATTTTGGAAACGGAGTTGCTGTTTCTCAAAATGATGACTTTGTTTTAATGGTAGATTTAGCTAAATATAGAATTCTTAGATACTGGTTAAAAGGTAGTAATAAAGGAACAACTGATGTTTTTCTAGACAACCTACCTGGTTTTCCTAATGGAATCTCTAGAAGAGTCGATGGTAGCTTTTGGCTTGGTTTTTCAACTAAAAGAGATTCTTCTTTAGATGAAATACATTCTAAACCTCTTGTAAAAAAGTTAGTTTATGGTCTTCCTCTATTTTTACAACCTAAAGTAGCTCGCTATGGAATGATTATGCATTTGAGTGCTGATGGAGAGATTTTAAAAACTTATTATGACACAACTGGTAAAGTTGTGTCGGAAGCTAGTTCTGTTGAAGAGCATGAGGGATATCTTTATCTCGGCGGAGATGTGTCTGGTCATATTGGAAAATACAAATTAGAAGATTAAAATAAAAACTCCCGAATTGGGAGTTTTTATTTTATATATTGTCAATTAATGATAATCAACTGGAGTCTTTCTTACTTTCGTTAGTTGTTCAAATGTATATCCTAGCTGCAATAATTCTTTTTCAGTAAAAGGCTTCCCTATAAACGTTAAACTAACAGGTTCTCCTGAGTTTTTATATCCCATAGGAACTGTTAATGTCGGATACTTCGCTACTGCTGCAATACCAGAATGATAATTATTAATAGATAGAATAGCATCTAAATTTTGCGTTTTTAAATCTTGTAAAAACTTTTTACCATTAAAATTCAAACTATCTTTTACGACTTCTAACTGTGCTAAAGTTGTTGTGTCTTTTACTATTCCTTCAAATAGCTGTTGTCCGTAAGGAGCTCTTTTAATAAAATCTTTTTTGTTGTATGCAACTACATCTTCTATACCTTTTACTGTTAGCTCTTTGTTTGCATAAGTAGATAGGTATTTAGGTAAATCATGTTTCATATCTATATTTAGCAGCGTAATAAATCCATCAAATGAAATTTCTGGTGGAGTTATCTCTATAATTTCTGCACCAGCTTCTTGTAACTTTTCTACACTTGCTTTATAGATAGAATCTGTTAATATAGGTTTTAGTACTCCTATTCTTTTTCCTTTAATTGTGTAGCTTTCATTAAGCAATTCTTTAGGTTTAAAATCTTCTATTTCTAAAGAAGCAGCATCTTCGTTGTCTTTCCCAAGCATTGCTTCAAATAAAATAGCATTATCTACTATGCTTTTAGTCATCGGTCCTGGTGTATCTAACGTACTTGAAATCGGAACAATTCCTGATCGACTTAAAACACCAATTGTTGGTTTTAATCCAACCACTGAGTTCTGACTTGATGGTGAAGTTATAGACCCAGCGGTTTCTGTACCTACAGCAGCTACTGCATAGTTAGCTGCTACTGAAACTCCACTTCCTGAGCTTGAGCCTCCTGTTTCAAAAATTTTTCTTCCATAAGGATTTAAGGTTTGCCCTCCTGTAGCGCTATAACCTAACGGGCAATCTTCACAAAAGAAATATGCCCATTCACTTAAGTTTACTTTTCCTAAAATCAACGCTCCTGCTTCTTTTAATTTTTTAACAATAAAAGCATCGCTATCGGTTAAATTGTTTTGTAAGGCTACTGCTCCTGCTGTAGTTATCATTCCTTCTGCATCAATATTATCTTTTATTAGAATAGGAATTCCACTAAGCGAATATTCATTAACCTCTTTAGCCTCTTTATCTTTTGCTCTCGCTTCTTCTAAAACTTTTGGATTTAATGATATTATTGCATTCAAATACTTTGTACTATCACTTTCATATTTTCGAATTCTATATAAATAGAATAATGTTAGTTTTTCGTAGGTGAGTTTTTTATTTGTTATGCTTTTTTGAATAGTTGGAATATCTTTTTCTAAAATTAATGGTTTTAGTTGTTGATATTCTTCTTCTGAAAATTTTGATAACTCCTTTTCAAAAGGTTTAAATTCTTTATTTAAATCTAAAAAATTAGACTGTAGCAGCTTAAACTGCATTCTCTTCTTTTCATGCTCTTGCTGTGCTTCTATTTCTGAAGATTCATCATACTTTTTAAAGTACAATTTACTGGATGTTTGCTTGCATGAATTAATAAATAAAGTAATTAATAGTAATAGTAGTATTTTTTTCATGGAGTCAAGTATTTGATTATCAAATGTAATTATAAAAAACGAAAAGTTACTTTTACCCTAAAAAGAAGCTTTCCCGTATATGAATTCAAATAGCTTGCGGTTTACTAATTTTTACTTGGAGTAGTTGTTTACTACAAAATCTCCCCAATCTGCAATAGATTGCACTACTGGAATCAATGTTTTTCCTAAATCAGTTAAAGAATATTCTACTTTTAAAGGAGGTTTTGATGTGTACACCTTTCTTTTAATTACTCCGTCCTCTTCCAACGATTTTAACTGCAAGCTGAGCGTTCGTTCTGTAACCATTGGAATTTCTTTTCTTAATTCACTATAACGAAGTGTTCCTTTTATTAAATGAAAAAGAATGACAGTTTTCCATTTCCCTCCAATAATCCCCATGGTAAGACTTGTGCAACAAGGAAACTCTTTTCCTTTAAATTTAAGTGTTTTAGATGTTTGTACCTCCATAACTTATACTATCCTTTTTGACCGTTATTGCAAAGATAAAATACTATAATTACTTTTGCTACTATAATTTTTATAGTTTAATTAAAAAAATAGAATATGAGCTTTATAACATCAATGCAACAACGTTATACTACCAAAAAATACAATGCTTCAAAAAAAATTGAATCAGAAAAAATTAAAGAGTTGCAACTGGTTTTACAACTAAGTCCTTCATCAATAAATAGTCAACCTTGGAAATTTATTTTTGTTTCTGATGCTGATACTAAGCAACAACTTTCAGAGGTATCTTGGCTAAACACTAGTAAGGTTCTTGAAAGCGATACTGTTGTGGTGTTTAACAGAATTAATGACGTAGCATTATTTGAAAAACAAATTGAGGAAGAACTACCAGAAGGAGCTGTAAACTACTATAAAGAGTTTATAAAACCAAAACCTGAAGAAGAGATTAAAGCTTGGTTTGATAAGCAGGTTTATTTAGCTTTAGGAGTCTTTTTAAGTGCTTGTGCTGAAATGGGAATTGATGCTACTCCAATGGAAGGTATTGAACCTGAAAATTATGACAAAATTTTGAATAACGAAGGTTATTCCACTCTTGTTGCTGTAGCTATAGGCTATAGAGATGAAGAAGACTCTAACCAACCTGATAGAAAACCTAAATCGAGATTAACTCTTGATAAGGTTATTGAGACAATTTAAAAAATAAAAAAACTCCCAAATTGGGAGTTTTTTTCTATTATTGTTTCCTGTCTTTTCTGGAATAATATTACTTAAAGAAAGAATCTACAAATTCGTGTTTATTAAACACTTGTAAATCATCAATACCTTCTCCTACTCCGATATATTTAACTGGAATTTGGAATTGATCTGAAATACCAATTACCACTCCTCCTTTTGCTGTTCCGTCTAATTTTGTTACTGCCAATGAAGTAACTTCGGTTGCTTTAGTAAATTGTTTTGCTTGTTCAAAAGCATTTTGCCCTGTTGAACCATCTAATACTAACAATACATCGTGTGGTGCATCTGGTATTACTTTTTGCATTACACGCTTTATTTTTGTTAGCTCATTCATAAGGTTTACTTTGTTATGTAAACGTCCTGCTGTATCAATAATGATTACATCTGCATCTTGGTTAACTCCTGACTGAACAGTATCAAAAGCTACAGAGGCTGGGTCTGAGCCCATTTCTTGACGTACAATTGGTACGTCTGTTCTATCTGCCCAAACTTGTAACTGGTCTATTGCTGCTGCTCTAAACGTATCAGCTGCTCCTAAAACCACTTTTAAGCCTTTCTTTTTAAACTGTGAAGCTAGCTTACCAATGGTTGTTGTTTTTCCTACTCCATTTACTCCTACAACCATCAAAACATATGGTTTTTTATTAGCCGGTATGGTAAAATCGGTTTCATCACCAGTATTTGTTTCAGATAACAAACCTGCTATTTCTTCACGTAAGATTTGGTTTAACTCATCTGTACCTAAATACTTATCTTTAGATACACGCTCTTCAATTCTATCAATAATTTTTAAGGTAGTTTCTACACCTACATCTGACGATACCAATACTTCTTCTAAATTATCTAATACATCATCATCAACCTTTGCTTTTCCTGCAACTGCTTTTGATAATTTAGAGAAAAAACTTGTTTTGGTTTTTTCTAACCCCTTATCTAAGGTTTCCTTTTTCTCTTTCGAGAAGATTTTCTTAAAAAAACTCATTCTTAAATTTTATAATCGCTTACATAGGTTAAAAACTATACCGTTTTATTAATACGGTCAAATTGTCATTACTCTTGCGTTAGGGATTGAGGCATTTGTTGAAGCTCTCCCGATACTTCGGGAAGCGACTGCCGAAAGCCCGACCCGCTAGGGGTAATGCCCAACTTATACTTGTGTTGTTAATACAAACGTGTAAATATAAAAAAGCTACTCTCTAATGAAAGTAGCTTTTCTTTAAACTGTATACAAGAATTACTTTTTTGCTAAAAAGTCGCTTACTTGTGTTGGATCCATAATAGCTTCAACAAAAGTGTAAGCTCCAGATTTAGGAGACTTTACCATTTTGATAGCTTTGGTTAATCTTTTCGAACCTGTTTGTAACGATGCTACTGATTTCTTTGCCATTTTATATTAAAGTTTACGCCGTAGCTTATTATTTAATTTCTTTATGAACTGTCATCTTCTTTAAGATTGGATTAAATTTCTTTAATTCCATTCTATCAGGAGTATTTTTTTTGTTCTTTGTTGTAATATAACGAGAAGTTCCTGGTTGACCAGAAGCTTTATGCTCAGTACACTCTAAAATTACTTGAACTCTGTTTCCTTTTTTTGCCATCTCTCTAAAATTTTATCTAGTAAGGAATTATTTAGTTAAGAAACCTTTTTCTCTAGCTTCTTTAATAACCGCAGAGATTCCTTTTTTATTAATATTTTTTAATGCAGAAGCAGATACTTTTAAAGTTACCCATTTATCTTCTTCTGGAATATAGAAACGCTTAGTCATTAAATTAGCGTTAAATCTTCTTTTAGTTCTATTTAAAGCGTGAGATACATTGTTACCTACCATCGCTTTTTTTCCTGTTAATTCACAAACTCTAGACATCTTCTTGACAGTTTTTAGTGTTATTTCTAAACGAGGTGCAAATTTATGCATTTTAATTTACTGCACAAAAATATTCTCGATTAAATTTTTAATTAATTTTAATCTTTTCAAAACTAGGTTCAGCATCTAACCTATTTGGAAGCGTAACGGGCGCAAAAATACTAATTTATTTTAATATGGCAGCCTGTAATAGTTCTAAAGATTTGGTTACCGTTCTATTAATAACTTTTTCTCTCGGTTGCCCAAAATTAAACTCATGAACTTCCACTCCGTTTTTCGTTGCTATACCAATATACACCAAGCCTACACTTTTATCGTTATGATCGGTTGTTGGGCCTGCATTTCCTGTTACAGCTATAGCAAAATCTGTTTGTAATTTTTCTAAACATCCTTTAGCCATTTCCTTTGCTACCTCTTTACTTACCACAGTAAACTTATCTATTGTTTCTTTAGAAACCCCAAGTAGTTGTTGTTTTAACGCTGCTGTATACGTAACAAATCCGCCCATAAAATAGGATGACGCCCCTGAAACGGAAACAATAGTTGACGCAATTTTTCCTCCTGTTAAACTCTCTGCAGTAGCTACGGTTTTACCATATTGTTTTAACAGTTTCCCTACCTCTTTTTCTAATGAAGTTTCATTATCATCACCTACAATTATCTCAGAAATTAATTCATATAGTGCAGCAACCTGCTTCTCCATCTCTTTCGCTAATAAATCTTCATCGTTTCCTTTAGCTGATAATCGTAAACGAACACTTCCGTAAGATGGTAAATATGCTAATTTTATAAAATCAGGTAAATTATCTTCCCAATCAGAAATTCTTTCAGCAATAATTGTTTCACCTGTACCTACTGTCATAATGGTTCGGTGTAAAATAAATGGCAATTTAAAAGTAGACTGTAACTTTGGTAGTACATCATACTTCATTAATCCTTTCATTTCATAAGGAACTCCAGGAAGCGACACAAAAACCGTATCGTTTTCGTAAAACCACATTCCAGGTGCCGTTCCTAAACGATTCATTAATAAGGTTGCTTTTGATGGAAGCTGTGCTTGGTATTTTTGAATTTCGTTGAATGGGTGATTAACTTTTTTGAATAAATATTTAATATTATCAATCACCTCTGGATATTCAATAATCTTATCGTCTTGAAAATATTCAGCAATTGTTTTTTTTGTGATATCGTCTCTGGTAGGTCCCAATCCTCCAGTTATTATCACAATATCTGCTCTACTTTCTGCTTCTTTTAACGCATTTAATATGTGTTGTTTTTCATCCTGAATTGAGGAGATTTGATAAACCGAAATTCCAATTTTATTAAGTTCTTGACCAATCCATTGAGAATTGGTATCTACAATTTGTCCGATAAGAATTTCATCTCCTATCGTAATGATTTCTGCATTCATTTATATATCTAAAAAAGAATCCCGCCGAAGCGGGATATATTTTATTTTACTTTAATTTGAAAAGCTTGCTTTCCTTCTATAATTCCTGTTAAAATGTCATTCTCAGCCACCTTCCCAACACCTGCTGGTGTTCCTGTAAAAATAATATCTCCTTTTTTCAACGTGAAATATTGCGACACATAACTAATCAATTCATCAATTTTCCACAACATACTAGATGTATTTCCATCTTGCACAACCTCATCGTTCTTCTGTAATTGAAAAGATAAGTTTTCTAAGTCAAAGTCTTCTTTTGGAAAAAACTCTCCTACTATAGCACTACCATCAAAAGCTTTTGCTTTTTCCCAAGGCAATCCTTTTTCTTTACATTGCGCTTGTACATCACGAGCTGTAAAATCAATCCCTAATCCAACAGTGTCGTAATACTTGTGTGCAAATTTTGGAGAAATATGTTTTCCTACTTTGTTTATTTTTACCAATACTTCTACCTCATAATGAATATCATTTGAAAATGGTGGAATGAAAAATGGCATTTTCTTAGGAAGAATAGCCGAATCTGGCTTTAAGAAAACGACTGGGTTTTCTGGTCTTTCATTTGCTAATTCTTCTATATGTTTTGCGTAATTACGCCCTATACAAATTATTTTCATAAGCCCCTTTTAATTTCCCCAAAGGGGAAAAATCATACTCTTTTATTTTTATAATTTACTCAAACTAATTCCTTCCCTTTGAGAGGGTTAGGATAAGCTTTTAAGGTATCCAAGTTTTTGGGAAATTTGGCTTACGTTTTTCTAAAAACGCATCACGTCCTTCTTTAGCTTCATCCGTCATATATGCTAAACGAGTTACTTCTCCTGCAAATACTTGTTGTCCTACCATTCCATCATCCGTTAAATTCATTGCGAACTTTAACATTTTAATAGAAGTTGGTGATTTTGCTAAAATTTCTTGTGCCCAATCAAAAGCTGTTTGCTCTAACTCGTCATGAGGAATTACTGCATTTACCATTCCCATTTCATAAGCTTCTTGTGCTGAGTAATTTCTTCCTAAGAAAAAGATTTCACGAGCTTTTTTTTGCCCCACCATTTTAGCTAAATAAGCAGAACCATATCCTGCATCAAACGAAGTTACATCTGCATCAGTTTGTTTAAAAATAGCATGTTCTTTACTTGCTAAGGTTAAATCACAAGTTACATGCAAACTATGTCCTCCACCTACTGCCCAACCTGGAACTACACAGATTACTGCTTTAGGCATAAAACGTATTAAACGTTGTACTTCTAAAATATTCAAACGGTGGTAACCATCATCTCCAACATATCCTTGATGTCCACGTGCATTTTGATCTCCTCCAGAACAGAAACTCCAAACTCCATCTTTTGTTGATGGTCCTTCAGCTGATAATAATACAACTCCGATATTGGTATCTTCATGTGCGTCATGAAATGCATCTAATAACTCTGAAGTAGTTTTTGGTCGAAACGCATTACGTACATTTGGTCTGTTAAATGCTATTCTTGCAACGTTGTGTGACTTTTTATAGGTAATATCTTCGTACTCTTTGGCAACTTTCCAGTCTGGTTGTATCATAATTTTAAAATATTGTCGTTATTTAGTTGTACAAAAATAACATAATAACTTTATTTTTCTTTTCTATATTTGAACGATATAATTTACCCCTAATATGAAACAAGTTTATTTATTATTTACCTTATTAATTAGTACTAGTCTTTTCTCTCAAAAAGTTGTTACTCAAAATGTCAATTCAAAAGAGCTAGGAAAAGATAGAAACATAAAAGTCTACCTTCCTAAAGGATATGATGTAGATGAAACCACTAATTATCCTCTAGCTATTGTTTTAGGTGATGAGTACCTTTTTGATTTATATGTAGGAAATGCTAAGCTTTATGCAAATGTAGATAAAGCGCCTAGACAAATTGTGGTAGGAATTGATATGAAAAACACTTATGGAAAAGATATTTCTATTATACCATCTAATAATTCCTTAACAAGTACTGGTGTACATTTTTTTAATTTTATTAAACATGAATTGATTCCTTTTATGGAAGGGAATTTTAGAACTTCTCCTTTTATGACAATTGTTGGTGAAGGAAAGGCTGCTAATTTTATCACTCATTATTTAAAGGATGAAAGGCCAGTTTTCAACTCATATATCTGTATAACACCTGACTTTCCTCAGTTTGCTCCTGCAATAATGGAATCATACTCTCTTAACAGACTAGGTTCTATAGATAACACTTACTTCTTGTATACAAGTAATAATAAAAAGTATATTGATACTAAGCAATATAATAGATTTAGTGATATTAAAACTTTGTTAACATCTTATGAAGCTAAAAACTTTAATGTCACTTTTGATGAATTTGATTCTTCTCCTAGCTATTTAGCTATGATTGGAGAAACTATTCCTAGAGCTTTTACACAAATGTTTAGTTTATATTCTAAGATTACTAAAGAGGAATATGAAGCTAATGTAAAAGATCTAGCTCCTTTAGATGCTATTAAGTACGTTGAGAAAAAATATTTAGACATTCAATATCTGTACGGTTCTAACTTAAATGTTCGTTTGGATGATATTTTTGTTATTGAAGATATTGTAATTGACAGACAAGATGGTGATTACCTTAGAGTTTTAGGTGACTTTGTAATGATAAAGTATCCTGATTCTCACATGGGTGATTTTTACATAGGTAAGTATTACGAGTTAGGAAAGGATTATGAAAAGGCTGATTTTTACTATAAAGCTGCTTATGGTAAAATGGATCCTTCTGACCCTAATGCAAATGCTTTTTACGAAAATATTAAGCGTGTAAACGATTTAATGGGAAGTAAGAAGAAAGAAGAAATTAAAAATAATGACGAGGAAATTATTGAAGAACAAGAGGAAGAAGGACAAGAATAGGTTATTTTAACACTATTCTGTCTTCTTGTAATTCTATTTTTTTACTCTTATACAAGCTGCCAATAGCTCTCTTGAATGCTTTTTTACTCATTTGTAAGTGAAATTTAATTGATTCAGGAGAGCTTTTATCTGTTAATAATAAAAAGCCTTTTTCTTCTAACTTTTTAAGTATTTTTTCTACATCTGAATCAATTACATTTTTAAATCCTTGTGGGCGTAATGATACATCTACCTTTTCATCCTCACGTATCTTTTTAATGTACCCTACTGTTCGCATTCCTTCTTCTACATCACTAAAAACTTCATTATTATATAGCAAACCTTCGTAAGCTTCATTAATCAAAACCGTATAACCTAACGCGGTTTGAACTCCGATAACTAAATCTACCTTATCACCTTCTTTTAATTCCATCTTATAAGTTTTTAAAATAGTTTTTTAAAACTACATCATTTATTTCTTTTGGAGTAAAAACCTCCATTATTTTTGGTTGATTCGATTCTGAATAAAACGAAGTCAAACTTGTTTGCAAACTCTTTAAATCTTTTACTTGAACATATTCAAAACCATACGTTTTTGACAAGTACTCTGCTGTTAAATTATGTGGTGTTTCAAAATACTCAGTCGCATTTGTTGTTAACGGTCCTGGGATATATCTAAAAATACCGCCTCCTGCATTGTTTAAAATAATAATTCTAAAATTCTTCGGAATATTTGTATTCCATAACGCATTGCTATCGTAAAAGAAACTTAGATCCCCTGTAATAAATACTGTTTGATTTTTTGAAGCAAATGCAGCTCCTACAGCTGTACTAGTACTCCCATCAATTCCACTTGTTCCTCTATTACAAAATACTTGTAGTGTGGAGTTCACATCAAACAATTGCGAGTATCTGATTATAGAACTGTTACTAATTTGTACTTGTGAATTATCAGGAATATTATTTAAAATGACTTCAAAAGATTTTAAATCCGAATATTCGCAATTTTTCAAATATTCTTCATGCTTAATAGCTCTAAGTTTTTTCTCTTCCAGCCATCTTGTTTGATAATTACTTTCAACATTTCTCTTTTCCTCAGAGAGTTCTGTTAAAAATGTAACTGGTTTTATCTGTATAAACTCAGACAAACAATGATAGGTATCCATTGCCTTTAACTCATCAACATGCCAATGATGTTTTGGTTGTAACTTTCGTAAGAATTGTTTTATTCTTTTTGATATTACCATTCCTCCTAAAGTAACTAATACTTCAGGTTGTAGTTCTTTATACTCGTCTTCAGTTAGCTTAGATATTAATTTATCAATACTATTAATAAATTTTGAATGGTATATATTTGATGTTGTTTCTGTAAACACTAAAACAGAAGTATCTTCAGCATACACATTCAATATTTTTTGAAGTTCAGCATCTGGAAAACTACTTCCTACCAAAATCATTTTTTTAGTTGAAGTATTCCATATAGAAGTTAATTTGTTTAAATCAACAAACTGATTCTTTTTGCTAGCAATAACACTTGAAAAATCAAAAGGTGTTAGTTCTTCTACCGTTTCGTATAAAGGCTCATCAAACGGAACATTTATATGAACTGGCCCTTTTTGAGTGATTGAAGTTTGCAATGCTTCAATTAATAAACTGATATTATTTTTTAACTGACTTTCTTCTTCAATCAAATTAGCAGAAAACAAAATATGGTTTTCAAACACATTTTCTTGACGAATAGTTTGTCCGTCACCAATATCAATTAAATGTTTAGGTCTGTCTGCTGAAATTACAACTAATGGAATGTTACTATAAAAAGCTTCTGCTATCGCAGGATAATAATTCAACAAAGCTGACCCTGAAGAACACACAATAGCTACAGGTTGCTGCTTTTGTTGTGCTATTCCCATTGCAAAAAAGGCTGCACAACGCTCATCTACTACACTTAATGTTTTTATTTCTGGATGATTTGAAAATCCAACTGTAAGTGGTGCATTACGAGAGCCTGGAGAAATTACAACAGTATCAATATTAAATTGATTACATGCTGAAACTACTAATTGCGCGAGTTCTTTTTTTGGGAACATTTATTTTTAAGTTAAAAAATGTCATTTCGAAAAAACGAAAAACCTTTTTGATTAAGTAGATTTTTCACTTCTGTCGAAATGACATTGTATTTTTTCCAACTAAAGTTGGTTAGTTTCCTTTTTTATAATCTGCTAAAAATTTAGCTAAACCAATATCTGTTAAAGGGTGTTTTAATAATCCTTCAATAGCACTTAAAGGTCCAGTCATAACATCAGCACCAATCTTAGCACAATCAATAACGTGCATAGTATGACGTACAGATGCTGCTAAAATCTCTGTTTCAAATGCGTAATTATCAAAAATCTGACGAATTTCAGCTATTAGATTTAAACCATCTGTAGAAATATCGTCTAAACGACCGATAAACGGAGATACATACGTTGCTCCTGCTTTTGCAGCCAATAATGCTTGACCTGCAGAGAATACTAAAGTTACATTGGTTTTTATTCCTTTATCAGAAAAATATTTACATGCTTTAATACCATCTTTAATCATAGGTAATTTTACTACGATTTGAGGATTTAAAGCAGCTAACGCTTCACCTTCCTTCACCATACCGTCAAAATCAGTAGAGATTACCTCAGCAGAAACATCTCCTTCTACTATTTCGCAAATTGCTTTGTAGTGATTGATAATGTTATCTTCTCCTGTTATTCCTTCTTTAGCCATTAATGACGGGTTTGTTGTTACTCCGTCTAAAATACCTAAAGCCTGTGCTTCTCTAATTTGATCTAAGTTAGCTGTATCAATAAAAAATTTCATCTGTATATTTATTATGTAGTTGTGTCCTAATTTTTAAATTTTATGAGAGTACAACTCTCTTTAAAACAACGTATAAAACAATATTTTATGCCGTAATTTTCTTTCATTACTAATCTTCTGCGAATTTACAATTTATAATGATTCATTAGTAATTTTTCATAAACTTTATCAGGTAAGATTCTTTTTAATACAATTGAAAATTTCTCCATAAACCCTCCTACTTTATAGTGAATTTTAGGACTCTTATTTTCAATGATTTTATAAATTGCTTCTGCCATAAGTATTGGGTCTGCTCCTGAATCAACATGAGCATCCATCAACGCTAAATTTTCAGCATATTTTTCTTTGTAAGCAGAATTTTCAAAAACAGGTGTATGGTATCTTCCCGCAGCAATATTCGTGGCAAAATCTCCTGGAGCTACGTTTACAACCTTAATTCCAAAGCTTTTTACCTCCATACTCAACGCTTCTGTTACTAATTCTAACGCTCCTTTACTTGCAGAATAAATCCCTCTAAAAGGTAAACCCATGTACCCTGCGATTGATGTTGTATTAATAATCGTACCCGATTGTTGCTTTCTCATGTGAGGCAATACTTCTTTAACAACATCAATTACTCCAAAAAAGTTTGTATTAAAATTATCTTTCATTTCTTCTGTCGGAGTATCTTCAATTGGACCAGTAATTCCTTTTCCTGCATTATTTATCAACACATCAATCTTTCCTTCAGCAGTGATTACTTCTTCTACAGCTTTCTTAATAGACTCTTGATTGGTTACATCTAATGCTACCATTTGAAATGGAGTAGTTACTTTTTGTGGATTTCTACTTGTTCCGTAAACTTTAAAGCCTCTGTCGTGTAAATAGGTAGCTATTGATTTCCCTATTCCTGAAGAAGCTCCTGTAATGAAAACTGTTTTTGACATTGTTCTTATTTTAAGCAAATATCTTAAAGTTAGCTTCAATAAAAAAACTTTAAAACTTATCTTAGCATTTTATCTTTCAAGAACAAATACTATGCATAAAAAAACATTTTCTTTATCTGTTTTTATGACATCTTTAGCAATTTTAATTGCTGGATGTTCTTCTTCAACTGCTCAAAAAAGCACCTCATTATTTTCAAAAAGTGAAACGTTTACGCGTCAAGATTCTTTACGTGGATCTATCACTCTTGAAAGATCTTGGTGGGATTTAACGTATTACCATCTTAATGTAACCGTTAATCCTGACAAAAAGTTTATTAAAGGAAAAAACACAGTACAATATAAAGTTTTAAAACCTCATCAAGTTTTACAAATAGATTTACAACCTCCATTAAAAATTACCAAAGCAATTCAAAACAACGAAGAGCTAAAAGTTGTTTCTGAAGGCAATGCTCATTTTATTCAGTTGAAATCTCCTCAAAAAAAAGGAGCTATAAATTCTGTTGATGTGTATTATGAAGGAAACCCTAAAGAAGCAATTAGAGCTCCTTGGGATGGTGGTTTTTCTTGGAAAAAAGATAGTAATGGAAATCATTTTGTTGCTACTTCATGTCAAGGGTTAGGCGCAAGTGTTTGGTGGCCAAATAAAGACCATATGTACGACGAGGTGGATAGTATGGCGATTAGTGTTCGTGTACCTAAAAACTTAATGGATGTTTCTAATGGTCGTTTACGTAATATTGAACAACACAATGACAACACGACTACCTACCATTGGTTTGTTGATAATCCGATTAACAACTACGGAGTAAATGTAAATATTGGAGATTACGTGCATTTTTCTGAGAAATACCAAGGTGAAGATGGAGAGTTAGATATGAATTATTATGTATTACGTGATAATCTTAAAAAAGCCAAAAAGCAGTTTAAAGATGCTCCCAAAATGATGAAAGCATTTGAACATTGGTTTGGTAAATATCCTTTTTATGAAGACGGTTTTAAGCTAGTAGAAGTTCCGTATTTAGGAATGGAACATCAAAGCTCAGTAACCTATGGAAATCAATATAAAAATGGATATTTAGGTAGAGATTTATCTGGAACTGGTTGGGGATTAAAATTTGATTTTATTATTATTCATGAAGCAGGTCACGAATGGTTTGCCAATAACATAACTGATAAAGACATTGCTGATATGTGGATTCATGAAAGTTTTACGGCTTACTCTGAAAACTTGTTCTTAGATTACTATTACGGAAAAAAAGCGTCTGCTGAATATGTTATAGGAACACGAAGTTCTATCCAAAATGACAAACCTATTATTGGTCATTACGATGTTAATAATGAAGGTTCTGGAGATATGTATTACAAAGGAGCTAATATGTTACACACCATTCGTCAATTGGTAAACGATGATGAAAAATGGCGTCAAATTTTACGTGGTTTGAATGCTGATTTTTATCATAAAACAGTAACAACTCAAGAAATTGAACAATACATGATTGAGAAATCTGGAATTGATTTAAGCAAAGTATTTGACCAATACCTGCGTACCGTTAAAATTCCAGAATTTGAGTACACAATCAAGAACAAAGAATTAAAATATCGTTGGAATAATGTTGTGGAAGGATTTGATATGCCTTTAAGAATAAACGTTAACGGAAAATCTATACTATTAACTCCAACAGAAAATTGGCAAACAAAAACTATCAAAGCAAGTTCTATTAAAATTGACAAGAACTATTACATAAACTCTAAATCCGTTTAAAACTTCATTCTTTCTTTTTTATGATTAAACGGTTATTAAAAAGTTTTACACTTAATCCTAAAAAGCTGTTCTTAATTGATGGATTAGGAGCAGTTTTATCTGCTTTTTTATTGGGTATTATATTAGTAAAGTTTGAAAGTATCATAGGAATACCTCATTCTACTCTCTATTTCCTAGCGGTTTTTCCTTTGTTGTTTACTATCTATGATTTTTACTGTTACCGAAAAAAGCACAATAATCTTAAATCTTTTTTAAAGGGAATTGCAATTGTAAACCTACTATACTGCTGTCTTTCTATTGGAATAGCATTCTATCACAGAAAAACTATTAGTAACTTAGGATGGACTTATATTATCGTTGAAATCTTTATTATTATCATTCTATCAAATTTTGAACTTACAGTAGCCAAACAACTTGCTAAAAATTAAACATAAAAAAACTCGAACTTTTCAAAGTTCGAGTTTTTTTATTACTGAATTACCTTAGTAATCTAATCTTTTTAAGTAGTCTAGTTTTTCTTGCCAAAGGTCTAATTGGTCTTTAAACTCTTGGATTCCCTTACGAACATTTTGTACTAAAGGATTATCTTCTGTAGCGTTTGAGATAAAACTTAAATTGTTTTCTAACTGTTGCATTTCGCGTACAGTTTCATCTATTTTCTTTCTAATAAAGAACTGTTCGCTATCTAACTTTCTATAGTCTTCTTGCGATAAATACGTATCAACAACACCTTTAAACTTCATCATTTCAATATCAATTCTGCCCATATCTAATTTATCTAGATGTGCATCCATTGCTTTATTGAATTTTTCGTCCAAGTAACGTGCATTTCTTGGTAAAGCTCCTAGCGCCCTCCAATCTGCTAATGTTTTTTCTACATCTTCTTCTGTAGATATTTCAGCAGTTTTAATTTGTTCTATAAATTCTTTTTTAGCTTCTACTACAGCTAACTGCTCTTTATTTTCTTCATTTTTATGTGCGTGTAACCTATCGAAATAATGATTACATGCATTCTTAAATCGCTTCCAAATATCATCAGAAAACTTTCTTGGCACATGCCCTATTTTTTTCCAATCAGATTGAATGCGTTTCATTGTATTGGTAGTTTCACTCCAGTCTTCACTATCTTTTAAGCTTTCAGCAAGCTCTACCAATTCCATTTTCCTTTTTAAGTTCTCATTTTGAGCACTTTTTTCATGCTTATAAAAAGCATTTTTTGCTGAATTAAACTTTTTGGTAGCTGCCTTAAACTCTTGCCAAACAGCTTCGCTTTTACTGTAAGGTAACTTTCCTATATCAAAGTATTTTTTACGTAGTTTTTCTATTTCTACAATACTTTTTTGCCAGTCGTTATGTGTTTTATTGTTTGATGTGTCGTATGCATTAATCTCTGCCGCAACCGCCAGTTTTGCATCAATCATTTCTTGATGTTTAGACTTCAGCTCTCTATAGTGTTGATGGCGTCTATCATGAATTTTTTTAGTAGCTTCACTAAATCTACCCCAAACATCTTCTCTATGTTCTCTTGACACAGGTCCAATGTCTTCTTTCCACATACGATGCAACTCTTGTAACTCTTTAAAAGCCACATTAACATCTTCTACATCACTTAAAGCTTCTGCTCTTTCTATTAATCGTAGTTTTTCTTCTAAATTATGTTTGAAGTCTAACTCTCTAAAATCTTTATTTAAGTGTAGTAAATCGTAAAAGCGTTCTACATGATGATGGTATGTTCTCCAAGTATCGTTGTACTTTGTTTTTGGCACTGCTCCTACACTCTTCCAACGATTTTGAATTTCTTGAAAATCATTATACATCGTTTTAGGGTCAGCATCTTTAATTAAAGTCTTTAACTCTTCAATTAAATTATTTCTTCTCTCTAAATTTTCTTTTAGTTGTTTTTCTAACTGAGAATAGTAAGCATCGCGTTTCGCTTTATACTCACCTAATAAATTATTGTATTCTGTTTTTACTGGGCTAGAAAACTGGAAGTCTATAGAATTTCCTCCATCTGCTAAAAATGCTTCTTTTTTCTTTGCTAATAAAGCTCCAAACTTTGAGTTAAATGCTGTTTTGATAGCATCTACGTTTGATTTTAATTGTTGTATTGGGTGGCTTTTTAGCAGTTTTTTTAATTCATCAACCAATTTCTCTAACTCCATTGAAGCGTAGTCTAGCATTGGAATTTCATGCTTTTCATCTGCTTTTTCAGACTCATTGGCTACTTCATTTTCAACCTCATTAACAGCATTTTCAGTATCGTTATTTGCCTTCGTTTGCTCTTCTTTAATTGGTTTTTCTACTTTCTCTTCGTTATTTTCTAACATATCTACAATGTTTAAGTTCCTTTGATTTAGATTATAAAGATAAGGATTCTTAGAGAATAGCAAATTTTATTTTAGTTTTTAAAATTTTAGCTATCGTTCCATATTTTCCAAGCTTTTTCTGCTTGAAGCTGTAACATCTCTAATCCATTTTTAATAGTTGCCCCTTGCTCTCTCCCTTTTCTTAAAAAAGTGGTTTCTGGTGGGTTATATATCAAATCATACAATAAATGTTTGCTTGATAAAAACTCATATGGAATATCAGGAGAATTCTCCACTTTTGGGTGTGTACCCAAAGGAGTGCAATTTACAATAACGGTGTACGACTCTATAAGTTCTTTATTAATATCTTGATACGAAATTTGCTTTTTCCCTTCAGGGGTTCTAGAAACATATTTATACTTTATCCCTAAACCTTCAAGTACATAAGCTACTGCTTTTGATGCTCCTCCTGTTCCTAATATCAAGGCTTTTTTATGTCGTTTCTTTAATAATGGTTTTAATGATTTTTTAAACCCATATACATCCGTATTATACCCTTTTAATCTTCCTTTTTTAGTTATTTTAATAGTGTTTACTGCACCTACTTTTAAAGCTTTTTTATCTATTCTATCTAAAAAATTAAAAACATCTAGTTTATATGGAATGGTTACATTCATTCCTTTTAGCTGTTTTTTATTTTCTTTTATTTTTTGAGGAAGCTCATGTATTGATTGAATATCAAAATTGATATACTCATGATTTTTTAAATCTAGTTTATCAAACTTTTCGGTAAAGTATCCACGAGAAAATGAGTACGAAATATTCTTTCCTACTAAAGCATATAAATGCTTATTTTCTTTTTTGGTCATAAAAATCAATAATTAGTATTAATGCGATTCCAATAATAATGAATCCTATAGAAATCCATGTTTCTTGACTGTTAAAATTGGGAATAAATCTCTGGTAGTTTTCTATAATTTTATTTCCGCTTTGATCAAGCAAAAACACACCTTCTTCTTTTTTATAAATAGTTTCTTTCCATGGCCAAACAACTCCAAGCGATCCAGTGATAAAACCTATAATAATTGCGGTTACAATTTGATGCCATCTTTTTAATACATAACCTAAAACATGTGAAATAGATACAAGTCCAAAGGCTGACCCTGCTGTAAAAACACCTATTATTTTTAAGTAACGAACTTTTGCTTGATCGTTTAAAACTTCAAAGTTTCCAGACAATAGGTTTGTGATTACACTTCCTAACACGTTTACACTATCTACCAACAACAGTACATAGTTCCCTAGTAATATAAGGATAAATGAGCCTGAAAGTCCTGGTAATGTCATTCCAGAAACTCCTATAATTCCACATAAAAACACAAACCACAGATTATCATTTTCTGTAGCTGGTGTCATAAAACTAATAGAGATTCCTACTGAAGCTCCAATAAGTAATCCTAAAATAGTTTTAGGTTTCCAGTCTCCGAAATCTTTTGATATATAGTAAATAGAGCCTATAATCATTCCGAAGAACCATGACCATACATATAATTGATAATTTCTTAAGAAGTAATCTAAAACAAGGGACACACTGAAGTAGCTAAACATACTTCCAGCCATTACCCATACTAAAAATTGTAAGTTGGTATAACTAGCGAAACTTTTAAAACGCCCGTTAAATAACAGCTTAAAAGCTTTGCCGTTAATTCTTTGAAAAGTATAAATAAGTTCTTCATAAAACCCCATCACAAAAGCCACCATACCACCTGAAACTCCTGGTACTTTATTAGCTCCTCCCATTATTAATCCTTTTAAAAAAAGGTTTATTCTTTGTGATAGCGTGCGCTCTTTATACATGCGGTTTGATTAGAACGCTAAGTTAGTTATTTTCTAGTGCTTTTTTACTGCTAATTTTTCTAGTAATAAAATAAGTCCAAAACCAATTATAGCTAACACTGTTGCATACATTAATTGAGGGTTTCCGTCGTAAGAAAATGGGGAAATAGATAACTCATTAAAAGGTACTTGTTCTCCATGTGAATTGGTTCTGTATGTCAAAACTTTTTTCCAAGGCCAAATTTTATTTAGTGAACCTATTATAAATCCTGTTAACACAACTAGAGTATGGTTTTTATAGTTTTCAAACAAGTATTTTAAAACTCTTGAAAACGTTAACAAACCTACTATTGCTCCTAAACCAACAAATGCAATAGTTGTAAAATCACGGTTATTTACAGCCGCTAAAACTGGTTTATAAGCTCCTAATAAAACCAAAATAAAAGACCCTGAAATACCTGGTAAAATCATAGCACAAATAGCTATCGCTCCTGCTAAAAACATAAACGACATTGAGGAATGTTCAGAGACTAACGGGTTTAAAGTTGTGATATAATAAGCTAATATAGCTCCTAATATTAGTAAAATTCCTGAAGCTAAATTCCATTGAGTAACTTGTTTTGCTATATAAATAACACTTGCTAATACTAATCCAAAGAAAAAAGACCATACTAAAATTGGATGATGTACTAATAACCAGGAAATCATTTTTGCTAATGAAACAATACTAATAAAAACTCCAACAAAAAGAGCTGCTAAGAAATTACCATTTACTTGTTTCCAAGCTGATTTAAGACCTTCATTTTTTAAAGTTTTAAGCAGCTTTAAATTAATATTACTAATAGAACCTAATAGCTCTTCATAAATTCCTGAAATGAATGCAATAGTACCTCCTGAGACACCTGGAACTACATCAGCAGCTCCCATAGCCATTCCTTTCAATGTGATTACAAGGTAATCCTTATTTGTTCTATTCATAAAATAGTTTGGTTATTTTTCTTCTTTCGATTTAAAGTTTATCAGTCCTTTTTTCTTTGGTTTCAACGTATCTTTTTTAACTTCTTTCTTCTTTTCTTTTTTATTTAAACCTAATTTTTTTCCTAAATCGCGCAAGTTATTAAAATTAACCTGATAAGAAATACCTATTCCTTGTGTATATCCTTCTTCTTCGGTAGAATACTGTACTTCATTTTGACGGTTAAATACTGTCCCCCTTAAATTACCTTCTTCATTTAAAAGTACCTCTACTTTTACCTCTCCAACAACACTGGTTTGTGTGTTAGTTCCTACCGGTACTCCTACTTTTCCATTTACCAATACTCTATCACTTAATTGCGTTGATACAGATACATCTACCTGATCGTCTGAATTAAGGTTGTCTACATTTCCTCTATCTCCTTGTGTATACCCAACTCCTAATTGAAATTTATTTCCATCACTATTTAACATGTTTGTTAAAATGCTTGAAGCAATTTCAGAGGCTGTTCCTGTAATTCCTGAACTAGCACTACTACCAATAGCATCTGGATTATAAAATGTACCAAAGGCTAACAAGAACGAGAAGTGTTGCATTTTGGTATTTAAATCATTCTCATTCAAAATAAACTCTAACTCCGAACTAACTGTTGAATTTGCATTTGGTATTTTAATATCGAATTCTTGTTTTGAACTAAATAACCCTCCTGTAATTTTCGTGTATAGGTCAATTGGAATTTTACGATTTGAATTAATATTATCTAGTAACTGTGCTGGGTTTGCTTTAGTTCTATATACTGCGGTAATATCTAAATCTGCTTCATATGGATCTCCGTTCCAAGAAATAGTTCCTCCTTTTTGTACAATAAAAGGTTTTGTTATTCCTGCATATTTAAAATTATAAAAACCATTGTCTACGGTAAAATCTCCAAACATGTTAAACTTACCTCGTGTATCAATATCAATTCTAAGGTTTCCTTCTCCACTTCCTTTTAACTCACTCCCCGAAACTTTATCAATTACCACCTGAGCTACTGCATCTTTAGTTACAGCTAAATTTAATCTTAAGTCAAGACCTTTAATATCTCCAATAACCTTTCCTTTTGTTCCCTCCTCTTCTTCTCCTGTTTTAAATCGGATTAACTTATAATTATCTATCGTTTTAACATCACTTAGCGGAATTACAAATAAAGTTCCTTTGTTTGTTTTTCCATTAACCTCAATATCTAAATAACTTGTAAGTCCTCTGATTTTTGCTTCTCCATTTAAAAATCCTGTTCCATAGTACTGAGACTCTTCAGTTTCTTGTGTATCCAGAATCAATAAGTTTTGAGTGTTAATGTCAAAATTCAAAAACCAGTCTTTAAAATTTTGATGTACAATACTTCCTGATAAATCTCCTTGTGTTAAGTACTTTGTATCTTCTAGAATTATGTCTTGAAAAATAAATTCTTGTTTATCTAAAACAACACTTGTATTTCCTTTTAAGTCAAAATCCACATTTAAATACGGAAAAGCTAATCCTGCATTCTCAAAATTTAAGATTCCTTTAAAATCAGGATTTCTCAAATACCCTTTTGCAGTAAAGTCTCCTGTTACTTTTCCTCTTAATTTAGACAAAACGTCTTCTCCTAATGGACTGAAAGCAGCAATATCATACTCTTTCAGATAAATATCTAGGTCAATAACTGGTCTCTCTGTAGAAAAGTCAATTCCTCCAGTAGCGGATATATTCTTTGCATTTTCATTTTCTAAAGATAAATTGACATTATATTTTTCGTAAGAGTTATCTCCCGTAACATTCAGTGTTAAATTTCCTTGTGAATAATCGTTTATGTAAAAATCTTCTATATATAAGTTTCCTTCTGGAGCTACAATTTCATTTTCTTGTTTAAACTCTAGTCTTCCGTTTAGTTTTCCATCTAACTTTAAACTATCTACTGGTGGTAAAAAACTAGCTAGTTTTACTTTATTAAAGTTTGCTTGTATGTCTTTATAAGTACTGTCTCTTACAATTCCTTTAAAATCTATTCTTTGTTCTCCTGATTTAAAAACAAACGGACTAATTGTAAAATCATCTTTTTGTAAATCAAATGTTACTTTATTATTTCTGTCATCACTAGGGTTTATTAACCAATCAAAACCTTTATAGTGTAATTTAGATTTTTGAATTCCCACAACAGATTTTTGAAATTCATTTATTGTATAAAAGAAATCTAAGCTAAAGCTCTCTGCATAATCTTTTCCTCCCTTAAATAGAGATTTAAAAAACAATGTATCATTCTGAGTACGGTTTAACAGATTTAATTTTTCAATATTATAATACTTTGTATTAACCTTATTAGCTGTTAAGTGAGTATTATATAGAGGGTTTTTATTATCTAACCTCAGTACTACTCCTTCAATTATATTTTTATATGCATTTATTTCAGGAGACTCAAATGTAAGTTTTAATGAATTTTTATCTGAATTAATACGTCCTTTTAATCGTGTATTTTTTCCTATTGAAATGTTGGGTAAAAAAACATCTATAATTTGATTATAAATTGTGAAATCAAAATCTAAAAACTGATTTGGTGCTACTTCATGCGGACGATAGTTTGTATACACACTACCCAAAGCATTCTGTGTAATTGGTAATAACTCTTCAAAAGAAAACTTTCCTTTTACGTATCCTTTTACAATATCTTCCGAGTTTACTTCAATATTTTTAATACTATCTTTTACGGATGAATTTACTTCAAAACTCTTAAAAGGGTAACTCTGTTTTTGATTTCTGTATACTAAATTTTTAAAGGTTGCCTTCCCTACAATATCATCAAATGTGTTTCCAGAAATGTTTAAATTAATATTTCCTTTTAACTCAGAAATGCTATCACGAGTAAATAAGTTTGTTTTCTTCAAATCAATTCTATCAACATCAGCAATAAAATCAAATTTGTTAATCTCTGATGAAAAATCTGCTAGTCCTTCAAATTTTAATTTGAAGTTATCATCGTCTGCATTTAGTAAACCATCAAACTTTTTATTTTGGAACTGTCCGTTTACTTGTAAGTTTTTATATTCATATTTATTAAAAAACAGACTACTTATTCTCCCTATAATTATGGTATTGACATTATCAACATTAAATCCACTTCCATTAACATCTGCTTTTAACGAAACGGTTCCTAATACAGGGTCGTTAGCAAAAACACCAAGGTCAAAATCTTTAAACTCTACCTCTCCTGTGTACTCTGCTTTATCTATATTATCAATATTTGTTAATTGGAGATCTGAAATTGCAGTTCCGATTTCTGATTTTACTGATACAGTAGCATCCATTTGTTGTGGAGTCACTCTAACTATCCCATTCAAAGTAAAATTTCCAAGTCTTTGAAATTCTGTTGGTAATGTTCTACCTAATAAGTTAGGTAGTACATTTCTTAATTGAAAGTAATTTGCTGTAAGGTTATCTAAGTCTGCATCAAACACAAAACCTCTACTGGTTTTAACGGCATTAACAAACCCCATATTTCCAATAATTCTCATACCTCCCCTTGAATGTACTCTTACATTATTGGCACTAAAATTATTTAGAACTCCATCAATATCTCCGCTTATATATAAAAAATCATGCCCACCAATTTCATTGTATAGCTTATTTAAATCTTTTACTGAAACTACACTTTCTTGGAACTTAGCTTTTATTCTTACCTTATCATTAAAGTTTACAAAATCTTTTCTGTTATAAATAAACTTAACTTTAGCTTGGAGTTTAGTTTTATTATCTGTTTCTAACGTTGTATTTTTAAAATCCATGTAGGATCTTGTATACGTGAAGTCTGTCGATAAATTTGACACGTTAATCCCTCTGTTTCCTGTGAAAAACATATTTCTTATTTTCATAGAAACATCAGGACCTATAATCGAGAAATCGTTTAATTCCGCTCCTGCTTTATATGCTGCAAACTCAAGTGGATCTTGCTTATTTTCATCCATTAACTTAAAAGTTAAATCTTCTAAAGTAATTTTATCACTTTTAAGAATAAATGGTGCAGCTAAACTGTCTCTGGGCTTTCCATCTTCAAAACTGTCTACAAAAATAGACATGTTATCATTCTTTTCTCCTTTATAGGTCTTCATATAAAAATGAACTCCACTTAAAGAGGCTTCACCTAAATCTACTTTATTTTCTAATATTCGTTTGGCATTCTGTAAGGAAGTAGTTAGATTATTTACAAAAATTAAGGTGTCTTTATGATGGTCTCTAATCTCAATTTCTTTTAACTGAACACTTCCTAACCATGATAAATCAATTTTTTTTACAACAATATTGGTATTAAACTCTTTGTTTACCCAATTCGTTGCTTGTTTAGCAAGTTGGCTTTGTACAAAAGGCAACGATAGTAAAAGAAAAAGCAAGAGCAGAAAAAGTACTGCGTACTTTATTATTCTACCTATTATGTTCCCTAATCTTTTAATAACTTCCCTTATTTATAATCCTATTAACAAAAGTAATCAGCAAACTGCAAAAATGCTGCCTTATTTTAAAGAAATGTTATTTTTAACGAAAATCTAACGTAATATCAATATTTTTGTAACCTAAATCCGGAAAGATTTGAGTACAGAAAACATCTATATTTTAGGTATTGAAAGTTCTTGTGACGACACAAGCGCTTCGGTAATTTGTAATGGTAAAGTGTTAAGCAATGTTGTGGCAAACCAAGAAGTTCATGCCAAATATGGCGGTGTGGTTCCTGAACTAGCTTCAAGGGCACATCAACAAAACATTGTTCCTGTTGTACAACAAGCTATTGAACAGGCGGGCATAACAAAAAACGATTTAAATGCTATAGCTTTTACTCGTGGTCCAGGGTTAATGGGCTCTTTATTGGTTGGTACTTCTTTTGCTAAGTCTTTAGCGTTAGGACTAAACATACCTTTGATAGATGTTAACCACATGCAAGCACATATTTTAGCTCATTTTATTAAAGAAGAAGAAAGTAAAATACCTCCATTTCCTTTTGTTTGCTTAACTATTAGTGGTGGGCACACACAAATTGTAAAAATCACTAATTATTTTGAAATGGAAGTTTTAGGTGAAACAATTGATGATGCAGTTGGTGAAGCATTTGATAAATCTGCTAAAATTTTAGGTTTGCCTTATCCAGGAGGACCTCTAATTGATAAATATGCTCAATTAGGAAATCCCAAAGCTTTTAAATTTACGAAACCTAAGGTTGGTGATTTGGAGTTTAGTTTTAGTGGCTTAAAAACTGGAATCTTATATTTTATTCAAAAAAACGTAAAAGAGAATCCTAATTTTATTAAAGAAAATCTTAATGACATCTGTGCTTCCATTCAATATACTATTATTGAAATTTTGATGGATAAGCTTAAAAACACTGTAAAACAAACTGGTATTAAACATATAGCAATTGCTGGTGGTGTTTCTGCCAATTCAGAAATAAGAAAACGTTTAACTTTAGCAGAAAAAAACTGGGGGTGGACAACTTACATTCCAAAGTTTGAATACACTACTGATAATGCTGCAATGATTGCTATAGCTGGATATTTAAAATATTTAAACAATGATTATTCTGATATTTCTGTAACTGCTAAAGCTCGTTTAAAAGTTACTGAATAAATCTCTTTATATACTACAATGACTAACTTTAAAAACAGATTTCTTTTTAGTATTACATATTATTTTTTGTGGGTAGTATATTTTTTACTCGCTCGCTTTTTGTTCTTATTGTATTACTTCGATAAAACTTCTGAATTAAGTTTTTTTACTACGTTAAAAACGTTTGTATATGGTATTCAATTAGACTTTTCTTTTGCGGCTTACTTAGCTGCTATTCCTTTTTTAGTTATTTTACTCTCAATATGGATTCCTAAAAAAGTTATCGGTTACATTATTAAAGGATACACTTTTCCTATTCTTTCAGTAATTAACTTGTTTATGTTAACGGATATTTCTTTGTATAAGTTCTGGGGAGTTCGAATAGACGTAACTGTCTTAAATTACATTAACACTCCTAAAGCAATGCTCGCTTCAGTAAGCACTTTACAATTGATTAGCGGTTTATTTGCTTGGATTTTACTTTCTGCGATTGCTATTTACTTATTTAATAAAGTTTTAAATAAAGCACTAGATAAATTAAATAAGAAACATTTTTTAGAAGCCCCGGTGTTTTTATTACTAATAGGAAGTTTAATAATCCCTATGCGAGGTGGTTTTGCCAATATTCCTATTAACCAAAGTAATGTATACTTCTCCAAAAACATGTTTGCTAATCACGCTGCGGTAAATTTCATCTGGAACTTTGCTAATACGATTAGTCATAAAACTGATGGTAAAAATCCTTATGTGCACTATAAGAATAATATTACTAAAGACATCATCAATAAAACTAAGAATCAACTTTTAACAGCAAGTACAGACTCTATTTTAAATACTAAAAAACCTAATGTTATTATCCTTATTTGGGAAAGCCTTTCAGCAAAAGCTGTGGGTGCTCTAGGTGGTGAGCCTGATGTTACTGTAAACCTAAATAAACTAGCTAAAGAAGGTATTTCGTTTACTAATTTCTATGGAAATGGGGACAGAACAGACAAAGGGGTTCCTGCTATTTTAAGTGGTTATTACCCTCAGCCAACAAAAAGCATCATGAAAATCCCATATAAAGCAAGAAAACTACCAATGCTTACCAAGGAAATGAAAAAATTAGGATACAATACTAGTTTCTATTATGGTGGTGATAGTAATTTTGGAAACATGATTACTTATTTACGTAATGGTAGAATTGATAAAATTGTAGATGGAACTGAGTTTGACAAAGAAAACTGGAACTCAAAATGGGGAGCACATGATCATATCTTTTTAGATCGATTTATGAAAGATTTATCTTCACCTACCCTTAAAGAACCTTTTTTTGAAGTAGCTCTTACATTAACTAGTCATGAACCTTATGAATTTCCTGGAGAATATAAATTCGGTAAAAATTCTGTAGAAAATTTATACAGAAGTGCTCAAGCTTATACAGACAAAGCTATAGGTAAGTTTATTGACGGAGCCAAAAAGCAACCTTGGTGGGACAATACATTAATTGTTATTTTATCTGATCACGGACATCCATTACCTAAACATAAAGGATATTTTAATTCTCCTAAAAGATTTCAAATCCCAATGGTTTGGTTGGGTGGAGCTCTTAACAAAACAGGAATTACTATTGATAATTTTAGCGCTCAAAGTGATTTAGCATATACTTTAACAGACATGTTGGGGGGTAAACCAGAACAATTTAAGTTTGGAAAAAACATTTTTAACACTTCTGAAAATCAATATGTACATTATGTCTTTAATAAAGGATTTGGTACTGTATCTAAAAACGGAACTTTTGTTTATGATTATGTAAGTAATAAACCTGTAATACAAGAAGGCAATTATCAGCCTTTAGATTCTTTAGGAAGAGCTATCAGTCAGGAAGCCTATCAAGATTTTTTAGATAAATAAAAGTTAATCTTTCATTAAGAGAGAAACTGTTAAAATCCATTTCATTACTTTTACCCTATGAAATGGATTTTATCGTTATTTTTACTTACCTCACTAGCAGTTCAATCTCAGAAATTACCAAAAGGATTTTCATATATAAAAGATATATCTCCTACCATTCAAGGCGAATTAAGATACTGTCATAACAACAACTTTATGGGAGTTCCAGTTAATGGATATGAAGAAAATACTCTTATAGCTACCACTCCTACTGCTAAAGCTTTAAAAAAAGTTCAAGATGAGTTAGCAAGTCAAAAATTAGGCTTAAAAGTTTATGATGCTTATCGTCCACAAACAGCAGTAAACCATTTTGTAAAATGGGCTCGAGTAATGAACGATACATTAATGAAGCAACAATACTATCCTGAGATTAATAAACGTCATTTATTTAAAAAAGGGTATATTTCTTCAAAATCTGGACATTCTAGAGGAAGTACTGTCGATTTAACAATTATACATCTAGAAACAGGTAAAGAACTAGACATGGGGAGTCCATATGACTTTTTTGGAGTTTCTTCTCACATTACTTATCATAATCTTACTAAACAACAAAAAAAGAACAGGCAATTACTACAAAAAGTAATGCGTAAATATGGTTTTAGATCTTATAGTAAAGAATGGTGGCATTTTACCTTAAGAGGAGAACCATTTCCTAAAACCTTTTTTGATTTTCCTGTAAAATAATTAGTTTTAACTCTAAATTTTAAAAACACTTAAAAATCGGCATTATATTTGCTTTGACTTATTTGCAATGATAAAAATAGTACCAACACTTGTAATCGTTTTTTTATGTAGCGTAACATCCAATGTTTTTGCACAGATGGATGGTACAATTGGTGGTAAAAAAAAGGAAAATTCTTCTTTTGGTGTTATTACTGCGCCTGCTAAAGAAGTAAAAAAGCCTAAAACGCTAGATTTTGATAATAATAACGGGTTTAAAACCGCTCATCAAAAACAACAAAAAGAACTTCAAAAAAAGCAAGCTCAAAAAGATTTAGAAAATAAAGGGATTTTAACCAAAGCTAAAATTGCAGAAGAACAATACTTAAAAGCCTTCAAACAAATTAATGGTATGTATCAATACCCTGTTATTGATCAAGATTTAGGAAGTTTTAGTACTAAGTCAAAAAGTGTTAATATTATTTGTAGAGATTATCAATATCCAGATGGAGACAAAGTCACTATCTATATAAATGATGTTCCAGTTGTTAGTAATCTTACACTAAAACAACGTTATCAATCTTTTAACCTTCCCTTAGATGAAGGAATAAATACTATAAAGATTGTTGCTTTAAATCAAGGAACCTCAGGTCCTAATACAGCTGCTTTTAAAATATATAATGACGCTGGTATGTTAATTTCATCTAATGAATGGAATTTGGCTACAGGTGCAAAAGCCACAATTATTGTAGCTAAGGAGCAGTAATTACCGCCTTTTTTTTGTCTAAAACCTTTCTTCAACTTTTAGTAATAAGTTTTTTTAAATTACTAAAAACTACTTATTTTTGTAGCTACGTTTTACTATAGGTAAAACAAACAAACATTTAAATAAACAACTAAAGTATATAATGAAGAAAATCACCAAAGAAACCTATATCAACTGGTATAGAGATATGCTATTTTGGAGAAAGTTTGAAGACAAGCTAGCAGCAGTTTACATTCAACAAAAAGTTAGAGGTTTTTTACACTTATATAACGGTCAAGAGGCTGTTTTAGCAGGTTCATTACATGCAATGGATTTGACTAAAGATAAAATGATTACTGCTTATCGTAATCACGTTCAACCAATTGGTATGGGTGAAGACCCAAAACGTGTAATGGCAGAGTTATATGGTAAAGCTACAGGTACTTCTCATGGTATGGGAGGTTCAATGCATATCTTTTCTAAAGAATACCGTTTCTATGGTGGTCACGGAATTGTAGGAGGACAAATTCCTTTAGGTGCTGGTATCGCTTTTGGAGATAAATACAAAGGTAGCGATGCTGTTACTTTATGTTATTTTGGTGATGGAGCTGCACGTCAAGGTTCTTTACATGAAACTTTTAACATGGCAATGAACTGGAAGTTACCAGTAGTGTTTATTGTTGAAAACAACGGATACGCAATGGGAACTTCTGTTGAAAGAACTGCAAACCATACTGATATTTGGAAGTTAGGATTAGGCTATGAAATGCCTTGTGGACCAGTTGATGGTATGAATCCTATCAAAGTTGCTGAAGCTGTAGATGAAGCTATTCAAAGAGCTCGTCGCGGTGATGGTCCTACTTTCTTAGAAATGAAAACTTACCGATATAGAGGTCATTCTATGTCTGATGCTCAACACTATCGTACTAAAGACGAGGTTGAAGAGTACAAAAAAATAGATCCAATTACTCAAGTTTTAGAGGTCATCAAAGAAAAGGAATATGCTACAGAAGATGAAATCAAAACAATTGATAAAGAAGTAAAAGATATGGTTAAAGAATGTGAGAAATTCGCAGAAGAATCTCCATATCCAGAGCTAAATCAATTATATGATATGGTATACGAACAAGAAGATTATCCATTTATAAAATCTAAGTAAACTATGGCTACAATTATAAACATGCCTCGCTTAAGCGATACGATGGAAGAAGGAGTGGTAGCTTCTTGGTTAAAAAAAGTAGGAGATAAAGTTGAAGAAGGAGATATTTTAGCTGAAATTGAAACTGATAAAGCTACAATGGAGTTTGAGTCTTTTCACGAAGGAACTTTATTACATATTGGTGTTCAAGAAGGTGAAACAGCCCCTGTTGACAGCTTATTAGCTATTATTGGTGAAGAAGGAGAAGATTTTTCTGCATTATTAAATGGAAATACTTCTGAGCCTGCTAAAACAGAACCAGAAGCTCCTAAAACTGAAGAGCCAAAAACAGAATCTACTAACACTGCTATACCTGAAGGAGTAAAAGTAGTAACAATGCCTCGTTTAAGTGATACTATGACTGAAGGTACTGTTGCTTCTTGGTTAAAAAAAGTAGGTGACAATGTTGAGGAAGGTGATATTTTAGCTGAAATTGAAACCGATAAAGCTACAATGGAATTCGAATCTTTTAACGAAGGAACCTTATTACATATTGGTGTTCAAGAAGGTGAAAGTGCTCCTGTAGATAGTTTGTTAGCTATTATTGGTGAAGCTGGAACTGATGTTTCTTCCCTAGTAGAAGCTCACAAAGCTGGTACTTTAACTAGTGGAGAAACTTCAGAAAAACAAGAAGAAGCTCCTAAAGCAGTAGAAAACAAAACAGAAACAGTTGCTACCCCAGTAGAGACTGTATCAAATAATAAAGGTGGACGAATTTTTGCATCTCCTTTAGCAAAAAAAATTGCTAAAGACAAAGGAATCAATTTAGCAGACATTAAAGGTTCTGGTGAAAATGGTCGTATCATCAAAAAAGATGTTGAAAACTATACTCCAACTGCTAAAGTTGAAGCTCCAGTAGCTACTAGTAGTGCTGCTCCATCAGCAGTAACTAATTTTGCGATTGCTGGAGAAGAAAACACATCTGAAGTTAAAAACTCTCAAATGCGTAAAGCTATTGCTAAGGCATTGGGTAATTCTAAATTCTCTGCACCTCACTTCTACTTAAATATTGAAGTAGATATGGACAATGCAATGGCTTCTCGTAAAACTATCAATGCAATTCCTGATACTAAAATATCATTTAACGATATGGTAGTAAAAGCATGTGCAATGGCATTAAAAAAGCATCCACAAGTAAACACTACCTGGACCGATGATAATACTTTATTCCATAGTCATATTAACGTAGGTGTTGCTGTAGCTGTAGATGAAGGTTTAGTCGTTCCTGTTGTAAAACATACTGATGCATTAAGTTTAACACAAATTGGCGCTGCTGTACGTGATTTAGCGGGTAAAGCTAGAAACAAAAAAATCACTCCAGCTGAAATGCAAGGAAGTACATTTACGGTTTCTAACTTAGGGATGTTTGGTATTGAAAGCTTTACTTCAATTATCAATCAACCTAATTCTGCAATTTTATCGGTAGGTGCAATTGTACAAAAACCAGTAGTTAAAAACGGAGAAATAGTAGTTGGAAACACTATGAAGTTAACTTTAGCATGTGATCACAGAACTGTTGACGGTGCTGTTGGTGCTCAGTTTTTACAAACATTAAAAACCTATATTGAAAACCCAGTTACTATGTTAGCTTAGTTTTTAATCAAATCATAAATAAAAAAAGCT
Organism: Tenacibaculum larymnensis; assembly: GCF_028829235.1. Lineage (GTDB taxonomy): Bacteria > Bacteroidota > Bacteroidia > Flavobacteriales > Flavobacteriaceae > Polaribacter > Polaribacter larymnensis. The sequence goes on along the minus strand of NZ_JAIWJY010000013.1, from coordinate 2,607 downwards.
CGCAGTTTGCGAGCTTTTTTATTTACTGAATCAGACATCAGCATTATTTTGAGTTAACAATTTTGATTACTTCATTTACCAATTTAGGAACTGACGCAGGATTTTGTCCTGTTACTAATCTTCCATCAACCTCTACATGCGCTTCAAGAGGAGAACTTGAATAAAAGAATTTCCCACCATGTTTTTCTATCGTGTTTCTAATTAAAAATGGGAAACTTTTAAAGTATGCTCTGTCTTTCTTTTCATAATCTTCTGGAAACCCATTTACACGTTTATTTTTTACTAAATATTCTCCATTACTTTTCTTTAAATAAACAATTCCTGCTGTACCATGACAAACAGCGCTTATAACACCTTTTTGCTTTTCATAAATATCTATTGCTATCTTTTGAATTTCTTTATTCTTAGGTACATTAAACATAGCACTTCCTCCTCCTACATAATAAATCGCTTTATAATCTGTCGAATGAACGTGTGTTGGCTTTTTTGTGTTTTTTAAAGCATACATAAAATCACTATCGTATAAATATTCCTTCTTCTTGTTTTCTGACGTATTCAAGTATTTTAAAGGAATTGCTCCTCCTTTAGGGCTTATAACATCTATGTTAAAGCCAGCATCTTTAAACATTTCATAAGCTAATATTATTTCATCAAAACTATTACCTGTGGGAATAGCGGTTCCTAAATAATAATCTGTGTTAGAAACTACAAATAAAATTTTATTTCCAGTTTCATTTGACGACTCTCTTGTGGCTGTTTTACTTATAATCTTCCATTGATTAGTAAATTTCTTCAATAAAAAAAGATCAATAAATCTCCATTTACGGTTAGGTATTAAAATTTCAACTTTAGCAGTGGCAATATCTTTAGTGATATCGATAGATATTATTTCTCCTATTCTACCATTAAATTTTCCTTTTTTATCAGGAGAAAAAAAGTTTGTATACTCATCAGGACTGTATTGTTTAAAACCATTTTTTCCTGTTAAATAAAGAGTTGCATCTTTTGAAAAAGATTCTTTTAAAATATTAAGTTTATTATAAGAACTTCCTTCAATATAATTATTAAGTGTTTGCTCTATTAACTCTTTATCTGAAAGTGTTAAATTTACTTCTGGACGATCTATACTTTCATAAAGCAACTTATCATCTGACACAAAACTCTTGTCATAATTAATTACTTTTTGTTGTTTACTTCCATAGATATTAACAAGAAGTTTTTCTTTAATATCTTCTTTATCTTGTGAAAAACTAGAAATAAAAAAGAAAGCTGAAATTAACGTAGATATAATTTTCATTTTTTAAAAGATTTAAATTTTACTTCAAACCTCTTAAAACAATATTCTATTTCGATGATATGTTATAATTTAGGTGTACTAAATTATAATTCTGCACTAACTTAGTCTTCCAAAAACTGCTTTTGATACTGAGCAGGTGTTTGTCCAACTACTTTTTTAAAAGTGGCATAAAAGTTTGATTTTGAAGAAAAACCAGCTTCAAAACCTATACTCTCTAATGTTATTTTATGGTTTTTACTTATGATTTTCTTTGCTTCTTCAATTCTATATTCATTTAAAAACATAGCAAAGCTTTTCCCTAAATTATCATTTAAAAATTGAGATAATTTATGAGAAGATATGCCTATTTTAGCTGAAATATCATGTAACTTCACACCGGAATTCTTAAACAACTCTTGCTCTCCCATTAAAGTATCTAATTGTAATTTTAATGAAGAGGCTTCGTCACTTTCAATCTTTTTTGCTGAATATTTTTCAGGTAAATCTCTAAAAATTGACTCCCGATTTTTCTTTGAAAGGAAAAGTAATACTAAACCATAAAAAACTATTGAGAAAGTAACAGTTCCTACAAAATAAAAATAGAAGTAACCAACGATATAAGCTAAATAAATTAATAGGCTACTCATATAAACAGCTAATAGCCATATCTCTGAAGTAGTGCTACTTACATTATTGGAAAACAACTTTCTAAAAGTATCTTTTAAAGTAAAGGCTGATAATACTATATAAACACCCCAGACAAAATAAATAAACTTTACAAAATATGTGTTCCAAAAAAGAGCATCAGTAGAATAAGGCTTTATAACACCAACTATAACTATTATTATAGATAATAAAAGAAAATGAAGTTTCCACTTTAATGGAATATTCTTCGTTTTAGTAACAGAAGCTTTTAAATAAAAAAATAAAGAGACACCAATTAAAAAACACGCTGATAAGCCAATTTGTATGATTAACAAATTTCTTTCTTCCCTTCGAGTAAATATTGTGTAAACTGATTTACCTATTCTAACAGTTAAAAAGAAAACTAACAACCCAAATATAAAATTAGGTACTCTTTTGGACTTATCAATCAGTAAAAAATAAATACTGACTAAAAACCCATTAAAAACACCTAAAGAACAAATAAAAAATAAAACTGCGTTATCCAAACTCATTTAGTATTTATAAAACGTAAATATTAAAAAACAAATTTCAATGTACAAATCTTATTTACAGTAAAAATAGTATTACCTAGTAACATATTATAAGCCTTTTTAAGACAACAAAAACCAAGAACTATTTACTAGGTAGTATAGTTTCTATAACAT
>NZ_JAIWJY010000012.1 GCF_028829235.1 Tenacibaculum larymnensis | reverse complement strand
ACCAATTGGGGCGAAAGTGCTAAAACGAATGTATAAACATAGAATTAAGGTAAGTGTAAAACCGAAAAGTTAGGGCGAAAAACCCCAACTGTTCATAGCTGAGACCATTGTGCATAATTTGAGAGCTCACGACAAAATGACAATAATTCACTAAAATTTAATGGGACAAGTAAAACAGAGAATGATTGAAATGGACGCTATAAATTTAAATAGTGTTCCAGATAAACATTTGTGCGTAAAACATATTAATGACAACACAATTAAACGTTTTATAAGAGAAAATTATACTAATGGTTATTGTGATTATTGTGAAAAAGAAGTGAAAGTTGTTAGCCTTGAGGATTTATTAGAGTTTATGATGCTTGGAATTTCAAACTTCTATGAAGATGCAGCTAATTTCATGAGCTACAACGGACGTGAAGGAGGATATTTAGGAGAAACTTTCACCCCTGACGAATTAATACAAGAAAGAATAGGTTTGGAAACTGACCCATTTGAACTGACAGAAGATATTGTAAATTCAATAGAAGACATTGCTTGGTCTGAACCTAGTATGTATTATGACACTGAACGAGACGAATTAATGTACCGATGGAGTTACTTTAAAAACTTAATTAAACATAAATCCAGATATCTGTTTCAACAAAATCAATCTTCGAACAAAAGCCAAAATGCATTTACAATTTTAAAAGAAGTTGGAAAAATAACTAAATCTCTGAATCTGATTAAAAAAATTGAAAAAGGAACAATCATTTACCGCTGTAGACAACACCATTCAAAGAAGACTGTTAGTAAAAAGGAGAAATTAGTTTCACCACCAGAGAAATATGCGATTTATCCGAATAGGTTCAGTCCATCAGGAATTTCTATGTTATATTCCGCATTCGACCCTAAAACAGCATTTTTAGAAACGATTAGTAGAGAAGACAAGAAGAAAGATTCTATTACAATTTCGAAATTTAAACTAAAAAAGGAAATCTATGTAGTAGATTTTAATAGACTTCCAAAATTGCCAAGTATATTCGATTACAAAAAGGTAAAAACACATTACTTAATTCGTTTTCTTTATGATTTAGTTCGAGATTTTACACAAGAAATAAAAAAAGACGGAAAAGAACATATTGAATATGTACCAACACAAGTAGTTACAGAATACTTTAGGTATCCATTTAATAAAAATAGACAAAATATAATTGAAGGAATTGTATACCCTTCTTCAAAAAATAAATCGGAATCGTCGTCTGTTATATTTTGGAATAATAAAGAATGTTTAGAATATCTTGAATTAGTAAATATAGAAGTAGAAAAAATTAAAAACAAATTATAAAAATTCGGCTCTGTGTTAACTCGAAAAGTTAGTGTCTTTTTATACGCTAAGCCGTTTTACGTCATTTAAGACAAAATAACAAACTGAAATGAATTGGGAAAAATTAATTAATTATTGGTGTAATGAAAAAGGAAGATATGGCTTGACTATTCCTTTTTTGATTGGAGCTGAAAGACTGTCTAGAGATATGACAATCGAATCTCTTTTAACAGAAATTAATGAATCTGATTCCAAATTTTTAATAAGTAATTGCGGAGATTTAGACGAATATGTAATTGGCACGCATAAACCTGAATATGCTTATATAAATTCATTGAAGAATTTTGGTTCTTTGATAATTAATGACGATGAACTAGATAAAATCAAGACATTGAAAGAACTAATTAAAAAAATGGAGAATGAATATTTAGAAAAAACTAAAAACGAACTCTACTCTAAAAATTATGACTCTGGAGAATGGACGATTTTTGAGGATAGTGATATAGAACTAATTCAAAGTATAAGTTAAATGAATTGGTATTACATAATCGGACTTTTTATTGTAGTTATGCTTTTAAGGTTTGTTACTAACCTTTATAAATACTTACGAATTAAAAAATTGTATGATAAATATATTGAATATATAAGAACAGATGATTATAAATTCATTCAGTATAAAGAAGAAATAAAATCACTATTCAAGGATGCCGGACTTAAAGATTCTTCTGTAATCCATCAAGAATTTTTGGGGTTTGGAAATTTTTCAAATACACGTGTTTCAGTTTTTGATAATTTAACCAATCGTAGAGAAGATATTGTTGGAAATGTACAAAATAGGTTTAATGAAGCCATTGGTGTTTATAGAAAAAGATTCAGAGAGTCATTTAACCCAATATTCTGGATTGATTTCATAGTAAAATTTCCACAACATTTAATGGAATTTTTTGGTGTTTTACCAGAGAAGATAGCTGTCAAAATATTTCTTGTAATTTATTGGTTATTAGCAATTGCATTTGGACTTAAAAAATTTGAACTTTTAGACTATTTAATTAAATAAAAACGAACGCACAACATTGGCTATAAGTAATTACTTGTTCTCGCCTACTTCTGAAAACAGTAATTTCCTTATTCAGTTCGTATTCATTAAATTAGAGCTTTAAAACACAACTAATTTTATACAAATACGTGATGCGACTGTTTAAACACAAAACATTAAAACACTATTTAGGAGCACTTTTTTTAATGCTAATTGTAACTTCCTGTAAAGGACAATCGCAAACTAACATAGAAAGAAACGTAGATGGTGGTTGCCAAGACTGTAAAGCTTTATTGGATTATAAAATGCTTAATAGAAACCCTAAGTCAGTTGATACCTTACCTGGTTTTCATGAAAATGAACCAAAACTAAAAATAACGGGTACTGCATTTAAAAAAGACGGAAAAACACCTGCTGAAAATGTTATACTCTATATTTATCACACAAACAGAAATGGAATTTATCAACCTAGTGACAAACCTGTAGGTTCGGAAAAAAGACACGGACAACATAGAAATTGGCTTAAAACAGGTAACGATGGTAAATTTACTTTTTATACATTCAGACCAGCGTCTTACCCAAATACACAAGAGCCAGAGCACATTCATATCTATGTAAAAGAGCCCAATACAGTATCTTATTATATTGACAGTTATCAATTTGAAAGTGACCCTGCTCTTACTGAAGAAAAAAAGCAATCAGAAAAAAACAGAGGTGGCTCTGGAATTATACAACTTAAAAAAGAAGATGGTATTTGGACTGCTCATAGGGATTTAATCTTAGGCTTGAATATTCCTGATTATGAGTAAAAGTTTTAGTTACAATTGCTACTCACCTACCCCTAAAAAACTCAGATTTCTATTCAATATGCATTTACTAAATTAGTTATATAAAAATGAAACTTTTCTTTAAAATAATAATACTCTCTTTTTTAACAATTTCAAGCTGTAAGTTGCAGCAAAATGAGAAGGATGAAATAAACACTAACGCTCCTAAAGCTGAATTTACCGAATTCGATTTAGGTGAAAGTGATTTACCCACACTAAAAAATGTAGTAAATGATTATGAATCTCTCTTCACCATTGAACAACTAGAAAAGCTAACCTTGTTAATTCGAGAGTATGAGAAAAAAACTTCCAACCAAATAGCTATTGTTTCTATTAAATCAATCGGAAAATACACCGATTTTAGTCAATTCGCTATTGACTTATCAAATTATAATGGTGTAGGTCAAAAAGAAAAAAATAACGGCTTGACTATTGTTTTCAGTAAAACCTTAAGAAAAATAAGAATTTCTACAGGCGTTGGAACTGAACAAATTTTAACAGACGAAATTTGTGAGGAAGTAATTGAAAAAACAATTATCCCTGAGTTTAAAAAAGGAGAGTATTATCTTGGTATTGAAAAAGGAATAACTGAGTTAATGACTAAGTGGGAATAAAGATTATTCATCCCTCCTCCTATTATAAAAACATTGAGAAATGAAAAACACCATCTTACTAATTTTTACGTTTATCTTTCTTAATGTTTCGTTTGCGCAAAGCAAAATATCATACACACTTAACCACATTCCTAATTCAAACAAAATAACTGTTGAATTAGCTTTTGATAATATTAGTACAAATGAAGTAAAACTGATAATTCCAAGAAGTGCACCTGGTACATACGAGCTAACCAATTACATTGCATTTATAAGCAACGTTAAGGGTTACACCTCTTCTGGCAATATTTTGAAAGGTGTAGTTGGTGATGGTTCTTTTTTTACTTTTAATGAAAAAGATCAAGTACTAAAAAGAATTAGTTATGAAGTAGATATAAACAAAATGGAAATGACTTTATTAGGTAGTTTTGCTAGTTCTAAAACAAGAAAAAACTACTTAGGCATATTAGGCTATTCTATTTTTGGGTTTATAGAAGGATTTGAAAATGAGTCAATCGTTTTAAAGGTACAGACACATAAAGACTGGCCAATATTTAGCACCTTAAAACCTTCTATTCAAAGAAATAAAGGCACAGAACTTTACGAGGCTGATAATTTTGCTTTGTTAGCTGACTCCCAATTATTATTAGGAAATGCTGTTCAAATATATCAAGTAAGTGATTCTAAAATCCCTTTGTTTGTTGCTGCCTATTCTGAAACTGCTATCAATATTGAAGAAATTGGGAGAAGAGGACTAGTATCTCTTAATAAACTAGCTGAATATTTTGGTTACATACCAATGCCACATTATGCCTTGTGTTATGAGTTTCTAAACCCTGTTTCAGACATGCATAACTATGGCTTTTCTATGGAACATTTAAACAGTATGACTGCTAGTTTAGATGTTTCAAAAGCTATTTTGAAACCGAAAGAAAAAGCTATTGGTGGTATAGTACATCATATGGGACATTCTTGGCTTCCTTTACGATCTTATGGAACTGGATATAAACCTTTTGAATGGCAAACTGCACCAACAATTGAAACTATTTGGTTAAATGAAGGCTTTATTTGGTATGTTTCCTATTATCATATATTGGAAAATAAAGCCATTTTACAATTCTTTAAAAGAACTATTAGTCAAGCCCCTAAATACATTCAGGATAAATCTTTAAAAGAACTGTCTGTATTATTCTCTGGACTTCAGAATTGGTAAAAACCTATTTTCACGTGGCGCTCTATTGGCTCATGATTTAGATCTTTTAATTCAAAAAGAAACAAACGGACAAAAATCATTTAAAGATGCAATTCTTGGCTTGTTAAAATGGACAGAAGCAAATAACAGAGCTTTTAAATATGATAAAATTGAAGCTATTATGTCTGAATATACAGGAGTTGATTTGAGTAGTGTTTGGCACAAGTGGCAAAAGCCTGTAAAAAATTAAAGTATATAATTTCAAGTACCTTTATAAGCCTAAACAAAGAAATTCAATGTATAAAACTATCTTTGAAATAACCAAAATGGATTGTCCTTCTGAGGAGAATTTAATTCGAATGAAGTTAGACGGAATTTCTGGTATAGCAAATTTAAAGTTTGACATTCCTAATAGAAAATTAACAGTTTTTCATAACGAAGAAGTTGATTTAATTGAAAAATCGGTAATTGAACTAAACTTAGGCGGAAAGAGGGTTTCTACAGAAAAAACCGATCAAAATAATTTTGAAGAAAACACCAATCAGAAAAAATTACTTTGGGCTGTTCTCGGAATTAATGCTGCCTTTTTTATTGTTGAAATGACAACAGGAATTATCTCTAAATCAATGGGACTTGTTGCCGATAGCCTAGACATGCTTGCTGATAGTTTTGTCTATGGAATTAGTCTTTTTGCCGTTGGTGGAACTTTAACAAGAAAGAAAAGAATTGCAAAACTTGCTGGATATTTTCAAATAACTCTTGCTTTACTTGGATTTGTTGAAGTTTTAAGAAGATTCTTTGGTGCTGAAAAACTTCCAAACTTTTCAACAATGATAATCGTTTCGGTTTTAGCACTTATCGCAAATGGAATTTGTCTTTATATTTTACAAAAATCAAAAAGCAAAGAAGAAGCACATATGAAAGCAAGTATGATTTTTACTTCTAATGACATCATTATTAATTTAGGAGTAATAACAGCGGGAGTTTTAGTGCATTGGTTAAATTCTAACAAACCTGATTTGATTATCGGAACTATTGTTTTTGTTTTAGTAATTCAAGGAGCTTTTCGAATTTTAAAACTAAGTAAGTAAAGACAAGGCTACATTTATAGAATTAGATAACTCCTTGTTAGTAGGATCTACTTTAGAAACAACTCGAATACCATTGTATAGTGTATAAAGAAGAGTAGCAATAGCTCTTAAGTTTTCACTATTTTTTAATTGTCCTCTTTCCTTACCCTCCTTCAAATATTCATAAAATAAGTTTTCAAAATCACGCTTATTTTCTATCAAGACTTTTTGTAAACTTTCGTCATTTGGAATAAGTTCTGTTGTAGCATTTACAACAAAACACCCTTTCTTATCTTCATCAAGAATAGCTTCTTGTATTGCTTTATTAAAAAGCTCAGTAAAGCCTTCTTTAACATTTGGATGGCTTTGAAAAAATTCCATTAGCCCTTTTTTGGTAGTAGTTCTATAAAGCTCGAAAGACTTTTTAAAGAGCTGTTCTTTATCTCCAAAAGTATCATATAAACTTGCTCTGTTTATTCCTAATTGACTTACCAAATCTTGCACAGAAGTAGCAGAGTACCCTTGTTTCCAAAACAAACACATTGCTTTGGCTAGTACTTCTTTTTCGTCAAATGATTTAACTCTTGGCATATAAAAAAATGTGGAAGTTGTTTACACTTCCACAAAATTAGCTTATTGGAACTTTCATTCCAAATATATTCAAAAAAATTAACTCAATAGCGGATTAACATTTATTCCTCCGTCAATATTATATTCACTTCCTGTAATAAAAGAAGCGTTATCAGATGCTAAGAACGAAACTAGTTTAGCTACTTCTTCTGGTCGTCCAAATCGTTTTAAAGGAACACGATTTTCAATGGTTTGAGCAAAACCTTGCAATTGTTCTTCTTCCATTCCCGTTTTTCCAAAAATTGGAGTAGCTACTGGACCAGGATTAACTGAGTTAATTCGTATTCTTCTCGAAGCTAATTCAGTAGCTGCTGTTCTAGTATAAGAGTTTAACGCTGCTTTTGATGCTGCATATACAGCTGTATTTGGCATTCCGGTATAAGCATTTATAGATGATAAATTTATAATTGATGCTCCCTCATTTAAAATGGGTAAGAATTTTTCTGTAGTAAATACAGCTCCTTTAAAGTTAATAGCCATTTGATGATCAAACATTTCTTCACTTATACTCCCAACAGGTGCTGGTTGAAAAATACCCGCATTTACAAATAGTATATCAACTTTATTAAAGTCTCTTTTAACCTGTTCTACTAAGTTTTCAATAGCAGAAAGACTTTTTACATCAGCAACGATTCCTTTTACTCCTAGTTTTTGTGAAGCCTCTTCTACTTTTTCAGAATTTCTTCCTGTAATAATTACTGTTGCTCCTTGATTTTTTAATTCTTGAGCAGATGCAAACCCAATTCCACTGTTTCCGCCAGTTACAACGGCTATTTTTCCTTTTAACGTACTCATTGTTTTTATTTTTTAGTTAATAATTAATTTCAGAACGATCGTTCCGTTTACAAACATACATATATTAGAACGATTGTTCCAAATTAAATTTACACTTATTTTATTTGGTTAAAATGTTAAAACACCGAACAGACTTGTCTGTTCTTTTTAAACTCTGTAACTTTGACATAAATTAAGAGATATGAGTAGTCCCAGAGAACGAATATTAGAAACAGTTGCACATTTATTTCATCAACAAGGTTATAACAGTACAGGTATTAACCAAGTTATAAAAGAGGCTAAAGTTGCTAAAGCAAGTTTTTATCAGCACTTTAAATCAAAGGATGCTTTGTGTATTGATTTCTTAAATAACAGGCACGAGCTTTGGTTTAAAGAACTCTTTAAGTATACTTCAAAAAGTAAAAATTCAAAAGATAGAGTATTGCTAGCATTCGATTTTATAGCTTATATGAATACAAAAGAAAATTTTAGAGGTTGTAGCTTTCTAAATATTCTATCAGAAATATCTAAAGAACAGGAAGGTATTTTAACCGTAATTCAATTACATAAAAAAGAATTGAACAACTTTTTTCAAGAGTTAATAGACAATGAATTACTTGCTACACATATTTATCTGCTTTTTGAAAGTGCTATCATAGAAAGTCAACTCTTCAAATCAAATGAAATAGTATATAAATCAAAAAAAATCATACAAAACTTACTATAATTATTATGGAACAGAAACATCCACTTCCTCCTTTTACCCTCGAAACTGCTATGCAAAAAATTCAACTTGCAGAAGACGCTTGGAATTCTCAAAATCCTGAAAAAATAGCATTAGCTTACACTGTTGATAGTGAATGGAGAAATAGAGACACCTTTGTTAATGGTAGAGAAGAAATTATTAACTTCTTGAGTAAAAAGTGGCAAAATGAACTTAATTATAAACTGAAAAAAGAGTATTGGGCACATAGTGAAAACAGAATTGCTGTACGCTTTGAATATGAATATCAAAACAAAGAAGGCAAATGGTTTAGGGCTTATGGTAATGAAAACTGGGAATTTGATGATAACGGACAAATGAAAAAAAGGTACGCTAGTATTAATGATCTTGAAATAGAGGAAGTTGATAGGTATCTTTAATTTTTTAGCATAAAATTGAAAAAGTGAATTATAATATACTTTTTACTTAAAAGGATTACTTATGAATTAAATAATTGAACTGTAAAATGAATTATAAAATAGATAATATAAACAAATCTGAATATAAAGAAGTAGCTGATGTATGGGAAGCTTCCGTTAGAGCTACACATCATTTTTTAAAAGAAGAAGACATCGCTTATTTTAAACCTCTTATTTTGAATACGTATTTGGATGCGGTAGAATTAAAATGTATAAAAATCAATCATAAAATAGTAGGTTTTTTAGGCGTTGCTGAAGAAAATTTAGAAATGCTTTTTATCCACCCTGAATATAGAGGTAAAAAGGTAGGTAAAGCCTTATTAGAATACTCAATTGACAAATTGAATGTAGATAAGGTAGATGTAAATGAACAAAATGAGCAGGCTGTTGGTTTCTACCAACATTTTGGTTTTAAAACTATCAACCGTTCAGAGCTAGACGCTACAGGAAAACCTTATCCTATTTTACACATGCAGTTAAATAATACTCTCTAAAAGAGCTTAAGAGTTATTACTAATAACTCTAGTTCCTAAAGTTAAAACAGGAGAATTAACTTTATCAAAATGTAACACTTGTGAAGAAAGTTTAACTTTTTGTAGTTTTACAATATACTAACCTAAACTTTTATAAACATACGTCTATGGAAACAGTTACTACCAAAACAAGTAATACTTTTAGTGATCGTATTAAGTTGCCTTTTAACTTTGATATAACCAAAATGCTTGAAGAAGCTAAAGCTTTACAATTAGATAATTTTGAATATTATAATGTAATAGCTTTACGCTCGCCTGCACACCTAGTTGATACATCATTACCTTTCCCTCCTCCTGCAGAAGATTATGCTGATGGTTCGTGGACAGATTGGTTAGATACTAATGCTTTAAAAAAGTCTCCATATTTGACTAGTGTTATTGATTTTTTTAAAGAAAATACTACAGTAACTTTAGTACGATTACTTCGATTAGCTCCACATTCAACAGTTAAAGAACATACGGACCCTACCTTAGGTTTAGAGGTTGAAAGATCAGTAATTCGGCTTACAATACCTATTCTTAACAATGAAAATGTAACTTTTTATTTAAATAACACTCCCGTAATTATGAAACCAGGAGAATGTTGGTATATGCGACTTACAGATCCTCATAAGGTTATTAATAATGGTGATGAAGAACGTATAAACCTTACCATAGACATGATTTCTAACGATTGGATTCGAAGGGTTGTTAAAGAAAGTGAACAAAATTCTATATAAAATAAAAAGGGTACGTATTAGCGTACCCTTTTTATTTTATATAACTTTTTATGGTCTATTCTAAAGCTCCTAAATAACGTTCTGCGTCTAAAGCAGCCATACAACCTGTACCTGCTGCTGTTACTGCTTGACGGTATTCTTTATCTTGAATATCACCAGCTGCAAAAACTCCTGGTAAGTTTGTTTTGGTAGATTTACCTTTTGTTATTAAATATCCTGTTTCATCCATATCTAACACACCTTTAAATAAATCAGAGTTAGGTTTGTGTCCTATCGCAATAAATACTCCTGTTACTGGAATTTCTGTTTTTTCACCAGTTTGGTTATTAACAGCACGAACTCCTTCAACAACATTTTCTCCTAATACCTCATCAATTTCTGTATTATACATAACAGTAATATTTTCTGTTTTGTTAACACGGTGTTGCATTGCTTTAGAAGCACGCATATAGTCTTTACGAACTAACATAGTTACTTTACTACAAATATTCGCTAAGTATGTTGCCTCTTCTGCTGCAGTGTCTCCTGCTCCAACTACAACAACATCTTGTCCTTTATAAAAGAAACCATCACAAGTAGCACAAGCTGAAACTCCACCACCAATTAAACGTTGCTCGCTTTCTAATCCTAAATATTTTGCAGTTGCTCCTGTAGATATAATTATAGTTTGCGCTTCTATTTCTGTCGATTCATCTACAGTTACTTTATGAGTTCCTCCTTCTTCTTTAGAAAGCTCTACTTTAGTAACCATTCCAAAACGAACATCTGTTCCGAAACGCTCTGCTTGACTTTTTAAATCTTCCATCATTGCTGTACCATCAGTACCTTTTGGATATCCTGGGAAATTATCTACCTCAGTTGTCGTAGTTAATTGTCCTCCCATTTGCATTCCTGTATACATAACTGGTTTCATGTCTGCTCTCGCTGCATAAATAGCTGCTGTGTAACCTGCTGGACCAGACCCAATAATCAAACATTTAATTTTTTCTGCCATTATCTTGAATTTTTGAAGTTACAAATGTAATTTTTTTTTATTTCTAGTTATCTGCTTTTAAATATATTTTAACTATCGTCTTATAAAATCAAATTATTTAATAAATATTTCATTTTTTTATTTGTTGTTTGCTTTTTTTTTCTACATTTGCATTCCCAATTATTCGGGGTGTAGCCTCTCATTTTACTCGAGATAAACTACACTACGAATTTTACACTTTTCGGGGTGTAGCGTAGCCCGGTCATCGCGCCTGCTTTGGGAGCAGGAGGTCGCAGGTTCGAATCCTGCCACCCCGACTAAAAAGTCCTAAAAATCAAATGATTTGTAGGACTTTTTTATTTTTTAGAATTACTTATTATTCCTTGCTCTTTTTCTACTTAAATTTGTGTTGCTTTAGTTTCATTCTAATATCATGAAAACCATCCCCGTAAGACATTTAAAGACTACTCAAAAAGAACCTAACCTATCTGGTGATTTTATGATTAAGGATCTTCAGGAACTTCTTAACGGAAAAGATATGGTTCACGAGCTTCACAGGCACGATTTTTACTTCTTTTTAGTATTTAAAAAAGGGATAGGAAACCATGAAATAGACTTTGTTAGTTATGATGTTACAGATTATACTGTTTTTATAGTTCGCCCTGGTCAAGTGCACGAATTAGAATTAAAAAGTAACAGCGAAGGTTTTATGATTCAGTTTAATACTGATTTTTACTATCCTTTTGATAAAGGAATGAATTCTCTATTACAAAAAGTAAGTACTTCAAACTACTATCAACTAGAAGAAGACTTTTTTTTAAGAATTAACCCTTTATTGACCTCTATTTTTTCAGAATACAAGGATAAAGCTGAAGCATATAAAGAAGTTATAAAGTCTAATCTTCATATTCTTTTTATAGAGCTACTAAGGTTAAAAAGCACCAACAATAAAGATTTTAACACTAAGGATCTATATATTCAAGAATCTCTTGAAAAATTTCTACATTTATTAGAAACAAACATTACTAGTATAAAACAAGTTTCTAAATATGCTAGTATGTTAAATCTATCTAACTACCAGTTAAATACTATAACTAAACAGACTTTAGATAAAACAGCTTCAGAAATTATTAATGAACAAATTATACTAGAATCTAAAAGGTATCTTTTAGCATCTTCCAATCAAATAAATCAAATAGCATATCATTTAGGCTATGAAGATGTTTCTTATTTTATACGTTTTTTTAAGAAACATACTGGTTACTCTCCTGAAGCTTTCAGAAAAAAGCTAACATAAGTACAATACTACTTTACAATTATCCTATCCTAGAGGCTTAGACTAAATATACTTTTACATCATATAAATCAAATTAAAATATGATGACAAAAGGTGATTTAAAGTATAAAGAGTTTTGGAATGAAAAATATCAAAACACCACCTTTGCCTATGGCAAAGAACCCAACTTATTTTTTAAAGAAGAGCTTCAAAAAATAAGAACTGGAAAAATCTTATTACCTGCTGACGGAGAAGGCAGAAATGGTGTATATGCTTCCAAACTAGGATGGGATGTTACTGCTACTGATTTAAGCATTGAAGGAAAAAGTAAAGCTCTAAAATTAGCCAACGAATTTGGTATAGATCTACAGTATATTGTAGGCGATATACAAAACCTTGAATTTCCAAAAGAATCTTTTGATGCTATTGGTTTAATCTACGCTCATTTTACAGCTTGGAAAATTTCTGCAATTCATCAAAAATTAGTTACACTTCTTAAGTCTGGAGGGTACATCATATTCGAAGCGTTCAGTAAAAATCATTTAAAATATCAGAATGACAATCCAAAAATAGGTGGGCCAAAAGATATAGATATGCTTTTTTCAGTAGAACAAATACAACAAGATTTTACTGGTTTTGAAATTCAAGTTTTAGAAGAAGAGGAAGTTTTTTTGAATGAAGGAAATTCCCACAATGGCAAAGGAAGTGTTATTCGCTTTATAGGTAAAAAACTCTAGGCAATGATGAAAAAGTTGCTAGCTATGATATTTCTATTTATAGTTTTTAAGAGTAATGCCCAAAAAGCCGACCAGTTTAATTCATGGTGGTATTATTCTGGTAAGTATCAGTTAACTGAAAAGTTCAATATTGAAACCTTATACTCTTGGAGCAGACATAATTTTGTTAAGAATTGGCAACAATCAAAACTAAGACTTGGTACAAGTTATAACTACTTAAAAAATATAAGTTTTGGTGCTGGGTATGAATGGGTAGTTCTCTTTCCTTATGGAGCACACCCTGTTCCTAAGAAAAGAATAGAGCATCGTATTTATGAGTACTTTACTATAAAAAATAAAATTAAAAAAGTTTCCGTTAATTATGGGGTGCTATTAGAACAGCGTATCATGAAAGACAGAACAAGACACCGATTACGATTAGTATTTAGTGCAAAAACACCAATCATACGATCTAAAGAGGGTAAAACAATAATAGGTTTATCATTCTCTAATCAAATATTTTTAGATGTCGGCAAGTACGCAAACAATAAAAATTTTAGTCAAAACAGAATTTATGGTGCTGTTGATATTCCTTTAAATAGTGCTTTGGCATTAAGTATAGGATATATGAATCAATACATAATTATAAAAGAAAACCGTATTGAAAACAACCATACTTTAATGATAAAACTATCTCACAAAATTGATTTCAGAAAGAAAAAGAAACAGTTTAGTTTACTATAATTTTTAGAAAAATAAACACAAACACCTTACATTTGTGTTTATTTTTTTATTACAATGACTCACTAGAAATAGTGCTGATAAGAATACTTAATTAGTATGATAATTAATTCCCCTATCTCAAAGCTAAAAACTATACATTACTTTGTTTTTTGTGTATTATTACTTTCTTCTTTTATTATCCAAGCCCAAGAGAGTCAGCCTTCACATAACAACACCATAGCTAATATTGATTTAGCTAAAAAAAAGTGTAACTACTACCTAAACCTCTCTCGAGAAGCCTATAATAAAGCTAATGTTGAAGATTTTAAAAAGTATAACGATTCTATTTTATTAATTACTCAAAATTTTAAAGAGTTAAAAGACGTAGAAATAAAATCTATTATAAATCATGGTATCTACTATAATGTTACTGATTCCTATGAAAAAGCTCTTGTAGAGTTCCATAAAGCTCTTGATTTTAATAAAGCTAACCTCAATAACGAAGTAACAGAAATTAACATATTAGTTAATCTTGCTAATGTTTACAGTCAAATAGACAAGCCTGATAAAGTAATTACTTACATGGAAAAAGTACTTGCTTTGACTGAAAAAAATAATGTATCTGATATTATTAAACTAGCGGCATACAACGGACTAGGCAACAGCTATACTAAAAAAGAAAATTACGAGAAAGCATTAGCCTATTTACATAAAATGAAAACCTTAGCTGAAAGCATAAACAATGTTCAAGCTGTTAATACTGCTCTTGATAATATTGGGTATTCTTATTTTCAACAAGAAAAGTGGGACAAGGTTATAAAAACAGCTAAAGAATCATTAGCATACTCTAAAAAAAACGGATTACCTAAAAGACCTGTTGCTCTCCTTAATTTAGGAATGTCTTACGTTAAAAAACTAGAAGCTAACAAAGCTATACCTTTATTAAATGAAGTTTTAGTTATAGCTACTAATAGAAAAGATCTTGAGCTAGAAAAGGAAGCCCACTTACACTTAGCTAAAGCTTATAAGTTATTAGGTGATTTTAAAAACTCTCATAAAGAACAGGAAAGTTATGCTGAAATAATGAAGGTTTTATTAAAAGAACAGTCAAATGCTGCTCTTCTTGATTTGAAACATGATTCCGATACTGAAAAACAGAATATAGAATCAAAATTAAACTCTTTAGCTTCTATTGAGAATAAAAAAAGTAATTTGCTTATTGGTGGCGGAGTTTCAATTGTTTTTTTAGGAGGATTACTCTTTTTTTATATCCGCAAAAAGAAAACTATTGAAGCTGACCGTGAGATATTTAAAAAAATAAATTCCTTACTTCAAAACGAAAACAAAGCTTTAAAAGCCAAAATGCTAGAGTTTGCCACTGTAAAAAAAGAACAATCTCCTAAAACTGTTCAGTACAAAAATTCTTCTTTAACAGAAGAAGATAAAGATTACTACATGAAATTGATTCTTGATTACATGGAGACAAAAAAACCTTATCTTGATTTTGAAATTAATCAATCAGAATTAGCTTCTAAACTCTCTATGAGCAAGCACCACCTATCTGAAGTTTTAAACCTTTGTTTCGATCAAAATTTTTATCAGTTCATCAACCTGTATAGAGTAAACGAAGCACAAAAGATAATGAAAGATCCTGATTATAAAGATTATAAAATCTTAGCAATTGCCTACGAAGCTGGTTTTAAAAGTAAAACCTCCTTTAACCGTGTTTTTAAAAATCATACTGGGTTTACACCTTCTGATTTCAGAAAACAACAATTAAGTGAACTGACTGTTTAATTATATAAAAAAACCTTGGAACTACATGATTCCAAGGTTTTACAACTAACTCTACAAATCTAACATACTTGCTTTGCAAGAATGCTATTCTTTTAGTAAAACTTCCTCAAAAAACTTGTCTTTAAGTTTTTGGTAAGCTTCCAAATTATTGTGATAATTCTCACGTAACCTATCGTACTCTCCTAAATAAGCCATGTCACACTGAATATCATCACACTCCGCTACGTTAACATAGGTATTTGAGTATGACAAAACAGTTTTATAAAGCTCATTGTTTATTTTTTTTCTCTCAGAAAAAAGCTTCAATGTTTCTTCAGAAATGGCTTTATTTATTAAAGAGTATTCATGCAAGCTTAAAAGATTGTCAATTTCTTTATTAATATATTGTAATTGGTCTACCCATCCTTTTAACTCTACATGGTTATATTTATGTACTACATCTATATCGCTACCGTGATTATTATGTGTCATTTCTTTGTCTTTAAATTAAGGTACTAAAACTCTCTTCCCCCTCTTTTTGAGTTACTTTTAAAATTTCAACTTCTTTCCTTCCTCCTGGTAAATCCCAGTGAACTACATCGTTTAAAGCATAACCAAATAAAGCTATGCCTATTGGTGTTAAAATGGAAATCTTGTTGTTTTTTAAATCCTTTTCAGTTGGTTTTACAATCTGAATAGTTTTTTTCCAATCATCTCCAGAAGTTATAGTCACAACAGTATTCAATCGTACCACATCATCTAACATTTCTTCTTCATCTAAAATTTTAGCCGATTTTAATTCTTCAGCAAACTTATCTAGTGATGTTTGTACTTTACCTTCTTCAGTATGCTCTGAAACATTTAGCAAACTCTTAATGTACACATACTCTTTTTTCTCTAAAACTAAACTTCCGTGTTTCATTTTACTTCTTTTTATGGAAAAATACCTCGTTGAACATAAGCCTTTTCAATACGCTGTATAGCTATACAGTAAGCTGCTTTTCGCATATCTACACCTTCTAATTTTGCATAGTCTGAAACTCTGGTATATGAATCTTTTAGTTTCTTATCTAATCGTACAATAACCTCTTCCATATTCCATAACTCACCATTACGGTTTTGAAGCCATTCAAAGTAACTAGTAATTACACCACCTGAATTACATAATATATCAGGAATTATTGTTACTCCTTTTTCTAAAAGGATTTTTTCTCCTTCTACATTTATAGGTCCATTTGCGCCTTCTGCTATTAAATTAGCTTTAATTAAGTGTGCGTTATCTTCAGTTATTTGGTTCCCTAAAGCAGCAGGAATACAAATATCACAGTCAATAGCAAAGAAGTCTTCCTTTTCTATCTCTGTTGACTCTGGGTACCCAACTAAACTTCCGTTATTAGCTTTTGTATAGTTGAAAAGGTCTTCTACCTTAATTCCACTTGTATTTTGAATACTTCCGTAAGCATCTTGAACTCCTGTCATTTTTGCTCCTTCTTTTTCTAAGAAATAAGCAGCCCAATACCCTACATTTCCAAAGCCTTGAACGATAAAGGTTTTACCTTCTAAGGTTTGGTTATTTTCTTCTATCCAAAACTTAATTGTTAGGAACACTCCGTAACCTGTAGCTCTGTCTCTTCCTTCTAAACCTCCACTACCAATTGGTTTTCCTGTAACTACATGTTGATTCATTGAACGTTCTGCAGGAGCCTTAGTACTCATATACGTATCTGCCATCCACGCCATAGTTTGAACGTTTGTGTTTACATCTGGAGCAGGAATATCATGTTCTGGCCCAATATTATCACCTAAAGCAAACGTAAAACGTCTTGTAATTCGTTCTAATTCATCTTTTGAATATTTAGTAGGATCAATTTGTATACCTCCTTTACCTCCACCATATGGTAAACCTGCCAAAGATGTTTTCCATGTCATCCACATAGCCAGAGCTCTTGCTGCATCTATATCTACCGTTGGATGGTAACGTAAACCTCCTTTATATGGTCCCAAAGCATTGTTGTGCTGTACACGATATCCTTGAAAAATTTCAACATCACCATTATCCATCTTCACAGGAAAATTAACAATGATTTCGTTATTCGTAATACTTAATATTTTACGAATATTAGGGTGTAAACCAATTTGATCAGATGCACTATTAAACTGCTCTAATACATTATCAACCATCCCTCTAGCATTCTTTCGCTTCGCTGGTTTTTTTAATTCTTTGGTTAATGTCATCTCACTTATGTTTGAATTTATTTTACTTTCTGATACTTTACTTTTTGTATTATTCATACTTTATTTATTAGTAAGTTTTTCTTTTCTTAAGCGGTTTGAACTTGTATTTCTAGGCTTACAACTGCCTCTTCTTTCTTCTCTTTCTCTACTATTTCACTCACCTCATTATACTCACTACACGACCATACCTTTTCTTTAGATTTGGTTAACACACATGTATCTACTTCTATACATGATGGACAAATATTAAAAGGATTCGTATTCATAAATTACATTTATTTTATTTTTACCTATAAAGGCAAATGGCATGCCGACAAACATGCCAAAAAAGCAGAAAACCTCTAAATCCCTTTATTCATATAGGACTCAGAAGTTTCTTTAAAATTTACTTATAAAGTTAAAGTGGGGAATTTCTCCTCATGTGGAGAAAAAACTCTCAAAAAAGATGTTTTATTCTTTTAACTTTTCTCGCAGTGTCTTACGATCTATTTGGAGAATTTTTGCTGCTTTTGTTTTATTATTATTAGTTGCATTTAATACATGTTGTATGTGACGCTTTTCCATTTCTTTTAAAGAAATCAATCCTTCTTCAGAAAAATCAACATTATATTTTAATGAATCGGGTAAGTGCTCTACCTCTACTGTACGATCACACATAATTACCGCACGTTGTATTATATTTTCTAACTCTCTTATATTTCCAGGCCAATTGTATCTTTGAAGTATATCTGTAGCTTTGGGACTTATTTTTATGAATCTATCCTTGTACTCTATTCCATATTTAAATAGAAACTTTTCCACCAACATAGAAATATCCTCTTTCCTTTCTCTTAAAGGTGGCACCTCTATTTCAACAACTGTTAATCTATAGAACAGATCTTCTCGAAATGTTCCTTTTTGAATCATTTCCTTTAGGTTATTGTTTGTTGCTGCAATAACTCTAACGTCAACTTTTTCTGCTTTTTGAGCCCCAACCTTTACAACTTCTTTTTCTTGTAAAACTCTTAATAATTTAGATTGTACATTTAAAGAAGCATTACCTATTTCATCTAAAAAAATAGTTCCTCCATTTGCTGCTTGAAAAAAACCATTCCTATTACTTTCTGCTCCTGTAAAGGCACCTTTTACATAACCAAATAATTCAGATTCTAATAAATTTTCAGGAATTGCCCCACAGTTTACAGCTATATATGGCCCTTTAGCAAACTTACCTTCATAGTGTATTGCTCTTGCTACTAATTCTTTACCTGTACCGCTTTCACCTTTAATAGAAACTGTAGCTTTATTATTTTTAACTCGATCTATTATTTGGAAAATTTCATTAATCTTTTCTGAGGCCCCTATCATGTCTCCATAAAAGTCTTTCTTCTCTTTTTTTTGAGCAGCACTTTTCTTACTTATTCCTGATTTTGCTAATGCATCATCCATTGCCGTTTTCAACTCGTTTTTAGTAAACGGTTTCGTTAGATATGCTACTACACCTGACTTAATTGCCTCTAGTGAATCTTGAACAGATGGATATCCTGTTACAATAAGTTTTGGTAGCTTTGGATAATGCTCCGAGACAAATTTAACTAACTCGAAACCATCAACTTCAGGCATTTTTAAATCTGTAATTAACAAATCAATTGGTGTATCTCTTAAAATTGTAACTGCTTCTTTAACCGATACCGCCTTGTAGGTATGATAATTCCAAGACTGTAAATGTCGATGTAACAATTCTAAAATATGAACATCATCATCTACTATTAATATATTTTCTTTTTTTAACGGCATTTCTTTTATTTTGGTAACCTAACCTCAAAGATAGCACCTTTTTCAATGCCATTTTTAGCAGTTATTGTTCCTTTATGACTCGATACAATACCATGTACAACACTTAATCCTAGCCCTGTTCCTTCTCCTGTTGGTTTCGTTGTGAAGAAAGGTTGAAACACTTTTTCAAGAGCTTCATTACTTAAGCCTATTCCTTCATCAGAAATCCTTAAAATAACTTCTTTATCTGTTTGGAATGTTTCTATGGTTACAAGCCCGTTTTTAGGTGAAAAATAAATAGCGTTTATAATAAGGTTAAAAATAATTTGAGTAAGTTGAACTGTATCTGCTCGCAACCATAATTCTGACTCCTCAACTTTCACTAAATATTTTACGGACTGTCTTCTAAAAGTAGCGTCCAGTAAATTTATAGCATCTTTTATACTCGGAATTATGTTTACTTTTTTCATTTCTTGTGGCATTTCACAAGCAAAATACATGAGTTTTTTTACTACTTCTCTTGAAAAAATTGCACTTTGAATAATTTTATCTACATCTGCCAAAGCCTTTTCATTACTAGACATATCTGCTTTCAATAGTTCTGAATAACCTAATATGTTAGCTAGAGGAGTATTTAATTCATGGGCAATACCAGCGGTTAATTCTCCTAAGATTGATAAACGGTCGGCATGCTCCATTTTACGTCTCATCGACAACTCATTGTTCTTTATTTCAATACGCTCTAAAAGCCCCCCTATTTTTATAGCAACGGTATCAAATAATTCTTTTTCTTCCTTTAGATATAAATTGTCCTTAAGTTCCTTTCCTTTTATAAATGCTGATATTTTCCCTTTAGGAATATTAAATACTGAAATAGGACTTGAAATAATACAAAGCTCTTCCTCGGTTTTATTGTCCTCTTCAGAATATTTTTCCATATCAATAAAAACTCGCGTATTTTTTGGAAACTGTAATGCTTTTTTTAAACTTTTAGCTATAGCTTTTAAAGCTACATCAACTTGATCTAGGTTTGCATTTATTATTAAAGAGGTTACTTCATATAAACAAGTTAGCTCTTTTATACGTTCTTTTAGTTCTTTTTCTGTTGCACTTGCTGATCCCATTAAGTAGTTGTTTTACTCTGATAAACTCCTTTACTTTCTGAGAATAAAAATACAAAATAACTTTCCTCCACTTACTTCATTTATAAAAACTACTACAATATATATTCTCTTTTATGCTTTACCTATTTTATGTAAATTCGTAACTATGGAATTACTTTTTATAGGTTTGGCAGGAGGTGCCATTATATCCTATTACATTTTTAAAAAATTCACCTCAGCAAAAAGAAAAAATTTAACCGAAAAACAATCGGTAGTTCTGCTTGATAAGATTAAAAAAGTATCAAAATTAATTACTGTTGAAGGAGAATTTGCCGAAATATATCATCATGAAAATACCAAAGAGAAGTTTTTAGGACTTGTTACGAGTAAGAAAAAAGCCATTATTTTAATTAATGCTAAAGTTCATATTGGTTTTGATTTTAGGAAAATAAAAATGTATACGGATACTAAGAAAAAAGTATTAGTTCTTTCTGAATTTCCGCAACCCGAAGTATTTTCAATAGAGCCTAACTTACGTTTTTATGATATTCAAAACGGATTACTTAACAAGTTTAGTTCAGAAGATTTAACTGAAGTAAATAAAGAAGCTAAAGATCATATTCTTCAAAAAATACCTGAAAGTAATTTAATGCAAACAGCAAATAAAGAAGCCTTAGAAGCTGTTACCTTAATGCAAAATTTAGTGGAAACTATTGGATGGAAACTAGACTACACAGCTTTAAAGATTCCTGAATCAACTCAAAACTTAATTGAATAATGAATATTGAAGAATTTCGTAACTATTGCATTACCAAAAAAGGAGTAACTGAACATTTTCCTTTCGATGATAATGTTTTAGTATTTAAAGTAATGAATAAAATGTTTGCTTTATCGGGTGTAGATAGCTGGGAACAACATGAGCCTAAGGTTAATTTAAAATGTGAACCTGAGCGTGCTTTAGAATTAAGAACTGAGTACGATAGTATTAATCCAGGTTTTCATATGAGTAAGAAACATTGGAACACGGTTACTTTAAACAATGATGTTTCTGATACTTTTGCTTTTGAGTTGATTGACCATTCATATGAACTTATTGTAAAAGGGTTAACAAAAAAACTTAAAGAAGAATTAAAATCGCTATAACCCAATGCTTAAATCTGACCTTAGAAAATTATACAAACAAAAAAGAAATGCCCTTACTCTAACTGAAAAAGAAAAATTACAAAGGAGCATTTACCAACAAATATTCGAGTTAAAAACTGGTGATATTTATACTGTACATTTGTTTTTATCCATGCGAAAATTCAATGAAATAGACACTCAACCTATCATCGATTTTTTTAGAGATAAAGGAAAAAGAATTATTGTTAGTCGTTGTAATTTTGAAGATGACTCACTAACTCATTTCTATTTTGAAAAAGACACCAAACTAGAACTCAACAAATTTGGAGTTCCAGAACCTATAAAAGCAGAAGAAGCTGATGTAAAAGACATCGACTTGGTTTTTGTACCTATGTTAATTTCTGACGAACAAAACTATAGAGTTGGTTACGGAAAAGGGTTTTATGATCGGTTTTTATCAGAATGTAGAGAAGACACTCAAACTATCGGACTCAACTTCTTTTCTCCTATCAAAAAGATAGAAGATACCCATGAATTTGATGTCCCATTAAATTCTGTGATATACCCAAAATAAAAAGTCCCGCTAAGAGCGGGATTTTTTATTTTATATAACTAACAGATTATCCATTCATTGAAATCAGGAACTCCTCGTTATTTAATGATCTTTTAATTCTATCTTGAATAAACTCCATTGCTTCAATAGGGTTCATATCTGCCAAATATTTACGTAATACCCACATACGTTGTACAGTCTTTTCATCTAATAATAAATCATCACGACGTGTACTCGATTTAATTAAATCAATTGCAGGATAAATTCTACGGTTAGCAATGTTACGCTCTAATTGTAACTCCATGTTACCTGTTCCTTTGAATTCCTCAAAGATAACCTCATCCATTTTCGAACCAGTTTCGGTAAGTGCAGTAGCAATAATAGTTAACGAACCACCATTTTCAATATTACGAGCTGCACCAAAGAAACGTTTTGGTTTATGTAATGCATTGGCATCAATACCTCCTGATAAGATTTTACCAGACGCTGGTGCTACTGTATTGTATGCTCTTGCTAAACGTGTAATAGAGTCTAATAAAATTACAACATCATGCCCACATTCAACTAATCGTTTTGCTTTTTCTAAGACTATATTAGCAACACGTACATGTTTATCAGCTGGTTCATCAAAAGTAGAAGCAACTACTTCACCACGTACACTACGTTGCATATCAGTAACCTCTTCTGGACGTTCATCAATTAATAAAACTATTTGATATACCTCTGGGTGATTAGCTGCAATTGCCTTTGCTACATCTTTTAGTAATACCGTTTTACCAGTTTTAGGCTGCGCTACAATCATACCACGTTGTCCTTTTCCTATTGGAGAAAACAAATCGATAATTCTAGTTGATAATGAGCTTCCTTTTTCTGCTAAATTGAACTTTTCATCAGCAAATAACGGAGTTAAGTGTTCAAAAGAAACACGGTCACGAACAATGTTCGGGTTTAATCCATTAATTTTTGAAACCCTAATTAATGGGAAGTACTTCTCTCCTTCTTTTGGAGGACGTACATTACCTCTAACTGTATCACCTGTTTTTAATCCAAATAATTTTATTTGAGACTGTGATACGTAAATATCGTCAGGTGATGATAAGTAGTTATAATCAGAAGAACGCAAGAATCCATATCCATCAGGCATCATTTCTAATACACCTTCACTTTCAATAATTCCATCAAATTCAAAATCTGGGTCACGGTATTTGTTACCACTCTTATGATGTTGTTTATTACTATTCTGATTTTTATTATGCTTATTACCTCTGTTATGGTTTTTATTATGCTGCTGCTTTTGCTGTTGAGGTTGTTGCTGTTTTTTATTGTCGTCTGAAGCTTGAGTTTGCTTCTTCTCTTCTTGCCTTTTCTTAGGCTTACTAACAACTTCCTTTTTTTCTGGAGCTTTATTTACTTCTGGTTCTTTAACAACTTTACTTTCTGGCTTTTCTGTAGTAGTTTTAGCTTCAGTCTTAGTTATTCTTTTCCTTTTTGGCTTATCTGCCTTAGGTGCTGGTTTTGGTTTTGCCTCATTAGCACTTGCTTCTGCTTGCGCATCTAAAATTTTGTATACCAAGTCTAATTTTTTAAGTTGACTAATCTTGGTTAATCCTATTGATTTGGCAATAACTTGTAAATCAGCTATTTTTTTAGTTTTTAATTCCGAAATATCGAACATTCGTTAAATAATTAAGTTACTAAAATTCCTTATGTATAAAGAATTATTTTGTATTAAGTTTTGTTTTGAGTGCTAATTATATAGGGGCTATATAATAATTTTGTGCGGTTACATACAAGGCAAATATATACAAATATTTTAACTTCTAATATTTCTTTTTAAAAAAAGAAGTATTACATTTGCTACCCGATAAAAAATTATGATACAAAGAATACAATCTATATACCTATTAGTGGCAGGAATTATCTCTGGAGGATTGACTTTTCTATTTAGTCTTTGGGGTAACTCTCAAACTAACACTATATATATATTAGATTTGTTTTCTGGAAACTCAATTCTAGAAAAAAGTATTCCTGTTTTATTTTTTATCTCGGCTTTAGTAGCTATTGCAACAATATTTTTATTTAAAAATCGTCAGTTACAATTTGTTCTAAACCGCTTAAACATATTGATAAATCTTTTTTTATTAGGAGTATTGATATATTTATCACAAACATTATCTGGAGAAGCTTCGGTTTCTGAGAAAGGTATTGGGATGTTCTTTCCTATCATTGTTATTTTGCTGTTAGTTTTAGCAAATAGAGCCATTAAGAAGGATGAAGATCTTGTAAAATCTGTAGATAGATTACGATAAACCTAACATCTTAGTATATTTAGTGCGAAAAAAACCGAGGATTAAACCTCGGTTTTTTTATTTTTGTTCCTAGCATATTCAAGGCCCACAGCTTTAAATGTTAAAAAAATGTTAAAAAAAACTCAGGGTTAACCCTGAGTCATTAATGAAACGATTAGGGATATTGTGTATTGTACACACTGTTTTAACCTCATAAATTTGTAACTGTAATAACAACCATGAATTACAACAAGATAAAAGTTCACATAGCAGATGACCATAAGATTTTAATAGACGGAGTCATTGCTTTATTAAATACTGAAGACGACATTGAAGTTGAGGGTTTTTCTTTAACTGGAAGGCAAGTAGTAAACTGGTCTTCTAAAAATACAGCAGATGTATTAGTTTTAGATATTAACATGCCTGAAATGGATGGTATAGAAGTTTTAAAAACGTTTAAAAAACGTAACACAACAATTAAAACAATAATACTATCTAGTTTAAGCGACCCAAAACTTGTTCAAGAAATGATTGCGTTAGGCGCTAATGGTTTTGTAGATAAAAGTCGAGCTAATGAGCAAATAATTGATGCTATTAAAGTTGTACACAACGGCATACAATATATTAGTGAAGATATTAAAGTAAAATTATTAGACCTATATGCTTCAGATGCAAAAGAAGAAGATGAAACAGAATTTTTGCATGGAGATTTAACTGAGAGGGAAATTGCTGTATTAAAGTTAATTGCTAAAGAGAAAAGCTCCAACGAAATTGCAGATCAGCTCAATGTCAGCATAAAAACAGTAGAAACATATAGAAGTAATTTATATAAAAAATTAAAAGTAAAAAATGTAGTAGGTTTAGCGATGTATGCAGTGAGAAACAAAATAGTGTAAAGACATAATCAACCCTTCAAATTTTCTTTAGTCCCCCAGATTAAGAAGAAGCCCCCCGAGTCTATACACTTTATGCATCGCTAATCAACTACTGCTAATAACAATAAACCCAATAGCGATGTACGCGTTATTTAACATAGTATAGAAAACCCCTTCATTTTGTTTTCTTTTATCCCCTAAGAGATATCGTCCCCCGTCTCTTAACATCTATCCTAAGTACATCGCTATTTTTTTAAAAAAAAGAAGTCTAACCTCAATAAACACCGATAAGTCATGAAAAAATTTACTCCTTATTTCCTAGCTTTGAGCCTTAGTGTTATTTTCGCTTCTTGTTCTTCTAACGAAGCGGAAGTTATAGAGAATAATCCTGAAAACTTATTACAATCATATACACTTAAAAGAGATGCTACTGGTGCTTATTCTATTGATTTTAATACAACAGATAACACAGATGTGACTACAGTAACTAATGTAGACAACTCAAAAGAAATAATTTTAGCTGAAACTCCACAAAAAACAGCTACCAAACACTCTAATGGTTTTTCTATTGAAAAAGATCATTTAAAAATAGGCTTCTTAGAAACAACCAACGGAAAACGAAAGAGTATATATGTCGAGGATGAAAACATTACCTTTGCCAAAGGAATTACAGAGTTTTTAAACTCATATAGCATTACATCCAATGGTGACGGTACATATAAATTAGATTTTACAGTTAATGATAATGTAGCCACAGACTTTATTTATAATGAAAGCTCAGAAGCTTACGAAATACACTTAACTAATGGAGAATCAACAGAAAAAAGCTTTTCAAGAGAATTAGAAAGCTTAAACAAAATTTTAAAAATTAATTTTGTAAATCATAAATACTCTGGAAGAAGCCAAGAAAATTTATTAGCTGTCGTTACCAAACCTATAATAGAAATAGACGACCTATAACATATGTGTCAACATAACACAAATACAAAAATTAAGATAATATTACTTTTTTTCCTCATTATAATTGATGGAACTAATACTCTTTTGGCTAGCAATTCAGCTCATAGATTTCAAGATGATATAGTTCAATCAGCATTTACAGAAAAGGACTCTCTAACGTTTGAGAATTCATATAATAACTCCTACAAAAACTATAACGAAAGGAATTATCCTGAGGCTCTTAAAACAGCTTTAATTCTATTTAGTAACAGTAAAAAGGAAAATAATTCATTTTATTCTTTTAAATCTGCTAAGTTAATAGGAGAGATTTATAACAAAACAACTAACACTGAACTTTCTTTGAAGTATTTTAAAATTGCTTTAGCTAATCTAAATTTAAAAAAACTTGAAAGTCAAACTGTTCAAGACCGTCAATCAACAGATCAACACTTAGCAAAATTATATCTAAAAATAGGAACAGCATACCTTAAAACATATAGAGAAGCAAAATTTAAAAAAAATAGAGATGAAGATTATCTTAAGCTTCTTGAAGAAGGGAATATTAATGACTATGTAAATAAAGACAATCTCTCAAAAGACTTCAAGAAATATAAAGACAGTATTTTGTTTTTTTTCACTAAACTTGATAGTCTCCCCTCTTTGAATGAAGAAATTCTTAATTATAAAGCATCTTCTAAATTAAACTTATCCGCTTTATATCAAATTGACTCACTATACACTAAGTCTAAATTTTTTGCATTAAAGGCTATAGAAATATACAAGAAGAAAAATGACAAAATCAGGCTAGCTAAAGCACAGAGCAATCTTGGTAATATTTACATACAAACAAATGAATTTAATAAGGCTAAAAAAACGTATTGGGAAGGAGTTGAAGCTATAAAAAATGATAACTCTCAAGAAGCCACTAAATTAAAAG
This sequence comes from Tenacibaculum larymnensis, assembly GCF_028829235.1. Classification (GTDB taxonomy): domain Bacteria; phylum Bacteroidota; class Bacteroidia; order Flavobacteriales; family Flavobacteriaceae; genus Polaribacter; species Polaribacter larymnensis. The sequence continues at coordinate 74,127 of NZ_JAIWJY010000012.1, read as the reverse complement.
CAAACTTATACTATAACCTTGCATGGGCTATGAGAAACCTTAAAGATTATAAAGCCTATGATTATCAAGAAATTTCTTTTGAAATTAAGGATATCCAGAGAGAGAAAAACATTAATCAAATAGTACAAGAAATAGAAGCTAATCATAAGGAAAATCTACAAAAACAAAAAGTTAATTTAGTAAAAGAACAACGAAAATTAGAAGAAGCCCAAGAAGCTAAAACCTCTATGCTCTTTGGTACATTAAGCTTTTTAGTATTAATTATTTCAGGAGTAATCATATACAACTATAAGCTTCGTCAAAAAAATCTACGTCTTAAACTTTCTGAAAGTAAACTTATACAGCAACAAAACCTTGAAAAAGTTAAATCAGAGGCACAGGTTAAAATTCTTAATGCAACAATAGACGGAAAAGAAACTGAACGAAAACTCATTGCAGAAATATTACATGATAATGTTAGTGCATTGCTTTCATCTGCTAATATGCATTTAACAGCTACAAAAAAACAATTTGACGGAGATACTCCTCAAGAAATAGAAAAAACACAAGCTATAATTTCTGAAGCTTCGCAAAAAGTTAGAGATTTATCTCATAACTTAGTTTCTTCTATTCTATTAAAATTCGGACTTGAATACGCTATTAAAGATGTCGTTAAAAAGTATTCTAACAGTCAATTAAAACTAGATGTTTCTGCAAAAAACATCAACCGATATAATCAAGAATTTGAAATAAAAATATTTAATGTGATTCAAGAGTTAATCAATAATATCTTGAAACACAGTAAAGCCAAACATGCACAAATAGATTTAAAAGAAGAGAATAATCAACTAACCGTTCTCGTTAAGGATGATGGGGTAGGATTTTCTACCTCGTCTTCTTCTTTTTCTGATGGTATTGGTCTTAATCAAGTTGAAGCTAGAATTCACATGATGGATGGTAAATTAACCATAAAATCTGAAGTAAATGTAGGCACTTCTATACACATCAAGGTTCCTATACTAAAAAAAGAAAAAAATCTTAGCAAGCTAACCTCTGTTAGCTAGTTCAATAACTTCCATATTCCTTATACTACCATTATCTATTTCAAAACGCAACATGGTTCTAACTTTATGAAATCCATGATTTCCAGCTGCACCAGGATTTAAGTGAAGTAAATTTAGTTTTTTATCGTATTGAACTTTTAAAATATGTGAATGCCCACAAATAAATAATTGTGGTGTGTTCTTTTTCAGTTCTTCTCTAACTCTTTGATTATACTTATTTGGGTAACCTCCAATATGTGTTATCCAAACTGAAACACCATCAATAATAAATTTATTATCCAACGGAAATTCTGCTCTAGCGTCTTTATCATCAATATTTCCATAAACAGCTCTAAGTGGTTTAAGCTTTTTTATTGCATCAGTAACTTTTAAATTACCTATATCTCCTGCATGCCAAACCTCATCAGCTTGCTTTACAAACTTTAAAATTTGTTCATCAATAAAACTATGTGTATCAGAAAGGAGCAAAATCTTCTTCATTAGAGCAAAACTAATGAATTAAAAAGTAAAAATCCACGACATTACATCATGGATTTCTTTATACTAAGGGGATATTAATGAAAGGGGAATTCACTATCGTTTTCTATAAAGGTGACAAAAATAACACAAACATTACAGTTAATCTGTTAACATATGTTAATAAATCTCAAAAACATTATTTTACACTTCTCTCTAGCTCTTTTCAAATTAGAATTTTATAATTTAGCTCTTTAAAAATTTACACTTCTTGAGGTATTTTATTGAATTAGCATACAACGGAAAAAATTATCATGGATGGCAGATACAGCCACATGCAATTTCAGTTCAAGAAAAAATAAATAAGGCAATCAGTACAATTTTAAGAAAAGAAGTAAATATTGTAGGCGCAGGGAGAACCGATTCTGGAGTACATGCTTCACAAATGTTTGCTCATTTTGATGTAGATACTCCAGTAAACGAAAACTTTTCTTATAAATTAAACGCTATTCTGCCCGATGACATAGTTATATTTAGAACACAATTAGTACATGACGATGCCCACACTCGTTTTGATGCTCTTAGCAGAAGTTATGAGTACAAGATTTGGTTAGGTAGAAACCCTTTTTTACTAGATACCACTTGGCAATTACATCATCAGCAATTAAATATAGAGTTAATGAATAAAGCCGCTGCAACTCTATACGACTATGAAGATTTTGAATGCTTTTCAAAAGTAAAAACTGATGTACATACATTTAACTGTACAGTAACTAATGCTGAATGGATTAAAAACGGGAATGAATTAACATTTCATATCAGTGCCAATCGTTTTCTAAGAAATATGGTTCGTGCTATTGTAGGAACATTAATTGATGTTGGTTTAGAAAAAATAACTGTAAATGATTTCAAAAAAATTATAGAAAGTAAAAATCGTAGTAATGCAGGTGTATCAGTTCCTGCAAAAGGTTTATTTTTAACAAAAGTAAAATACGAATATATATAGTGAGTAAAACAACAGGAAAAGCATTCGATATTAAAATTTTTGCACGACTAATGAGTTTTGCAAAAAAATACCGTGTACGATTTATAATTGCAGCATTATCTACCATTTTACTAGCTGGTTTTGCTGTACTAACCCCTGTCATTTTAATGACAGCTATAGACGATTTCACTGTAACTAAAGATATTTCAAGGCTATTATATTTCACAATTGCTATGATAGTTGTGTTACTTATTCAAGTCTTTTTTCAATTTAGCTTTATTTATTACGCCAACTGGGTAGGTCAACACATTATTAGAGACATAAGAGCCAAAACTTTTAGAAAAATACTTCAATTTAAAATGGGGTATTTTGATAATTCTTCAGTTGGAAAATTGGTAACTCGCGTTGTTTCAGATATAGAAACTATTGCTAACTTTTTTACACAAGGTGTTTTTATGATTGTTAGTGATGTTTTAAAAATGATTGTAGTAATCATTGTAATGTTTTATACAAACTGGAAGTTAGCTTTAATTGCTTTAGCAACCCTACCTGTATTAATTTACGCTACCAAATTATTCCAAATTGCTATAAAATCCACCTTTCAAGATGTTCGTAACCAAGTAGCAAACCTTAATAGTTTTGTACAAGAGAGAGTTACTGGAATGAAAATTGTTCAACTCTTTAATAGAGAAAAAATTGAGTATAAAAACTTTATTGAAATTAACAACAAGCACAAAAAAGCTCATGTTAAAACTGTATGGTACTACTCTATCTTCTTCCCTATTGCTGAAATTCTTTCTTCTATTGCAATAGGACTTATTGTATGGTATGGCGGGTTACAAGTTGTTGAAGATAAAGCTGTAAGTGTTGGTGCTATTATTGGTTTTATTAAAATGGCTCAAATGCTTTTTAGACCTTTAAGACAAATAGCAGATAAATTTAATCAATTACAAATGGGTATTGTTGCTGGAGAACGTGTGTTTAATGTAATTGATACTGAGAGCTCAATAGATAAAAGCGGAACAATTACTGCTAATAATATACAAGGAACTATTAATTTTAAAGATGTACGATTTAGCTATATTAAAGGAGAAGAAATTTTAAAAGGAATTAGTTTTAGTGTTGAGAAAGGACAAACCGTTGCAATTGTAGGTGCTACAGGAGCTGGTAAATCTACCATTATTAATTTGATAAATCGCTTTTATGAAATAGATAGCGGTGAAATATCTATCGATAATATCCCTGTTCAAGACTATAAAATAGCTTCTTTACGTCAAAAAGTAGCCGTAGTACTTCAAGATGTATTTTTATTTTCTGATAGTATTTTAAACAACATCACTCTTAACAATGAAAGTATTTCTCTTGAAGAAGTTAAAATTGCTGCCAAACAAATTGGAATTCATGATTTTATAATGAGCCTTCCTAATAATTATCATTACAACGTAAAAGAACGCGGAGGTATGTTATCTTCAGGTCAACGTCAATTAATTGCCTTTTTACGTGCCTATGTTAGCAAACCTAGTATTTTGATTTTAGATGAAGCCACTTCTTCTGTTGACGCACATTCAGAACAAATGATCCAATACGCAACTGACGAAATCACAAAAAACAGAACTTCTATTGTAATTGCACACCGCTTAGCAACCATTAAAAAAGCTGATATGATTATTGTTATGGACAAGGGTTGTATAGTTGAAAAAGGAAATCATACAGAATTGTTAAAAAAACATGAGGGCTATTATAAGAATTTGTACGAAAAACAGTTTAATAGTGAAACGGTGGTGTAAATAAATTTGTTTACATCAATCAAAATAGTACATTTGTTATTCAATCTTAAAAACTAAAAATCAATAAACGATGAAAAAAGTAATTTTATCAGTATTTGTAGTTGGTGCTTTATTAGCAACATCATGTAAGAACACTAAAGAAGAAGCTAAAGACGCTACAACAGAAGCTGTTGAAACTGTAGAAAAAGCTACTGAAGAAGCTAAAGAAGCTGCTGCTGAAGCAACTGAAGAAGCTAAAGAGGCTACTGAAGAAGCTGTTGAAGCTGTAGAATCTGCAATCGAAGGTATCGAAATTCCAGAATTTGAAGACCCAAAAGTAGGAGAATACTTACAGTCTTATTCTCAATATGCTAAAGATTATATCGAAGCAAAAGGAGACGTAGTAAAGAACTCTGAATTAGCTAAAAAAGGTGTTGAATTAGCTACACAAGCTAAAGACATCGTTGCTAACTTAGACGAAGAAGCTGCTAAAAAATTCAATAGCGTTATGACTGCTATTCAATCTAAAATGGCTCCTGCTCAATAATCTTTTTTGAACAGAAAATAAAAAAGCTCGCAAGTTGCGGGCTTTTTTTATGCCATTACATCTTTTTCTAATTTCCTATGGAGTTCTTCTAACGATTTATATAACACAAACTCTCCATCTTTTATATACGAAATCTCCCCTGTTTCTTCTGAAACCAACAAACAAATTGCATCCGTTTTCTCACTAACACCAATAGCTGCTCTATGACGTAATCCAAACCTAGAAGGTATCTTAGCACTATTAGAAACAGGTAATATTACTCGAGTTGCTACAATATAATTATCACGAATAACAGTTGCTCCATCGTGCAACGGACTATTTTTATAAAAAATACTTTCAATAATTGCTTCATTTACCAAAGCATTCATTTTATCACCAGTATTAATTAAAAAATCAAGATTATTTGTTTTCTCTATCACTAACAATGCACCCGTTTTGGTTTTTGATAAATTAACACAAGCTGTCAAAATAGTTTCAACATCTGTTTCTGTATGAATTTCAGTTTTTAGAAACTTCAACTGATTTAAAAACCCTTTTTTAGTAGAGAAATTAGTCGTCCCTATCATTAATAAAAACTTACGAATTTCTTGTTGAAATACAATAATCAATGCTATAACACCACCAGAAAGTAAGTAACCCAAAATTCCACTCAACATTTCCATGTGTAGAGCCTGAGTAACTTTCCATATTAAAAATATAAATGCAATTCCAATTACAATGTTAATAGCTACAGTTCCTTTTAGTAATTTATATATATAGAAAAGCAACACTGCTACTAAAAAAATATCTAACACATCAAGAAACGAAAAGTCGATAAAATCTAAATTCATTAATTTTTTGAAGTTTTTTAACTTTAAAAACAAGTTTTTAGGCATTATAAATTGCCTGATAAGTAAATGTAAGGATTTTATTACAACTGCCCCACAATTTTAACCGTCTCAACTGCCTCCTTTACATCATGCACCCTTAAAATATGTGTACCATTTAACAAAGCAATTGTATTAGCTACGGTAGTAGCATTTAAAGCTTCTTTTGGTGTAACACCTAACAACTTATACAACATTGATTTTCTTGAAACACCAGTTAAAATGGGAACATCTAAACTTTTGAATAGTGATAATTTTTTAAGCAACTCATAGTTTTGATCGAGCGTTTTACCAAAACCAAAACCAACATCAATAATTACATCATTCACCTTTAGTTCACGCAATTTAAAAAGCTGCTCAGCAAAAAAAGAAATCACTTCTGTAACCACATTTTCATATTGTGGATTTTGTTGCATGTTTTGCGGCGTCCCCTTCATATGCATCATAATATATGGAACTTGAAGTTTAGCCACTGTTTTAAACATCTGCTCATCCATCTTTCCTCCAGAAATATCATTAATAATTGCAGCCCCTGCATTAACCGACTCTTCCACCACTCTACTTCTAAAAGAATCTATCGATATAATAATTTCAGGAAAGTTTTTAATCAGCAATTCCACAACAGGAAGCATTCTTTGTAGCTCCTCTTCTTCCGAAATATGTTTTGCTCCTGGTCTTGAAGAATACGCTCCAACATCTATAAACGTAGCCCCTTCACTCAACATCCTTTCTGCTTGCTCAAGAATATCTCGTTCGTTTTTATACTTTCCACCATCAAAAAAAGAATCAGGAGTAACATTTAAAATCCCCATAACCTTAGGCTTAGTTAAATCTACTAAGGTTCCTTTACAATTAATTGTCATCATGCTAAATTTCCAAGTAAAAATAAATGAAAAGCTTGTAATATTTACTATTTTTGGTCGAATACTTTTAAATAAGAAAGATGCAGAACACCTCTAAACAGTATGATACTGTAGTTGAAGAATGTAGAAATTTGTTTGTAAAAAAAATGAGTGATTATGGTAGTGCTTGGAGAATATTAAGACTTCCTTCATTAACCGATCAAATATTTATAAAAGCTCAACGCATACGTCAATTACAAGAAAATACTGAACGAAAAGTTGATGAAGGAGAAAAATCAGAATTTATTGGCATTATCAACTACTCAATAATGGCATTAATTCAAATTGAGCTTGGCGTTGTTGAGCAACCTGATTTAACTACTGAAGAGGCTACTAATTTATATGATAAGCACATAAAGATTACCAAAGAATTAATGAAAAACAAAAACCATGATTATGGTGAAGCTTGGAGAGATATGAGAGTTTCTTCGTTAACCGATTTAATTCTACAAAAACTACTTCGTGTAAAACAAATAGAAAACAATCAAGGTAAAACCTTAGTTTCTGAAGGAATTGACGCTAATTATCAAGATATGATTAATTATGCTATTTTTGCCATGATTCACCTTTCTGAATCAGATAATTAACCTAAAAACATCCCTATATGATTTTAAAAATGTTAACTCATATTTCAAGAGTACTTGTAGGACTTCTTTTTATTTACTCTGGATTTGTAAAATTAGTAGACCCAATTGGATCTCAATATAAATTTGAGGAGTACTTTAGTGCCGGTGTACTAAACTTAGAATTCTTAATTCCTTTTGCTTTACCTTTTTCAATTCTTTTAATTGTTACCGAATTGGTTTTAGGTATTATGCTTTTAGTTGGTTATAAACCAAAACTTACCGTTTGGAGCTTATTTGGTTTAAACCTTGTATTCTTATTTTTAACATGGTATTCATACACTTACAATAAAGTTACAGATTGTGGATGTTTTGGTGACGCCTTAAAGCTTACTCCTAAAGAAACATTTTACAAGAATGTTGTTTTTATGATCTTTATTGTTATTCTTATTTTAGGTGTTAAACACATTAAGCCTTTAATTTCAAATAAGTTTTCTTCAATAACAACCTTTTCTTCTGTTTTTTTAGCGCTCATTATTAGTTACTATGTTTTACAACATTTACCAATTATTGATTTTAGAGCTTATTCTATAGGAACAGATATTGCTAAAGGGATGGAATATCCAGAAGATAGCGATGAGCTTCCTCCTATACACGATTTCATGATTGAAACTGATGAAGGAGATAAGTTAGAAGAAATGCTTGCTAAAGAAAAAGCTATGCTTATTATCATGTCTAACTTCAAGAAAACAGAAAAAGAAGGTATTACCGGAGTTTCTGAAGTAGCTAAACAAGCTAGTGAACAAGGTTATGAAATTTATGTACTAACTGCTTCTTATATTGAAGACTTAGCTGCAACTCAAAAAGAATATGGACTCCCTTATACTTTTGGGTTTTGTGATGAAACTGCTTTAAAAACAGTAATTAGAGCTAACCCTGGTATTGTTACCGTAAAAAGCGGAGTCATTGTTGGGAAATGGAATTGGACCGATGCTGATGATGTAGAACTATAAACAGTTATACTATTTATATATAAAGAAAACCTCACAAATTTGTGAGGTTTTCTTATTTTCGCAATAACATGAAATAGCTCTTGTAGAGATTCTTACAACATCTCTTTCAATAAGAGAGCAAAACCAAGCTATTAACTTAGAAATATTTTTGTGAAACAATTATTATTAGTTTTTATAGGTGGCGGAGCAGGAAGCGTATTACGATACATCATTGGAAAAGCTTTAAACAGTTCGCAAACAGGAATTCCTTACGGAACTTTTGCTGCTAATATTCTTGGAAGTTTACTTATTGGAATTATTTTAGGACTTGCTGCTAAAAACGAAACAATAACTCAAAATCACACTTTATTATTAGCTACTGGATTCTGTGGTGGATTCACAACTTTTTCAACCTTTGCTTATGAAAATCATATCTTTTTAAAGTCTGGCGATTTTACCTCTTTTGCTTTATACACTATAGCAAGTTTTATCATCGGATTTTTAGCTGTTTTCGCAGGAATCTACATTGTTAATTACTTTTGGACGAACGCACAATCAATTTAAATAATACTTTACCCCTAAAACAAACCTCACTTTGTGAGTAAATTTATATAACAAATGAGTGAACTTATACAATACAATTCAGAAGAAAATCACGTAATTATTACTATTACTAACGGAAAAGCTAACGCTATTTCTCATGAAGTGATTGATGCTTTAAACACCTCTTTTGACAAAGCTGAAAAAGAAGAAAAACCTGTAATATTAACAGGACAACCAGGAATATTCTCAGCAGGTTATGATTTAAAAAGCATGACACAATCTCCTGAATCAGCCTTAGAACTAGTAACTAAAGGGTCACAATTATCACATAGAATGCTTTCTTTTCCTTACCCAATAATTGCAGCCTGTTCAGGACACGCAGTGGCTAAGGGCGCTTTTCTTCTCCTATCTACTGACTATAGGTTAGGTATTGAAGGTGATTTTAAAATTGGGCTAAATGAAGTTTTAATAGGTATGACTATGCACAATGCTGGAATTGAAATAGCAAAAGCGCGCTTATCTCCTATTTATTTTGAAAGAAGCGTTAGCTGCTCTGAAATATATAACCCTAAAGATGCTATTACTGCTGGATTTTTAGATAAAGTTGTTCCTCAAGAACACTTACTACCAACAGCTGTAAAGGTTGCAGAAATGTTTTCTAAACTAAACAAGAAAGCACATAAAGAGACCAAGTTAAAAGTAAGAGAATCATATTTAGAATCTTTAGCTAGAGCTATCAAACAAGACAGTGAAGAAGGTCTAACACCTCCTTCTAAATAAATAAAAAGTCCTGCAAATTGCAGGACTTTTTATTTATTTAGGTTTCTTATAAGCCATTACCCCTGCTTTAATTTCTTTATCTAAATAATTATCGCTTGGTGTAATTGGACAAGAATATCTATCACTATAAGCACAATATGGATTGTATGCTTTATTAAAATCAATCTCCACAGTCCCATCCTTCTGGATATCTGTTGTATAAATATCTATAAAACGACCTCCTTTATAAGACGTTTTGCCATTCGTATTATCTAAAAAAGGTAAAAACAAATGATTTGCATATTCGGGCTTAGGATTTACATCTTGATAAATAACTAGTTTAAAATCCTCTCCATCAATAGAAAAAGATAAAACACCATATTTTTTATACATCGCCACCCTATCGGTCGTCGTTGGAAAATCAAAAATAGGCGCATCTGGTGTTTTTACTAATTCTGCTTTTACAGTATACTTTTTATCAATAGGAAAAAAATCTAATCCTTTAAACTTCTTTAATCCTTTTTTGGTAAGTGGTGACCTAGAAGCGTCTTTGAACTTAGTATTCATTTCTTTTTGAAAATCAGACTCTCCCAAGACAGCTCTTTTTCCTTGACTGTTACAAGACAATATTGAAACAGTAAAAATTAACAATAATAGTTTTTTCATATTGGTATTTATATATCTCTTAACACAAAAATACTGTATTACAACCAAAACACCATCATTCCTTAAAAAATCGCTAAATAAAGAGGTGAAAACTGTTAATTTTCTATTAATAATTTGAAATAACAAAATAAAATCGTTACATTTATATTTATAGATAATACTTATGACTGATATAAGATAGTGTAAAAAAAGATTTTTTCACCTTATAAGAAAAACTTATTAAATAATAAAACAAATTGATGAGCTTGTTTCTTTGCAAACAGAAAGTTTCCCATATATTTGCCGCCCCAGTTATTTTAGGCATATATCTTTTATCAGACAAAACCTAATAAAGAAATTTTAAATTAAATTGGTAAATTTATGAATTCAGAATTAATCAATAAGGCAGAAGAATTTGAAAACAGAAAATTCAAATTTGTTACTACTAGTGATAGAATACTAGCCTCTAGAGAAGCAAAAGCTCTGATTCTAGAGATTAATGAGGTATATAAACAAACAAAAGACAGCACGTTAATGGACTTAATGAAGCGTTTAACAGCTGTAAAACAACGTATTGAAAAACGTTTAAAAGGAAAACCTTTAACAGCTTAAACAATAAACAACCTTTAAGCTCGTTTATGATATATACATAAGAATAGTAGTTTCATCAACTACCACTCTCATTATAATATTTATTCTTGATAAAGTTCTAAGTAAATTTACTTAGAACTTTTCTTTTTTAAATATATTTGTGAAATCGGGATGTAGCTTAGTCCGGTTAAAGTGCTGGTCTGGGGGACCAGAGATCGGTGGTTCGAATCCACTCATCCCGACTTATTTTATTTTTAAAAAAAAATCACCTCACTAAAAAAGTTAAAACAAACTCTAATTCAACAACTTAAAAAACTCTCTAAACCATTACAAAAAACAAGCATTAAAAATTTTTAAAAAAAGTTTTTCCAGTTTCAAAAAACATTATATATTTGCCACGCTTTTAAAGCAAACGCCGATGTAGCTCAGCTGGCTAGAGCAGCTGATTTGTAATCAGCAGGTCGTGGGTTCGAGTCCCTCCATCGGCTCAAAAACTAAAAGCGCTAACAAAAAGTTAGCGCTTTTTTTATGCGCTTAATTTGCTAAATTTGTCATAACTCTATTTTTACAAAAACTTAATGAAAAATATATTTGTTATTGGTATTGCTGGAGGTACAGGGAGTGGAAAAACCACTGTAGTAAACCAAATTATTAACGAACTTCCTGCCGATGAAGTATGCGTTATCTCTCAAGACTCTTACTACAAACAAACAGATAACCTAACTTACGAAGAACGAACAAAGATAAACTTTGATCATCCTAGAGCTATCGATTTTGATTTAATGGTAGATCATCTATCTGAATTAAAAAACGGATGCATCATTGAACAACCTGTATATTCATTCGTTGCCCACAACAGAACCAAAGACACTATAAAAACACACCCTAGAAAAGTTATTATTATTGAAGGTATTTTGATTTTTAATAGTAAAGAACTTCGTAACTTGTGTGACATTAAAGTTTTTGTTCATGCTGATGCTGACGAACGCTTGATTAGACGTGTAAGAAGAGACATTAAAGAACGAGGTAGAGATGTTGATGAAGTTTTAAACCGCTACCAAAGCACCTTAAAACCAATGCACCAACAATTTATTGAGCCTACTAAAAATTATGCTGACATTATTATACCTAACGACAGATATAATACTGTTGCTATAGACATTGTAAGAACTGTAATTAACGACCGTTTATAACATGAGTTTTAAATCAATAAAAAACAAACCTTCCTTTAAAATAGCCACTAATATTTATGTGATTATACTTACTGTATTTGTGGTATGGATGCTTTTTTTTGATGAAAATTCTTACCTTACACATAGAGAGTTTAATAAAGAAATTAATGAGTTAAAAAGCTGGATTGATTATCATGAAAAAAAAATCAAGAAAGACAAAAAAACCATACAACAACTACAAGACTCTCTTCAACTAGAACGCTATGCTAGAGAAAAGTACTTAATGAAGAAAGAAGATGAAGATATTTATATTATTGAATTTGATACCATAAAAAAGTAATGAGTAACTATTTATTTGACGAATTTCAAGGTGTTACCCCTGCAGAATGGAAACAAAAAATACAAGTAGACCTTAAAGGTGCCGATTATAACGACACTCTTTTATGGAAAACTGAAGAGAGTATTACTGTAAAACCTTTTTACACTAAAGAAGATAGAACTAATATTAGAGTAAAAACTTCCAAGCAAGGTTTTACCATTTGCCAATCTATCAATATTGAAGATGAAGAAAAAGCAAATGCGTTTGCTATCGACTCTCTTAAAAGAGGAGCTAGTGCTATTGAATTCATTGCTAAAAAAGAGTTTGACTACAATGCCTTATTAAAAGGAATTGACACTCAAAAAACTACACTTTACTTTACTTTTGATTTTTTATCATCAGAATTCGTTAAAGAACTAGCTGATTATACAAACTCAGACAATTGCTTTTTTAACATTGATATTATAGGACACTTAGCTAGCTCAGGAAATTGGTATTCTAATCTTAAAAATGACCATACCCAATTAGAAGAAATAGCAAAAGTAACTCAAAATTCCATTTGTGTTAACGCTTCTACTTATCAAAATGCAGGAGCCTCGATTGTTCAACAATTAGCATACACACTTGCACATGCAAATGAATATTTGAATCATTTCGGAAGTTCAATTGCTAACAATATTCACTTTAATTTTTCAGTAGGTAGCAATTACTTTTTTGAAATCGCCAAACTAAGAGCTTTTAGGATTTTATGGGATTCTTTATTAAACGAATACAACACCAAAGCTACTGCTCATATTTTTGCTCAACCTAGTTTACGTAACAAAACCTTATATGACTATAATGTAAATATGCTTCGTACAACTTCAGAGTGTATGAGCGCTATTTTAGGAGGAGCAAATACTGTAGCCAATAGCTCCTATGATAAAATTTTTCATCATTCAAATGAATTTGGAGAACGTATTTCAAGAAATCAGCTATTAATTTTACAACAAGAAAGTGAGTTAGCAGAAGCTCAAAATATTGCTGACGGTGCATATTATATCGAAACAATCACTCAACAACTTGCTCAAAAAGCACTAGAAGTCTTTAAGTTAATAGAGAAAGGCGGTGGTTTTTTAAAACAACTAAAAGAAGGAGTTATCCAAAGAAAAATAAAAGAAACTGCGGATAAAGAACAACAATTATTCGATTCAGGAGAGTTAGTATTACTTGGCACAAACAAAATTCAAAACGAAGAAGATAAGATGAAAAACGATTTAGAAGTTTCTCCTTTCTTGAAAATTCGTAATGAAAAAACCCTAATTCAACCTATTATCCAAAAACGATTAGCCGAAAAGCTAGAACAAGAACGTTTAGAAAATGAGTAGAAAAGATATATCAAACATACAAATAGACAAAAGCCAAGAACAGCAAAACAAAAGCTTTAAACATGAAGATTTTGTTGCAGGTATCGCTCCTAACTTACGTGGACCATACTCCACTATGTATGTTCGTAGACCTTGGACAATTCGTCAATATGCAGGTTTTTCTACTGCAGAAGAAAGTAATGCTTTTTACCGTAGAAATTTAGCTGCAGGTCAAAAAGGATTATCAGTTGCTTTTGATTTAGCTACGCACCGAGGATACGACTCAGACCATGAACGTGTACAAGGTGATGTTGGAAAAGCTGGGGTTGCTATTGATTCTGTTGAAGACATGAAAGTCTTATTCGATCAGATTCCGCTAGATAAAATGTCGGTTTCTATGACTATGAACGGAGCCGTTTTACCAATTTTGGCATTTTATATTGTAGCAGCCGAAGAACAAGGTGTAGCTCCTGAATTATTATCAGGAACTATTCAAAACGATATATTAAAAGAGTTTATGGTGCGTAACACTTACATTTACCCACCTACTCCCTCAATGAAAATTATTGCTGATATTTTTAGATATACTTCTGAAAATATGCCTAGGTTTAATTCAATTTCTATTTCTGGTTACCACATGCAAGAAGCTGGTGCTACAGCAGAAATTGAATTAGCATACACTTTAGCTGACGGATTAGAATACATAAAAAAAGGATTGGAAGCTGGAATGGATATCGACACCTTTGCTCCTCGCCTATCTTTTTTCTGGGCTATCGGAATGAATCATTTTATGGAAATTGCCAAAATGCGTGCAGGTAGAATGTTATGGGCTAAATTGGTAAAACAATTCAACCCTAAAAACCCAAAATCGCTAGCATTAAGAACTCACTGTCAAACTAGTGGATGGAGTTTAACTGAGCAAGATCCTTTTAACAATGTGGCCCGTACCGCAATTGAAGCTATGGCTGCTGCATTCGGAGGTACACAAAGTTTACATACCAACGCTTTAGACGAAGCAATTGCCTTACCTACCGATTTTTCAGCCCGTATTGCTCGTAACACACAAATATATCTACAACAAGAAACCCATATTACAAAAACGGTTGATCCTTGGGCTGGTAGTTATCATGTTGAAAAACTTACCGAAGAAATTGCCAACAAAGCTTGGGAATTAATTCAAGAAGTTGAAGAATTAGGAGGAATGACCAAAGCTATTGAAAAAGGGATTCCTAAAATGCGTATTGAAGAAGCTGCTGCCATAAAACAAGCCAAAATTGACAGTAGTCAAGATGTTATTGTTGGTGTTAATAAATATCAACTAGAACAAGAAGATCCTTTACATATTTTAGAAGTTGATAACGAAGCTGTTCGTCAATCTCAAATTGATAGACTAAACAATTTAAAATCGAAGCGAAATCAAGCTGAAGTTGATAAAACATTGAGCGATTTAACTGAATCTGCTAAAACAGGTGAAGGAAATTTATTAGATTTAGCAGTAAAAGCTGCGAGAAACAGAGCTACATTAGGTGAAATTTCTGACGCCCTTGAAACTATTTTCGGACGTCATAAAGCAGTACATAAAACCATATCTGGCGTGTATAGTAAAGAAATAAAAGATGACGAGTTATTTAAAAAGGCTACTGAACTAGCTGATAAATTTGCTGAGTTAGAAGGACGTCGTCCACGTATTATGATTGCTAAATTAGGACAAGACGGTCACGATCGTGGAGCTAAAGTAGTAGCTACAGGATATGCCGACTTAGGTTTTGATGTAGATATAGGCCCTTTATTCCAAACTCCGCAAGAAGCTACCAAACAAGCTATAGAAAATGATGTCCATATTTTAGGAATTTCATCATTAGCTGCAGGACACAAAACCTTAGTTCCTCAGGTTATTGCTGAACTTAAAAAATATGGCCGTGAAGATATTATGGTTATTGTTGGTGGTGTAATCCCTGCACAAGACTACCAATTCTTGTTTGATGCTGGTGCCGTAGGTGTTTTTGGCCCAGGAACTAAAATTGCACAAGCTGCTATTGACATGTTAACTATTTTAATTGATAGTACCGAAGAATAACGGTTATGAAAATAAAATTCATTGATAGAAAAACAGGTAAAATAATTACCGAAAACCCTCCTGGTGAAGGGTACTTAAAATTGCTATACAACAATCCGTTTGGTAAAATGGCTTTATTGCCATTGGTTAAACGTAAATTTTTATCATCGTGGTACGGTAAACTCATGAACAAACCCAACTCTATTAACAAAATAAACAGTTTTGTTAGAGAGCTTCAAATTGACATGAGCGAAGCTGAAAGACCTTCAGAAGATTATATTTCTTTTAATGATTTTTTCTATCGAAAGTTAAAATCTGACGCTCGCCCTATTGAAGAAGGTTTTGTTTCTCCTGGTGACGGAAAAATGTTAGCCTTTAAAAATATTTCAGATATTCAAAACTTCTTTGTTAAAGGGAGAAAATTCACCTTAGAAGAATTTTTAGACAACAAAGAACTAGCCACAAAGCATAAAGACGATTCTTTAATTATACTTCGATTGGCTCCTAATGATTATCATCGTTACCATTTCCCTTACGACGGAATTCCTTCTAATGTAACAAAAATTAAAGGACGTTATTTTTCAGTATCACCTTATGCCCTAGCTGCTAACTTCACCAGAGTATTCTGTGAAAACAAAAGAGAATTCTGCACTTTAAAAACACACAACAAAGGAGATATTATCATTGCCCCTGTGGGCGCTACGATGGTTGGAAGCATCATAGAAACCTACACCCCAAATACGGAGGTTAAAAAAGGTGATGAGATGGGATATTTTGCTTTTGGAGGGTCTACTATTGTATTATTGGTTGATAGCTCAAAAATCACTATTGACGAAGATATTTTAGCTAACACTAAAAACAGAATGGAAACCTTTGTTAAAATGGGAGAACGAATTGGAAATTAACCTTCATAAATTTAACATTTTACCTTTTAAAAATGATTGATTTCATAAGGCGATTAAAGCTTTAATCCGTAAATTTGCGTCGTTTTATACTTAGCAGATTTACTGATGAAAAAAATCTTAGATACCCTCTACTCTACCCGTTTAATGGCCGTTTTATTTTTTGCTTTTGCCATTGCCATGGGAGTTGCAACTTTTATTGAAAACGATTACGGAACACAAACTTCTAAAGCACTAATCTACAACACTTGGTGGTTTGAGTTAATAATGGTGTTTTTTGTTATCAATTTTTTCGGAAACATTTTTAGGTACAGGTTATATAAAAAAGAAAAATGGTCAGTATTGTTATTTCACGTTTCTTTTCTTTTAATCTTAATTGGAGCTGGTATTACTCGTTATATTAGTTATGAAGGTTTAATGGTTATTGACGAAGGAGAAACAACCAACCAATTTTATTCAGAACACACATATTTAAATGTAATAATTGATAATAGCGAGTTTCAAAAAACCACTGCTAACAAGTTACTTTTATCTGCTTGGGGAGATAACTCGGTAAACTTTAAAGAAAACTTCCAACCTGAAAAAGGAGGAAAAAAACATGAAGTTATTTTTAATTTAGTGGACTATATTCCTTGGTCTGAAACAAAAATGGTTTTAGATGAAAACGGAACTGAACACTTGTTTTTTGTAGAAAGTTCTGACGGAAGTAGACATGAACACTACATTAAAAAAGGAACTATAGAGAACATTCATAACATTTTAGTAGGTTTTGAAGCTCCTAATAAAGAAGCGGCTTCAATTAACTTCTTTTATGAAGATGGTAGCTTAAAAATGCTTTCTAAAAATGATGGTGATTGGTTTAGAATGGCTGACCAGAAAAAAGGTTTAATAGTTAAAGATAGTGCGCAACACTTTCAACTGCTAACACTTCATAATGTAAATGGTCTACAATTTGTAGTTCCTAAATCTCCAGAGAAAGGAGAAATAAAAACTGTAAGAGGTAAAAAAGACGATAAAAAATATGACACTGTAATTTTTGATGTTACTGCTAACGGAGAAACTAAGCGTGTTGAGTTTTACGGTGGAAAGTTTAATGTTGATAACCAACAACAATTTAGTATTGGTGAATTAAACTTTAGAGCTTGGTATGGTGCTAAATTACTACAAACTCCTTTTAGTATAAAACTAAATGACTTTCAGTTAGAAAAGTATCCTGGTTCGGAAAGTGCTGCTGCTTATGCTAGTGAAATTACCGTAATAGCACCTAATGAAACTTTCGATTATAGAATTTTTATGAATCATATTTTAGATTACGGAGGTTATAAGTTCTTCCAATCGAGTTATAAAATTGAGGGAGAGCACGAACAAACACATTTATCGGTAAACCACGATTTCTGGGGTACATGGATTACCTATATCGGATACTTTTTATTATTCTTCGGGTTGGTAGCTTCGTTGTTTGTCAAAAACACTCGCTTTGATGATTTAAAACAATCATTAGTAAAAATCCGAAATAAAAAAGCTAAACTATCTGTTATTGCTTTGTTATTTTCTTTAGTTAGTTTTGGTCAACACCAAACACATGAGCCAAAACAAATTACTGAAGCTCAAATTGATTCTATTTTAACAACTAATAAAGTAGATGACAAACACGCTGCTTTGTTTAGTTCTTTAGTTATTCAAGATGCTGGTGGACGCATGAAACCTGCTCATACTTTTGCTTCTGAATTAGTGAGGAAAGTAGCGCATGTTGATAAATTTAAAGATTTAGACCCAAGCCAAATTTTACTTTCTATTACTGAAAACCCAATGCTTTGGCTTAATGTTCCTTTTGTATATCTAGAAAAAGGGAACACACAAATTAGAGAAATTTTAGGTGTACCTGAAGATGCTGAATATGCTCGTTTTATTGATTTCTATAATAAAGATGGCTCTTCAAAAATTAGCAAATTAGTAGTTGAAGCTGAAAAGAAAAAAATTCAAAATAAGTTTGAAAAAGATATTATAAAGATTGAACGAAGAGTTTGGTTACTATCTCAGGCTTTAGGAGGTGGTATGTTACGCATCTACCCTATTCCAAATGATGAAAACAACAAATGGGTATCTCAACCAGAAACGCTAAAAGCTAACTTTAAAGGAACAGACTCTGTTTTTGTACGTCAATCATTACCTGTTTATTTACAATTATTACAAGCTTCAAAAAAGTCAGGAAATTACACTGAAACTAACAAAGTTCTAAACGGAATTAAGAAGTTTCAACAAAAATTTGGTTCTGAAGTTATCCCTGCAAAAGATAAAATCGATTTAGAAATAGCTTATAACAAACTAAACATTTTTGTTAAACTTTCTAAATCTTACGGATATGTAAGTTTAGTTTTAATTGTATTTGTTTTCTTACAAATTTTCAACAATAAACCTTGGGTTAACAGTGTAGTAAAAGTATTAATAGGTATTGTAATTTTCTTATTTGTCTTTCACGTTTTAGGGTTAACTGCCCGTTGGTACATAAGTGGAAATGCTCCTTGGAGTAATGCTTATGAGTCCATTATTTTTGTTGGCTTAGCAACCATGTTATTTGGATTGATCCTAGGAAAGAAATCTTCATTAACTATTGCTGCTACCACATTTTTAGTTTCAGTTATTTTGATGTTTGCGCATCAAAACTGGTTAGACCCTGAGATTGCCAACCTTCAACCTGTATTAAACTCTTGGTGGCTATATGTTCACGTTTCTGTAATTGTAGCTAGTTATGGTCCATTTGCTATGGGAATGATTTTAGGAATCTTTTCTTTATTCTTAATCATTTTCACTAATGAAAAGAATAAAAAGAAAATGGATCTACATATTAAAGAATTAACTGTTATTAATGAAATGGCATTAACCGTAGGCCTAGTAATGCTTACCATTGGTAACTTTTTAGGAGGTATGTGGGCTAACGAGAGTTGGGGACGCTACTGGGGTTGGGACCCTAAAGAAACTTGGGCTTTAATTTCAATTATGGTATATGCCTTTGTTTTACACATGAGGTTAATTCCAGGTTTACGAGGAAGATATACCTTCAACTTATGGTCAATTATAGCTTTTGCTTCTATTATGATGACTTACTTTGGGGTAAACTTCTATTTATCAGGACTACATTCGTATGCTAGTGGTGATAAAGTAATCACCCCTACTTCAGTATATTACTCTATAGCTTTTGTTAGTATCATAGGAGTTCTAGCTTGGGTAAAGAATAAAAAGTATTACAAGAAGTAACTTGGCAGTTTTTCTGTTAAAAAAATGTATTTTTGCAAACCGATAAAAAGAAAAAACAATTATGTTCAATAAAAATATAAAATTAGTATTAGCTGCCTTAATAACTGTATGGTCAGTGTATGAATTTACACAAGGGCACATCATGAACGGTATATCTATACTTCTACTTGCTGGGCTGTTTATTTTATTTTATTTTAAAAACGAATTTATTCTTTTGGCCTTTTTACAGCTACGTAAACAAAACTTTGCTGGAGCTCAAAAATGGTTAGGATATATTAAAAATCCTTCTGCTGCTTTAACGAAAAAGCAAGAAGGTTACTATAACTACTTACACGGAATTATGTTGTCTCAAACGAACATAACTCAAGCTGAAAAATATTTAAAGAAAGCTGTTAAATTAGGTTTAGCTATGGATCATGATTTAGCTATGGCTAAATTACAGTTAGCTGGTATAGCAATGACTAAACGCAGAAAGAGAGAAGCTACGAACTTAATGGCAGAAGCTAAAAAGCTAGATAAACATGGAATGCTTAAAGAGCAAATGCAAATGATGAAGCAACAAATGAAGAAGATTTAACATTTTTTTAAGTTTTTATTATATATTTCGTAATTTTACTTACTAACAAAAATCATCAATGATTAGAGGTTTGTTTTTAAAAGCTTTTGATAAGTACGCTTCAAGATGGCTTGTTTTAATTATAGATATCGTCTTAGTTTGTATATCATTCATTTTAGCCTACACTGTCCGTTTCAATGCTAGTTTAAACTTTGATGTTAACAACTTATACAAACAACTTCCATTTATAGCTACTATAGCCCTTATTAGCTTTCTAATTGTTGGTTCATATAAAGGTATAGTTAGACACACAGGAACAAGAGATGCTTTTAATGTATTTGTAGGTGTTACTTTACTTTCATTTATTACTACATGTATTGTTTTATTTAACAGTGCTTTAAATATATTTCCTAATTTTACAATTCCTAAATCAATAATTATTATTCATTATTTGATTTCTGTACTTGTTCTAGTAATTAGTCGTTTTATTTTTAAGGCTTTTTATGAAATTGTTTCTACAGAACTTAAGTCTATTACGAATGTTTTAATATATGGTGCTGGAGACTCTGGCTTGATTACTTATGGTGCTTTAAATAGAGACACAAAAAACAAGTATGAAGTTGTAGGCTTCATTGATGATGACCACAAAAAGGTAGGCAAAAAGTTAGATCGAATTAAGATTTACGATGGAAAAAGAATAGACAAGAACTTTGTTAAAGAAAAAAAAATTGACGAAGTAATTATTTCTATTCAAAATATTAAATCAGAAAAACTATTATACCTTACTGATAACTTATTAGCTTTAAGTGTTGACGTAAAAATTGTTCCTCCATTATCAAAATGGATTGATGGTGATTTAGAAGCGAATCAAATTAAACAAATTAAAATTGAGGATTTACTAGATAGAAAACCTATTTCTATTGACAACCCTATTGTTAAAAGAGAAGTCAACAATAAAATTATTTTAGTCACAGGTGCTGCTGGTTCAATTGGCTCTGAAATTTCTCGTCAATTAAGTATTTATAATCACAAACATTTAGTACTAATAGATCAAGCTGAATCTCCTCTCTATGATCTTCAACAAGAACTAATTCAAAAAGGGCGTAAAAATTTCACTTCTATAGTTGCTGACGTAAGAGATAAAAAAAGAATGAACGAGATATTTGAAGAGTTTAAACCTCAAAAAGTATTTCATGCAGCTGCTTATAAGCACGTTCCTTTAATGGAAATGAGTCCTTATGAAGCTGTAAAAATAAATATCGGGGGAACAAAAAACATTGCCGATTTATCAACAAAATACAATGTTGATCGTTTTGTAATGGTTTCTACCGATAAAGCTGTAAACCCGACAAATGTTATGGGAGCTACAAAACGTGTTGCTGAAATGTATATAAGCTGTTTAAGTAACTCTGATAACCATACAACAAAATTTACAACTACTCGTTTTGGTAACGTATTAGGTTCTAATGGATCGGTTATACCTCTTTTTAAACGTCAAATAGAAAATGGAGGGCCATTAACTGTTACTCATAAAGACATTACCCGGTATTTTATGACTATCCCTGAAGCCTGTAGATTAGTTTTAGAAGCTGGAACAATGGGAAATGGTGGTGAGATTTATATTTTTGACATGGGGAAATCTGTAAAGATATATGATATTGCTAAAAGAATGATTCATTTATCAGGCTTAAACTTTCCTGATGATATAGATATAAAAATTACCGGTTTACGACCTGGAGAAAAGCTGTATGAAGAACTCTTAGCTGATGGTGAAAATACTAGCCCCACATATCATGAAAAGATTATGATAGCAAAGAATCAATTAATCGATTATACCATTGTTGAAACAAAAATTAAAGAACTTTGTTTATCAAACAAAAATCACAACAATTATCAAACGGTTCAACTAATAAAAGAAATCGTTCCTGAGTATAAATCAAATAATTCAGTTTACGAAAAGTTAGACAATGCCGCTAAAAATTAAGTTCTAACGTTTGAAAAAAATAATTACTCAAGCTTTTAAGAATTGTTTTAACGATACTAATACTATAATAAGATTTTTCTTGTATTCTACAAAGAATGAATTATATAACGATACGGAACGCAAAACTTATCTAATTGCATTTAAATTAATTAATAACTACATATGATTTTAATTGCCGATGGTGGTTCTACTAAAGCTGATTGGATAGCTCTTGACAATACTAAAAAAGAAGTTTTTAGAACAACTACTCTTGGCTTAAATCCATCGGTTCTTACAGAGGATGAAATGCTTAATACAATCAGTAATGCTGTTGACCTATTAAAAGTACAAAACGATACTTTACAGATTCATTTTTATGGAGCTGGTTGTGGAAGCCCTAAAGCTGCTAAAAGTTTACAAGATGTTCTAAAATTCATTTTCAAAAAAGCTACAGTATTTGTTTCAGAAGATACTTTAGCCGCTGTTTATGCTAGTACAGGTGACAAACCTGGAATTGTTTGCATTTTAGGAACTGGATCAAATAGTTGTTATTACGATGGCAAAAACATAACTACTACAGCTCCTTCATTAGGTTATACTATTATGGATGAAGCTAGTGGAAATTATTTTGGCAAACAATTATTACGTGATTTCTATTACGATAAAATGCCTAAAAAAATTGCTTCGGCTTTCAAAACTTCTTTCGAACTTGATACAGATACCGTAAAAATGAATCTTTATAGAAGGCCTTACCCAAATATGTACTTGGCTTCTTTTGCTAAATTTATGCTAGAATATAAAGATGAAAAGTATATCAGAAAAATGATTAAAAAAGGGGTTCAAGAATTTTTTAAGTATCGTATTCTTCCGTTTGAAAAAGACAAACATACCCCAATTTACTTTATCGGATCAATAGCTTATTACTTTCAGGATATATTAGAAAAAGTTGCTTTAAAAAATAACTTAATCGTTACAGATGTTATTCAACGCCCAATTGATAATTTAGTTGACTTTCATCGAAATCATTCATTTTAAAAAGACTCTACAATTCTTTCAAGAGCCATCCCTCTTGACCCCTTAACTAAAATTGTACTATTTTCTATTGGGTTATTCTTTATATAATCCTCAAACTCATAAAAGTTCTTAAACTTTTTACACTCGGTAATTGTCTCATAAAAATTATCCCCTATAAGAAAAGCTTTTTTTAAATCTAGTTTTTCAATCATATCTGCTATGTTCTGGTGCTCTTTTGAACTATACTCTCCAAGCTCAAACATATCTCCTAAAATTATTGTTTTATTATTACCATGTAGTTTACTAAAACTTTCTAAAGCAGCTTTCATACTTGTAGGGTTAGCATTATATGCATCTAGAATTACTTTATTAGTATCAGTATTTATTACTTGAGACCTATTATTAGACGGAACATAGTTCTCTATAGCTTTTTTTATTTGCTCTAATGATACGTTAAAGTAGTTTCCTATAGTTATTGCTGCTGATATATTAGCAAAATTATATGCTCCTATTAAATTACTTGAAACATCAGTATCTTTATAAGATAACCTTACAAACGGATTTGCTTCTATAAATTTTATGCTTTCTTCAAAAGCAATTACCTCTGTACCTTCTGTTCTTTCCAATTGCTTTTCATCTGTAGGATTGACAAAAACTTTTTTATTATGAGTTCTTAAAAAATCATACAATTCAGATTTAGCTTTTACCACACCTTCTAAAGAACCAAACCCTTCTAAATGTGCACTCCCAAAATTTGTTATATAACCATAATCAGGATTAGCAATTCTTGATAAAAAATCAATTTCTTTTGCATGATTGGCTCCCATTTCAACAATACCTATCTCTGTATTTTTATTCATTGACAATAAGGTTAATGGTACACCAATATGATTGTTTAAATTACCTAAAGTAGCTGTTGTTTTATACTTTGTTGAAAGAACTGCATTTATTAGTTCTTTTGTAGTTGTTTTTCCATTACTTCCTGTTAAAGCAATTATAGGAGCACTCAATTGATTTCTATGATAATTTGCTAGTTCTTGAAGTGTTTCTAGAACATCTTTAACCAAAATTAGTTTTTCTGAAGTTTTATACTCAACTTCATCAATTATTGCATAACTAGCTCCTTTATTAATCGCTTCTTCAGCAAACTTATTTCCATTAAAGTTTTCTCCTTTTAAAGCAAAAAAAAGTGTGTTTTTTCTAATATTTCTAGTATCTGTATCTACTAAACCATGAGTGATATACAGCTTGTATAAATCTTCTATCTTCATATTGTAAAAATAAAAAAACCTCATTGAGATTCAATGAGGTTCTTATATAATTTTAGGTTCAAATATTATTTCACTTTATCTGGTGTAGCGGTTTTTCTTTTGTTTAAAACCATTGGTCCCATTTTATCAGTAGCACATCTAAACCCTATATAGTTCGTTGCCATATATTCTGGGAAATATCTTCTTTGTGCTGGATCTAACCAATATTCTCTATCAGCCCAAGAACCACCTTTATAAACTCTAGATTTATCACTTATTAATGTAGTTCTTCTCTTATCGTCATACTTATAGTTGTTTACAACGTTTCCTAAAGTATCTACTTCTGCTTCTGGCTTTTGTGGAGAATTATACATTCTTGTAGTACGGTCTAATTGATCTTTATCTAATCCGTAGAACTTAGAAGAAGCTTGGTCTCCATCACCTAAACTAGAGTTATTAGCTAAGTTATAGTTTCTTCTCATGTAAGTATCTTCTTTAGTAATTGGAATATACTTAACACTTCCAGGTAAATCTTTAGGTACAATTCTACCGTTTTCTAGAGTATCATATTCTACTTCTCCATCACCAACAATAACAACTTTACCATCTTCATTAATTAATTTTTTAGTAAAAATATTACCTCTAAAGTAGTTGAAATCATTTGCTTCTGAATCAATAATTGGTCGATATACATCTTGTACCCATTCAGATACGTTACCAGACATATCATATAAACCAAAGGCATTAGGAGGATAACTTTTAACAGCGTTAGGAATATCTGATCCATCACTACTCCAACCAGCAATACCACTATAGTCTCCTTTACCTTGTTTAAAGTTAGCTAACTGATCTCCTCTTCTTCTTTTATCTCTATCACGAGTATATTTTCCACTCCAAGCATACTTCTTTCTACCTCTAATATTATTATACTCACGGTTTTCAAAAATAGACTTTGCTGCATATTCCCACTCTACCTCTGTTGGTAATCTAAATTTCTGAGATAATATACCATCAGAAGAAGTTACTTGTCTTCCCGTAAAAGCTCCTTTTTCTGGTTTAGGTTCTCCTTTAGATCTTGGTACTGGGATACCTTTTTTATAGATTGTAGAATCTCCATCAAAAATGGCATAAGGGTCTGTTAAATATGTATCTGTGTCAAAGTTATTTTCTCCTTTAAAGCTTATTGAATCTTCCTTAAAGATGTTTTTTATAACTCCTTTATCCATTAATATCTTTAAGTTAACAGCATTAGTACGCCACTTACAATATTTATTGGCTTGTATCCAGCTAACCCCAACAACAGGATATTCTGCATACGAAGGATGTCTTAAATAACTTTCAGATAATAAGTTTGTATTACCTAAACCTTTTCTCCATACTAATGTATCTGGTAATATTGATGGATAAATATCTTTAAACTGCGGATCTTCAGGAGGGAATACATCTTTAGTGTATTGCATAAACAACCCATATTCTGCATTAGTCACCTCTGTTTCATCCATATAGAAAGTACGAACGTGCATTTTTTGAGGAGTTGTATTCCAATCAAACATAACATCATCTTGAACTAATCCCATAGTAAAGGTACCTCCTTCAATATGAACCATCCCTGGCGGCACATTTTTACCTTCTTTGTACTCTCCCTTCAAATAACCTCCATAATTAGGATCATTAAAGTTCCAACCAGTTAATGAAGACTTACCCGATCTAGCTCCATTACTCTTACAAGAAGTAATTAATAAACCAGTGATCGCTAATAAACTAAATAATTTCAACGTACTTTTCATGTATTTTTAACTGTTTTTTAAGGGTGTCGCAATTTACAATATTTCTAATTTCTTACAACTAATTTATCTATAAATTCACATTTAGTAACCTTGTCTATGCAAGATTACAAACGACAGTTTTTATACTTTAGTATTACGAATCTAAGAAAAAGATTAAAATATAGGCTGTTAAAGTTTAATATTTTTAACGGTAAAAAATAATTTTTCTCTTAAATCTAACAACACATATAATATTATGTTAGTAATCACGTTACGTTATTAAACTAATAAATAAACTTTTAAGCTAAGTATTACAAGAAGTCCAAAAAAAGTTATTAGTTGTATACTCCCCCAAGAAAAATTATATATTTGCTAAACAATTAATCAAATTTTACATGAAAAAATTATCAATCGTATTATTTTTTGTGTGCTTTACCCTTCAAAATAAAGCGCAAGCCCAAACATCAATAAATACAACGGCAATGCCTTTTTTATTGATTACACCTGATGCTCGTGCTGGTGGTATGGGGGATATTGGAGTTGCAACATCTTCAGATGCCTTTTCTATCTTTCATAACCCTGCAAAAACTGCATTTAATCAAAACAAAATAAGCATAGGACTTAATTATACTCCTTGGCTTAGAAACTTAACTGATGATATTTTTGTTGGTGGAGGTTCTTATGTTAATAGGTATAGCGAAAAATCAGCTTGGGGAGTTGATTTAAAGTATTTTTCTCTTGGAGAAGTAGCTTTAACAAATGACAGTGGTACTTCTAATGGGATAGAAAATCCTAATGAATTAGCTATCACAGGAATTTATTCATTAAAGCTAAGTGAAACTTTTTCTATGGGAATTGGTTTAAAGTACATCCATTCAAACTACAAAATAAGAAGTAACGACTCTAATTTAGATGCCGTTAATTCTTTTGCTGTTGATGTTTCTGGTTATTATCAATCTAAAGAAGATAACTATGGAAGCTTTAACGGACGCTACAGGTTAGGTTTTAACATATCTAACATAGGTCCAAAAGTTGAATACAGCCCTGGTGTTCCTAACTTTATTCCTACAAACGCTAAAGTTGGTGGTGGTTTTGACTTCATTTTTGATGACAAAAATATTTTAGGGCTTAACTTAGAGTTCACAAAATTATTAGTCCCATCAAGCCCTAACTCTGAAAGAGGTTGGTTTGAAGGAATGTTTACTTCTTTAGGAGACAGAAGCTTTAGTGAAGAATTACAAGAAACTACTTGGGCTTTAGGAGCTGAATATTTATACAACAACGCCTTTGCTCTTAGAGCTGGTTATTTTCATGAGAGTGAAGAAAAAGGACAACGCCAGTACTTTACTTTAGGTACCGGGTTTACTGCAAGAGCTTTTACTCTAGATTTATCATATTTAGTAAACACAGCAGCAGTTAATAATCCTTTAGAAAATACTTTACGTTTTTCTTTATCTTTTGATTTAGGAGAACTGTATGAAGTTTATTAAAAAACAGTATTTTTTTTATAAATTCGTATCAGAATACAAAAGCAGTCTCACCGACTGCTTTTTTTGACTAATTTATTTACGATGGAAAAAATTGATGTAACCACTACTGCTACTTTATTTGATAATATTTCACAATTATCAACCGAAGATGCCTTTTTAATGGAAAAAGCTGTTGAAGCAAGACAGAAAGCTTATGCCCCTTATTCAAAGTTTAATGTTGGTGCTGCTATATTACTTGATAATGGTGAAATTGTTTTAGGTAATAATCAAGAGAGTGCTGCATACCCTTCTGGTATGTGTGCAGAACGTGTTGCTATTTGGAAAGCTGGTTCTGAATTTCCTGATATGAAGGTCGAAAAAATAGCTATAACTGCAGCCTCTGAAAACTCAACAGTAGATAAACCTGTTGGGCCTTGCGGTGCATGCCGTCAAACATTATCAGAATATGAAATAAATCAACAACAACCTATAGAGATTATTTTTATGGGAGAAGTTGGTAAAATTGTGAAAACTGAGTCGTTACTATCTTTACTGCCTTTTTCTTTTGATAGCTCCTATTTATAACACCTATAGCATTAAAATCTTAAAAAAGCCTATTTGTTTTTTATAAAAAAACAAAACACACTTCATTTTTTAAGAATATCATAATTCTAAAAAATTGACTGTATATAAAGTGGTTATCGTCAATAAAAATGCTTTATTTGTAACTACTCAACATTTAAAAATTAGTATCTCGAATGAAATTATCTGTAATTACAGGAACAGGAGCCTTTATTCCTTCAATAAAAAAAGAAAATAGTAAGTTTAATGACAGTTTCTTTTTAAATGCTGATGGAACTTCCTTTGACAATTCTAACCCTGTGATTATTGAAAAGTTTAAATCGATAACGGGTATTGAAGAGCGTCGATACGCTAAACCAGAATATAAAGCTTCAGATCTTGGTTTTTTTGCGGCAAAAAAGGCAATTGAAGATGCTAATATTAATCCAGAAGAATTAGATTATATCATTTTTGCTCATAATTTTGGAGATGTAAAAAAAGACGCTATTCAAAGTGACATTCTTCCAAGTTTAGCAACTCGTGTAAAACATTTACTACAAATTGAAAACCCAAATTGTGTAGCATATGATATTCTATTTGGCTGTCCTGGTTGGATTGAAGGTGTTATTCAAGCACAGGCTTTTATAAAGGCTGGCATTGCAAAGAAATGTTTAGTTATTGGAGGTGAAACACTATCAAGGGTTATAGATATGAACGATCGTGACTCCATGATTTATAGTGATGGCGCTGGCGCTTGTATCGTGGAAGCTACAGACAAAAACGATAGTGGTATTCTTAGCCATGCTTCGCAAACTTTTACTAAAGATGAAGCCTATTATTTATTTTTTGGCAACTCAAATGACAAGAGTAAAGACAAAGATGTTCGTTACATTAAAATGCACGGGCGAAAAATTTATGAGTTTGCTTTAACTAATGTACCTAAAGCAATGCAAACTGCTTTAGATAAAAGTGGTGTAAGCATTGATGACGTAAAAAAAATATTTATCCATCAAGCCAATGAAAAAATGGATGAAGCTATTATTAAACGTTTTTATCGTTTGTACAAAAAACCAATTCCTGAAGGTATAATGCCCATGAGTATTCACAAATTAGGAAATAGTTCAGTAGCAACCGTACCTACCCTACTCGATTTAGTTTTAAAAGGAAATATTGAAAACCAAGAAGTAAAAAAAGGAGATGTTATTATTTTAGCATCAGTAGGTGCTGGCATGAATATTAATGCCATAGTTTATAAAATTTAATAGTTTAAAAAACTCTTTAATTTCTTACTAAATATTCTCGCAAATATAAAATCTAAGTACTATTTTTGCGCATGCAACAACACAACGTACTTATATTAGATTTCGGATCGCAATACACACAGTTAATTGCGCGCCGTGTAAGAGAATTAAATATTTATTGTGAAATTCACCCTTACAACAAAATACCACAAAATTTAAACGATTTTAAAGCTGTAATCCTTTCAGGAAGCCCATCTTCAGTTCGTTCAGAAGAAGCTCCACATCCTGATTTATCTGAGATTAGAGGTAAAAAACCTTTATTAGCTGTATGCTATGGAGCTCAATATTTAGCTCATTTTTCAGGTGGTTTAGTAGCTCCTTCTAATACTCGTGAGTACGGTAGAGCTAACTTATCTTTTATTAAAGAAGGAGAAGAATTCTTTAAAGATATTTCTGAAGGAAGTCAAGTTTGGATGAGTCATTCAGACACAATTAAAGAGTTACCTACTGGAGGAACATTATTAGCAAGTACTCATGATGTACAAAATGCAGCATACAAGATTGATGGAGAGACTACTTATGCGATCCAATTTCACCCAGAAGTATATCATTCTACAGATGGTAAACAATTATTACAAAACTTTTTAGTTAATATAGCTGGGGTAGCTCAAACATGGACACCAGATTCATTTGTTGACGAAACTGTAGCTGAATTAAAAGCTAAGATAGGTAATGACAAAGTTGTTTTAGGTTTATCTGGAGGAGTAGATTCTACCGTAGCTGCAGTTTTACTACACAAAGCTATTGGAAGTAATTTGCACTGTATTTTCGTAAACAACGGATTGTTACGTAAAAATGAGTTTACCGACGTATTAAAACAATACGAAGGTATGGGGTTAAACGTTAAAGGGGTCGATGCTTCGGCACGTTTTTTGGATGAACTAGCTGGATTAAGTGACCCAGAAGCAAAACGTAAAGCTATTGGTAAGGTTTTTATTGATGTTTTTGATGATGAAGCACACCAAATAGAAGATGCCAAATGGCTAGCACAGGGAACAATTTATCCCGATGTAATTGAATCAGTTTCAGTTAATGGAGGTCCTTCAGCTACTATTAAAAGTCATCATAATGTAGGCGGTTTACCTGATTTTATGAAATTGAAAGTTGTTGAGCCTTTACGTATGATTTTTAAAGATGAAGTACGTAGAGTTGGTGCTTCTATGGGAATTGATAAAGAATTATTAGGTCGTCATCCATTTCCAGGACCTGGTTTAGCTATCAGAATCTTGGGTGATATTACCGCTGAAAAAGTTCGTATTTTGCAAGAGGTAGATGCTGTATTCATTAACGGGTTAAAAGAAAGCGGATTGTACGATAAAGTATGGCAAGCAGGTGCTATTTTATTACCAGTAAACTCTGTTGGTGTTATGGGAGATGAAAGAACCTACGAAAAAGTAGTTGCTTTAAGAGCTGTAGAAAGTACAGATGGTATGACAGCAGATTGGGTTAATTTACCTTATGAGTTTTTACAAAAAACATCAAATAAAATAATAAATAATGTAAAAGGTGTAAATAGAGTTGTATATGATATTAGCTCTAAACCACCAGCAACAATTGAATGGGAATAAAAATCCATTATTAATTTCAAAAAAAGAGTAGATGAAGAAATTACAGTTTTTACTATTAGTTTGTATTTTAACTATTACCGTTTCATGCGGGCAGCAAAAGCGTTACGTATCTTACAAAATCCAAGAAGGAGAAACGATGCGAGACGTTGCAGATCGCTTGGACATGAAAACAAAAGATTTATTACGTTTAAATCCAGATGTTGGAAGACGTCCAGATGCTAACACGGTAATTGTAATACCTAATCCTAAAATTAAAAAGAATACTTCTTCATCTACTACTTCTTCTCCTGAAGAAGAAACTGTAGATACTACTGATACTAATGATGTTGAGGATACAACTCCTGAAACTAATGAAGATGATACTGTTTTTAAACAAACAATTGTTGAATATGAGACTCACGAAGTTAAAAAAGGAGAAACTGTGTATCGTATTACAAAACAATACGGTATTACCAAAGATGACTTAATTAAATTTAATCCTGAATACACTAATATTCAAGGTAATAATTTAAGTATAGGTCAGGTATTAAAGGTTAAGGAAGTTAAGAAAACTATTACTATTGATAAAGAAAAAGTTTTAGAAAAGTTCTTAACACATACTGTAAAGAGTAAAGAAACTATGTATAGTTTAACTCGTTTCTACAATGTATCCAAAGAAGATTTATTACGTTTAAACCCTGAATATCCAGGTTTAGTTGATAATAAATTATCAATAGGTCAATTATTAAAAATTAAACCTATTGAAGAAGTAAGTAAAAAAGAGAATTATACTTTTTATAAAGATTCTGTTCAAACAGATACTTCTATAAACCTTGCTATTTTACTTCCATTTAAAGCTGACGAGTATAACTCTCAATCAAGTAAAGATATTTTTGAAGGAAACCAATTAGCAAATATGGTTACTGACTTTTATCTTGGAGCAGAGATAGCTATTGACTCTATTAAAAAGCAAGGAGTACAAGTAAAAGTTAATGTTTTCGATACAGGAAACAGAGGAAAAAATATAGCAACTATATTAAAAGACAAAAAACTAGAAAATACTGATGTAGTTATTGGTCCTTTTTACTCTGATAAAGCTGAAGTTGTTGCTCGCGATGTAAATGCACCTGTAGTTTTTCCTCATTACTCTAGTAAACAAAGTAAATTCTCTTCTTCTAAATTAGTTAAAACTTCACCTGAAAAAGATAATTATGTGAGTTATTTAGCTTCTTATTTAAAAGACAGCTATAAAGATCAAGAAATTTTTATTGTTAGTGATAATCAAAAAGAAACGAACACGAGGGTTTCTAAAATTATTTCTGAACTAAAAAAACATGATAGTATTAATAATATACATGTTTTAAAACCAGAAAAAGGTTA
The DNA here is from genome assembly GCF_028829235.1 of Tenacibaculum larymnensis. Taxonomy (GTDB): domain Bacteria; phylum Bacteroidota; class Bacteroidia; order Flavobacteriales; family Flavobacteriaceae; genus Polaribacter; species Polaribacter larymnensis. Next base: position 41,612 of record NZ_JAIWJY010000012.1, on the reverse strand, counting down.
TATAAAAAGAGAGCGTTTTACAAGTAAGATGTCTTCTAAAAGACATAACTGGGTAATCTTTGCTTCAGAAGATAATGTAGTTGTTGCTGATGCTTTAAATAGTATGATTAGCTTACCTGATGAAACTAAAGTTCAAGTATTTGCTACTAGCAAAGGTAACGCTTATGATAAGATTGATAATAATAAGCTTTCCAGCATCAATTTTACTTACGTTTCTAACACTTATTCAGACGAAGACGCCTTAGAAACGAAAGATTTCAATAACAAATATTTACAAAAAAATAATACTATTCCTTCAGACTATGCTATTAAAGGGTTTGATATTACATATGATGTTTTAATGCGTTTGGCTTCAGGAAATGAGCTTACAGAAACCTTTAAAAAAGGAGTTTCTTTACGTGTTGAAAATAAATTTGACTACCATAAAAAAATGTTTGGAAGTAGCGGAAATCAAGGATTATTTATTGTTAAATACAATAATGATTTAAGCTTAAGTAGACTTAGGTAAACCTTAATCTAATATAATAAAAAAGCCAAAACTAAAAGTTTTGGCTTTTTTATTATTCATACATTTCTTTATAATATTTTTGGTACTCTCCACTTGTTATATGGTCAATCCATTCATTATTTTCCAAATATCATTTTACTGTTTTTTCTATTCCTTCCTCGAATTGTAAAGACGGTTCCCAGCCTAATTCATTTTTGAGTTTTGATGAATCTATAGCATACCTATAATCATGTCTAACTCTATTAGTTACATATGTTCCTCATAAAAATTTACTATATAAACTTTTCAAAGCTACTAATAAATAAATGGAGTTTCTAGCTCTTTAAAAGTTAAAAGTTGTTGGTCTTTTGGAGAAAGTATTACCTCTTCTGAATTAATTTTCCAATCAATATTCAAAGTAGGATCATTCCAAATAATTCCAGAGTCGTATTCTGGTGCATACCAATTATCCACTTTATATGCAAAAATAGCTTCTTTAGATAAAGTTACAAATCCATGTGCAAATCCCCTCGGTATAAATAATTGTTTTTTATTTTCTTCGGATAACTCTACTGAAAAACATCCCCCATAAGTAGGTGAGTTCTTTCGAATATCAACCGTAATATCTAATATCTTACCCTGAATACATCTCACTAACTTAGCTTGTGCAAATGGAGGCTTCTGAAAATGTAATCCTCGTAATGCTCCAAAAACTGATTTGGATTCGTTATCCTGAACAAAATTTATTCGTCCAATATTTTCTTCAAACTCTTTTTGATTAAAAGATTCAAAAAAATACCCTCTTTGATCTCCAAAAACCTTGGGCTCAATAACTACAACTTCAGGAATATCTGTTTGTTTAAAAATCATGATAGCTTTTTTGATATTATACTAATGTATTGAAAAATTAAGGCTCAGGAAAACCTGAATTCAGAATTATAAGTTTATTAGTTTTTGAATCGCTCCTTTTATTCGTACTCTATCTTCGTCTATGAGATTGGAACCTGATGGTAAACATAATCCTTCTTCAAACAATTTTTCTGAGATGTTAGCTCCGTAATATTTGCAATCTTTAAAAACAGGTTGTAAATGCATTGGTTTCCATAAGGGACGAGATTCAATATTCTCTTTTTCTAAAGCTAAACGTAGCTCTTCTCTTGAAAAACCCGTTATACTTTCCTCTATAACTACAGCACTTAACCAGTGATTAGAGAAATATTCTGATGTTGGTTCTGTTAAAACTCTTATTCCATCTACATTTTTGAATACTTCTTGATAAAACTGATTATTAGCTCTTCTAAAACCAATGTGTTTATCTAACACCTCCATTTGACCACGACCTATACCTGCCACAATATTACTCATACGATAGTTATATCCTATGTGTGAATGTTGGTAATGAGGGGTATTATCACGTGCTTGGGTTGCTAAAAAAATGACTTTTTGTTTATCTTCTTCATTCTTACATACCAGAGCACCTCCACCAGAAGTTGTGATTATTTTATTTCCGTTAAATGATAAAATTCCGAAATCACCAAACGTACCACATTTTTGTCCTTTGTAGGTTGAACCTAATGCTTCCGCCGCATCTTCTATTAAGGTTATACCGTATTTTTTAGAAATCGCTACAATTTCATCCATTTTAGCAGGCATCCCATATAAATGTACCACTATGATTGCTTTTGGTTTTTTCCCCTTAGCCATACCTTCTTTGATAGCTTCCTCTAACGCTTTTGGACACATATTCCAAGTTTCTTCTTCACTATCTACAAAGACAGGAATAGCCCCTTGGTACGTTATTGGGTTTGCAGAAGCGGAAAAGGTCATACTTTGACACAACACCTCATCTCCATTGCTTACTCCAGCTAATATTAGGGCTAAATGTAAAGCAGAAGTACCAGAAGCTAAACAAGCTACTTTTGAGTTTTCTCCAACATACCCTTCTAAATCTTGTTCAAAACCATTTACATTGGGTCCTAATGGAGCTACCCAATTGGTGTCAAAAGCTTCTTGTACATATTTTTGTTCGCTACCTCCCATGTGTGGAGAGGATAACCATATTTTTTCTAACATAACTTATTTATTGTATTTTATCACTTTTCCAGGGTTTCCTACAACTACAGCGTTATCAGGCACATCTCTGATTATAACTGCTCCAGCCCCTATTAAAGAGTTCTCTCCTACATTTTTTACTCCTGTCATAATTGTTGAAGCTATTCCGCAAAAGACTTTTTTTTCCATATAAACCGAAGCTCCTATATTAGAACCTTGAGAAATAAAACAGCCTTCATCAATGACTGCATGATGAGCGATATTAACCCCCATACTTATTAACACAAAATCTTTAAGTTTAGTTAAAGGCATAATATTCACGCCTGATAAAATATAAACACACTTTCCAATTTCTACTGAAGCATGTATATTGGTGTTTCTATGAATAAAACTAGGTGTTTTAAACCCGGCTTTAATTACTTTATTTAAAAGATTATAACGGACTTCATTATTTCCTATAGGGATAAATACATTAGTTGATCTCTCTATGTTGTTCAACAGGAAGTTAAAGTCTCCCAAAACATTAAGCCCTTTATTTTTGACTATGTTAGGGTTGTCGTCTATAAAACCTAATATATTATATTCTTCTTTTAAGTACTCAGCATATACTTCCCCATACGTACCAGCCCCAACTATTATACAATTTTCCATACCTCTAATTAGTACCATTAAACTTATCCACAGTCACTTTACCTTCTTGATTAATTCCTTCTCTTACAAAAACCTTTTTAACAGTAAGAAAAAATATTTTTAAATCTAGACCAAAGCTAATGTTATTAACATAGTACACATCCAATTCAAACTTTTTAGTCCATGAAATTGCATTTCTACCATTTACTTGAGCCCATCCCGTAATTCCTGGACGAACATTATGCCTGTTTTTTTGCTCCTTACTATACAAAGGTAAATAATAAGTTCTTAATGGTCTAGGGCCAATAATCGACATGTCTCCTCTTAACACATTTAGTAGTTGTGGAATCTCATCTAAAGATGTTTTACGAACAAAGCTTCCCATTTTTGTTAAGCGGTCTGCATCAGGCAAAAGGTTTCCATTTTCATCTGTTTTATCATTCATTGATTTAAACTTGATGATTTTAAAAATCTTTTGATTTTTTCCTGGACGTTTTTGAAAGAAAAATGGTTTTCCTTGATTTGCTAAAAATAGTCCAATAGTAACTATAAAAAAAATAGGACTTAAAATCAGTAATCCTAAAAAAGCTACAATAAAATCTAAGATACGTTTGATATAGTTTTTATACATAACTTAAAGATTTTTATATGTATTTTCAACTGTTTCCACAAATTGTTTACATAAAATAGATTTATCATAAACTGTTTCAGCCAAAGTTCGAGATTTTCGTCCCATTTCTTTCACTATTTCTGGATTTCTTTTTAACAACAAAATTTTATCAACTAGTTCTTGTGCCACATTAGGATTGACATAAAATCCGCAATTATGCTTCTCCACCATATCTTTTGTCCATCCCGCAGAATTTACGATAATAGGTTTACCTGCTGATAGAGAATCAAATAGTTTATTAGGTGAATTGGTATAGAGTATTGGTAAGTCTTTAAAGCTAACCATCGATACATCACAGAGGTTAACAATCTCTGAGGTTTCTTCCATTGGAAACCTTCCTAAAAAATGTACTTGTTTTAATTGATGTTTTTGACAATAGTTCTTTAATTCTTCTTCTGTAGAACCTCCACCTATAAAAATAAATTCAATACTGGTATCTTCTTTTAGCTCCTCTGCTCCTCTTATTATGCTCATTGCTCCATTAGCTATACCCAATGCCCCGAAGTGGATTAATTTAAAACTGTCTGTTCGAAGCCCTAACTCCGTTTGCAATTGTTCGTTTTTCTCTCTTGGCCAAAAGGCATCTATTTTAGCCATATTAGGAATCATACTAACTTTTTCCTTAGGTTCATATTTGAGTACCCCCGCTGCCATACCTGGAGATAAAGCTACAATATGCTTGGCATTTTTGTAAATACTTTTTTCAAAACTAACTGCTAATTTTTGAAGCAGCTTGTTATTTAGCCCTCCCATTTGGATGGGTACTTCTGGCCATAAATCTCGTACTTCAAAAATAAAAGGAATTTTTCGTAACTTCTTTAATACTAAGGCGGGAAAACCTACCGTTAAAGGAGTTGAAGTAGCAAGTGCTAAATCGACATTTTTTACTTTTAATGCTAAACGTGTCGATTTTATCATAAAATTGACGAATGATTTTACACGTGCCATGATAGACATATTCTGATTATAGGGTACTTTTAGATAGATTACCTCGACGCCATCAATTGTTTTATGCACAATTTTTTCCTGAATACTAGAAGAGGTTGTAAGCATCGTTACCTTATGCCCTTCTTCTATAAAGCGTTTTGCTACCCAGTATGAACGCGTCCCTCCTGGCTCACTTGGTATTTTAAAATATTGGTGTATATATAAAATGTGCATTATTTCTTATTATTTTTTGTAATATTAGCATATATTTCCTTATGTTTTTTAGCAATATTAGACCAATCATGATTAGCTGTTATCTCTGCCTCTAAATTCTGTAACGGGTTATAATTTTCAAGTATTTGTTTAACCGCATTTATTATACTTTCCTCGTTATTGGGCTCTACTGCCACTCCTATATTTTCATAATACCCATCTATTCCTTCTTTTTGTGTGTATATTATAGGTAAGCCTTGAGAAATTGCCTCTATATAAACTAATCCAAAGGTTTCTCCTTTAGAAGGCATGGCAAAAATATCTGCTTTCGTAAACTGCTGTTGAAGTAATTTTTTATCGGTAATCTTTCCCTGAAAGTTAATAGACTCACTACGTTTAACTTTTTCTAATATTTTTTTTTCTTCACTTCCACCCCCTCCTACTAAGTTTAATTGACAAGGAACACCAATAGCATTAAGGATCGTTATTGCATTTATTAATTTTAGCACATTTTTTCCTTTAGCAAATTTACCTATATACAAAACAACGGGTAGTTTCTGGGGGTTCTGCTTTGGAGCTTTATAATTTTTTATCCAAAAATCATCGATCCCATTAGGGATTACCTCACTTTTTTCAATAAGCACTTTTTTGTTTACAAAGGGTTTTAAATTAAAAAAACGCTTATGATAACTCGGAGAGATAAAAAACACCTTACTGGCATTTTCAATAATATTTTTTGCTCGTTTACGTAAGTGATACCCATATTTATAAAACAAATTTAAATCGGTATTCCTTACGGTTATTATATAGGGAATATTATGTTTTTTATATAGTTCATAAGCTACGCCGCCATCACTATACCATGTGTGTGCGTGAATCAACGTTATTTTGGTTAAATCTACATAAGCTTCTACATCTTCAGTAACTTTATTAATCTTGTGAAAGTATCGAAGTTTATCAGTTTTTTTTAAAATATTACGATAAATAATACTTGAGCTTGTTTGTTTAAAATCTATATGATTTTTCCCTATTAAATCCTCTCTCCTTACGGCTGTATATATAGCTTGAGGAAGTTCTAATTGATCAAGCTGTTTCATTAAACTTTTGTAAACTTTTGACCCTGAAAAATCATTTGTAATATGTAGTAGCATGTTAGTTTATAATAAAGGTTGAAATTAGTTTTCCATCAATATCAAAAGGTTTTCGTAACATGGGCTCCCACCATAAAACTCCATTAACTTTACAGGCTTCATAGTTTTCATTTCTTATAACTTTAAGAATATCATTTATTTCATTACTAGATAATATTTTACCTTTATATTTCTTGTTAGAGGGGTGTATTTTGTACCATATAAAAGGATAGACCTCAACACCTAATTTTTTTTTATAATCTAAAAACAATGATAAGTTCTTTTTTAAATATAAAATATTCTTTTCTTTTTTAAATTGTTCATTGGGATAATATATATACAAATGAGGTGAAATAAAGTCTAAGTTACTAACTATTTTATAGTATTTTTTCGTTTTCACTTTGTCCCAATAGGTTGTAAAAGGGATTCCGTAAACTGAAATTTTAATTTTAGGTCTGTGTTTTTTGACGTACTTTATCATATCTATAAAAGCCACTTCTGCTTTTTTAAATAAAGTAGAAGTAGTATCTTTTTTTAAATCATGATATAGCTTATTTTCAAGATCTAAAACCAAAAATCCTTCCGTATCCTTTGGAACTATTCTATTTAAACCTACTTCTAAGTCTTTTAAATTTATAATTCCTTCATTTTTTCTATCTATGTAGTACTTTCCTATAAAATAATACTTCTTTGTATTAATAACATTCGCTATTCTATTTATTGTTTTTTCTTTATATCTCCCTTCTTGAAGCACAAGAGAAAACTCATTCATGTCTTGCGAAAAAAAACATATAGAATACAACAACATAATAAAAATAAGCTTAGTTTTCATTTTTACTTATTTTTAAATTATCTTTCTTTATAGAAACTCCTACTATAAGTACTGTATATACCCAAAAGAAATCACTCGTATATAAACTTCCAGAAAACATACCAAATATTAAAAACTGTAAGTATAAAAGTCCTATCCAAACATATTTATCACTTTTGGCATTTAATATTATAAATACTTTTTTTATATTTTTTAATATTATTATTAAAAACAGAGTTCCTCCTATAAACCCCAAAGCCATAAAAGCCTCTATTATTAAATTATGAGGATATATACCAACTGCATTTCCTGTTTGAATTAAAAAAGCACTCCCAAGAAATGGAGCATCTACAAACTCCATAAATGCAGTTTGAAATAATGATTGTCGACCTGTACTTACTCCTTCTAAGGCATAAATTATACGATCTAAAAAATTACTATTAATATAAGTTCCAATAAAAGATAAGATATCTATGAAAAAAAAGTAGATAAGTAAGCCTAAAAAACTTATAAAAAAAAGTGCTTTTGTTTTTCCTGTTCTTGTTAAAACAAATACTATAGTAACCAAAAACAATGCAAGCAAAGGACTACGACTCGCTGATATAAAAATAGCTAAAAAACCTACTAAATAGCCAATACTATAAAGTAACTTCGTTAGTACTCTACTTGTTGTAAAAAACTGATACATAGAAAGTATACACATTGTAGCACCATATTGTCCATATAATAAAACTCCTATATCCAAATCCCCCACATCTCTTCCTCCGCTAGATGATTCTATTCTTAAATTTATAGATAACAATAACAAAATAAATAGTATAATATAAATACCATTAAGAATAAAGTCGAAATTTATAACCTTATAATCTATACTTACTAATGCTAAAACAGGAAAAATTACAGCTCCTATTAAATACTGTAAATAATATAATGGAGTTCTTGTAGGCCAAAGCCTAATTTGATTTATATATAAGTCAAAAACAACTGATAATAAATACAATAACAGAAAAAGCAGGAGTAATAAAAATTGTTTTTTTAAAGATAATGAAGATAAATTAATTAATATAATCATAGAAGAGAAAAAAACGATACAAGCTCTATATATTATATTTAAATTAATACCAATACCAAAAATAGAAGGTATTATACTAGATGCTAGAAAACCAACTATAATTATTATAATATAATAATTTTGTAGTCTTATCTTTAAATTAGTTATCATTAAATTATAAATATATATTTAAAACTAAAATTTATTGTTTTAATTAAATATTTAAAACAAACACCATACTGACTTTCTTTTAACGAGTCTCTCATAATCACAAAACAAAATTTCAGGATAGATTTATAAACATCTCTTTTGTTGACTCCTTCAATATATTTTATTACAGACAATCTTGTTTCTATTGCCTTTTCTTTTTTAGAAATTAAGCTTAGTGAATTGTGAACACCTCCTCCATGCATTCTGTATACTGCTCCATTAAAATTTAAATACACTATTTTTCCTTTTGTTGATAAATAAGCTCTTAAAAATGCATCTCCTCCAAATACTTTCGCCTTTACTAAGTTAATGTTAAAATAGTCTTGTAGAGCAGATGTCTTAAACATCATGGTCAATGTAGGCGTAAATTGATGTATAATATTTTTAACTATAGTTTTGTCAGTATCTTTTATATTAAACAATTTAACCTCTTTAACTTCATCTTTATCATTTATGATACTTCTATCATGAAATGTTAGTACAACGTCCAAATGCCCTTCCATGAAGTTTACTTGCTTTTGTAATTTATGAGGGTCTGTCCAATAATCATCTCCTTCGCACATAGCAATATATCTTCCTTTTGCCCTAGAAAAATTATATTTTGAATTAATGTTTCTTACTCCTTTTGAATATTGATTTTCCTTTTGAATAACAGGCTTAATAATATAAGGATATTTTTCTTGATACTCTCGGATGATATCTGCTGTACCATCAGTAGAAGCATCATCATGAATCAGTACCTCAAAACCAAATTCACATTCTTGCATTAAAAAACCATCTAAACATTCTCTTATAAAAGATGCGTGATTATATGTAATACAACAAATCGATACAACAATATTATCCATTTCTTTTATTTTTCATGTTCTCTATTAGATTATCAAAAACAATAACAAGAGATTGCTTCATAAATTCCGCGTATAATTTCAGTGATTGCGTTTGTTTTTCTTTTTCCAAATCTTGAAGCAAACTTGGTATTTCGGATAAGTTATGTTTTAACATGTTCAACCTAAATTGATGTCCATACAGATCTTGTAATTTAGTTCCTTGCCATTTGTTTATTATTCCACCAGGAATACCGGCAGACAGGGCCGTAATATTTGCATGCAAAGAAGATGTTAATACCAAATCTGCATGAATCAATATATCAGCAATTTCCAAAATTGATAAATTGTTATCTAAAAGCAAAAAGTGAGAAGGATATTCATCATAAATCATGTTAAGATATTTATAATCTTCCCAGGGTCTAATAACAGGTAATAAAACTATTTTTAGTCCTTCTTTTTCATAAAACTCATATAAATAATCTGCAATTTCTTTGGCTTCTTCTTTAGTAATATTATTAATCTGAAAAACCAAGTATTTCTCTTCCTTAATATATTTTTTATAAAATGTATTTCTTGTATTGGTATAATCCAACAGGTTAGGAAATAACCAGCCCATATCAGGTGTTATTTCAATTTTTGAATTATTAACCTGAAGTTTTTGATTTTCTAATATTTTTTTGGACAAATTTCCTCTAGCCGATACATAATCTAAATCTTCTATTGCTTTTTGTATCTTATTGTAATCCGCTTCGTTCTCAATGGGTCTAACACCTACTGATATCCAAGCTTTAAAAGGTTCAGACATATCAGTCCAATCAAAAATTACATCCGAAGGTAGTTCAGTTTCTAACATTTGATTGTTCTTCTTATAAATAGGTTTCCAAGTTCTTTCATCAAACAAATGAATTACTTCTCCCCCAAAAACAATCAGTGCATCATATTTCCCTTTTTCAATTTTTTCTCTCGTATAAGCTATATAATCAATACCTTCCACACTATAATCTGTAGGCGTATAAAAATCAATAGATAAATTGTTAACTCTCTTTTCTAACTCCATTTTGAAAATATGTGAAAAAAGAATATCACCAAAATTATCTATATCTGCAAATGAGAAAAATGCTATTTTCATCGTTATTAATTTTTAATTAAAGATTTAATACCATCCACATCAAAAACTGGTATCTGGGTATTTTCAAAGACCTCTTTTCTTTCTTTATAGAAATTATCTATAAAAATAGATGAAGGCTTTGTCATAAAATTGTATTTTAAATCATCCATATTTAAATGAATGATTTCATCAAATAAATGAGATGATATATGATATTTGTTTAAAGTTTCTTTTAAGTCAAACTCATGCTTGGTTATCAAATAGACTTTTTTATTTTGATTTTTTGCCTGATATATAAATGCAATTGCATCAATACAAACCTTTCCATTTATAATAATAGTATCATCAAAATCAATATATACATTTTCATACTCAAATCTATACCTTGCTTTGGTTAAAGAGTATCGATATAGCTCTATATTTTCATGAATAACGTTGATTTCAACATCCATATCTAAATATGCAAAAACAGACAATAAAGGTAGGTTTACACCTTTATATCTATCAAAAGCCATCGTTGTTGCCATTCTCGGACAAACCTCCAGTAACTTAAGGTTTCCATTTTTATCTTGTTTTACTTGAAAAAACCAAAGTCCTTTGAAATTTAATTTTTGATTAATTTCTTTTCCTATTTCAAAACATTTGTCAATTACCCCTTGTTCTGGCTCTATATTGATATGTGAAACACCATTGCGTATTAAATGACGCTTTCTAGGGAAGGCATATAATAAATTATTTTTTTTATCTGAAAAACAATCTACCGTATATTCTGCTCCTGGCAAAAACTCGGTTATTACATTGGTACTAAAAAATGTATCTTTTAATTCAGACTCCGTATTTATTTTAAAAGCACCAATGCTTCCGTGCCCTTTATCTGGTTTACAAAAAACAGGAAATGATTTTATTTCGCTTAAGTCATGATATACTTTAGGAACAAAATCATTTTCTTTAAAAAAATTATAGGTTTTACTTTTATGTCTTGAAACTTCATTAATTAAAGTACCTGCCCCAACTAATTGAGTATTGATTTTATTTTTATTCTGAGAAAAGAAATAGACTACATCATCATGTGTGGGAAATATCAATTTTATATCATACTTCCGAATCACTTCATTTAATTGTTCTATAAACTCATTCTCATTAATGTTAGGTATTCTTATAATATCATTTTCATAAATTAAATCAGCAATACTATTTTTAGAGTTTCCTCCATAAACATTTAAATGAACACTATACTTTAGTGACTCATATATTTCTATAGCATTATCTGTCCCACAAGGATATATCAATATATTTTTCTTCATTATACTAAATCATAATTTTTTAACATTTCATTTACTTGTTCTTTATCATTAAACATTAGTATATCTATAATGGAAAGCCCTTTAATACACTCTTCATTAAACTGTTTATAATTGAATAATTCTGGTTCTAAAAAATACAAGCTCACTTTATTTTCTTTAAAATAATCTTTTGTATAAATCTCTGTTCCTCCAATTGCGTTTATATATGTATCTGCACCTAATTGTTTTGTTATAGTAATTAAGCGGTCTGCCTTATCAACCCCTTTAGAACTTGAGAATGATGCAGAAGAATTATAAAAGATAGTATCTAAATTTAAATACGCTGTTATTGCTTTTATACTTATTATAGCCAGTTCTGCTATAGTTGTAGCCGAGCTAAAAAAAACCTCCTCTATAACTGGGTACACCTGAGAGTAATAAGGAGCCTTAACATAAGCTTGCTTTATAGTTTGTAATAATTTTACATACTGTTTATCGTTTAGGTCTACTGTCACCTCATTAATTAATTTATTTTGACTCGCCGCTATACAAGGGAAACTTATCAATTTTTCTTTATTATTAACTAATATTTTGTTTCTATTTACCCATCCTCTTTTAATAAAGTTTACATCATCATAAAAAACAAATACATCAACCGATTTTATTAATTGAAAATATCCTAAATAGGGGAAAATATAAGGTTGCATTATCGCTACTTTCATTTACAAACTATTTAATATGGTTGCTATAATCTTATTTACCTCTACCGCTGTTAAATCATAGTACAAAGGTAAACACAGTACGCGTTTTGCTACACTGTCTGTTATGCTAAAATTTTGTTTAGGCAAATAGGGCGTACTATTGGCCAAAGATGGGTAAAAATAACGTCGTGCTTGGATATTATTTTTGTTTAGGTTTTCTAATACCTTTAATAAATGTGCTTCTGTAGCTAACAATATAGGGTAATAGGCATAATTTAAATTGGCTTGTTGATGCCATATAGGCTTTGTTATTTTTGTTGTTCCAAGCAATTTTTCATCATACAACTCAGTTAACGTTTTTCGTTTTTTATGTATATCTTCAATATATTTCAAATTAACGAGCCCCATTGCTGCATGAAATTCTGAATTTTTTCCATTTATCCCTAACTCTGAAAATGCCTCTGGGCCTGCAAAACCAAAGTTACGCATAGATGCTAATTTTCTAAATACTTGCTCATTATTTGCAAACACCAAGCCTCCTTCTATACTATGGTATAATTTTGTGGCGTGTAAACTACAAGTACTAACATCTCCATATCCAAATATCGATTTCCCACCTACCTTTACTCCAAAGGCATGCGCAGCATCATAAATTACTTTTAATTTATACTTATCTGCAATAACCTGTATTTTTTCAACATCACACGGGTTACCATAAACATGTGTTGCCAAAATTGCCTGTGTATTAGGCGTAATGGCTGCTTCAATTTTATTGGCATCTATATTAAAACTTTGCTCATCAATATCTACAAAAACAGGTTTACAACCTTCCCACACAACACTACTTGTTGTTGCTATAAAAGAAAATGGTGTTGTAATAACCTCAGCTGTAACATCTAAAGCTTTTAACGCCATTTGTAAGGCTATTGTGCCATTGGTTACAAAAAGTGTTTCTTTTACTTGAAGATAATTTGCTATTTCTGCTTCAAGTTTTTTTGATAGCGGCCCCATATTGGTCAACCACTGTGAACTCCATACCTTATCTAATAAGGTTGAATACTCTTTTTTAGGAGGTAAAAAGGGTTTGGTTACAGGAATCATATTATTTTCTATTCTTTATAAGGTTTATAATGGTATGGATAGGACTCGACTTATATATATAATTTATACTTAAATAGCATAAAGTTCCAACCCCTATAGGTATTATTATTTGGTATATGGTATGAAAATCTTCCATTGCTTGTACTAATAAGTTTATCAAAACTGCAATGCCTAAGGTTATTAAGAGTGTTATTGCCAAATCGATAATTTGTTGCTTGACCGGATAGTTAATTAAATTGCTTGAATAATGCATATTTACATACAAAGATGAAAATGAAGTAAATACACTACTCCAAACTAATCCTATAACACCAAACTGAAAAGCAACTAAAACAACTAAAACAGTAATTATTTTTTTTATAACTTCTATTTTTAAAAATAAATCACTTCTTCCAAATACTTTTAGAATATTTAAATTAAACGAATGTACTGGATGAAGCATCATGGCTAAACTTAAAATCTGAAAGTAAATAACTGCAGGCAGCCATTCTTCACCCAAAACTAATATAAATAAGGGTTCTGCCACAGCTGCTGTTGCTAACATTATGGGTGCAATAATAAAAAATGAGCTTTTTAATAAATTACGGTATGTTTTTTCTAAACGTTCTTTATCATTTATTATACTAGAAAGCATGGGATAAGTTACCTTAGAGATTACCCCTGTTAAAGTTGATGAAGGATAAGTTGTAAATTGCTTAGAACGTTCATAATACCCTAAAGATTGAGCAGAGTAAAACTTCCCTATTAATACATTATAAATATTCTGAAAAAGTGTATTTAGTAATCCTGACAACATTAATTTATACCCAAAACCATAATGCTCTCTGAATTTCCTCCATGAAAATATAAGCTTAGGTTTCCAATCGGAAAAAACCCATAACAGTATAGTTCTTACAATCTCTATCGCTAAATACATCCATATAATACTCCATACTCCATACCCTAAATACCCTAAGCTAATTCCTATTAAAACCCCTATAAGGTTACTTGGAATATTATATAAAGCAATAGCTCTAAACTTCATGTTCCGGGTTAATATGGCTAATTGCACAGCAGAAAAAGCTATTATAATAAAGATAACGCAGTAAGTTCGTACAAGATTTATTAACACTTGATATCCAAAGAAGTCTGCAATAAATGGGGCTAAGATGTATATTAATGCATATACAATAAGACTCATAACTAAGTTTATATAAAAAACTGTTGAAAAATCTTTTTGCCCCGGTCTAGTTGCACGAATTAACGAATGCGACATACCACTATCAGTCAATGACTTCCCAATAGCAATAAATACAGCTATCATACCTACCAAACCAAAATCTTCTGGCCCTAATAATCGTGCCAAAACAATCATTGCAATAAAAACACTTCCTCTTATTACAAAAACATCGAGGAATGTCCATAAGAATCCAGCGAAAGTCTTCTTTTTTAAAGAACTAGTCATTAAATGTGCTACTATTTACAAATTCGTTTCAGGTACTCAAAGTAATCACCTTTCATGCCTTCTACTTGTTGTTGTAATTGTGTTCTTGTAATCCATTTGTAGTGTAATGCAATCTCCTCTAAACAAGCTATTTTAAGCCCTGTACGTTTTTCTACCGCTTTTACAAACTCAGTAGCTTCGGTTAAGGCTTCATGGGTTCCAGTGTCTAACCATGCAAATCCCCTACTTAAAATTTGCATTTTAAGTTCTTCTCGCCCTAAATAGGCTTGATTTACTGAAGTAATTTCTAACTCCCCTCGATGAGAAGGTTTTACTTTCTTTGCTATATTAATTACAGAGTTTGGATAAAAGTACAAACCAACCACCGCAAAATTCGATTTTGGTTCTTTTGGCTTTTCTTCTATACTTATCACATTTTGATCGGCATCAAATTCAGCTACGCCATAACGTTCTGGATCGTTTACATAATTACCAAAAACAACTGCTTTTTGCTCATCTTTTACCGTCTGTACAGCTTCACTTAATAATTTTTGTAAACCTGCTCCGTAAAAAATATTATCTCCCAACACTAAACAAACATCTTCATCTCCAATAAAATCTTCCCCTATAATAAAAGCTTGTGCCAAACCATCAGGACTTGGTTGCTCTGCATAACTCAACGCAATTCCTAACTGGGAACCATCTCCTAATAAACGCTTAAAATTTGGCAAATCGTGAGGCGTCGAAATAATTAAAATTTCTTTTATCCCCGCTAGCATTAATACCGACAAAGGGTAATAAATCATTGGTTTATCATAAATAGGTAGTAATTGCTTACTAACTGCTAAAGTTAATGGGTGCAACCTTGTTCCTGAACCTCCTGCTAATATTATTCCTTTCATCCTTTTTTTATTTATATTGTTTTTGATAATACTCTTGGTATACTCCACTTGTTACATTTTCCATCCATTCTTTGTTTTTTAAAAACCAATCAATTGTTTTTGCTAAGCCTTCTTCAAATGTAACTGTTGGAAACCAACCCAGTTCTTCGTTTATTTTAGAAGCATCAATTGCATATCGTAAATCGTGTCCTGGACGGTCTTTAACATAGGTAATTAGTTTTTCACTTTCTCCTTCTAACCTTCCCAGTTTCTCATCCATTTGTTTGCAAAGTAGTTTTACTAAATCGATATTTTTCCACTCATTAAAACCGCCAATATTATAGGTTTCATGATTTATACCTTTGTGGAATACCAAATCAATCGCTATCGCATGATCTATAACATACAACCAATCTCTTGTGTAATTTCCATCGCCATACACAGGCAATGGCTTCTTATTAATAATGTTATTGATAAATAGAGGAATTAACTTCTCTGGAAAATGATTGGGTCCATAATTATTAGAACAATTAGAAATTACAAATGGCATACCATAGGTTTCCCCATATGCTCTTACAAAATGGTCTGAACTTGCTTTAGAAGCTGAATAAGGAGAATTGGGATCGTATGAAGTACTTTCTTTAAACAAGCCTGTTTCTCCTAATGAGCCATACACTTCATCTGTACTTACATGGTAAAAACGTTTATCCTCCCAATTATTTTGCCATAAGTTTTTAAATGCATTTAACAAAATCATTGTCCCTAAAATATTCGTTTTCGCAAAAGCCAACGGGTCAGTAATTGAACGATCTACATGTGATTCTGCTGCTAAGTGAATAACCCCATCAAACTTGTACCTTGTAAAAATTTTGTCAACAAAAGTTTCATCTGTAATATCACCATGTAAAAAAGTATAGTTTGGAGATTCCTCTATATCTCTTAAATTCTCTAAATTACCTGCATAAGTTAAAGCATCCAAATTATAAATATGATAATTTGGGTATTGTTTTACAAAACGTCTTACAACATGACTCCCTATAAAACCTGCTCCTCCGGTGATTAATAAATGCTTCATTCCTTTTTGCCTCTTAATTTATATATACTGTTAACTCACTTTTATAGCATTAAGACCTTATTGGTCCTTTTATTACCTTGACATTACATATATCCTGTACAATTTCGATCGATTATCTTTCTTATTGCAAGCCAAACCCAATTGCTTTTATGGCCTCTTTAATAACTTTTCGTTTGTAATACATTAAATCTAGTTTCTTCTCTATTTATTATAATAAAACGATATATACGCGGTCTATTCTTGAATTGTTTTTGGTGAGGTCGTTTCATCAATTGATAAAAATTAATGAACTCACATACTTTAAATTCTAATTAACCTGAAACTTTGTGTTTTCTCTAAGATACACCTTACTTTCCTATATTACAAAATCCAACATAATGTATCAGTTTTCTCAAAAAACAATTACCCCTATCTTATATCCTATGAATATAAAATTTTTCGTTTACAACCTCCAATTTGGATTCTTTACAATTCCTTTTATATCCATAATAACAGGGCTCTCTTTTGATATTTTTTTATAATCATCTTCAGTTAACTCCTTAAACTGTTTATGAGCAACTGCAACAATTATAGAATCATATTTTTTTATTGACTTAAAGGGATTTTCAATTACCTCGTAATTATAATTACTATTATTTCCACTAGGTTCTACCCAAGGATCATACACGTCTACATTACATCCATAAGTCTGTAATTCTTTTATAATATCTACAACCTTTGTGTTTCTCATATCTGGACAATCTTCCTTAAAGGTTAGTCCTAAAACCAAAACATCTGATTTATTAATCTTCTTATCATTGGCTATCATTACTTTTACCGTATTCTCAGCAATGTATTTTCCCATTCCATTATTAATTTGTCGAGCATCTAAAATAAGGTTTGGTTTGTATCCTAATTCTTCTGCTTTAAATGTTAAATAATAAGGATCTACACCTATGCAATGTCCCCCCACAAGGCCTGGTGATAGTTTTATAAAGTTCCATTTTGTTGCTGCAGCTTCTAAAACTTCATTTGTATCAATTTTCATTGCATCAAAAATCAATGCAAGTTCATTAATTAAAGCTATATTAACATCTCTTTGGGTATTTTCGATAACTTTACTTGCCTCTGCTACTTTAATACTTGACGCTTTGTGTGTACCTGCTACAATTATTGACTTGTATAGTTCATCAACTTCAGTAGCCACTTCTGGCGTTGACCCCGAAGTTACTTTAAGTATTTTTGTTACTGTATGCTCTTTATCTCCTGGGTTTATCCTTTCAGGGCTATAACCACAGAAAAAATCTTCATTAAACTTTAACTTTGAATACTTTTCAAGTTCTGGTACACATACTTCTTCAGTTACTCCAGGATAAACAGTTGATTCATAAATCACAATATCTCCTTTCTTTAAAACACTTGCTACTAGTCCAGAAGAGTTTATTAGAGGTGTTAAGTCAGGACGATTGTTACTATCAATCGGCGTAGGAACTGTTACTATAAAAATTGAACAATCTATGGTTTCCTTTATGTTTGATGTATATTTTATACATTCTTTAATATCATCTAACTGATTTTTTTCCACCTCCAAAGTTCTATCATAATCTAACTTTAATTCATTTATTCTTCTTTCATTAATATCGAAACCTACAACTTTAAATTTCTTTGCTGCAAATGCGTGTGCTAAAGGTAATCCTACATAACCAAGCCCAACCACACATATTTTTTTATTCATTTTAATTATTTGATAAGTTATATACTATCTTTTTCAAATCTTACGCTTATTTTCCGCCAGTATTCAAATTACTAATCCATTTTTTACCTAAAATAAAAAACAAGCTTAAAACAGCCCCAAAAAACACCCAAACTACAATAATCATTCCTCTTTTGGGTTTCGATTTACCTACTGGCACACTCACAGGCTCTATAACAGTAAACACTGGTGTATTCTCCTTAACTTTAATTTTTTGAGTCTCTAATTGCTTTGCTAGTTCAGAGTACAAACTGAACGCTAAATTATACTCCGATTCTATTCCTTTTAGATACGTTTGAGAACGTGAGGTAATTAACCCCTGATTTCTATCTCTATAACTAGCCAATCTAGCTTGTTTTTTTTCAAAATCTAATTTGACTTCATTATAACGCTGCTGCATAAAATTCAATTCTTGTTGGGCTTTTTCTATTTTAAAGTTTGTGATGGCTTTTTGCAAGATCGTTTGCGCTTTTTTTGTCATTTGAGCAGCAGCTAAAGGTTCTGGCATTGAAAACGATATTTTAACAAAACCATCTTTCATATTGTTTTCAATTATTAATTGTTCTTGAATTTTCTTAAATAACTTATGTTCATTTTTAGTAATTCGGTAGATTGAATCGTTACTTACCTCTGTAACAACAGCTCCTTTATCACTTTTTAAAAGCTTGATAATCTTCCCTGGTAAACCTATGGTATATTCTTTAATAGCGGCAAGTAAATTAAATTTTGTGTATTTATCATAGTACTCTTGATAAGTTACCTCCTTTTCGATATTTGAAAATTTTAAGAATGCTTGTGAAAGTTCTCTCTGAAAAGGGACACTTTCTGCGATCTTGGGATATAAAGTAGGAGGGATACCTTCTGTAGCTCCTCCACCTAAATTGATTCCTGCCATTGCTGCTAAACCTCCTAAATTTCCCCCGACTTTTGAGCCTCCTATTTGCGGTACTACTATTGTAGATGCCGTATATTCTTTAGCCGAAAAAACTGCTATGAACACCCCTAATAATCCAAAAACGACAAGGAATTTGACAACTGTTTTTCGAGCCTCCCATATGGTATTAAATAACTCTAATAAATCTATATCCTCTTGAGAATCTTTTTTAACTTTATTTTCCATATCTTTTATAAAGTTATTTATCTGTCAATGATTTCACCAATACTCCTAAGGTAGCCAAACCAGTAGTTATAGCTATCACTTGTTGAGTTGTAACTTTATTTGTTACCTCTGGTTTTTTGGGCACTAAAATAACTGAGCCTGGTTTTATATCTGGGTATGATTTAAAAAACAAAAACCTTTTGGTTGTTTTTATATCTCCATTTGCATACACTACATATGCTCTACTCTTTTTTGCATTATCAGAAAAGCCTCCGGAATTTTCTATATAATGTTTGAATGACTTACCTTTTTCATATCTAACCAATGATGGTGACAAAACCTCTCCTTCAACCTTTACCGTTTGTCTTTCAGAGGGGATAAATAACTCATCTCCTTCTTCTAAAATTATATCATACTTTGATTTTTTTCCTCCCGAAGCTAATATTTTTTGTAATTCTATTCCAATCTTAAAATCTTTCTTCTTTTTTATACGTTCTTCAACATTGCCCGATAAAGAATCTCTTTGGGCAAAGTCAGCTATAAAATCTGATTGCTTTTCATCTTCCTCTTCGTTATTCTTTCTGGTTAAAAAGGCACCTTCTTCATAAGCATATTTTGTTAAACCTCCAGCTTGTTCAATTAAATCAGAAATTCTTTGATTTTTTTGACCGATTGAATACTCTCCTTCAAAATTAACTTCTCCTGTAATAGTTACTCTTTTTTGTTCAGTATACCCTTTTAAATATCTTACAGAAACAATATCAAATGGTTTTAACACAAAATCATTTAAATGATCAGTACCTAGATTCTTACTTGCTCTTAAATCAAAGTTTTCACTAACAGTTTCAAAACTTCCATCTTTCAATCTTCTAGATACATCAATCATACTTGCATCCGCTCCATCTTTCAATCCTCCTGCCAACACTATTAAATCCTCAACACGCATTCCTTTCATGAAATCAAACTCTCCTTCTTTATTCACTGCTCCATTAATAGTAATAAACTCTTTCTCTTTTAATTCTTCTTTTGTAAAAATATAAATACTATCACTTTCTTTTAATAGTATATGCTCTCTATTTTCCATTGCTTTTCTCGGAGAGAAAGATAATGTTTCCTTATCACTTTTATCGTGTGTTCTTACAATAATCCCTCTATCTAAAAAAGCTTCTTTAGTCACCCCTTCAGCTTTTAACAACAAATTAGAAGCCGTCATTCCTTCTTTATATTCGTAGTTACCGGGTTGAAAAACAGCCCCTCCAACACTTACTCTATTCAAGAACTCATCTACTATTTCGTTTACTTTGATATAATCTCCATCTTTTATTTTCACTGAATCAAAATTATCTTGTGAAACCTCCACAATCTCTTTTTGAACCCCTTTAATTCTCTCTATGACAATTTTTTGTCTATACGCATTTGAGGTGAAGCCACTACAATAATTTAATAAATCTTTTACACTTTCTTCTGTTTTCATCTCAAAAATACCCGGTCTTTTAATAGCTCCTTCAATAGTAATTTTACTTTCATATGGTCTTACTATTATGACATCTTGATCTTGAACCGTTATATTTCCTTCTTCTGAACCATTAACTAGAAACTGATAAAAATCAAAATCAGCTTCCTTCACCCCTCTTCTAAAAAGTTGAATTCTTCTAAAAGTACCATTCTTTGTTGGTCCTCCTGCTGCATACAAGGCATTTAATACTGTGGATAAAGCACTAACTGAATATGATCCAGGAACCTTTACTTCTCCTACAATATTTACTTGTACATTTCTTACTTCTTTTATAGAAACAGCAATATTAACCTTATTATAACTATTTGAAGAAGCTCCTATTCCCGCATAGATTCTTTTTAAATAATTTTTAATTTTAGATTTTGCAGCACTAACTGGTAATCCAATTAATTGAATATAACCAACACCTTCCACATTTATTGCTCCCTGTTTGTTTACTTTTTTCTCATAATTTACCTCTGCGGCTCCCCAAAGATCAATTGAAATAACATCTCCCGTACCTATTATGTAGTTTTCTGGGGTAGCTATATTTAAATTTGGTGTAAACGAAATATTTGGATTATTAAAAAAACCATACCCAAAGAGTTCTTCCTCTTTTTCTTCTTTTTTTTCTTCTCCTGTTAATCCAAAAAGAAGTTGGGTACTATCACCTTCTTCTAAACTATCATCTTGACTTTCCTCCTCTTTATTTAATGGTTTATTTTTAAGCGTCTCTATTCTTTCTCTAAGCTTTTGAGCTTGTAATTCGGACATTCCTCTAGTTTTTGCTATTGCTAAAGCTTGATCTAAAGTGTATCCTTCTTGTTTTATTTTTTCCCAATATTTAGCTACTTGCTCATCAGATAAATCATCAACTTCAATTTGACTCATTTGATTCTGAATATTTTGGGCTTGTCCCTCAGTACTAGCTAACACCAAAAAAGTAGCTAGAAATATTTGCAGTAAAACTCTTTTAAATAACATTTTAACTTTCAATGTAAAAATCTTTAAACCAATTAATAAACTCTTTTATTCCTGTACTTAAACTTGTATTAGGACTATAATTATAATCTTTAATTAATCCCTCAACATTTGCCCAAGTTTTTTTCACATCTCCCATCTGCATGGGTAACATTTCTTTGGTAGCTTCTTTTTCTATACTCATTTCAATCTGAGTAATAAAATCTAGCAACTTTATAGAATCATTATTCCCTATGTTGTAGATTTTATACAAGTCTCTTTCTTCAACAGGCTTCTCAATTACTCTTTTTACTCCTTCTACAATATCATCTATATAAGTAAAATCGCGCTCCATATCTCCATTATTAAACACTTTGATTGGACGATCATTTGAAATGGCATCGGCAAATAGTATCGGTGCCATATCTGGTCTTCCCCATG
The DNA here is from genome assembly GCF_028829235.1 of Tenacibaculum larymnensis. Classification (GTDB taxonomy): domain Bacteria; phylum Bacteroidota; class Bacteroidia; order Flavobacteriales; family Flavobacteriaceae; genus Polaribacter; species Polaribacter larymnensis. The sequence continues at coordinate 19,305 of NZ_JAIWJY010000012.1, read as the reverse complement.
GTCCGTATACTGTAAAAAAACGTAATCCTGTTGTTGGTATTTTATATAAATGACTGTAAGTATGTGCCATCAATTCGTTACTCTTTTTTGTTGCAGCATACAAACTTACAGGGTTATCAACTATATCTTCTTCTGAAAAAGGCACATTTTTATTTATTCCATAAACGCTTGAACTACTTGCATATACTAAATGTTTAATCTCATGATGTCTACAACATTCTAAAATATTCAGGAAACCAACAATGTTACTTTGAATATATGCATCAGGGTTTTCAATACTATAACGAACCCCAGCTTGTGCTGCTAGATTACATACAACATCAAAGCTCTCAATAGTAAATAACTGAAACAATTCTTTTTTATCTTCTAAGTTTAGTCTGATAAACTTGAATTTTTCATTAGTACTACTAATTATTTCTTTGTAGTATACCTCAACGCTTTTTCTTTCAACTCCTAACTCTTTTAATCGAGCATATTTTAAATTGACATCATAATAATCGTTGATATTATCTATTCCTACAACTACGTGTCCTAATTCTAATAGTTTTTGACTTAAATGAAATCCAATAAAGCCTGCTGCTCCTGTAACTAAAATTTTCATTAGTTTTTTCCTATTTGATAATATTCAAATCCTTTTTCTTCCAATCCATAGGTAGTATATTGATTTCTTCCATCAAAAATAACTGGTGTTTTCAGTTGTTTTTCAATCTCAGAGAAATCTGGAGAACGGAACTCTTTCCATTCCGTCAGTAAGATCAACGCATCCGCATTATCTAGCACCTCGTATTTTGCATTTTTATAATCAATATTCTCTACATCTTTTAAATAAAAGTGCTGTGCCTCTTCCATAGCCTTAGGATCATATGCTTGTACTTTAGCCCCTCTTTTTACTAGTTCTTTTACTACATAAATTGCTGGTGCTTCACGCATATCATCCGTTCCTGGCTTGAACGCTAACCCCCAAAGACCAAATGTTTTCCCTGATAAATCTTCGCCAAATTTATTGATGACTTTATCAGCTATCACAAACTTCTGACGGTTGTTCACGTCTTCTACCGACTTAATTAACTGTGCATCATACCCGTTTTCTTCCGCTATTTTCTTCAGTGCTTTTACATCCTTAGGGAAACAAGACCCTCCATATCCTGCTCCAGGGTAAATAAAACTATAACCAATTCTTGAATCTGAGCCAATTCCTGCTCTAACATTATTTACATCAGCTCCTACTCGCTCACAAATATTTGCCATTTCATTCATGAATGATATTTTTGTTGCTAGCATTGCATTTGCTGCATACTTAGTCATTTCCGCTGAGCGAACATCCATAGCAATAAAACGTTCATGCGACATCGTAAAAGGCGTATACAATTCACGCATTTTGTCAAAAGCGTAATCAGATTCTGCTCCTATTACCACTCTATCAGGTTTCATAAAATCATTGATTGCATCTCCTTCTTTTAAAAATTCAGGATTCGACACTACATCAAATTTAATCGTTGCGTTTCTTTTATCTAATTCTCCTTGTATTGTCGCTTTTACTTTATCCGCTGTTCCTATTGGTACAGTAGATTTATCAACAACAATCAATCTGTCATTCATCTTCTGACCAATCTCTTTAGCTACTGCTAACACATATTGTAAATCAGCTGATCCATCTTCACCCATTGGAGTTCCAACTGCTATAAAAACAATTTCAGATTCTTCGATTGCTTCTTCTAATTTAGTAGTAAAGAATAGATTCTGCTTTTCTACATTTTTTAACACCATTTTTTCTAAACCTGGTTCGTAGATAGGAATAATTCCTTGATGAAGTTTATTTATTTTTTCTTGATTAATATCAACACAAGTCACCTTATTCCCCATTTCTGAAAAACAAGTTCCCGACACTAACCCTACATATCCTGTTCCAATAACAGTTACCTTCATTTCTTTTTACTGTTTTATTTTTATGCAAATATATATATTACAAAAGATAATGCTTCTCTCCCGTATTTATTAACTCAGAATTACGAATGTCATGGACTATTTCTATTGATTGTCTTGCTTCTTGCAAACCAAAACCATTACCTTTTAATATCTCTTGATAACTTATAGTATGAAGATCTGTAAAACCTGAACTAAATTCAATTTCTTCTCCGTTTACTGTAATAGAACGATAAGTTCGTTGCCCTTTTTCTTGAATTTGTTTTGGTAAGGTAGCTTCATCAATTGACAAAAACCAACGTACACGTGCATTTTCAAACTCTAAATAACCTGACGCTTTATGTTTTTCTCTGAGATGTACTTTATTCTCTTGAACACTTCCAAAAATCCAAGAAAGCATATCAAAAAAATGAACCCCAATGTTGGTTGCGATTCCTCCTGACTTACTCTCATTACCTTTCCAAGAAATATCATACCAATTTCCTCGTGAAGTAATATAGGTTAAATCCACCTCATATTTCTCCTTCTTATTTTCTTTATCTATTTTGTTTTTAAGCGCAATAATACTTGGGTGTAATCGCAACTGAAGTATTGTATGAATTTGATTCCCTGATTCTTTCTCTATCGCTTCTAAAGCGTCTACATTCCAAGGGTTTAAAACCAACGGTTTTTCACAGATCGCATCAGCTCCTCTACGGAGTGCCATTCGAATATGAGAATCGTGTAGGTAATTCGGAGTACATATACTCACATAATCTAGTTGAATATTTTGTTGTCTTTTTAGTTTCTCTATATGACGATCGAAACGTTCAAATTCCACAAAAAAATCAGCTTTAGGAAAGTAACTATCCATAATACCAACGCTATCATTTTTATCCAAAGCAGCTATTAGAACATTATTTGTATCCTTAATCGCTTTTAAATGACGGGGAGCTATATAACCCGCTGCCCCTATGAGTGCAAAATTTTTCACTATAAACTTTTATCTACTATTTTTTTTGACAATACTCCTTTCACATCATACACCACAGACTCTTCCTTTTTTAAAGAAATAATATCTAACTCTTTATATTCATTATGTGCTACTGTTAACACAATAGCATCATACTTTTCTGCTGGTAATTCCTTTGTTGATTGCAATCCATATTCTTTTTCAACCTCATCAACATTTGCCCATGGATCATAAATTATCACATTTGCTCCATACTCTTTTAATGAACGAACAACATCCACCACTTTGGTATTGCGAACATCTGGGCAGTTCTCTTTAAACGTAATACCTAAAACTAAGACATCGGCATTTTTTATTTTGACATCACGACTTATCATTAACTTGATTACTTGAGAAGCCACATACTCTCCCATTCCATCATTCATTCTTCTACCTGCAAAAATAATCCCTGGATGATACCCTAATTCTTCCGCTCTCTGTACCAAATAATATGGATCTACTCCTATACAATGCCCTCCTACTAGTCCTGGTTTAAATGGCAAAAAGTTCCATTTGGTTCCTGCCGCCTCTAATACTTCTTGAGTATTAATATTCATAAACCCAAAAATCTTCGCTAATTCATTCACAAAAGCTATATTAATATCTCGTTGCGAATTTTCAATTACTTTTGAAGCTTCTGCTACTTTTATACTAGAAACCAAATGAGTCCCTGCTGTAACAACTGAACTATATAATTCATCAACAAAATTAGCTACTTCAGGAGTTGAACCTGACGTTACCTTTAAAATATTCTCTATAGTATTCTTTTTATCTCCTGGATTTATTCGCTCTGGAGAATAGCCTGCAAAAAAGTCTTTATTAAATTTTAGTCTAGATGTTTTTTCTAAAACAGGTACACAAACTTCTTCTGTAACCCCAGGATATACTGTTGATTCATAAATAACAACATCATTCTTCTTCAAAGCTCTCCCTACAGTTTCACTTGCATGTATTAAAGGTGTCAGTACTGCTCTATTATTTTTATCTACAGGTGTAGGGACTGTTACTATGAAAACAGTACAATCTTTAATATCATCAACTTCAGATGTACAAAACAGCCCATTTTTTTTAGTCTCTTTGCTTCGTATGACAGACAACAATACTTCGGAATCTACCTCCTTAGTAACATCTATGCTTTTATTTAGCTCTTGTACTCTTTTTTTGTTTATATCAAATCCAACTACAGAATATTTTGTAGCAAACAACCTCGCTAATGGCAACCCTACATACCCTAACCCTATTATTGCTATTTTCTTATCCAATACGTAGTCCTTTAAAGATTTTTCAAGTTCACAAAACTACAAAAAATAGTACGAACAAAAGCTTATAAAACAAAAAAGTCTCATCTAAAAAGATGAGACTTAACAGTGGGCGCGAAGGGATTCGAACCCCTGACCCCTTGGGTGTAAACCAAGTGCTCTGAACCAACTGAGCTACGCGCCCTTTTGCAATTAAACCTTTGTAAGAGTTGTGGGCGCGAAGGGATTCGAACCCCTGACCCCTTGGGTGTAAACCAAGTGCTCTGAACCAACTGAGCTACGCGCCCTTACTTGTTAATTGCGGGTGCAAATATATAACAGTTTTATAAATTAACAATAACTTTTTTTTATTTTTTTCTATAAAATTTCTGCAACCACAAATGTACTTCCACCTACATAAATCACATCTTCTTTTGAAGCATTTACCTTTGATTTTTCAAAAGCCTGATTTACAGAACTAAACATCTCTCCTTTTAAACTAAACACACTTGCTTCCTCTAGTAATTCGCTTGCAGATAATCCGCGAGGAATATTTGGTTTACAGAAATAATATTTTGCTTTTTGAGGAAACATTGGTAAAATTTCACTCAAATTCTTATCTGAAACAACTCCTAAAACAATATGCAACTGCTTATATTTTTCCTTTTTTAACTGTTGTAATGTATAAAACAATCCTTCTTTATTATGTGCGGTATCAAAAATTATTTTCGGATGTTCTTGTAACACCTGCCAACGCCCTTTTAAATTGGTGTTTTTTACCACCTTCGATAATCCGTTTTTTATATTTTCTTCAGAGATAGCAACCCCTTTTAGTTGCTGAATGGCTTTTACTGCTGTTTTTACATTATTTTTTTGATAATCACCCAATAAATCAGTTGTATAATATTGCTCTTCATCCGAAGCGAAAATAATTGAAGAGCTACATTTTTCCGCTTTAGCAATAAAAACGTTTTCTATTTCTTTTTGACGTTCACCAATAACCACAGGAACACCTTTTTTAATAATCCCTGCTTTTTCAAAAGCTATTTCTGGTAAAGTCTCTCCTAAAAACTGTGTATGATCTAATCCTATATTGGTTATTACCGAAACTTCTGGTATAATAATATTTGTCGAATCTAATCTTCCTCCTAAACCAACTTCTATAACTGCGATATCTACTTTTTGATTCGCAAACTCTTCAAATGCCATACCAACAGTCATTTCAAAAAAAGACAATCCTTGTTTTTCTAGAAAGTTTTTATTTTTTTCTATAAACTCAATTACAGCTTCTCTTGAAATTTCTTCTCCATTAATTCGAATACGCTCTGTAAAGTTTTTTAAATGTGGTGACGTATACAAACCTACTTTACACCCCGCTTCTTGCAATATAGAAGCTATCATGTGACTCGTAGACCCTTTCCCATTAGTTCCTCCAACATGAATCGTCTTAATTTTTTTTTGTGGATTATCAAGCTTTTCACATAGTGCAACGATATTGGTTAAATCTTTTTTTAATGCTGTTTGCCCCTGACGTTGATACATTGGTAACTGGGCAAACATCCAATCTAATACTTGTTGATAAGTCATTTTTATGTCTTAGTGTAAAAAATAGATGTATTTACTTTGAAAGAGAAAACTTGTAGATAATTGTTCCTCTTTGTTTTGATGGCGCATTTCCATCAGCATTCCATTTTGTTTTCAATGCTGCCTTTTTTGCCGCATCGTATAAACATGATGCTGAATTTGTAGTTCCTCGAGCTCCTGGAGTTGCTTTAGTTACTTGTCCACTTTGATTTACTTCAATACTTACCACTACTGTACCTTCTTCTTGACAGTCAGGTTTTTGAATAGGTTTTGACAAAGCTTTTCTTCCTGCAAGGTTATAATTACCTCCTGAACCACTTCCTGAATTCCCATAATATTTATCTGAATTTGGATCTCCATTTTCATTTCCTTTAACTCCCGATTGTTTATCATCTCCTTCACCAGAGTTTGCTCCATCTTTTGATGTTCCATTTAACAAACTATTTAAAGCATCAGTTGTTTCTTTTGATGGTTTTGGCTTCTCTTTAGGCTTTACTTCTTTTGGAGTCTCTTTTACAGCTTCTTTCTTTTCTACTTTTTTTTCAATCACTGGAACCTCTTCCGCTGTGTCATCTGTAATAATTTCTTCTTTGATGGTTTCCTCTGGAGCTTCTTCTACCAACTCTTCAACAATTTCTTCTTGCTTTGGAGTAGCTTGCGATTTTGTTTTTTCAACAGGCTCACCACTTCCTACTTCAGAAGTACCAAAATTAATCGCTAAACCATATTCAATAGGCGGATCGAGATATTTCATTCCGTAATTGAATATCCCGATTATTAATAATATCAGAATAATTGCTGTTATCACAGCTGATTTACGTTTATGTTGTGTATCTAAAACTGTCATTTATTTACCTTTAACAGCCAAAATCATTTTTAACTTGTTTCTATTAGCAATATCAATTACCTGCATTACATTTTTATACTGCACATTTTGATCACCACGAATAACTACTGTTTTCTTTTTATCAACACCTACTTTAGTTAACAGCTCCCTTTCTAAATTTACGTTGCTTACTTTTGTTTTATCTATATAAAATGACGCATCATTTGTTATGGTTACTGCTACTGATGTATTGTTTTCTGTTTTACCTCCAGCTTTTGGCAACAAAACATCAATTGCACTCACTGTTACAAGTGTAGATGTTAACATAAAAAATATCAATAACAAAAAAACAATATCAGTCATTGATGACATATTGAAATTTGGATTGACTTTATTTCTTCCTCGTAAATTCATTATACTGGCTCGTTTAATAAGTCTAAAAACTCAACAGACTTTGCTTCCATTTGATAAACTACCTTATCTGTACGAACTACTAAATGGTTGTAAGCAATGTATGCTATAATTCCAACTATTAATCCTGCTACAGTAGTTGTCATAGCTGTATACAAACCGTCTGATAACATCTTAATATCAATTTGTCCTCCTGAATTTGCTATTTCATGAATCGCAACAATCATTCCAATTACAGTTCCTAAAAAACCTATCATTGGAGCGGCACCTGCAATTGTTGCTAAAACTGAAACATTTCTTTCTAACTTATACACTTCAAGTTTCCCTGCATTTTCTATTGCTGTATTAATATCTTCTAAAGGTTTTCCTATTCTAGATATTCCTTTTCCTATTAGTCTAGCCGTTGGTGTTACTGTATTATCACAAAGTGATTGAGCACTATCTATTCTTCCATTAGTTACATGGTCTCTAATTTGATCCATGAAATTAACATCAACTTTTGATGCTTCTTTAATAGCAAAAAAACGTTCAAAATAAATATAAAGAGCTACGGCTAATAAAACGAATAACAAAGCAATAATGATTTGACCGCCTACACCTCCATCCATAATTAAATTATAGATTGATAAAGTTTTTTCTTGAGGTACTTCCTCTACTAACTCCTGAGTTTCTTGAAATAATAGCATGAATACTAAATTAGGATTTATATTATGTTTTCGCTATTTAACTAACGATTTCATTTATTTAAAATTGTTTGATATAAAAAGTCTTCCTTACTTTTAACAATGAAGGAAGACTTTTACTTTTATTATACTTGATTAATCAAAAACAACACTTTTGTAATCATAAAAACTAATAGGTTTATACTAGTTCTTTTAATGCAATTTCAAAAGCTGTTTCACTTATTTGAGTTTTTGCCGCACTTTTAGCATGTGTTCTTTGTAAAGCTTTTTTAATAGTATTTGAAGTATCTTCAAAAATAGCTTGATCTGTCATTTCTACTCTACGCTCCATAAAGTAAGCAAATACCCTTGCCATACCACAGTTTGAAATAAAGTCTGGAATTAAACTTACTTTCTTATCCGTGTCCTCCATAATAGAACCAAAGAAAATTTCTTTATCTGCAAACGGAACATTTGCTCCACATGAGATAACTTCTAACCCTGAGTTAATCATGCTATTAATTTGGTCTTGAGTAACTAGCCTTGAAGCTGCACATGGTGCAAAAATTTCACATGGCAAGTCCCAAATACGTTCGTTAATTTCTTCAAAAGGAATCATGTTTTCAGAAACTAAAGTATTACCGTCTTTGTTTAAGAACATTTCTTGAATTTCTTCAAAAGAGAATCCTTCTTCTTTAATGACTCCCCCAACACGATCAATTATACCCACAACTTTAGCCCCCATTTGCGCTAAATAATAAGCTGCTGCTGAACCTACATTACCAAAACCTTGTACTACTGCTCGCTTTCCTTCTACTGTTCCTCCATAAATATCATAGTAATGACGAACTGCTTCAGCAACACCATACCCTGTAATCATATCAGCTACTGTATATTTTCTGGAAATATCTGGCGATAGGTTTTCATCTTCTAACACCTTGATAACTCCATGACGTAACTGACCAATACGATTAATTTTATCAGCTTCAGTAGGCTTAAAGTGTCCATTAAAAACACCTTCTTGTGGATGCCAAACTCCACTATCTTCTGTGATAGGAATTACTTCGTGGATTTCATCAACGTTTAAGTCTCCTCCTGTTCCATAATAGTTTTTCAATAATGGAGCAACTGCTTTATACCAACGCTCTAAAACTCCTTTTTTACGAGGGTCTTGAGGATCAAAATTAATTCCTGATTTTGCTCCTCCAATTGCAGGTCCCGATACAGTAAACTTCACTTCCATTGTTTTAGCAAGTGACATTACTTCATATTTATCTAACCCTTTACGCATACGTGTACCACCTCCAGCAGCACCTCCTCTTAATGAGTTTATTACAGTCCAACCCTCAGCTTCTGTTTCAGGGTCTTTCCAATTAAATACTATTTCTGGTTGTTTTTCTTCGTATTGCTTTAATAATTCTTTCATTGTTTAATGTTATAATAGATGATTTTCAACTTTACCTGTTTCTTTTTCATATTCAAAAAATTCGTTGTAATTATTCCCCTGTGGGGAAGCTAAAGTTGATTCATTATAATATAGGTTTTAATGTGTGGTTGTTACCGAACAAATTTATCATAAAAAACAACATTACTCAAATACTTTAAATTATTTCTGCGGATAAAAAATATTACCTGAAGAATGATCTTTCTTGGCCCCTGTAACTGACTGTAAACAGTTTACTTTATTTTGAAGCTTTAACACTCCTAACAACGCAAAAATCAAGGCTTCTTTATAATCGATAAGTTCAGTAGTTACTTGCTTAATTTTTGTCTGTGCAAAAAATTCTATTCTCTTCATTAAAAACGTATTGAATGCTCCTCCTCCTGTTACTAAAATAGTAGCATCATTTTTAACAACATTACCTATTTGCATCGCTACATGCTCTACAAAAGTTCTTAGAATAGTCGGTATATCTGACTCCTCTTTATCTATTAAAGGAAAAATAGTTGACTGTACCCATTCCAGCCCCAACGATTTTGGAGGAATGTCTTGATAAAAAGGAAGCTCATTCAATCGCCTCAATAATTCAATATTAATTTTTCCTTCTGAAGCTATTTCCCCTTCATTATCATATTCTAAACCTATTTTACGTGTATAATGGTTTAGTACAATATTCACAGGACAAATATCAAAAGCTATCCTTTGCTTATTTCCTTCATAAGAAATGTTAGCAAACCCTCCTAAGTTTAAACAGTAATCATAATCAGTAAATAATAGCCTATCTCCAATAGGTACTAAAGGAGCTCCTTGTCCTCCTAACGCTACATCTTGAGTTCTAAAATCACATACTACTTTTTGCTGAGTAATATTTGCTATGACTTGCCCATTTCCTATTTGTAAGGTAATTCCGTTTTCTGGTTGATGCAAAATTGTATGTCCGTGAGACGCTATAAAGTCTAATTTAGAAATACGATGTTCTCTTATAAAGTTATTCAATATACTCCCCAGAAATTCACCATAATTAACATCTAAAATTTGTAAATCTTTCTCGCCATAGTTAATAGCTTCTTGCAGTATATTCTTCCATTCATTAGAATATGATACTGTCTTTGCCTGTATAATTCTAAAATCTTCGTATAACTTTTCGTGTATTTTTATATATGCCAAATCTATTCCATCTAAAGAAGTTCCTGACATTAATCCAATACAATAAATATAGTTGTCTTGCATAAAGTAAAAATAGCAAGTCTATTGAAAAATTGCTATTAAAAAAGTATCTTTGAGCACATTTTTTACGAATTTAACAAAATATAAAATAGATAATGGATTTTAACCTTACAGAAGAGCATTTAATGATTCGTGATGCTGCACGTGATTTTGCTCAAACCGAATTATTGCCAGGAGTTATAGAAAGAGATGAAAAACAAGAGTTTCCTAATGAACTAGTTCGCAAAATGGGTGAGTTAGGATTTATGGGAGTAATGGTAGATCCTAAATATGGAGGAAGCGGAATGGATGCTGTTTCTTACGTATTAATTATGGAAGAATTATCAAAAATTGATGCTTCTGCTTCAGTAATGGTTTCTGTAAACAATTCATTAGTCTGTTATGGCTTAGAAGCTTATGGTACTGAAGAACAAAAACAAAAATACTTAACGAAATTAGCTACTGGTGAGCAAATAGGAGCTTTTTGTTTAAGTGAGCCAGAAGCTGGTTCTGATGCTACTTCACAAGCAACTACTGCTGAAGACAAAGGAGATTACTATTTATTAAATGGTACTAAAAACTGGATTACCAACGGTGGACGTGCTGATACCTATTTAGTTATTGCACAAACTGATAGAGCTAAAGGTCATAGAGGAATCAATGCTTTTATTGTTGAAAAGGGAATGGAAGGTTTCCACGTTGGTCCTAAAGAAGATAAACTAGGAATCCGTGGTTCTGATACTCACACGTTACAGTTTAACGATGTAAAAGTTCCTAAAGAAAACCGCATTGGTGAAGATGGATTCGGGTTTAAGTTTGCAATGAAAACTTTATCTGGTGGACGTATCGGTATTGCTGCTCAAGCATTAGGTATTGCTGCTGGAGCATATGAGTTAGCGTTAAAATACTCTAAAGAGCGTAAAGCTTTCGGTACTGAAATCTGCAACCACCAAGCTATCGCATTCAAATTAGCTGATATGTATACTGAAATTGCTGCTGCTCGTCACTTAGTAATGGCTGCTGCTTGCAAGAAAGATGCTGGTGAAAACTACGATCGCGAAGGTGCTATGGCTAAATTATATGCTTCTAAAGTAGCTATGGAACAAACTGTTGAAGCTGTTCAAATTCACGGAGGTAATGGATTCGTTAAAGAATACCACGTTGAGCGTTTAATGCGTGATGCTAAAATTACTCAAATTTACGAAGGAACTTCTGAAATTCAAAAAATTGTAATTTCAAGAAGTGTATTAAGAGATTAATTATTTCTCTTTCATATCTATATATAAGTAAAAGCTCATTTTAAAAATGAGCTTTTACTTTTTTAAATTCTTTATAGTAACTTTGCCCAATAAATAATCACTTATGTCAAATAAAAAATCCTACGGATTTATATCTGTAATTGTTCCTGTTTATAATGAAGAAGACAATGTAGTTCCGTTAACTCAACAAATTGATGATAGTTTAGAAGGATTTGATTACGAAATCATTTATGTTGATGATTTTTCAACCGATAACACAAAGAAAAATGTTGTTAACATGAATAACCCTAGAGTTATTTTGGTTGAGCTACGTAAAAATTATGGTCAGAGTTTAGCATTAGCTGCTGGGTTTGATCAGGCAAAAGGTGATTATATAGTTACGCTTGATGGAGACATGCAGAATGACCCGTCAGATATCCCACACATGATTGAAAAAGCAGAAACAGAAGATTGGGATGTTGTTACTGGAATTAGAGCTAAAAGAAAAGACTCTTTTATTCGTACTATTCCTTCTAAAATTGCCAATTTTTTAATTAGAAGAGCTACTCGTTTAGATTTAAAAGATCAAGGGTGTGCTATAAAAGTATTTAAAAAAGATATAGCTAAAGATTTAAATTTATATGGTGAAATGCACCGATTTATTAATCTTTTGGCGCATTTAAATGGTGCTAGAATTACGCAAATACCAGTAAAACACCACCCTAGAATACATGGGCAATCAAAATATGGTTTAGGTAGAACTGTAAAGGTTATTAATGATATTATTTTAATAATCTTCCAAAGAAAGTATATGCAGCGTCCAGTTCATCTTTTTGGTAACTTCGGGTTGTTTTTTATGTTCTTCGGATTAGCTATCAATTTTTATCTACTAATTTTAAAGTTATTAGGACAAGATATTTGGGGAAGACCTTTATTGATTGTCGGTGTAATGTTAGTTATTATTAGTTTACAATTCTTTACTGTGGGGATTATTACAGATTTATTAATGAGAACTTATTACGAATCACAAAAAAAACGTCCTTATACTATTAGAAAAATTCATGTAAGTGAATAATAAAATTGTTAAAACACTCGCTAAAATAGGTGTAAGTATCTTACTCTTATACTTAGTTTTTACTAAAATTGACTTTAATCAAGTCATTAAATTATATGAGACCTCCAATCCTTTTTATTTAGTATTGGCTATTGTTTTATTTATTATTTCACAGTTTGTTTCATCCTTACGATTAAATTATATTTTTCATCAAAATCAGTTTACACTAAGTCAAGTTAGTAATTTAAAATTGTATTTTATTGGAATGTTTTACAACTTCTTTATTCCAGGAGGTGTAGGTGGAGACGCCTATAAAGTATATATATTAAATAAGCAGTTTGGATGGAAGCCAAAGCAGCTAACTAAATGTGTATTTATAGATAGGCTTATTGGCTTATTGGCTATTTTCTCTCTATTAATTTTAATGGGAGGTTATTTATTTTTTTCAAGTTCAATACTACTTTTGATAAGTATTGTTCTTTCTTTTGTTACTTTTTTTATAGCAAAATTTGCATTAGCGCGAATTTTTAAAAATAGTAACACTTATTATACTTATAGCTTTGGTTATTCAATAGTAATTCAATTATTACAAGTTGGTGTTATTGTTTGTATTATTAAAGCCTTTCAGTTAAAAGTAACTGGAATTATTAGTTACTGTTTTGTTTTTTTAATTTCTTCAGTACTTTCAATAGTTTCTTTTGCAGGTTTTGGGGCAAGGGAGTATATCTTTTTAAAAGCTTCTACTTTTTTAAACACCAAAGATACAATTGCCACAAGTATTGGACTTTCATTTAATATTATTACTGCTTTAATTTCATTAATTGGATTAGTTTTCATTATAAACAAAGTACAGCTAACAGCTGTTTCATACAATAAATAATTTATGGACTTTTTTTACCAACAAAAAAACATTAAATATCTCTATTTTTTAGTTGCAGTGGTTTATGTTATAGGATTGTTTATTCCTTTAATGGCCAATGATTCTGCGCAACATGCTACAATGTCAATGCGCATGTATTTAAGTGATAATTTTTTTGAATTACTAAAAGGCCCTAACCCTTATTTAGATAAACCACATATGCATTTTTGGTTATCAGCTATTTCATTTAAAATTTTTGGTTTACATGAATGGGCTTATCGACTTCCAGCTTTATTATTTACTATTTTAGGAGCATATTCTGTTTATCAATTAACAAAAAAGCTATATAGTAAAAGTGTAGCTCATTTTGGTTCGCTTATCTTTTTAACTAGCCAGTCTATAATTTTAGCTAATCACGATGTTCGTACCGATGCTGTATTAACTGGAGCTACAATTTTTGCCATTTGGCAATTGTTTGAATATGTCTCAACAAAAAAACTAATTTCAATTATTCTAGGGGCCATTGGTATGGGAATATCATTTTCTACTAAAGGATTTTATGGAGTAGGAATTATTTGTTTTGCTATATTTTCTCATATAATTTACACTAAAAAGTTTAATGTAATATTTTCCTACAAGGTCCTTATTGGTTTGTTTGCTTTCTTCCTTTCTATTACACCTGTAGTATATGCCTACTATGTTCAATTTGGAATGGATGGTGTAAATTTTATTTTATGGAGTCAAAATGTTGAGAGAATAACTGCTACTGGTTTTAAACAGAATAGTCCTGATTACTTTTTCTTTTTCCATTCTCTACTTTGGACTTTTTTACCTTGGGCTTTTTTAATGTACTACGGTTTATTTTATCAGATCAAAAAATTGGTTAAAAATAAATTTAAGTCTGTACAAGACATAGAACTATTAACCCTAGGAGGAGTATTAATTACTTTACTTATTATTAGTTTTTCGAAATTTAAATTACCTCATTATTTAAATCCATTATTAGCTTTATTCTCGGTTTTTACAGCAGGGGTTTTGTATAACCTACAAAAAGACAATCAACAAAAAACATTAAAAATATTTGTAGGCTTCGTTTACTTTATGACAATTGTATTAACCATTGCTGTTGTTTTAATTTTATGCTTTACTTTTAATACTCCATCTATCTTAACTTTTATAATTAGTTGTATTTTATTTTTAGTATTACTATTTTCTTTAATTCAGAAGGAGAATCTTAGTAAAAAAATAGTTATTAATTCTGTTCTCTTAATGGTGTTTATCAATGTAGTACTTAATACTTACTTCTATCCTGAATTGCTACAATATCAAGGAGGGATAAAACTAGCTACCATTGTTAACCAAAACGATTCCATAAACATTGAAGACGTATATTTTTATGAAAATGATTACTCTTGGCCTTTAGATTTTTATACCGAAAGAAATACTCCCCATATTACAAAGGAAGAACTCAAAAACATTAATAAAGACGTTTGGATTGTTATTCGAAATATTCCTCTTGAAAAAGTTGAAGAAGATGGTTTTATCATTAAAGAAAAACACAGAGTTGATCATTTTAGAGTAACTAGACTTAGCTTAAAATTTCTAAACCCTAAAACGAGAGATTCTAAGTTAGGTGATGCGTACTTATTAAAAATAGCTTCCAAAAAATCTTAGTGAAATTTACTCTTCATTTTTAAATTCAATCCCATGTAAATGCAAACCAGAAGCTGGTGCTATAGTTTTCATAAAGTCTATATCACTATTTTCAGGACTCAAACTTTTCTTGATGAACTCTAAGTCGTAGTTACCTTTACCTAATTCAGCTAAAGCTCCCATAATTAAACGGATTTGATTACGTAAAAACCCGCTCCCTCTAATGATTAAAACATAGCTTTTCTCAGGAAAAAAAGAGGCTAACAATTCTGTATTCTCTTCAATTCTACAAACATCAATCGTACGTTCTAGTTTCGTTTCTGGTGAAGGTTTTGTACAATAATGCTTAAAATTATGAAAACCTTCAAAAAGTTGTGCGCCTTCTTTCATTAACTCTATATCTAATTTATCTAAATACCCTGTTAAAAAAGGAGCACAATAAGGATGGTTTTTCTCTCCAAAAGAAAAGTAATAACGATATTCCTTAACTTTCGGATGTTGAATAATATTAAACTCTTCATCATGAAGTTGCTCTAGAGCTAACACTCGAATGTCTGAAGGCGAATTCCTATTGAAATCTTCAATAAAAAAAAGTTCATCTAATTTTTCGTCAATAAACAACTGAAAATAATAATCGGTAGATGATACTTTTGCATCTGTTCTCCCAACTCCTATCGACTTGCATCGAATTCCTTTACACACGAACTTTAATGTTTTATCAACAAAAAAATGAACTGTTTTTAAATTAGGTTGTTTTTGCCAACCGTGTAAACGAAACCCCAAATACTGAAACTGGACTAAATACGCGTAGTTATAATTCATACTATAATAACTCGTATGATTGTTTTGCTATTTCTAACTCTTCATTTGTTGGAATTACCAACACTTTTACTTTTGAAGTATCTTTATGTATTTCAGTGAACTGTTTAGCTCGGATAGCATTCTTTTCTGTATCTAACTCAATTCCCAAATACTCCATATCTGTACAAACTAATTTTCTAATTACGTCAGAATTTTCACCAATTCCAGCCGTAAATACAATCGCATCTAAACCATTCATCGCCGCAACGTACGAACCTATGTATTTTTTTATTCTGTAAGCGTTCATATCCAACGCTAACTGGCAGTTTTTATCTCCTTTTGCTGCGGCAGCTTCAATATCTCGTAAATCACTAAAACCTGTTAAGCCTAACATTCCACTTTCTTTTTGTAACATGTTGTTTACATAATCAGCATCATATCCTAAGTTGTTTATCAAATAGAAAATCAAAGAATGATCAATATCTCCAGAACGTGTCCCCATGATTAAACCTGTAACTGGACCAAACCCTAAACTATGATCAATACTTTTTCCGTTTTTTATTGCAGTCATACTACACCCATTTCCTAAATGAATGGTAATAATTTTTGAATTTTCTTTTTGAAGATATTCATTCGCTTTTTCCGATACATATTTATGGCTAGTTCCATGAAATCCATATAAACGAATTCTATGTTCATCTAAAAATTTATTAGGAATTGCATATTTGTAAGCTTCAACAGGTATGGTTTGATGAAATGCTGTATCAAAAACAGCTACTTGTTGTGCATTTTTAAAAATGGATTCAGATACTGTTATCCCTTCTAAGTTTGCTGGATTATGTAGAGGAGCTAACGAAAACAATGACTCTATTTTCTTTTTAACTTCATCAGTAACTATAGCAGTTTTTGTAAATGTGCTTCCACCATGTACGACTCTATGTCCTACAACTTTAATTTCATTGGTAGAAGAGATTACTCCTACTTTTTCATCCAATAATAAATCAACCACTCTCTCTAAACCTGATTTATGATCTTTAATTACTACTTCTTCTTCAATTTTATCATTGTTTGATTTATAGTGAACTTTTCCAATTTCTAAACCAATTCTTTCTATCATACCCGAACAAAGTACTTCTTGTTGAGGCATTTCAAACAATTGATATTTTATAGAGGAACTTCCTGAGTTAATTACTAAAACTTTCATTATTTTATATTGATAAGCAAGTTATTCTTGCGCTTGAATTGCAGTTAAAATTACAGTATTAAAAATATCATCAACAGTACAACCTCTACTTAAATCGTTTACTGGTTTATTCAACCCTTGTAACATTGGTCCGATAGCCAAAGCCCCTGTTTCACGTTGCACAGCTTTATAAGTATTATTCCCTGTATTTAAATCTGGAAAAATTAACACATTTGCTTGACCTGCAACTTCCGAATTAGGTAATTTCTTTTTTCCTACTGAAGGATCAACTGCTGCATCATACTGAATAGGCCCCTCTACTTTTAAATCTGGACGTTTTTCTTTCACTATTTCAGTGGCTCTTCTAACGGTCTCTACATCTTCTCCTTTTCCAGAAGTACCTGATGAATAAGACAACATAGCTATTTTAGGATCTATGCCAAAAGCAATGCTTGAATCTGCCGAAGAAATTGCGATTTCAGCCAATTCTTCAGCTGTCGGGTTTGGATTAATGGCACAATCACCAAATACAGACACTCTATCTTCCAAACACATAAAGAAAATTGAAGAAACTACTGAAAACCCTGGTTTGGTTTTTACAAACTGTAACGCTGGTTTTATAGTATGTTGCGTAGTATGTGCTGCTCCAGAAACCATACCATCTGCAATTCCTTTATACACCATCATCGTTCCAAAATAAGAAACATCTCCCATTAAATCTTCTGCCATTGCAGGACTTAAACCTTTATGTTTTCTTAGTTCATATAATGTATTAGAAAAATCTGCAAAGTATTCAGATTCTATAGGATTGATAATTTCTGTTTTTTCAAAATCAAAAGGGATATTTAATCGCTTAACTGAAGCTTCTACATTTACTCTTTTCCCCAATATTGTTAACTTAACAACATCAGTCTTTTGTAATTGAGAAGCTGCAATTAATATTCTATCATCATTCCCTTCAGGTAACACAATATGTTTACGAGTCTCTTTTGCTTTTTTTAATAAATTATATTGAAACATTCTCGGTGTGAGTGCTTCTGATCCTCTATAGCTAACTAGCTTTTCATTCAAGTTTGTAACATCAACATATTTTTCAAACATGTTGATAGACATTTTTATCTTATCAACATTCTCAGCATAAATATGAGAACGTACAGCTCCCAATCTTGATGCTACACTAAATGTTCCATCTTTTACCCAAAGAATTGGCACTATTTTTTCTAATCCTTCAATTAGTTTTATTATAGAAGAATTTAATTCCATTCCTCCTGTAAGAATAATCCCAGCTACAGATGGATAATTACTAGAGATATTGGCTTGCAAAGTACCTAACAATATATCTGATCTATCGGCAGGTGTTACCACTACACTATCATCTCCTAAATGATGTAAAAAATGAGATAATTGCATGGCACCAACTTTAATATCACCTGTAGTATTATTTAAAAACTTTTCACCAAATAAAACTTTTCCTTCAATCTCCATTAAAAATTCCTTGATTGTTGGATTATTTAATTTTTGATCTATTGGAATAGCATTTATAGAAACTGACTTTGGTAAGTTACCACCAACTTCTTTTACAATAATTGGAATATTCTTTTCTTGCACTTTATTTGCTACAACTGCAATAACCTGTACATCTTTATTCACAAAAGAGTCGTAAGTTAATCGTAGACTCTGAGTAAAATCTTCAAGTGTTTTATTCACACCTCCTGATACTATGATTACAGGTGTTCCAATATTTTTAGCTATAAGAACATTTAAATCCATTTCAATCACAGCTCCATGATCAGAAAAATCAGTTCCTTCAATAATTACAAAATCATTTTCCTCTTCTAACTTCTTATACTTTTCAATGATTTTGTTAATAATTTCATCCTCTTTATTCTCGTTCAAATTTCTAATTAACTCTGACCTCGTAAAAGCATAACAATCATCATAACTGCTTTTTAAATTGAAGTAATTAAGAACTGTGTTTATATGATTATCTCTCTTATTACCTATTGGATTGTCAATTATAGGTCTGAAATAACCTACTTTGGGTTTTTTTCGAAGTAACAGTTGCATCAACCCCAAGCTCAACATAGACTTTCCTGAATTTGCATCACTTGCAGCGATATAAATTGATTTATTCATATTCTTGCTTTTGAAGCAAAATTACTTCTTTTAAAATTATAAAAATAACGGGAAAAGGATTAAAAACTACGAGATATAATAATCTCTAAAACATAGAGC
>NZ_JAIWJY010000011.1 GCF_028829235.1 Tenacibaculum larymnensis | reverse complement strand
TCGGGTATAGTATTTATGCTATAACTTACACTTCTGGCGCCACTCCAACATCCTGAGGTATTATTTCTTGCTCTTAGATAATAAATAGTTCCGCTAGTTCTGGTAATATTAGTACTTGAGTTGGATGTGCTGGTTCCTGAGCTACTACTTTGCCAATAATAAGTGACTCCGCTAGGAGAATTACTTTGCGTTAGTACCGTATTTCCACAGTTTTTCTTAATGGATGGAGTACTTGGAGTATCGGGTATAGTGTTTATACTATAACTCACACTTCTGGTGCTACTCCAACATCCTGTTATATTGTTACGAGCTCTTAGATAGTAAATAGTTCCACTAGTTCTGGTGATACTGGCACTTGAATTAGCCGTACTGGATCCTGAGCTACTACTTTGCCAATAATAAGTGATTCCACTGGGAGAACTTCCTCTAGTTAGTACCGTATAACCACAGTATTTCATAACAGATGGAGTACTTGGAGTACCTGGTTTAGGTGCTTCGTCTATTTGTCCATCACAATCGTTATCAATACCATCACATATTTCAAGAGCACCAGGTTTAATATTAGAATTATCATCATTACAATCACCATTTATATTTGAATAGGCTAATGAACCATCAGGGTTTGTTAATGTTGGTTGATTGCAATCTAAAATTCCAATTCCTGCCCCATAGCCATCTTCATCTGAATCAAGATACCAATATTTAGGAAGGCTAGCGTTTGAATCGTTACAATCACTAGCATTGCTTACATAGCCAGAAGGAGCTGAACAGCCTAATACTTTGTTTGACAAAGTTCCGTAACCATCTCCATCAACATCTCTATAATAATATCGAGGGAGAGAAGAATTGTTATCATCACAATCACTAGAGTTACTTACATAGCCAGATAGAGCTGTACAGGATAGTACTTTATTTGATGATGTACCATACCCATCTCCATCACTATCTCTATACCAGAACTTTTCTGGACCTATATTAGGATTACTATCATCACAATCTGCTCCATTAAACACATAACCATTGGGTTGGGTAGAGCTTTGAATAGAAGACCTTGGATTACCATACCCATCTCCATCTAAATCACGATACCAGGTTATTTCATCTCCAGGGAAATCAGGGTCTGGCATTATTTGGGAAAAAAGAATCTCAGTAAAAAAAAGAGATACAATTATCAGTAATATGTTTTTTTTCATAGCAAATTAGTTTTTATAATGGTACTTATGTTCTTTTAAAAGATTCCCGTCGGCATCTTTTATAAATTCTAATCGGTTAAATTCATCGTACTGATAGTAGACTGTTTGTCCTCGTGGATCGGTAATACTCGTTACGCCTATTAAAGGGTCATAAGTGTAAAATGTCATTTGTGAGTTTTCTAATGCTGTTAATTGATGTAATTTATTTAAATAAAAACGTAACTGCCCTTCATTCCCTATATAATTAGTTACACTACCATTGTTATCTCTACTATCTATAGTTCTATCATCATCCAAGTTTGAAGCATTCCTTATAGGATTAATATACGTATTTGGAATATCTGAAAGTTTAGCATTTTCTATTATGGCTACAGGTTGTGTTTGGTTATACCCCCATATATATACAATGTGAGTTCCATCTGCTTTACTTACCTCGGTTGGGTTACCTTTGCTATCGTAACTGTGATATATGATTCGGTCTTCTAATGCTTGTGTTCCTTTTGAGGTTTGTATTTTACTCGGTAAATATAAGTTATTGAAAAGTTCGTAACTTGTATATTGACTAGATAACAGTTCTGAACTTGTACCTTTTCCGTTTTTATCAATATCTTTGTACATGTATGTTTCTATTGGTAAAAAACGATGGAATGATTTTAGTCCTTCTTCTGCTGTAGTTAATAATAAATTTGATTTATCTTGAGGGTATATAATTCTATTTAAAATAACATCTCCGTTACTTTTTGTTTTTTTACTAGACTTTAACTGATAGTGTTTGTCATAATTATAATAATAATCTGTGATGGTAAATGTATTTCCATAATCAAAATAATTTGTTTCTTTTGTATTAAGTAAATCTAATGTCCCTCCGCTTTGAAAATAAACTTTATAATTAGCATATGTATCTGTAAACACAATTAAAGGAAGTAAAAACCTTGTTCTTTCTGTAAGCCTTTCATTAACTGGTGGATCATGTAGTAAAGGTGTTCCAGTGAAATATGATGGGGTTAGTGATCCTCCATATGAATATTCATTCTCTATTTTTTTTATCAAAAGATAATTATTACCTGTTTTTTTTAAATATTTTAACGAAATATTCTTTCCTCTTATCCATTCATTATCCACAGGTACTGTATAGGGGAATTTATAATAGTTTCCTGCATTTTGAAAAGTTGTAAATTCATACTCTACTTTTCCCATATTATTATTTTTATTACCTATATACTCTACTACATGTGAATAGCCTAAGCTATTTCCATATGCAATTGCTAACTCCCCTCCTGGTATTGAACCATACATCACTAATCCAATACCAACATCATCTTTAGCATAAAAACCAGGAAGACCAAACAACACCCCGCTACAATTTCCTTCTGGGGTTAAGTATTCATACTCTTTGGTTTTAACAATGTCATTTGAATCTTTAAAATCAATTCTTTTAATACGTTTACCTTCTCCATAAATTAAATCATCATCAGAAATTTCTTGTTCTTCCCAGCTCATAATAACATTGAATCCATGATTAATATTATATGGGTCGTGAACATGATTTTTTGGTTTTACTTTAAGTAAATAATTTCCTGGTGATAAATTTAAAATAGCACTCCCTATGTATATAGGATACGCTTCCCTTTTATCTTTATTATGAATAGACACTTCAAATTTACAATCGGGTAAATATCCTGTTGAACTACAATTTTGTTCGTCTGTAAACCATGTCTTGATATCTACTTTTCCTTTTATATTTTCTCCAATAACAATCGATTTAGAATATTCTATACCATTGTAATATTGAGATTCTAAATTAGATAACCCATTTGTTAATTTTGTTAATGGGTTTATGGTATTATGAACTATATCTTTCAAATTACCTGCTATAACTTTATTATGTTCAAATAAATATTCAGTATATCCACCTGTTGGATACTTAATTTTTTTTAACAACCCAGCTTCAGACTTTATAGTATCAACCCTCCTGTTTATTGGGTTAGTACTGCTATAATCAAAAAAAGTTAAAAACCTCCCATTATCAGCCCCATTATAATACCCCCAAATGTCTTGTGAATTAGAATGTCTATTAGGTAGTTTAATATTAGAATACACAAAAGAGTATTCTGGTAAAATGTTTCCTTCAGAACCACTTTCTGTAATAGAGCTTAAAAACAACCTATTTTTTGCTTTCGGGTCTCCATTGTATAACGTTTCTAAAACATTATCAGGTGAGTTATCTGTAGTATATATGTAATTAAAGTGATATTTCTTTATTATTTCATCATTACTGTCTAATATTTTTATCGTATCTAATGTAAAAGCATCTTCAACATCTTGTCTCTCATTTATACTTTTTTCAAATTCAATTTTTCCAGATGAAAACTCTATCTTTTTTATTAAATATTGATTACTTCTATTTTTAGTAAAAAAACTTTTTAAAATTTTAGGCCCTTCATTATTTTCCTTTTTATAACTATCATAAGACCTTCTGTAAAAAATTGATTCTTCCTTTTCATAAAAAAATTTAATTTTTGCACCTAAAGAGGTTACAATATCCATTAGTTGCCATGCATTGTATGAATAAACAGACTCGTTAGGTAAATAAGTAATTGCTCCTGGTTCCGATTTTACCATACTATGGATTATTTCATCATAATTTCTAGCTTTTCTTAAACCATCTTCAGAAACTCCATAATAAAACTTATTTCCATCCTTATCCGTTACAATAAAACTTGATATTCTATCTTCTTCATCTGAATTATCCAATGAATATGTAACAGAAAAGTCTTTAAACTCTTGCAACAAGGGTTGTTTTGTTTTTTGATCAAAAATAAACTTCCCATTAATTCCATTAGCATTAAAATAAAAAACATCTGGAACATAATCATAAGGAGTTCTATTTACATCTTGATTGTAAAGTATTGTACGAGTGGCTGAATCTGTAAAAAAAGTATCATAAAAATTTTCTCGTAAATAACCTTTTACAAATTCGTCTGCTTTTCCTCTAATTTGTCTTGAAATAGAACCTCCATAATTCAAACCCCATCCTAGTCCTACTCTTGGTGCAATTTCAGCTACTTGAACCCCTCTGGCGTGATAACTTAAATTTATAGGGATAGTCATCCCTTTTTCTTGAATTGTATATATAGGAATATTTATATTTGGCAGACCTGAATAATGATTAACAGGCACTTCAGTAAACTTAGCCAAAGAAGTTGCTTCAGGTGAAGGAGGAATAATTGTAGGTAGTTCTTGTGTATACCCCCATACACAAAAGAGCATCATTACGATGCTTAACATAGTTTTTTTCATAAAATGTAATAGCAATTAAATTAGCAATTTGTTTTTTGTTTTCATTTGTAAAAGTATGATTTTTAGTTTTTTGTAGCAATTTTTTTTATGTAAAGTTTTAAAAGCAGAAAGTTTTTTTTAGTTCTGTAATCTTTCTTTTTAAGAAAATTAATGTTTTTAATTTCTCCCAAGCCTTGTTGTTCTATGTAGTTTAAAAGCGATAGCAACTCATTAAAGTTTCCTTTTATAATTAAGGGATATAGCTGAGCATTTGTATTGTTGTCTAGCACATTTATAGACGTATTGAATTCAATTAGTTCAATTTTGTTTTCTTTTTTGAATTCATTTATTTTTTTTAAAATAATTTGTTGAAAAGAGTTAGTAACAGATATGTTTTCTTGTTTTAAAATTGAGTCTAAGTATATAGACTTTTCTTTAAGTAGTTTTAGTTCAATAGTACTATTATTAATTTTTTCTTTTTCTTGTAGTAAATCACTGAGTTTTTTTTTGTAGTCTAATGTTTTAGAAATACTAAATACATATATAAAGCTCAATAAAGCAATGAAAGAAAAAAGTAGCATGATATTTTTCTTTTTATAACTCATTTTTTATAATTATTGAAAAATGAAATTTAGAAATTTGTTTGGTGTTTTCTATTTTTAAATTAGAAACTTCTTTAACCCAAGTAAGTTTCTCTATTATATCTACCCAATTACTAATATCTGAATTGGATTTAAAATTACCACTGATTCTTATTGTTTTTAACTCGTTCTTTATTTCTTTCTTCTCTTTAATGGTATTTAAAAAAGGTTGATAATTCAATTCTGTCAGTAATATTGTATTGGGTGTAGTATAAGAAATCTCATCTATATATTTAGCAATGCTTATTGAGGAGTAATTTTGAATTTGATTCAATAATTTTTCTTTTTCTATTACTTCATTATTCAATAATTTTAGATTTTCCTTAGTACTGTTATTTATTTCTATGTAGCTGTTTAATTCTGTAACTTCTTTATAATATGAACTAAAAAACAAAAAATTAATAAATAATATTACAAGGCAAAAACTCAGAGCTGTTTTATAGCCTTTATTAAAAATGACTTTATTTTTAAAGCTATTGAAATGAGTTTTAGTATGGTGAAAATTAGTCTTTAAATAAAAACTTATAATAATACCTAAAGATAAAAGACTATTGCTATCAATGTTTAAACCATTAACAATATAGATTTTATTATTGAAATGTTTAGGGGTGATATTAATTATTTTTTTGTGTTCAAGAAGTATTTTTGAATTGGATGTAGTAATTTCCGATGTCTGAAATAAATTAGCAATTTCAAAAACTGATAGATTTCCTAAAGAGAAGTCTAAAACAGAAATTTGATTAGAAGAATATAGTTTAATTAAGTCATCAATGTATGACTTTCTTGTCACTGCTAAAAATATATTATCATTAGTTTTTTCATATTGATAGTAGAATTCTGTACTATTTAAACTAGGGTATGCTAATTGAAATATATTTTGATAATTTTCAGGTTTGTTTATGTTTTTAGTTAAAACTTGTTGGTTGTTAAAAACTAAAACAATTTGTTGTTGTTTAGATTTCTTGAGAAAACTAATAAGCTCTTTATGAGTAGAAAAAGTTTTTTTACTGTCTAATTGAAGTTCTTTTCCTTTTTTCTTCAATTGTAAAAAATGGTAACTTTCTTTTCCTTGAGGATTGAAGGTGTGTTCTACAGCACAAAATCTATTATTATATAAAAACCAATCTTTAAGCATTATTTAATGATTGTAGGTTTAATTAAAACAGATAGCTTTTTTTTAGAGTCAATACGTTTTCTTTTACTAAACAACCATTTTATTACTGGTATTCTGGACAATAAAGGGACTCCGGAACCTGAATCATTTTTTAAGTTTTCTTCCAACCCACCCAATATTACTACATCTTGATCTTTAACCCTAATGATAGATGTAAACTCTCTAGAGTTCATTCCTGGAGGAGCCTCTTTGTCTATTCTCTTTCCATTAAAACTTGACTGGACTACATTAATACTCATTGTAATTTGATTATCTCCAGCTACCAAGGGTTTTATAGCTATAGATAAATCAGCGTCAATAGGAACATAATTTTTAATTTCAGTTGTTTGAGGGTTTTGAGAACCTATAATGTCTCTCCTTGTAATAGCATAATAAGAACGTTCTCCATTTGATAAAACAGCCTTGTGTCCGTTTAAAGTTGATAGTTTAGGGGTAGAACGAATTTTAATATTTCCATTAGCCTCCATAGCATTGATCTTTGCATAAAAATTAGGAACTACTTTACCTACATTTAAAGAACCAAAACCATTAAACCCTCCTATTATTTTATTAATAGTAGTTGCTCCTAGCGTTAAGTCAGCAGAAGGGAATAATTGTCCGGCATCTTTAACAGGTTTTTTGCCTAACCCTAACTCAATACCTGTGTCCACTGTAGCAGATTTATTTACTTCTAAAATCATTACTTCTATGAGAATAACCGGTACCGGTTTATCTATTTCCTTAATAAAAGATTTAAATTTTTCTATTTTTTGAGCATCTCCACTAATTATAAAACTGTTTCTTTCTATATCTGTTTTTACTTCTAAGTCGTTTGTTACCTCTTTAGGAAGAATATTAATTAAAGCTTCTGCTTTGTTATTGTAAGTATTAAAAGATCTATTATTGTTTCTTGTATTTATAGTTTGCTGTTGATTGTTAAAGCCATTCTTATTATAGTTTTGGGCATAGTTATTATTACTTGTATTTTGATTGAAAGAAGAAGTATTATAGCTAAATTGATTCCTGTTATTCATCGGGGCAGCCATAATCTCAATAGACCTATGTAATAAAGGAACAGTTACAATACTTCTTAAAGAGGCTTGTTCTCTTTTTCCTAAAAAGTATAAATTATCTTCTTTTTTATATGTGTAAGGAGTGTCTTCTAATAGCTTATATAACAACCTATCATAGGTTATACTGTCTGTTTTTATAGAAGCTTTTCCTATCGCTGTTAGTGAAGTGTTTGTGAAAATTCCTACATTTAAATCATAACCAATATTTTTAATAATTGAAGCTATATCAGTGTTTTCAAAATCAACACTTATAATTTTATTTATTGTATCGTTTACTTGATAAAAAAAGTTAGAGCTTCGATATCTTCTTGGTCTTTGCTTTGATTTAATATTTGCTGTGCTTGATCCATTAGAAACCTCTTCAAATAAATAATAATCATCTTTTGTTTTTGTAACTAACAAATTGTTCGAAAAAGCTAATTTATCTATTGCACTTTCAAAAGTTTTTCCTTGAATATAACCAGATATCCGTTTATTCCCTAAACCAACAGAATACACTAAGTTTTTACCTGTTACATCGGTTATTTTTTTAAAAGCAACAGACAACGTATCGTTGTTTAATTCAATAGAGAATTTATCAATAGTTGAATCATATTCTACAGGTATATTTTTTGTTTTAAAAATAGGTTTACGAGAGTGTTTTTTTATTGATAGAATATTTCCTAAAGGTTCTATTGTTAAAGAATACTCTTTGCATAAATACAAAAATATGTTGCTAACAGTAGCATCCGAAAAATTATGAGATAAAGAAAAATTATTTAGCTCAGGACCAATACTTACATTTACTTTATGAGTATTTGCTACTGACCTTACGAAGACAGGAAGTTCAATATTGTTAACACTAAAATCAACTTTTTTAGTAAGTCCTGGGATTTTTGTTTGTAAACTGTCTAACGTATGTTTCAGTTTGGATATTCTATTATTTGTTTGTTGTGAAAAAAGGATAGAACTGGATAATAAAAAAAATAGGAGTAATTTCTTTTTCAAAATATTTAATAATTAATTTATAGTAAAAGAGCTTCTAGTTTCTTGTGTTTGATACTCGGAGTTTTTTCCAATAATACTCCACTCATAATCACCAGAGCTTAGTTTTTTTGAGAATAAAGATTTTGCAATCACTGTATCTAGTACAGTTTTGGTAATGTTACTAAAGTTTGGGGTAATAACTTTTAAGTGATATACGTCTACGTCATCCAGTTTATTCCATGAAAAAACTATTTCTGGATCATCTAGCTTAACTTTATTAGCAGGAGAGACAATGGTGATTTTTTTATCTGAAATATTCTCAACGAATATGGCTTCACAATTTGTTAAAACTAATGCAGAGAGAAGCATCAATACTTTCTTTTTCATAAAAACTTTAAATTTTAGAGGCAAATGTAAAGAATTATTTCATTTTTAATACTTTTGACAAAAATCAAAAAAACAGAGATGAAATTGAAATTTTCAAAAAAGGTAGATGCTTATAACTTACAGGAACTTTTAGTTGTTTTAGTTATTATAGGAATTCTTATTTTAATAGCATTACCTTCTTTAATGCCACAAATTTCAAAAGCTAAAAGCATTGAAGCTAAAGTTCAACTAAACCATTTATATGGATTGCAAAAAAGCTATTTCTACTTACACTCAAAATATTCAAATGATTTTAATGAGGTAGACTTTATTATTCCTAAAAATATTAACCAAGGAGGAACAGCTTATTATAGCTATGAAATAATTGAAGCTACAAATAACTCATTTAAAGCTAGAGCAATTGCTGTTAGTGATTTTGACGGTGATGGAGTTTTTAATATTTGGGAAGTAGACCAAGACAAAAATTTAAAGGAAATAGTAAAGGATTAACCTATAACGGTACTTAACTTAAACATTGGTATGTACATAGCTATAAGTATTGTAGCTACAACTATTCCTAAAATTAAAATAATTAATGGTTCTAAAGCTGTGCTTAACATTTTTGATTTATACTCTACATCTTTATTATATTGGGTTGTCAATCGCTCAAAAATAACCTGATTTTGGTTTGTTTCTTCTGCAACTTTAGTTAAAGAAATCATTTTTGAATCGAAAATAGAATGTTTTTTTATGCTTTCTGATAATGTTTTTCCTACTAAGATGTCATTTTCTATATTGTTTAAGGCTTGTTGCAAGGGATAGAAGTTAATCATTTTCTGTGTAAGTTGAATGCCATTTAATAAAGGAACTTTAGCACCTATAAGTAAAGAGAGTGCTTGTGTAAATTGAGCAACTTTTACTTTTTTTACAAACTCACCAATAAAAGGTAGCCTTAAGATTATTTTAGAACTAATTCTTTGATACCATAGTGTGTTTTTGAAAAACTTTCTTAAAACTACTGTAATTACAATTACTAAAAATAGAACCCAGTAATAATTTTTAAAAAAGTTTGAAATCATTATAATTTTAGTAGTAATCCAAGGGAGTTCAACATTATTTTGTTTAAAAATATCAGCAAACATAGGTACTACGAATTGTAACATAAAGCCTACAGCAAAAAATGCAGTTGTAAGAATTATAATAGGATAGGAGAGAGCGTTTAAAACAGTTCTTTTCTGCTCATTTTTCTTTTTGAAATAATTACCCAATTCTTCTATAACTTTATTTAAAGTTCCTGTTCTTTCTCCTATTTGAATTGAAACATATTCATAAGTAGAGAAAAGCTTTTTTTCTTGTAAAGCTTCTGAAAAATTTTTTCCAGAAATAAGTTTTTCAATAATAGATTCAATTAACTGTTCGTCTGTTTCTTTTTTTTGCTCTTTTGAAATTAACTCTAATGCATCTTTTAATTCCAGTCCAGCTTGTAAAAGTACATACAACTCTGTGTAAAAACTTTCTTTCTTTTTGTTAGAAAATGATTTTCCAAATAAGTTTATTTCTTTTTTTAATAACTTATCAAAATCAAAAGTTTTTTCTTTAGATTCTTTAATGTTTTTTATTTGAAATCCCATTCTTTAATTTATATAAAATGAAGCACTTTTTACTCTGTTTACAAATAATTTCTGATTATTGTAAGTGTTTTCAAATTCTAATTTTAAGGCGTCAATAGCCCCGTTTTTAACTTTTAAACCATCTAAAAAAAAAGTTTTATTATTTGTTTGAATTGAAAAGCTATCTTTTTCTCTAATTATTGTTTTTTTCTGAAAAGTATATGTTATGGTATCTAACTCTTTTTCAAAAGAAAGAAGTTCCTTTTTAAAAAAAACATTATTAGCTTCATTAAAATCTTTCCATAGTACCTTGTCTAAATTTTCTATGGTTTGTTTTTTGTTTAAGTTGATTTTAATGCTTTGTGTTTGTTTTTGAATCATTGTTAATACTAAAAAAGCTAAAGATATCACTATAGTTGATACAACCATTACTACAAGAAGCTCAGTTAATGTAAAAGCTTTAATTTTTTTCATAATCAATAATTTTTCTTGAAACTGTTGTATTTGTTTTTTTAGAGGTTATTTCAAATTCAATTTCATTTAAATTATTATTGTTTTGTTTAGAAATATGAATTAACCAATCTCCTTCATCATTGCTATAAGGAAGTTTAATTAATGCATGTTGATATTGATATACTATTTCACTTAGCTTTGAATCTGCCGCTTTAGTATTCTTACGAATTGTATTTTGCATAATGTTGTTAAGTATAGCTATAGCTATACCAAAAACTAAAACAATAACAATAGTTGCTATTATTACTTCATTCAACGACGATGCTTTTATTTTTTTTAATATAACCATTTAGCTATATTTTGATTATTAGAGTTTAAGTTCATTCCTACATATTGTGTAGGGAGTTTATTTGCGTTAATCTTACCGTTTAATATGTGATTTATATAAGTGCTTCCTTGTTGGTTGGTTATAAAGTTTTTTGTTATTACCATCCCTTTTACTTCTCCAAGTAGTTCTAGGTTAGCTTCACAATAGACTTCTCCTGTAACTACAGCTTCTTCTTTAATAATTATTTGAGGATTATAATTGCTTTGTTGTAGTTCACTATTTTCTTTTTTATATATCATCACTCCTTTAAAGATGACTCCTTGTTTTAATTCTATTTTATTTTCTTTTTGATTTTTTTTAGCTTCATCACTCTTTAAAAGAAGAACCAAGGAGGATGGATAATTAATTTTACAGTTTTCATTAACAGTTATCGTTTTGGTAGCAAAAGCTTGAAAATTTCCTGTTACATTTTTTTCTAAGACGATTTCAGGAGCAATAAGAATAATGTCATTTAATTTAGCTGAAGCAGTAATTGTTATTTTTCTATCAGACCTCACTATAATATTACCTTTTAAAGAAATATTTTGAAGATAAATGCTGGAAGTTGTTTCGTGTAAAAATGTTTTTTTATTAAATGATTGTGTGATATTAAGATTTTCTTCTAGCTCAAAATTTTGAATAGAGTCATTTAGATAGTAGTGTTTTAGTAGTTGTTCTATTACTATAGAGTTGGATATTTGTGGTAGTTTATTGGTGCTTGTATGTTTAACTCCTTCAATTAATTTATTGTTGTAAAATGAAGTACCTCCAATATTCCCTGTTTTGATACCTCTTTTAGGTAAAAAAACATCGCCTACTATTTTAGCATCTCCAACCATAACTAACGGAGTATTATTATCTTGAAGGTAAAGAGCTTTTCTTTTATCTTGCCACCAGCCTAAAAGACCTAGTTTTTGAAAATATTCTTGTCCTACTTTAGATGTAACAAAGCCTATTTCAAAAATTCCCCACTTTTTTTTAAATATTGATGTAGATTCTTTAATGTTGTCTGAAAATTGTTTTGTCAAGACTTGGTTATATTCAATATCTGTATTTGATAAGTAATCAAATCCGTAATTAACGTTTAAAATGGCTTGTTTGTAGAAAAGGCGCTTTGCAGATAGTTTGTTTTGTAAGTTAATTAACAGGATGAAGGTTAGTAGTATAATAGCAATGATAACTGAAATTACCAAAACATACTGTAAAGCACCCGCTTTTATTTTTGTTAACCTATTAAGCATTATTAACTAAGAGGAATTACTTTGTTGTTTCCCTTGTAATGAATTTTCACTTCTTTTTTATTACCAGAAAGTAATTTTATATCACTAATAGATTGCCCTATTTTTAAAATGTTTTGATTTCCGTTTATGGATATTATAAAAGATTTTCTTTTATTACTTTCAATTATTCCATGATAAATAATAGGAGGAAAATTTACTGGTTCAGCTACTTTTTTCTTCCTCCCTTTTTTCGTAGGTTTAGTTATTAGTTTTCCTAAAAAAGGATCCCTTGTGTGTCTTTTAATAATGTAGTTTTGCTTTTTCTTTATTTTTTTTCTAGCAATGCTTTGTTTGTTAGTTGCAGGTATTAATATTTCTTCCTTAGGATTTAAGTAACCAAAAATTTGAAATCCAATTACTCCCCAAACAATAATAACAGCAATAATTAAAATATACGTTTTGTGTTGTTTTTTCATTTTACGAGATTATTAATGAATATACTTCATCAATTGAAGTAACTCCTTCTTTAACTAGTTCAATAGCATTATTTTGTAGTGTTTTAATTTTATTAGCTCTTAAATAAGTATCTATTTCTAATTCTTCTTTTTTAATAAATGAAATTACTTCTTTTGTAACAGGTATAATTTCGTATATAGCTTTTCTCCCTTTATATCCTGTTTGATAACATTCTTCACACCCAACAGCTATAAAATGAGTTTTTAAAGCGTCATGTAATTCAGAATCTATTGATGTTTGTTCTTCTTTTTTGCAATTATCACAAAGTTTTCTAACCAATCGTTGAGCGATGCTTATATTTAGTGTACTTGCAATTAAAAAAGAAGGTACTCCCATATCTATTAACCTAGAAACAGTTCCCCATGCAGAGTTAGTGTGTATTGTTGATAGTACGAGATGGCCTGTCAAAGCAGCTCTAATAGCCATATTTGCAGTAGCTACATCTCTTATTTCTCCTACCATGATTATATCTGGGTCTTGCCTTAAAAAAGTTTTTAAAGTACTTGAAAAGTCTAAACCTATATCTTCTTTTAATTGAACTTGATTAACTCCTTCTAATGTGTATTCTACAGGGTCTTCTATTGTAAGAATATTGGTGTCTTCTTTGTTTAATTCCTTTAAAGTAGCATAAAGAGTAGTGGTTTTACCAGAGCCTGTTGGACCAGAAATTAAAATAATACCATTGGGTTTTTTTATTGTTTTTCTATATGTTTTTAACTCTTCTATGGTAAAACCTAACTTGTTTAACTGAATATCAACATTGTTTTTTGATAGTATACGCAATACAAGTTTTTCTCCCTGTAGCGTTGGTAAAGATGATACTCTTATGTCAAAATCTTCTGACTTTGTGGTTAGGTTAATACGTCCATCTTGAGGTAATCTTTTTTCAGAAATATCCATGCTAGCCATAATTTTTAGGCGATTAATTATTTTGGGATATTCTGAGGCGGGAATAATATATTTTTCAATTAACTTACCATCAATTCTAAATCGTACTCTTTTTTGTTTTTCAAATGACTCAAAATGTATATCACTGCTGCCTATCTCTTTAGCTTCATGAATTATATTTAGTAAAAAATCTTCTGAATATTGTAAAGAAGTAGCGCTTTTTCGATTTCGTTTTCTGTAGTTTTTTTGTAAGTAGCTATCAATATTGCTAGTTAATTCTTCTTCTAAAATTATACTTTTTCCTAAAACTATTTGAAGCTCAGATTTTAGATTTTCTGTTTTATTAGAATCAGTTAAAAAGGTAGTACTGTTTTTCTCTGTGTTAATGGGGATTATTCTATATTCATAAGCCAGTTCAGAGGGAATTAGCTGTGATAATTCAGTAGGTAAATCAAAGTTTTTCTTTTTCATTAGAAAGCATAGATATTAACAATATTAAATACCAAATTTATAAATAAAATTAAAAATAGAAATAATGCTTGGAATCCAGCCAATGGTACCGTTTTTTGAGTTAGTTTAGGTTTTAGGGTTAAAAACAAAATGAGAGAAAAAATTAATGATGCGGAAAATAAAGTTAAAAATGTTACTGTAGGAAAACTAATACATAGTAAAATAAAAAAAAGTATATCTCCCAGCCCCAAAGAATAGAAAAATGATTTTTTAAGTTTTAATTTAGAGTACAGAAAAATTATAAATAATATAGTTGATAAGATTATTAGGTTTATCAAAATATTGAGAAGATAAATGTTTAATAAGGTGTTTTTAAAATAGATAAATGAACCAGCAACTATAGCGGTTAATAAAACAAGTAAAAATACTTGTCTTTCTTTTAAGTCTTGGTAAAAGATTATTAATAGTAAACTAAGAAGAATATAAATCAATTTTTATGTCAAAGATATAATAATTAAGTTTTTATAAGATGAATGAAAGTATAACTTCATAAAAAATACTCCCATAGATTAATTTGATTAGGTTTACTGCCTTGCGTAATAATGATAATCTTTAATCACAGTATCTATAAATTGAGCAGGTTTTTGCTCTGTGGTAATTCCTGTTAATTCAATAACTTTTGTATGTAGTTTTAAAATTACTTTATGATTTCTTTTCTTCATGGCATCTCTATATACCCTTGTAATGGTATGAATATCGTTATCATTCAATAGAGTAACTTGTGAATAAGTAGGTGTGTAGTTATCGACTACATCGCTTGCAATAGTATCTTTTAACGTAATTCTTTTCTTTTCAGATATTACAGTAGTTCCTGCAGCAATATCTCCTAAACGTTGCCCTTTTCCGTTTAATAAAATTGTAAGAACTGCAACAGAGCCACTAGCTAAAGTAAAATCAACAAAACGTAGCAACCATCTAATTAAATAACTTCCAAAAGTAGGTTTAGAACCATCCAATTTAACCACTCTTATTTGGTTGAAGTATTTACCAGGTGTTTGCCCATTCATTAAAATTTCAAAAAGAAAGCTGTAGAAGAATACAGGGAGCCCTAATAAAACAAACAGACTCATATATTCCATACTCATAGGGATATCTAACATACCTATTATAATAGCAATGATAATGTAGTACCCAACAATAAATAAGGCATCGATTAAATAAGAACCAATACGAGTGGTAACATGAGCTACATTTTGACTAATAGCAATGTTTTGAGCTGTTTCTATTTGAAAATTATCCATGAACTAGTTTTTCACTTTTTTTTGTTGATATTTATGCAACTTTTTTTAGTTTAGCGAAGATAAAAATATTCTATGATTAGAGAAACTTCTCAACAAACATGCTTTAATTTTTTAAATACATGAGAGAAGCTGCTTTTGTAAATAAAAATAAAGAAAAGTGGCAACTTTTTGAAGATGCGCTGTACAACAAAAAAGTTATTTCACCAGATAAATTATCTGATTTATATGTGGAGTTGACTGATGATTTAAGTTACGCTAAAACCTTTTATCCGAGCGGAAATACGGTGATATATTTAAATTCTATAGCTTCTGCTGCGCATCAAAAAATATATAAAACCAAAAAAGAAAGTAAAAACAGGTTTGTTAGTTTTTTTAAAACGGAATTTCCTTTGATGTTTTATAGCCACCAAAAACAATTATTGATTGCGTTTTTAGTATTTGCTTTTTTCTCAATTTGTGGAGCTTTTTCAGCTGCAACTGATATTGATTTTGTTCGCCTTATTTTAGGAGATGGTTATGTAAACATGACCTTAGAAAATATTGAAAATGGTGATCCAATGGCTGTTTATAAAAAAGCCAATGAAGTTGATATGTTTATAGGAATTACTGTAAATAATATAAAAGTTGCCATGTATGCCTTCATTTTAGGAATGCTTTTCTCGGTTGGAACCTTATATATTATGATGCAAAACGGAATAATGTTAGGTTCGTTTTTGTATTTCTTTTATGATAAAGGATTGTTTTGGGAATCGTCAAGAACCATTTGGATTCATGGAACTATAGAAATATCAGTAATTGTTATTGCAGGCTGTGCAGGTTTGGTATTGGGGAATGGCTTATTGTTTCCAAAAACCTACTCGCGATTAGAATCGTTTAAAAGAAGCATGAAAGACGGATTAAAAATAATGGTAAGTACTATTCCGTTTTTTATTGTTGCAGGATTTTTAGAAGGTTTTGTAACCCGTCATACAGAAATGCCAGATTGGTTAACAATTTTAATTATTGTTACTTCATTAGCATTAATCATATTTTATTACGTCATTTACCCTGTTAAAGTTTATAAAAATCAACAAACCCATGCATAAAGAATACGTAGAGTTTAAAAAAGAGAGAGATTTAGGAAGTATTATTTCAGATGCTTTTAAATTTATACGATTAGAAGGGAAGCAATTCTTTTTAACGATTTTAAAAGTAGCTGCAATTCCTATTGTTATAGCTGTAGCAGCTATGATTTATTACATGATGTCTATTTCATCAATAGTGAGTGACGATGCAAGTGGAGTTGCAGGAATGATGGGAGCGGTGTTTATTATGTTGATAGCTTATTTAGTAGCTATCGTTT
This sequence comes from Tenacibaculum larymnensis, assembly GCF_028829235.1. Lineage (GTDB taxonomy): Bacteria > Bacteroidota > Bacteroidia > Flavobacteriales > Flavobacteriaceae > Polaribacter > Polaribacter larymnensis. The sequence continues at coordinate 132,769 of NZ_JAIWJY010000011.1, read as the reverse complement.
ACATAAACTTAGCAGGTATGTATTATATTAAATCGTATATAGATAACAAGGGAGTAGTCAGACAAGAAGACGTTGTAACCAACACGAAAGCTAAGTTTTGGTCGTTTACAGGCTTTGGTATTTTAGCAGGGTTAATATTATTTGCTAGTGCAATGCTATGTGTGTTACCAGTGTTTTATACATGGCCAGCATTATCTTTAGGAGCTTCAATTTTAGTGTTTGAAAATGAAACAGCCTCTGGAGCAGTAGGAAAGTGTTTCAACTTTATAAGCGGGTATTTTTGGGAGACTTTTGGGGTGGTTTTCGTTGTATCTATTTTAGTAAGTATTCTAGGGTATGTATTTCAAATACCAGCAATGATATACCAATTAATAAGTATGGGGATAGGTTCAGGAAGTGATAACCCGTCGGAAGTTTTAGGCTTTTTTAGTGATCCTATTTACTTGATTTTAAATGTTATTTCAATAGCAGGTAAGTTAATGTTTTATTCAATAACCTTGATAACGAATGTACTTCTGTATTTCGATATCAACGAAAGAAAAAACCTTACAGGAACTATTGAAAGAATTGATAGTATAGGACAGTAATCTTTTGAAGCAGTTTCTTTTTTACATAACGTTTTTTATTTGTTCAATAACTCTTTTCTCTCAAGAAGAAAAAAGAGAAGTTAGGTATGATGATACTATTATTGAACAAAAAAAGTTTGATGCTCAAAAAATAGAAGAGTACAAGCAAAAAGATGAATTTATATACATCGTAGAAAAAAGAGAACCTACTATTTTAGAAAAAATATGGGATTGGTTAAAACGAACCATCATAAAAATTCTCTCTTATATTTTTGATGATATTACTCCAGCAGTAGGGTTTTTACGTGTTGTTTTAAAAGCGTTACCATATGTAATTGCAGGATTAGTGTTGTACTTTATTATTAAATTCTTTTTAAAAGTAAATGCACGTAATATTATTGACGGTAAAAAAAACAAACCTATTGTACACTTATCGGAAGAGGAGGAGTTAATTAAAGATAAAGATTTACCAAAGTTAATTCAGAAAGCAATTTCAGAAGGAAATTATCAGTTAGCAATACGTTATTACTATTTACTATTACTAAAAAACCTGTCTGACAAAGATTTTATCTCTTGGCAACAAGAAAAAACAAACGAAGATTATATAAAAGAGTTATCATCAAAAAAGCAATTGCATAGCGATTTTAAAAAGCTAACTTACTTGTATGATTATGTGTGGTATGGTGAGTTTTCAATAGATAAAGAAAAATTCTTACAAGCGGAAAGTAATTTTAAAAACACGCTAGCTAAAATATACTAATTTGGATAAGAAACTAAAAATATACATTGGCTTGTTGGTACTTATAGTGCTCGGTATTTTTTATGTCGAGTCTGTAAAACCTAAAGAAATCAATTGGTATCCAAGTTATGCAGCAAAACATAAAATTCCGTATGGTACGTATGTATTGCATAAAGAAATGCCTAGTTTATTTCCAAAAAGTGAAGTAAAAGATGTCTATCAAAATCCGTACATATATTTAAAAGACGATAAGAATAATGGAACGTACTTTTTTCTTGATAATAAAGTAAATTTTGACAAAGATGAGTTGAATCAGCTCTTAGAGTTCACAGATAGAGGGAATGATGTATTTATAGCAACAAACGGAATTCATTTAGACACATTGCAGATTCAAACCAGCTATTTAACTACTTCGGCATTTGAAGAAAAAGCCTATCAAAAAATGAGTAACCCTATGTTTGGTGGTAAAGAGTATCATTTTGATAGAGATTTTTCAAAGCTGTATTTTTCTGAAGTAGATACTCTTAATACAACTGTTTTAGGTGAGTTGGTAGTGAGGAATGAAAATGATTCTATTATTAGCAAAAAACCAAACTTCATAAAAGTAAAACACGGTCAAGGAAACTTCTATTTACATACATTCCCACAAGCATTTACCAATTACAATATGTTGTTAGATAGCAATTATGGATATGTAGCTAATGTGTTATCGTACTTAAATAATCAGCAAAAAAAAGAAACGGGTGCTGGGATAGGTTCTAATAGTAAAAGTGCTATTTTATGGGATACCTACTATAAAACAGGAAAAAGTAGAATAACCTCACCTATGCATTATATTCTGTCAACCGAATCGTTAAAATGGGCATATTATATAGGATTGATAGGGGTATTGTTCTTTATTATTTTTAAAGGGAAACGTAATCAGCGTTTAATTCCTGTAATTACTCCATTAAAAAATCAAACATTGGCTTTTACACGTACCATAGCCAATATGTATTACGAAAAATCAGATCATAAAAATATAGCTGAACATAAAATCAACTATTTTTTAGAGTATATCAGAATCAAATATAGATTATCAACCTTAAAAATAGATGAGTGTTTTTATAAAAACCTTGCCAACAGAAGTGGTAATTCAGAAGAAAAAGTAGTTGCTTTATTCAAAAAAATACAGCAAATACAATCAAAATCAAGTATAACCGAAGAGGATTTGGTAGCGTTGAATAAGGCTATTGAAGATTTTAAAGCATATAAAAAAGAGTAGGATGAATACAGAAAATAATCCAGCAGAAGTAACAAACGAACTATTTTCAAACAGAGTAGACTTGTCGAAATTAAAAGAAGCTGTTATTAAAATAAAAGAACAGTTAGGAAAAGTAATTGTAGGGCAAGAAGAGTTTATGGAATTACTGTTGGTTTCTTTACTAGCAGATGGGCATGTATTGATTGAAGGTGTGCCAGGAGTTGCGAAAACGGTAACAGCAAAACTATTAGCAAAAACCATTGCAACTGATTTTAGCCGAATTCAATTTACGCCAGATTTAATGCCTTCAGATGTGTTAGGAACTTCGGTACTAAATATGAAAACATCTGATTTTGAATTCAAAAAAGGACCTATTTTCTCAAATATTGTATTGATTGATGAGATTAACAGAGCGCCTGCAAAAACACAAGCAGCGTTGTTTGAGGTGATGGAAGAAAAACAAATTACGATGGATGCTGAGCGTTATGTTATGAATCCACCATTTATGGTATTGGCAACCCAAAACCCAATAGAGCAGGAGGGAACTTATGCTTTACCAGAAGCTCAATTAGACCGTTTCTTGTTTAAAATAAATGTAGGATATCCTAACTTAGAAGAAGAAATACAAATTATCACTGCTCATAACGAACGAAAAGGAGCGTTACCGCAAACGAAAGTGGAAGCTGTGTTAACAGAAGCTGAGTTATTAGAATACAGAAGCAAGGTTTTTGAGGTGTTGGTAGAAGAAAAAATTATTAAATACATAGCACAACTTATTTCTAACACACGTAACAATGCACATTTATATTTAGGAGGTTCACCAAGAGCAAGTATTGCAGTATTGATGGCATCTAAAGCGTTTGCGGCAATTAACGGACGTGATTTTGTAATTCCAGAAGATGTAAAAAAGAGTATTTATCCAGTATTACGTCATAGAATTATGTTAACTCCTGAACGCGAAATGGAAGGGATGACAGCCGATAAGGTTATTGAAATGATTGTACAATCTGTAGAAGTTCCAAGATAGTGATTCAATTCTTTAAATCGTTATATGTACATAATCGCTTTTTTATCTATATAAGCGTAATTTCGGCATTATTTTTAGTGTCGTTTTGGCTTCCTGCGTTGTATTCAGCAACATGGATGTTAGTATGGTTATTTGTGATAGCGATGTGTGTTGATGTGCTCATTTTATATCGATTTAAAAACGGGTTTTCAGCAAAAAGAATTGCATCAGAAAAACTGTCGAACTCTGATGATAATGAAATAGCAATTACGCTTGAAAACAACTATCCGTTTCAAGTTTTTATTTCGTTGATTGATGAATTACCTGCTCAATTCCAAAAAAGAGATTTTGAACATGCAATGTCTTTGAAGTCTGGGGAGAAGTCTACTTATACATACAATGTAAGGCCTGTTGAAAGAGGAGAGTACAAATTTGGAAGAGTAAACGTATTTGTGTCTTCTTTTTTGCAGATGTTTTCTAAACGATATTCCTTTTCTGCGGAAGAAAGTGTGAAAGTATACCCGTCGTACATACAAATGAAAAAATACGAGTTTTTGGCAATGCACAATAACTTAACGGAATTTGGAATGAAGAAGATACGACGAATAGGGCATACAATGGAGTTTGAGCAGATAAAAAACTACATTCCTGGTGATGATGTACGTACCATAAACTGGAAAGCAACTGCTAAAAGAGCAGAGTTGATGGTGAATCAATATCAAGATGAGAAATCGCAACCTATTTACTCTATAATAGACTTAGGACGTGTAATGAAAATGCCTTTTGAAGGATTAAAGTTACTAGACTATGCCATTAACTCAACGTTAGCTTTTTCAAACATAGCTTTATTAAAAAATGATAAAGCAGGAATGATTACCTTTTCCAAAAAGGTTGAAAAGATAGTAGCAGCAAGTAATAAGAAAACAAATTTATCGGTCATCAACGAAGAGTTGTATAACATAACTACCGACTTTTCAGATGCTAATTTTGCATTGTTGTATGCAAACATCAAACGAAAAATAAATCAACGTAGTTTGTTGATTTTATATACTAATTTTGAACATATATCTGCCTTAAAACGACAATTACCGTATTTAAAAGCAATAGCTAAAAAACATTTGTTAGTAACCGTTTTCTTCGAAAATACTGAGTTAGACACTTTAATCACTGAAAATGCAGAAGACTTACAAAGTGTATATCACAAAACCATTGCAGAGAAATATGCTTACGAAAAACGTTTGATGATAAAAGAACTAGAGAAAAATGCTGTGCATGCTATTTTAACCAAGCCGCAACATTTATCCGTAAATGTAATTAATAAATACCTTGAGTTTAAAGCTAAAGGAATGATATGAAAAAAGCGACCGTTTTGGTCGCTCTTTTATTTTTTATTGATGTAGAATTATTGTAGTTCTTGTAATCTTTCTTGTAATAATTCTGGATTTCCTAATGCATCCATTCCTATCATTGAAATAATCCAAATAATGTAAGCTATAAAAATAACGTTTAATATAATACCAACAATACCAAGTATTTTCCCTGTATTAGCATTTTTTACTCCCTCATACATATCAGGGTTTTCGTTATTCAATTTAATAGCTTTGTTACCTAAAACTAAAGCAATAATTCCTAAAGGTAGCCCAATAACTCCATAACAACAGCAAGTTACAATAGAGCATATACCTAAAACTAATGCAGTAGTTGAATTTGGTAGTTTTTGTTTTTCCATAGTTTTTCTAAAGTTTAAATTAATTGATTCATTTTTATAACATAACTACTCACAATGATAATTATATTAATAATAGCCAATATACTGATTATTTTTTGAGCATATTTTACTTTGTAGAAGAAGTTAATACTAACAGCAATAGCTAACAGTAGTAAAGTATATATAGCAGGATACATTTTAAAAGCAGCTATAAACTCACCATGGAAAACTAAACTTAAAGCACGTTGAATACCACAACCTAAACAATCCACTCCAAAGAATTTTTTGTTTAAGCAGGGTAGCATATAATCTTCTAATTGTAAAGGCATAAGTTATTATTTGAACATATCCATTCCAGGAATATTAGGCATTCCGCTTTTAGCAGCAACAGCCAACTCTTGTTCGTTAATTTCACCAGCACGTTTTAATGCTTTGTTTAGCGCTAAGATTAAATAGTCTTCTAATTCTTCTTTGTCTTCTAATAAAGATTCATCTACTGTAATAGCTTTAACTTCACGATTAGCAGTTACTGTAACTTTAACGTTTCCTCCAGCAATTGTTTCATCAATTAAAACAGTATCTAATCGCTTTTTTGTCTCTTCTACTTTTTGTTGGGCTTCTTGTAATTTCCCCATCATTCCAGAAATATCTCCAAACATTGTTGTACAGTTTTTATGTTTTACTTAACAACAAAAATAGTATTTTAACAAGAAATATATACCAATTTCAAAAATGAAAAAAATAATGCTACTGGCTTTGTTTTTTAGTCTTATTTTTGGTTCTTGCAAAAAACAAGAAATGAATAAAGATATCAAAGCCCCAGTTGCTGAAAAGCAACCGACTAAGTTAGAGAAACATGGAGATGTTCGTACCGATGATTACTTTTGGATGCGTTTAACCGATGAGCAAAAGAATGCTAAAGTTAAAGATGAACAAACCCAAAAAGTATACGATTATTTAAATGCAGAAAATGCTTATTATGAAGAAATGACGAAAGAAACCAAAGAGTTTCAAGAAGAGTTATTTCAAGAAATGAAAGGTCGTATAAAAGAAGATGATGAGTCAGTACCATATAAAAAAGATGGATACTTTTACATTACACGTTATGAAAAAGGACAGCAATACCCAATTTATAGCCGTAAAAAAGAAACTTTAGAGGCTGAAGAGGAAATCATGTTCAATGTGAATAAAGAAGCTAAAGGGTATGATTATTTTCAGTTAGGAGGGCTAAATGTGTCTACTGACAATAAGATGGTTGCTTTTGCTACAGATACCGTAAGTCGTAGACAATATTTTATCAGAATTAAAAATTTAGAAACTGGTAAAGTTTACAAAGATATTATTGAGAATACCACTGGAGGTTCGGTTTGGGCTAATGATAATAAAACATTGTTTTATGCTAAAAAAGATCCTGTAACCTTACGTTCTTCAAAGATTTACAAACATGCTTTAGGTTCAGACGCATCTTTAGATGAATTAGTATATGAGGAAAAAGATGATACTTTTGGAGCTTTTGTTACCAAATCAAAATCTAAAGATTATATCATAATAGGTTCGTATAGTACGGTTTCAACTGAGTACCACGTATTAGATGCTAATAATCCTGATGGAGAATTACAAATAATTCAACCTCGAGAGCGTGATTTAGAATATGAAGTAGCACACTACGGAGATCATTTTTACATTAAAACCAATAAGGACGGAGCAACCAATTTTAAGTTGATGAAAACTCCTGTAGGTAAGCCAGGAAAAGAAAATTGGGTAGATGTAATTCCACATAGAGAAGATACGTTATTTGAAGACTTCTCAATTTTTAAAGATTATTTAGTTTTAGAAGAAAGAAATGAAGGGTTAAATAAAATCCGTATCAAACGATGGGATGGAGCAGAAGACTATTATTTGCCTTTTGATGAAGAAACTTACTCAGCAGGAGTATATGGAAATCCAGAATTTGATACTGAGGTAATCCGTTACTCGTATAACTCAATGACAACTCCAAGCTCTGTGATTGATTTCAATATGAGAGACAGATCAAAAGAGATTAAAAAAGAACAAGAAGTTTTAGGAGGAAAGTTTGATAAAAACAATTATGTAAGTAAGCGTATTTGGGTACCTGCACGTGATGGTAAAAAAGTAGCGTTGTCAATTGTACATCATAAAGATACTAAGCTTGATAAAGGCACACCAATTTTACAATATGCATATGGTTCTTACGGATATACTATTAATGACGGATTTTCAACAACACGTTTAAGTTTATTAGATCGTGGATTTGTATATGCATTAGCGCATATTAGAGGAAGTCAGTATTTAGGACGTGAATGGTACGAAGATGGTAAAATGTTGAATAAGAAAAATACATTTACCGATTTCATTGACTGTTCTAAGTATTTAATTGATCAAGGATATACATCTCCAGAACATTTGTATGCAATGGGAGGTTCTGCTGGAGGACTACTAATGGGAGCTATCATTAATATGAATCCTGAATTGTATAATGGAATAATTGCTGCAGTACCATTTGTAGATGTAATTTCTACGATGTTAGATGATAGTATTCCATTAACTACAGGTGAATATGACGAATGGGGAAATCCTAATGATAAAGAATATTACGATTATATTAAGTCATATTCTCCGTACGATCAAGTAGAAGCAAAAGCATATCCAAATATGTTGGTAACTACAGGTTTACATGATAGTCAAGTACAGTACTGGGAGCCAGCAAAATGGGTTGCGAAGTTACGTGAGTTAAAAACTGATAACAATATGTTATTCTTACATACTAATATGGAAACAGGCCATGGAGGAGCTTCAGGAAGGTTCGATGCATTAAAAGAAACTGCAGAAGAATATACGTTCTTTTTAATGTTAGAAGGTAAGTTAAAAAAATAATTATATTTTTGCGCTCGATTGAGTGTAAGTGTCATTGCGAAAGCAACGAACAATCTCAACAGATTTTTCGTGTCTAATTTTCGTAATGACACTTTTTCTTATTTAAAGACTATAATGAAGAGACATCAAGGTATAACCAATTCAATAATAGATTTAGTAGGTCAAACCCCCATGATTCAACTGCATAGAATTACCCAAGATTTACCGGGTACATATTATGCAAAAGTTGAAGCTTTTAATCCTGGGCACTCTGCTAAAGATAGAATTGCGTTGCATATCATAGAAACGGCAGAACAAAAAGGAATAGTAAAAGAAGGAGATATTATTGTAGAAACAACCTCTGGTAACACAGGTTTTTCATTGGCAATGATAAGTATCGTAAAAGGTTATCGTTGTATTTTAGCAGTAAGCGATAAGTCTTCTCAAGATAAAATTGACATGTTAAAGTCAATGGGGGCAGAAGTGCATGTATGTCCTGCAAATGTTACTCCAGACGATCCTCGTTCTTATTACGAAGTAGCTAAACGATTGCATAGAGAAAATCCAGGGTCTATTTATATCAACCAGTATTTTAATGAGTTGAATATTGAAGCTCATTACAAGAGTACAGGACCAGAAATTTGGGAACAAACCGATGGAAAAGTAACACATGTAGTGGCTGCTAGCGGAACAGGAGGTACAATTTCTGGAACTGCAAGATATTTAAAAGAGCAAAATCCAGATATACAGATTCTTGGAGTAGATGCTATGGGATCTGTAATTAAAAAGTATCATGAAACTGGTGAGTTTGATGCAAATGAAATCAGTCCGTACAAGATAGAAGGATTAGGAAAGAACTTAATACCTACTTCTACAGATTTTGATGTGGTAGACGTTTACGAAAAAGTATCAGATAAAGAAGCTGCTTTAAAGGCCAGAGAGTTAGTAAAAGCAGAAGGAATTTTCGCAGGGTATACTTCAGGAGCAGCTTTACAAGCTACGCAACAATATGCTAACAATGACTTTTTTGATGAAAATAGTGTAGTAGTAGTAATTTTACCAGATCATGGTTCTCGTTATATGAATAAAATTTATTCGAATAAGTGGATGAAAGAGCAAGGTTTTTTATAGAAAGTTCTTATTTACTCTCATAGTCCTTAGGAAGATTTAAAGAGAATTTTTTCATTTCTTCTCTTTTAATTTTATTGGTGATTGTATAGTTCTTTTTATTAAGAAATTGTACCATAATAGGATAATTAGCTTTATTATTAACGTTTTTTAATTTACCTTCTTTGTACTCGAAAATATTAAATGTCCAATAATTATGATTACTATAATTAGTTAAGGCCATTGTAAGAATCTCATGGTTTCCGTCTCCATCAAAATCGTATTCTGGTCGAATAGTATCCATTTTATCAGTAAAAGAAATCTTATGGAAGGTAGAGTCTTGTGTTTGAAATAAGTATATTACTCTAACATTCATTGCTGCAATACCATTACCCATATACGGAACTATCATTTTTATGTCTTCCAGACCATCACCATTTATATCTCCAATGTAAATAGGATCGTGCCCTGTATTTATTGTCGAAAATAATATGCTTTCTGGAAATTTGCATATTTCTTTCTTATTACGAAATAAGCGAATAGTTGAAGTGTTTTCGAAATAAGTAAGTAAAGAGGTTAATTGAACTGTTAAACTTTCTTCATTATCAAAAAAAGAGTCAATAGTAAGTGTGTGATGTATCGTCTTTTTTGTGTCTAACCAATCGTAAAGCTTCCAGTTCTCATATTCTTTATATTCTGTAGAAGGAAGTTTTTCAAAAGGAAATTGAGCAAACGAAAAGCCGCTAATTAATAGCAGAGTAATAAAGATAATGTTTTTCAATGTATAGCAATTTAGAGTAGTCTTATAAAGACTTATTTTCCATAGCCCAAATATAGAAATATTAACTCTAAAACAGGAAAGTTTAATGTTTCGTTAGAGGTTTTATACATAAGCAATAGCGGAATTAATGATGTGGTTTTAAAATAAAACATCATTCATCTGGGGGGCATTGCTATTGCTTATGTTCAGTGCTAGGAGTTATATTTTTTTAACCTCCCACATAGCACCATTTTTAGTAGCAATTTTTTCTAAATATCCCTTTTTCATGAGGTCATTTAATAATTGTTCACTTTGTATTCTAGGAATCCCAGATAATTCTGAATACTCTCTAACAGTTAGTGAATTATATTTATCGAATAAAGTTTTCCAGTCCTTAGCATATTCACTTTTAGAAATTGTAGGTTGAATTTTTAAAATAGCCATTTCATAGAAAGCATACGCTTTAGAACCGTATACGATTTCTTGGTTACCAGAATTGTCTTCAAAATACATTGTAGGAAAACCTCTTACTCTATAAGCTCTTGCTAATTTTAAATCTTCTTCAAATAATAATCTAGCTTTTCCTTCATAGTCAGTTTTTAATACATCAACATCAAACCCCACATTTTTTGCAGCAGTAGCCATGTGCTCCCATTTAGCAATGTTTTTCTTTTTTAAGAATACCATTTCTCGCAGTTCCCTTAAAAACAAAATAGCTTTGTCTTTATCTTGTAACTGAGCAGCTTTAAAAGCAATTGAAGGAGGATAAGAAGAATCTAAAGGATCTTCTAACCATACATCACCATCTATAGGCATATCGTAGTAAACGCTAACTTCGTCCCAATGATGAGCAACGTCTGAAGGTTTGTTTATTCCTCCACTGTTATAACTCCAATCAGGTAATAAACCTCCCATTCTATAATCAATTTCCAGATTTTGTCCATATTCAAGTTTTAACTTTCTTAATTGTGGTTCTATAGCCCAACAAGAAGAACAGATAGGATCAGTAAAGTAAACCACCTTTATCTTGTTTTCGTTAGGTTGGTCTTTTTTTACAATAGAGTTTTCGGTACTATCATTTGCTACTTCACACATTCCTGTTTGTGGATCGCATAAAAGCGGATTTGTGTTCGATGTTTGTTCGTTCATGTTGTTTGTTTTTGACTGTCCTTTGCAAGCAGCAAGATTCAACAAGGCAATAAATACTATTAGTACATTAATATTTTTAACCATGTTCTTATTTGTTTTACAATTGTTTTATAAAACAAAACTATGATAGATAACTAGTATATTTGGCATGAGTTTCCTAAAGGAAAGTACTTTCCTCTAGGAAACTACCTTAGTGTTTAAACAATAAATTATAGAGTTTACATCAGTGAAAAAATCAGTAATTAACAACACACCTATTTGTCAGGTTAGAATGCAAGCAATAAGTGATGCAATGAGTGTATTATCTGGAAAATGGAAGTTCCATATTTTAGGAACGCTGATAGAAGGCAATAAACTAGGGTTTATGGACTTGTTGAGAGAAATAGATGGAATTGGATCGAAAATGCTATCGATAGAATTGCAAGATTTAGAAATGAATCGCTTGGTTAACAGAACGGTTAAAAATACCAAACCCATCACTGTTGAATATACTATTACCGAACATGGCAAAACACTAGCTCCTTTAATTGATACATTGGCAAATTGGGGAATTGAATACCGACAATCGGTGTGTAAGGATAAGTGATGTAAAGTTTATTTAAATAATTGGATGAAAGAGAAAGGGGTAGTTTATTGGTGACTGATTTTAGCTGGTGTTATGTTTATGCTCTTTTGGTAACTTTTTAAACCTTTGTATTATGTGGTCTTAAACTTTGCTGATTATTCTAATGTCAAGATAATTCTTTCAGCAATGTTTTTAGCAGTGGTTATATTTGATACATCTGTATAAAGCTTTCCATCTTTTCCTGAATGATGTCCGTGACCAATTAAATTCATTATTTGATGAGTTGTTTTTTCGGTAATTTCAGTAGCATAAATTAAAGACGGTTGCCCTACTTGCCCAGATCCAGAATATATTTTATCGTCAGGAAATTTGTTTTTAGTATAATATTCGTTCCAATCATAAGATTGATTAATCTCTATTAAAACTTTGTAATTTGAAAGACGATTTAAATCACTTTTAGATTTGATGATAAAATTTCCTGTTGGAGTAGCTCCAGAAACCGCATCTAAATCAGGAGAACCATTTAAAGGAATAAAAAGGCCATCAGATTCTATGACCCCTCTTTTATGAGACCAATAAGGTAAAGCTTCGGGGCGTCTGATTTTTGCTGGTTGCCAAGTGTCATTAACTTTTTTCCCATAATCAAAAGTGCTTGATGAGATTACCCTAGATATGTAAAGGGTTTCAATATAGTTTCCTATAGAATCTTCGACCCAAACTGCAAATAAAGGATATTGAAAAGCGTTCCCTTTTTTTAGTTCGATACTTATTTTGTGATTTCCTATGGTTTTATTCAACTCTATAATTTGATAATCAAAAGTCTCTTCTGTTTTTCCAAGTTGCTCATTTCTGAGTTGATTTCCCCAGTTATATACGGTATTAAACAAAGGGTTTTCAAAATAAATTAAAGAGCAAATAAGAGTGAAAAATATGAGTATAAATGGAGCTTGTAGTTTTTTCAGGTTAGAAACTCTCTTTCCAATTATATAGTTTTTTAAGGGTAATTTATTGTTAACTATATGAAGCACCATTGCTAAAATAAATAGCAAAGCAAAGAAAGTATGTAGAGATGCAACCCTCTTTTCAAAAGGAGTGAAATATAGTAGTAATCCTGTTCCTAAAAGGATAATAAGTGTGATGATAAGTATGTTACCTAAGGTTCTTCTGTCCATAATAAAAATAAGTTTGACGACAAAAGTATTAGTTAGGTAGTATGAGGACAATAAGGGGCAAATTTGCCCCTTATTTTTTTAGAAAAATTTATATTTTTTTTCCGAATTCGTCTAAACTTTTTAATACAGAGATTAAATCTATTCCTCTAGAAGTTAAAGAGTAAACAACTTTTTTAGGGTAAACATTAAAGTCTGTCTTTTTAATAATTCCATCATCAACCAACTCTTTTAGTATTTTTGTTAAACTTCTTTTTGAAGCTTCAGGGTTATACTTTTCTAAATCTGTTAATCTACAATCACCTCTATTAAGTTCACAAAGAACTGCAATTTTCCATTTTCCAGAGATAATGTTAAGAGTCTTTTCCATAGGGCAATCTTCCTTTAATGGAGTTTTTCGAGTATATGTTCCCATCTTTGTTTTTAGAATTACTATCTATGTGCCAATAATACTGAAAGGAGTATTAAATTAGTGTTATTCATAAATTAAATACTGCTCACGTATTTTTTTAAAATCATTTAAACCTTGTTGCCAGCTTGCTTTAATTTCTTTTTCTGAAAGCCCTTGTTCAATTTGTTGTTGTAGCTTTTTAGTACCTGCTAATTTGATGAAAAAAGAATTGAAAAAATCTTTTTTAGGAGATTGTTGATAAGCTTTTAATAACCAGCTAAGGTTTAAGTTAGCTAAACGTTCTGAAGCGCTTAAATCTTCTCCAAAACACATCTTTTCTTTATGTTTTGGATGTTTTGCTCCTTCGTTGGACTGTGGTGTAAAGCTAAAGTCAGATTTTTCTAAAAAAGGTGAACCATACACTTGAAACTGTTTGTCGGTTCCTCTTCCAGCAGATACGATAGTTCCTTCAAAAAAACACAAACTAGGGTATAAGTTTATCGAAACATCGTTTGGTAAGTTAGGAGATGGTTTTACAGGTAAGCTATATGTTGATTGATGTGTGTAATTTTCTAACGGAATAACAGTTAAATTACATTTTAAGTCGTTAGCTAACCATTGTTCACTGTTAATCATTTGTCCGTATTCCCCAATCGTCATTCCATATACAATAGGAACAGGATGCATACCTACAAAACTTTTGTGTTCAGGTTCTAAAACAGGTCCGTCAATATAATGTCCGTTAGGATTAGGTCTATCTAATAAAATCACAGGAATATTTGCCTCAGCACAAGCTTCCATCACATAATGTAACGTAGAAATATAGGTGTAAAAACGCGCGCCCACATCTTGAATATCAAAAACTACAACATCAATTCCTTTGAGTTGCTCAGGAGAAGGTTTTTTATTTTTTCCGTATAAAGAAATAATTGGAATCCCCGTTTTTATATCCTTTCCATCAGCAATCGCTTCACCAGCATCCGCTTTTCCTCTAAAGCCATGTTCAGGAGCAAAAACTTTTTGTACGTTAATCTCTTCGTAGTTATGGAGGTAATCTACCAAATGATGTGTTACTTGTTTAGATCCCATAATATTGGGTGAAACTTCAGCTCGTTGTAATACTTGTAAAACCGAAGTTTGATTTGCAACAATGGCTATATTTTTATTTTTTAAAAGAGGAAGGTATTGGTCTGTTCTATCAGCACCCGTTTTTATTGTTTTTGGTTCTTCTTGTTTTATAGCTTCTTTAGCAGTAGATTTTTTTTGCTGTTGTGCACAAGAAGAAAATTGAAAACTGAATACTAAAAAAAGTAAAAAAACGTAATTAAAAGAAAGCTTCATCTATAAAAAATTAAAACATAAAGGTACAGATTTCTATTTTTTAAGAATAATAAAAGTTAAAGAATTAAAACCTAGGTATTCTTCTCTTTCTTTAGATAAGAATTAGTTACTTTTGGTTTTGTAAAAAAGAAAACATTTGAACTTCGAACTATTCATAGCAAAACGAATCATTGCTGGAAAACAGTATAAAAGCAGTATTTCATCACCTATCATAACCATTGCTACCATTGCCATTGCTCTTGGGGTAGCTATTATGTTGATAGCGGTATCAATTACCTCAGGATTTCAGAAGAAAGTACGTGATAAAATGACGGGTTTTAAAGGGCATATTCAAATTGTAAATTATGATAATAATAATTCAGATGTTTCCACAGTTCCTATTGATATTAACCAAGAGTTTTATCCAGAATTTAAAAATATTGAAGGCATAAAAAAAGTACAACCTTTTGCCAATGTAGGAGGAATTATAAGAACTCCAACTGATTTTGAAGGAATTATTTTTAAAGGTGTTACTGCTGATTATGACTTTACTTTTTTTAACGAATGTTTAGTAGAAGGTCGTTTACCAGATTTTTCGCAAGATAGAAATAGAGAAATTCTAATTTCAGAATCCATAGCAAACCGATTACATTTTAAAGTAAATGATACAATTCAAACTTGGTTTGGAGCTGAAAATAGTAGTTTGAAGTTTAAGTCTAGAAAGCCAATTATTGTAGGAATATATAATACAGGATTTGAACAGTTTGATAAGATTATGTTGTTGGGAGATTTAAGAGAAGTACAAAAAATTAATCGTTGGAAAGATAATGAAATAGGAGGTTTTGAAGTATTGATTGATGATTATGATAAGCTTAAAGAAAAAGGAGATGAAGTGTATACAAGTATTGGTGCAACCTTAAATAGTATTACAATTGTAAGTAATTATCCTGCTATTTTTGAGTGGCTAAAACTACTAGATAATAACGTGTGGTTTATTATCGGAATCATGGTCTTAGTTGCAGGAATAAATATGGTAACAGCATTGTTAGTGCTTATTTTAGAGCGTGTACAAATGGTCGGTATTTTAAAAGCATTAGGAAGTGTAAATTGGAGTATTCGAAAAATATTTTTATACAATGCTTCTTACTTAATTTTAAAAGGGTTGTTCTGGGGAAATCTTATTGGGCTTAGTATTCTCTTAACTCAGAAATATACGAAGTTAATAAGTCTAGATCCTGAAACCTATTATGTGTCAACAATGCCTGTAGATATTAATTTCTTAGCAATTTTATTGTTGAATGTAGGTACGTTAGCATTGTGTTTTTTAATGCTAATTGTTCCTTCATACATCATCACAAAAATCCGCCCTTCAAAATCCATTCGATTTGCTTAGTTTTGCATAACATTAATTAGATATGAAGTACGCAAAAAATATATTAGAAACTATTGGTAACACACCTTTAGTTCAGTTAAACTCAGTAACAAAAGAAGTAGATGCTTTAGTATTAGCTAAGGTAGAAACGTTTAATCCAGGAAACTCTGTAAAAGACCGTATGGCACTTAAAATGATTGAAGATGCCGAAGCAGATGGTCGTTTAAAGCCAGGAGGTACCATTATTGAAGGTACTTCAGGAAATACAGGGATGGGATTAGCATTAGCAGCTATTGTAAAAGGGTACAAATGTATTTTTGTAATCTCAGATAAGCAATCTAAAGAGAAAATGGATATTCTACGTGCAGTAGGGGCAGAGGTAGTTGTTTGTCCGACGAATGTAGAACCAGATGATCCTCGTTCATACTATTCTGTTTCTAAACGTTTAGGTGAAGAAACACCAAACTCTTGGTATGTAAATCAATATGACAATCCGTCAAATGCACAAGCACATTACGAGCAAACTGGACCAGAAATTTGGGAACAAACAGATGGTAAAATCACACATTTTGTAGTTGGAGTAGGAACAGGAGGAACTGTTTCAGGTACAGCTAAGTTTTTAAAAGAAAAGAATCCGAATATTAAAATTTGGGGAGTAGATACGTACGGATCTGTATTCAAAAAATACCACGAAACAGGTATTTTTGATGAGAATGAAATCTACCCATATATCACTGAAGGTATTGGTGAAGATATTTTACCTAAGAATGTTGATTTTTCTTTAATTGATGGATTTACAAAGGTAACCGATAAAGATGCTGCTATTTACACCCGTAGAATAGCTAAGGAAGAAGGTATTTTTGTAGGTAATTCTGCTGGATCAGCAATTAAAGGATTGTTACAATTAAAAGATGAGTTTAAACCAGATGATGTAGTAGTAGTGTTATTCCACGATCATGGAAGTCGTTATGTAGGAAAAATGTTTAATGACGATTGGATGCGTGATAGAGGCTTTTTAGAAGAAGAAATTACTACTGCGGAAGATTTAATTAAAGATCATATAGATAAACCACTAGTAACTGTTCAAACAGAAGAATTAGTATCTCATGCTATTGAAAGAATGCGTGCATTTAAAATATCACAAATTCCTGTAAGAGATGCAAATGGATTTGTAGGTTCTGTAGACGAATCAGCATTGTTACATAGTTATTTAGAAGATAAAAACATAGCAGAAAAGCCTATTAAAGATGTAATGGGTAAAGCATACCCTACAGTTAAAAAATCAGCTTCTATTGATGAGGTTTCAAAGTTAATTAATAAAGAGAACCAAGCTGTATTAGTTGATTTAGAAAACGGTAAACATCATATCATTACTAAATATGATATTATTAGAGCTATTTAAGTAGCTTTATTATAAATATAAAAACAGGAAGCCCGCTCAATTGAGCGGGCTTCTTTGTTAATCAACTAATTCAAATAATTTACACAATGAAAACAATGTTACTTGCTTACGGTATTGTTGTTTCCAATATCTGTGCCAAAATTATAAATAAAAAGGCGTACTTTATTTAATTTTTAATTATTTGACATTTTTTTAACGTTAAACCGTTAAAAAGTTAAGGATATTTTAATTTAAGGTTAGCTAGCGTGTTTATGTGCTTTATATGAAGAACGTACTAAAGCACCGCTTTCTACATACATAAAGCCCATTTCTAATCCTAATGTTTCGTATTTTTTGAACTGTTCAGGAGTTATGAATTCCTTAACAGGTAAGTGTTTTTTACTAGGTTGTAAATATTGTCCGATAGTAATAACATCTAATCCAACACCACGTAAATCTTTCATAGTTTGTATTACTTCATCTTCTGTTTCTCCTAAACCAAGCATAATTCCAGATTTAGTACGCATTCCGTTTTCTTTTAGGTATTTTAAAACACCTAAACTACGATCATATTTTGCTTGAATACGAACTTCACGAGTTAAACGGCGTACTGTTTCCATATTATGAGAAACTACTTCAGGTGCTACTTCAATGATTCGATCTATTAATTTTTCGTTTCCTTGAAAGTCAGGGATTAGAGTTTCTAAAGTGGTATTAGGATTTGCTCTACGAATAGCTTGTACTGTTTCAGACCAAATAATAGAACCTCCATCTTTCAAGTCATCACGGTCAACCGAAGTGATTACAGCATGCTTAATATTCATTAATTTAATAGAACGAGCTACTTTTTCAGGTTCATCCCATTCAACAGTATCTGGACGTCCTGTTTTAACACCACAAAATCCACAAGAGCGTGTACAGGTGTTACCTAAAATCATAAAGGTAGCAGTACCTTCTCCCCAGCATTCTCCCATATTAGGACAACTTCCGCTAGTACAAATGGTGTTCAGTTTATATTTATCAACTAGTCCTCTTAGTTCCGTGTATTTTTTTCCTACAGGTAATTTTACACGTAACCATTTTGGTTTTTTCGTTCTTTCTGGTGTTGCTAAAGTTTCGTTTGCCATTCCATAAAAATTGAACTGCAAATTTACGAAGAAAAGATTTATAAACTAAGTAAAAACCAAATACTAAATCCGAACAAAAAAACAATACCTATAAGACTCAAAATACGTAACCCTATACTTGGTCTGTATTTTTTAGGAGTGTGTTTACCAGTAATTAATATATAGTTGAGAATAGCATAAAAAGGAGCTGTTAAAAAAGATAAAACTGTAGCTATTCTTACAAGAAAAACCATATCACTTAAAAAGTAATATAGAATAACAGAAGTTCCAAGTGTTAACAATATCAACCAAAACCAATACCCTAGTTTTATTTTTTTTGAAAAAAGTAAAAAAGAAGATTTTTCCATGGCTCTAGGTGAAGCATCTAACGTTGTAATGGTAGTGCTAAACATAGTAGTAAAAGCTGCTACTCCAATAAACACAGAAGAAAACTCTCCTAAGTTTTTAGTGTATAAATTAATTAATTGAGAAGCAAAAACAGTTCCTTTACTAGAGAATGATTCCCCAGATTGATACATTACCAATGCTCCTAGCATAACGAAACAAACCCCTAAAAATAAAGCTCCAATATATCCAATATTAAAATCAAAAATAGCTTGCTTGGGTTTAATTTTTACAAAAGTAGTTTTATCTTTTTCTACCGACCATAATGAGTGCCAAATAGAAATATCTAACGGAGCTGGCATCCATCCTAAAAAGGCAATTAAAAAAGTAACTTGGGCAGTTCCGCTTGGTACTATTTGTTGAAAACTAAAACCTTTATCAGTTTTAAATAAAGCAATGTTTACAGCTACTATGGTGCTAATGGTTAAAATAGCAATAATATACTTCATTAAGTTATCTAAAAACTTGTACTTACCAATACCCAAAAAAACAATGCTAACGAGCATAATTAATACTGACCATGTAACTAAATCAAGAGAAATACCAAAAAGGTTAGAAGCTAAACTAGCTGTAACAATGGTAACTGCTGCTTGAATGGTAAACATGGTAGCAAGGTTTAAGATAAAATAACTTACTAAGACTCCTTTACCTAGTTTTTTATAGCCGTCTAACAGTGTTTCACCGGTTGCTGTAGCATATCGAGGACCAAATTGAAAAAAAGGATACTTAATAATATGTACTAGAAGAAGTGCCCAAAGTAAACCAAAACCAAAATCGGCACCAGCTCTGGTAGATTGTACTAAATGAGAAACACCTATAGCAGCTCCAGCAAATAATATTCCAGGACCCAATAAGTTTAAAAGAGATTTTTTCATTGAGGGGATAGGAGTTTAGTTTGCTATAAAACCTGCTTAGGTTCTTCGAAGCTGTTAGTAAATAATTTAAAAATCATAAAAACCTGAATTTTAAAGGTTTTGCAATTTATGATTTCTTTATTATTTCAGCTAATAATTTTTTTGCACGTAATAACTTTACCTTAACATTGTTCATAGGTTCTCCTATTTGCTCAGAAATTTCCTTATAACTCAACTCTTGAAAATATCGAAGATTAATAACTTCTTGATACTTTGGTTTTAGCTTTTTAATGTCTTTTAGAAGCTTTGCTAAATTTTGTTCAGTAATAATTTTGTCTTCAGGAGAAGGGGCATCATCAACAACAGCATAAACTTCTTTTTCTTGTTCTTCTGTTGTTTGAGTGTATATACTAGACTTTTTCTTTCGAAGAGAGTCAATATATACATTTTTAGAAATTGTAATCAACCAAGTTTTAAATTGGTAACTTTCATCAAAAGTATCTATTCTATCAAAAGCTTTAGAAAAAGTTTGAATGGTAATATCTTCAGCATCGTTATCATTCTTAGTTTTTTTTAGTTGAAAAGCGTATACAGTTCCCCAAAAAGTATCTAATAAATAATTAAAAGATATCTGATTTCCTTTTTTTGCTTGTTGAATGTGATGAAGTACTTTTTCTTGATTTATTTCCAATGCTTAGGTTCGAAATTTGATTTGATATAAAGATACTAATTTGCAGCAATACTAAACAAATATCAAGAAATGGTAATAAGAAAACAAAACTTTCTTATGCTGATTTTCCAAGAGAGATAAGTTAATACACTATCTGCATAGCCATAGCTACATAAGTAGCGTAGAGTAGGAGTATGTGTTGTAAAGAAAGTAAAAGGTTAGTTGAGTGATGTTTACTTAGTTATGTTGAGGCTCATTACAAGTATCAAACTGGTCTGGGGTTTTACCACAAAATCCGCAAGCTTCACCGCTTTCGTTTAACATTGGGTTTTGACTAGCACAAGTACCAGCAAACTCTCCGTCTTTTTTTGCCCAAATTTTAATGGCAATTCCAGCAAATGCTAAAGCTAATAATCCTATGGTAACAAAAATTAATTTCATGATGTATTGTTTTGTACTGCAAAGATACAAACTTCCAGTTTTTCTATATAGAATAAAGAGAGATTTATAAAGTTGTGACTTTTATCTGTTGGAGTGTCTTATGTTATATAATCAATTAATTTAAAAACATGGATATGAAAAAATATTTTGCTGAATTCTTCGGAACATTTTGGTTAGTTTTTGGAGGTTGTGGTAGTGCAATTTTTGCAGCTGGTTTCCCTGAACTAGGAATAGGTTTTGCGGGAGTCGCCTTAGCATTTGGTTTAACAGTATTAACAATGGCATATGCTGTAGGGCACATTTCTGGAGGTCATTTTAACCCCGCAGTTACTATTGGGCTTTGGGTTGGCGGAAATCATACAGCTAAAGAAGTAGTACCATATATTGTATCACAATTAGTAGGTGCTGTATTAGCAGCTACTTTTTTATATTTAATAGTAACAGATAACGACGGATTTGAAACACTTGGGGGCTTTGCAGCTAATGGTTATGGAGAGTTATCTCCTGGCGGTTATAATTTAACAGCCGCTTTTATAGCTGAGTTTTTGTTAACTATGTTTTTCTTACTAATTATTTTAGGAAGTATTCATAAAAATGCTCCGAAAGGTTTTGCACCAATTGCAATTGGTTTAGGGCTAACTTTAATTCATTTAATTAGCATTCCTATAACCAATACATCTGTTAATCCAGCACGTTCTATGAGTCAAGCATTATTTGCTGGCGGAGGTTATTTGTCGCAGGTATGGTTGTTTTGGGTAGCGCCTATTGCAGGAGCAATTGTAGGAGGTTTAATTTATAAAGCTTTGTTTGAAAAAGAATAGAAAAAATAGGTGTAGAAATATAAAGGAGCGTAACTACTACGCTCCTTTTTTTATTGAATAATATTAACTTCTATTTCAAGATTAATATCAAATGTATCTTTAATAGTATGTTGAATTTTTTGCGCTAATTCATAAATTTCTTTTCCTGAGGCATCTCCATAATTTACTAAAACTAGGGCTTGTTTTTCATGAACCCCGAAGTTACCGAAACGCTTTCCTTTAAAGCCACTTTGTTCAATTAGCCAACCAGCAGGGACTTTAATTTCGGTATCTGAAATCACATAACTAGGAATGTTTGGATATTTTTTTTGAAGTTTTTCAAAATGTTCTTTAGAAATTACTGGGTTTTTAAAGAAACTTCCGCTATTACCAATCTCTTTTGGGTCGGGTAATTTAGATTGACGAATAGCAATAACAGCATCAGAAATATCTTTAATGGTTGGATTTGTTATTCCTTTTGAAGATAGTTCAGATTCTATTGCTCCGTAAGAAGTATTAAGCTTATGATTGTTTTTAGTTAATTTAAAACTAACAGAAGTTAATATATACTTTCCTTTAGCTTCGTTTTTAAAAATAGAATTTCTATATCCAAACTGGCATTCTTCAGCAGAAAAAGAAACGAGCTTTCCTGTTTTTATTTCAATAGCTTCTACTTTAGTTATAGTATCTTTTACTTCGACTCCGTAAGCTCCAATATTTTGAATAGGGCAAGTACCTACATTTCCAGGAATAAGCGATAAGTTTTCTAAGCCGCCATAATTTAGAGAAACACACCATAATACGAACTCATGCCAATTCTCGCCAGCATTTACAGTTATGTAGACATCGTTATGGTTTTGTTGATCTATTGAAATTCCTTTAAAATTAATATGTACAACTAAGGCTTCAATATCTTTGGTAAGTAACATGTTACTACCGCCAGAAATTAAAAAAATGTCTTTTTCCTCTTTTAAAAGTTGTTGTAATTGGTATACTGAAGTAATAGAAACAAAACGTTTGGCATTTACATCAATACCAAACGTGTTGTATTCTTTTAAAGATATGTTTTCTTGAATATTCAATTAACTATTGTATTTTTCTAAAGCGATTTTTAATATCTCAACTGAACGTTTTAAGTCCGCTTTGTTTAAAACATAGGCTATACGCACTTGGTTTTTTCCTTCCCCTTCGGTAGAGTAGAATCCACTTGCAGGAGCTACCATTACTGTTTCGTTATTATCACTAAATTTTTCTAAAATCCATTGCGCAAAATCATCAGTATCTTTAACTGGCAATTCAACAACACAGTAAAAAGCACCTTTAGGATTAGCAACTTTTACACCGTCTATTTTTTGTAATTCAGTGATTAACGTATTTCTACGATCTTCATACTCTTCTATAACTTCATCAAAATAACTTTGAGGCGTGTCTAAAGCAGCTTCACTGGCAATTAAAGCATACGTTGGTGGGCTTAAACGCGCTTGTGCAAACTTAAGAGCTGTATTTATAAACTCTTCGTTTTTAGAAACTATACAACCAATTCTTGCACCACACATACTATAACGTTTCGAAACAGAATCAATCATAATAGCATTTTGCTCTAGTCCTTCAAAAGCCATAACTGAGTTATGTTTTTCACCATCGTACGTAAACTCACGATATACTTCATCAGCAATTAAAAATAAATCGTGTTTTAACACAATTTGTTTTAGCTTTTCAATTTCCTCTTTACTGTATAAGTATCCAGTAGGATTCCCAGGGTTACAAATTAAGATAGCCTTTGTTTTAGGAGTAATTAACTTCTCAAAATCTTCAATTGCAGGTAAGGCAAAATTATTTTCAATTTTAGAAATAACAGGAACTACTTTCACACCTGAAGCAGTAGAAAAACCATTATAGTTAGCATAAAAAGGCTCAGGTATAATTATTTCATCTCCTGGATCAGTAATACTACCAATACTAAATAACAAAGCTTCAGATCCTCCAGTAGTAGCAATAATATTATTTGCAGTTACATGAATATCATTTTTAGCATAGTAATTAGCAAGTTTAGTTCTGTACTCTTCAGAACCTTCAGATCTAGCGTATGATAATACTTCAATAGTATTGTTTTTTACAGCATCTAAAGCAACTTGTGGTGTTTTAATATCAGGTTGACCAATGTTTAAATGATAAACTTTTGTTCCGTTCTTTTTAGCAGCCTCAGCAAAAGGAACCAATTTACGTATTGGTGATTGAGGCATGGCATTTCCTTTACTAGAAATTGATGGCATTTTTAAAATAAATTAGTTGTTTGAAAAGCAAAATTGCGAAATATATTTGAGAGTATCAGGATGTTTATTGGAAAAAAAACGGTTAAAAAAATCATAAAAATCAGAATTTCTAAAATGAAGATTGTATCTTTAAGAGTATAACCATAAAATAAGTTCTTTTGAATAGATTATTACTATACTTTTTTGCGCTTTTTTTTAGCGTGCCTGCCTTTACTCAACAAAATTTTCAGTTTTTAGGCAAGGAAACTGATAAACAATCTTTAAGATTTCAATTAATTAATAATTTAGTAGTCATTCCCTTAGAAATTAATGGACATCAGTTATCATTTATTTTAGATACGGGTGTAAATAAAACAATCTTATTCAATTTAACATCTAAAGATAGTGTAGGTTTAAATAATGTAAAAAAGGTGTTTATAAGAGGTTTGGGTAGTGGAGAACCAGTAGAAGCCTTGTTCTCTAGAGGTAATAATTTTAGAATTAAAAACATTGCTAGCTCTAATCAAGGATTATATGTCGTTTTAAAAGATGCTTTTGATATTTCTGCTAAAATGGGTACAACCATTCATGGAATTATAGGGTATGATTTATTGAAAGACGTAATAGTTAAAATTAATTATGTAAATAAACGAATAGATTTTTATAATCCTAAAACATATAACTTGAATGTATGTAATAAATGTGAAAGTTTTCCTTTGCAGTTTTACAGAAATAAACCTTATATAGATGTTAAGGTACAAGTTGATACAGTAGCTAATACAATGTTACCAGTAAAATTATTGATTGATACAGGTGGTAGTGATGCTGTTTGGTTGTTTGAAGGGACAAAAGAGGAGTTAAAAACGCCTAAAAAATTTTTTAAAGATATAATTGGAGAAGGTTTCAGTGGTACTATTTATGGGAACAGGAGTAGAGTTCCTAAAGTTTCTATAGGGAAGTTTAAAATAAGGGAACCAACAGTATCTTTTTTAGATTCTTCATCAACTTTTAATGCTAGACAATTTAAAGAAAGAAATGGTAGTATTGGAGGAGGAATTTTAAAACGTTTTAAGGTATGGCTTGATTATCCTAATAAAAGAGTCGTGCTAAAAAAGAATGCTTCATTAAATAAAGGTTTTTATTACAATATGAGTGGCTTACATATAGTATATGACGGACAAGAGTTAATAAAAGAAAAAGGAGCGACTAAGTTTGAAGATGCTTATGGTTCAGATAATCAAACACAAAAGAGTAATGTAATTTCTTTAGTTAGTACTTTCTTTTATCGCTTTAAGCCTAAGTACAAAATAGATAAAGTAGTAGAAAACTCACCTGCTTTTAAAGCAGGTCTTCAAGTTGGAGATGTAATAAAGAGAATTAATGGAAAGGCGGCACATGAATATCATTTAAATGAAATTATAGACATGTTTCATACAAAACCAGGAAAAAAAATAAGAATAGAGGTTGAGAGAGTAGGAGTTAGGCTTAAATTTATGTTTAAACTTGAACAAAGGATATAAAAAAAAGCTCAACTTAAGTTGAGCTTTTTTTTATATATAAAGTAAGTTTTTAGCTATCGCTTACTGTACTTTTCTCTTTGGCAGGAGTAGCATCCTTTACAATGAATCCTTTAATTTTAACTCTTTTTCTTTTGTTTTTAGCATTTGAAATAACAGTTAAAGTTTTAGAGAAACCACCTAATCTTTTAGTGTCATAAGAAACTTCAATTTGTCCTTTTTTACCTGGCATAATTGGTTCTTCAGGTTTAGTAGGTACTGTACATCCACAAGGAGATACGATATCCTTAATTATAATAGGAGCTTCACCTACGTTTGTAAATTCAAATACGCGTTTTCCTTCAGACCCATAAGCTATTTTTCCATAGTCAATAGTTTCAGTTTCAAATTTAAATTCTTGAGCGCTTACTGTTAAGGTGATAAAGCAAACAGCGATAAATGATAAAATTGTTCTCATAATGTTAAAAATTAATTTTTTAGGGTATTAACCGCTACAAATTTAGTATTATTTCTTTAAGTTCTAAAAAAACAACCTCTAATTTTCTGTACCTCATAGATAGTTGTATTTTTGCTAATCGAATTTCAAAAACAATGCCAAAGGTTAAAAAATGTTAAATTATTAACCATAAAGATACACATAACATATGAATATTCCATCAAAATATAATTCTAAAGAAGTAGAAGGAAAATGGTACGATTACTGGATGAAGCACAATTACTTTCATTCAGAAGTAGATGAACGCGAACCCTATACAATTGTTATACCGCCGCCAAACGTTACAGGAGTATTGCATATGGGACATATGTTAAATAATACTATTCAAGATGTGTTAATTCGTCGTGCCCGTTTGCAAGGAAAAAATGCATGTTGGGTTCCAGGTACCGATCATGCTTCAATTGCTACAGAAGCGAAAGTAGTAGCGAAGTTAAAAGAACAAGGTATTGATAAAAATGATTTAACTCGTGAAGAATTCTTGGCACATGCTTGGGAATGGAAAAATGAATACGGTGGTATTATTTTAGATCAATTAAAAAAGTTAGGAGCCTCTTGTGATTGGGAGCGTACAGCTTTTACAATGGATCCAGCCTTGTCAGAATCAGTAATTAAAGTATTTGTAGACTTATATAATAAAGGTTACATCTATCGAGGATATCGTATGGTAAACTGGGATCCAGAGGCTAAAACTACACTTTCTGATGAAGAGGTTATTTATGAAGAGCGTCAAGGGAACTTATATTACTTACAATATGATATTGTTGACTCTGATGAAAAAGTAATTATAGCAACAACACGTCCTGAAACTATTTTAGGAGATACTGCTATTTGTATCAACCCAAACGATGAACGTTTTACTCATTTAAAAGGTAAGAAAGCTATTGTTCCTCTTTGTAATAGAGAAATCCCAATTATTGAAGATGAATATGTAGATGTTGAGTTTGGTACAGGGTGTTTAAAAGTAACTCCTGCACACGATGAAAATGATAAAGCTTTAGGAGATAAGCACAACTTAGAGGTAATAGATATCTTTAATGAAGATGCTAGTTTAAATTCTTTTGGTTTACATTATGAAGGAAAAGATCGTTTTGTGGTTCGTAAAGAAATTACCAAAGAGTTAGAAGAAAAAGGATTTTTAGTTAAAACAGAAGTTCATACTAACAAAGTTGGTACATCTGAAAGAACTAAAGCAGTAATTGAACCAAGATTATCAGATCAATGGTTCTTAAAAATGGAAGAGCTAGTAAAGCCAGCTATTGAAGCTGTTTTAGGTGAAGATAGAGAGGTGAAGTTATTCCCAAAAAAGTTTGAAAACACTTACCGTCATTGGATGGAAAATATTCGTGATTGGAATATTTCTCGTCAGTTATGGTGGGGGCAACAAATTCCTGCTTTCTACTTTGGAGACGGAAAAGAAGATTTTGTAGTTGCAGAGAAAATTGAAGATGCAGTAAAATTAGCTCAAGAAAAAACAGGGAATACATCATTAACTGCTTCTGACTTAAAACAAGAATCAGATGTAGTAGATACATGGTTCTCTGCTTGGTTATGGCCAATGAATGTTTTTGACGGAATTCGTAATCCTGAGAATGAAGAAATCAAGTATTATTACCCAACCAACGATTTAGTTACCGGACCAGATATTTTATTCTTCTGGGTAGCACGTATGATTATTGCTGGATATGAGTACAAAGATGAGCGTCCGTTTGAAAATGTATACCTAACAGGGTTAGTACGCGACAAACAACGTAGAAAAATGAGTAAATCTTTAGGGAACTCACCAGATGCTTTAAAGCTAATTGAAGATTTTGGAGCTGACGGAGTTCGTGTAGGGCTGTTATTAAGTGCAGCGGCTGGAAACGATTTATTGTTTGATGAAGATTTATGCCAACAAGGAAAAGGGTTTGCAAATAAAATTTGGAATACCTTCCGTTTGATTAAAGGTTGGGTAATAGATGAAAGTTTAGCGCAACCAGAGACAGCTAAAATAGGATTAGCTTGGTATGAAGCTAAGTTTAATAAAGTGTTGTTAGAAATAGAAGATCACTTTAGTAAGTATCGTTTGTCAGATGCATTAATGGCAATTTATAAGTTAATTACAGATGATTTTTCATCATGGTTATTAGAAATTGTAAAGCCAGGATACCAACAACCAATTGATGCAAAAACCTATAAGGCTGTAATAGAAGTATTAGAGAATAACTTAAAAGTATTACATCCATTTATGCCTTTCTTAACAGAAGAGATATGGCAACACATTATTGAAAGAGCTCCTGAAGATGCACTAATTATAGCTAAATATCCAACTGTAGGAGATACAAATGAAGAGTTGATTACTAATTTTGAGTTTGCTACAGGTGTAGTTTCTGGAATTAGAACGATTAGAAAGAACAAAAATATTTCGTTTAAAGATGCTATAGAGTTATCAGTTGTAAATAACGAAAACTTCACTAAAGAGTTTGATGTAGTAATTCAAAAGTTAACAAATGCTTCAGAAATTAGTTATGTTTCTGATAAAGTTGAAGGAGCAGCATCTTTCCGTGTGAAGTCAAATGAATATTTTGTTCCAATTTCATTAGATACCATTGATGTAGAAGCAGAAATAACTAAACTAAATGCGGAGTTAAAAAGAGCGGAAGGTTTCTTAACAGGAATCCAAAAGAAGTTATCTAACGAGCGTTTTGTAAGTAATGCACCAGAAAAAGTAATTACTTTAGAACGTAAAAAAGAATCAGATACATTAGCAAAAATTGAAACGATTAAAGCTAGTTTAGCTTCGTTGCAATAATGAAAGTAAATCTAGATAAATAAAAAATCCGCTGTAAACTTACAGCGGATTTTTTTATTGCGGTTATTTAATTTTAATTTCTGTCAATAACATCTCCAGAACCTAAAGAGTTACTATCTATTTGTGAAGGTTTTCCTTTGTAATATACACTTCCAGAACCCACTACTGTAGCTTTTATTTTATTACTAACAGTAGCTAACACATCACCAGAACCAGCAATGCTAGCTTTTAAAGAATTGGTTTTTAAATCGTAACCTTTTACATTTCCAGAGCCACCAATAGCACATTTTAAGTTATCAGTTTTTCCTTTAAGCTTAATATTTCCAGAACCACCTATAGATGCTTTAACAGTATTAGCGTCAACACTAGCAACGATATTTCCTGAACCACCTAAAGCAAAAGAAGCTTCATCAGCTTTTATGCGTTTTTTGGCAATTACATTTCCTGAACCTCCTAAAGCAACCGATTCAATATTTTCAAAAGGAACAGTAACTATTAATTTTTTAGTGGTTTTAATATTGGTGTTTTCTTTAAAGTTAATATTTAACTTTCCTTTTTTAACCTCTGTTTCAATATATTTTAAAATATTTTCTTCTCCTTCTAAAGTTATTTTATCTTCAGTTCCGTCAATTAAATAAACATCAAAGGAACCTCCAACGTTCACTTTGTCAAAAGAGCTAATCTTTCTAGTTTCTGTAATAACCTTTCCATTACCTTTAACTTTTTTAGAACTCCACCAGCTTTGTGCTTGTGTTTGAAAGCTAAAAGAAAGTGTTAATAATAAGATTGCTAATTTTTTCATTGTAGTATAATTTGTAAGTTGTTGGTTAATCATTTAATTTTAAAGAAACGCCTCCGTATCTAGATTTTATAGTAATAGAAGAGTTAGAGTTGTCTTTACCAAAAGTTCCTTCGTAATACTTTTTAGAAGATTTACTAATGCTTTTAAACATTTTTACATGGTTATCAGGATATCCAAACCCGGCATAACCTAGATCAATAGTAAAATTAAAGTTGTTATTACTACTAGTACCAAGTTTAATACCGGCATAACTTCCATCAATAACAATGCTTTCAAAACCTTTTTCAATATTTCTAACTCTGACACCACCATAATCAGTATCAATTTTTAAGTTTTTTCTAAGAGTTCCAATTTTTATACTAGCATAATCAGAATTACCATTAATATTTGAGGCATCATCTACAGAAATACTTCCGTAATCACTATTAAAGTCAACATTGTTTGCTGTACCTATTTTCATGGTAGAATAGTCGGCATTTACTTTTAAGTTTTCTGACTTTATAATAGTTAGTTTAGAGTAATCAACACTTAGGTTTCCTGATTTCATAAAATTAATTTCAGAAGTACCACAGTAATCTAAATTAATGTTATTAGTTTCATTTAGTAATTGGTCAATTTGTATTTTACCATAATCACAATTAATATTGGATTTACCTTCTAGTTTGTCTAATTCAATATTTCCGTACTTATTGTTTAAATCGGCATTATTGGTAACTGGCATTTTAACAAAGTAATTAATCTTATAGTTTGTGTTATTGCTACCCCACCAAGACCAGCTAGATTTTGTTTTTTCAATAATAGTTCTAGCTTCTACTAAACTAGGAGTAGACTCAAATCGAACATCAATCGCTTTTAATTTACGTTCAACGTTAGACAAATCATTACCTTTTACAGTTATTTTTACATTAATCTCTATTCTGTTTTCGTTCCAAGTAGTCACGTTTACATTACCATATTTATTGTTAATATATAAGGTAGCGTTTTTGTTAACAGCAAAAGTTTTACGTATGTTTTTGCTTTTTTCGTGTTTTTTATCATTCGCTACTAAAAGAGTAGGAATGAATAGTAGTAGGAAAAATAATTTATATAATTTCATCTTCTAATATTTCTATTTTAGCGGGGTTTTGTTGTAATTCTAATCGTAAAAGAAGCTTTTCTAACACATCTAATCTTTGTTGATAATTTTGTATCATTTCTCTGATAATTTGATGTTTATTTTCTCTTTTAGATAATTCTTTTACAAGGGTTTTATATTGGTCCTCTAGTTCTTCAATTTCGTTTAAAGAATCTTCAATAACCGTTTCAGTTTCTAAATTTCTATATTGTTCAACCTCTTTTAACTCTTGATTTATAGTTGTTACAAAAAAGTTTTGAGCTTCAGCCATTTTAGGCGAAATATCAGCTAAATCGTAGGTGTTTTTTTGCTGATAACTACCTAGATAAAAACCTAAAACTAATACCACAGATGCTGCAATACTCATCCAAAAATAAGATGGTCTTTTAGCTCTTTTCGGTGTTTCTAGTTTTCGTTGAAAGCGATTTAAATGCCCTTGATGAGGCTCAAAAACATCAAAGTCATTTTCTTTAAAAAATTGATGCAGTTTATCCTCCATATACTTCTGTTTTATTAGTATTACTTGCTAATACCTGTTTTAACTTCTTTTTTGCTCTAGATACCGTTGTACGTACATTTTCATTAGTATAGTTTAGTATTTGAGCGATTTCCTCATAATCATAGCCTTCAATTAGGTTTAAAGTCAATACAATTCTGTAATTATCCTTTAAGCTCTGTAAACAGTTTATAACTCTTTTAACTTCAAGTGAGCTATAATCTATTTCTATATCTTCAACTTCATAGCTAGGAATCACATCCATCCTTACTTCATCATATCGAGTAACTTTTTTTAACTGGGTTAAACTTTTATTAATTACAATTCTTTTTAACCACGCACCAAAAGTAACTTCACCTTTAAAAGTATCTAATTTCGTAAAAGCAGTTAAAAATGCTTCTTGAATTAAATCTTCTGCTTCGAACTCGTCTTTTAATATACGATACGATGTGTTATACATAGCTTTGTAATAGCCCTGATAAACCTGCATTTGAGCAGAGTTATCGTTCTTTTTACAGCGTTCGATTAGTTGGTTGATATGTGTTTGTTGCGACTCCAATGAAATCATTCTATATTAGAGACAATTTAACTTTTAAATTGTGACAGTTTATATCATTAAAAATAAATATTTTTCATAATTCAATCTTTTATTTATTGTATTTTATTGATAATTAAATGGTTGTGTGTTTGTTTTTTTGTTAAAGTTGAGTGAGCAATGCTAAGTAAAAAAAATGAATCAAAATATGTATATTTGACACAATGGTTAACAGTGTTAAAATTATTGAATGTCCAAGGGATGCAATGCAAGGAATTAAAAGCCATTTTATTCCCACAGAGACGAAGGCTAAATACATCAATTCACTGTTAAAAGTGGGATTTGATACGATTGATTTTGGAAGTTTTGTGTCACCAAAGGCAATTCCGCAAATGAGAGATACAGCTGAAGTTTTATCGAAGTTAGATTTATCTACTACTACAAGCAAACTTTTAGCAATTGTAGCAAATGTGCGAGGAGCAAATGATGCTTCACAGTTTGAAGAAATTGATTATTTAGGATATCCTTTTTCGATATCAGAAAATTTTCAAATGCGTAATACGCATAAAACAATAGATCAATCTATAGATACTTTAAGAGAGGTATTAGCAATAGCAAACCGAACAAATAAAGAGGTAGTAGCTTATTTATCAATGGGGTTTGGAAACCCTTATGGAGACCCTTGGAGTGTTGAAATAGTAGGAGAATGGACAGAAAAACTTTCGTCGTTTGGTGTTAAAATCTTATCTTTGTCAGACACAATTGGGAGCTCAACACCTGAAGATATAGACTACTTGTTTTCAAACTTAATACCTAGTTATCCTCAAATAGAATTTGGAGCTCATTTACATACAACACCAACTAAATGGCATGAAAAAGTTGACAGTGCTTTTAAAGCAGGTTGCCGACGTTTTGATGGAGCTATTAAAGGTTATGGAGGTTGTCCAATGGCTAAAGATGAGTTAACAGGTAATATGCCAACTGAAAAGTTATTGTCTTATTTTACAGCAAATAAAGTAGCAACTAATATTAAACCAATGAGTTTTGAAAGTGCTTATAATAAAGCACTAGAAGTTTTTTAAAAGATTATGAAACTAAATATTATTTTTCTTTTTTTCTTTTTCTCAGTTTTTTCACAATCTACAGATAGTGAAAGAATAGGGGTGTGGGATGTGAAAGGTAGTAAAGTGATTAAAAATCAAACAGTAAGTGATGATTTAGCTGCTTATTATTGGGGAGAATTTAACAGGATATTCCCAAAAGAACTCACTCAGAAATATATAAAACGTATCGTTTTAATGACGGATGGGGTAGATGAAAAAACGGGTGCTTTAGTTGCATTGAGTTCAAAAAACGATAAATGGCAGTTAGAAATAGACATTAGAGATGTTAATTTTGAAACTAAAGATAAAAGAAGGTTACACGAGTCAGTATATACTTTAGTACATGAGTTTGGACATTTACTAACACTAAATAGAACTCAGATAAGACCAACAGATAAGAGGCAACAAGAAGAAGGAGAGTTATATTTAACTCTTGAAGGAGAAGCCTATAAAAACAGTTATATAAATAGGTTTGTTAACATATTTTGGAAAGGAGCATTATTAAATCGTTGGGATGTTATTCAAAGAAAATATTGTTATACAGAAGCAAACTGTGTAGAAAAACTGTATGATTTATATTTAAATAATAGAACAGAGTTTCTTACAGATTACGCAGCTGAAAGTCCAGAAGAAGATATTGTTGAAAGCTGGACAGCCTTTGTGTTAAGACCTAAGATTAAAAAACCTAGAACTATAGCACATAAAAAAATAAACTTTTTTTATCAATTTCCAGAATTGGTAGAATATAGAAAAATGATAAGACAAAACACTCGTCAATATCTTCATTAGAATTCGTAAATTTGGTTTTCTTATAAAAAAAGCCAAATGAAGCAATTTAAAACCCTATTACTACTTTTAATAACTTACACTTTAGTTAGTTGTGGTTCTCCTCAAAAGAAAATAAATACAACTACATCAGAGACAACGTATCAGTTTAAAAAAGATACTGATAAAATCTATTTCACAATATTACAGTTAAATGATGTATATGAAATAGCTCCAATTCAAGGAGGAATGTATGGAGGAATGGCAAGAGTAGAAACAGTTCACAAACAACTTTTAAAAGAAGATAAAAACACCATGCTAGTATTAGCAGGAGATTTTTTATCACCATCTTTACTAGGAACAATGAAGTATAATGGTGAACGAGT
Organism: Tenacibaculum larymnensis; assembly: GCF_028829235.1. Taxonomy (GTDB): domain Bacteria; phylum Bacteroidota; class Bacteroidia; order Flavobacteriales; family Flavobacteriaceae; genus Polaribacter; species Polaribacter larymnensis. The sequence continues at coordinate 98,889 of NZ_JAIWJY010000011.1, read as the reverse complement.
AAGAGGGAAACAAATGGTAGAAGTAATGAATACTATGAACTTTGACCTTGTTGCATTTGGAAACCACGAATTCGATTTAAGTTTTACACATTTACAAGATCGTTTGAATGAGAGTAAGTTTGATTGGATATCAGCCAATGTATTACATAATGTTGATGGTAAACACTCTTATTTTCATAAAATCGTTGATGGAAAAAAAGAAACGTTAAAGGATTTTTTCATTAAAGAATTTAAGAATTCAGATGGAACTACTTTAAAAGTAGGGTTTATAAGTGTTTGTATTCCATCAAACCCCAAAAGTTACGTGTATTATGGAGATATGTATAAAGAAATAAAACGTTCTTATAACGAAATAAAAGATAAAGTTGACATCGTACTAGGGTTAACTCATGCATCACTTAAACAGGATAAAGAAATAGCAAAACTTTTACCAAATGTGCCATTAATTATGGGAGGGCACGAACACACAAATAGTTACACAAAAGTAGGAGAGGTTACAATTACAAAAGCAGATGCTAACGCAAAAACAGCCTATATTCATAGGTTTGAATATAACCCAAAAACCAAAAAAGTTAACTTTAAATCTGAGTTAAAAGAAATTAATAAATCAATCCCTTTTGATACGAGTGTAAAAGAAGTTGTAGATAAATGGCAAGCAGTCTTAGAAGATAAAATTCAAGAAGTAGTATCGAATCCTTATGAAGTAATATACAAGGCAGCTGAACCTTTAGATGCAAGAGAAAGTACAATTAGAGTTGTACAAACCAATATGGGTAAAATTATTGCAGAATCAATGAGCTTAGCTTATAATAATGAAGTAGACTGTGCCTTGGTAAATGGAGGGTCTGTACGAATAGATGATAAATTATCAGGAGATATAAATGCTGTTGATATTTTTAGAGTATTACCATATGGAGGAGAGATTTTAAAAGTTGAAATTAAAGGAAGCTTATTAAAGAAGGTGTTAGATTTTGGTGTAGAATCTTCAGGAACAGGAGCCTATTTACAAAGATTTAATGCTAATAAACATAATGGGGAATGGATACTTAAGAATGGTAAACTTCAAGAAAACCAAACTTATACAGTTGCTTTTTCAGATTATTTATTAAGAGGACTTGATATTCCGATGCTTTCAAGTAAAAGTAAAGGGGTTTTAAGTATTTATACGCCAAAAAAAGAAGAAGTAGCATATGATATACGTAAAGCAGTTGTTAATTTCCTTAAGCTAAAATAGTTTTAAAGTCTTGTTTATTAGTGATATAATTAGAAGTGTTAAAATTTATTTAAAATAAGTCTTAATAAGATTTGTGAGGTTGGATTTCTTATATAAATTTGCCAAATAAAATTAATTAAAACTTAATCTAAATAAGATGAAAAGAGTAATCCTTTCTATGATAGCTGTATCAGCTTTAGTGTTTACTTCTTGTTCGAGTGATGACGAGCCAGTAAATTCAGTAAAAGCACCAGCAACTTACAAGTTTGAAAGAAATAATGAATCCTCAGTAAGTTTTTCAGGTCAAACGACTCGAATTAAAATGGCTACTGAATTAATTACAGCATTAAAAAATACTGTAAAAACTGAAGCTGATTTAGATAACATGTTTGCACATGCTGAAGGAGATGCAGACTTTACCGATGCAACATTAAACGCTTCAGGTAAAAATGTACGTAGTAAAACAGCAGCTTCAACCGATTTCTTTTCTGCAAATACAACAGAAGCTAATGCAATTAAAGCTCAATTTGATGCTTGGATAAAAGAGCAAGTAGATGATGTATTTCCAAACAGGGATGTTGACGCAGTAGCAGGAACAGCAGGTAAACTTCAACAAAATGGAGGAGGTTCTATTAGATACATAAACGGAAAAGGAGTTGAGCTGAATCAAATTTTTGCAAAATCATTAATCGGAGGTTTAATGGTTGATCAAATGTTAAACAACTACTTAGGTACAGCTGTATTAGATGCAGGAAATAATATTACTAACAACGATAATGATGTTGTTGAGGAAGGAAAAAGTTATACAACAATGGAGCATAAGTGGGATGAGGCTTACGGTTACTTATATGGTAACGAAGCTAACCCAGCTGAACCAGTATTAGAAGCTGATAAGTTTTTAAACGAATATTTATCAAAAGTAAATGGTGACGCTGATTTTGCTGGTATAGCAGATGATATTTACAATGCATTTAAGTTAGGAAGAGCAGCTATTGTTGCTAAAAATTATGATGTTCGTAATGAGCAAGCAGAAATTATTCGTGAAAAAATTTCAAATGTAATTGCAATTAGAGGAGTATATTACTTACAACAAGGTAAAAATTTATGGGCGACCGATAAGGCAGCAGCATTTCATGCTATTTCAGAAGGTTTAGGATTTGTTTACAGTTTACAATTTACTCGTAAAAATAATGCTACAGAAGCATACTTTACCAAAACAGAAGTAGAAGGTTTATTAGAAGACTTATTAGGAACAGGAAATGGTTTATGGGAAGATACTACACCAACAACATTAGATACTGTTTCTGAAACTATCGCTGCTAAATTTAACTTCACCGTAACAGAAGCAGGGAGCTAACAAGCAAATAATTTAAGAATTCTTATAAAAAGTAGTTATGATTTCATAGCTACTTTTTATATTTGCAAAAGTTTTATTTAGAATAAATAGAAATAAAAATGATTAAAAAGTTTTTACCTTTCCTATTACTTGCAGTTGTAGTTTATGCTTGTAGTTCAGATAGTTCAGATAACCCAACAACATCAGATGGCTTTGATAGAGGAGCAATGCTAACACATTTAGCAGATAATATAATTATACCTTCTTTTGAAGCGTTTGATAGCCAGTTAACTACGTTAGAAACAAAAGCAACTTCTTTTACTGATACTCCAAATGCAACAACTTTAGCAGAAGTACGTACAGCTTGGTTAAATGCTTACAAAGCATGGCAACACGTGGAAATGTTTAATATAGGTAAGGCCGAAGAATTAGGTTTCGTAAACTTTTTTAATATTTATCCGCTTACGGTTATAGATGTAGAAAGTAATATAAGTAACGGAACATACGATTTAAATAGTTCTAACAACCATGACGCACAAGGTTTTCCAGCGTTAGATTATTTATTGTACGGTGTAGCAGCAAATGATACTGCTATTTTAGAAAAATACACAACGGATGCAAATGCAGCTAATTACAAAAAGTATATAACTGATGTGATTGCTCAAATGAGCGGATTAACAACTACAATTCTAAACGATTGGAAAGGAAGTTATAAAGATCAGTTTGTAGCATCTACAGGAAATACAGCTAGCTCATCATTAAATAAATTGGTTAATGATTTTATTTTTTATTACGAAAAAGGATTAAGAGCTAATAAGTTTGGAATTCCAGCAGGAAACTTTTCATCAACACCATTACCAGAAAAAGTTGAAGCATATTACAATCGAGTAGCATCAAAAGCATTAGCATTAGAAGCATTAAATGCTGTTCAAGATTTTTTCAACGGAAATAACTTTAACGCAGCGGGTTCTGGAATTAGTTTTAAAAGTTATTTAGAGTACTTAAAAAGAGGTGATTTAGTAAACTTAATAAACACACAGTTTAATACAGCTGAAACACAAGTAGATACATTAAACGATGATTTCTATCAACAAATAAACACAGATAATACTCAAATGACAAAATCATTTGATGAGCTACAAAAAGTAGTAGTGTATTTAAAAGTAGATATGCTACAGGCTTTTAATGTTAGTGTAGATTATGTTGATGCCGACGGAGATTAATCATTGAAAACAAAATAACAAAGCTGTCTATGAAAATAGGCAGCTTTTATTAAAATAACTATTTAGTCATACTTTTTGTAGGTGAAGCATATCATAAAAATGATTTCTAAAAATTACCTTTCAAAGCAAATAAATTCAGCCCCTTTGGCTGTTTTTCGTGTTTTTTTTGGGGTTATGATGCTTTTTGGTATCCTACGATTTTGGTATCATGGCTGGATAGAAAAACTATATTTACAACCTACATTTCACTTTTCATATTACGGTTTTGAATGGGTAAAACCTATTGGAAATTATACATATTTACTATTTATAATTAGTGGTTTATCAGCAGCATTGGTGGCTTTAGGGTTTAAATATAGATTCGCCATTATAACATTCTTTCTAAGCTTTACCTATATAGAGTTAATGGATAAAACAACCTATTTAAACCATTACTACTTTATAAGCATCCTAAGTTTTGTACTAATCTTTTTACCCGCAAACGCTCGTTTTTCTTTAGATGCTTACCTAAGAAAAAGAGAATATACAAATGTGCCAAAATGGACAATAGATAGTGTAAAATTGCTTTTAGGAATTGTATACTTTTATGCAGGTTTAGCAAAATTAAATTCCGATTGGTTATTTAGAGCACAACCCCTAAAAATATGGTTACCATCAAAATATGATTTACCATTTATAGGAAATAATTTAATGCAACAAGAATGGTTTCACTACACAATGAGTTGGTGTGGAGCTTTGTATGATTTATCAATTCCTTTTTTATTATTGTATAAAAGAACACGTTTGTTAGCTTTCGGGTTGGTTGTGTTTTTTCATGTATTTACTAGGGTTTTATTTCCTATAGGTATGTTTCCTTTTATAATGATTGTTGCGACACTCATTTTTTTCGATGCCTCTTTACATGAAAAAATTATTCAATATATAAAACGAGTGTTCTCAATTTCATCAGAAACAGTTCAACAAGTTAAAGAATATACATATCCAAAACTTAAAAAGAAAGTCATCTTATCAATCTTAGGAACTCTTTTTATACTTCAAATTCTATTGCCATGGCGTTACTTATTGTATCCAGGAGAATTATTCTGGACAGAAGAAGGTTTTCGTTTTTCGTGGCGAGTTATGTTAATGGAGAAAGCAGGTTATGCAAACTTTAAAATTGTTGATGGGGAAACAGGGAAGTTTTTTTATGTAAACAATACTGATTTTTTAACCTCTTTTCAAGAAAAGCAAATGAGCTTTCAGCCTGATTTTATTTTAGAATACGCCCATTATTTAGGAGATCACTTTAAAAAAGACGGTCATAAAAATATAGAAGTCTACGTGGAGAGTTTTGTAGCATTAAACGGACGATTAAGTCAACCATATATAAACCCTAACATAGATTTATATAAACAAAAAGAAAGCTTTAAACATAAAGATTGGATATTACCTTTTAATGATAAAATTAAAATTTATGGACTATAAACATATGTTCAAACACACAAAATTAGCTCAGAATATACTAAAGTTAATATGTGTATTATTCTTTACTGCCTCAACTTTTGCTCAAAACAAAGTTTCAGGTGTGGTAACTTCTGAAATGCATACGAAGTTGCAAAATGTAAAAGTATATAATAAAACAGGTAGATTGTTAGCAGAGACTAACAGTAAAGGATTTTATCAATTTTCAACAGAAAAAGAACAATTAGAATTGTTATTTTATGTTGAAGAGTACCAATTAAAAGAGCTTAAAATTACAGTTGTAAAAGACGTTGTATTAAACGTTCAATTAAACTCTTTTTCAGAAGAGTTATCAGAAATACAAATCAAAACACAACGAAGAAAAGTATTTGAGTTAAAACGCTTAAAAGATGTAGAAGAAACAGCCATTTTTGCCGGAAAAAAGACCGAAGTTGTTTTAGTAAATCAATCTACAGCAGCATTAGCTTCTAATAACGCACGTCAGTTATACAGTCAAGTAGCAGGATTAAATATTTTTCAGAATGATGATGCAGGTTTACAGTTAAATATTGGTGGTAGAGGATTAGATCCAAACAGAACCTCTAATTTTAATACACGCCAAAACGGATACGATATTAGTGCAGATGTGTTAGGGTACCCAGAAAGTTATTATACACCACCGGCAGAAGCATTGAATGAAATTCAAATTGTAAGAGGAGCAGCTTCGTTACAATATGGAACTCAGTTTGGAGGGCTAGTAAACTTTATAATGAAGAAACCGAACCCTAACAAACCATTAGAAATCATTACAAGAAATACTTTAGGAAGTAATAATTTATTTACCAACTTTACAAGTGTGGGAGGAACCAAAGGTAAATTTAGCTATTACGGATATTACAATTACAAGCAAGGAGATGGTTTCCGTTCGAATTCAGAATTCGATTCAAAAAATGCCTTTGCACATTTAGGATATGAGATCTCAGACAGAACAAAGCTAGAAGCAGAAATTACATATTTGAAATATGTAGCTCAACAAGCAGGTGGATTAACTGATGCAATGTTTGTAGAAAACCCTTTTCAGAGTAATAGAGAACGTAATTGGTTTCAAGTAGATTGGTTTTTGTACAATCTTAAGTTAGCACATCGTTTTTCAGATAAAACAAATTTCACATTTAATTTCTTTGGTTTAAATGCTTCTAGAGATGCCGTAGGGTATAGAACTAATAGAGTTAGTGATGAAGATCCTGGTAGAGAAAGACAAGTTATAAAGGGAGATTTTAATAACTTCGGATTTGAAGCTAGGTTATTATCAGAATATGAGTTATTCAATAAAAAAGCTACTTTTTTAATAGGAAGTAAGTTTTATAAAGCAAACAACACATCAGCGCAAGGCCCGGGATCTGAATTATCAGATGCTGACTTTAAAATTTATTCAGAAGAGTATCCAAACTACCCAAGACAATCAAACAGTACATTTCCTAATTTAAATATCGCATTGTTTGGAGAAAATATTTTCTATTTAAATGATCAATGGTCAATAACTCCAGGTTTTCGTTTAGAACATATAAAAACCGAAAGAGAAGAATTCATAACAGATATTACCACCGATGCAGCAGGGAATGTTATCAATAGAAATGAAAGAGACGAGGAAGAAACAAAAGAACGTACTTTTTTATTATTAGGAGTAGGAACTAGTTATAAGCCTAACACCTCAATAGAATTTTATGGGAATGTTTCACAAAACTATCGTTCAGTAACCTTTGCAGATATAAGTACCGCGAATCCTGCTTTTGCAATAGCAGAAGATATTACAGATGAAAGAGGATTTACAGCCGATATAGGAGTAAGGGGAGATTTTAACAAAGTAGTATCATATGATGTAAGTGTTTTTGGACTTTTTTACAATGACAGAATAGGTATTTATACAAGACCAGATGGTAAACCAGAAAGAGATAATATTGGAGATGCAAGGATTCTTGGTATAGAGAGTCTTTTTGATTTGAATATAAAAAAGATGTTTGATATAAATAGCGATTATAACTTTAATTACTTCGTAAATACATCATATACAAACTCAGAGTATACCTCTTCAATAGCAAATGGAATTGTAGGTAATAAAGTAGAATTTGTACCAGAATTTAACTTTAAAACTGGTGTTAAGTTTGGATATAAAAACTTATTATCAAGCTTACAATATACTTACCTAACACAACAATTTTCTGATGCATCGAATGCTGTTATAGCAGATTCAAATTCAAGTATAGCTAAAATAAGTGGAGTAGTAGGAGAAATTCCTGCTTATGGAGTATTAGATTTCTCAGTTTCTTACAAATACAAAATTTTCAAGTTAGAAGCAGGAGTAAATAATCTGTTAGACGAAAAATACTTTACACGTAGAGCAACAGGATACCCTGGACCAGGTATTATACCATCCGCTCCGAGAAATTGGTACGTAACATTACAGTTTAAAATTTAAAATAAAGGGAGAAGCTTCGGTTTCTCCCTTTTTTTAATCGGTAGAAATAAGAGAAGTTTTGTTAAAGATAATTTTCTCTATAACTGCTATAAATTATTAACAAACTATTTTTTCTTTTCTTTTTATAATTGTAATTTTAGCCAAATAACCAAATTAAAAAATTATAGAAGATGGGAAACCCAGTAAACGTTAATGGAGTTACATTAGAGTTAAAGTACTTTAGAAAATTTGATACAAATATTAGTGCAGATAATGTACCTACAGGTCCTTTAGTAAACATGTCTAGAGATGAATCAGGAAACAGTGCAACTCCTAACACCGTGACGGTTTTAGCATACTTACCAGACAATACATTAAACCCAGTAGATAATACAAGTGGATTGCAATTAGAAGGAAACGAAGTTTATTTAAATTACTATGGAGTTACACCAACTAAAATCTTAAACAAAGATGGTGGGTACGATACTGTAAGTTGTAGAGACTTTAGAGTAGAGTTTAATTGCGATGAAGTAGCTAGCCAATACGATTTATATTATGTACAGTTTGCCTATCAATTAGATGAAGGAACTCCTTCTGTAGATATGATTTTAGTACGTAGTGAAAATGATGATCCAGAAACAGATAGAGGAACTGTGACTGCGCCTGCTGATGGAGATTAGTAAGTATTGTTTAAGTATTCTACTTTTTATAGTTTTCAATTTCAATGTTTTTTCTCAAAGTCAAGAAAAAATTAAAGATTTAGATTTATTTATTAATAGGGCAGAAACATTAAGTACAAACCATAGCAATAAATTTTTTTCTAAAGCTTTCGAGTTTTATAAAAAAAGAAATTTTGATTCGTGCTACGCCTATAGTGGTAGAGCATTACTTGGTGAGTTAAGACAAGAAGAAAAAGATATTGTAAATTATATACAGTCAGTATCAGCAGCAAAGAAGAAACTTTATAAGAAAGCTTTATCTAGTGTTTTGAACATGTCAGAAAATGGCTTGTATGAAAGTTTAAAGGAACAAAAGTTAGGACAAGTTTATTTAAGCCTTAAAAAATTTGATAAAGCAATTTATCATTATGAAAAATGGTCAAAAAAAAATGAGAGTTCTGTTTTAAAAATTAGAAGAGCTTCATTTCATAATTTAGGCTTAAGTTATTTACATAAAAAAGAATATTCAAAAGCAAAAGAATACTTTTCAAAAGAACTTTCTTTGATTGAACAAAGAGATACAGCTGCAATTATAAGAACTAAAATGGATTTAGCAAATGTCTATTATAATCAATACTTAGATGATGATGCAATTCCGTTATTTGTAGAGGCATATGACTTAGCAAAATTATTTTCTGATTTAGAGCTTAAACAATACACAGCCAAAAACATGGCGGTTGTAGAGAAGAATAGAAAAAACTACCAAAAAAGTGTTGATTATTATATAGAATACGGTCGTTGGAAAGATTCTATATGGAACCGCGATAAAATTTGGGAGCTTACAGAAAAAGACAAACAATTAGCCGTAGCTCAAAAGCAACAAGAAATCGTTTTACAAGAAGAACAGCTAAAACGTCAAGCAGTGGTGCAAAAGAGTTTGGTTATAGGAGCTTCAGGTTTATTAGTTTTTCTCGGGTTTTTAGGTTATTTTTATAGAGAGTTAAAAAGTAAAAATAGGTTTATAACCCAGCAAAAAGAAGAGTTAAACGTAGCTAACAAAACGAAAGACTATTTATTTTCTGTAGTGTCTCATGATTTACGTTCACCAATTAATACAATTAAGCGACAACACGAAAAGCTAAAACGACAGTTAAAAAACAAAGAGTATGATGCGGTAAGTGAAACGACTAACAATGCGATTGCATTAACAGAAAGTACGAGTCATTTATTAAATAATGTATTGCATTGGTCGTTAGAGCAAAACAATCAGTTATCGTTTAAAGCAGAAGAATATGCTTTAAAACCATTGGTAGAGCAGGCTGTTTATAACTTTGAAGAAATTGCAGAAGCTAAAAACATTGCATTAACAACCATGTTAGAAGCTACTATTTTGGTAAAAGCAGATAAGGAATCCTTAAAAATAGTATTGAGAAATTTGTTAGATAATGCACTAAAATACACAGGAGAAAACGGTAAAATAGCAATAAAAACCTATAACGACTCTGAAGAATTTAGTGTAATTGAAATTAAAGACACAGGTTTTGGAATTTCAGAAGAAAAACTAGCAAAAATTAAAGGATTAGAAGATTTAAGTATTGACAAAATTAACAGATCTGAGGGCGTAGGGCTAGGTATGTTACTGTGTCAAACACTTATTAAAAAGAATAATGGAAAATTACTCATAGATAGTGAGTTGGAAGTGGGGACAACTATACGAATTTTGTTACCCAACGCAAGCGCATAAATTATGAAAAGACTACAATTACTATTGCTAGAAGATTCAGGAGAGGAAGCTTTAGAACTTTCTTCTTTTTTAGAAGATAATGACTATGAAATATCATTAGCAAAAAATGCGGTAGAAGCAGAAAAACTGATTAGAAACCGCTTTTTTGATGTTATTATTTTAGACATCATGATAAACGGAAGACCAGACGGAATTTCGTTAGCACACCGTTTGAATAAAGAAGGAATTAATGTGCCTTTTTTATTCTTAACAAGTATGCAAGGAAGAGAAATTTTTGATGAAGCAAAATTAACCAATCCGTTAGTATATCTTTTAAAGCCATATAACAAGCTAGAATTGTTATTCTCTTTAGAATTGGCAATTGAGTCGTGTTATCAGCAAAACAACAGTATTAGTTTAGCATCAGATAATGGTGTAATAAGTCCAGCTTTTTTATTCATAAAGAAAAAAAGAAGCGTAGTAAAAGTTGATGTAGCTGCTATTAATTATGTAGAAGTAAAAGAAAAATACTGTAGTATAATTTGCGACTCAGGAAACTATCTAATAAAGTTATCGTTAACCAAGCTAAAAGACATGCTGTCTAATCCAGATTTTAGACAAGTGCATAGAAATTACTTGGTAAACGTTAAGAAAATCAAAGAAATTTACTTTGAAGATAACCTTATAGTATTAGACAATGAAGAGAAAATTCTCTTTAGTGAGCGTTATAAAACAGCATTTATAAAAGACAATACAATTTTTAGATAGTTATACAATTTTAGAAACTAAACTAATAACAAAGCCAAAGCCATTTTCGATATTAGAAATAGCTTTGGCTTTTTCGTTATTACTAATAGTAGCATCATCAATAAGTTTAAGTGTTTTTATGGCATTAGCATTGGTAATTTTACTTTCCTTAATAAAAGTATCCACTTCACTAAGTTTTAAGTTAGTTAAACTAGCTAATTGTTTGTTAAACTCAGCATCAGTTTGTGAAGCAGCCTCTTTAGCTATATTGTTCCAATCTATAGAATTCATAATTGTTATTTTTCAGTAATTACTTTTTCAATATTTATCAATTTATTTAGAGTATTCCCAGTTTTATCAATACTCTGATTAATGGTGTTTTCAACTTTTTTTATGTTAATTCTGTCACCTGTAAGTTGATCTATAGCAGATAAAGCATCACTTTCTGTAGTTTTTACCTTTACAACAGAATTAATTAAATTTTGAAGTGAAGTAGTAGCTTTACTATAATCGCTATAATTAGAATTTAGTTGGTTTAAAATATCTTGCCTTTGTAAATCCAATACACTTTGAAGAGAGTCTTTTTTACGATTAATAATAGGAACAATACTATTTAGAATATTAGGCAATTCCTTTTTATAATCTAAAGAATCAGGTAATAAACCCTCAAACTTTTTTAGTAGAGTAGGGGTGTATTTGTTCTCAATAAATAAATTGATTTTTTCTTTTCGTTCATCAAAAAGTCTGTTGACTAAAGAAACATTTAGCTGATGCATATTATCTGCCTCTTTAATAACCTCTTTCGTTAATGTTACAGTAGAGCTTGGAATACTGGCACAGGAAAAAAGAAAAAAAGAAAAAACAGATACGTAAAAGTATTTCATAAGTGTAGTTAGTTTATAATTAAAAAGAGGTTGTTACAGTATTGAGCTAAGTTCGGTTAGTATGCTGTAAGCTCTATTATAAATAATCACTTAACGTAACAACCTCTTTGTTTTTAAGTATAATTAATTTGTATTAGTTTTTGGTATGATAAAAATGGACTTAACTCTATCTATAATACCCTGTAGGATACTAAAAATAGCTTCTGAAGAAAAACCTCCAATAAGAGCTAAAACTCCTTTGTTAAACAAGTTAATATCTTCAGGGCTTTTGGTGTAAAACGAAATAATTTCAGACATAATAAGTCCGGCAATAATACCAAGTACTATTTGGGCTAAATAAGAAATAGATTCTTCTGAAACCATGGTAGATTCTCTAATAGAATCGCTAACTCTTTTCAATAAATAAAAAATAACCCCCAAACCAGCAACAGATGCTAAATAAGAGAGGTTTAAAAGGAGTGGCAATCCAGAGTTATTCATTAAGCCTTTATCTAATGAGTCATTATTTACATCAGGAGAAAGTGCAGTAACAATGAATAAAACCAAAAAGAAAAGCGCTAAGAAAATAAGATTCCTAACTATAGGAAGCTTACTGAAAATAGATTTATTTTGACCTTCATCACGAAGAGCTTTCGTGTATTCTATCGATTTTGGTGTTGCAGGAGCAATATTTTTAACAAGAATGTTATGAGCATTTATCAAATCGTTCAGATTCTTACTTTCAATTAAAGAGTTCACTTCAGTATTAATAACAATACCATTATAAATAGCGTATGATAGCATGTTGTTAATCTCAGTAATTAATTCTATAGATACTTTAGGGTAAACACCATTACTATTAGTGCTAACAATTTTTTTACTGTCTTTTTGAAGGGTGTTATTTTCCATTGCTTTGTTTTACGAGTTCTAATATATGCAAAAGCAATATAAATTTAAAAAAAAGGTGAAAAAGAAAATAGAAGAAAAACCCTCAACGTATAAAACTTGATTATTAACGTAATAGAAAAAAGGTTTAAATAAAATGCTACTAAAAAAATAAACATTTAAAAAATGATTTTCTTAACTTAAATTTAAAGGTTGTTTTTGCATTATTTGTAGTATATTTGCATGCAATTAATTAACAACACACTAAATTGATTGCATATGCAAGCTCATCAATCTAAAATACTAGGCGAAGGATTAACGTATGATGACGTTTTATTAGTTCCAGCTTATTCAGAAGTACTTCCAAGAGAAGTTTCAATTCAAACAAAATTTACAAGAAATATAACAATCAATGTTCCTATTGTATCTGCAGCAATGGATACGGTAACTGAGTCTGCTATGGCAATTGCTATTGCAAGAGAAGGAGGAATAGGAGTGTTACATAAAAACATGACAATTGAGCAACAAGCTCAAGAAGTTCGTAAGGTAAAGCGTGCAGAAAGCGGAATGATAATCGACCCGATTACCTTATCATTAAGTGCAATTGTTTTAGATGCAAAACAAGCAATGCGTGAGCATAAAATTGGAGGTATTCCAATTGTTGATGAAGCAGGGAAATTAGTAGGAATTGTAACTAATCGTGACTTACGTTTCGAAAAAAATAACGAGCGCCCTATAGTTGAAGTTATGACCTCTGAAAACTTAGTAACAGTTGCAGAAGGAACTTCTTTAAAAGATGCTGAAGTTATTTTACAAGAAAATAAGATTGAAAAGTTGCCAGTTGTTAATGACGATGATAAGCTTGTGGGGTTAATTACCTTTAGAGATATAACAAAACTTACACAGAAACCAACAGCAAACAAAGATACTTTTGGACGTTTACGTGTAGCTGCGGCATTAGGAGTAACACACGATGCGGTTGATAGAGCAGAAGCATTGGTTAATGCAGGAGTAGATGCTGTGATTATTGATACGGCTCACGGACATACCAAAGGAGTAGTTTCTGTATTAAAAGAAGTAAAAGCAAAGTTTCCTGAATTAGATGTAGTTGTAGGAAACATAGCAACTCCTGAAGCAGCTAAATATTTAGTAGAAGCAGGAGCTGATGCGGTAAAAGTAGGAATAGGACCAGGGTCTATTTGTACAACACGTGTAGTTGCTGGTGTAGGATTTCCACAATTTTCAGCAGTATTAGAAGTAGCCGCTGCAATTAAAGGAAGTGGAGTTCCTGTAATTGCTGATGGAGGTATTCGTTATACAGGAGATATTCCAAAAGCGGTTGCTGCAGGAGCAGATTGTGTGATGTTAGGATCTTTATTAGCAGGAACTAAAGAATCACCAGGAGAAACTATTATTTACGAAGGAAGAAAATTCAAATCGTACCGTGGAATGGGGTCTGTTGAAGCAATGAAACAAGGTTCAAAAGATCGTTATTTCCAAGATGTAGAAGACGATATTAAAAAGTTAGTTCCAGAAGGAATTGTAGGTCGTGTTGCTTACAAAGGAGAATTACAAGAAAGTATTCACCAGTTTGTAGGTGGATTACGTGCAGGAATGGGATACTGTGGAGCAAAAGATATTGAAACACTAAAAAATACAGGAAAATTTATCCGTATTACTGCAAGTGGAATTAACGAAAGTCACCCACACGATGTTGCTATAACTAAAGAAGCACCTAACTATAGTAGACGATAAAATATAAAGTTATTATTACCTTAATTAAGGTAAAGACAAAAGCTGTTAATTTAAATATTAACAGCTTTTTTAATTATATTTTAAAAAGTAAGAAGTAAAATTGTTTTTTGAATTAAAAAATCTTTTTTTTGCTATCAAATTAAAATTGTTTTTTGAATAGTAAGAAAAATACACTACTACTTTTTTTGTTATGTCCCCTTTTTATCTTTAGTCAAAATTTAGATAAGATAGGGAAGTCTCCGTTGTTTAAGTTAACGGGAGGTGTTGGAGTAAATACAGTGTATTATGACGGAAATTCTAATAGAGAGCCTTTTACCTATTTTTTGTCTGGAAATGTAAACGTAAATATCAGTGATATTTATAATATTCCAGTTTCTTTTTCATATTCAAATAGTAAATTTCAAACAAATACGCCGTTCACTTTTAATAGGTTGAGTCTTCATCCGAGTTATAAGTGGGTTACCGCACATATTGGAGATGTAAATATGAGCTTTTCGCCTTATACATTAAATGGACATCAATTTACAGGGGTTGGTTTTGATTTGTCTCCTAAAGATAAATTAAAAATAAGTTTAATGTATGGTAGATTGTTAAAAGAGAGAGAGTTTAACGAAGAAAATTTAAATGGAGAGGCAAATTACAAGCGAATAGGTTATGGTATTAAAGCTTCTTATAAGTTTGATAAGTTAACAGCAGGAGTTATATTTTTTAGAGCAAAAGATGATATAGAGTCTTTAAGAAATCCAATTCCAATTGAAAGAGAAATACTACCTAAAGACAATACAGTAGTAAGCTTTAATACAGAATTAGATTTTTTTAAAGATTTAAAACTTAAGGGAGAAGTAGCTTTATCAGCATTAACAGAAGATACAAGAGTTGAAGGGAAAAGTGACCATTTTGCTTCATTTTTATTATCAAGTAATCCAACAACCCAATATTATAAAGCATATAATTTAAACTTTGTTTACAAGGTAGGAAGAGGAGCAATAGGATTAGGATATGAATTAATTGACCCTAATTATAGAACTTTAGGAGGTTATTTTTTCAACAATGATTTAGAGAACTTAACCGTTAATGCATCTCAAACTATTTTCAAAGATAAACTATCTATAAACTTAAATGCAGGTTTACAAAACGATGATATTGATAATACAAAAGCTACTCAGTTAAGTAGATTGGTTAGTTCTATTAACTTAGGGTACAATGCAAGTGAAAAGTTAAATGTTAGTGCAGGCTATTCTAATTTTCAATCTTATACTAATATTAAAAACCAATTCGATTTTATTAATGGTGTATCTCAAATAGAGGAAGAGTTGGATCAAGATAATATAAGTCAGATTTCACAAAATGCAAATGTGAATGTAAATTATATTTTAGAAGAAACTCCAAGTACTAGACAAAATTTAAACCTTAGTTTGTCTTTTCAAGATGCTGTAAACAAAATAGGCGATGAAGTTAGAGAAGAAGACGCATCTTCGTTTTATAATTTTACAGGAGCATATACCATTGGATATCCAGATTCAGATTTAACAATTTCAGGAGCTGTTAATGCTAGTTATAGTGAACTAGGAATAACAGATGAAAATTTAATTTTTGGTCCTACAATATCTGCAACTAAAGGTTTTCTTGAAAAGAGACTGAAATTAAACGGTTCATTAAGTTACAATGAAAGTATTAATAACGGAAACAGAGAAAGTCAGGTAACTAATTTAAGAACGGGAGCTAGGTATGTACATCAAAAAAGACACAATTTTAATTTAAACGGACTTTTTCAATTAAGAAACTCAACCAATATTTCGAATAATAGTTTTACCGTAACATTTGGATACACATATAATTTTGGAATTTTTAATTCTAAAAATATCAAGTTTAAAAGAAAACCAAAGACAAAAAAAGAGAAAAAAGTAAAGAAGGTTAAAAAGCCTATTAGATTTATTTACAAAGACTCTTTATATGAAGGAACAATTCCTGAAATAAGTTCTAAAATAAAAAAACTATTAGATTCAGAAAATTTTAAGAGCATACCAAAACAGATAAATCAGAAATTGCAAGATGAGAGAGTACTAATAGCAAAGGAAAAAAGTAAAAGAGTATATAAAATAAAAGCAATTCAATTACTTGATGATATATATAAGTCTAAAGAATATTTAAAAGATTATAATGAGCTAATATATCAAGCTTTAATAGGTGTTTATAAAAGTGCTGTGTATTTAGATTATCCAACAGAACAAGATTACTTGAAAAATAAAAAAGAAATAAGAAAACATACTTTATGGAGTAAGACACCAGAAGAAAGAATAAAGTACTCTAGAGCATTACAAACTGAATTTAGTAGAATGAATAAAGTGTATAAGAGGTCTCTTAAAAAATTACTTGTACATAGGTGGATTGTTTCAAAGATAGAAGAATATGAAACTATAAAGAAGGTTGAAGAAGACTCAGATGTGTTTGAAAAATTTAGAGAGGTCAATGCATCTAAAGTTTATAAGATGTTTAAAATGAATGAGAAAAGAAAGAAAATAAAATTATATTTGCAAGGACTCGTAATAGAGTTTTTAGCGAAAGAATCAGAAAAACATATTGATGAAAGTCAATATGAATTAAAATATATGGACTAACCCCTTTACCCTATTGTATGAAAAGAAAGCTACTCTTTGCTACATTTTTATTAGTTTTTTTTAATAGCATTTTTGCTCAGCAGTTTCCAGTCAGTATTATTCCAAGAGTAAAAGCACCGGCACCAGTTAATTTTTATAACTATGCAGATGATGCTAGTTTAAATAGCCCTTTAACAGTACAAATTTTTTTAAACGATTTAACCATACCAAGTCGTCAAATAAGACTAAAAACGTATTTTGAAGGAGGTAACATACGTTTTTCAAGTAAGGATTTTGTAGTTGGAGCACAAGACTTGTTTTTAGAAGGAGGAATACCTTTAACATTAAGAAATACAGAGTTAGCACCATATTATAGGCTTGAAAATATACAAGGAATAAGTTCTTCTGTTTATGGACAAACAATACCAGAAGGAAGTTATAATTTTTGTTTTGAGGTATATGATTACATATCAGGAGCAAAATTATCAGCAAAAAAATGTGCTACTGTATTTATATTTAAAAATGAACCACCAATACTAAACATTCCATTAACAGGAAGTAATATTGAACCCACAGATTTTGAAAACATTATTTTTCAATGGACACCTCGTCACATCAATGTTAGCAATGTAGAGTATGAATTTAGTATTGTTGAAGTTTGGGATAATTCAGTAAACCCTCAAACAGCATTTTTATCACAAATCCCTATTTATGAGGAAACAACTAGAAGAACAACCTTAATTTATGGGCCAGACAAGCCTTTATTATTACCTGGGAGAAAATATGCTTGGAGAGTAAGAGCTAAAGCGTTACAAGGCTTAGAAGAAATAGGATTGTTCAAAAACCAAGGATACAGTGAGGTTTTTTGGTTTTCAAGAACAGCACCGTGCCAAGTACCACAAGGGATATCAGCAGAAGCTAAAGGAACTTCAAAAATTAATGTTTTTTGGGGACAAGATCCAACAGTTTATTCAGAATATATTATAGCATATAGAGAAAATGGAAAGGCAAATGCCAATTGGTTTACTAAAAGAACTAACAGTAGTTGGGCAACTATATGGAACTTAAAACCAGGAACTACTTATGAATATAAAATAAAAGGAAAATGTAGTTATCAGTTTAGTGATTATTCAGAATTACAATATGTAACTACAGACTTGATACAAAATGAAGATGCTAATTATAATTGTGGTATAGTTCCCGATGAAATAGCCATTTCTAATAGAAATCCACATGCAGGATTAACTATAGGTGATGAAATTACTGCTGGAGATTTTAAAGTAATTATAACAGAAATTCAAAGCCAATCAAACGGAAGGATTTCAGGAAAAGGTTATGTGGCTATTCCATACTTAAAGTTTGCTAGGTTTGGTGTGACTTTTTCAAACATTTTAATAAATACAGCTAATCAATTAGCAGAGGGAGAAATAGTAACATTATACGATCCAGAATTTGGAAAGGGGGCATCAGCTGATGTGGATGTAGATGTGGATATTTCTGATGGAATTAATGGAGATGATGGAATTAAGGATGATTTAGTAGAAGTTGATTTTGTAATAGATGAAGTAAAAATAGATGCAAACGGGGCAATCGTCGTTACAGGAACAAATGGAGAAGAAGCGATTATACCAGGTGATGATGATATAAGTATAAAAAGTGCTAATGGAGATGTATGGTCGGTAGGAGAAGATGGAACTATTACAAAAGAAGAAGGAGCAGAAGGAGGTGCTGTTGCTGAGAATACGACAAATGGTATAGATAATGAAGGTAATGTTAATTCAATAACAGCAACAGGAGTTACAGTTGTTTTTCAAGAATCTGGAGATTATTACTTCGATGCATTACCAGAAAACACTTCTACAACTTTTGAAAAAGAATACAAAATCTTAGAGGCAAATGGTACAAAATATAAAGTACCATATAAAGCAGTATCAGATATAGAAGGAGAAGATTTTATTACAGCTAAGGTTGCTATCAACGATGCTAGTATTTCAAAAGAAGATATCATTTTTAAAACAAAAGACGGAGCAAAAGTAGAAGCTAACTGGAATAATAATAGTACAGAAGTAACATTAAAACTAAAAAGAAAGTTTGATTATGCAGATGAGGAAATTTTTGCGGTTGTAAAGTCTAAAGAGGATAATGAAAAATATGATATAGCGGGTAGTTTAATAACAACACACTTAGCATCTAAAGAATTAGAAGCTATAAATGTAACCTTAATACCAGTTGGAGATGGTGTTGTAATTAATGATGCATTAAAAGAAAAAACAGCAGAAATATATAGCAAAGCAGGAGTTCGATTAAATATTCAAACAGGACAAAGTATTTTGCCAGATGAGGTGTATGGTTGGGATAAAGATGGAAACAAAAGATTAAAGGTAGGAGATAGTTCTATACTATCACATTACACGGATGAACAGCTGATGTTTAATAACTATGTTAAGCAACAAGAGTATTATACAGATAAAACATATTATGTTTTTGTTACGAATATATCTATAACTAACGCCAATGTTTCTGGTTTTATGCCATTGAAAAGGCAGTTCGGTTTTGTGTTTACTCAAAATGCAACCACAGTAACAAAACAATCTAGAACTTTAGCACACGAATTAGGACACGGAATTTTTGGATTAGAACATACTTGGGATGAGTACCAATTTGGGCAAGGTGCTACTAACTTCTTAATGGATTATGGTAGTGGTACTGTTCTAAATCATTTAGATTGGAAAAAAATGCATGCTCCAGGTGTGCAATTGTATTGGTTCCAAGGAGATGAAGATGGAGAGTATAATGATGAAGAGTTTACAGACAAGGTTTTCCAATTAATAAGGTGCGCATATATCAATTCCGAAGATGGATATATGAAGTTTAACACCAACATATTTGGCAAGAAAGGAAAGTATTCTTTTAGGTGGAAAGGTAGTCTTGTTGGTATAATAATAGGAGAAGGAACTTTTGAAGGACAGTCAGTATATGAACCAGTACGTTTAACAAAGGCTGTAATAGACAACCATAATCCAGGAGATCGTTTTAGTCTACTGTATAAAAATGTAGAAATTTATACACCAAGATATGATTCAGGAGCCTCTCCAGAAACATTAAAAAAACTAAAAGAGTACTTATTTCCAGAAGATAAGTCAGAAATAGAGAGAGAATCAAGACAAATTTTAGCAGAAATATTAAATGAAAATAAACAAGAGTTTACTGAGGAAGATTTCGAAAAAATAAAAAGTATAGCTAATTGTGGTGTACAATACTTTACTGCTAAAGAGAGGTACGAAATCATAGCAAGAACAATAAAGTACCTTAATAGAGAAAAGAAATGGGTTACCGAATATTATGAAGATTTATTTTTAGATCTTATTGAGACAGCTCCGAAAAAAGGTACATCTGTATGGGCGTATTCTAATAATTTTCTGGAATATTTATTAGAAGATATTGGAGTATTTCAAAAGTTATTCATGCAATTAAGTGACGACACAGCAGGTAATTTATGGGTTGGAAATGAAGATAATTTCACAAGATTTATTGGTGCAATATATAAACTATGGGCTGGAAGCAAATATGCAGATACGGATAAGTTTAAATATATTGAAAGAATAACTAATGAAGGTTCAAGTTTAACTCCGTATTGGATACACTACGATGGTAACTCATGGTTTCCAAAAGTATCTTATGAAAATCCTGTTTTTTTATCAGATGGTTTTACTATTAAACAAAAGAAAGGAAGTAAAACTATTGCAGACTTAAAGTTTGAATATTACCAACCAATTCAAATAACTTTTGAAGGAAATAGTAACTCTAAAGTAACAAAAGTAATACCTGCAATTTTCTTTGGAGGCACTATAAAAAAAGATAATTTATCGAAGAGTTTAGATCAGGCAGGATTAGCGTTTGATGTTGCTTTAACATTAACAGCTATAGGTAATTTTACAAAACTCAGACACTTGTCTACTTTACATAAAGTAGGAAGAGTTACAATAGGAACGGTTGATATAACAAATAGTTTCCTTTCAATGATGGTTAAGTATGGGGATTTAGAATATTGCCAAAAAAATAAAGAGTTCTGTAATACTTTTCTAGAATACAGTACATATCTCCAGCTAGGACTTATGGGAGGAGGTATTATTGATGCTAAAATCACCGCTAGTAGGATTAAGACTAAAGAATTATATGAGTCAGCCAGAGGAGATTTAGATGACGCTGATGAGATAAAAAAAGTATTAGATGAACATTTTGCTATCAATGCTCCAACAAATTGGTTAGAAAATCTTCCAAGTAAGTTGAAAAATGACCTAGCAGAAAATAAACTGTTAGAGGATCTCTTTAAAAAAGCTACGAATTTCCAAAGAGAGGATTTAATAGAAGCATGGAAAGTATTAGAAGGTTTCCCGAAAATAAGAATCATAGAGAGTAATCTTGAGGTTTTAGCTAAAGTAAGTTCTCGATTCACATATAGAGGAGAAACTTCGTATCAAGGATTAAAGAAATTATTTACAGGAGCAGAGAGTAAACAAAAGCTAATAAATGGATTAGAAGAAGCAGATAAACTTTTCGATATAAACCTTCCAGTTTCTTTTAGTGGGGTACAAAAAGGTGATGTTACTGTAAACTTAAAGGAAGAATATGCAAAAGTAATTGATCAATACGGTAGAGGAGATGAAGTAGCAAGATATGTTGATGGTGTTTTACAAAAAAAGAAAGTCATACCCGAAGAAGATGGAGCTAAAGTTGTTCAAAAAGGTGATGCTCCAGAAAATGATATTTTACAAAAAGGAGAAGAGATAGGGTTTAGAAGCCTTGGTATTAATGGTAATAACTCTAAGTTTAACAAATCTTATATAAATACTATTAATGGTTTCTCTGATAATATTTCTTCATTAGTAAGTAGCCATGGTTTAACATTAGATGATTTTCATTATATGATGCAAAAAACATCAGGAGCATTAACTAGTAGTGAAAAAGCAATAATGCAAAGTATTAGATCTAGTATTCCAAAACCTATTTCTACAACGGTAATGCAAAAAATCATTCCTAAAGATGATATTATAAAATACTTAAGAGAAAATAAACCATATAATAATGTAGGTGGTTATGTAGCAAGAGCTTCAGATACTAAACATTTAGAAAGTTATGATGATATATATCATGGTTTAAGAATGGATTATAATGGTACTCCTTTTTTTATAGAAGATGGTAGTTGTGGAGTAATTAGATTTACGTCTAAAAATACTAAAAGTGTTATTATACCTTCAGGTGTAGACTATGCAAAGTACGATTACCCTTTTACAGCTCATGGTTTTACAGCTGGTAAGAGTGGAAGACTAGGGGCTCCTGAATGGCACCTTCAAACTCGCTTAGATTTTGATGAAGGAGCAGAGTTATGGGAGGTTTTTAGTGATGGAACAGAGGTTTTAAGAGGTAAGTTTGTTAAAGATAGGTTTCAAAAAATAGAATAATTATGAATATTAGGTCAGGATATTATGGAGATTATATGGGAGAAGAATATAAGATGTATGGAAAGTCCTCAGGTTGGATAATTTGTAAGAAGAGGGGGAAGGATATTGAATTAACAAATAAAGAAGCAAAGAATAGTATAAAATCCGCTTACAGTGTTACAACATTTTGTAATTATAAATCAGGAAAATATTCAATAGAGTTTCTTTCAGATAAAGAAGTGTCATTAAACCCAGATATTAATACTTTAACAGAGGTACTAGGTAAGCACCCATATGATCACGGAATATATAAGCTAGAAATTTCATATAATGAATTCATAGCTAACGTTTCAATAATATGGGAAGAACGTAAAAAAATATCTGGTTTTCCTTTTAAGATAGAAAAAATAGCATATTTAAAAACAGATTGTAAATAAAAAAACTGCATAAGCTTTTTATATTAAGAGATTTAATATGAATTAGAAAAACAATAAACCAACCAAACTAAATGAATAAAAAATTACCCCTAAGTTTTTTAATACTATTATTTATAAGTGTTTCGTTGTTCGCTACACCAAATTTTACAGAGCGTGACAGTTTAACTGTAAAAGAAGCAGATAAACCAACATTAAATCTAGAAACTAAAACACTTCGTAACTTTTCTTCACTCGATAAATTTGATGAATTAGAAGAAGCTTTAGAACCAGAAATACAACAACGATTTACCCAGCAAGGTTTTCAGTTTAATACAGCAGATTCACTAGTCAACAAAAAATGGTTAGATATGGCTACCAATACATTTAAAAGTATTGAAGAGTCAGAAAATTATATAGATGTTTTAACAAAAGACGGGTTAAGTCAGCTTCCTGTAGCAATTAAACCTGTTAGCATTAGTAATGTAAAATATACAGTAGGAATAGCAAAAGCTGTATTTAAACCATCGTACTCAGAACTAACAGTTTTTTTAAAAGTAGAGCTACCTAATACAAATCCTGATAGGGGAGAACAGGTGTTAATTTTAGGAGCTTCCGATGTAAAGTTATCTCATGAAGGAGGAATTATAGGAGATGCGAGACTACATTTAATATCGAAATTTACAGTTAATTTCAATAGCGGAACATTACTACTTACCTTAAATGGAAGTATGGAAGAACCAGGAACCTATGCAATTATTGATTGCTCTGGGTTTAAAGAAATGGGACTGGATGCAAATGTGAAATTTGCCAATGGCTTATTACATCCTGTTGATGAAAATGGAAAAAAGAAGATAGGTTATGTAGAAGCAGATTTTAAAACTTCGATTTCAGATTGGAATGATATGGTTGTGAATATATCACTACCAGAGTTTGGAATTAAAGGTATAGAAGGAACTACGTTCAAATTAAATACAGCTGTGTTTGATTTTAGCGATTTAAGAAATGATGAAGAAACTCCAAAGGCATACTTAGATAAGTTTTATAGTACGGAGCCGAATTTGTGGAGAGGAGTATATGTGAAATCACTTCAAGTAGTTTTACCACCTGAATTTAAAAAGAAAAATGAAGATAAAAGAGTTGCCTTTGGTGCTACAGATTTAATTATAGATGGGCAAGGAGTAACTGGTAAGTTTACAGGAGAAAATGTAATTGGATTGAACGAAGGAAGCGCTTCAGGTTGGGACTTTTCATTAGATTACTTTTTGTTAGATATAGAAACAAATCATTTAAAAGCAGGAGAGTTTGATGGAAAGCTAGTGCTCCCTGTATCTCAGCTAGACAGTCTACAATACAATGCTATTTTTCAACCAGGAGAATATAAATTGGCAGTTAAAACAGAAAAAGATATCAAGTTTAATGTTTGGAAGGCAAATGTTCATTTAACCAAAGATTCATATGTAGAAATGAAGGTTAAAGAAGGGAAGTTTAGACCTAAAGCAAATTTAAACGGATCTATGAGCCTTGCTTCTGGATTAAAAAAGGATGAAAAGGAGAGTAATGATACATCAAAAAGTATCATAAACTTTAAAGGAATAACATTCCAAAAAATGGTGTTACAAACAGAGTCACCTAAATTCTCTGTTGATTATTTCGGAGTTAAAGGGAAGTTACAACTAGCAAACTTTCCTATAGTAATTAATGAAATAGGTTTAAGAACCCCTGCGGATAATAAAGCAGAATTAGTTTTTGATTTTGCAGTGAATTTAACATCAGAATCAGATGGAGGAAACGGAGGAGCTTCAAAACTAGCTTTCAAAGCTAAAATGGATGAATCCGGAAACAAATGGGAGTTTGACGGTGTACGATTAGAGCACCTGTATATAAAAATGGATGTTGCTGGTATGCAGTTAAAGGGGGCAATTTTCATTTTTGAAGATGACCCAACCTACGGAACTGGATTTGCAGGTGCGGTTGGAGCTAAGTTTTCTACAGGAATAAAGCTAGAAGTAGAAGCAAAAGCTCTTTTTGGAAGAACAGATTCGTTTAGATATTGGTATGCAGATGCTAAAGTAACATTGCCACAAGGAATTCCAATTTTCCCTGGTTTTGCATTAAACGCTTTTGGAGGAGGTTTCTACAATAAAATGCGTATGGCAGGGAATTCAAATGCACAAGATGCTGCTTTCACAGAAATTGGAGCTTCAACTTCAGGAGTAATTTACGAACCGTATGAGCAAAACTCATTTGGAATGAAGGCGTCGGTAGGAATCATTACTCAAAACTCAGAAGAACTTTTTCATGCTACAGTAGAGTTTGGTATGGCTTTTAGAAAGTCAGGAGGATTACAAGAAGTATATATGAAAGGTTTTGGAGA
The DNA here is from genome assembly GCF_028829235.1 of Tenacibaculum larymnensis. Lineage (GTDB taxonomy): Bacteria > Bacteroidota > Bacteroidia > Flavobacteriales > Flavobacteriaceae > Polaribacter > Polaribacter larymnensis. The sequence continues at coordinate 73,762 of NZ_JAIWJY010000011.1, read as the reverse complement.
ACTAATAGCTTCTTTACCAGGTGATTTTTTTGATACTGTAAATAGTAATTTGTCTAGTATTGCAGCAGTAGGAAGCCAAGGAATTCCTGCACAAAGTCCTACAGCAGCAATTTCAGCAAATGTTTTTATTGGATTTGACTTTGTCAATGATATTTTCCATTCCACATCCGAAGTATATATAAATTTTGGAGTTTTAAAAGGAATTGGTCCTTCAGGAAGAGCAGGTTGGTTAGATTTTTATGTAGCACCAGATGAATGGCACATGCTTGTTGGAACTCCAGAAGACAGAGTAGGAGTAAAAATTGATTTAGGAATTCTAAAGATTAAAATGGATAGTTATTTCATGACAGGAGAAAACTTACCAGGAAGTCCGCCTCCACCTCCAATTGTTGCTGATATTTTAGGAGTTGATGTTGCTGAGCTCAACTATATGAGAGATGCTAATATGTTAGAATCTGGAAAAGGATTAGCTTTTGGTTCTAGCATGAGTGTTTCAACAGGAGATTTAAAGTTTTTAATCTTCTATGCTCGATTTGATGCAGGAATAGGGTTTGATATCATGTTAAAAGACTATGGAGAAGCTTATTGTAAAGGGTCTTCAGAAGTTATAGGAATGAATGGTTGGTATGCCAATGGACAAGCGTATGCATATTTGCAGGGAGTTTTAGGCGTGAAATTCAAACTCTTTGGAATTAAAAAGAAGCTACCTATCATAGCAGGTGGAGGTGCGGTATTGTTACAAGCAAGGCTACCAAATCCAGCATGGTTTAGAGGTTATTTGGCTGGAAAATATAACTTATTAGGAGGCTTAATTAAAGGAAGGTTTAGGTTTAAAATAGAGTTAGGAGATAAGTGTGAAATAGTAGGAGGAAGCCCGATAGATGGTATTGTTGTAATTAGTGATTTAAAACCAAAAGAAGGAAGTACAGATGTAGATGTATTTGCTGCTCCACAGGCAGTATTCAATTTACAGATTAATAAAATTTTTGAAATTCCTGACGATACGGGAGATAGAAAGTATAAAATTTTATTGGATGATTTTTCTGTAACAAAAGATGGGCAAAATATTGTAGGGGAGATAAAATGGAATGATCGAAATGATGTGGCAGTATTTTATTCACATGAAATTTTGCCACCACATGCTCAATTAAAAGCTAGGGTTCAATTACATTTTGAAGAATATAAAGAAGGAAGATGGCAAAAAATGAAGTCAGGAGGACAAATAGCTACAGAAGTTAAAGAGGTAAACTTCACAACAGGAGAAGCACCAGAAACAATACCATTAACTAATATAGATTATATGTACCCTGTACTAGGGCAAAAAAACTTCTTTATTGATGAGTATAATACAGCATATGTAAAATTAAAAAGAGGTCAAACATACTTGTTTGATGCCGCTCCAGATTGGAAAAAAGAAATGATAATGACCAGTGAATCTGGAGAAAGTTTCTATAAAGAGTTTACATATAACTCAGCTAAAAAGCAGTTAGTTTATACGCTACCAGCAAATCAAATGCAGACACAAACGCAATATGATGTAAGCTTGAAACTAACATCAGAAGCAGATGATTTGGATGATAATGTATCAGAAACATATGCTTCTAAAAATATTGGGGGAAGCTCTGAAAATACAGTTGAAGTAAAATCAAGGAAAGCAGAAGGAAATGTAAGTAAAGAAGGGGAGAAAGAATTGTTGGTGTATGATTTTAGAACAAGTAAGTACGAAACCTTCAGAGATAAAATGCGAGATATGAATAAAAGTAAAGATTTATATCAACACATTGTTTATCCCTATGGATTAACATTATTGTCAAGCATTGATTACCAAGAAGCATTTGATTTGGCAGAGTTGAGAGGAAATGAATATACTAGGTATCAGCCTTTAGTAGTATCAAGAGCAACTTTAGATGATAGTTACTATAGAAATCAGATTTATCCGTTAATTTATAACAACTACCCCTATGAAGGAAATATTTCAGTAAGTAGAGAAATTAATAAGGTAGGAGTACCACCAGTAGAAGGAGTGGAACCGATGACTTGGTATGTAACTTATTTAGAGAATAATTATTCGGGAGAAATAAATTTATATAATCCGTACAGGTATAATCTAACGTATTACTATTTAGAAGATTACGAAGATTTGAGATACCAATTAGTTAGTTCAAATATTAATTGGAATGGAAATCCTCAGTATATAAAATTAATAACGGAAGCTTTTCCTTATATGCGTCAAGGAAGATACAAGGCAACGTTACAATACGTTTTACCGGGTCAGGTAAAAAAGAGCAGAATAAATTCATTAAAATATTTAAACCCATTAAATGATTAAGAAGAAGAGTACACCTATCATCTTTATGCTTCTGATGTTGGGTATTACAGTAAAAATCTATGCCCAAAAAGAGATAGGTAATATTAAAGCAGAGGTAAAAGCAATTGCAACAGTATCCGAAAATAAAATATTACTACGTTGGGGAGTAACGACTCCAACAGCTTGGAAATATGCTAATAAGTATGGATATATAATTGAAAGAAAAACAATAGCGGTAGATAAAGAAATACTGGAGGAACCCGTAATAAAACAATTAACTCACATTCCTTTGAAACCTTATCCAATGATGGAATGGAAAGAGTTTTCAGAAGAAAATGATTATGCTGCATTAGCAGCGCAAGCATTATATGGAGAAGAGTTTGATGTAGAGATGAATGATGGAGGAGATGGATTGCTGAGTATTATAAATAAGGCACAAGTACTAGAACAGAGGTTCACTTTTGCCCTTTATGCGGCAGATCAGGATTTTAAAGTAGCAAAATTTTCAGGGTTGGCATTTACTGATGATACGGTAAAACCTACAGAACGCTATTTATATACCATACGAGTAGCTTTGCCAGAAGAGAAGAAAGATCTGATCAAAGCAGGAGGAGTATATTTAGGACTGCTAGATAAAAAACCACTGCCTGAGCCACAAGAATTTGTTGGGGTTTTTAAAGATAAAACAGTTATTCTAAGTTGGAATAAAACAATCTTAAAAAAGTACTATACTAATTACATTATTGAGAAATCGGAGGATGAAGGAAAAACTTTTAAAAAACTACTAGGTACACCAGTAGCAACTTTAGGAGAAAAAGAAAAGAATCCATCAAATAGAATGATGTATATAGATAGTCTTTCTCAAAACAATAAAACATACTCCTATAGGATTAAAGGAATATCTCCTTTTGGTATTGAAGGACCTTATTCAAAAATTGTTTCAGGTAAAGGAATAAAACCATTAACACACACACCATTTATTACAGATGTAAAATTGAATAATGAAGGAGGAATTTTAAGTTGGGAGTTTCCTTCGGAAGGAGTTAGTACGCTCAGTAATTTTAAGTTAGCAAGAGCTAATACCCCAAAAGGTAAGTTCCTTACTGTAAAAGAAAACATATCAAAGAACAAAAGAACTGTTAAGTTAGAAAACTTACAAGCCATAAATTATTATAAAATTGTAGCTGTAGGTAATGATGGAGGTACCCGAGAATCTTTTCCAAAAATGGTACAACCTGATGATAGTACACCTCCTGCTGTTCCAATTATGTTAAAAGGAACTATAGATTCCCTTGGAGTAGTAAGGTTACAATGGAAACAAAATGAAGAAATAGATTTTTTAGGGTATAGAGTATTCAAAGCTAATTTAAAAACAGATGAATTTACTCAAGTAACATTTGAACCTATACCAAACAATACGTTTATAGATACAATAAACATTAAAACATTAAATAAAAAGATTTATTACAAACTTCAAGCTTTTGACAAAAGATATAATCCATCAGAATTTTCTGAAGTTTTAGAATTAAATAGACCGGATATAGTACCTCCAACTGCACCCGTTTTCACTTCTTTTAAATCAGATAAAGGTAGAGTTGAAATAGAATGGATATCAAGTACTAGTAATGATGCTCAATCTACCGTAATTTATAGAAAAGAAAAGGGTGTAAAAGAGCCATGGTTGATGTTAAAGAGTTTACCGCTATTAGAAAATAAATTTATAGATGAAACTGGAGTTGTTGGAAAAACATATCTGTATACAGCTTTGACTATAGATGAATCTGGACTTGAATCAGAACCTATTACACCTTTAAAAATAACAGTTTTAGATAATTCACCTAAGTCAAGTATAGAAAAATTTACAGGATATGTAAATAGAGAAGAGAGATATATTGAGCTGAATTGGAATTACAAAGAAGCAAATACTAAAGAGTTTGTTTTATACAAAGCAGAAGAAGGTAAAAAGCCAACGATGTATAAAGTTTTTAAAGCAGATACTAATAAGTTTAAAGATAAAGATTTATTAATAAACACAAAATATACATTTTTAATTCAAGCAATTTTTGAGTCAGGAGCAAAATCTCCACTTAACAAAATTGAAATAAACTATTAAAAGGAAGCTATATGAAAAGAAATATACTCTTAATTATATTCTTATTTTTTTCAATTATATCGCAAGCACAAAAGTATACCATAAAAGTTGAAGGTTATATAGGACAAGGAAGGTCTTCTTGTGGTTCTAACAAAAATGGTTTAGGAGGAATAAAAATGTTTTTCTCTGATGGAACCACAAAATATTTAAGAGATCCTGCGATTTATGGGTTACGCTTTATTAATCAAATGTATTCACATGAAGACACTTTTAATGTATCTAAAAAAGTAACCAAAGTAGAGTTTCATACAATCACTAGAAGAAATGGAACTTTTGGATGTAAAAGTTCTAAAGAATCTTGGATTTCGGTAAATGTAACTTCTCCTTGTTTTTATAAACAATATCAGAAAGATGAAGTATACAGAAGTGATATAAATAGAGGTTGGGCACGGATCTCTATAGAACCTGATATTTCTCTATCATATCCCGATGGATCAAGTACTTCAAGAGTAAAAACAGTTTGCGAAAGTAGTCCAGTTAGAATTAAGGCAACTTCAGGTTTTACTCCAGCTTCAGGTGTATATGTTTGGGAATTCTTTGATCCAGTAAATACTGAGACTAGAACACATCCAGATTATCAAGATTTATTAAATGCTGTATCTTCAGCAGAAGCAGCTTATGATGATTGTGTAAGAAGAGAGAGAGACATTGACAGGTGTTCAGGTTTTATGATGGCTTTATTTGAGGCGAGGAGAAATTTGAATAATTACACAGGTCCTAAAACGATACAGGTAAGTGTTTGGAGAACTATCACGAATAAAACAGGGCAAGCCACAATTGATTTAAAACTATCTGATTTGTATTCTTCAGCTACAGATAGAAAAAAGGCATTGACTAAAAATATAAACATACATGTAAAACCAAGCTGCAACAGCTCTATTACTACGAACAATGTTACTCTACAATTTTTACCTGATGCTCCGCAGATAGCAAAAGCTCCAACAATAAAGCAACCTACTTGTTCTTACAGTACAGATGCAGACTTTAAACTGTATTTCACAAGACAACTTTTTAGTTATGAAAAAATAGATTTTAATCTTTTAAAGAAAACATTAACAAATGAATATGTAGCTGTTGATAATAACCCAGGAATTACTTCATTTGTAAGTTCAGGAGGATATTGGATGTATGATTGGAAGCCAAGTTCAGGAACATTAACATCAGGAGATTATAGGGTTGAGGTAACTGGATTTAATAGAAGTACAGGTTCTCCTCTATGTGAGAAGTACTCGTATGATTTTCAAATAAAGTCTCCACCAAAAGTAGTTTTTAGTGCTTCAAAAGTTCAGAATGAAACATGTTATAATAGTAAAGATGGAAAAATTAAAATAGAGGGATCAGGAGGATCAGGTAGTTTTTACTATAGTTTAAATAATGGAGCTACTTGGAGTTCGTCAACGTTTTCAGGTCAAATTACAATTAACGGATTATCACCAGCTAATTATGTAGTAAGGATAAAAGACACTAAAGGTTGTATAGATAAAAATAAGACTTCACAATCAATAACAATAAGTGGAAAAAATAAAATAACACATACTTTACCGTCCAATGCAGTTACGCATCCTAGCGCAGTAGGAAGCACTGATGCTTCTATAAAAATAAGTAGTGTAAGTGGAGGCACGCCTTTTAGTAACTATTACAATTATACAGTTTTACTAAATGGAAGCACAACCAATACTAGAAGTGGTAGGGCCTATGTAGGAGGTTTTACAATACCTAATTTACCTGCAGGAACCCACCAAATTAGATACACAGATAAAAATAACTGTACGCAAGAATATACACTTCCTAAGATTATAGATCCAAAACCAATAACATTTTCTGTTAGTTCAGTAAAACCAGATTGCTATCAAGGTAAAGGAACAATTAATGTAACAAGTATTACAGGAGGGTACCCTAACTATACTGTTATTTTAAAAAGAGGTTCAACAATACTAAGTACATTAACAGGAAGAACAAATAGTGCCTCTTTTAATATTGAGGCAGGAAACTATACTGTTTTAGTTAAAGATAGTAAACAAGGTAGCTTAGAAAAATCTATTGCAGTAATAGAACAATCAGAGGTAGTTATTTCAAGAGTAAACTTGACAGCTCCAATAAAATGTAGTGGAGGTAGAGCCTCTGTAAGTATTACAGCTACAGGAGGAAAGTCAAATGCATATCAATATGCAGTATACAAGAGCTCGGGAATCTTATGGCAAAATAGTAATGTGTTTTCGTTACCAGCAAGTAGTACTGGATATAGGTTTATAGTGAGAGATAAAAATATAACTACTTGTAGATCTAAAGTTTCCTCGTCAATAACAATAACAGAACCTTTACCAATTGAAATGATGGTTAACTCTGTAAAACATAATAATGTGTTCGGAGAGGCTAAAGGGGAAATATCATTAACCATAGATGGTGGAATTCCAAACTATACTATAACATGGAGAAAGAAATATGATACTTCTTTTTCTAGAACAGGAAATACAATTACAGGACTAAGGGCAGGGTTTTATATAGCTACCATTAAAGATAGTAACGGGTGTACAATAACTTCTAATGAAATACAAGTTAGAGAAAACCCTCAATTAGTTGCTTCTCTTACTGTTAGTAAAGCCATTAGTTGTAATGGTGGTGTAGGCTCGTTAATAGTGAATCCATCTGGAGGATCAAATAGTTATTCATATAAATGGTTTAAAGGAGGTACAGAATTGATAGGGAAAACAACCAATCAGTTGGTAAATATTAGTAAGGGTAATTACTCTGTTACTATCAATGATGGATTTACAAGTATTTCAAGAAGTATTTCATTAATAGAACCAAGCTCGATTACTTTAAACATAACTAAAACAGATATTTCTTGTTATGGAGCTGAGGATGGAAAAATAAAACTTACCATCGGAGGAGGAACTCCACCGTATGAATACTCTATTGATAATCAAACATCGTTTCAAACAGTAAGTAGTTTAGTTAATAATACAATTGATGGATTAACGGTTGGAAATTTTACTGTTTTGATTAGAGATAGTAAAGGGTGTTTAGTTAGTACACCAGCAACTACCATAATAAAACAGCCGACTCAAATTAAAATTGATAGTTTTTCTATAATAAATTGTGAAGTAGCAGGGAATAATGAAGGAGCTATAACAATAGAAACATCAGGAGGTGAAGGAGCGCATAACTATAAATGGACAAAAGAAGGTGATGCGTCTTTTACTAGTAATACTAAAGATATAAATAATCTATTTGCAGGAATTTATCATGTAGTTATAAGAGATGCAAAAGGATGTGAAATAACTCAGTCATATGAAGTAAAGGAACCACAGCCTATACAAGTAGCTATAAAACAAACAAAAAATATTTTATGTAATGGTGATGAAACTGGTGAATTGCTAGCTGAGGTATCAGGTGGATATCCAATATATTCAACTCCAATTGACTTTGATTATAAATGGTATGATATATCTTCAGGGGCACCGGTTTTATTAAATTCAGACCTAAAACAAAATAAAATAAGCAACCTTAAAGCAGGAAGTTATAGAGTGGTAGTAAATGATATAAAAGGAGCTACTACACAAAAAGAGATTATAATTAGCCAACCAGCTAAAATTGAAGTAAACTTAGCGTCGAGTACAAACGTGAGTTGTTTTGGAGGAGGAGATGGTAGTATTGATATTACTATTTTAGGAGGAACTAAACCATATAATTTTTCTTGGAAGAGTACTAATAACACAGCCTTTAATAAAACAACGGAAGATGTTACAGAGTTAAAAGAAGGAACTTATTATGTAGAGGTTACTGATAGTAATGGGTGTACATTTACTTCTAATAACTTTACGATAGAACAGCCTTTAGCAGCGTTGGAAGTGTCTAGCTATACAGTTAATAACTTAACAGGTTTTGAAACAAAAAATGGAAGCATATCTGTTGATGTTGTTGGAGGAACACCAAGCTATACATATGAATGGAGACAAAAAGGAAACACGACTATCTTAGGAACAGCCAACCCGTTTAAGAATATAGAAGCAGGAGAATATGAATTAACTGTTAAAGATGCTAATGGTTGTATTACAACTGGAAGTTATACTGTTACAGAACCAGAATTATTAGTGGTTGATAATATAATTGAACAAGGAGAAAACCTTTGTTTTGGAGATAATGATGTAAACTTAACAGCTGAAGTTAGCGGAGGAGTAACTCCATATAGTTATTCATGGAAATTAAAAGGAGGAGGTGTAGAACTAGGTACTATCAATAAACTTAGTAATATAGGTGCAGGAATTTATGTAATAACAGTAACAGATAAAAATGGAAATATTGCTACAAAAGAATATGAAGTAATAGAACCATTACAGTTAGAAATTACAGGAATAACTAAAGTAGACGTGTCTTGTAATGGAGGAGCAGATGGTTTCATAGATGTAAACGTTTCAGGAGGAACTGCACCATATACATATAGTTGGAAGCATGGAACAATTGGTAGTAGTTTAAACTCTTTACAAGCTGGTATATATGAAGTGGTTGTTAGAGATAAAAACCTATGTGAGGTTACAACAAAGGTTACAATTAAAGAACCAACAATTTTAGCTATAGATAATTCAGTAATAAAAGATGTTACAGGTTTTGGGTTATCAAATGGAGAAATAAGTATAAATGTTGTTGGAGGAACACCAAACTATACTTATGAATGGAAAAATTCAAGCGGAATTGTACAAAGCAGTACAACCTCTAAATTATCAGGAGTTAAAGCAGGAGAATATTCGATAAAAATAACAGACACCAAAGGATGTTTAGTGGAAAAAACATATACAGTTAATGAACCAGAATTGTTAACGGTAAATGTAAGCGAAACTTCAATTTTATGTAAAAATGGAGTAGGAACACTAACAGCTGAAGTTAAGGGAGGAGTAATACCATATATGTATTCGTGGAAGTTAAAAGGAAATGCTACAGTAGTAAGTACTACTAATGCACTTAAGGATGTAGGAGTAGGAATTTATGTGGTAATAATCACCGATAAAAACGGAAATACAGCCACCAAAGAGTATGGGTTAACCGAGCCATCATTACTTGAAATTACAGGGATAAGCAAAGGAGATGTAGCATGTTATGGAGGTACGGATGGATTTATAGATATAACAGTTTCAGGAGGAGTAGCACCTTATACCTATAGTTGGAATCATACAAGTTTAGACACTAGAAAAGTAGAAAACTTATCTTCAGGTATATACTCAGTTGTAGTTACTGACAAGAACGGGTGCAAAACAACAAAAGAGGTAACAATCAATCAACCAGAAAAGTATGATATAACGAATGTAAAATTAATAAGACCTTCATCAAACTTAGTAGATGATGGTAGTATTGAAGTGTTTTTCGTAGGAGGAGTAGCACCTTATTCATTTGAGTGGAAAAATGAAACAGGGAATACAGTTTCTACAAAAGCATCTAGTGATTTATCCGATAAAATAGAGAACCTACCAGAAGGTATCTATACAATTATAATAAAAGACGCTGAAGGCTGTATAATTGAAGAAACATACAATTTAGCAAGTCCAGGAGAATTATTAGTAGAAATAACACAGGTACAAGAAGTAAAATGTCATGATGCCTCAAACGGTATCTTAGACGTAATTACCGTTGGTGGAGTTGGAGGAAACAATTATGCATGGTATAATGCAGATAGTAATGAGCTTATAGGGACAGAAAAACAGCTTAAAAATATTTCAGCAGGTAATTATTATGTAATAGTAAATAACGCAGAAGGAATAGAAGAAAAAAGTTCAATTTTTACAGTTTCAGAACCCACAGAAATTCAGTTAGCAATCAAAGAAATAGATTTAAGTTGTTTCAATTCCAATGATGGAAGTTTTGAGGTAGAAGTACAAGGAGGAACAGGAAATTATCAATTTAGATATAGAGATGTATCAAGCTTTAGTGATTGGATAAGTGTAGCAGGAAATACTATAAAAGTGAATAACTTAAAGAAGAACACTTACACACTTCAAGTAAGAGATGCAAACAATTGTTTAGCTCTAAATACAGATGGAGGCTCAGACTTTACAATAGAAATCACTCAGCCATTACCACTATCAGTTTCAAATGTATTGATAGAAGAAGTTACAGGGTTTGGATTATCAAACGGATCAATTTCTGTGGGAATAGTAGGAGGAACACCACCTTATGCTTATGAATGGAAAGATAGCTCAGGGACGACGATTTTAACAGGCAGTAATAAAATTGCATCTATCTCAGCAGGCAAATATCAATTAATTACAACAGATAGTAAAGGCTGTACTTTAATTAAAGAATATGTAATAAGTCAGCCGTTAAAATTGGAAGTAACTATAGTAAAGACTTCAGTAATTAGTTGTAATGGAGAGGAAGACGGAACTTTAACAGCTCAAGTTGTTGGAGGAGTAAAAGGATACACTTATAAGTGGTATAAAGAATCAAGTAGTCCTTTACCATTAGGAACTTCGCAATCAGTTTCAGGTTTAGGTGAGGGAGTATATTATGTAGTAGTTGAAGATTCAAAAGCAAATACAGTAAAAAGCGCTTTATATAATTTAAAAGAGCCTGAAATATTAGCATTACAGTTAGGTTCAGACTATACTTTATGTGGAACAGGAAATGATTGGACAGTAAATACAACAGTAACTGGAGGGACTGCACCATATAGCTATCTGTGGAATACAGGAGATAACAATGCTATGTTACAAAGTGTACCTATTGGAGAGTATAGTGTAACAATTGTAGATGCTAATGGTTGTAGAGTATCAGGAGCAATAAAATTAACACTACCACCAGAAATATCAATAGTAAGTGAAACTATAACAAAACCAACTTGTTTTCAAGGAAATGATGGTAGTATTGCATTAGAAGTTACTGGAGGAGCTCCTCCTTATGAATATACTTGGAGTAATTCAAGAAAAGGTAAGGTAGTTACAGGACTAACTTCAGGAGAATATACTGTAGAAGTAAAAGATAGTAAAGGGTGCTTTATAACAAAATCTTTTACAGTTGAAGATCCAGAGCAAATAGAACTAGATTTAGGTACTGATGTAACACTGTGTGTAGATCAAACATATATTTTAGATGCAACTATTATTGATGGTGTAGCATATAGTTGGAGCTCAACAAGCGGATTTACAAGTAATGAAGCTATTGTTGAGGTAAAAGAAGAAGGAATTTATACTGTAATAGCAACAGATAAAAAAGGATGTGTGGTAGAAGATAGTATTGAAATTATACGCTCAAAACAAGAGATATCTGCAGATTTAGCTGTATCAACACAAGTGTTTACAGATGAAAGTTTTGTAGCAGTAAATATTAGTAGTGTTGTAGCAGATGAGGTAGTATGGATATTGCCAGACGAAGCAATTATTAATGAAAGTAACGATAGTTATACAGAAATAGAATTTGTAAAAGAGGGAGAGTATGAAATAACTATGGTAACTAGAATAGGAAGTTGTGAAGCAATGATAACAAAGAAAGTAATTGTCATCGATAGAGAAGTTACAACAACTGAAGAAGACCAAAGGAGTGCCTCGCCAATGATTACAGACCTAGTAATATATCCAAACCCATCTTCAGGTAAGTTTACGGTAGATATAGAATTAAAAGAACAAAACTTAGTTAGTATGAAGGTTTTAGAAATGCTAGGAGGTAGTTTAGTAGATGCTAAAACTATGAATGGTGCTGATAAGTATAAAGTTGATTACGATTTGAGTTTAGTTTCAGGAATATATTTTATCTTAATAGAAACAGAAGAACAAAGAATAATTCAGAAGTTAATAATTAACTAAATAAGAATTAGACATTATAAAAAGCCGTTAATAATTAAATTAACGGCTTTTTTTTATGGTCTGAAACCTTCTTTCTCCAAAATGTAAGGTGTAATAGGATCTAATTCTTTCAAAGTTTCAGGGTGTATGCCTCTATCTGTAAAAAACTCTCGTTTCCCTTCTGTATTACTTCCATACCAAAAGTTTGGGTTACCATTTGTGAAAAACTCCATGCCTTTGGTAAGTGTTACCTTTTTAAAGGTATCAATGTCTATAGAAAGTGCATCTCTACTTATAGCGTTTTTAGTAGTGCAAGAAGTTTTTTTATAGTGGTCTTTTTCCCAAACGAAGCAGTTACCACTATTAAGGAATGACACTCTGTAAATAAATAAAAAAGGGACAATTATAATAATCCCCACTACAATAATAGATTTTTGTTTTTTTACTTTTTCCTTACCAGGAGAATTCTCTATGTTATAATCAAACCCTTCATTTTTTTTAGAAGACTTATTCTTAGAAGAAGTGTGTTTGTTTACATAATCTTCATAATTCTCATAGTTTAAATACTTAGCTATAAAATCTCTTTGGTGGCTATTAGGCAAACTTACACTTACTCCTTCTTTTTCTTCCACATACTTTTCGTAATACCGTTTGGCCTTTCTTTCGCTTATATAATTTTCATCATTATAGCCTACTTCCTGTAACTCGTTAGCCCAAAAAACAGCCTTTGCATTTTTATTGGTTTTATACTCATTTTCCTCAATAGCATTAAAAAAATCGGTTATAAGTTGTTTAATCATGGTTATTTGGTGTTTGGCCAAAAGTATCCAAAGTGGTCACTTTTTGGTTACGGTTAACCATAAAGTGCACAAATACAGTATGGAGAAAAATTGGTTAAATAATGGTTCATTTTAAACCTTTTTCATTGTCAATATTTGCATCAGAATTAATCGAGAAAACAAAAAACAAAACAATCGATTGGTTCTAATTATAAGATAAACATTAGTGGATTTTCGTAGAGGGGGAGCTACTAAAAAATACTGATGTTCATCTTCACTTCCCGCAAAAGAGATGCGCACCTCTTTTAAAAATTCTACACCCAAACTCGGTGTAACTGTGCCCAAGCAAAGTGCTGGGACAGGATAAATACTATCAATTTTTAAAAGAAACAAAAATGAACAAGGTTTTATTAATTATAACATTTTTAGTAACAAATGGATTATACACTATAAATACAGATTCAACCACTGTAGCACCTGAAACAAACTCTACGGAAACAACGACAAGTGATACAGATACAGGTGGAGGAAATGGTGGAGGAAATGATATTGATCCTGATCCAGAACCAGAAGATTAAAAAAAAGTTAGTTTTATAAAGTAATTTAATAATTTAGGAGGATGAAAATAAACAAAGTAATCCTCCTGTTTTTATTATTTAATTACTTCACTAGCCTTAGTCAAGTAAAGGATGTAAATAGAAAAATATTAGATATAAAGAAAGAAATATCTAGTTTAAAAGATAGAGAATTAGCTAAAAAGTATTATAAATTAGGGTATTATTATAAAAAAGTAAATGAAATTGATAGTGCATATAAATATATAAATTTATCAAAGAAAGAATATGAAACTATAGGAGACAGTATAAAAATTTCAGAAAAATTATTCAGTTTAGCAAAAATAGAAACAGAAATAGAACTGTTTTTTAAAAGTGATTCTACATCAATAAAGGCTTTAAAATATCTGAAAAAGAATAAGAAAAGTAATGTTTTAACTTCTTCGTTATATAATCTTTTAGGAGTTAACTCCAATTTAAAAGAAAATTACAAAGAAGCTGTTTACTGGTATAGTAAAGCAATGGAGTTTACAAAAGATTCTATACAGAAGTACCGATATAAAAATAATATAGCAAATAATTATGTCTCTTTAAAAAACTACAAATCTGCTATCAAAATTTATGAAAATTTATTATCAAACCCATATAAAGATAGTATTGGAATTAATTTAAGAGCAAAAGTTATAGATAATTACAATTATGCCAGATTGTTAAATGGAGATAATGTAAAAGAAGAAGATTTTTTAAAAAACCAAGCTCTAAAAAAGAAAACTAAAGATTTTGGTTCTTTAGCGAGTAATTATTTTTATTTACATGTTTATTATAATAAAGTAAATAGACCTGAAGAAGCTGAAAAATATGCAGATCTAATTTATAAACTAGCTTTAAAGTATGAAATGCCAAAATATATACTTTTAGGAATTGATAGAATTTTATTATCAACAAAACCAACAAGGCTTCAAAAGTTAGCGTTGGAAAGAATAAAATTGAATGATAGTATTTCTTCTTCAAAAAGAAAATTGAGAAATAAATTTATAACTAATATATATAATTATGAAGAAGAAAAAAAACAAAAACTCGAAGCTAGAGCTCGTTTAGCAGAGTCAAACCTTAGTTTAGAACAACAAAAATCGCAAAAACAACTCTGGATTTTTATAGTTATTCTTACCATTCTATCCTCAATAGTCTATTTCTTTTACAAAAGAGAAAAAACTAGAAAAGAAAAAGCCATAGAAGTCTACAATACAGAAACCCGTTTGTCTAAAAAAATACACGATGAATTGGCGAATGATGTGTATTCAGTAATGAATACTTTACAAAATAAAGCAGAAACAGATACCAAACTACTAGCAAGGGTAGAAAAAATATACGCTCAAACTAGAGATATTTCTCATGAGAATAGTCCTGTACTTACAGGAGAACATTTTGAGAGCTTTTTAAAACAGTTGTTTATAGATTTCACGAACGATACTTGTAAAGTAATCCATAAAGGATTAAAAGAAGTAGTAGTAAATGAGTTACCAAAAGAAAAACAAATAGTACTATACAGAGTATTGCGAGAACTCTTAGTAAACATGAAAAAACACAGTGAAGCAAGTTTGGTGCTTATTACATTTTCGCTGTCTAAAAAAACATTATCTATTGCATATCAGGATAATGGGAGAGGTGTTAAAGACTTATCAATAAAAAACGGTTTGAAAAATATGGAAACCCGTATTAAATCAGTAGGAGGTATTATTACTTTTGAATCAAAGCAAGAAAAAGGATTTCAAGCAAAGTTTCACTTTAAAAAGTAGTTATGTTCAAAAAAATATTGATAGCAGAAGATGCCGATTTCATGTCAAGTGGAATTCAAGTAGCTTTAGAAGACATGCAAATACCTACTATAGAATATGCACAATACTGTGATGAAGCTTACTTAAAATTAAAAAAGGCATGGTTAGATAAAGAACCATTTGATTTATTAGTAAGCGATTTATCATTTAAAGATAACATACATGAGCAACGATTAGAATCAGGAGAAGATCTTATAACAGAAGCTAAAAAACTACAACCAGCTTTAAAAACTATAGTATTTTCTATAGAAGACAAACCATATCGAATACAGCAATTATGTAACGAGTTAGCAGTAAATGCGTATGTATGGAAATCTAACCATGGACAAAAAGAACTAAAAAAAGCAGTACAGTCTGTTTATAACGGCGAGTTTTTTATTACTCCGCAGTTAGCACATGCCTTGCGAAATAAAGAAGCATTTGAGATTACAGATTACGATGTGTTTTTACTAAAACATTTAGCTGAAGGATTAGATCAAAAAGAAATTAGCGGAGAACTAAAGAATCGGAACATTAAGCCAAGTAGTATAAGTTCAGTAGAAAAACGCTTAAAACTATTAAAAGAAAATTTTAATGCCAATAATCCTACCCAACTCATAGCTATTACTAAAGATTTTGGGCTTATTTAAAAGTGTAGTTTGCACAGGTATTTTTGTCTTAAACATCAGACAGTAGTGTATGAAGTCACAAGACACCACTGTCTAGTGTTAAAGAATAGTAGTGTCGGGTGTCACAATGCAAGCTTAGAGATATAGCTTATCCGAAACTAGAGTTTAGACTTTCTTTTTATTTTCAAAAGAACTATTAAACTTGATATATATAGTGGAAATGTCTTTTCGTGCCTAATGGAAAAGGTATTTTGTGCCTAGTAGAAGTATTATTTCGTACTTAATGAAAAATTTAATAATTAAGTTAACCTT
The DNA here is from genome assembly GCF_028829235.1 of Tenacibaculum larymnensis. Classification (GTDB taxonomy): domain Bacteria; phylum Bacteroidota; class Bacteroidia; order Flavobacteriales; family Flavobacteriaceae; genus Polaribacter; species Polaribacter larymnensis. Next base: position 57,445 of record NZ_JAIWJY010000011.1, on the reverse strand, counting down.
ATGGAAACCCGTAAGGTTTTGCTTTTTTATTAAGGTAGGTTTGTGAGAAAACTAATCAAAAAATATAGAAATGGCAAGGTATTATGTAAACAAAAATGCACAAACTAATGGAGATCATGAAGTTCATAAATTAGAGTGTTCTTGGATTCCTAAAGTTGAAAATAGAATTTATTTAGGGGAATTTGATAATTGTAAAGATGCAGTCAAAGAAGCTAAGAAGTATTATAACAAAGTTAATGGTTGTTACTACTGTAGCAAAGAATGTCATACTAGTTAATTTATAAGTTATGGAATACAAGGTAGTGCCTTTTTATCCTGTGATAAACAGAGATAAGGATAATTCAAAGAAAGTAGCAAAACAATTAGAAGATATCATAGAAAACTTTACGAATCAAGGGTGGAGATATGTTCAACTGGAGAGTGTTGAGACCTATGTAAGAGCTGATCCAGGTTGTTTTGGCTTTGGTGCAAAACCTGGGTTTACAGCATATAGACAAATGATTGTTTTTAGTAAAGAATAATGAAATATTTGTTACTTCTTTTTATAAAAATATATTGGAAATTTAAACCAAAAGATAAATCAGCTAGCTGTATTTTCAGAGAATCGTGTTCACATAATGTATATAGAGAAACATTAAATAATGGAGCAATAGCAGGTTTACGAGCTCTCAAATATAGGTTTGAGAACTGTTCTTATGGTTATGAGTTGTACATAAACCCTATAAACAAGAAGAAACAAATAATTCTAAAGAACGGTGAAGTACTTCAAGAAGAAGAAATAGCAAAGAGATTATTGTGATAACCAAAACTAAATAACAAATGAAAAAAGTCATAATAATGCTACTATCAGTAGGTGTGTTAGTGGCATTTCAAAAAGTAGAAGACAAAAAAGTGTATATCTGTAGCAGTGTAGCAAGCACAAAATATCACTTTAAAAAGAATTGTAGAGGATTGTCGCAATGCAAAGCAACGATAAAGGAAAGTACAGAGAATAAAGTGAGGAGATATGGGAGATTGCTCTGTAAATGGGAGAAGAAAGCATTAAAAAAGAAATAAAACGAACTCTGTTGATAACTATATTAACAGAGTTTTTTATTTTTTCTGGCGAAGTACTATTTTAGCACAGACTTCAATTCACACGATTTTTTATGACGCAAGAAACACAATATACCGAAGACAATATACGCTCGCTCGATTGGAAAGAACATATCCGCATGCGACCTGGGATGTATATTGGTAAACTTGGAGATGGATCATCACCAGACGACGGAATTTACATTTTGGTTAAAGAGGTTTTAGATAACTCTATTGATGAATTTGTCATGGGAGGAGGTAAAACCATAGAAGTTTCTGTACAAGGAAATAAAGTAATCGTTCGAGACTATGGACGTGGTATTCCGCTAGGAAAGGTAGTTGACGTAGTTTCTAAAATGAACACAGGAGGAAAGTACGACTCTAAAGCCTTTAAAAAATCAGTAGGATTAAACGGAGTAGGTACCAAAGCAGTAAATGCGTTATCAACCTACTTTAGAGTAGAATCTAACCGTGACGGTAAATCAGCTTCAGCAGAGTTTGAGAAAGGAAACTTAACGAATCAAGAATTACTGGATGAAACATCACGTCGTAGAGGTACTAAAGTAACCTTTATAGCAGATGAAACAATCTTTAAAAATTACAAGTATCGTCCTGAATATATATCTAAACTATTAAAAAACTATGTGTACCTAAACCCAGGGTTAACCATTGTTTTTAATGGAGAAAAGTTTTATTCAGAAAACGGATTAAAAGACTTATTGGAAGACAACAACAACAAAGAAGATATGTTGTATCCAATAATTCATTTACGAGGAGATGATATTGAAGTAGCAATAACACACAGTAGAACACAATATTCAGAAGAATACCATTCGTTTGTAAACGGACAAAATACTACACAAGGAGGAACACACTTAAATGCCTTTAGAGAAGCAGTAGTAAAAACAGTTCGAGAGTTTTTCGGAAAAAATTTCGATGCTTCCGATGTACGTAAATCAATTATCGGTGCCATTTCAATCAAAGTAATGGAGCCTGTTTTTGAAAGTCAAACAAAAACGAAATTAGGTTCTACAGAAATGGGAGGAGACTTACCAACCGTAAGAACCTATATTAATGACTTTGTAAAAACACAGTTAGATAATTATTTACATAAAAATACAGAAATAGCTGACAAACTTCAAAAGAAGATATTACAGGCAGAAAAAGAGCGTAAAGAATTATCAGGAATACGAAAATTAGCTCGTGAACGTGCAAAAAAAGCAAGTTTACACAACAAAAAACTACGCGATTGTCGTATACATTTTGGTGACACTAAAAAAGATGGGTATTTAGATACTACGTTGTTCATTACGGAGGGAGACTCGGCAAGTGGTTCGATCACCAAATCTCGTAATGTAAACACACAAGCAGTATTTAGTTTAAAAGGGAAGCCATTAAACTCGTATGGGTTATCTAAAAAGATAGTGTACGAGAATGAGGAATTTAACCTACTACAAGCAGCTTTAAATATTGAAGACGGACTGGAAGACTTGCGTTATAACAATATTGTAATAGCAACCGATGCCGATGTAGATGGTATGCACATTCGTTTGTTATTAATAACATTTTTCTTACAATTCTTTCCAGAAGTAATCAAAGAAGGACATTTGTATATTTTAGAAACTCCGTTATTTAGAGTACGAAATAAAAAAGAAACCATTTATTGTTATTCAGAAGAAGAAAAGCAAGCTGCGATAAACAAACTAAGAGGAAAGCCAGAAATTACTCGATTTAAGGGGTTAGGGGAGATTTCTCCTAACGAATTTGTCCATTTCATTGGAGATGATATTCGTTTAGACCCAGTAATGTTAGACAAAGAAATGTCGATAGAACAAATGTTAGAATTCTATATGGGTAAAAATACTCCTGACAGACAAAAGTTTATCATTAACAACTTAAAGGTTGAGTTAGACTTAGTAGAAGAAGTTTAAAATGAAAGAATCTTGTTTAAAGATAGATGACAGAATAGATACAAAGTATAATTAATGAAGATTATTAAACTATCCTCCAAAGATATAACTCATTTGAAAAAACAGATAAAAAATGATTATATGTTATTGTTTTTTATGATGGTTATATTAATACTTTTTTGGTACTTATTTAATGATAATGGAATTTTTGGAAAGTTAATTATAGTATTTGGAGGAATAGGTATCCTTGGGATATTTTTAAATAGGTTGGTAATCTATCAAGATTTAATAGAGAAAAAAAAATATTCTGGAGAATTTAAGGTAATAGAAAAAATTGAAAGAGTAAGAGGCGGAGGGCATGATACTGATTCTGGTTATATAAGTAGTGTTGAAGATATTATATACTTAATTAAATTCAATGATTGGCGGATAGGAAATATAAGGTTTGAAAAGGAATATTGGGAAAAAGTATCTGAAGGAGATTTTTTCAAAATAGAACAAGCTATAAATTCACAATATGTGTTAGAAATTAGCAGAGGTGGAGAAGATTTTAATAAAGCTGTTGCATTAGATTACAATGATAGAAAGAGTAGTTTAGATAGGTAAATTACTTTTTTTAAAGATATATGATTCAGGCAAAGAATAAAAATAAACTAACTCTTAAACGAATAAACGTTTAAACATTCATATATGAGTGAAGAAAACAATAAGTACGAACAAGACGAAGAATTAAATCAACCCCTTGAAAATACAGAGACTATAACCAAGGTTACGGGAATGTACAAGGAGTGGTTTTTAGACTATGCTTCGTATGTAATTTTAGAACGTGCAGTACCGTCAATGGAAGATGGGTTTAAACCAGTGCAACGTCGTATTATGCATTCAATGAAAGACTTAGATGATGGGCGCTATAACAAAGTAGCAAATATTGTTGGTCACACAATGCAGTATCACCCTCATGGAGACGCTTCAATAGCCGATGCCATGGTGCAAATGGGACAAAAAGAGCTGCTAATAGACATGCAAGGTAACTGGGGTAACATTTTAACAGGAGACCGTGCCGCAGCCTCTCGTTATATTGAAGCACGTTTATCAAAATTTGCGTTAGATGTTGTTTTCAATGCTAAAACTACTGAGTGGCAAGCTTCGTATGACGGACGTAAAAAAGAACCTGTAAACTTACCCGTAAAATTCCCTTTGTTATTAGCACAAGGAGCAGAAGGTATTGCGGTAGGATTATCAACAAAAATATTACCGCACAACTTTAACGAGTTAATAGATGCTTCTGTAAAGTACTTAAAAGGAAGAAGTTTTACTATTGTACCTGATTTTTTAACAGGTGGAATAGCAGATGTTACCAATTATAATGATGGTAAAAGAGGGGGGAAAGTAAGAGTAAGAGCAAAAATATCAGCTCTAGATAAGAAAACACTGGTAATTACAGAAGTTCCTTTTGGTACAACTACATCATCATTAATTGATAGTATTTTAAAAGCCAATGATAAGGGCAAAATTAAGATTAAACGTATTGAAGATAATACAGCAGCTAATGTTGAAATCTTAGTGCACTTACCAGCTAATGTATCACCAGATAAAACGATAGATGCATTATACGCTTTCACTAATTGTGAAAACTCAATATCTCCGTTATGTTGTATTATTGAAGACAACAAACCTGTATTTATTGGGGTAACAGAAGTCTTAAAAAAATCGACAGACTTCACAGTAGAGCTGCTTAAACGTGAATTAGAAATTCAGTTACACGAATTAGAAGAGCAATGGCATTTTGCTTCTTTAGAACGTATTTTTATTGAGAATAGAATTTACCGTGATATTGAAGAAGTAGAAACTTGGGAAGGAGTAATTGAAGCAATTGATTTAGGGTTAAAACCGCATACTAAACATTTAAAAAGAGAAGTAACTGAAGAAGATATTGTTCGTTTAACAGAAATAAGAATTAAGAAAATCTCTAAGTTCGATATAGACAAAGCGAAACAATTTATTGAAAGTTTAGAGGAAAAAATAGCAGAGGTTAAACATCATTTAGATAATTTAATTGACTTTGCCATAGACTATTTTAAAGAGTTAAAATCAAAATACGGAAAAGGGAAAGAACGTAAAACCGAAATCCGCATTTTTGACGATATCGTAGCTACCAAAGTAGTAATGCGTAACTCAAAACTCTATGTAAATAGAGAAGAAGGATTCATAGGAACATCCTTACGAAAAGACGAATATGTTACAGATTGTGCCGATATTGATGATGTTATAGTATTTAGAGAAAATGGCTCTATGGTAGTAACTAAAGTAGACTCTAAAACTTTTGTTGGTAAAGGAATTATTCATGTTGCCATATTCAAGAAAAAAGATAAACGTACTGTTTACAACATGATATATCGTGATGGAGCGAAAGGACCTTCATACATGAAGCGTTTTAATGTGACGTCAGTAACTCGTGATAAAGAGTATAACTTAGCCAATGATGATTCGAAATCAAAAGTATTGTATTTTACCGCAAACTCTAATGGAGAAGCTGAGGTGGTAACTATTTTACTCCGAGCAGTAGGAAGCGTTAAAAAACTAAAATGGGATATAGATTTTGCCGATTTAGCGATAAAAGGACGCGGTGTTAGAGGTAACTTAGTAACCAAGTACTCAATTAAAAAAGTAGAGTTTAAAGAAGCAGGAGTTTCAACTTTAAAACCTAGAAAAATTTGGTTTGACGATACAGTACAACGTTTAAATGTTGATGGTAGAGGAGAACTTTTAGGAGAGTTTAAAGCAGAAGATAAAATTTTAATAGCAACTCAATCAGGAAAAATCAAAGCAGTATCACCAGATTTAGCGATGCATTTTGAAAACGATATGATTGTGCTAGAAAAATGGAAACCTAACAAACCAATTTCAGCAATCTATTTTGATGGTGTAAAAGAACGTTATTTTGTAAAACGATTCTTAGTTGAAACACCAGACAAGGAAGAGCTTTTTATATCAGAAGACGAGAAATCAAAGTTAGAAATTATTGCTACAGATTATCGTCCTATGGCTGAGGTAATTTTCTCAAAAAGAAGTTTAGACAAAATAGAAGTTAATTTTGAAGACTTTATAGCAATAAAAGGAATTAAAGCTCAAGGAAATCAATTAACAACAGACAAAATAAGAACAGTTAATTTATTAGAATCATTACCTTATGAAGAGCCAGAAGAGGAAAAAGTGGAGGATATAGAGGTAAATGATGAAGAAGAAATTAAAGAAGAAGCATTACCTTTGGAAGTAGAAGATGCTAAGCCTAAAGATAAAGAGTTTGTAGAGTCTAAAGAAGACAAAGCAAAGAAAGCGTTGGAAAGAGCACTTCAAAAGAAGAAGAAAGATAAGGATGACGAAAGTCAAACAGCGTTGTTTTAATGGATAAGCTTTTACCATACCGTTTTAATTTAGATACCTTTTTTGGTGTTTTAGGGTACATTATCGTTGTATTTCTAGTGTCTTGGGTTATTTCTAGATTGGTAAGAGCCATTATTTGGCAACTAATTAAGAGTAAGAAAGAAGATCGTTTTGGTAGAACAAGTATTCAGTTTTTACGTAATTCAGTATCTTTTGTAATAGGGCTTTTAAGTGTCATTTATGTAATTATGACCGTGCCTGCTTTTAGAAGTAAAGCGACCTTAATTTTTTCTGGAGCCGGTATTTTAGCAGCCATTATAGGTTTTGCTGCACAAGCAGCACTATCTAACTTAATAGCAGGAGCTTTCATAGTTATTTTCCGTCCATTTAGAGTAGGAGACTATATTAAACTGGACGATACAAGAGTTGGTATTGTTGAAGACATAACGTTGAGACATACCGTAATAAATAACTTTGAAAACAAGAGATTGATTATACCAAATTCGGTAATAAGTACAGATTCTATTTTAAATCATACTATAGAAGATTCTCATGTATTGAGTTTTAATAATTTTAAAATAGGGTTGAAAGCAGATATTGATTTAGCACGAAGAATTATACAAGAAGAGGCAGTTAAGTTACCAACTGTTATTGATTATCGTACACCAGATCAAGTGATGAGTGATATACATCAAGTAGATGTTCGTGTTATTGATGTTTACCCAGACCATATTCACATGCGTGCTTATGTATGGTTAAATGAACCATTTCAAGAATTTAAGACTAAATGTGCTTTAAAAGAAGCGGTACATAAACGTTTTCTTGAAGAAGGTGTTGACTTGCCAATACCAATTAACATAAATGAAATAATAAAAAGAGCAAACTAAGTTTGCTCTTTTTATTTAATATACTTCAAAAGTTATAAATAAGTTTTTCTCGGAAGGATTAGGAACTTCTGATATTAACCCATAAATACCTTTATTTAATATGGCTGTAAAATAAGCTTTATTACCAGTAGGCATATCGTTAACTCCACCTAAAAAAGTAACATCAGATGGAGCAGGTTCAATTAGCCCTTTAGGATCAGCCCAATTCATCCAGTTTTCTAGGTTTTCAAAATCAGTATTACTTTGTAGTTTTACTAAGTTAATATCGTGTCCAACAAAACTTTCGTATACAATTTGATCTTTAAAATGCACTGAAAAAGTACGTTTTCCAGCAAAAATTGAATCTTTTAAAACAATCCCATCAGTACTAGAAATAGTTATGTTAGCATCTGCTTTTGGTTCTGAGTTTCCAGAATCTTTGTCAGATACAACAACATCTTTAACCATTCCCATAGAAGTATGAAATACCCCATTACTCATTTTTACATAGCATTCAAGCATGTAGTTTCCGGGGTTTAAATAAAGTGTAGTTTCTCCTGTACTTTCAGGAGAAAGTAATCCACTACCTCCTAAAAAAACAACTTCGCTAAACCATTTGGGTAAATTAGCAAATTCAGCAAACCCTTCTTTAGCTTTACCTTCATTAATAAGCTTCATAGCTTCATCAAAAACGGGTGCTACATATTTTTTAGCATCCTCTGAATTTTTCCCTTCAGGATACTTATCAATTAGAAAAAAGTGTGTTTGTGGAGATTTATTGAGGTAGCGAAATGTATTCCAGCCAGAAGGTATGGTATCAGACATTTGAAAATCCATGCTTTCTGTAATAATTTCAATTACCTTTTTCTTCTTAATAACTTCTTTTTTTGTTTCAGTGATGTCGTGAGTTTGTTTCTTCTCTTTTTTACAAGATTGAAAAATTAAAAACGAACAACATATAATAATGAGAGCTAGAGTCTCTTTAAGAAAAGTTTTCATATAGAAATGAGTTTAGTTAGTAATTCTATCTTAAAACTAGGGAAGTAAAAGAGAGGAACTATTATTTAGCTAATAATAACACAAAAATAAAAAATACTTTAGAGAAAAGTATAGGTAAATAACTGATTTTTAAATAATTGAATTGTTAGTTTGCTTTTTTGAATAAAAAACTTAGTCCTAATCTACTTAAAAACTTCTTTTCAAACTCCCAAAAGAATTTAAATTGACCAAAAAGCCATCCAACTATAGGTAGTGTGGTTTGATAAATAGGAAAAATAAGTAAAATTCTTAAAGGATAATATAACCAAGGAGTCATTGTCTGTGGAGATAGACCTAGTAAGTTAGTAACAGGTTTAGCAACCCACGCGGCAAAAGAACCGTTTATTGCGAAAACTATAAAAATGGCAGCTAAAGCCCAATTGTTTTCTATGCCCCAACGTTGTTTAAGTTTCTCCATAAATCCTAATATCGTGGCAAAAGTAGTTAAAAGAAAAAGGGCAAACAAATGTTTGCCCTTTGATTATATTACAAATGAAAAGTTATTTTTTCCCAAATACTCCTCCTAAAAGTCCTCCTAAAAGTCCACCAGACTTTTGTTGACTGCTACTAGCGTTTCCTAAAATCATTCCAGCTACATCATCAACAATACTACCATCACCATCAGCATCTAATATTTGTTCTAAGAAACTTTGTTCTTTTTGAGCTGAACTACCACCAAGTAAACCACCTAAAAGCCCACTTAAATCACTCGAATTATTTATGTTTTCTTGACGAGATTGCTTACCTAATAATCCCATTAAAATTGGAGCTGCAGTTTTTAAAATATCAGCAACAGCACTAGTGTCCATTCCTGCTTTTTGACCAATAACTTTTTCCACTCCTTGTTGTTTATTTCCTAAAACATGACCTAAAATTTTACTACCATCTTGTAAAACATCAGAGTTAACACCACCATTAAATAAGTCACCTAAATTATCTAAGATTCCACCATCATGCTTGTTTAATGCACTTTTTAAACTTTCAGCACCTTGAGGTGTAGCAGCATTTCGTTGCATTGCTTTCATTAAAACAGGCAATGCCATCGTTAGAACACTACTAGTTTTATTAGTATCTTGTCCTGTAGAGCCAGCAACGCCAGATATTATTGCCTTTCCGGTATCGCTATTTAATAAATCTAAAATTCCAGTCATCTTTTTATTTTAATAAGGTTAGTACTTAGTATCTAATTTATGGGACACAATATACGAACTCAAGGTCACTTTTTTTTAAATAATTCTTTATACCTTACGGCCAGAAAAAACTAATAGATTAATATATTATATGAAGAAACTTGCACTACACTGGCAAATTTTAATAGGAATGGTTTTAGGTATTTTATTTGGGTTAGCAATGACCTTTGTAGATAATGGAGCATCATTCGTATCTGACTGGATAAAGCCTTTAGGAACTATTTTCGTAAAATTATTAAAGCTAATTGCTGTACCATTAATTATTGCTTCTCTTGTAAAAGGGATATCTGATTTAAAAGATATTTCAAAATTTAAAAATATAGGTTTACGTACCATACTAATATATATAGGTACAACAGTAATAGCTATAACAGTAGGATTACTATTAGTAAATGTTGTACAACCTGGAGATGGTATTTCAGAAGATACCATAGCAAAGTTAACAGCTGATTATGCAAATAGTGAAGGTGTACAAGCTAAAATTGCAGAGGCTAGTAAGCAAAAAGAAAGCGGTCCACTTCAATTTTTAGAAGATATGGTTCCTGATAATGCTATGCAGGCAATGAGTAATAATAAAGCAATGTTACAAGTAATTTTCTTCACCATTTTCTTAGGAATATCAATGTTATTGGTAGGTGAGAAAAATGCTAAACCATTAAAAAACTTCTTTGACTCATTAAATGAAGTCGTGTTAAAAATGGTAGATTTAATAATGTTAACAGCTCCTTACGCAGTATTTGCATTATTAGCAAATGTTGTGGTTTCTTCTAACGATCCAGATTTATTATTAGCATTGTTAAAATATGGATTAACAGTTATAGGAGGGTTATTGTTAATGGTGGCACTTTATATGGTTTTAATAAGTGTGTTTACCAAAAAGAACCCATTGTGGTTTTTACAACAAATTAGCCCAGCACAATTATTAGCATTTTCAACTAGTTCAAGTGCAGCAACATTACCTGTTACGATGGAAAGAGTAGAAGAGCATATTGGAGTTGATAAAGAAGTATCAAGCTTTGTGTTACCAGTAGGAGCTACTATTAATATGGATGGTACTAGTTTGTATCAAGCTGTAGCTGCAGTTTTTATATCGCAGGCTTTAGGTTTTGATTTAACTTTTGGAGATCAGTTAACAATTATTTTAACAGCTTTGTTAGCCTCAATAGGTTCAGCAGCTGTACCTGGAGCCGGTATGGTAATGTTAGTAATAGTATTGGAGTCAGTTGGGTTTCCAGCAGATAAATTAGCAATAGGTTTAGCATTAATTTTTGCGGTTGATAGACCGTTAGATATGTGTAGAACAGTTATCAATGTAACAGGTGATGCAACGGTGTCTACTTTAGTTGCGAAGTCTGTAGGTAAGTTAGGAAAGCCACACCCACATGAATGGGATGAACATTATGATGAAGTAAAATAGACTTATATGCTTATAGTAAAATCACCTATAGTTCCTGTTGAATGGTTACATGATAATTTAAGTGTAGACAACTTAATAATTCTTGATGCAACTATTCAGAAAGTAGGAACAAAATCAGATGATAAAAAAGAAAAACAGCAGATTCAAAATGCTGTTTTCTTTGATTTAAAGAATGTCTTTTTAGATATTGAAGGAGAGTATCCTAATACAGTTCCGTCAGAGGAATACTTTGAAAACGAGGTTAAGAAATTGGGAATAGACAATGATAGTTGTATTGTTGTTTACGACGATATAGGAGTGTATTCAGCACCGAGAGTTTGGTGGTTGTTTAAAGTATTTGGTTTTGAAAATATCGCAGTTTTAAACGGAGGTTTGCCTGCTTGGAAAGAAGCTGGTTATAAAGTTGAGTCCAAAAAAGAAAGAGAACTCTTAACAGGAAACTTTAAAGCTAATCTTAGTAAGGATAAAATAAGTGTTACCGAGGAAGTGTTAAAAGCTTCTCATGATGATAATAAAGTTATTTTGGATGCTCGCTCTAAAGGAAGGTTTTATGCTACGGAACCAGAGCCAAGAAAAGACTTAAGAGGAGGTCATATACCGAATTCTAAAAGTTTGCCTTATGCAGAATTGCAATTAGAGGGAAAGATGAAATTGAAAGAGGAGCTTCAGAAAATATTTTCAGATATGAATCCGAATAAAGAAGAAATGATTTTTTCTTGTGGTTCAGGAATTACAGCGTGTATTTTAGCTTTAGGAGCAGAAGAATCAGGAAGTACTAACTATAGTGTATATGACGGTTCTTGGACAGAGTGGGCTAGTAGACTAGAATTACCTGTTGAAAAATAATAGAAATAAAAAAGCCTCTGATTAGAGGCTTTTTTTATTATATCAATTTCTTCACTTCTTGCTTTAAAAAGGAAATTGCAGTATTAGCGGGACTTTCTTGTTGAGAATAATCAATTAATACATTTTCTCGTAAGTCTTTAGCGGTTTCAGAATCTTCTGCTGTAGAACGAAGCTTTGCTATAATGGCTAATTTAGCAGCAGTAACAGCTTTCCAGCTATCATCAGAAATGTATAGTTGTTGTACTAAATTATGTTCAAATTCTTGTTCTATGTTACCAATTAAAAGTTGTAGATAATTATCAGTATCATCTCCAATAGGGTTAACTCTTAAAAGTAATTTAGAAGGGTTGATACGCTCACAAAATAATAACATACGTTCATAAGCTTGTAGTTTTGTAGGTAAGCTTTCACGCTTTTTTTCAACTAAAGCATTGAATGTTTTTTCTTTATTATCCTGTTCAATAAAGCGACCTAAAATTAGGTAAGCCACACCGCCAGTTACTAATGCTGGTAGGGCATAAGCAAGCCCTTCAATAATTTTATCTTCCATAATGCGAATATACGAGTCCTGTTAAAATTGCCAATCCAAAACTTAATAAAGTTCCAATTAGTACATATTCAGTAAGTTTTCTGTCTTTTGAAGCAGTTAAATCTCCAAACCTAAATATAGATTTTGCTGCTAGTAAAAAGCCGACACCTGCCCATTGGTTAATTGCTATAAAAACAAAAATTAATATACGTTCTAAAAAACCAATGTACCTACCTGCATTGGCTAACGATTGTTCTGTTGATTTATTACCCTTTTCAGGATTCCATTTAGAAATTAATGTATTTATAATGATGGAAGAGGTGTAAGTAACAAAAATTAAACAAGCAAAAAGTAATAGGTTTTGCTTAGTTAAAATAGCGTCGATATTAATTTTAAAAGGAGAATAAATATAGGTAGCAAGTCCTAAAAAGAATATATGTAAAGCTTGATCTAAAAAGAAAAATAAGCGTTTGTTTTTTTTCTTTTGAAGATATAGTTTTCCAAGATCAACTAAGTAGTGAGAAATAATTACGAGTAAAATAGTACTCCAATATGTAGAGTTGAATTGTAATAATATTAGTAATAAAATAGTATGAACACCTATGTGGGCATAGAGTTTTATAGATTTTATTTTCTTTTTCTCTTTATTTTTTACCCAATTTTTAGGTTGAAACACAAAATCACCTAATAAGTGAGCAATAAGTAGTTTTAAGAAGAGTATCATAGGTTAGTTAGTTTCTGATTCATAAGTTTTCTATAACGTTTTTCTAGCTTCATAATTTCATCAAAACCAGAACGTTTTCTTCGTTCGCTAGCACTACTTTCTGAAATAGCTAGTTTTTTAGCAATAACTTTTTGAGTACACTCAGGGTTTTGTAATGACATATATACAAAAGCAGCAGAGTTAGTTGTCCAGCTATCCATTATTAACAAACTTAACCCTAAAGAAACTTCAAACTCTTCGTTAATATCTTTCCAAGGAGTTTTTAAAGCCAAATTTTGCTTTTTAAGTAAATGATCAAAAGCATACCCAGAATTTATAAAAGCTTCACCATTAGCTTCGGTAATTTTATCTGTATCAAAACTTTTATTACCAATACCAATAGCTAAACGAATGTCTAAATCTTTTATTTTCTTAATATTGGTTTTTAGTTTTATGGCATAAAGAAGAGCATCAGCAATATTTTCAATTTCAATTTGAAAACTATCACCACGAAAAAGTTCCCATGTTTTTGGTGTTTTTCCAATAGAGTTAAAAGACTCCTTTAATAAAGGGAGCCATGTTTCAGCAGAAACACCTCTAGAATTAATAATATCACCAGTAATTACACTTGTCATGCATTTAAATTTTAGTAAAAATAGGTTTTCAAATTGAAAACGCCAAATAATTCGGGTTTTAAAATGAATATTATAAAATAAGGGTTTTAGGACGAATTTTTGGTTATTCGGGTTTAGACTGAAATTTATCAAATAAAAATTAGTGAATAAAAAAAAGGTTAGAATCTTTAAAAAACCTAAAAGATTGGTTAATTTCCCACTTTTAAAATACTTTCAATTTAATTTCCATTGAATACTTATTTAGAGCAACTTAACGAACCACAGAGAGCAGCTGTTTTACAAAAAGACGGCCCAATGATAATTATAGCAGGAGCAGGATCGGGTAAAACGAGAGTGTTGACCTATAAAATTGCCTATTTAATGGAGCAAGGTGTAGATGCATTTAACATTTTATCGTTAACATTTACCAACAAGGCTGCTCGTGAAATGAAAGATCGTATTGGTAAAGTAGTAGGGTATAGTGAAGCTAAAAACCTTTGGATGGGAACTTTCCACTCAGTTTTTGCACGTATTTTACGCTCAGAAGCTGATCGATTAGGCTATCCATCAAACTTCACCATTTACGATACACAAGATTCAGTTCGATTGATAACGGCGATTATCAAAGAAATGAATTTGGATAAAGATCGATACAAACCAAAGCAAATTTTAAGTAGAATTTCGTCTTTTAAAAACAGTTTAATTACGGTCAGAGCTTATTTTAATAACTCTGATTTACAACAAGCTGATTTAGAAGCAAGCAGGCCTAGAACAGGTGATATCTATAAAGAATATGTAGATAGATGTTTTAAATCTGGAGCTATGGATTTTGACGATTTACTACTGCGAACGAATGAATTGTTAGCTCGTTTTCCAGATGTTTTAGCAAAGTATCAAGATCGTTTCCGATATATTTTGGTAGATGAGTACCAAGATACCAACCATTCGCAGTATTTAATTGTACGTGCGTTAGCAGATCGTTTTCAGAACATTTGTGTGGTAGGAGACGACTCTCAAAGTATCTATGGATTCCGTGGTGCGAACATTCAAAACATCTTAAACTTCCAGAAGGATTATCCAGATGTAAAAACGTTTAAGTTAGAACAAAACTATCGTTCAACAAGTAATATTGTCCGCGCTGCGAATAGTGTTATTGATAAGAATAAAACCAAGTTAGATAAAGAAATTTGGACAGCAAATGATGCAGGAGATAGTGTAAAAGTAATGCGTACAATTTCTGATGGAGAAGAAGGGCGTTTTGTAGCACAATCTATTTGGGAAAACCAAATGAATCATCAGTTAACTAGTGATCAGTTTGCTATTCTTTATCGTACTAATGCACAGTCAAGAGCAATAGAAGATGCATTGCGTAAAAAGGATATTAAATATAAAATTTACGGGGGAATCTCTTTCTATCAACGTAAAGAAATTAAAGATTTACTATCGTATTTACGAATTTTAATCAACCCGAATGATGAGGAAGCATTAAAACGTATTATTAACTACCCAGCCAGAGGAATTGGAGCTACAACGCTTGATAAATTAACAATTGCAGCGAATCATTATAAAAAATCAATGTTTGATATTTTAAAGAATATCAATACAGTAGATATTAATCTTAACTCTGGAACCAAGACAAAGTTGCAGAATTTTGTAAATATGATTCAGCGTTTTCAAATTGAAGCACAAACAAAAAATGCTTTTGAAATTGCTGATTTGGTAGTTAAACAAACGCAGTTAGTTAAAGACTTACAAAAAGACGGAACGCCAGAAGGAGTTAATAAAGTTGAAAATGTTCAAGAACTTTTAAACGGAATAAAAGACTTTATTACCGATAAAATTGAAACAGGAGAAGACGCATCGTTAACATCATTTTTAGAAGATGTAGCACTAGCCACTGATTTTGATTCTGATAAACAAGATGAAGAACCTCGAGTTTCGTTAATGACAATTCACTTATCTAAAGGATTAGAATTTCCTTACGTATACATTGTAGGTTTAGAAGAAAGTTTGTTTCCATCAGCAATGAGTATGAATACTCGTAGTGAGTTAGAAGAAGAACGTCGTTTATTTTATGTGGCGTTAACAAGGGCAGAAAAAGGAGCCTATTTGACTTATGCACAAACACGTTATCGTTGGGGTAAATTAACCGATGGAGAACCTAGTAGATTTTTAGAAGAAATTGATGACCAGTATCTAGAATACTTAACTCCCAAAGTGCCAGAACCATCAGTAAATAGATTTATAGACGCTAGCCTGTTTGAAGATGATTCTCCAAAGAAAATACGATTTCAAAAACCAATTCAAAAAAAGAGAAAAGAATTCTTAGCTAAGAAGGAAAAGCCTAATATGGTTCCTCCAAAAAGTAAAATGAAAAAGGTTTCAGAAATGAGCCCGAAAATGAATTTGTTTGATGGAGAAATTACAGTAGGAAACGTAGTAGAACATAACCGTTTTGGCACTGGAAAAGTAGTAGCTTTAGAAGGGAAAGGTCCCAATAAAAAAGCAGAAATAGAGTTTAGTACCGTAGGTAAAAAGAAATTATTGTTACAATTTGCAAAATTGAAAGTAATCGGGTAAGTTAATTCATAATAATTACCTATTTTGCATAGATAAAATATAGAGAAATGACGTTTGATTTAGAATACAATTCGAAAAGATCCAAATTAATTATCCCAGAATATGGGAGACATATACAAAAGTTAGTGAACCATTGTATCGCTTTAGAAGATAAAGAAGAAAGAAATACAATGGCCAAAGCTATTATTGACGTTATGGGGAATTTGCAACCTCATTTACGAGATGTACCTGATTTTAAACATAAACTTTGGGATCAATTACATATAATGGCAGATTTTCAATTAGATGTTGATTCTCCATACGAAACACCTTCAAAGGAAGAGCTACAAGAATCTCCTGAACGATTGCCATACCCTAAATCAGCATCAAAGTACCGCTTTTATGGAACAAATATCCAAACCATGATTGATGTTGCGTTAACATGGGAAGAAGGAGAAATGAAAGAAGCTTTGGTGTTTACCATTGCTAATCATATGAAAAAATGCTATTTAAACTGGAACAAAGATACAGTTGAAGATAGTGTTATTTTTGATCATTTGTATGAGTTATCTGATGGGGAAATAGATATACGTAATACTGAAGAGGAGCTTACAGACAGTAAGAGCTTACTAAGAAAAAGAGGTGGTCAAGGGCAGCATAAATCAAAAGGAAAAACAAATACTAAATACAGAAAAAAGTAAATGGCATCATTTAAAATAGAAGGAGGTCACAAGTTAAAAGGAACAATAACACCACAAGGAGCAAAAAATGAAGCATTACAGGTAATATGTGCGGTGTTATTAACGTCAGAAAAAGTAATTATAAATAATGTTCCTGACATTATTGATGTCAATAAACTGATTTTTATTTTGGGAGAATTAGGGGTTAAGGTAGAAAAGCTATCTAAAAACTCGTATAGTTTCCAAGCAGATGATATCAATTTAAAATACCTAGAGTCACCAGAATTTAAAAGGGATGGAAGTTCTTTAAGAGGGTCTATTATGATTGTTGGTCCTTTATTAGCTCGTTTTGGAAAAGGATATATTCCACGTCCAGGAGGAGATAAAATTGGACGCCGTCGTTTAGATACTCACTTTGAAGGGTTCATTAACTTAGGTGCTAAGTTCCGTTATAATCGTGAAGAGTATTTCTATGGAGTAGAAACTGAAACAGGGTTAGTAGGAGCAGAAATGCTGTTAGATGAAGCTTCAGTAACAGGTACCGCAAACATTATTATGGCTGCAGTACTAGCTAAAGGAACTACAACAATATATAATGCAGCTTGTGAACCTTATATTCAACAATTATCAAAAATGTTGAACTCTATGGGTGCAAAAATTTCTGGTGTAGGATCTAACTTACTTACAATTGAAGGAGTAGAGTCATTAGGAGGTTGTGAACATACCATCTTACCAGATATGATTGAAATTGGTAGTTGGATAGGTATGGCAGCTATGACTCGTTCTGAATTAACAATTAAAAATGTAAGTTGGAATGATTTAGGTCAAATTCCTAATGTATTTAGAAAGTTAGGAATTCAACTAGAAAAAGTAGGAGATGATATCTTTATTCCAGAACAAGATAGTTATGAGATTCAAAGTTATATTGATGGATCAGTACTTACGGTAGCAGATGCACCATGGCCAGGATTTACACCAGATTTGTTAAGTATTGTTCTAGTAGTAGCTACACAAGCAAAAGGAACAGTGTTAATTCATCAGAAAATGTTTGAAAGCCGTTTGTTCTTTGTTGACAAATTAATCGATATGGGAGCAAAAGTAATTTTATGTGACCCACACAGAGCTACAGTAATTGGACATGACTTTAAATCTCAGTTGAAGGCAACTAAAATGACTTCACCAGATATTAGAGCAGGTATTTCTTTATTAATAGCAGCATTATCTGCTAAAGGAACAAGTATTATCAATAATATAGAACAGATTGATAGAGGTTACGAAGATATTGAAGCACGTTTAAAATCAATTGGAGCTAAAATTGAAAGAATTGATGATTAAAAAAGTAACATCGAGAAATAAATATAAATCCCAAATCAACTGATTTGGGATTTTTTTTATGATTAAAGTGTAATTGAAGTATGTTTATTTCGACTTAGTGGATTAATTTTAATCAATATTATGAAAACAAGAATCATACTTGCAGTATTATTATTTCAGGTAACAATTTTTACAGCCCAAGAGAATTCCCAAACTTTTACATCATCAATAGAAAAAGCTCATAAAAAGAATGTATTTATGGGGAAGAAGTACCTTAAATATACCATTGATATAACTTTTGGAGGAAAAAAACATTTAAAAGGCGTTATAACACAAGAACCAGGAGGAGGTAAAATAAAAATAGAAAAGGAAGATGGTTCATTAATTATTTTTGATGGAAAAGAAGTGTATGCATTAGGAGTAAATAAAAAGGATATGGCTACAGCTCGTTTTGATATTTTTACATGGTCATATTTTTTAGGCTTACCATATAAACTTAACGATCAAGGAACTATTTGGTCTAATTTTAGTGAAAACAAATGGGAAACTGAAAATTTTACAACAGGTAAACTGACTTTTGAGTCTGGTACAGGTGATGCACCTGACGATTGGTATGTGATATATAAAAATCCAAAAACAAATATTTTAGAAGGAGCAGCATATATTGTAACCTTTGGTAAAGGAAAAGAAAAAGCAGAAAAAGAACCTCATGCTATTAAGTATAATCAAATTGAACAAGTTAATTCAATACCAATTGCTACAAATTGGACATTTCATATGTGGTCTTTAAAAAATGGATATGAAGAACAAATAGGAGAGGCAAAACTATCTAATATAAAATTCCTTAAAGAAGCAGAATTTATTGTGCCTACAAAAGCAAAAATAGTTAGCGTTGTGCCAAACTAGTTAGGAATAAGAAATAAAAAAGCTGTTATCGTTTAGATAACAGCTTTTTTTATGTTTTAACTTTTACATTTCTTCACTACAAGTATACTCTTGTGTACAAGCAAAATATTGATGACAATAAATAGGACCTGTAACGCTTCCAGAGCAATCACATCCACATTTACTAAGATCAATAGCAGCACCACCTGTTAAGTTCTTTTGTTGATTTTTTGAAAGAATTGTAACTCCTGAAATGTTTAAAAAATTCTGTTTCATAATGAGGGACTTTTTATGTTATAAATTAATTAATAAAAATTTCTTAAATATATAATTTTGAGATGTTTGTACAAAAGATAAATGTATTTTTTTGTATGACATATATAAAATAATATTAACAATGTCATTATGACACATTTTTTTTATTGGCAGTATTCTTGTTAATCAAAAAGTGTTAAATACATGAAACGATTTACAATGAGTAAAGATCAATATACAAAAGAAGACGAAATTAACGACGCTATTAAAAATGGCGATTTAGGAGAGAATCAAGAAGAAACTCAGGAAAATAAAGAGGTTGAGGCTAAAGAAGAGCCAACAGCAGAAGAATTAATTCAAGCTGAGAAAGATAAATATCTACGATTATTTGCAGAGTTTGAAAATTACAAAAAACGTACTTCAAAAGAACGTATTGAACTTTTTAAAACTGCAAGTCAAGAATTAATGACAGCTTTACTGCCAATTATGGATGATTTTGATAGAGGTTTGGCAGAAATTAAAAAAACAGAAGACTCTGAACTGTTAAAAGGAATGGAACTTATTAATAACAAGTTTAAAAACACCTTAACTCAAAAAGGATTAACAGAAATAGAAGTAAAACCAGGAGATGATTTTGATGCAGAAGTTCATGATGCAATAACGCAAATACCAGCACCTTCAGATGATTTAAAAGGAAAGATTATTGATTGTGTAGAGAAGGGATATAAGTTAGGAGATAAAATTATTCGTCACCCTAAAGTAGTAATGGGGCAAGCGTAAAACAATCATCATTAATACAATTATTAGTAATTATAATAACTGTTTACTAATTAATTGAACATTGAAAGTTATGGCAAAACAAGATTATTACGAAATATTAGGAATATCAAAATCAGCCTCAAAAGCTGAAATCAAAAAGGCATATCGTAAGATGGCAATCAAGTACCATCCAGATAAGAACCCTGATGATAAAGATGCTGAAGAAAAATTCAAATTAGCTGCGGAAGCTTATGAGGTATTAAGTGACGATAATAAAAAAGCACGTTACGATCAGTACGGTCATGCTGCTTTTGAAGGAGGTCATGGAGGCTTCGGTGGTGGCGGTATGAATATGGATGACATATTTAGCCAGTTTGGAGATATTTTCGGAGGAGCCTTTGGTGGCGGTTTCGGTGGTTTTGGTGGTGGAGGTCACCGTCAAGCACGAGTAAAAGGTAGCAACTTACGTATTCGTGTAAAACTAACCTTAGAAGATATTGCTAAAGGAGTTGAAAAGAAGGTAAAGGTTCGTAGAAAAGTTCAAGCCGAAGGAGTAACATACAAAACATGTTCAACATGTAATGGTAGCGGACAACAAATGCGTGTAACCAATACTATCTTAGGTAGAATGCAAACTGCTACTACTTGTAGTACTTGTCATGGAGCAGGAGAGATGCTAGATAAAAAGCCAAGTGGAGCAGATGCGCAGGGAATGATAGTAAAAGAAGAAACCGTTTCTATCAATATTCCAGAAGGAGTAACAGAAGGAGTACAGTTAAAAGTAGGTGGTAAAGGAAATGAAGCTCCAGGTAAAAACTCAATTCCAGGAGATTTATTAGTGTTAATTGAAGAAGTACCACACGAAAACTTAAAACGTGAAGGAAGTAATATTCACTATGATTTATACATCAACTTTTCAGAAGCAGTTTTAGGAGTATCGAAAGAAGTAGAAACAGTTACAGGAAAAGTAAAGATTAAGATTGAACCAGGAACGCAATCAGGTAAAATTTTACGTTTAAAAGGAAAAGGATTGCCAAGTATTGAACGTTATGGTCATGGAGATTTCTTAATTCACATAAATGTATGGACTCCTCAAGAATTAACTAAAGATCAACGTAAGTTTTTCGAGGAAATGCAAGAAGATGAGAACTTTAGCCCGAATCCACAGAAATCAGACAAATCTTTCTTTGAAAAGGTTAAAGATATGTTTTCTTAAAAAAATCATAAAAAAGATAATTTTTTTTAAATAAAATTTTTTTTAAACGAAAAACAGTTATATATTTGCAGTGTCTAGGAGACGTTCTAGACACTTTTTCTTTTTCATAGCAATTTTCCCACTCAATTCTTTTGAGTGGGTTTTTTTATGAATAGAGTTGTGAACTTTTATTTGACAACAATATAATAGCAGACCTATCTTATCGACTTATAGAAAATATAAGTAGGAAAGTCTGGACACCATAGAGTAGCATAGCGGATAACATCCGTCCGGTGTAAACCGAGGACAAGTGCAACAGAAAGAATGTACAGGTAATGCTGTAGTGAAACCAGGTAAACTCTATGCGGTGCAATGCCATGTACATTAGAGCTTGAGTGCTACTCGCGCGATTCTAAGGGGTAGGCAGATTGATTCTGAGAGTAATTTCAGAACTAGATAAATGATAAGAGCCTTATTTATAAGGAACAGAATCCAGCTTATGGGTCTGCTTTTTTTTTCCTATTTAGAATCATTATACTATTTTTTTCTAATCTCTTTAAAAAACTAAATTATCAATTTGATAATTATATGGTGTTTTTACAGTTGTTTTTTTGAGATATTTCTAAAAACAAGCCTTTCAAATTAAATTAATTTGCTTTTTGGACTGTTTTGTTGTTTATTTTTAAAATTAAGGTTAAAATATTACTTTTGCTAAGCAAAAATTAACAGGATAAAGCTGTAATAACCAGTTTTAATATATAGTAGTTTTTACTATTTCCTTCAAAATATTTTAAACAAAACTTTTTTATGAACACATACTCAGATTACCTAAAGGAGATTGAAGTAAGAAAAGGTCAAGGTCTTCACCCTAAACCTATCGATGGAAGTGAATTGTTAACTGAAATCATCTCACAAATTAAAGATGAAAACAATCCACACAGAAAAAATTCTCTTAATTTCTTTATTTATAATGTTTTACCAGGTACAACAAGTGCTGCTGCTGTAAAAGCAAAATTTTTAAAAGAGATTATTCTTGGTGAATCTGTAGTGGAAGAGATTACTCCATCTTTTGCTTTAGAGCAGTTAGGACACATGAAGGGGGGAGCTTCTGTAGAAGTTTTACTTGATTTAGCATTAGGTAGCGATGCTGCAATTGCTGAAGAAGCAGCAAAAGTATTAAAGACTCAAGTATTCTTATATGAAGCAGATACAGAGCGTTTAGAAGAAGCATACAAAGCTGGTAATAAAATAGCAAAAGAGCTTATCGAAAGCTATGCACAAGCAGAGTTTTTTACTAAGCTTCCAGAAATAGAGGAAGAAATTAAAGTAGTTACATATATAGCAGGTGTAGGAGATATATCAACAGACTTATTATCACCAGGTGCTGATGCACACTCAAGATCTGACCGTGAATTACATGGGCAATCAATTTTTGAGCATAATAAAGATATGCAAAATGAGTTGTTAGCACTTAAAGAGCAACATCCAGATAAACGTGTGATGTTAGTTGCTGAAAAAGGAACTATGGGAGTAGGTTCTTCTAGAATGTCAGGTGTTAATAACGTGGCTTTATGGACAGGTGTAGAATCAAGTCCGTACGTTCCATTTATCAATATTGCCCCAGTAATTGCAGGTACTAACGGAATTTCTCCAATTTTCTTAACTACAGTAGGTGTAACAGGAGGTATTGGTATTGATCTTAAAAACTGGGTAAAGCAAAAAGATGCTGAAGGTAATACGATTGTTGATGAAGATGGAGAGCCAGTTTTAAAACAAGAGTATTCTGTAGAAACAGGAACTGTTTTAACTATCAATACAAAAACTAAGAAATTATATAACGGAGATAAAGAATTAAAAGATATCTCTACAGCATTAACTCCACAAAAAATGGAGTTTATAAAAGCTGGAGGTTCATATGCTGTTGTTTTTGGTAAGAAATTACAAACATTTGCAGCTAAAGTATTAGGAATTGATGTACCACAAGTATATGCTACTTCTAAAGAAATATCGGTAGAAGGACAAGGATTAACTGCAGTTGAAAAAATCTTCAATAAAAATGCAGTAGGAACAACTCCAGGAAAAACATTACATGCAGGTTCTGATGTTCGTGTAGAAGTTAATATTGTAGGTTCTCAAGATACTACAGGTTTAATGACTTCTCAGGAATTAGAAATGATGGCTGCTACTGTTATTTCTCCAATAGTTGACGGAGCTTACCAATCTGGTTGTCATACAGCTTCTGTATGGGATGATAAGTCAAAAGCAAACATTCCAAGGTTAATGAAATTTATGAATGACTTTGGTTTAATTACAGGGCGTGATCCTAAAGGACAATATCCTGCAATGACAGATGTAATTCATAAAGTGTTAAATGACATTACAGTAAGTGATTGGGATATTATTATTGGAGGAGATTCTCATACACGTATGTCAAAAGGAGTTGCCTTTGGAGCTGACTCAGGAACTGTAGCATTAGCTTTAGCAACAGGTGAAGCAACAATGCCTATTCCACAATCAGTTAAAGTAACGTTTAAAGGAGACATGAGAAGTTTCATGGATTTCCGTGATGTTGTACACGCAACGCAACAACAAATGTTAAAGCAGTTTGACGGAGAAAATGTTTTCCAAGGAAGAGTTATTGAAGTACATATCGGAACCTTAACAGCTGACCAAGCCTTTACATTTACTGACTGGACTGCTGAAATGAAAGCTAAAGCTTCTATTTGTATTTCAGAAGATGAAACATTAATTGAATCATTAGAAATTGCCAGAGATCGTATCCAAATCATGATTGATAAAGGAATGGATAATGAAAAGCAAGTATTAAAAGGTTTAGTTGAGAAAGCAAATGCAAGAATTCAAGAAGTTAAAACAGGAATTAAGTCAGCATTAAAACCTGATGCAGATGCAAAATACTATGCAGAGGTTGTTATTGATTTAGATGAAATTGCTGAACCAATGATTGCTGATCCTGATGTAAATAACGAAGATGTATCTAAACGTTATACACATGATACAATTCGCCCATTATCATTCTATGGAGGAACTAAGAAAGTAGATTTAGGTTTCGTAGGATCTTGTATGGTGCATAAAGGAGATATGAAAATCTTAGCTCAAATGTTAAAGAACATTGAAGCACAAGAAGGTAAGGTAGAATTCAATGCTCCATTAGTAGTAGCCCCACCTACATACAATATTGTAGACGAGTTAAAAGCTGAAGGAGATTGGGAAGTATTACAAAAGTATTCAGGATTTGAGTTTGATGATAATGCACCTAAAGGATTAGCACGTACAAAGTATGAAAACATGTTATACTTAGAGCGTCCTGGATGTAACTTATGTATGGGTAACCAAGAAAAAGCTGAGCCAGGAGATACAGTAATGGCTACATCAACACGTTTATTCCAAGGAAGAGTTGTAAAAGATTCTGGAGAGAAAAAAGGTGAATCTCTATTATCTTCTACACCAGTAGTAGTATTGTCTACTATTTTAGGAAGAACACCTACTATGGAAGAATATGAAAAAGCAGTAGACGGTATTGTTTTAACAAAATTTAAACCATCTCAAAAACAACTAGTAATTTCATAGTTAAATAAAACTATTAGTTATAATATAGAAGCCCGAGTGTTAAAGCTCGGGCTTTGTTGTTATTAATTAATTACTGTATAAAACTCTACTATAGAAAAAACTTATTTAAACTTATTATAATTATATAGTTACTCCATCTTTTGTACTGTTTTTTTTGGTAAATTCGTACAGCAACAAAAAAATTACATATATGGCTTTTGATATTAATATGATAAAAGAGGTATACAATAAAGTAGTTGAACGAGTAGATGCTGCTCGTGAAATTACAGGTAAACCTTTAACATTAGCAGAGAAAATTTTATACACACACCTTTGGGACGGAAATCCAACGAGAGCATTTGAAAGAGGAAAGGATTATGTTGATTTTGCCCCAGACCGTATTGCTTGTCAAGATGCAACAGCCCAAATGGCGTTATTGCAATTTATGCAAGCAGGAAAAGATAAAGTAGCAGTACCAACAACGGTGCATTGCGATCACTTAATTCAAGCAAAAGTAGGTGCTTCAACAGATTTACAAACAGCATTAAATAACTCAAACGAAGTATTTAACTTCTTAGAGTCAGTTTCTAATAAATATGGAATTGGTTTCTGGAAACCTGGAGCAGGTATTATACATCAAGTAGTATTAGAAAATTATGCATTTCCAGGAGGAATGATGATTGGTACAGATTCTCACACGGTGAATGCAGGAGGATTAGGAATGGTGGCGATTGGAGTAGGTGGAGCTGATGCAGTAGATGTAATGGCAGGAATGCCTTGGGAATTGAAGTTTCCTAAGTTAATAGGTGTAAAATTAACAGGTAAATTATCTGGTTGGACAGCGCCTAAAGACGTGATTTTAAAAGTAGCAGAAATTTTAACCGTAAAAGGAGGAACAGGTGCTATTGTAGAATATTTTGGACCTGGAGCTACTGCAATGTCATGTACAGGTAAAGGGACTATTTGTAACATGGGTGCGGAGATTGGAGCAACAACCTCTACTTTTGGTTATGATGAGTCTATGGAGCGTTATTTACGTGCTACTGATAGAAACGATGTTGCTGACGCAGCAAATGAAATAAAAGAATACTTAACGGCAGATGCTGAAGTGTATGCAAACCCTGAACAATATTTTGATCAGGTAATTGAAATTAATTTATCAGAATTAGGACCATTATTAAACGGACCTTTTACTCCTGATTTATCTACTTCTGTTGGTAAAGAAATGACAGAAAAAGCACAAGCAAACGATTGGCCTTTACAAGTAGAATGGGGGTTAATAGGTTCTTGTACAAACTCTTCTTATGAAGACTTATCACGTGCTGCTTCTATTGCACAGCAAGCTATAGACAAAGGATTGAAAACTAAAGCAGAATTTGGTATTAACCCAGGTTCGGAGCAAGTACGTTATACGGCAGAAAGAGATGGAATCTTACAAGTTTTTGAAAATTTAGATGCTAAGATATTTACCAATGCATGTGGACCGTGTATTGGACAATGGGGACGTTATGAGGATCCTAAAAATGCACCTAAAAATAGTATTGTTCACTCTTTCAATCGAAACTTTGCTAAACGTGCTGATGGAAATCCAAATACACATGCTTTTGTTGCTTCTCCAGAATTAACAGCAGCCATTGCCATAGCAGGACGCCTAGATTTTAATCCATTAACAGATAAACTAATTAATGAGAAAGGAGAAGAGGTAATGTTAGACGAACCTACAGGTTGGGAATTACCTCCAAAAGGATTTGAAGTAGATGATAATGGATATTTAGAGCCAGAGGCTGATGGAAGCCATGTAGAAATAGTAGTAAATCCTAATTCAGAGCGTTTAGAGTTGTTAACTCCGTTTGAACCATTAGGAGATACTATTAAAGATGCTAAATTGTTAATCAAAGCTCATGGAAAGTGTACAACTGACCATATATCTATGGCGGGACCTTGGTTACGTTATCGTGGACATTTAGATAATATTTCTAACAATATGTTAATTGGAGCTGTAAATGCTTTTAACATGAAGACAAACTTCGTGAAAAATCAGTTAACAGGAGAGTATGATGCTGTGCCTAAAGTGCAGCGTGAGTACAAAGCAAAAGGAATTAAAACAGTTGTAGTAGGAGATCATAACTATGGTGAGGGGTCTTCTCGTGAACATGCAGCAATGGAACCACGTCATTTAGGAGTGGCAGCTGTGTTAGTAAAATCATTTGCGCGTATTCATGAAACAAACTTGAAAAAACAAGGGATGTTAGGATTAACATTTGATAATGAAGCTGATTACGATTTAATTCAAGAAGATGATACGTTTAACTTCTTGGACTTAAATGAATTTGCTCCAGGAAAACCGTTAACTATTGAAGTGGTTCATGCAGATGGTTCAAAAGATGTCATTGTAACTAATCATACCTATAACAAAGGACAAATAGAGTGGTTTAAAGAAGGCTCAGCTTTAAACTTAATCAAAAAACAAAATGCTTAATAAATAGTATTTTAAATATTAATAGTATTAAGGCTCTGGAGTTTTCCAGAGCTTTTTTTGTAATGCACTTTTAATTTTTTCGACTTAAAATTTAAAAGTAAAAACTATGAGTGCACTTTGGTACTTTGAGGATGTTAACTTGTTTAAAATATTATGTCCCCACAAATATCCTGCTTTTAAAGAAAACCACACACTGAATAAATATAAAAAGAAAGATTATATCTATTTTGAAGAAGATGCTGCAAATAAAATTTATTTAATAGATAAAGGAAAAGTAAAAATAGGGTACTACACGGAAGAAGGTGAAGAAGTAATCAAAGCAATACTAACTAAAGGAGAAATATTTGGTGAAAAAGCAATTTTAGGAGTTGAAAGACGAAATGAATTTGCTCAATCTATAGATAATGCAACAGAAATTTGTCCTGTATCTAGAGAAACCATGTATTCATTAATGAGAGATAATGTATCTGTAAGTTTTAAGATTTACAAATTTATAGGATTAAGAATAAAAAGATTAGAGAGAAGACTTCAATTATTATTATTTAAAGATACACGTACTCGCTTATTAGAGTTTTTTAAAGAGTTGTGTGAAGAATATGGACATGAATGTGAAAAGACAGGAGATCAAGTAATAGAACATCCATACACACAAAAAGATATTGCTAGCTTAATAGGAACATCAAGGCCAACATTAAATACTTTAATGAATGAGTTAAAGCAAGAAAAAGTCATTGATTTTAACAGAAAAGAAATACGATTACTTAAAAAAGTAGCGTAAGTGTAAGCTAGCTAACATTTTAATAGAAAAAGGGCAGGTAACTTTGTTTTTGTATAAATTCAAAATTACAAAAACAATGAAAAAAATACTTTTAACAATAGCAGCAGTAAGTGCGTTAACTTTTGTTGCTTGTAGCGATGATGACGATAACACACCAAAGACATCAAATTTAAGTTTAAATGTTAATGGTTTAGAAAACTTAGGGGCTGACTATGTGTATGAAGGTTGGATAATTGTTGGAGGTTCGCCAGTATCAACAGGTGTTTTTAATGTAAATGATTCAGGAGAATTATCTCAAAGTTCTTTTGTAGTAGATTCAGATATGCTATCAGCGGCATCTACCTTTGTTTTGACAATTGAACCAACGAACGATCCAGACCCAGCGCCATCAAGTACTAAAATTTTAGCAGGAGATTTTTCAGGTAATAGTGCTTCTATAAACTCTAATATTGTTGGAGATTTTAGTAGTTCTTGGGGGAAATTCATTTTAGCTACACCAACAGATGGAGAAAACACAAACGAAAGAAGTGGTGTTTGGTTTTTAGAACCAGGAATGCCACCACAAGTAGGTTTAGGATTACCAGAATTAGATGAAGGATGGAAGTATGAAGGATGGGCTGTGATAAATGGAGTACCAGTTACTACAGGTAAATTCACAAAACTTGCTGCAACAGATGAGTTTGATGGCTTTAGTGGGGCTATGGATTTACCAGCACCAAATGGGGCTGATGGATTTTTTCCAGGAGAAGATTTCTTAGTAAATGCTCCAGACGGAGTAACTTTTCCAACTGATTTAAGAGGTTCAACTATTGTAATTACAGTAGAACCAAATCCAGACAATAGTCCAGCACCTTTTACTCTTAAACCATTAGCTAAAAAAGTAGCTGACGATGCTCAAGATCATGTTGCTATAGATTTAGGAGTTGGACCATTGGTAACTATTACAGGAACCGTTTCAAGATAACAGAAAACTGTATCATAGCGTTTAAAATTAATTAATACGCTTAATTCCCCTTATATTTTAAGAGTAATCAATTATTTTTGGTTACTCTTATTTTATATATAAAATTCATTTTATGAAAGACTTTTTAAATAATATATCTCAAAAACCATTGCATGTAGTTGATACGAGTATACCTTTTAGCGAATACATTCCAATTTCAATAGCAGCATCTAACGAAGAATTAAGTTTTGATGTTTCTTCATCAAAAGAATGGGAGGCTTATTTAGAAAATTATTTTTCAAAACATAAAAAAAAAGTTGCTTTTGGAGGATATTTGGAAGTAAGAGATATTTATAGTAGAAGTGAGCATTTTAATAAACTATCAGAAGAAAACCAACGAAATATTCATTTGGGAATTGATTTGTGGTGTGATGCAGGTACAGATATTTTAGCTGTATTAGATGGGGAAATTCATAGTTTTAAAAACAATTTAAACTATGGAGATTACGGGCCAACAATTATTGTAAAACATTCAATAGAAGGAAATGAGTTTTATTCATTATACGGTCATTTATCATTAGAATCTTTAGAAGACTTATCAGTTGGAACAAAGGTTAAAAAAGGGGAGAAGATAGGAACTTTAGGAGATAGTTCTGTAAATGGAGATTATGCTCCTCACTTACATTTTCAGATAATGATAGATATTGAAGATTATAAAGGAGATTATCCAGGTGTTTCTTCAAAAAAAAGCCTAGGTTTTTACAAGGAAAATTGTCCTAACCCTAATTTATTACTAAAATTGCCAAATGAAACAAACATTAATAAATTTTAAAAATTTCTTTATAAAAGATTTTCTTTAAAGTTTTTAATGAGAGAACGACTGGAGCGAGTGGTTGCAAACGTTCTTAATTTTATAATTATAATAAATCAATAAACAAAAAAACTTAAAACGTTTGAAATATAGACAACTTACAAAAGAACAGTTTGAAGGATTACATGAAGAGTTTGCTCGATTTTTGGCATCACAAAACATAGATAAAAAAGAATGGGATGAACTAAAAAAAGAGAAACCACAAGTAGCAGAAGATGAAATGAATGTATTTAGTGATGTCGTTTGGGATGATGTATTGACCAGAACAGCGTACTTAGAACATTTTTCTCCAAACTTAGTAAACCTGTTTAAATGTGAAGAAAAGGAAATACATCGTATTGTAATAAAAATAGAAAAAGACATTAATGTTTTGGAGCAAGAAGGGTTTGAGTGGTTACTAAAAAACCCAAATGATGAAGCAATTGAGTTTTTAAGAGGCTCAAAAGCATATCAAGAAGAAAGAAATGTTGAACTTTTTGATTTGATTGAAAAAGGAAGTAACATCTCTAAAGGAGAATTGTATGAGTATTTTGATCGATTAACATCAAATTCATAAAACTTAGATGCTAAGCTTTATTTTAGCATAGTAATTAATTTATCAGTACCAGAACTAGCAACGTCTTCAATAATAGTTAAGTTATTGAAGGCGTTTTTATTTACAGCAGGTTTAGGATCTATAAAATATATAGGTGTATTATGCTGTACATAATTAACCAAACTAGCAGCAGGATATACTTGCATAGAAGTTCCTATAATAATTAAAATATCTGCTTGTAAAGTAATTTCTGCAGCTTTTTCCAAAAGAGGAACATCTTCACCAAACCAAACAATATGAGGGCGTAATTGAGCATTTTCTTCGCATACATCACCTATAACAATATCTTTATTCCAATCATAAACAAGATATTTGTTTTTGGTACTACGAGCTTTTAATAGTTCACCATGTAGATGTATTACATTTTTGTTTCCAGCTCTTTCATGTAAATCATCTACGTTTTGAGTAATAATATCAACTTCAAAATCATTCTCTAAAGAAACTAAATTGTGATGTGCTTTATTAGGAGAAACTTCTAAGAGTTGTCTTCTACGTTGATTGTAAAAATCCAACACCAATTCAGGATTAGCATGAAACCCTTGTGGAGAAGCCACTTCATAAATATCATGACCTTCCCATAAGCCATCAGCATCTCTAAAAGTTTTTATACCACTTTCAGCACTAATACCAGCACCTGTTAATACAACCAAACGTTTTTTCATAGATAAAAAATAAAGTTTTAAAAATAGAAAAATTTATTAAGCATATTACTTGATTAATTAGGATTTGTAGACCTTCTTTTCAAAAGCGATAATATAAATAGTTTTTATATTTTTTTTGTTTTGCATACCTGTTTATGTATTTGAAACCCTAAAAAGATAATTTTCCAGTACTTAAGTAAACTCCGAGAGAAAATTACTCTAGCTTTTCTAAGAATTTAGTAACTTTATCTGTAAGCATAAAAAGACCTAAAAAGAAGATAACATAAATTAGTAAAAATGAAATTATCCATAAAGTTAATTATATTACTATCGATTGCAGTTGTCGCACTTAATAGTTGTACAACAACTCAATTAGTTGAAGATTGGAAAAACCCAGAAATAGATTCGCTATCATTAACCAAAGTGTTAATTATTGGTATGACTCCAAATTTAGAGGCTAGAGATAAGTTCGAAGAATTACTAAAAAAGGAGTTTGAATCTAGGGATATTGCAGCTGTACCAAGTTTAGATATTTTTGAGCCAAAATTTAGAATGGAAGGAAAAACAGATGAAGAATTAAAACATATAGAAAATGTTTTAACAGCAAACTTTTATGATGCAGTACTTTATACTAAGGTGGTAGGTGTAGAAGATAGAAAAATCTTCTCAGAAAAATATAAAGAAAAAAAATACCTAGATGTAAAGTTCAAGGAAGATTATTATAATCACCGAGAAATTCTAGAAGACCCAAATTACTATGAAAAGTATAAAATATACAAAGCTGAAACCTCTTTATATTGTATTTGTCCTACAAAAGAACGAGAGTTAATTTGGAAGGGATATATAGATATTATTGATCCTAAGTCTATAGAAGAAACTGTAAATGACTATGTTAATTTATTGATTCTTGCCCTAGAAGAAAGACAACTTATTAGTAAAAAATTAAATTAGGGTTTTATTTTCTCTTTGAGTACTTGTTATACCATTTTAATTTAGTAGTGAATAGAGTTAACTACATTTATTAAAAAAGAACGAGTTGTTTAAGCATAAGATAAAATAGGAAAAAACACTATGTTTGTTGTATGATTGATGAAGGATTATTAGCCTATTTAGAAGGTTACATTACTGAAAAAAGGAAAGATACATTTCACAAAGTTTTGAATGAAAGAACACGCTATTTTACGGTAGTGTTAGAAGACATTTATCAGCCACATAATGCAAGTGCAGTGGTAAGAAGTTGTGATATATTTGGTATACAAGATGTATATGCCATAGAAAATAAGTTCACAAACAAAGTATCAAGACATGTAGCTAAAGGAAGTCAAAAATGGTTAGACATTCATAGATATAAAGAAGACGGAGACAATACAAAAGCTTGTTTGGAAGATTTACGAGCAAAAGGGTATCAAATTATAGGTACCACACCACATACAGATTCGTGTATATTACCTGATTTTGATGTCACAAAAAAATCAGCATTTGTTTTTGGTGCTGAAAAAGATGGAATTTCGGATTACATAAAACAAGAAGCAGATGGGTTTTTAAAAATTCCAATGGTTGGTTTTACCGAAAGCTTAAATATCTCAGTAGCAGCAGCAATCACACTACAAGATGTAACTACCCGATTAAAAAGAACAAATTTAGATTGGCAGCTATCAGAAGAAGAAAAGAAGATACTCTACTTTAAATGGATAAAAAACACCATTAAAAACCCAGAGAAATTAATAGAATACTATTATAAAGAGCTTACTTAGAAGTCAATATTTTATATACTAACTCTTTGGTTAACGGTTGTCCGTTAGCCATTTTTTTGATGTTTTCAAAAGTAAACACAAAATCACAACCGTTTTTATACTCAGAACATCCGTAGGCAGACTTTCCTTTTAAAACAGTTCCTTTGCTACATTTAGGACAAGTTATTTTTTCACTGTCATTACGAGGAGTTTGCGACGAAGTAATTTTTTCATTTGTAACAACTCCTTTTTTAGGTTCAAATTTTAAATTGAAATTATCATCAAAACGAACTAAACCTTCTACTTTTTTATCTTCTTGTTTGAATCCTTTTAAGTTAGTAGTACAACCTTTGTCAAGCAAACGAATTAGTTGATTTTCGGATATTTTTTTATCCATAAACTCAAAAGCTAAGGTAAAATCACAACCATTTTTATAAGCAGAACAGCCATAAGCAGCACTTCCTTTTAATAATTGCCCTTTTTTGCATTTTGGACATTCTTTACCAACGACGGTTTTCTTTTTAGAAGTTGTTTTTTTAGGTGGTTGTTTTGTTTTTTGGGCTTCGTAAGAAATTCGTTTGGTTTTAGAGCTTGAACGAACTTCGTAGACTAAATCGTCTACCATTTTTTTCATTTGGTTGATAAATGTAGCAGCGTGGTATTCACCACGTTCAATTTCCTTCAAACGTTTTTCCCAGAGTCCTGTTAATTCAGCAGATTTTAAAAGTTCGTTGTCAATTAAATCAATCAAGTCAATACCTGTTTGGGTAGGAATAATTAATTTTTTTTGACGCTCAATGTATTTTCTTCTAAATAAAGTTTCAATAATACTCGCACGTGTAGATGGTCGTCCAATACCATTTTCTTTCATTAATTCACGCATTTCATCATCATCTACTTGCTTCCCTGCAGTTTCCATGGCACGTAATAAGCTCGCTTCGGTATAATTTCTAGGAGGCTTTGTTTCCTTTTCTAAAAATGAAGGTTCGTGCGGGCCTTTTTCTCCTTTTTCAAAGGTGGGAAGTACATCTTTTTCTTCTGTTTTTTTAGCATCGCTTCCGTATTCAAAAACAGCTCGCCAACCTTTGGTAAGTATTTCTTTTCCTGAAGTTCTAAAAGGCACTTTATCTGCTTCCCCTTTAACTTCAGTCTTAGAAATATCACTATCGGGATAAAACACGGCAATAAATCGTTTTACAATAATATCATATACTTGTTGCTGATTGTATTGCAGGTTTATTTCTATTCCTGTAGGGATAATCGCATGGTGATCGGTAACTTTTTTATCATTAAAAACTTTACTCGATTTACGTATTTTCTTTCCTAATAGAGGTTGTGTTAATGAAGCATATTGTTTTAACCCTTTTAAAATATTAGGAACTTTAGGATAAATATCATTCGGTAAAAAAGTAGTATCTACTCTAGGATAGGTAACTACTTTCATTTCATATAATTTTTGAACAATTTTTAAGGTTTCATCTGCAGAAAAGCCAAATTTGTTGTTACAATATACTTGTAAGCCTGTTAAATCGAAAAGTTTAGGTGCGTATTCTTTCCCTTTTTTCTTTGTAACAGAAGTTATTTCAAAATCACTTTCTTTTACTTTATCAGCAAAAGCTTGTCCGTCTTCTTTCTTTAAAAAACGACCCTCTTCACAACTAAATAAGGTTTCACGATATTGAGTTTGTAATTCCCAATACGGTTCAGGTTTAAAATTCTGAATTTCTTTATAACGATCAACCAACATAGCTAGGGTAGGAGTTTGTACTCTACCAATAGATAAGACTTGTTTGTAACCACCAAATTTTACAGTGTACAAGCGGGTAGCATTTAACCCTAACAACCAATCACCTATAGCACGAGAAAACCCCGCATAATATAAATTGTTGTAGTCGTCGTTGTCTTTTAGGTTTTCAAAACCTTCTTTAATAGCTTCTTCTGTTAAGGAAGAAATCCATAATCGTTGGATCTTACCCTTATAGTTAGCTTGATTAATAACCCAACGTTGAATGAGCTCTCCTTCTTGCCCAGCATCCCCACAGTTGATAACTACATCGGCTTTTTCAAATAATGATTTTACAATCTTAAACTGTTTTTGAATACCACTGTCATTAGTAATTTTTGTGTCAAAACGATCAGGAAGCATGGGTAAATTGTTCAAATCCCAACTTTTCCAGTGTGGTTTGTAATCTTTTGGTTCTAAAAGTGTGCATAAATGACCGAATGTATAGGTAACAGCATAGCCATTACCTTCGAAATATCCATCTCGTTTGGTATTGGCTCCTAAGATATTAGCAATCTCACGTGCTACACTAGGTTTCTCGGCGATACAAACTTTCATAAAAATGATTTAGAAGGTCGAAATTACTAAATTATTTGTGAATGTTAAACGATGTTCTTAGATGAAGTTTTAATAAATGTAATTAGTTATGAATCAATAAAAGTTAGGTTACTTCTATAGTTTTCACCGATAGGGATTTCAATTTTTCCTATCTCAATATCATTTTTAGTATATGCAGTAATTTTATCAATGTTAACAATATATGAGCGATGTATTCTTATAAATCGTTGATCTAACTTTTCTTCAAAAGCAGTTATACTAGATTTGGTAACATGTTTTTCTTTTTCTAAATGTATTTTAATGTAGTCTTTTAGACTTTCTATATATAAAATAGAGTCTAAATGTACTTTTACTTGTTTTCTGTCTTTTCTAATATAAATAAAAGAGTTGTTGTTATGATTAGAAACTATTAAAGGGTTGACAATGTTTTCTTTTTGTGAAACTTTAAATTTTTGTATGGCACTAAAAAAGCGTTGAAAAGTTATAGGCTTTAAAATATAATCGACTGCATTTAATTCAAATCCTTCAACAGCATAATCTCTATAGGCTGTGGTAAAAATAACTTTGGGTTTGTTTACTAAGTTTTTAAAAAAATCAGTACCCTTTAAAACGGGCATTTCAATATCTAAAAACAATAAATCAATAGTTTCTTTTTGAAGTATGTTACTAGCTTCAATAGCGCTACTGCAAGAAGCAATTAGCTCAAAATCTTCTAATTGAGATAAATGTGTTTTTATAAGACCTCTAGCTAATTTTTCATCATCAACTATTAAACATTTGTATGTCATTTTATAGGTAATTTTAAGTCCAAGTTAAAACTATTAGAATCTTCCTTAATATGTAAAGAATAGTTATTATGGTATAATAATTCCAATTGCTTTTTTACGTTGTTTAAGCCAATACTTTTTTTATTTGTAGCTATACTATTTTTTGCCTTTGAATTCATAATATTGAACTTTATAAATTCTTCTTCAACAGACATATTTATATGTATAAAAGCTTTTTTTAATTCTTGAGAAACCCCGTGCTTAAAGGCATTTTCTATAAATGTCAGGAGTATTAAAGGAGCAATTTTAACATCGGTTTTTATTTCCTTATCAAACTTAATATCCACACGCTCATCATACCTAACTTTTTCTAAAGCGAGATAGTTTTCTATTAGTTCAATTTCTTTTTTTAGCGAAACGTATTTGTCATTACATCCATACAACATATAGTCTAACATTTCCGAGAGTTTTGCAATCAC
This sequence comes from Tenacibaculum larymnensis, assembly GCF_028829235.1. Lineage (GTDB taxonomy): Bacteria > Bacteroidota > Bacteroidia > Flavobacteriales > Flavobacteriaceae > Polaribacter > Polaribacter larymnensis. The sequence continues at coordinate 21,033 of NZ_JAIWJY010000011.1, read as the reverse complement.
CTCAGGAGCTTCGTCAGACTTTTCTATAGATAAAGCATATAAGTTATTTAAAGTATTGAATAAAAAATGCGGATTTAATTGATGTTTTAAAACAGATAGTTCTGTATACATTTTTTGCTCATTAAGTTGTAAGTAGGCTTGTTGGTCTTTGTAAAACTTAGCTATAACTAATAATATAGTGGGAGTTAAGATTATTGTTGATTTTCCTAAAAATACTCGAAGATCTAATAGCTTTTCCCAAAACATTTTATTAGAATCATATACACTGTTATTACTAGACTTAAAATATTTTGGAATGTGATAATATTCGTGAAACCCAACAAAAATTATAAACACACCAACTAATAAAAGCAAAAGGTATATTGTAAATAAAATATTTTTTTTAGGGATTAAAAACTTAGGAACTAAAAAATTAAGACAAGCATAAGCTACTATAAACTGACAAAAAACATAAATAGCATAGTGTTCTAAAACTTCAAGATACCCGCTATAATAATTCATATTTACAGTGCCAATAAAATAGACGTACACTCCCAACCAAAACAAAACTTGTTTTACTATAGGAGCCTTAAAAAATCGTACTATGTTTTTTAAAATATGCATGTGCGCGCTAAAATACAATTTTAAAGAAGAGACAAATTAAAAATAGCTTAAAGCTAATTTTTTGTAGCTAGAAATAAAGAAATGATAGACTAAACTTAGTTTCTTCCAAACATAACTTTCCAACTGTAAAAGCAACTCGTTAGTCTATTTTTTAAAAAGTAGGTATATCTCCATAATAGTTTTGTTTACTAAATGTGCTTAAAGATGATAGCACTTTGTTAATTTTTAATTTAAGTAAATGAAGAAAGTTGTATTTTTTTTAATGTTATTTTTTGAGGTGTTTTATATTCAGGCTCAGTCGGAGGTAGAAGCAAGTAAAATAATTTTCAGCGATACTAATATTCAATTAGACGGAAAATTAAATGAACCTATATGGGGCAAATTAACTCCGGAAAGAGAATTTATTAATTATATACCTAATAATGGAGATTTAGCTTCTAACAAAACTGAGGTAAAAATGTTTCATAATGGTAAAAAATTATACATAAGTGCTGTGTACCAAGATACAACAGATGTTGTTCAAATAGGTTCTTTAAAAAGGGATGATATTGGAACTTCAGGAGCAGATAGTGACTCTTTTGCTATAATTCTTGATACCTACAACCAACAACAATCAGGTTATTTTTTTATTGTTAATATGGGAGGTGCTTTAGTAGATGCATTAGTATCTAGAAATGGCGATGGTTTTAAAGTAAGCACTAGTTGGAATACTGTGTGGAATGCTAGAACTTCAGTAAAAGGAAATTTAAAAATATTTGAAATAGAAATTCCCTTAAAGGCGCTAGGTTACAAGGTTGACTCTGCTGAATGGGGAGTAATGTTTCATACAAGAAACATTAAATTAAATGAGTGGACAACTAGCACTTTAATAGATCGTAATTATAAACAATTCGATTTACGATTTGCCAAAGTATTCGAAGTAGAAAATTTGTCAAAGAATAAGTCATCGAAATTCGTTGTAACCCCATCTGTAATAACGAACTATTCTGAAGATGTAATCAATGATGTTGAAGATACTATGGTAAAACCAAGTATAGATATACAATTTAATATAAGTTCTTCTTTAAAGTTAGACGCTACTATAAACCCTGACTTTTCGCAAATAGATGTAGACAGACAAGTTACAAACTTAAGTAGGTTCTCTATATTTTTTCCTGAACGACGTAACTTCTTTTTAGAAAATAGTGATTTGTTTACAAGTCTAGGGGTAAGTGGAGTAAATCCTTTCTATTCAAGGCGTATTGGTGTGGATAGTGAAATATCTTTTGGGTTAAAATTATCTGGAAATATTACTAAAAAAACACGACTAGGAATACTTAATGTTGCCACAAAAGCTAAAAGTGATAATCCTGCTCAGAATTATGGAGCCTTTGTAGTACAACAACAACTTTCCAAACTTTTTACAGCAACTGGATACTTAATTAATAGGCAAGAAACTGATGGTCTTTCTTTTATGGATGATTATAATAGAATTACTGGAGTTAACCTAAACTATCAATCAAAAAATAATAAATGGACAGGGTTAGCAAATTTTGCGAGTAGTTCAACAAGTAATGTTTCTGGAAAAAATAAATTTTACAATGCAGAAGTTTGGTACAATAATATAAATGTCTCTGGTTATGCCGGAATAAGAAAAGTTGAAAAAAATTATATTACTGATGTTGGTTTTGTGCCACGTTTATATAACCATGATGCTATTTTAAATGAAGTTATACGTCAAGGATATACTCAGATAAGTGGTCGTATTAGTTTAACCAAATTTTATAAAAATTCTAAAACCTTCGATAATCATCGTTATTTAAACTTGTCTAATGATACCTATTGGGATGATCAAGGAAATGTTAGTCAGTCGACTACAGTATTAAATAATGATTTAGTATTTAAAGATCAATCGTTTTTGTATGGTGGATTTCGTCATGAATATGTAAACCTAAAATATGCATTTGACCCTTTAAATAAAGGAAAAGCTATAACAGCAGGAAAGTATAAGTATTTCGATGCAGGTTTTGGGTATGCTTCAGCCGATAATAAAAAGTTTCAATACAGCGGTAATATTAGTTATGGGAGTTATTATAGTGGTTATAAAAACGGTGTTAGCGTAAATGCTCAATATAGATTAATGCCCTTAGCACGTTTGCAAGTTCTATATGAAAGAAATAGAATAAATTTAAAAGAACAAGGAAGAGAAACCTTTCATTTAGCACGTTTTACAGGAGAAATATTCTTTTCTAACCGATTAAATTGGACTACTTATGTACAGTATAATACTCAGTTTGATAACTTTAATATTAATAGTCGTTTACAATGGGAATATAAACCGCTATCGTACATATATGTAGTTGTTTCGGATAATTATAATCAAGATATATCACGTAAAAACTGGGGGATAGCTTTAAAATCAAACTATAGATTCGATTTTTAAGAAGACATAGAAGGAATTAGTAAAATTCAATTGAAAATATGTTTATAATTTAATGCGAACAAAGGTTAGGAGGTTTATTTTTTTATTATTTTTAATTATGTAGAAATAATCATTTATAAGAGATAATAAATTTATAAAAACGAATAATGAAAACTATAGAGCTTATAAAACCTAATACATTTAATAACGAGAATCATTGGTACCCTAAAGTATTGAACGCCACAATTCATCCAATGGTAAACTTTTTTTTAAATCTTGATAAGGAGAGAATTATTGCTAGGTACTGCCATTTACACCCTAAAGTAAATGCTGATAAGCTTAGAGAAATTTTGTCGTATGAATGTAAGTACTTTTTATGGGGAGGAGCAGATTTGATAAACTCAACATCAGCAGATGGAGATAAAAACATGGTTATTATTGAGAACAACTCATGTCCATCAGGTCAAAAGTCAATGCCATTACTAGACGATAATAAAGAAGACGGAGTATATCGCTTATTAATTGAAAGAACTTTTAAGCCTATTTTAGAGAAAAAACGAAAACTTGTTAAAGATGGTAGGTTAGCAGTACTTTACGATAAAAATTATATGGAAACATCAGGTTATGCAGCAGTTATAGCAGATGTTTTTAAAGAAGATGTTTTTCTAGTACCATATTATTCAAACAAAGATAACAGTCATATAAAGATAGAAAATGAAATTTTCTACCTTAAACAAGATGAAGAATGGATTCCGTTGCGAGGTATTTTTAGATATGTAACTCAAAAACCATGGAATAGATTTCCTATTAATAGTAAAACAAAAATTTTAAACCCGATCATTACCTGTTTAGCTGGTGGAAGAAATAAAATGGTCGCAGCCAAAGCATATGATATTTACAATACCGAGTTAGAAGAATACGGAATGAAAATAAACATACCAGATACTATTTGGGATGTAAGCAAGAATGAAATACCGTTATGGGTGAAAAAAATGGGTGGACAAGCTGTTGTAAAGATACCTTATAGCAATGCAGGACAAGGGGTTTATACGATTGTTAATGAACAAGAACTAGAAGAGTTTATGAAGTTAGAAATCGAGTATGAACGTTTTATAGTACAAAGTTTAATAGGTAATTATAATTGGAGTTCAGTTAGTACCAAAGGGAAATATTACCATGTTGGTACAATGCCAAATGCTAAAGGAGAAACGTTTGTGTCTGACATTCGCATGATGATTAGTAGTACTAAAGATGGAATAAAACCATTGTGTATGTATTCGAGAAGAGCATTGTTACCTTTGGTAAACGATTTAGAAAGTAGTAAAGATTCTTGGCAAATGTTAGGAACCAATTTATCAGTTAAGTTAGGGGAAAATGAATGGACATCTGACACTAATCGTTTGTTAATAATGGATAGAAGAGATTATAACAAACTAGGTTTAGGAATAGATGATTTAATAGAAACTTTTATACAAACAGTACTTTCCACCATTGCTATCGATAAAATGTGTATTAGCTTAATAAACTCAAATAAAAAGTTTAAAAAGAAACTATTTACTTCATTAAACAACGATAGTACGCTGTTAAACGAACTATATTAAATGTATGAATATGGGACACCAAATTGAATATATTACAGAGTTTGATGTAAATCAAACTCCTAAAAACTCTATAAAAAACTATTGGTTAAAGGTTACTTCCAATGCAATGGGAATACCTACATGTATTCCTGTTATAGTTGCTAGAGGAAAAGAAGACGGTATAGTATTAGGGCTTACAGCAGCGGTTCATGGAAATGAATTGAACGGAATATCAGTTATCCAGCGATTGTTTAAAGATTTAGATACAGAAAATTTAAAAGGAACAATCGTAGGAATTCCAGTGGTTAATGTACCTTCATTTGTTCGAGGAACAAGAGTTTTTAGTGATGGAGTTGATATTAACAGAATTATGCCAGGAAAAGATAATGGAAATACAAGTGAAGTATATGCCAATCGTTTTTTGAATTTGGTAGTAAAGAAATTCGATTATTTATTGGATTTACATACAGCTAGTTTTGGTAGAGTGAATTCATTTTACATTAGAAGTGATATGAATAATAAAGTAACTAAAAAACTAGCCTTATTACAAGATGCTGAAATTATAGTACATACACCTCCGTCAGATGGTACTTTAAGAGGAGCAGCTGAAGAATTAGGAATTCCGTCTATTACTATTGAAGTAGGTAATCCGCATAGTTTTCAAAAGAAAATTATTAAAAGCGGAGTAGCAGGAGTACACAATGTATTAGCATATTTAGGAATTACTGATGATGAATATGAAACCTCTAAGAGAAATACAGTAGTTTGTGAAAAATCCTATTGGTTATATACACAAGAAGGAGGCTTACTCACTGTTCATGTTGATTTAAGAGATATTGTAGAAGAAGGAGACCATATTGCCACACTACGAGATGTGTTTGGTAATAGAATTAAGAAATATTACGCTCCAGAAAGAGGAATTGTAGTAGGGAAGAGTGTAAACCCTGTAAATCAATCGGGTGGACGTATAATTCATCTAGGAATTATAAAATAAAAGACTGTTTTTTAACAGTCTTTTATTTTTAAGATTTTAACTAGCCTTTACCAATGTTTTATTCCTAAACACAATAGCTGTAATTAGTAAACCGATTCCCACACCAAAACTTAAACCTTGCATTAAGTCTGATACTTTTAAATAATGAGTAAGTATTTGAGAAGCGGCAATGGTTAAAATCCCTATTGATAATAACATCAAAGGTTTTTTACGATATAAATTTTTCATAGTAAAACTGTTTTATACTGTATTAGTAGAGAAACAATGTAATTTGTTACATAAAAACTCAAATAAATTTTAAAAATTAATAAAGTCTTTTTAAGAAGCTTCGTCTTTAACAAAGTTAGGCCACCTACGCATATAATTTATAAACGTATCACTTAATCCTTCATTAATTAAGTAGTCTTTTGAAACAGGTGTTTCAATGCTTTTAAAAGAGGAGTCTTTAATAACTTGTAGAGGAAAGTCATGGTGTAAAATTCCAGATCGTCCGATGCAAACAAAATCAATCCCAGTATTTAATATTTTAGTAACATCTTCACCGCTATTAATTTTTCCAGCAACGGTTACAAGAACATTTTTGTAATCTAATTCAGTAAAATGTTCTAACAAGGTTTTATTTTGAAAATCTTTTTGTTCAGGATATTTAAAAACATCCCATAGAGAGAGATCAATAAAGTCTATTTTATTTTCAGTTACTAACCGTTTACATATTTCCTTTATTTCAAGAATATCCATACCAAATCTTTCAGGAGAAAGTCGAACCCCTATTAAAAAATCAGCACCGCAGGTACTTCTTATCTCATTAATAATCTCAAATAAAAGGCGCGATCTATTGACTAAACTTCCACCATATTGATCGGTTCTTTTGTTAATTTCACTACTTAAAAATTGAGTTAAAATATATCCGTGAGCTCCATGGACTTCAACACCATCATAACCACATTTTTTAGCTCTATTAGCTGCTTTAACAAAATTGTTTTTAAGTTCATAAATTTCATCTAATGATAATTCACGAGCATTGTGTTTTTCGTTTTTTGAAGGACAAACAGGTAGACCATCAATCAATTCTGATGGTGATCGCATACCTGCGTGGTGTAATTGAATTACGGCTAAGCTACCATAAGACTTAATACTTTTTGCGAGTTTAGTATGTCCTGGAATTTGTTCGTCAGAAAAAATACCTAATTGTCCTGGGAAACCTTTACCGTTTTCTTGTACATGAGAAGCACACGTCATTACCATTCCAAATTGTCCTTCAGCTCTCATTGTTAGCCAATGAAACTCCTCATCAGAAAGTTGCCCGTTTTCAAAACTTTGTGTATTGGTCATTGGTGCAAGCATGAATTTATTTTTCATTGTGGCACCACAAGAAAATAGTAAGGGTGTATTTGAGTTGGTTTTCATATTATGATTTATTTTTAAGAAAAAAAACTCGCGAAGAGCGAGTTTTTTATGAAGACATTGTATGCTAAAATTATTTCATTTTAGCAATAAACTCTTTATTCATTTTTACATAGTCAGCATTTCCTGCCTCCTTTGCACCTGCTAATGAAGCTTTAGCTGCTTTAACAGCACCTTTTTTATCACCAGCTTTAGCTAAGATTAAAGATTGTTGACGTAAGTACCAAAAACGAGGTTGATCTTTAGTCATATCAACTGCTTTGTTAATCCAATTTTTAGCTTTGTTAATGTCTTTTCCTTCTTGTAAGTAATACACAGCAGAAGAAAAATAATCATTGGCAGAAGGTCCACCCATTACTTGTGCAATGCTTTTTTCTACAGCCTTATCAGTAGGAGTATTAAACTTTACACCTACGTAAGCATTTTCCCATAAAATTCCTAATACAGCAGAATCGTTTGTTAAATCGTCAATAGACATTGTAAACGTTTCAATTTTCACAGGCATAGCTTCAACTTTAGCAGTAGTAGATACAGCTACTTTAGAGTCATCCCATTTTTGAGGAGTTCCCCAGTTGTTAGCATCAGAATAAAATAATACTTCCCAAGAATCTTTTCCTGGTTTAGTATATAAAGCGTACGTTCCTTTTTTTAAGGTTTTACCATCAATAGTAACATCGTCGCTAAAAGTAACTTTGGTATTTGCGTTAGCACCAGTTCTCCATACTTTTCCGTAAGGAACTAAATCTCCAAAAATAGTTCTCCCTTTCATACTTGGACGAGAATATTCAACTGATACATCTGTTAAACCTACAGTTTGCTCTAATTTAGCTGCAGGACTAGGGGCAGGGGTTTTTAATTGTGCATTGATATTTGTTGATAAAGCAACAACAAACAAGCTTAAAAGTATTTTTTTCATGTTGATTGATTTGTTTTAAATTAGTTTTGTTAAAATTACAAGGAATTCCTCGGATTAATGTTAACAAAAACTTAAAATACCGTAGTCTTGTTTTAATAGATATTTGCAATTAAAGAAAGAATGATAAGAAAAAGAATATATAGAAAAAATGGAGCTATTGGAGCTTTGTTAGATGAGTATGAAAAGTCAATAGAAGAGTTTAAGGAGGTAATTAAAGATGTTACTTCAAAAGAATTGATTCAAATAGTTGATAGTGAGACTAAAGATGAAGATTGTAAGTCAATTCAAACAATACTGACACATGTTGTTAGGGCAGGATATACCTATGTTATTGAAATAAGAAAGTGGTTAGGAGAAGATATAGTTTATAAAGAAAAAGAGCAACTAAACTCTGTTTCGGAGTATAATAAAGCATTAGATACAATGTTTGCTTATAATGAGCAACTCTTCAACGATTATCCTAATATTAAATTAGAAGAATTAGATCCAAATAAAAAGGTTCACGTAAGGTGGGGGCAGAAATATGATGTAGAACAATTATTTGAACATGCTATTGTACATATATTAAGACATAGAAGACAAGTAGAATTATTCAAAGAAAAATTAGTAGATAGAAACTTATAAAATGAAAAAATATATAGCTGAAAGTATAGGGACTTTTGCTTTAATTTTCTGTGGAACAGGGGCAATGACGGTAAATGAAATAACCAACGGAGCAGATTTGACGCATATTGGGGTTGCAATTACTTGGGGATTGATAGTGATGGCAATGATTTATGCCTTTGGAGAAATTTCTGGAGCACATTTTAATCCTGCAGTCACAATTGCTTTTGCTTATGCTAAAAGATTTTCATGGAAAGAGGTGCCTAAATATATCATAGCTCAATTAGTAGGAGCTTTGTTGGCTAGTGTTATGCTTTGGGTATTATTTCCTACAAGTGAATTTTACGGAGCTACATTACCAACGGTAGTACCTTGGAGAGCTTTTATTTTAGAATTGTTATTAACCTTCTTTTTAATGCTTACTATTATCAATGTATCTACAGGAAGTAAAGAAGTAGGAGTAATGGCAGGTATCGCCATTGGGGGTGTAGTGTTATTAGAAGCCATGTTTGCAGGACCTATAACCAAAGCTTCTATGAATCCTGCACGTTCCATTGCACCAGCGCTAGTTTCAGGTCACTTAGAGCATTTATGGTTGTATATATTAGCACCAATTATAGGAGCTTTATTAGCGGTGGTTTCGTGTAAAATAGTAAAAGACGATAATTGTTGTAATGAAAAATGTTAGTATTTTAGGTTGTGGATGGTTAGGCAAAGAACTAGGAATATATTTTACAAGGAAGGGATATAAAGTAAAAGGTTCAACAACATCTAAAGATAAACTTCAAGAATTAAAATCAGTTGAAATTAAACCTTACCTAGTTAATGTTTCTGACGAACATATTTCATCAGAATTCTTAGATGCAGATGTTCTAATCATAGCCATCACTTCCAAAGAGATAGAAAACTTTAAAAGGTTGATTTCTTCTATAGAAAAATCAAACACAGCTAAAGTAATTTTTATTAGCTCTACTTCGGTGTACCCTAGTTTAAATAAGGAAATGACTGAAGAAGATGAAACTGTAGATTTTCCGCTAGTAGAAATAGAAAACTTATTTAGAAACAACAATAACTTTCAAACAACCATAATTCGTTTTGCTGGATTATTTGGAGGAAAAAGACAACCAGGGAATTGGTTTGCTGATAGAAAAATACCGCATCCAAAAGGCTATGTAAATATGATACATAGAGAAGACTGTATTGCTATTATAGAACAAATAATTGAACAGAATGTTTTTGGTGAAGTTTTTAATGCCTGTACAAACGATCACCCAACCAGAGAAGATTTCTATATAAATGCTAGAAAAACTCTAGGAAAACCTATTCCAGAGTTTGATGATTCAAAACCATTGGAATATAAAATAATTAGCAGTAAGAAACTTCAAAATGAATTGAAGTATCAATTTATATACGATGATTTGTTACGTATATAGCTTAGTCAAAAGTGAGTAGTATGTATTATTAATTTTTTCTTCTCTTACACGTATTTAAAAAATAACTTAACCACTAACCACTTATTGATATTTCTTCTTCCTCCAGTAATTAAAGCCAAAACCGAAGAGTGCTAATAAAACTAATGGCACACCAATATTGATAAATTGCCAAAAAAGTTTTTCAGCAAAAGCACGTTGCTTATCCAATAAGTTAATTTGAATAGTTTTATTACGCAGTTGAATCAATCCAGAATCATCTAATAAATAATCAATAGCATTGATTAAAAATTCTTTATTTCCAAACTGTTCTCCCGTCCATTTATCTATGGACAAATCGTGTGGTTTTCCTTTTAAAGTCTGATTTCTACCTACATCACCATCAGCAATTACAATCATTTTATTGTTTGTGCTCTCAGCTTTAAAATCAGGAGTATCAAAAGGTTTTATTCTGTTTTTATATGCAGAAGGAATATTACCTTCTAAAAGAACAGCCAATAATTGTGGACCTGAAGCAAACTCATTTTCTTTAGGTTCTTTCGCAATACTTTGTAACTCAATAAAATTAGGAGTTCCTGTTTGTTTGGTAAGCACGGAAGTTACTAATAACGGAGTCTTTTTTAAGTTTCCTTTTAAAGTATCTATTTGAGTAGCAAAACGAAAACGAACAGGTGCTACATTTTTGGTAATCGGATGGTTCGGATTTCCATTAACTAACGGATGATAAAACCAGTTTAAATGTTGAAATTGTGTTTGGTTTCCTACGTTTCCCGTAGCTAGTGGGATTTTAGCCGAGTATAAATCTTGAATTAGTTTATTATTTACACGAACTTGATATCCAAACAATAAATCAGTTAAATTCAAATCACGAGGAAATGCTAACATTTTCCCTTCATTGTATAAACTATCAGTATCCGCATAGTTATTATCTAGCATCCATAAACTTTTACCGCCATTTGCTATAAACTGATCAACGGTAAACTTTTCTTCTTCAGTAAAGCGTTCAGTGGGTTTTGCTATAATTGCTAAATCGTAGTTACGTAAATCTTTCAATGTTTTTTGCGGATTATTAGCAACACTATCTAATGTAAACTTAGCTAAACGGTACTTTTTACCAACCTCACTTAATAAACTATATTGATAAATATCTTGAAGCTCGCCATTACCAGCTAATACCGCTATTTTCTGTCTTTCTTTTAAAGTAACATTATGCAATGCATTAGCAAAAGAATACTCTAATTTTTCAACAGCATTTTGTAGCTGTGCCTCTTGCGTTTTAGCAATAGAGTTAGGAAGTAAAGAAATTAACTCTACTTTTTTACCATAAGTAATTTCTGCCCAAGGAAAAATAATAGCTTCAGATAACTTTCCATCTTCTTCTACAGTTAACTGGCTAGGCATCATTCCTCTTTTTACCAAACGTTCACGAATATTATCAGGATTGATAAATCTGAATCGGATGTTAGAGTTTTTAGCTTGTAATTCTTCTAAAAACTGGCGTGTTTCTATTTGTAAACGCTTAAATTCCGCAGGAAAATCACCTTCTAAAAATACGTGAATCGTTAGTGGTGCATCAATTTTATCAATAAGACTTTCACTTACTTCCGATAAGGTATATCGCTTGTCTTGTGTTAAGTCGAAACGTTTATATACAGAGTTTGCTATATAATTAATAACTAACAGTCCTATAAGTGCTAATGCGATGTGTTGTAGTTTCTTATTCATTTTTTAACTGTTGTTTAGTGATGAATAAAAAGAAGAAGGTAACACTGATAAAATAGATTAAATCACGAGTGTCTACTACACCACGACTAATACTTTTAAAGTGTTCGTTAATACCAAATTGTTGTAAGGCATATCCTGAGTTACCTAAAGAAGACCCGACAGCATCAAACCCGTAAAATAAAGCAAAAGTGATAAATACACTTACAATAAATGCTACAATCTGATTATTTGAAAGGGTAGAAGTAAATAAACCTACAGCAGTATAGGTTGATGCTAAGAATAACAATCCTAAATACGAACCAATTGTACTACCTACATCTAAATTTCCAACAGGACTTCCTAATTGATATACTGTATAAGCATAGGTTAACGTAGGTAATAATGCTATTATAACGAGCAAAAGTGCAGCAAAAAACTTGCCCATCACAATTTGCCAATCGGTAAGTGGTTTGGTTTTTAAAATCTCAATAGTTCCACTATTAAACTCATCTGCAAAACTTTTCATTGTTATGGCAGGAATCAGAAATAAAAACAACCATGGAGCTAAATAAAAAAAGCTATTCAAATCGGCAAACCCTGCATTTAAAATATTGAAATTATCTTTAAATACCCATAAAAATAAGCCATTTACAAGTAAAAACACTCCAATAACCAAATAGGCAATGGGAGAGGCAAAAAATGAGTTAAATTCTTTTTTTAGTAGTGGTAGCATAAAATACTATTGTTCGTTTTTAAGAAGTCCAAAAATAACATTATTCTCGAAGTCGTTATCTTTTTTATTGGGACGTAATTTAAAGTTAAACCTTTTTAACAAATTTATAGAATCTTTATTGTGTTTATGAGTATAAGCTTCAATTTCATTCAAGTTAAGTGAACTAAAACCAAATTGAATAACTTCTTTTAAAGCTTCACTCATAAAACCTTTTCCGTGAGCGTCAGGATGTAATTCATAGCCAATTTCGGCATAAGAAAAATTATCATTAAAATGACGTAAACCAATAGAACCTATAACCTCGTTGTTGTTTTCAATAATCCAGTAAATACCTTCGTTTTTAAGTACTAATTCATCAATTAGTTTTATAAAATCTTCCACATCAGAAATATCACTAGGAATCTTTCTATCAATAAATTTATTGACTACTGAATTTGATCGAATTTTAAAAACAGTATCTTTATCATTATTAACAAGTTTTCTTAGTACAAGACGAGGTGTATATAAAACAGGAAAAGGACTGAATAAATTCATTAAGTTAACGATTCAACTTTATCTACACTCCAAGCAAGAGGCTTGTCATTAAATAAAACTTTGGTTTGCGCCCAAACGCCTTTAAATAAATCAGAATTCCTGTAGTTTTCTAAATCTTGCTCAGTATCCCAATAACTATAAGTGAAAAATATACTCGGATTTGTTTTGTCTCTGTATAACTCTAATAAACGGCAACCAGATGAGTTTCGTATAAACTCTTTTTTTGAATTGAAGTTGTTTAAAAACTCTTCAATTTTTTCTGGCTGAAAGCTCATTTTTACTATTCGTACAAACATAAATTTAATTTATAGGTGTAAATTCTGGTTTAATAGGGTTTTCAAATTCAATGGTAATGGTATCACGGTATTCTAAACCTAATAGAGTAGAAGCTCCACCAACCGTTTCTAAATTACTTCGGTAAATAGCAATTTCTAAAAAACCAGCAGAATTAAAAATAGCTAACTTTTCACCATCGTATTGTCTTTTGTCAGTCACCGAAAAATCAACAATCTCATTATATCGGCTGTAAATTTTAGAAAAGGTATAACGTCTTGCTGTTACTTTATAATCACGACCTTTTCCTATGGTATTAAATTGTTTTTTACTAATGTTGGTAATCACATTTCCGTAATTATCAATATAAATAACACCTCCTGAAATAATGGTTTGCTGTTCGTTTACTTTAGGTTTAATTTCAACAATCTTTTTATAAGTTTCAATCTCTCTACCAATAACACTTAAACTACCACCACGAGCAATATGAGAAGCAACTTGCACAAAAACATCTAAAACAGGAAAACTACTTTCAATACGATCGTGAATATTAATTTCAACAATTTTAGTAGGTTTAATTTCAGAAGCAATCATAGAAATTAATCCATTGTCAGGACAAATAAAATAATGATTGTCCAACTCTAAAGCAATATGCTTATTGTCTACACTTAACTCGGAGTCTACACCAATTACATGAATCGTTTTATCTGGAAAACTTTTATAAGCATTCTTTAAAATATAAGCCGTTTCAGTAATATTGAAAGGAGAGATTTCATGCGTAATATCAACAATCTTTGCATCAGGTAACTCAGAATAAATAGCTCCTTTTACAGCACCTACAAAGTGGTCTTTTGTTCCAAAATCAGTAGTTAATGTAATAAGAGACATTAATTTAGGTGTTTGTTAATTAATTTGTGAAAAATTATGCTGAAATTTTAAACAAAACTACGTAATTCAAGAAAAATAATCATTATTTTTAGTGTGAATAATATTAAAACTTTTATCATTTGAACGAACGCGTAATTGAATTAACAGAAATCAACCCAAACGATTTTTTTGGAGCTCAAAACAGCACTATTACTCAGTTAAAAACATTCTTTCCTAAAATAAAAATAGTTGCTAGAGGAAATAAACTTAAGATTTTTGGAGAACCTGAATTATTAAATGAATTTGAAAAGCGATTAGAAATGCTTATCAAATACTTTAATAGGTATAACAAGCTAGATGAAAATAGTATTGAGCGTATCTTAACATCAACAGGTAAGGAAGAAGAAATACGAAAATCTGGAAATGCAAAAGATGTATTAGTTCACGGTGTTAGTGGTAGGTTAATTAAAGCGCAAACGGCTAACCAACGTAAAATGGTTGAGTTAATGCAAAAAAATGATATGCTATTTGCTGTTGGACCAGCAGGTACAGGTAAAACATACACAGCAGTTGCTTTGGCTGTAAAAGCATTAAAAGAAAAAGAAGTAAGACGAATTATTTTAACAAGACCTGCGGTAGAATCAGGAGAGAACTTAGGTTTTCTTCCAGGAGATTTAAAAGAGAAATTAGATCCATACATGCAACCTTTATACGATGCACTTCGTGATATGATTCCTCATGAAAAATTAGAATCACATCTAGAAAAAGGAGTAATACAAATAGCTCCCTTAGCATTTATGCGTGGACGTACTTTAGATAATGCTTTTGTTATTTTAGATGAGGCACAAAATACTACGCATGCACAAATGAAGATGTTTTTAACACGCATGGGAATGCATGCAAAATTTATCATTACAGGAGATCCAGGTCAGATAGATTTACCAAGAAGACAAGTATCAGGATTAAAAGAATCGTTATTAGCGTTAAAAGATATTGATGGAATTGCTCAGGTGTATTTAGATGATAAAGATGTAATCCGTCATCGATTAGTTAAAAGAATTATTTCAGCTTATAAAAGTATAGAAACCGAGTAGTTTTTAGTTGTCAGTATTTAGTGATTAGTTTACATTTGCGGGTAACAACACAACAACATATAATGAACACAATTAACGAAACAAACTTCCAGTTTCAAGGACAAAAAGAAGTTTATAAAGGAAAAGTAAGAGAAGTTTATAATATCAATGACGAGTTGTTGGTAATGATTGCTTCTGATAGACTTTCCGCTTTCGATGTAATTTTACCGCGTCAAATACCTTTTAAAGGACAAATTTTAAACCAAATTGCTACTAAAATGATGAACGATACTGTAGATATTGTTCCGAATTGGTTATTAGCAAATCCAGATGAAAATGTAGCAGTAGGTCATTTATGTGAACCTTTTAAAGTAGAAATGGTTATCCGTGGATATTTATCGGGGCATGCGGCTCGTGAATATACAGCAGGAAAAAGAACGCTTTGTGGGGTAGCAATGCCAGAAGGAATGAAAGAAAATGATAAGTTCCCAGAGCCAATTATTACACCATCTACTAAAGCAGATAATGGAGAGCATGATGAAGACATTTCTCGTGAAGATATTTTAGTTAAAGGAATTGTTTCAGAAGAAGATTACTTAGTTTTAGAAGACTATACCAGAAAACTATTTCAAAGAGGTACCGAGTTAGCAGCTAAAAGAGGATTGATTTTAGTAGATACTAAATATGAATTTGGAAAAACAAAAGATGGTAAAATTGTATTAATTGATGAAATTCATACACCAGATTCTTCTCGTTATTTTTATGCTGATGGATATACAGAACGTCAAGAAAATGGAGAAAAGCAAAAACAATTATCAAAAGAGTTTGTACGCCAGTGGCTAATTGAAAACGGATTTCAAGGAAAAGAAGGACAAGAAATCCCTGAAATGTCTGATGAAAAAGTTATTGAAATCTCAAATAGATATATTGAGCTATACGAGCAAATCACAGGAGAAAATTTTGTGAAAGCAAATACTGAAAATGTACTCGATAGAATAGAGAAAAATGTAAGGACGTTTTTACAAAACAAATAATAAAAAGAGAGGCATATGCCTCTCTTTTTGTTTAAAATTATCTTAAAAGAACTTCATTAACAAACAGGCATTTATATTTTTTGTAACTTACACGAGACAAACAAAAATTAGCCAAAATGCCAAATTATACATTAAAAATTAACGGAAAGTCGGTGTCCTTTAAGGCAGATGCTGATACACCATTGTTGTGGGTTTTACGAGATGAACTCAATATGGTAGGAACTAAATTCGGTTGTGGAATAGCACAATGCGGAGCCTGTACTGTTCATGTAGATGGAACAGCAATGAGAAGTTGTCAATTACAAGTTTCAATGATAGGAGATGAAGAAATAACAACTATTGAAGGGTTATCAACCGAAGGAGATCATCCATTACAAGAAGCTTGGAAAGAAGTAGACGTTCCACAATGTGGATATTGTCAAGCAGGTCAAATTATGACAGCTGCTTCCTTTTTAAAAGAAAATCCAAATCCTTCAAAAGAAGAGATAAGAGAAGCAATGCAAGGTAATATTTGTCGTTGTGCTGCATACAATAGAATAGAAAAGGCAGTTGCATTAGCTGCAGATAAAATGTCTTAAAAACTTTCAATCATGAGTACACAAGAAAAAAACTTCACGTTTAGCAGAAGAAACTTTTTAAGAACTTCTGCATTAGCTAGTGGTGGTATTATGATTGGATTTAATCTATTTACTGCCTGTAAACCTAATGTAAAACCATCTGTAGATGTTGAAAATCTAAATTTTAATGATTTTAACGCATTCATAAAAATATCCGATGAAGGTTATGTAACTATTTACTCTCCCAATCCAGAAATTGGACAAGGAGTAAAAACATCAATGCCGATGATTATTGCCGAAGAATTAGATGTTGAATGGGACAAAGTACATGTAGTCCAAGCTCCGTTAGATACAAAAAATTATACCCGTCAATTAGCTGGAGGAAGTCAATCTATTCGTTTGGGTTGGACAGCATTAAGACAAACAGGGGCTACAACTAAACAAATGTTAATAAATGCAGCAGCAGTAAAATGGGGTGTTGATGCAGCTACTTGTTCTGCATCAAAAGGTGTAATTACCAATGCAAATGGCGATAAATTAGGCTATGGAGAAGTGGTTAAAGAAGCAGCAATATTAGAAGTTCCAGAAAATGTAACATTAAAGAAACCTTCAGAATTTTCTATCATAGGTAAAGATGCTATAAATGTTGATGTAGAAAAAATAGTAACAGGAAAGCCTTTATTTGGATTAGATTATAAAGAGGAAGGAATGGTTTATGCAGCTGTAGTAAGACCACCAGCCTTTGGTGATGCTTTAGAATCTTTTGATGCATCGGAAGCCAAAAATATATCAGGAGTAATAGATGTTATTACAATAGGAGAAAAAGCAAGGAACTTTATTGAATCAGGTAAAAATAATTGGACTTTCAAATTACCAAAATCAGATAAAGTAGTAGTAATAGCTAAAAATACTTGGGCTGCTATAAAAGGTGCAAAAGCTATCAAGGCTACATGGAAAGCTGACTCTAAACTTGAAGATACAAAGCTTCATGATGAAAAACTGTTAAGCTTATTAAATGAAGATAAACTTGATGTAAGAAGAGAAGATGGAGATGTAAAAAAAGCATTTTCAGAAGCGGATAAAGTCATAGAACGCACCTATCATTCGCCTTTTTTACCTCACAACTGTATGGAGCCAATGAATTTCTATGCAAATGTAACACCAGATAAGGTTCATTTAGTAGGTCCTGTGCAAACCCCAGAGTATGCAGCTCAAGTAGCATCAGAAATGCTAGGGCGTAATTTAGAGCAGGTACATGTAGAAATGACAAGAATGGGAGGAGGATTTGGAAGAAGGTTGTATGGAGACTTTGTATATGAAACCCTTGAAATATCTGATAAAATTAAGAAACCAGTAAAAATGGTTTCAACAAGAGAAGAAGATATAATAGCAGGTATTTACCGACCAGCTATTAAATATAAAATAGCAGCATCAATTAAAGATGGAAAAGTAACAGGATATCATTTAAAAGAAGCAGCAATTAATGATAATATGTATGGATTAATTCCACATTTCTTTCCAGCTGGATGTATTCCAAACTATAAAGTATCAACAGGAAATTATAAAAGTAATATCAGCACAGGAGCTTGGAGAGCACCATATACCAACTTTTTAGGATATGCAGAACAATGCTTTTTTGATGAATTAGCACAAGAACTAGAGGTTGATCCAGTACAATTGCGTTTAGATTTACTAGAAAATGTAAAAGAAACGAAAGACGAAAAAATTCAGTACTCAGGAAAAAGAATGCAAGATGCAATTAGATTGGCTGCAGAAAAAGGAAACTGGGGTAAAGCAAAAGAAGGAGTTTATCAAGGTTTTTCAGCTTATTACAGTCATAATACCCACGTAGCAGAAGTAGCTGAAGTAGAGTTAAAGGATGGGGTACCAGTGGTAACAAAAGTAGTTGCAGCAGTCGATTGTGGTATCGTTGTAAATCCAACAGGAGCTAAAAATCAAGTAGTAGGAGGAGTAATTGATGGTATTGGACATGCTATGTATGGTAATTTAACTTTTAATGAAGGAAAACCATCAAGTAGAAATTTTGATAACTATCGATTAATAAGAATAAATGAAACTCCCAAGGTTGAAGTACATTTTGTAGAAAATGAAATAGCACCAACAGGCTTAGGAGAACCAGGTTTACCACCTGCAGGAGGAGCAGTAGCAAATGCAATTCATAAAGCATTAGGAAAAAGATTATATAAACAACCATTTATAGAAGAGCTAAAATCAAACATTTTAACCTAAAAACTGAAGAACTTTATAGGTTTAATAAAGTAGTGTTTTTATTATTTATTGAAAATGAAACAGCAGGTAATTTTTGAAAATCTGTTAAAAAGCACTACTTTCGCATCCTATAAAAATCAAAAATAACAATGGTTAAAGATTTATTTGAAAGAATTAAAGGAGATAAAGGACCTTTAGGAAAATGGGCAGATAAAGCAGAAGGATATTATGTGTTTCCTAAATTAGAAGGACCAATTTCTAACCGTATGTCTTTCAATGGAAAAAAAGTAATAACTTGGAGTATTAATGACTACTTAGGATTAGCAAATCATCCAGAAGTTTTAAAAGTAGATGGAGAATCTGCTGCTACAGATGGTATGGCGTACCCTATGGGAGCTCGTATGATGTCAGGTCACACAAAATACCATGAACAATTAGAGCAAGAATGTGCCGAATTTGTTGGGAAAGAAGCAGCTTATTTAGTAAACTTCGGATACCAAGGAATGGTATCAGCAATTGATGCTTTAGTAGGAAAAGACGATATTATAGTATATGACATGGATACACATGCATGTATTATAGATGGAGTTCGCTTACATGCAGGAAAACGTTTTGTTTATCGTCACAATGATATAGAAAGCTGTGAGAAAAACTTGAAGCGTGCCACCAAAATGGCAGAAAAAACAGGAGGTGGAATTTTGTTAGTTTCTGAAGGGGTATTCGGAATGCGAGGAGAACAAGGACGTTTAGCAGAAATAGTAGCCTTAAAAGAAAAATACAACTTCCGTTTATTAGTAGATGATGCACACGGGTTTGGAACTTTAGGAGAAGGAGGAAGAGGAACAGGATTTGAACAGGGAGTACAAGACGGAATAGATGTATACTTTGCGACGTTCGCAAAATCTATGGCAGGAATTGGAGCATTCTTTGCAGGAGATAAAGATGTAGTTCAATACTTACAATATAATATGCGATCTCAAATGTTTGCAAAATCTTTACCAATGCCAATGGTAAAAGGTGCTTTAAAACGTTTGGATATGATTCGTACTATGCCAGAACTTAAAGAAAATCTTTGGAAAATAACCAATGCATTACAATCAGGTTTACGAGAAGCAGGTTTTGATTTAGGAACAACACAAACGTGTATAACACCAGTATACTTAAAAGGAGAAATTCCAGAAGCCATGGCAATGGTGAATGATTTAAGAGAAAATCATGGAGTATTCTGTTCAATTGTAGTATACCCAGTAATACCTAAAGGATTAATAATACTAAGATTAATTCCAACAGCACGTCATACAATTGAAGACGTAAATGAAACAATCGAAGCATTTTCTGCAATCCGCGAAAAATTAGAGAACGGAACTTATAAGCAAGTAGCAGCTTCAATTATGGCAGAATAATAAGAAAATGCAAAAAATAAATAAAAACTCATGAAATACTTCATGAGTTTTTTTGTTTTAAAAGAGAAATGATACATTTGGAATCCTTTTGCTTATCAAAAAATCAAATGAAAAAATTACTATACATATACTTATTATTATTTGTAACAGCTTTAAGTGCGCAAATTAGAGATACATTACCAAACTTTAATGACGAATATATCTTGATAAGGGAAGGAGATAGTTTAATGATAGAGCTAAATGAAGTAACAGTACTTCCAAAACATAAGTTTAAAGAAAAAAAAGATATTCTATATTATTATTGGCTTCGTAAAAAAGTATTCAAAGCATATCCCTACGCAATTTTGGCGGCAAAAAGAGTAGATAGTGTAAACTCTCGTCTAGCTAGAGTTAAATCAAAAAGTAAAAAAAGAAAATACATAAAAAGAATTCAGAAGTATTTAGAAGAAGAGTTAACAGCACCTTTAAAGAAATTAACAAGAACTGAAGGAAGAATCCTTTTAAAGTTAATCCACCGTCAAACAGGAAAAACAGCTTTTGATAATGTAAAAGAATTAAGAAGTGGTTGGAAAGCCTTTTGGTATAATACCACAGCAAATTTATTTAAGTTATCATTAAAGTCAGAGTACAAACCAGAAACGGAGAATGAAGATTATTTAGTAGAAGATATATTACAGCGTGCTTATATAGATGAA
>NZ_JAIWJY010000010.1 GCF_028829235.1 Tenacibaculum larymnensis | reverse complement strand
GAGGAGTAGTTAACTTAACTATAGATAATATTACAGTAGACAACATTGTCAATGCAACAGAAGCAGGAACAACCATTGCAGTAACCGGAACGGTAGGCGGAGATTTCAATACCGGCGACACTGTAACATTAGTGATCAACAGAAACAGCTATACCGGAACAGTAGATGCCAGTGGAAACTACAGCATAAATATTCCGGGCTCAGACTTAGCAGCTGACACAGACACAACTGTAAATGGAAGCTTCCTATCGACTAAATCTTGCTTTGCGAACACTAATCATGTTTATAATGTAGACACGACGGATCCAGTTCCTACCATTAGTGTAGACAACATCACGGCAGATAACATTGTCAATGCAACAGAAGCAGGAAACACTATTGCAGTAACCGGAACGGTCGGTGGTGACTTCAATACAGGCGACACGGTAACCTTAATAATCAACGGAAACAGCTATACCGGAACAGTAGATGCCAGCGGAAACTACAGTATAGATGTCTCAGGCTCAGACTTAGCAGCTGACTCAGACACGACTGTAGAGGCAAGTGTTACTACTACTGATACTGCTGGAAATACTGCTTCTGCTACTGATACTCATCTGTACAATGTAGATACCACACCTCCTACCCTTTCTATTATCATTAATAATATCACTTCAGACAATACCATTGACGCAGTAGAAGCAGGAACTAACATCCCTGTGACTGGAACTGTGACTGGTGACTTTAACACAGGTGATACTGTAACCTTAATAATCAACGGAAATACCTATACAGGAACGGTAGATTCCAGTGGAAACTACAGCATTGATGTAACAGGTTCTGACTTAGCAGCTGACTCAGACACGACTGTAGAAGCAAGTGTTACTACTACTGATACTGCTGGAAATACTGCTTCTGCTACTGATACTCATTCATACAGTTTACTAGACTCTGATAATGATGGAATTCCTGATATTACCGACATTGATGATGATAATGATGGAATTTTAGATACCGATGAAGGAGATGGCAACATAGATACTGATGAAGACGATATACCTGACAGTCTTGATACTGATAGTGATAATGATGGGGTTCCAGATGTTATTGAAGGAAATGATGATAATAGTGATGGGATACCTGATAGCCTTCCTTCTGGAAATGACTCAGATGGAGATGGTTTGGATGATACTTATGACACAGATAACGGAGGCACTCCTGTAGACATTTCTGATAATGATGGAGATGGTATTCCAGATTTTCAAGATATTGATGATGACAACGATGGTATTAATACTTCAGATGAAAATCCTGGTGACTCTGACCCAACAACCAACGATGCTCTTGATACCGATGATAATGGTATTCCCGACTATCTGGATCCTAACACAAAACCATGTGGTACTCCCTATAACATCATGACTCCTGGTAGTGATGGTGATAATGATATTTTCTTCATCTCTTGTATAGACAGACCTGAATATAGTAATAATACTGTTGAGATTTTTAACAGATGGGGTAACACTGTATACAAAGCTTCTGGCTATAACAATAAAGACGTTGTTTTTAACGGAACTTCTAATGGAAGAACAACAATTAATGTTGATGAAAAATTACCTTCAGGCACCTATTTTTATGTTATCGATTTAGGTGATGGATCAAAACCAAAAGTAGGCTGGTTATACATTAATAGATAAAAAAAATAATATGAAATTAAAACACTTATACACATTAATATTCTTAATACAAATATTAATAAATGTAAATGCTCAACAAGATCCTCAATATACTCAATATATGTATAACACTATGAGTGTGAACCCAGCATATGCTGGATCAAGCGGACATACTATAATAAATGCTCTTGCAAGAACTCAATGGGTTGGTATTGAAGGTGCCCCAGACACTCAAACGCTAAGTTTCGATACTCCTCTAGGCTTTAGCGGTGTTGGGCTAGGTATTAACCTTACTAATGATAGAATAGGCCCTGCCAATGAGGTTTTTCTGGATATCAATGCTTCTTATACAGTTCGTACCAGTGATGAAGGAAATTTGGCTTTTGGGTTGAAACTTGGAGCAAGACATTTATATGTTGATTGGAACAAAGGCCTTGTTAAAGATAGAGACGATAAAAGTTTAACTGGAAACATTAACAGGTTTTTACCAACTATTGGAGCCGGTATTTATTACTACACTTCTAACTGGTATTTGGGAGCAGCTATTCCTAACTTCATTAACACAGATCATTATGATGACTCTAATAATGGAGGTGATATCGCAAAAGAACGAATGCACTTATTTTTAATTGGTGGGTATGTATTTAATTTAAACGAAAATATTAAGTTTAAACCCGCATTTTTAACAAAAATTGTAAATGGCGCACCTTTATCCTTAGATGTATCGGCTAATTTTCTTTTCAATGAAAAATTTACAGCAGGTATAGCTTGGAGGTGGGATGATTCTATTAGTGCTCTGATAGGACTTCAAGCTTCTAGAAATTTACATATAGGATTAGCTTACGACCTCACTACCTCTAATTACAGTAACTACAATTCTGGAACCTATGAACTAATGATTAAATGGGAAATATTCAAAGAACTAGCAATGAAATCTCCTAGATTCTTTTAAATTATAAAATGAAATGAAAAAAGCAATACATTTTTTACTTATAATAGTATTTATACCAACCACCATTAACAGCCAACGAAAGTATGCTGCTAACAGATATTTTGAAGAGTTTTCTTACAAAAAATCTGCTGAATTATATCAATCCATATACAACAAAGGAAATAATTCTTATACTGTATTAAGTAGATTAGGAGACTCTTATTACTTTAACTTTAAATATGTTATGGCAGAAAAAAACTATCAAGAATTAATGAAATTATACGAAAACTCTGCTAAACCCAAGCATATATTTAGATATGCCCAAGTTTTAAAAACTAATGGTAAAATAAAAGAATCTGACAAGTGGCTATTAAAATTAAATAAAAACGATAGTCGTGTGAAGGCGTTAGAAGAAAACACTAATTATTTTGTTGAATACTCTAATCGAGAAAAGACATATATAAACATCCACAACCTGTCTAGTAACACTTCTTATTCAGACTTTGGTGGGCATATTCATAATGATCGTTTATACTTTTCTTCTACCCAACCCAAAACAGAAAAAGACAAAAAACTCTATCGATGGAATAATCAACCATATTTAAACATTTATAAAGCAAAACAAAGTAACGATTCTATTAAATTTTTGGATGTAGGTAAACCTATCATTCTTGAAGAGTTAAGCTCTAAGTATCACGAATCAAACATTGTTATTTCTAAAGATGGAAAAACAGCTTATTTTACCAGAGATAACTTTGATGGCAAGCGATTAATAGGGGATGAAAATAATATCTCTCATCTTAAAATTTATAAAGCTACTAAAAGAGGAAAAATTTGGGAAGATATAAAAGAACTGCCTTTTAATAGTAATAGTTTTTCTTGCGGACATCCTGCCCTTAGCCCTGACGAAAAAACACTTTATTTTGTTTCTGATATGCCAAATGGCTACGGAGATACTGATATTTATAAAATAGCAATTTTAGAAAACGACACCTATGGAAAACCTGAAAACCTTGGTAAGCCTATTAATACAGAAAGTAAAGAAATGTTTCCTTTTATAGGAAATGATAATGTTCTGTATTTTTCTTCTGATGGACATATTGGCTTAGGAGGTTTAGATGTTTTTGAGGCAAAAATCACTAGTAACTCTTATACAAAACCAGTAAATTTAGGAAGCCCTGTAAATGGTTCTTTTGATGATTTTGCTTTCATTATTAACGACAAACATACTCAAGGTTACTTTTCTTCCAACAGAAAAGAAGGTAAGGGAGATGATGATATTTATAGTTTTAAAATATACGATTGTAAACAAAATATTAAAGGAGTTATATCAGACTCAAGAACAGGTAACCCTATTCCCAATGCTACCGTTCAGCTTATAAACAAACAAGGAGAACCCATTTTGACTAAAACAACCAAGAAAGATGGTAGTTATTTATTTGAAAAAATAGATTGCGAAAAGAGTTTTGTAGTCGTTGTTTCAAAAAAAGATTATCGAAATTCTCAAAAAAACACAAAAACACTTGATGTCAACAAAAGGTTAATTACTGAGAACATCCAGCTTGAATCTTTAATAGTAGATGATCAAATCATTATAAAACCTATTTACTTCGATTTTGATCTATATAATATTCGTGAAGATGCCGAATACGAGTTAGAACATATTGTTTCTGTCTTAAAAGACAATCCTAATATCAACATAATAATTGAATCTCATACCGACAGCAGAGGTTCGAAAGCATATAACAAATTATTATCAGACAAAAGAGCCAAGTCCACTAGAGACTATATATTATTAAGAGGTATTTCTTCTAAAAGAATAAAAAGTGCTATTGGTTATGGCGAAGAACAGTTGTTAAACAATTGTAACGACTTAAAACAAAATAAGTGTACCGAAAAAGAACACCAACTAAACAGAAGATCATATTTCTATATAGAAAAAAAATAATTTGTATTAGTTAATTTATGAGTCATTCTAAAATCCATTGATAACATATTTTTAATTAAGTGTTTTAGTTTTATATAGAGTGTGTCTTAGAGAGCAATGCTGACAGATAGCTATGTGGTAGGTTGGTTTGCACATAGGTATATAGCTGTTTTGCCGTATAATTGCCTTTTTCATATTTCTTGATGGCTGTTGTAATTTTCTTTTGATAGGTCGCTTTGCGCTTTCTTGCGTTTTGTTGCGTTTGTCGTTGCGCTTTTTCTATTGCCTTTTTTTCCTGATACTTTACATGGGTTTTCCAAACTTTGTGTAAACCAAAAAAGCCTATTTCATGGGTTTGGGTACGTGTTTTATCAAAATACAACGAGGGGTACAATGCGGTTACTTGTGATTTGATAAACCACTTGCGAGCAAACTCTAGTTTCCAACGGTATTCTTTGAGTTTTTGAATTAGGGTTGTCTTTTGAGTGATGTTTGTAAATAGTTCGTTGTTTAGGTAATTGATGGCTTTTTTCCTTTCGCCTACATAGACATTGTGTTGTTTCCACAATTTTGCAGATGTTTTGATACAATCTTGTAGTAAAATTGTCTTAAATTCTTCAGTAGTTACATTGGCGTAGAGTTCTATTTTTTGCAAATAGTCATAACGCAATCCTTTGTAATTATCATACACACCGTCTGCGAGTTCTTGCGCTAGTTCTCTATCGTCTTGCAATCGAACTAAAAAATTATGCGTAAGCGGGCTGTTTGTGCCTTGACTTGTTTTTTCTTGTTTTAAAAAATCAGGCAACAAGGATTTGACTGCTTCGGAAGTTTGGCACGGGCGAATTGTTGTTTTCTTACTTATCACTGTGGTGTTCTTGTAGAAGCCGTCCGCAGGACAGGTAAATTCTTCCTTTTGAAATCCTATGTTATGTACACAGTCTTTTATTTCTTTTTCTTTTAATAAAAAGGTTCTAGTAGTATCATTATTATCTGGTAATTCTTTCCAGTTCTCCTGTTTAAAAAATTGGTTTTCAATTCTTTTGGGTTTTGGTGGATTTCCGTCTAAAATTGTTAGAATTTCAGGATGGAAATTAACGGTTATGGGTTTGTATTGATTGGTATATGTATAGTTGATTAAGATGTTGGCTTCTCTAAGTCGTTTGATGTGGTTTTGCGCTGTCTTTTTGCAAATAGCGAGCTTGGTATCTCTGCGATGGTATGTGTCGCTAATTTACGATGGTCTATGGTTAGCTTTGGTAAGGCATTTTTTAATACACTGGTTGGACGATTCATTTCTAAGAGATATGAATTGCGTTGTTTTAACTGGGCGATGTAAAAGCCTACCAAAACATAAAAATAAAAGCTCTGTAGAGTACTTGATGGTTGGTTTGCGCTTTTTTGCGATATAGTTTGCGTTTTTTTGCGCATTGAATTTGACTACAGCCTTGTTGTAGGTACTTGTAAATTCACTACGGTATTTTTTTGTAAAGTCTGCGACTTGTTGAACTAGTGTTGGAGTACTAGGAGTTATGACCATTTTGTTATACTCAGCTATGGCTTTGTTATATTCTACAGCTTGCTGATTATAGCTATGTACATATTGACGGTAGTTATCCATCGTGCTTTTCATTGCGCTTCTATCTAAAAAAGGATAGTTGATATAATTATAGTGTTTGCTTGTTGCTTTTTCATAGTCTTTTCCCTTTTTTAAAAGCAAATACCCGTGTTGGGTATTAAACTCCTCTACGGATTTGTTGTATTGCGCATTGTTTAGCTTATTGCGTTGTGCATTGTCTTTAAATAGCTTGATGGCTAGTTGGGTAATGGCATCCAACGTTGTATTTTGTAAATACTTATGTACTTTTTGATTGTACAATCCTATCGCTGTTAGCGATACATTACTTTTTTTCATATCTTTGAGGTTCTTAAAAGGTTCTGCGTCCTTGCAGAATTTTTTTCTTTTTCATAGCAATTTTTTAAACGGTTAGCTGTCACTAACCTTTTTTTGTACCTTTGTTTTTCTAATACTTAGTAAGTGCTTTTAACATTGCACAATATTTTTATAATACTAAGTTTTATGTTGTGAATATAAGTTTGGTGGTTAGTAAAGGAGCTAATCACTAAACTTTTTAGCCTATTGTTACAATATACTGTAAATCAATATTTTTTTCATAAATTGCATATGCGATAAAGATGTTTATAACACTACATTAGTGTTATAAAAAACTAATCATTAAACTTTAATAAAAAGAGTAATTCATAATAAAATAAATGGTTTACTCTTTTTTGTGTCTTTAAAGCTTTTTTTTAAGTAACCCACAACCTGAATGTTGTGAGCTACTTACAATAAGTGCTTACTTATCGCTGTAGTGTTTTTGCGCTTTTTGCGTTTTCTTTTTCATGGTTATTGTTCAAAGCTCTCTACTATCTTTTCTAAAAATTGAATTTTTGGGATATAGTATTTACCGTCTTGAAAGATTGCTTGAATGGTGTTTTTATGGATGCGGTTTTTAACCGTGTTAGGATGTACTTTTAAATATTTTGCGCAACCATCTACAGTAAGCATGGTATCATTGGCATTAAAAATGGTTAAGGCTTTAAGGTTTACTTTTAATAAGTCTGCTTGGGTCATATTCAATTTTTAAATTTTTGCTATTTTTTATTTTCTGCTCACAAACACCAATAATCTATCGTTAATTGCTATATTCGTGGACAATTATGATGCAAAAATAAAATCAATTGTCAACTTTTAGAATAAATTGTGGATAAAATAATTTAAAGAAATTGATAAGATGTTGAAAACCAGTTCGGAAATTTTACAGGAGTTATTAGACCATTTAGGTATCAAAGCTAACCGCTTATCGGTTGAGATTGGAGACAATAGTAATTCTCGTATCTATTATGTAAGAAATGGGAGGAGTAAAATAAGTCCAAAACTTGCCAAAGCGATTACTAATAGATATAAAGAGATTAACTATATGTATTTACTTACGGGAGAGGGAGAGCTTGTGAACAAGGATATTATGGTCAATGCGAATGGGAATGTTTTTGTGGAAAAACCTGATGGTAGTTTTAACGTAACTACACGATTGATTCCTTTTGATGCCTATTCTTCTTTTTTAGAAACACTAGATGATGCAAATGTGATTTATGAGTGGGAGGAAGTGACTTTTAATGTAGAGAAGTACGGTCGTGGTAATTACGAAGCATTTAGAACTAAAAATGATAGTATGAACGGGGGAGGAATTAATGATACGCCTAACAGAGCTTTGGTATTGGGTAGAGAGCTTGGACGCCATCATTGGATGAATGGATTTAACCCTACTTTATACGGGTGGATAATTCTTTCTAAGCACAATGTTTTTCACAAGGATATTATCGGACTGGATAAAGAAAACGGGACGATTATTTGCCATAGTAGAAATAAAAGTCCCGAGTATTCAGATTTTGAGTTAGGCCTTAATGAGGTATATCAAATTTTTAAGGTAATTAAAAGAACGTTTTAACCCCAAGTAGTATTCATGTAATCAAATACAGAATCTTGACTTGTTTTTTTATACTTAGCTAAAGTTTCTGTATTTCTTATCCCTGTAATCTTCATAATGATGTGGTCAGGCATTCCTTTTTCTGAAGACAATGTTATAAACGTTCTTCTTGCTGTATGACTGACTACCATTTTCCATTTTTCCTGATATTCTACTTCTTTCTTATTTCCCCTATGGGTAGTTTTCTTTACTATATTATTAATTTTAGCCCTCATACATACTTCCTTAATGTATGGATTAAATTTTTGTGTAGACATTTTAGGTATCTTCCAATCAAACCTATCCAACAATACTCTTAACTTATTATGCAAGGGAATAAAACTTTCTTTTTCTGTTTTATCTGCCCTTTTGATTATTATTTCTCCTTTTTTAGTTTGTACAATATCTTCTTTTTCAAAAACAGAATAATCCGAAAAGCGTTGTCCTGAATATACTCCTATCAAAAAAATATCTCTAGCTCTCTGCAAAACTTCACTTCCTAAATAAACCTTTTCTATTTTCTTTATTTCTTCGTCTGTCAAATGAACATCATCAGTATCGTATTCATCAACTGGATTTGTTAACTCCTGAATTTCAATTTTATAATTTTTTCTTACCCATTTTAAAAATGTGAATAATAAATTAACATGCCTATATAATGTATTGTCTGATTGACCTACTTTTGGAACTATAGACTTTATTTCTTTAGCTTTTTTCTTGTCTACCAAGTTCGGGAAATCACGTAAAAAACCGCAATAAGCATCTAACCAATTTTCGTTTAAATCTGTAAAAACTGTTTGCCTTTTTTTATAAACATCGAATAAGGTTATCTTATTCTTTAAATTGGTGTATTTCTTCTTCCAATTATCCGACACTCCACCTCCTTTTTTCTTATTTTCAATAAATACTTCAATAGCATCTTTGACATTAAAAGGTATCTTATCATCCTTATAATTTGCATTAAATTTTTTCTCAAAAATTAGTTTTAAATCTTCTCTTGTTAAATGTCGGTTTTGAATTTTAAAATCAGAAATAGTATCTTCTAAATGTTTCCTATAATTATCCAAAACAAGAGCTATTTGTTTATTCTTTTTTCCAGATGCTCCACGTTTTAATTTTGGGTATCTGGCAGAAAAATCCCAATCCGCAGGAATTATTTTTTGTCCTGTACTGTATTTGAAGTTTTTCTTTTCAGCTTTTAAATGATAAATTAAATCAATTACTGTAGCTTTGTCTGACTTGGGTTGTTTAAGATAAAAATACATAATTACAATTTTTCCCAAATATAACAAAAAGGGAAAGATAACGGGAAAGAAAAACTATTTTTAACTGTATTTACACAAAACAACAACACATAACAACTCCCTACTAAACCTATGTTTTATTGAGTTTTTGAATTTCCACACACAACCACAAACAAATAATTCGAGCCCATGTGGGACCACCTTTAAAGCATCAACATTTAGTTGGTGCTTTTTTGTTTTTACTAATTACTTAAAAAAAGGATTCTATTAATTTTTAATTCATCTTTTTTTTCAATCATTCACCAAACCAAAAACTACAGACAACTCATTTTCAACACCAAAAAAATAAAAACACATATTTTTTTCGTATCTTTAAGTCACTCCTCGAAAAGATTTTTTCTAAGAATAAATTATCAATTTACTAGCGATTTAATTTTACAGTATAACCAACGTGTTGAATTAATCAACAACAAACAGACAGAATGAAACAAAACTAACACTTACAACTCTTCATTAGTTATAGCACTCTCAGTAAATCTTTATCGCACAAACTTTATAGAGATGACTACTAAAGAAACCGAACTTAAAGAAAGTATAGGCTTATTTGCTACAAAAAAAGAGCCTAGGAAATCTTTCGCTACTTATCAAAGAAATCAAAATAAATTCTACCTCAGCACTCTAAACTTAATTGATAGAAAAGCAGCAATTATGCTAAAAGTAAACGCTACAATACTTTCAGCATCTGTTATTTTCTTTAATTATATTACCGAAATTCACTTCGGTATTAAAATTGCCGTTATTCTAATTATAACATCGTTTACTTCTTTAATATTCTCCATATTAGCTTCTAAACCTAATAGTTTAGCCTTTTACAAGAGGTTTAAAAGAGATGTTGTTTCTAAGTACAAGAAAAGAGAAGAAAACCTTTTTATGATTGGTATGTCTAGCGGTAAAACTTTGGAAGAGTATGAAAAAGCTTACAACAAAGTTTTAAATAGTCAAGAATTACAAATAGGCAATCAAGTTCGAACCATGTTTTTATTAGAAAAAGAAATGAAACGTGGTTATTTTTATTTAGAACTAGCCTATAGTAGTTTTTTAATAGGACTTCTTATTTTAATTATAGTACTCTTTTTTGCTAATGTTTAAGTTTTTTTTATAAAAGTTTCTATTCTTTCACTATCAATAAAAACTCAAGACTTTATATTAAACTCACTATTTAAAAATGACAAATATCATTGAAAACAAACCTATTAATCAATATTTTAGATTAAACTCAACTAATTATTTTTATCATGAAAGTACTTGTATATAGTTCCAAAAGTTTTGAAATACCTCACTTAAAAAAAGCTAATAAAGAGAAGCTTCAACTAACATTCTTAAAAGAAGCTTTATCATTAAAAACAGTGACATTAGCTAAAGGATATGATGCCGTATCTATATTTGCAGCAGATGAAGCTGACTCCGCTATCATAACAAAATTGGATAGCTTAGGAATTAAGTATATAACTTTAAGATCGGCAGGATACGACAATGTAGATCTAAAAACTGCCTCCAACCTCAATATTAAGGTAGCTAATGTACCTGCTTATTCTCCTTATGCTATTGCTGAACACGCTACTGCACTTTTGCTAGCTTTAGATAGAAAGTTGATTGAGTCTAACAAGCGTATAAGTAATTTTAACTTTGCTCAAGAGAACCTTATTGGTTTTGATTTAAACAACAAGACAATTGGTATTGTTGGAACGGGAAAAATAGGCTCTATTATGTGTAAAATTATGCATGGTTTTGGATGTAAATTATTAGGACACGATATTAAAGAGAATAAAGAGCTTGTTGATACTTATCAGTTACAATATGTATCTTTAAAAACTTTATGCAAAAAGGCTGATGTTATTTCTTTACACACACCTTTAACTAAAGAAACCTATCATCTAATTAACAGTGACTTGATTTTTGAAATGAAAAAAGGTGTTATTATTATCAACACAGCCAGAGGTGCCGTTATTAATACAGAACATATAATAGTAGGATTAGAAAACGGAAAAATTGGAGCTTTAGGCATTGATGTATACGAAAAAGAAAAAGGTGTTTTTTTTAGTAATGACTCTCAAAAAGCTCATGAGGATAAACTTTTAGTAAAATTAATAGCTATGCCAAATGTACTTATTACTGGCCACCATGCCTTTTTAACCAATGAAGCAATAACCAATATTGCTAGCACTACTATTTACAATCTAAATTGTTGGAATAATAAAAAAGCAACAGAAAACGAACTCAGCTACAAAGTTTTTAAATAAGAACCTTATTTCTTATAAATATTATTTAAATATTTTTTTTGCCTGTCTTTATCTAAGATTTCCAAATCGTATCTTATCTTTATTTTTGTACCAATTGGCGCATAATAATAAATAACCCAAGCATCTGCCTCCCTTGTTCCAATACAACCATGAGAATACGCTTTTCCTAAAGTTATAGGGTTTGTTGTTGGATGTATCATTTGCCCATTACGTATACCATTTATTTCTGTTTCAATAAAAGGAATTTGAGGTAGCTCAGTTCTTTTATCATCATCTCTTTTAGTAGTAAAATACTCATGATTATTAACTGGATTTACATAACGTGGTTTTCGAACATAATTCACAATAAAACCTTTACCTGTCTTCGTTTTTAAATCCTCTATCCTGTCAGACATTTTTAAGTATTTTTTTTCATTTCTTCCTACTCTTATAGGAAAGTCATATAACTTTAGAGAATCTTCATATATTCTAAGTTTAAATTCAGGAATATTAATATCTATACTTGTCTTTTGAAAAGAATTAAGCACCTTTTTTGCTGCCGTAGAATCAGGGATTACTATTAATGATCCCATAGGCAAGACAATCATTTTTTTCTGACTAAAAACAAAAGAATCCATAGCTTTCATCCTATAATAATCAGTATTTTGAAGTGTATCTATAACCCAAGGGTTTGACCTAACTAAGAGATGCTCTGTCAACGTATAAGGAACTAATGAATCATACTTTTTGACAATAGAATCTATATACTCAAAATAATTTTCTACAATAATGTTGTTACAAACTTTAACCATAATTGGTAATGTAGATTGAGCTATAGCTTTATCATCAATTGCTTTTCCCTTTGAAATAGTGTTTTCATCTCTTAAAAGACAAACCTTTAAGGTAATCATGAATGCAAGGGTAAAAGTAATTTTTAATATCTTAGACATGCTTTGTTGTTGACCTTTATACTTATCGTTGTTATTTAATAAAGATAAGTTCTCTAGTAACTTTGTTAAATGATAATTATCAATTTATAGCTTTCTTTAAACTTGCCGCTTGTTTAAGTATAAATTGATTGGTAAGCACCTCTCTCGCTTTATCATAACCAATAGTGAAAATTTCATCAAGATGTTTTTTATCAAAAATACCATACTTACTTATTTTTTTTGATGAAATTACCAGAGTACAATCATTAAATTTTGCATAATCATCCTTAAAATATTTAAGTCTAAAAGCACGCTTCATAACGTTATGAGAATATTTTAATTCTTTAATGGTTACAGGACTGAAACCATTTACATAACTCCCTATTATTATATCGCATTGCGGTTTTAATAACCCTACTGGAAAATTATTAAGTGTTCCTCCATCTATATAATAAGAATTGTTAATTTTTACGGGAGCAAAAACACCAGGAAAAGCTGCAGATGCCAATACAGGTCTTATAAGCTCTCCTGCGTTAAATGTTTTTAGAATTCCTTTTAAAATATCTGTTGCTGTAATTACTAATGATTTTTCAAGATGGTTAAAATTATCTTCCTTTAAATAAGCATTAAACTGTTTATAAAACTTTTCAGTATCAATAAGCCCAGGCTTTCTATATGCATATTTTTTAATATCTAATATTTGAACACTTTTAAAAAACTCTAACATATCTTTCCAGTCATAACCATAAGCATATAATGAGCCGACTACAGCTCCTACACTAGACCCTGAAATATGTGTTGGAAAAAGCCCAAACTCTTCTAAAGCTTTTATCGCTCCAACATGAGCAATACCTCTACTACCTCCACCTGAAAGAACTAACCCTATACTCATAACACATTTACTTAAAATTTATACTTAAATTTATAATCAAAATATTTTATTTGAAATGATATCTATCAGTTTCTTAATATGATTTTTATCATTTTAAACACCTTTTGATCAATATATATTTAATAATAACATTAAACTTAACTTATGCTACGCTTTGATATCTTAACTAAGCAGCTAAAGTCATTTTTTATAGAAATTGGGGAATTAGTTTTTTTTACAGCTCGTTTCTTTAAAGAAGCTTTTAAACGACCTTTTGAGTTAAAGGAGCTAATGCTGCAATGTTATCAAATAGGTTATCGTTCGTTACTATTAGTTAGTATTACTGGTTTTATAATAGGTTTAGTTCTTACTTTGCAAACTCGCCCAACTTTAATGGAGTTTGGTGCTGTATCTTGGATGCCTTCTATGGTTGGTATTTCAATTATAAGAGAAATAGGCCCTATAATCACTGCTTTAGTATGTGCAGGTAAAATAGGTTCTGGTATTAGCGCCGAATTAGGTTCTATGCGTGTTACCGAACAAATAGATGCTATGGAAGTTTCTGGCATAAATCCTTTTAAATATCTAGTAGTTACCCGAGTTTTAGCCGTTACTCTCATGCTCCCTTTACTAGTAATTATAGCTGATACTGTTGCTTTGCTTGGGTCTTTTTTAGTTGAAAGCACAAAAGGAGATGTCTCTTTTATTTTGTATTTTAATCAAGTATTTGATGCTATAAAGTTTGGAGACGTAGTTCCAGCTACAATAAAGTCCTTTTTCTTTGGAGCTGCAATAGGAATTATTGGTTGCTTTAAGGGGTATAACTGTAAAAAAGGAACTGCTGGTGTTGGTAAAGCTACAAACACAGCTGTTGTAACTGCTTCTTTATTACTTTTTATTATTGATTTTATAGCCGTTTTTGTAACTGATATCTTTTTTGAATTATGACAAATACCCTTAACAAAAAAGTAGTTCTAGAAATTAAAGACTTATACAAAGCTTTTGGAGACAACCATGTGCTTAATGGATTTAACATGAGCCTTTATGAAGGTGAAAATTTAGTAGTCATGGGAAAATCAGGGTCTGGAAAATCGGTTATGATTAAATGTTTAGTAGGTTTAATGGAAGCTGATGAAGGGATTATTTCAGTGATGCATCACGATATAACCAAACTAGACCAAGAGGCTTTAGATATTTTACGAACCGACATAGGTTTTCTATTTCAAGGTAGCGCACTATATGACTCTATGACTGTCCGTGAAAATTTAGAATTTCCATTGCGAGGTCGTACAAGAAAGAATAAAAAATTAATTAACACAGAAAAACTGGTTGTTGAAGCTTTAAAAAATGTTGGATTAGTCCACACAATAGACATGATGCCTTCTGAATTGTCTGGAGGTATGAAACGACGAATTGCTTTAGCACGAACCCTTATTCTACAGCCAAAAATTATTTTATATGACGAACCTACAAGTGGACTGGACCCTATTACTGCGAAAGAAATTATTATCTTAATGCAAGATATTCAAAAGAAATACAACACATCATCGCTAATTATTACCCACGATGTAGATTGTGCACGTGTTATTTCAGATAGAATGATCTTACTTATTGACGGTATTGATTATGCTACAGGAACATTTAAAGAATTATCTAACTCTGAAGATCCTAAGATTAAAGCTTTTTTTAAATAAAAATTATGAAAACAACAAACTCACAAAAATTTAGATTAGGATTATTTGTATCTATAGGTACAATTCTTTTTGTTTTTGCTATATACCTCATCGGGCAACGTCAAAGTATGTTTCAAGAAAACTTTACTATTAGTGCTTACTTTCAAAATGTTAATGGATTACAAAACGGAAATAATGTTCGTTACTCAGGAATAAACATAGGGACTGTAAAAGACATAACTATGATTAATGATTCTACCATAAAAGTAAATATGGTAATTGATAAAAAAATAGCCATTCATATAAAGAAAAATGCTGTTGCAACTATAGGTTCTGACGGGTTAGTTGGGAATATGATTGTAAATATCGTTCCAGGAAAAAAAACAGAAGCTTTAATTAAAAATGGAGATGTCATTAGGTCTTATAACAAAATTGGAACAGATGATATTTTAAACACCTTAAGTGTTACCAATAAAAATGCAGCAATACTTACTGCCGATCTCTTAAAAATAACCGACAAACTATTAGAAGGTAAAGGTACTTTAGGAGTTTTACTGAACGATACCATTATGGCAAAAGACATGAAACAGTCTGTTAGCAACTTAAAGAAAATAAGTTACCAAGCATCTAGTACAATTAATGAATTAAACCAAGTTATAACTTCGTTAAAAACAGACGACGACACCGTTTTAGGGGTGTTAATTAATGATTCTATTTCAGGTAAAAAATTAAAATCTATCTTAAATAACATTGATGCATCAAGTGTAAAAATTGATAGCCTTGTAGAAAATATTAATGTTTTGGTTGATGATTTTAACTCAAGTAAAGGAGCTTTTAACTACATCACTAAAGACACCTCTTTGGTTAACAGTTTAAAATCCACACTTCAAAATATAAACGAAGGAACAGAAAAATTTAATGAAAATATGGAAGCTTTTAAGCACAACTTTTTAACAAGAGGATATTTTAGAAAATTAGAAAGACAAAAGAAAAAAGCCGAAAAGAATAAATAACTTGTTCTGCCCCCTTCAAGCAATATTATTCTTTCTTTTTTGAATCATCTTTTTTAAAACCAATTTTCCTTCTTGATTCTTGGTCTTTTCTTTTTAACTCCGCTTCTAACCTTTTATACCTACTTATATCTTTAATCGTTACAACCACAGCGGCAATATAATTTTCATTATCAATTATAGGTCTTCCACTCAACAAAACCCTTCTAACTTCATTCGTTTCTTTGTTCATTAATAACACATCAATATCGTTAGTTATTTTACCTTCTAAGGCTAGTTCAGCTGGTAGGCTTTGAACAGGAAAAACCTTTCCATCATATGAGTTTAGCACTTTAAAATGATCCGAAAAGTCAACAGATATTTTTGAATCATCTTCTATACCAAAAAGCTCATTAGCAACCTCGTTAGCCAATATAACCTGCTTATCAGTATTGGCAACTAACACACCATCACTAATGTTTTCTATAATCATATTCAACTTTTGCTGATTCTCATACAACTCATTAATTCTTTTTTCACTCTCTTCTTGAAGTAATAAATCTTTAGTAATATCTCTAGCTACAGCATACAAGGTTCCTGTGCTTGTATCTGAAGTGGCATTCCAAGACAACCATTTAATACTTTTATCCTTGCAAATCCATCTATTATTAAAACTTACTAAGTTCGCGCCTTCTTCTAACTTTTTAATTGCCTTTTCAGTCTTTTCAAGATCTTCAGGAAAAATATAGGTAGCAAACGGAGTATTCAAAAGTTCTTCAGCTGTATACCCTAAAAGATTACTTAAAGAAGAATTAACTTTTAAAAACTTCTCATTAGATGCTATAACTAAGCTATCTGTAGAAATATTGAAAAAAGTATCCGCCTCCTTTTGCGATTCCATAATTGTCTTTCTTTCTGTAATATCTGTAGAGATACTTCCAATAGCATATACCCTATTAGAAATATCAAACAAAGGAAATTTTACTGATAAATATGTATGCTTTCCGTCTGACTGCTCAATCTCCTCCTCCATTTGAATTTCTTTTCCCAGCTTCAAAGCCTCCAGGTCAGCGTCAAGATACCTATCTGCTAATTCTTTTGGTAAAATGTCGTGGTCCGTTTTTCCTATTAAATCTTTATCATATACTTCAAAAATTGACTGATACTTCTTATTCACCAGCATATACTCGCCATTTATCTTTTTTACTGATATAGCATTTGTTGTATTGTCAATTATTGAGTGTAATAGTTTTTGACTTTTTAAAAGTTCTTCTTCCGATTTTTTTTTGGCTTTTAGTTGCTCTTTTAAAATAAAAAAAACTGTTGTTAACATTCCCAAAATAACAACTATCAACCCTAATGAAACCCAATTCCAAAAACCATTATCAGTAGTAAAATTTATTAAATAAACAACACCTAAAGCTATAACCATAATACTATTTATGATATAGCCATATAAATTTTTTCTTTCCATTGGGATCTTCATTTACATATGACATTTAACATACTAATATATTGAATTTTAAAAATATAAAAAATGACAACCATCAATTAAACCACTATTTTTAGTAAACTTAATCCCTTTTTCCCAATTTTATTAGTCTGATATATATCATTTCAAACAACTAAAATTCTTTTTACTTTTCAACATCCTTCTTTTACTGATTTACAGTATAAAATAATTATTAATGAATTTTTAATATCATGAAAAAATCAATAATTCTTTTACTCGCTCTAGGAATACAAATATTAGTTAGTTGTAACTCTAAACCTGATGTAGAAAAGCTACTTAAAGAGCATGAAACAAAATCTGAAATATTCAAAGCTATTACAGAAAATCATGACTATATGACTGAGTTTATGGAAACAGCACATAATAATGAGCACGCTATGCAAATGATGATGAATAAAGGAGTGATGATGAATAATATGCACGGAAATAAAAATATGATGCATCAAATAATGAATGATAGCACTCAAGTAGATAAAATGTTACAAATGATGCATCAAAGGGGAATGATTAATTATGAATGTATACAATCTTGCATGAAAAAGATGAACTCCAAAGAGGTTATGGATGAATAAAAAATAGTAAACTTTAAAATAACAATCATGCTTCATTATAAATACACCTTTGACATACATGTTATATGGTGGTTCATATGGATTATTTTCATTATAGGACTTTTCATAGTATCATATAGCACTCAGAAAACAAAAAAAGATAATCCGTTAAATATTTTAAAAAAGCGTTTTGCAAAAGGTGAAATATCAAAAGAAGCCTACGAAGAATATAAGAGAATATTAGGGTCTGACCAATAAAGTAAAATTAAACTAATTGACAAAGCAGATGAAAAATACTAAAATAAATTATCAGCAACGAGAGTTTCACATCTTTGTAGCACAAGCATTTCCTCTCCTTATTAAGTCAAAAGAAGAAGGAGATAAAGAAACTTTCAACACATTAATACTAAAAATTTTACCAAGTATTAAAAAGTATGTTAATCAAAGACTAGTTGCTGCGATTAGCAAGGGACACTTTCCTAAAAACAAATACAATGCTAATGATTTTATCGACCAGTTATTTGTAGAAGTCTATGAAAACATTAATGAAGTAAAAAAAGCAGATAATTTTTATTTATGGCTATTTAAAAAAGCAGACCAATTACTTGAAAACACCATTGAAGAAGAAGAATTTGATGAACTTTTTTTTAAGAACATTGACGATTTCTCTAAACCTGAATGGAATGAGATGGAAGAAAAGTTTAGTGCTGACGCTGAAGGTGATTTATTAATGATGGATGAACTTGATGACAGTTCTTACCATAAAAATAATTATACATTAAATCATGTTTTTGTTAAAGATGAAGAACAAAACTATATTGATAAGCTTGATAAAGAATTGGATGAAACTACAACCCAAAGACATATACAGATGATTCTGCATAAATTACCAACAAACATGCAGTCAGTCTTTGAACTTTCTTCTGAATACAAGTTTAACCTAGACGAAATATCTACAATTAAGGGAATTACTAAAGAAAAAATTAGTAAATTAATAGAAGACACTAGGAGTAAATTACGCAAAAGTTTTTTCAGCAGATACTTAAGTTAATTTCAAAAAAAATAATCTTTTAGAAAGAGATATCTATTTTCTATTAAAGTTTAGCTTTTGCTTTTATATCGCTTTGTTTTCACAGTTAATCCGCATTAGTAAACTTACAAGCCAAATAAAAATCTACATATTAAACAAAACCACCTAACTCTTACCTCGAAAGAATCTTGACTTTTACTTTAATTTTAAGTTATTTAATACCTTTAAAAGCTAACTTAACTTACAATGTTCCAACAAGGTAAAGATATTTTTGAAGTTCTTCTGGGTTCAATTTCTGAAGGTGTTATAGTAGTTGATAGCCATCAAAACATTGTTGAAGTAAATGATGCTACTAAAAAAATGTTTGGCTATGACAAAGAAGAACTCATAAGACAACCTCTTAACATTTTAATTCCCAAAAACTACCATAAAGAGCACCAGAACCATGTTAAAAACTTTATGAAGCAACAAGAATCAAGACAAATGGGTCAGGGCAGGGATATTTTTGCTGTTCGTAAAAATGGTAGTGTGTTTCCTGTTGAAGCAGGACTTAATCCTTTTTCTGTTTATGAAGAGAAATATGTCATGGCATTGGTGATAGATATTTCAACTCGTAAAGAACAAGAACAAAAAATTAGATCATTAAATGAAAATTTAGAAGAAAAAGTTTCAAAAAGAACTCATGAATTAAAAAACATGGTTCTTGCTTTAGAAGCAGAAAATAAAAAACGTATTAAAGCTGAAGCGAAAACTAAGTTAGCTCTAAAAAAAGAAAAAGAACTTAACGAATTAAAAACAGGCTTTTTATCACTAGTTTCCCATGAATTCAAAACTCCATTAAGCGGTATTTTAACATCTGCTATATTATTAAGTAAGTACAAATTAACAGAACAGCAAGATAAACGCGATAAACATATTAAAATTATATCTGACAAAGTACACTACCTCAATAACATTTTAAATGATTTCTTAACAATCGACAAACTAGAAAAAGGTAAAATTAGATACTCTCCAAGCACTTTTAAATTAAGTAAA
Organism: Tenacibaculum larymnensis; assembly: GCF_028829235.1. Classification (GTDB taxonomy): domain Bacteria; phylum Bacteroidota; class Bacteroidia; order Flavobacteriales; family Flavobacteriaceae; genus Polaribacter; species Polaribacter larymnensis. The sequence goes on along the minus strand of NZ_JAIWJY010000010.1, from coordinate 131,300 downwards.
ATAGTAAATGAAGTGGTTTACAATGCTAATATGATCTTAAAAGAAGGACAAAAAATAAATTACCCAGAAAACATTGATTCTTTCTCTTTATATCAAGATGAAAAAATTGTAGAATTGGCTTTATCTAATTTAGTACATAATGCTATAAAATATTCTTCCGAAAATACTCAAATAGATATTAGTATCACTCAAGATAATACCAAAACCACATTCAAAGTAAAAGATAACGGCATAGGTATTCCTGCTAAAGATCAAAAAAACATATTTAACCGTTATTTCAGAGCTGAAAATGCTCTACTAACTCAAGGAACTGGTATTGGGCTAAATATTGTTAAAAACCATATGGAAAATTTAAATGGTAAAATTTACTTTGATAGTACAGAACTAAACGGAACTATTTTTACAATAGAACTACCTAACACTGTTAAACTATGAAAAAAGTCTTACTAATAGAAGATGATGCTATTTTAAGAGAAAACACCTCTGAGTTACTAAAGCTCTCAAACTATGAGGTAATTACAGCTTCTAACGGAAAAACTGGTATAGACAAAGCAATTGAAACACTTCCTGATATAATTATTTGTGATATTTTAATGCCAGAAGTAGATGGTTATAGTGTACTTCAAGAGCTAGCAAAACAAAGCAATACTAAATATATTCCTTTTGTTTTTTTATCTGCAAAAACAGAACGACAAGACATAAGAAAGGGCATGAATATGGGAGCTGACGACTATCTTACTAAACCTTTTAATGAAGACGAGCTTATAAACACAATAGAAAGTCGTATAGCAAAAGCTGCAATATTAAAAGACAAAAGAAAAGTACTTAAGGGGGGTGTAATATGTAATAAAGAAGAAATACAAAACTTAAATGATTTAAAGTTTTTTTTAAAAAACAATGGCACTACCTTTAATTATAAACAAGACGACATTATTTACAGAGAAGGAGATAATTCAAACTTAATTTTTTTAGTTATAAAAGGGGTTGTCAAATCTTATAAGTTTGATGAACGAGGTAAAGAGCTAACTATGGCGCTTTACAAAGAAAATGACTTATTCGGTTACACTTCTTTTACTCATAATATTCCATATCAAGAAACAGCAACAGCTATAAAAGACACCCAAATAATAGGCCTCACTAAAAGTAAACTTAAAGATATTCTAAATAAAAATCATAAAGTTACTTTAGAACTCATGGAACTTTTAACAAATGATCTTAAAGGAATGAAAAGTCAATTATTACAAATGGCATATAGCTCTGTGCAAAAAAAAACCGCTTTAACTATTCTTAAATTTGCTGAAAAACTAAACAACAAAACAGAAGATCCTATAAACATTTCTCGAAGCGACTTAGCCAGTGTTGCTGGAATCGCTACCGAAACCTTAATTAGAGCAATGTCAAACTTTAAAAAACAAGGTATAATTAAAATTGAAGGACGAAACATTAAAATTATAGATCTACAAAAGCTCCAACATATTTTAAAATCTTTTTAACCTCTACACAGTTATGACCAATATCATTTCCTATGAGTATTTTTCCTTTTAGGTTTGTTTAGGCTAAGAGAGGTTTAAAATGAAAAATATCTTATTTCTAACAGATTTTTCCGAAAACTCATGGAATGCATTAAAATACGGAATTAGTTTTTTTGCTGAAAGAAACTGTAGTTTTTACATACTACATGTTAACAACAACATTCTTGACTTTCAAAAAGACAACATCCTACCTTTATCCAAACAAAATGACATAGAGGAATTATATACAAGACCAACAAAAAAACGCTTAAAAGAAATATTAAAACGAATTTCCAGAGAGCTATTTCATAATAAAAACCATAAGTTTTATACACTTACCAACTACGGTTTTTTTGTAGAATCTGTTCGCAAACATGTTTTAGAAAAAAAAATAGATTTAATAATTATGGGAGCTCAAGGAGCTTCTGTTTTAAAAGAATATATTGTTGGAAGTAATACAGGCGATGTTATTACTAAAGTAAAATGTTCTACGCTAATAATTCCTAAAAACGCAACATATTCAGGATTAAAAGAAATTGCCTTTCCAACAGATTTTGCTATTTCTTATGAAATAAGTGTTTTACAGCCTATTTTAGATATTCTAAAGAACAACAACTCTTCCTTACGAATCTTACATATCGGTCAAAAAGAAGAACAATTAAATACAGATCAAAAAACACATAAAGACCTTATAAGTGATTTTTTTTATGGTTTCAATTACACATATCATTATTTAACCAATACAAAGGTAGAAAAAGGAATACAGTGTTTTGTTGAGAGCAGAAATACAAACCTTATTGCAATGGTAGCAAAGAATTTAAACTATTTCCAACAAATTCTATTTCATTCTAAAACAGAACATATTAGTTACCATACTAATATTCCTTTTCTTGTTCTTCACGAAGAATAAACAAAAGTTAAACACTTAAAAAACTAGAAAAACACTATTATTTGAACTGATATTTATCATTCTTTATACTACATAAAATAAATATCTTTAGCTACCTAGTATTAAAAGTAAACTTTTACATGGATGCACTTACAAAAAATGCTATTCAAATCCTTAAAAGTCGTTATCTTTTAAGAAACAAAAAAGGAGAGTTAATAGAAACTCCTGATGAAATGTTTATGCGGGTAGCACAATGTATTTCAAGTTGTGAAAAAAAAAGTACTTTTTACAGAAAGCAATTTTATCATCTTCTAAAAAGCTTAAAGTTTCTACCCAATTCTCCAACACTTATGAATGCCGGAACTAAACAAGGACAATTAAGTGCCTGTTTTGTCTTACCTATTGAAGATAACTTAGATAGTATTTTTACTACTTTAAAAAATGCTGCTTTAATCCATCAAAGTGGTGGTGGAACAGGCTTTAACTTCTCTAAACTGCGTCCTAAAAAAGATTTAGTAAGCTCTAATAATGGAACCTCTTCAGGTCCTATCGCTTTTATAAAAATGTACGACACCGCTACAGAATATGTAAAACAAGGAGGGAAACGAAGAGGAGCTAATATGGGGATTCTTAATATTAATCATCCTGATATTGAAAAATTCATAACATCAAAGTCTTCAAAAAAAGCAATTGAAAACTTTAATATTTCAGTAGGAGTTACTGATGCTTTTATGCATGCTCTAAAGAACAATCAAAGTTGGGAATTAATTAACCCTAGAACAAACAAAGTTACCAAAACAGTACCTACACAGTTTCTTTGGAATCTTATTATAAAAGAAGCTTGGAAAACAGGAGACCCTGGAATCATTTTTTTAGACACAATAAATAAACATAACCCAACTCCATCTATTGGACGTATAGAAGCTACTAACCCCTGCGGTGAAGTACCTTTATTAAGTTTTGAAAGTTGCAATTTAGGTTCTATTAACCTTTCTAAAATGGTTATTAAAAAAAATAGTTATTACACTTTAGATTGGAATAGTTTATCAAAAACCATTCAACTTGCCATTCGTTTTCTAGACAATGTTATTACAACTAATTATTATTTACTCCCTGAAATTGAATCTATTGTAAAAAACAATAGAAAAATTGGCTTAGGCATCATGGGATGGGCTGAACTCTTAATTTTACTAGAAATTCCTTATGCTTCAGAAAAAGCATTAAATTTAGCAGATTCACTTATGCTCTTCATTAAGAAGGAAAGCTACCAAGCTTCTGAAAATTTAGCGAAAGAAAAAGGTGTATTCCCTAATTGGAGTAAAAGTACTTTTAGCAACATTCCCTTAAGAAATGCTACCTGTAATAGCATTGCTCCAACTGGCACTATTTCTGTAATTGCTAATACATCGTACTCTATTGAACCTTTATTTGCTTTGGCATACAAAAGAGTTGGTATTCTTGATAATCAAACTCAAATTGAAATAAACGAGCTATTTATTCAAAAAATGAAAAAATCAGGGCTTTGGAACAATGAACTAAAAAATGAAGTTTTAAACAATGGAAGTATTCAAAATACAGACACAATTCCTCTACAAATTAAAGCTATTTTTCAAACTAGCTTAGATATTCCTTGGCAATACCATTTAAAACATCAAAAAAAATTTCAAGAACACACCGATAATGCTGTATCTAAAACTATTAATTTACCTGAACAAACTACTGTTAATGAGATTTCAAAAATTTATAAAACAGCTTGGGAATATGAACTTAAAGGTATTACCATTTATCGGTACGGATCTAAGAGCAATCAAGTATTACAAAAATGTAATTTAAACACCAGTAAAAACTGTTAGTGTAGTTAATCTGATATATATCATTGCCTACATTCATTTTATGATATATTTTTAGTAAAATAACTTAAAAATGATGTCATGAAAAAAATATTAATTCCTACAGATTTTTCAGAAAATGCGTGGAATGCCATAGTATATTCCTTACAATTATTTAAGGACGAAACCTGTACTTTTCATTTATTAAACACATATACTCCAATTATTTTTCAATACGACTATACAACTGTAAGCTCATCTCAGTATAAGTTAGTTGATACCATGAAAAAAGTATCCGAAACTAAACTCAAAGAAGTTTTAAAAAGAATTCAAAATCAATTTAATAACCCTAAACATCATTTTTTATCCTCTTCAGCATTTAACACACTTCCCTTAGAAGTTAATGAGCTTAGTAGTGATAATACAATAGATATGATTGTTATGGGGACTAAAGGTGCCTCTGGGGTCAAGGAGGTTTTGTTTGGTTCTAACACAATACATGTTTTAAAAAACGCTAAATGCCCTGTACTAGCAATCCCTAGTGAGTTCTCTTTCGAAACTCCTCATGAAATATTATTCCCTTCAGATTATGAAATTAATTTTCAAGAAAAACACATACAACCTATAGTAAATATTGCTTCTATATATCATTCTAGAGTTAATATCTTAAACGTAAGATATGAAAGTAATTTATCAGAAGAACAAGAACGAAATCGCAAAATGCTAGAACCTTTTTTTGAGCATATAGCTCTCCTTTTTCATGACATAAAAAATCAAAGTGTAACAGGAGCCATTGAAAACTTCCAATTAAAAACACGCGTAAACTTATTGGTAATGATTAATAATAAGCATTCATTTTTTGAAAATTTATTTTTCAAATCAAAAATTAACCAGATAGGGTTTCATTTAAACATTCCTCTTTTAGTTATTCCTAGTTAAAAAGCACATCCTACACTAACAAACCACCTCTTAACACACATAACAAACTGACAATTATCATTTTAAAAAAACATTTGATACGTAATTTAGTTGTCCAAATTAAGTTTAACACAAAAATTAACGATTATGTCACTTATTAAATTTAACGAAAAAAGAAGAGGGTTACCTTTATGGACTAACGGAGGTTTAAGAAACTTTCTAGACATTGATGATTTTTTTAACACTAACTTCTTTGAAGAAGATAGTTTAATGCCCGCTATGAATGTTAAGGAACAGGATGACAACTTCGAAATCGAGTTTGCCGCTCCAGGATTTTCAAAAAAAGACTTTGAAATAACTATTGATAACAATGTACTTAACGTTTGCGGAGAGAAAAAACATGAGGTTGAAGAAAAAGAAGAAGACTTTACACGTAAAGAGTTTAGTTACAATTCATTTAAAAGATCTTTAAGCTTACCTGAATCTATCAACACAGATCAAGATATTAAGGCTAGTTACGAAAATGGTATTTTAAAACTAAACCTTCATAAAAAAGAAGGAACAAAGCAAAAACCTAAAAAAATTATTGAAATCCAATAAAAAAAAAAACAAAAGTAGTATTAATACTACTTTTGTTTTTTTATCATATTCTAAAAATAGGATTAAGTATGAGAACCACTAATTCTTATTTTAGTTAAAAATTTTAACACTCCAATACTCTCTTTTTTTGAAAACCCCATTTTAATCAGTAACTTTGCAGTCTTATGATAAAAAAACTCAAAGACAAAAAGAATAAACGAGTATTCAGTTTTAACTTTTTAGTTTTTAGGAATCAATCAGATAAATTCATTCCTCCTTCAAAATAATTACCATTTTTTTAAGCTAGAAAGAGTTTTCTCTTATCCTTTCACTTGAAAATGTGCTTTTACGAGTACACTTTCTTCACACTTATTAATATCAACAATGAATTTCACAAAAAAAAGCCTAGTCTTAGTTGCTTTTTCTTTTGTTACAGTTATGTTTTCACAAGAAAAGCCTGAGGTTAAAATTGGCGGAGCACTTCGATTTAACTACAACCTATCTTCTTGGAAAGACGGTCAAAAAAAACGTGGAGGCGATTTCGGTTTCGACGTCTTTAGAATTAATGCTAAAGCAAAATACAAAGGAATAAAGCTAAATGCTGAATATCGCTTTTACTCACAAAGTTTTGGAGGTGGCATGCTTAAACAAGGCTGGTTAGGGTATGACTTTAACGAAAAAGACAACATTCAATTAGGATTAACACAAGTGCCTTTTGGTATTACTCAATACAATTCTCATAGTTGGTTTTTTGGTATTAATTATTACCTAGGACTAGAAGATGACCATGATATGGGGGTAAAGTTTACCCATAAAGGAAAAAAATGGGAATACGCCTTAGCTTTTTTTAAAAATGCTGAAGAACTTAATTTTGGAAGCAACTCTGATGTTTCTGATAGCCGATACTCATACGATGTTGCATCAATAGACATTGATGGGGATGGGAATCTAGATTTAAGATACAAGGAAACAAACCAACTAAATGGTAAGGTAAATTATCACTTCGGTAACAAAAGTATTCAACATAAAATAGGATTTTCTGTACAATATGGAGGTCTTTATAATTTAGATACTGAAGATACATCTAGCCATCATGCTTTTGCCTTACACTATCAACTAAACGCAAAAAACTTTGATGCTAAAGCACAAGTATCTACCTACAAATACAATACAAAGAATACTACTTATAACGATCTTATAGCCTTAACTGCTTATGGAGCTCCTTACCTTACTGCAACAGAAGCAACAACATATACTTTAGGCGCTGCTTATACCTTCCCTGTAAAATGGAAACCTATTTCTAGTATACAAGTTTATAACGACTTTGGTTACATGGATAAAGCAGCTGTAGATTTTGAAGACAGTTTAATGAATGTATTTGGTTTCTTAGTAACTGCTGGTAATGTTTATACTTATATAGATTTTGCAGCAGGAAAAGATCATCCTTGGTTAGGACCAGTATGGACAAATGCTTTAGCAAACGGAACACCTAATGCTGATTGGGACATGAGATTTAACATAAATATCGGATACTATTTTTAATAGCATAAAACATTAACACATGAAAAAAGCAAAAAAAATAATTAGAAGTGACGAGCGGAAATCAATCTTTGGACTCGAGGTTAACGGTCCTGTATTCTTTACTTCTTCTATAGTAATAATACTAAGTGTAGCTTTAACTTTACTTTTTAAAGAAAGAGCCCAATCATATTTTGATACAGCGCAGAGTTTTATAGCCAACAAAACTGGCTGGTTATTTATCTTAGCCGTTAACATCTTTGTTGCCTTTATGCTTTATTTAGCTTTTAGTAAATATGGAACTTTACGTATTGGTGGGGCTAAAGCAAAACCTGAATTTTCAACTACCTCTTGGTTTTCTATGCTCTTTAGTGCTGGTATGGGTATTGGGTTACTTTTTTGGAGTATTGCTGAACCTGTTTATCATTTATCTTCACCTCCTCTAGCTGACCCTAATACCGCTGCTGCTGCTAAAGAAGCCATGAATGTTACTTTTTTACACTGGGGGCTACATGCTTGGGGAATTTATGCTTTGGTTGGTTTGTCTTTAGCTTATTTTACATACTCTAGAGGACTTCCATTAACAATTCGCTCTGTATTCTACCCTTTCTTAGGAGATAGAATTTATGGTAGAATTGGTGATGTTATAGATATTTTTGCTGTTTTGGCTACTGTTTTTGGACTAGCAACTTCTCTTGGACTAGGTGTTAAACAAGTTGCTGCTGGTTTAGAGCATGTTTTTGGTTTAGATTCAGGTATTTCATTACAAATATGGCTAATTGTCGGAATTACATTAATAGCCACCATTTCAGTAGTTTCAGGAGTTGACAAAGGAGTAAAGTTTTTAAGTGAAATGAATATGCGTATCGCTGTACTTTTATTACTTGCTGTAGTAATTTTAGGTCCTACTATTTTCATCTTAAAATCATTTGTACAAAACACTGGTAGTTATGCAAACGACTTAATTAACCTTTCTACATGGGCTGAAGCCTATACTGGAACGGAATGGCAAAACTCATGGACTATTTTTTACTGGGGATGGTGGATTGCTTGGTCTCCTTTCGTAGGTATGTTTATAGCTCGTGTATCTAAAGGAAGAACTATTAGAGAATTTATTCTTGGAGTATTGATTGTTCCTACATTAATTACCTTATTTTGGATTACGGCTTTTGGAGCAACTTCGTTACATGAAATTTTAGGAGGAGACCCTACTATTGCAGAGGGGGTGAATGATAATGTTGCTACCGCTCTTTTTGTGTTTTTAGAAGACTTCCCATTTTCAATGGCTTTAAATATTATCGCTATTATACTTATTGCTAGTTTCTTTGTTACCTCATCAGATTCTGGTTCTTTGGTAGTTGACAGTTTAACTTCTGGTGGTAAAATTGACGCTCCTGTAGGTCAAAGAATATTTTGGGCTCTTGCAGAAGGTGCTGTAGCCGCTGTATTATTATTAGGCGGAGGTTTAAAAGCTCTCCAAACAGCTTCTATTGCTACAGGTCTTCCTTTTACCTTACTTTTGTTATTAATGTGTTACTCTCTTTTTAAAGGATTAAGGGAAGATTATAAGGAATACCTTAAACGCTTAAACCAAAAAGAAAAGGAAGAATACCAGGAAACTGTAAAAAGATTAATAGATTCGAAAAAACAAAAATCTTAAATTATGAAAATTAAAAATATACTAGTAGCCTTAGACCTTTCTGAACTAGATGTTACACTTATTAAGTACTGTAGCATGCTCGCTAAAAACCATGAAACAGAAAATGTATATTTTATTCATAATGTAAAAAAGTATGAAATAAGTAATTTATTTTCTGAACAGTTAGAAAACATAAGTATTGAAGACATTATTGAGGAAGAGTTAGATAATAGTATTAGCAAGCACTTTGATAGTGATTGTAATTACGAATTATTAGTTTCTGACGATGCTTACACAGAAAGTTTAATTAGTTATGTTGCCAATAAATACCATGCTGACTTAATTATTTTAGGCAATAAAAACACCTATAAAGGTTCTGGTTCTGTTTCAGGAAAATTATTACGAATGGCAAAATGCAATATTCTTTCTATTCCTAAGGAAGCAAACCTTAATCCAGAAAACCTAATGGTTGCAACCGACTTTTCTTCAGCTTCTCTTAAAGCTTTTAATACAGCTTCATCTATTAACAATAAGAAAAAGTCTATTTTAAAAGCATTAAATGTTTTTAAAATTCCTCAGCTATTTTTCCCTTACATAAAAGTAGATAAGGCTCGTGAAAAAGTAGAAAAACATGTTGATTTACAATTTGAAAAGCTACTTAACAAGACAAAAGCATTAAATATAGAGACTATTAAAGCTTCAGCAGGAGAAGATAGCATCCCTGAAAAAATAAGGGCAATTGCTGAAAAAGACAAAACTGATATTTTGTTTGTTGCAGACAAAGGTCATAACAACTTTACTTCTCTTTTAGTAGGAAGTGTTACAGAAGAGTTGTTTACTCATGATTTACATGTCCCTTTATGGGTAGTAAAGCGTTACATCGCTTAAATTATAAAATAAAAACGGAGTTCAATATTGAACTCCGTTTTTATTTATTATTGATTTAATCCTTTTTTTTCTGACTTGGCTATCTTTTTTACGGTAGTAAAAAGCGTTTGTTTTAAATTTTTATATTCTTTTAAAAATTCACTAAACATTACTATTAACCTTCTATGTTCATTCTTGTACACTTCTTCCTCTACTACTTCATCAACTCCATCTACCATTACTTCTAAACCTCTTTCATGAGCTTCAACGAGTTTGATTAACTCTTCCGTTTTTTTTCTTGAACTACTCAACAGTTCTACTATTTTAGTTGTTTTTTTAAATTGGTCTGGTGCTATAAGCTCAAAAATATATTTTCGTATTAAGTCCTCAAAAAAGAGTTGTTCATCTTTTAAAAATGAAAGTTCAGACAACCATTGTTTTGACGTTAAATGCATATCTTCTGCACTTAACCATTCTACATATTTTAAGTGTGTTTTTGTTGTTTTCATCGAGTTAGTTTTTAGGTTAAACTTCTATATCATTAACTCTTTTATAGCATGTAGTTTTGGAATACATACATTCCAATTGTTTTCTCTTTGTATTTTCAATCTAAAAGCATCTAAAGCCGTTTGTTCACCATGTATAAGAAACACTTCTTCAGGTATGTTTTTAATATCACTTAACCAATTTAACAAGTCTCCTTGGTCTGCATGTGCAGATAAACTTTCTATGCTCTCTACTCTTGCTTTAACAGGAAAGTACCTTCCATAAAACTTTATTTCATGACATCCTTCTTGCAACTGCCTTCCTCTTGTTCCTTCTGCTTGATACCCTACTAATAAAACTGTTGTTGTTGGTTCATCTATTAGTTGTTGTAAATAAGTTAAAACTCTACCTCCTGTTACCATTCCACTTCCAGCAATTATTATTTTCGACCTAGGGTCATCAATAGTTTCCCATGTTTCTCTATAAGATTCAATAATATTTATATGGTTACACATTGCTTCGTATTCATTCATGGGTAGTTTATGCCATTGTGGATACCTTTTAAAAACCTCCAAAACATTATTTCCCATTGGGCTATCAACAAAAATTGGTATGCTTGGTATTTTATTTTTCTTATACAGCTTCCATAAAACATATATTAGCATTTGTAATCGCTCAACAGCAAAACTAGGAATGATTAAATTTCCTTTATTTACAATTGTTTCTCTGATTAACGCTGATAAAATTTCTTCTATATTTTCTTTTGGATGTAACTTATGACCATAGGTACTCTCTATAAAAAGATAATCTGCCCATACTGGTTTTTTGGGAGCTTCTAGCAGATAATCATTCACTCTTCCTACATCTCCAGAAAACACAAATCTTTTTTCATTGATATTTAATTCTATAAAAGTAGCCCCTATAATATGCCCATTGTATTGAAATCTGTAAGAGATTTTTTCAGAAAAAGAAACCCATTTCCCTTCTTCTTCAACTTGAAATAAGCTCATGGTGTTTTCTGCTTCAGTAACTGTGTAAAAAGGTAATACTGGATTATGTTTACTATAATTTTCTTCGGCAGCTTTTTGCGCTTCTTCTTCATGGATTTTAGCACTATCTCTTAAAATAATTCCTGCAATAGCCAATGTTGGAGCTGTTCCTATAATTCTACCTCTAAACCCTTGCTTATATAACCGTGGTAAAAACCCCACATGATCTAAATGTCCATGAGTTAATAACACAACATCTATTTTTTCAACATCAATAGGAAGTTCCGCCCAGTTTAATTCTCTAAGCTCTTTCAGACCTTGAAACATGCCGCAATCAATCATAATTTGCTTTCCGCAAGCTTCAATCAAAAACTTTGAACCTGTAACTGTACCTGCTGCCCCTAAAAAATGAACTTTTGCAAAATTTAGCATATTACTTCCTTTTTAAGCACTACACAATTGTTGTATTTCAGATAAAATTCTAGTTTTTCTCGTATCTGAAACACCTAAATGATCTAAATAAAAGCTATCTTTTATCAACTCTCTACAAAGCACTACATCTCTATTCAATAAAAACTGTTTCTCCCTTTTAGTTAAGAGTGTAGAAACTGTTATTGGATATAATCCTAGCCTATCAATTATATCTTTTAGGCTATTTTCTTTCGGGTAGTCCCAACTTAACAGATACAACCCTGCACAATTACCATATTGTGTAGCGTCTTCTGTAAATCGAGTATTTGTTACAACCCAACCTTGAGTTAGCGTTGTTTTATGCTTATTAAAAGTATTCCAATAATTTCTAACATCATTATATCTGGAATGTATATATAAAGGAACTTTTACATTACACACAAAGCCTTGTTCACTATGAAACTTACACTCTACAACAGTAGTTTCATTATTCTTATGAGCTAACACATCAACCTCGTGTTGTACACACTCACCTTGCAAAATTTCTCCTACTTTTACCTTATACCCTGAGTATTTTAAAACTGCTGCTATAAAATATTCAAAGGGATAACCTGTAGGTCCAAGTTCGTATATTGCTTTTTTAAGTTTATACTTTGAAGCAAATACATTCTTTTTTTTCTTTAGTAAAGCAAAGGCTCTATTATAAATTTCTTTAGTTGTTATTCCTTCGTACAATTCACCTTGAACTATTTCTATAATTTCTGACACTAAAGTATCATCTGCCCCAGTTCTTTTAAGTGACTTTTTTAATTTAGCTAAAGAAAACTGTACAACTTCACCAGAAGCTTTTACTATTGTTATTTTATTCGGACTAGTTTCCATTTTTAAAGAAATCTCTAACTAAAGCCTTTACTTGATTGTCTGTCATACTATCAACTCTTTGCACTTTTTTAACCTTTGCATTTAATTCTTTATGAGAGCTTTCCAACTCTTTCTTAAATTTTTCAAAAGTTTCAGCAGGACCAAAAATGGCTAATGAATCAGCATTGTTAACCTCTTCTGCTAGCTCATTAAAATATCTTTTCGTTTGATGTTTTTCTCTTTCTAAATACTTACTATCCTGAACCACATCTTGCGGACCTCCCTTAAATCGAGTTCCAGAGCCTCCGTGAATACGAAACGTTTCTATATTAGAAGGTATCGTTTTCATGTTTTCTGTTCCATTTTCAATGGTTACAACAAGAGCTTTCTCTTTATCTAACCAAACTCCTATGTTTTTCATTGTTTTGTTTTTTAGTTTCTTAAATCATGTAACACCAACACAGGTACCTTTAACTTATACCCTATTTCCTTTACTAATGGTTTAGAAAATATAGTATCAAAAAATGCGTGCTTTTTATTTATAAAAGCTACTATATCGCTTTCTCTACTTTCTACAAAACATTTTATTGCTGTAGACACTGTTACACAAGATAATGTATGAAATGAAAATTTTAACCCTTCAAAATATTCATTCAACATTTCTTTGTGTTCTTTTTGATTTTCATCTATATCTCCATTATTAGTAATATGTAATACTCTTAAAGATGCATTACAAGCTCCAACTATATCTATTAAATACTCTAATTCTCTTTTTTTATAATGTGTTCTGTAACTCGTAGGAAAAACAATTTCTTTGGGTATTTGCTTCCTAGCTTTTTTTGGTACTACTAAAACAGGACAATTACGAATCTTCTCCATTACCTGTATTGCATTACTACCAAATACAGAACTACTATCATTAGTTAATCCTTTCGTTGCCATTACAACCATTTCTATATCTTTTTGCTCTACTATTTCCTCAGTTGCACTCAATAGTGATTTATTTTCCAGAGAGATATAATCAAACTCATGAAAAGGATTTCCTTCTTCTTTTGACGCTATTAATTTTGATATTTTATTCAGTCCTTCTAATGATTTTTTCTTTGGCTCATCGTACCCTTTCTCTCCTGGCTGAGGAGGAACCAAATCCTCTATTAAATTATATGTTGTTTTAAAAACATTTAACACATAAAAGCTACATCTTTCAGTTCTAAAAAGCTCTAAAGCATATGCGATTGCATTATATGATGCTTCAGAAAAATCGGTTAGTAGTAAAATCTTTTTTTTCATTTCGATTAAAATTCAGTTAAAAAGGAACCATACCATAAGCTTCATTTAACAAAAACAAGCCTAAGAAAAATAACAACACATATATGGCCTGTATAAACTTTAAGTTGGTTTGTTTTAGCAGCTTAATAGTTTGCTTAGGAAAAGTAAATAGGATAACACCTTTAATTAAAGCCAACCAACCAAATAGAGTTACTAACAATTTAATATTCGCCTCCCATATATTATGAGCCAATACATTAAGTAAGCCTATTATAATTGCAAACAATGAAAGAATAATTAAAAACCGAGCATCCTGTAAATTATCAACTATTTGTTTTACTCTTTTAGGATTAAAACTTAGTACAAAGAAGAAAATAATACAGTACCATCCCCAGAACTTTAGTAAAAAGACTGATACATCCATAACTTATTAATTTACACCTCACCCAAAGATACAAATATAACTTGTTGATTTTCATGACTTTTATCATAAAAACAACTAATAACTATATATTAAAGTAGTTGTTCCTGAAAAACACTTCTTTTTTCTACTTTTTTTACTTAAATTAAATTCATTAAATTTACCTACAAAAAAATAACCTAACTATGAAAACTAGTAAACTTTTCTTTATTTTAATTTTTATTACCTCCTTTTTTCTTTCTTGCAGCTCTCTTAAAACAGCTCCTTATGATCAATACTCATTTCAAAAAACTATTGAAATAAAAATAGATGCAAACCAACTCATAGAAAAAGCTGAAAACTCTTATCAAGACAACATTAAAGAGATTGAAGAGTTGCAAAATGAGATTACTAAAATTGTTGAATATGAAAAGTATAAACCTAACAACGAAATAACCTATAAAATGTGGTTATTATTAGCTGATAAAGACAAAAAATTACTTGCTGGTTTTTTGAAACGATGGAAAGAAAAAGGCAAACTTTCTCCATTTTTTATAACAGAAGCTAAAGGACAAATAACTGAAGCTCTTAATCTGTTACTTGAGTATGAAAGTAAAAAAGAACCTACTTCTAAAAATCAGTTACTACAACTTCTTTCAAACAATTAATCTGCTATGGATTTCGAAAAAATATTACAAGAATTAAAAAATTCATTAACTTTTTTATTCAATGATAAGTATAGTGAATTTTCAAAAGAGTCAAAAAAGGACATTGAACTATTTTTAAATGAATCAAAAGACAAACTAAAAAGGTGGACTTCTTTACTAGCACAGGGAAAGCTTAACCTAGAAGATTTTGAATGGCTGGTAGAAAGTCAGAAAGATTTATTTAAAATGAAAGCCTTACAAACTGCTGGTATTTCGAAAATAAGTTTAGGGCATTTTAAAAACAAAGTTGTTAAAACTATTGTTGACACGATAAAAGTCTTAGTTTTTTAAACATAAAAAGACCATGAATATTTATTTGTTCATGGTCTTTATTTTCCCTTGACGTTCTTCTACTAAAAACTTGGGGTTTTCTTGAAATTTCTTCCATAGAGATAGTAATTCTTTAAAAATAGGCATTTCAGTAGCTCTATCTCCGTATTGAATAATTAGATATGACAACAAGTTATAACAGGCTGTATACTCTCCACAAGCAATAACAGTGTTTAACATATCATTTGCTTTATCTTTTTTCGTAAACCATAAAGTAGTACCAAATGATGTACTTCTATGTGAATTTTTAATAATTGCTTCACTTATTTCTCCTGTATGCTTCATTATCTCTTCCCAACCTCTCTCATTCTCTGGTCGAGTTGTTTGATTCCCTGAAGCGTCTTTACATCGTAGTTCATATACTGTAGATGTGATTATTTTATTAGGAAAAGTACTATAAATAGCGTTTGCATGTTGTCTTCTATCATTTTTAAGAAAAACCACACTTGCCATGCGAACCAAAGACTTCGCTCTGTTAAGTATATAAAAACCTACTCTTCTTGGTGGTAAATACAATCTTTGATCTACACCTGTTTCATTTTGCATTAATTTGGATAATGAAAAAAACAAAAAATGAATAAATACCAAAAAAGCTAATATTACAACGCTTATCGTATACCAAACCATCATTTTTTGCACTCCAAAAAATACAGTAGCTACCAACACAAACAATAAAGTAAAAGCACTAGATACATAAGACACATATTTACTAAACCATGAATCGGAAGCAAACTTAAAGCCTTCTCCAGGATATGGTGAAGAAACATCGCACAAGAAATATAAATCATGACGTTCGGGTTTCCCTTCACATTGATTCTGTGCTTCTGATACAAAAACAGAAGCTCCTTGATTATCTACAATGCCTCCATCCATCAAACCTACTTCTTCTAAATCATTGTGCTTTGGAGTAAAGTCATACGGAAACCCCATCGGCTCAAATCCTCCTGGAAAAGCTGTGGAAGCTGCGATTACATCTCCTAACTTTATATCATCTATTACTCCTTTATATTTGCTATGTACCTTTCCGTTTCCAAACCTTTTTTGATTCCCTTTAATATTTTGAAATCTAAACTGATGTGTACTATCAAAATCCGTAGCATTAAAAATGACTCTTTCTAAGTGTGTTTCACCTTGACTTATTACATCTTGAACTTGCCCTAGAGTTGCTTGATTTGTTAATTTATTATATTCTATAGCAAAGGCATTAATCGGATTCTTTCTCTTGTGCTTATTCTCTGGCTGATTCCAAATTAACTGCCATCTTAAATGACTCAATGCATTACTTGTCAACTCATCTTTTGCTAACCATTTATAGTATTCATCAAAAAAAACTTGAAAATCTTTTCCTTCAATCTGTGATTGTGCGTACTTAACCCCAGTAATTGTCCCTCCAGAAACTGTAGAAATTGCTTTTACATTTTCTAACAATCCTACTTTTTCTAATAACGATAATGTTCCTAAAGAAAAACAAGCTGCTCTATATCCTCCTCCAGAAAAACATAAGGCTATAGACTTAAATACCTCCATAGTTTTAATGCAATTTTATTCTTTTTATAATTTCAATCTATTCTCTTAAACTATGAAGTTTAGCAACGTATTTACCAATTACATCAAATTCCAAATTAACTTTAGTACCTATTTTAAAGGTTTTAAAGGTTGTATGTTCATATGTATATGGAATAATAGCTACACTAAATTCATCCTTTTTAGAATTTACCACCGTTAAACTCACCCCATTAATTGTAATTGAACCTTTTTCAATAGTAACATTTGTACCATCAAAATCATACGAAAAAGTAAATACTGTACTACCATCAGCATCTTCTATGCTTTTACATCTACCTGTTCCATCTACATGACCTTGTACAATATGTCCGTCTAATCGAGCTCCTAACTTCATTGCTCTCTCAAGATTTACTTCATCTCCTACTTTTAAATCACCAATATTCGTTTTGTCTAACGTTTCTTTAATAGCTGTAACAGTATACTCATCCTTATCAATTGCTACAACGGTTAAACAAACACCGTTATGTGCTACACTCTGATCTATTTTTAATTCATTGGTTATTGTACTTTTTATTGTGAGGTGTAAATTTTCTTTTTCACGCTCAATACCTTTAACAATTCCAAGAGTTTCTATTATTCCGGTAAACATTCTATAAAAATTTAGTTACTTTTGTTAGCATCAAAAATACAACTTTACCTACGAAAGTAAACTATGGATAAAGCTAACAAAATTATTGTCGGAATTTCGGTTGGGGACATCAACGGAATTGGTATCGAAATTATCTTAAAAACATTTGAAGACAAACGAATGCTTGATTTTTGTACTCCTGTTTTATTCGCTTCAAATAAACTAATTTCATATCATAAAAAGGCTTTAAGACTTAATACCAATATCCAAGGAATTGCTTCTTTAGATAAACTTGTACATGGAAAGGTTAATTTATTAAATAGCTGGAAAGAAGAAGTTAAAATAGATTTAGGTAAGATTACTGAAGATGGAGGTAAATTCGCCTTAAAATCATTACAAGCCGCTGTTGGAGCTTTAAAAAAGAATCAAATAGATCTTATTATTACCGCCCCTATTAACAAAGAGAATATTCAATCTGAAGAATTTAAATTCCCAGGTCACACAGAGTATTTAGAAGAAAACTTTGATGGAAAAAGCTTAATGATTTTAATGACTGATGAATTACGTATTGGTTTAATTACGGGTCATATCCCTGTATCTAAAGTCGCAGAAGCAATTACTCCAGAACTAATTAAGTCTAAAGTTGAGATTATGTACAACTCATTAAAACAAGATTTCAACATTAGTAAACCTAAAATTGCAGTATTAGGATTAAATCCACACTGTGGTGATAATGGAATAATTGGTACTGAAGACGACGAAATTATTCGTCCAACTATTACAGAAATTAAAGAATCAGGTAAATTAGTTTTTGGTCCGTATGCAGCCGATGGTTTTTTTGGTTCAAAAACCTATGAACAATTTGACGGAGTTTTAGCCATGTATCACGATCAAGGTTTAGCTCCTTTTAAAGCTTTATCATTTGGAAATGGTGTAAATTTCACGGCTGGTTTGAGCAAGATAAGAACCTCTCCTGACCATGGAACTGGATTTGATATTGCTGGTAAAAATAAAGCCAACCCTACGTCTTTTAAAGAAGCCTTATTTACCTCATTACAAATATTTAAGAACAGAAAAGAGTATCAAGAACTTACAAAAAACGCATTAAAAGCAAAATAGTTCATTTTTTTTACTCAAAACATAAAAGTAAAAACATTTTTTATATCTTTGCACGCTCAAATTGATAGTTGTAGATGAAAGACTTAAAACAATTCAACATACCTTTTGTAGGTTTAAAAGAAGGAAGTCATTTGTTTGAATATCAAATTGACAAAACGTTCTTTGAAGCATTTCAGTTTGACGAGTTTAACAACACCAACGTAAAAGCTGATATTACATTTGTTAAAAAAAGTACTTTATTGGAACTATCTTTTAACATAAACGGAACAGTTAATGTTCCTTGTGATATTACTAACGAGTTATTTGATTTACCAATTAATGGTAATTTAAATTTAGTTGTTAAGTTTGGACCTGAGTTTAATGATGAACACGATGAAATTTTGATACTTCCACACGAAGCTTATCAAGTAAATGTATCTCAATACATATATGAGTTAATTGTGTTATCAGTACCTAGCAAAAGGATACATCCAGATGTTGTTGATGGTACTATGCAGTCAGATGCTTTAAGAAAATTAGAAGAATTAAGAATAAACGAAGAAAAAACTGTTGAGGAAGAATCAACAGACCCTAGATGGGATAAATTAAAGGATTTACTAACAGATAAATAAGACATAAAATGGCACATCCAAAGAGAAAAATATCTAAAACTAGAAGAGATAAGAGAAGAACTCACTATAAAGCTTCTGTACCTCAAATAGCTGTTGATCCTACAACTGGAGAAGCTCATTTATACCACAGAGCTCACTGGCATGAAGGAAAACTTTATTACAGAGGTCAAGTAGTATTAGAAAGTGCTGCTGCTGAGGCTTAAAAACTAGTTTAAAAAATTAAAAAACCCTCTACTTTGAGGGTTTTTTTATGTTTTTACATCAAAAAATACTCTTTTTGATGTTTTTTTCTATAAAAAAGTGAAATAATTTTCATTACTTTGAAAACTCGTTTTACTACAAAACAAACAACTATGACTAAAATAACTGCAGCTATAACAGCGGTAGGAAAATATATTCCAGAATATGCTCTAACCAATAAAGAGCTAGAAACAATGGTGGACACCAATGATGAATGGATAACTACCAGAACAGGAATCAAAGAAAGAAGGATTTTAAAAGGTGAAGGTCTTGGAACTTCTTTCATGGCTATAAAAGCAGCAGAAGATTTACTTCAAAAATCAAACACAAAACCTGAAGATATCGACATGGTAATTGTAGCAACCGCTACTCCAGATATGCCTGTAGCTTCAACAGCTGCTTATACTGCATCTAAGATAGGAGCCGTAAATGCTTTTTCTTACGATTTACAAGCTGCTTGTTCTAGTTTTTTATATGGTATGTCTACTGCCTCAAGTTATATTGAAAGTGGTCGATATAAAAAAGTATTGTTAATTGGTGCCGATAAAATGTCATCAATTATTGATTATAGCGATAGAGCTACTTGTATCATATTTGGTGATGGTGCAGGTGCTGTTTTATTTGAGCCTAATAACGACGGTTTAGGGTTACAAGATGAGTATTTAAGAAGCGACGGAATTGGTCGTGAATTCTTAAAGATTGATGCAGGTGGATCAATTTTGCCAGCATCAGAAGACACTGTTAAAAATAAACAACACTTTGTTCACCAAGAAGGGAGAACTGTATTTAAGTTTGCTGTTTCTAACATGGCTGATGTTTCTGAAAAAATGTTAACCAGAAACAACTTAACAAAAGATGACATTCAGTGGTTAGTACCACATCAAGCTAATAAAAGAATCATCGAAGCTACTGCAAATAGAGTTGGCTTAGAAGATGATAAAGTAATGATGAATATTCATAAGTACGGAAATACTACTTCTGCTACTTTACCGTTATTGCTTGCTGACTATGAAAAAGAGTTGAAAAAAGGAGATAATTTAATTTTTGCTGCATTTGGTGGTGGCTTCACATGGGGAGCTATCTACTTAAAATGGGCATATAACTCATAACTAAACAACTAAAATTTAGGAAAATGGACATTAAAGAAATTCAAAGTCTTATAAAATTTGTAGCTAAGTCAGGTGCAAGTGAAGTAAAGCTAGAAATGGAAGATATTAAAATCACCATTAAAACTGGAAGTGATACTCCTGAAACTACTATTATTCAAGCTCCTGCTCCTGCAGCTGCTCCACAAATGATAGCCCCTGCTCCTGCTGCACAGCCAGCTACTCCAGCTGCAGCCCCAATAGCAGCTGAAACTACAGACGACTCAAAATATGTAACTATAAAATCACCTATCATTGGTACTTTCTACAGAAAACCTTCTCCAGACAAGCCTAATTTTGCTGAAGTAGGAACAGAAGTAAAAGTTGGTGATACTGTTTGTATCATTGAAGCAATGAAGTTATTTAACGAAATTGAATCAGAAGTATCTGGTAAAATCGTTAAAGTATTAGTGGATGATTCTTCTCCTGTAGAATTTGATCAACCATTATTTTTAGTAGACCCATCATAATTTTTGGTTTAGAAGTTTTAAGTTTAGAAGTTTAGTTAAATGCTAAACTCTTAAACAACTAAACCCAATAAACTCATAAACTAAAAGACATGTTTAAAAAGATATTAATTGCCAATAGAGGCGAAATCGCGCTACGTGTAATTAGAACCTGTAAAGAGATGGGTATTAAAACAGTAGCTGTATATTCTAAAGCAGATGCTGAAAGTTTACACGTACGATTTGCTGATGAAGCTGTTTGTATTGGACCTGCTCCAAGTAGCGAGTCTTATTTAAAAATGGATCGTATCATTGCTGCGGCAGAAATTACAAACGCTGACGGAATTCACCCAGGATATGGTTTCTTAGCTGAAAATGCTAAATTCTCAAAATTATGTGAAGAGCACGAAATTAAATTTATCGGGGCTTCTCCTGAGATGATTGATAGAATGGGAGATAAAGCAAACGCTAAAGCTACCATGAAAGCTGCTGGTGTACCATGTGTACCAGGTAGTGATGGTGTAATCACTACTTTTGAAGAGTGTGAAAAAATCGCTGTAGAAACAGGGTATCCTGTTATGTTAAAAGCATCTGCTGGTGGTGGTGGTAAAGGAATGCGTGCTGTTTGGAAAGCTGAAGATTTAAAAGATGCTTGGGATTCTGCGAGACAAGAATCTAAAGCAGCATTTGGAAACGATGATATGTATATGGAGAAGTTAATTGAAGAGCCTCGCCATATCGAAATTCAAGTAGTAGGTGATGCTTACGGTAAAGCTTGTCACTTATCTGAAAGAGATTGTTCAGTACAACGTCGTCACCAAAAATTAACTGAAGAAACTCCTTCTCCATTCATGACAGAAGAATTACGTGATGCTATGGGAGCTGCTGCTGTTAAAGCTGCTGAGTATATTAAATACGAAGGTGCTGGTACGGTTGAGTTCTTAGTAGATAAACATCGTAATTTCTACTTTATGGAAATGAATACTCGTATTCAGGTAGAACATCCTATTACTGAAGAAGTTGTTGATTACGATTTAATTCGTGAACAAATTTTAGTTGCAGCTGGTGTGCCAATTTCTGGTAAAAACTACAAGCCACAATTACACTCAATAGAATGTAGAATTAATGCAGAAGATCCTTATAACGGATTTAGACCTGCACCAGGAAAAATAACCTCTTATCATGCACCAGGTGGTCATGGTGTTCGTATCGATACTCACGTATATGCAGGGTATATGATTCCACCAAACTATGATTCAATGATTTCTAAATTAATTGTTACTGCACAAACTCGTGAAGAAGCGATTAACAAAATGAAACGTGCATTAGATGAGTATGTTATTGAAGGTGTAAAAACAACTATTCCTTTCCACAGACAATTAATGGATCATCCAGATTATGTAGCTGGTAATTATACCACTAAGTTCATGGAAGATTTTGAAATGGAATCATAACATATTTCAACATAGAATAAAAAAAATCAGTGAGTAACTTCACTGATTTTTTTATTTCATAAATTCGCATAATGAATTTTTTATACAATTTACTTCTTGCCTTAGTATCTACCTTACTTCCAATTGTAGCTTTGTTCAACAAAAAAATAAAGCTGTTTTACCAAGGGAGAAAGGAAACATTTTCTAAACTCGAAAGTATTTCTAAAACTGATAAAGTAGTTTGGTTTCATGCCGCTTCTTTAGGAGAATTTGAACAAGGAAGACCTATTATTGAGGAGTTGAAAGAACTCTATTCAGACTATAAAATTGTGGTTACATTTTTTTCTCCTTCAGGATATGAGATAAGAAAAAATTATCCATTAGCCGATGTTATTTGCTATTTACCTTTAGACACTAAATCGAACGTTAAAAAATTCATCAAACTAGTGCATCCTGATGTAGCTATCATGATTAAATATGAGTTTTGGCCTAACCTCCTTTCTGAATTAAAAAAGCATGGTGCTCCTACAATTTTAATTTCAGGAATTTTTAGAAAAAAACAATCCTTCTTTAAATGGTACGGAGGTTTTATGCGTGAAAAATTGACGGCGTTTAATCACTTTTTTGTGCAAAACGAAACTTCTAAAAACCTATTAAATTCTATTGATTTTCACAACGTAACCATTGCTGGTGATACTCGATTTGATCGTGTATATGATATTTTACAACAAGATAACTCTTTAGATTTTATTTCTGAGTTTAAAAACAGTCAGTATACCGTAATTGCAGGAAGCACTTGGAAAGAAGATGAAGAATTGATTATCAATTACATTAATAATAACGCTACTGATGACGAAAAGTTTATTATTGCTCCACACAACATCAACCAAAAACAGATTAAAGAACTACAGAGCTTAATCAATAAGAAAACGATTCTTTTTTCTGAAAAAGAAGGAAAACTGCTATCCAATTATCAAGTTTTTATAATTGACACAATTGGGTTGCTTACCAAAATTTACTCTTATGCTGATGTAGCTTACGTTGGCGGTGGACTCGCTACTGGTTTACATAATATTTTAGAACCAGCGACATATGGTGTTCCTGTTATTTTTGGTGGTAATAAATACAATAAGTTTCAAGAAGCAATTGATTTACTTGAAATAGGAGGTGCAAAGACCGTTACAAATACTAACGAATTTTCTAGTAATTTTGCTTTATTGAAATCAGGCAAAAAACTAAGAGAGCAAATGGGGAATGTTAACCACAATTACATTTTAAAAAATGTGGGGGCAACAAAGACCATTATCACTTATTTAAAAAACATATTATAATGGATTTTATATTACAACCATGGCCTTGGTATGTATCTGGGCCACTTATTGCTATAGTACTTTTTTTGTTTTTTTACTTCGGAAAAAATTTTGGGGTATCAACGAATTTAGAAACTATTTGTACCATGGTTGGTGCAGGTAAAGTTTCTGATTATTTTAAGAAAGATTGGAAAGAGCGTGACTGGGCTATTTTCTTTTTAGTTGGTTTATTAATTGGAGGTTATATCGCTATAAACTTTTTATCTGCTGCATCAGGAGTTGACTTAAATCCAACAACTATAAATGAATTAGCTGATTTGGGGTTTGCTGATGCAGGAAAAACCTATGTACCAAATGAAATCTTTAGTATTGATAATATGTTAACCCTAAAAGGCTTTGCTATTTTATTAATTGCAGGAGTTTTAATTGGTTTGGGAACTCGTTATGCTGATGGTTGTACTTCTGGACATGCTATTACAGGGTTAAGCAGCTTTCAATTGCCTTCTTTAATTGCTGTAATTGGTTTTTTTATTGGTGGTTTAATTATGATTTGGGTACTATTCCCTTTAATATTTGGTTAAGATGAAGAATTTGAAATTTTTAGTTATAGGTATAGTTTTCGGAATTATTTTGTCTAAATCTGAAGCGGTTTCTTGGTATCGAATTTATGAAATGTTTAAATTCCAATCTTTCCACATGTATGGTATTATTGGTTCTGCTGTAGCTATTTCTGCTGTGTTTATGTATTTCTTTAAAAGTGGAAAAATTAAAGATTACTTAGGAAACCAAATTAACATCAAAGAGAAAAAGAAAGGTTTTATTAGAACTTTAGTTGGCGGTACTATCTTCGGTTTAGGCTGGGCATTAGCAGGCGCTTGCCCTGCTCCTATTTTTGTTTTGATTGGACAAGGAATACTCCCAATGATTATTGTGCTCTTAGGAGCTCTTATAGGAGCTTTTATTTATGGTGTATTAAGTAAGAAATTACCTCACTAATCTTTAATTTTTCAATAGTAAAGGTTCAAAAACACCAGAATTAGTATTATCCACCACTTTCCAATTATAAATTTTAGAAAGTTGGTAAATCTTTGATAATTCTTCAAACAAACGAGTTTTAGCATCTTCTTGTAGTTGAGAAACTGTTATTGTCGATTTAATCTTTTCAATAGCTTTAGCATTCAGTTTATTTAGCTCTTGTTTAGAGAAGGTATTGAACTGACTCTGTTGTAAATCGAAATATTTAATGTCGGGAGAAATTAGAATTTCTTCTTTAGGAATTTTATTGATGATGATTTGTTTACCAACACTATCTATTTGAATTTCTAGTTCCGATAAATCATACCCCACCTCAACCTTAGCGTTTACTGAGAGCATTGCTTTCTTTTCAAAGGTAACGTATCCATAGAAATACTTTTTTGCATCAGTAAAGCTATACATTTCAGAAAAATTCCCTTCTGAAACCACTAACTTACTTAGATTCTGAATTCCGTTTAAAACCACCTGAATTTCTTCTTGCTCATATTTTTTTTCCTTTTTTTCGTACCAGAATTTAGCAATAAAAAAACCTAGTGCAAAAACAGCAAGATATTTTAGTAAACGCATTAATTTCTTTTTCTATAAATATAGGAAAAGTATTTAAAGTGTTTTTATGAAGCTTGTTTTGTTTCTTTTTCTTCTTTAGGAAATGCTTGCTTATTAAATAAAAATAGTAAAGCTACTCCTATAGTAATCCAAGAGTCTGCTCCGTTAAAAATAGCATTGAAAAAGGTAAAACTTTCTCCTTCATAGATAGGAAAATATAGCATGTCTACTACTTTTCCGTGAAACAATTCTCCATATGGGTTATCTGAAAAAAGTGAAGCAACATTATGGTAAGAAGAATCGAAAATTACACCATAAAAAACAGAATCGATAATATTACCTACCGCTCCTGCTAAAATTAGCGCTATCGCAATAATAACGGCTGTATGTGCTTTTTTCTTGATAGATTGCCACAACCAATACACAATACCTGTAACGGCAACAACTCTAAATAAAGTTAAAAATAATTTTCCTGCTTTACCACCAAATTCAAAGCCCCACGCCATTCCGTTATTTTCTGTAAAATGAATTCTAAACCAATCATTGAAAACAATAACTTCTTCTCCTAATTGGAAATGTGTTTTGATATAAATTTTACTGATTTGATCAATTAAAATTGCCAAAATTACGGTAAGTATTGCGATGTGTTTTTTAGACATTTTTTTTATTTAATGGAAACAAAAATAAGAAAACTATTTTTATGTTTTTCTTCTGATTTATAGAAAGAAAAAGACCAATAGTCTTTGAGACATATTGGTCTTAAACTTATTCATTAAAAAAGGAAATTACCCTTTTAACCAAGCTTTTCTTAATTCTTTTTGCTTTTGTGTTGCATTAGGATCATCTTTTAAACTAGTTCCTTTGGTGTATGATTGAGTTAAAGTTGTTTTAATAATTACCTCTTTACCATCTCTTTCTAGTTTTACCTCAACTTCGTTTCCTGGTTGCCACATAAACATTTTCGTAAAAATCTGGTTTGCACTTTCCTTTGTTACTGCTACTCCATCAACCTCTTTAATTGCATCGTTAGGTTGTGCTCCATTTTCAGCCCAAAAGCTATTATCTTTTACTGCTTCTGAAAATCTGATTGTTTTTGTCGCTTGGTCTGCTCTAACAATCATAGCTCCATCATTTTGGATATAATTTGTTTTTACCTTTGATTCATTCAACACTAATCCTGCCTTTGCAAAAAACTCATTATAATTAATTGGTGTGCCTTCTACTACGTGTGTGTTCAAAAACGCTCCTATTGAAGGGTATGTCATTTCTGTAATTTCTTCAATTAATTTATCATCCTCGAATGGTTTATTTTTTCCATATTTTAATGATAATTCTTTCATTAATGACAACACGCCTCTATTTCCATTACTTTCTTCACGCATTAAAATATCAATACACATACCGATTAAAGCTCCCTTTTGGTAAACATTATAATACTGAGAAGCATAAGGCTCATCTAATACATTTTCACTCATTTTAGTAAAACTCATAGAATCATTCATAGAAGATGCTGTTTTAATTTTACCCATAATTTTACTGTAAAATTCATCTTCTGTTACTAAACCTTGATTTACTTGAAATAATGTAGCAAAGTATTCTGTAATTCCTTCATACATCCATAAATGTTTAGAGAATGTTGGTTGATTGTAATCGAAATAATGTACGTCTTCTGAATGCACACTTAACGGAGTTACGATATGGAAAAACTCATGAGATACTACATCTATCATACTTTTTGCTAATGCTTCATCTGGCATTGCTTCTGGTAATACTACTACGGTTGATGTATGATGTTCTAAAGCTCCAAATCCTTTAGGTGCTTTTTCAGTTCCATCAGATAGATATAAATAAATATCGTAACGAGCAGTACTGTTAACACTTCCTAAGTATGCTTTTTGTGCTTGCATCATTTTCTCCATAACTTTTTTAAGCTTTTCTGCTGAGTGCTTTTTGTTTGGAGAGTATACACTTAATACAATTTTAATATCACCTACTTTAAACTCTTCTACATCTAGTTCTCCGTAAAACATCGGGTTGTCTGTAATATCAAAATAACGTGGAGCAAAATAGCTTGAAGTTAAAGTTGAACCATCTTCGCTTGTTTTTGTTCCTACTTCTTGTAATGCTGAAGTTCTTTTAAAATTAGTAGGCGAAACAACATCTAACTTATATTGATTATTTTTTAAAGAATCAAAATACCCTACAAACCCGTGAAGATTTAATACATAATTAGTAGATTCTATATTGGTTCCTGCTGGTGAAAATGGGGTATCTCCTCCAATTCCTCCTGAAACTTCCATATCAAAAGTATCGTTTACCAAATAGGTTACTTTATCTAATTTTTGAGCATTGGTAATTTCCCATGTATTGGTATCAACTTTTGTAGTTTCTAATTCGTTTCCTTCATAATCTAAAGCCTTGAAACTATCTATATATTTACCAAAATCACTTACAGAATAAGTTCCTTGAACTACTCTTGGTAACCTATATGTTACTTTTTCAACTGTAAATCTACCTGGATTGACTGTTACAGGTACTTTATCATTGTCAACCTTTGTTAAACCTAAGGTTGTTACTATCGGGGTTTGAACTGCTAAATCGTTTGTTGTTTTTTTTGTGGAATTACAGCTTATTAATAATAATGCTGCAATGGCTGCAGTTAGTATGCTTTTGTTCATTTCTTAGTTTTTAATTAACCATTAGACAAAGTAACTTATGTTTTGTTACGTGTAATTATTATAAAATTTTGTTAATTACTCTAATTCTATGTTTATGTTGGCATGAATTGAGTTTATGGTAAGTTTTTTAGAAGTTGATGGAGTTTCTTGAGAGAACGGAGATTCTTTTTTCTCTCCATTTATAAGAATTGTTCCGTTATTGGTTTTTAAGTTTAACGTACTTTTTGAAGTTGTTTTCGCAAATACATTTCCTTGAAAAAGACGCACATTTACGTTCCTTTCAATAGTATTCAGTTTTATATTCCCTCTTTCAATATAAACATCTAAATCACCAGCGTAACTTTTTGAATTAATTCCAATAGTTTTTCCATAAATACTTATATGTTTGTTTTTAGGAACTTTTATAATAGCCCTAGCTCTTTCTAGTCTTCTTGTTATATATTTTCTAAAAACTTCATTTTTTAGTGTTGGAATATTTAACTCAAATGCTATTGTAATGACTTCTCCTTCTTTTTTGAACAGTATATTATGTGTATGTGGGTTTTCATCAAGTAAAATTACTTCTAGCTCGTTACTCTTTGAATTTTCTATTACAATATCGTCTAACCCGTAAGTAACTACTTCGAGTTCGTTTACTAACATTTTTCTCTTCTGTATTATTTTTTCTTGACAGTAAAGAAGTTGAACACTTATTAGAGTATATAATAATAGATATTTTTTCATACAAAAAAAGCCTCTAAAAGAGGCTCTATTTATTTTAACTTTAAAAGTTATTGTTTTCGTTTTGCTTCGATACTTAAAGTAGCGTGTGGCACTAGCTTTAAGCGTTCTTTTTGAATTAGTTTACCTGTAACTCTACAAATACCATACGTTTTATTTTCAATACGAACTAAGGCATTTTTTAAATCACGAATAAACTTTTCTTGACGAATAGCTAGCTGCATATTTGCTTCTTTAGCCATTGTATCTGAACCTTCTTCAAAAGATTTAAATGTTGGCGATGTATCATCGGTTCCATTATCTGAACCATTTTTATACGATGCTTGTAACAGTTTTAAGTCTTCTTCAGCTTTTTCAATTTTCTTTTGAATGATTTCCTTAAACTCTAGTAAATCACTATCTGAATATCTTATTTTAACATCATCCATAATGCTATATTTTTTCAATTAACATTCTACTTTTAATGGCATCAAACTCAATTTCTGTACCATTTTTTAAATCATCAACAAAAACTAATTCATTTGTTAATGTTTCTGCTTTAATGTAGTTTTCATTTGCCAATACCGATTCTCTTAAATCATCAGCTTGTAAAATGGTTAATTTTATTTTATCGGTTACTTCTAAACCTGTGTCTTTTCGTGCGTTTTGAATTCTATTAACTAATTCTCTTGCCACACCTTCTTTGCGTAATTCGTCGTTTATTGTAACATCTAAAGCAACTGTTAACCCTTCTGCATTGGCTACTAACCACCCTTCGATATCTTTCGATGAAATCTCCACATCAGCGGTTCCTAAAGTAATCAATTTATCGTTAATTTCCACAGAAATTTCACCTTCTTTTTCTATTTTGATGATATCATCTTGTGTAAACCCTTGTATCTTATTAGCTATCAACTTCATATCTTTACCAAACTTAGGCCCTAAAGCTTTAAAATTTGGTTTGATTTGTTTTACTAAAATCCCTGAAGCATCGTCTAATAACTCTATCTCCTTAACGTTAACTTCTGATTTTATTAAGTCTGCTACTGCTAAAATTTCTTCCTTCTGCGTTGCATCCAATACAGGAATCATAATTTTTTGTAACGGTTGACGTACTTTAATTTTTTCTTTAGCTCTTAAAGATAATACTAACGAAGATATTGTTTGTGCATTTTCCATTTTACGCTCTAACGACTTATCTACTAAATCAGCATTATATTTAGGAAACTCTGCTATATGTACGCTTTCAAAACTTTCTTTTCCTGTAGCTTTTATTAAATCTTTATACAAACGATCCATAAAGAAAGGTGCTACTGGAGAACCTAATTTAGCTACCGTTAACATACAAGTGTATAACGTTTGATATGCTGAAATTTTATCTTGTGCATATTCTCCTTTCCAGAAACGTCTTCTACATAAACGTACATACCAGTTACTTAAATGATCTTGTACAAAATCAGAAATAGCTCTAGTAGCTTTCGTAGGTTCGTATTCTGCATAGAATTTATCTACCTTTTGAACTAACGTGTTTAATTCAGATAAAATCCAACGGTCTATCTCCGGTCTTTCATTAATAGCTATTTCAGCTTCACTATAGGTGAAGTTATCAATGTTTGCATATAAAGAGAAGAATGAATAGGTATTATATAAAGTTCCGAAGAACTTACGTTTTACTTCTTCTATTCCTGCTAAATCAAATTTTAAGTTATCCCAAGGATTTGCATTTGATATCATATACCAACGTGTAGCATCTGGACCATATTCAGATAATGTAGTAAATGGGTCTACTGCATTTCCTAAACGCTTTGACATTTTTTGCCCGTTCTTATCTAACACTAATCCGTTAGACACTACATTTTTATAAGCTACAGAATCGAACACCATTGTTCCGATAGCATGTAATGTATAGAACCATCCACGAGTTTGGTCTACTCCCTCTGCAATAAAGTTAGCTGGATAACTTTCTTTATTATCAATTAATTCTTTGTTTTCAAATGGATAATGCCATTGTGCATATGGCATAGAACCAGAATCAAACCAAACATCAATTAAATCGCTTTCACGCTTCATTGGTTTTCCTGAAGCAGAAACTAAGATAATTTTATCTACTACATTTTTGTGTAAATCGATTTTATCATAGTTATCTTCTGACATATTTCCTATTTCAAAATCAGCAAAAATGTCTTCACACATTACGCCTGCATCAACTGACTTTTGAATCTCTTCTTTTAATTCAGCTACAGAACCGATACAGATTTGCTCTGTTCCGTCTTCAGTACGCCAAATTGGTAATGGAATTCCCCAAAAACGAGAACGTGATAAGTTCCAATCATTCGCATTTTTTAACCAGTTACCAAAACGTCCTTCTCCTGTTGATTTTGGTTTCCAGTTAATAGTTTCATTTAAATCGAACATTTTATCCTTAACGTCAGTTACCTTGATAAACCAAGAATCTAACGGATAGTATAAAATTGGTTTATCCGTACGCCAACAGTTAGGATAACTGTGTACATATTTTTCAACCTTAAAGGCTTTGTTTTCTGTTTTTAGTTGAATTGCTAATTCTACATCTACCGATTTTTCTGGAGCCTCACCATCTGTATAGTATTCATTCTTTACATATTTACCTGCATATTCTCCCATTTCTGGTCGAAATTTCCCTTGTAAATCTACTAATGGAACTGGGTTTTCATTTTCATCTAACACTAACATTGGCGGCACTTCTGGAGTTGCTTGTTTTGCAACTAAAGCATCATCAGCACCAAATGTTGGGGCTGTATGTACGATACCTGTACCATCTTCGGTAGTTACAAAATCTCCTGAAATTACTCTAAAAGCATTTTCTGGGTTTTGATATGGTAAAGCAAATGGTAATAATTGCTCGTATTTAATACCTACTAAGTCCTTTCCTATAAATTCTTTTACAACTGCATATGGAATTTGCTTATCTCCTTCTGCATAATTTGCTAATTCCGCTACATCTTCTACTTGATTAAACTTCTTCCCAGCAAATTGTTTTGACACTAAGTTTTTAGCCAACACCACTTGAATTGGCTCAAATGTATATTGGTTGAATGTTTTAACTAAAACGTATTCTATTTTTGGTCCAACCGTTAATGCTGTATTCGATGGAAGTGTCCATGGTGTAGTTGTCCAAGCTAAAAAGTGTACATCTCCATCAACTTGTAAAAAGTCTGGTAATGTTTCTTTTATCGTTTTAAACTGAGCTACTACTGTAGTATCTGTAACATCTTGATACGTTCCTGGTTGATTTAATTCATGCGAACTTAATCCAGTTCCTGCTTTTGGTGAATATGGCTGAATTGTATACCCTTTGTATAACAAATCCTTATTGTAGATTTGTTTTAACAACCACCAAACCGATTCCATATATTTTGGTTTATAGGTTATATATGGATCTTCCATATCTACCCAATATCCCATTTTTTGAGTTAAGTCGTTCCAAATATCGGTATAACGCATTACAGCTTTTTTACATGCTTCGTTATATTCTTCAACCGTAATTTTGGTTCCAATATCTTCTTTGGTGATTCCTAATTCTTTTTCAACTCCCAATTCTACAGGCAAACCATGTGTATCCCAACCTGCTTTACGCTTAACTTGGTATCCTTTTTGGGTTTTATAACGACAAAAAATATCTTTAATGGCACGTGCCATTACGTGGTGAATTCCTGGTAAACCGTTTGCTGAAGGTGGTCCTTCAAAAAACACAAATGGTTCGTTTCCTTCACGTGTAGTAATACTTTTTTCAAAGATGTTGTTTTCCTCCCAATAGTTTAATATTTCTTCTGCTACTTTTGGTAAATCCAATCCTTTGTATTCAGTAAACTTCTTACTCATTTTGTCGGTTTATTAATTGAATGTGCGAAATTACGTATTTTCTTGTAATTGTTGAATTTGAGACATAAAAAAACACCTCAAATTTGAGGTGTTTTTCACATAATTCTTAATTTTATCTGAACATTTTAACTAATCCCACGTTCTTTTTTAATTTGTTCGTAAGCTGCTTGAATTTTTTGAAATTTCTCGTTAGCCCCTTTTTTATGCTCTTCTCCTAAGTTTTGTAACTTATCTGGGTGATGTTTTTTAGCCATTCTTCTGTAGGCTTTTTTCACTTCATCGTTAGTCGATTCTTTCGTTATCTCTAGCATTTTATAAGCTCCATCAGACTCATCATAAAACATTGCTTTTATTGATGAGTAATCATATTCATTGATATATAAATAGCTTGCTATTTTTCTAATTTCTTCTTCCTCTACACTAGTTACTTGCCCATCTGCTTTTGCTATTCCAAACAAAAAATGTAACAATTGTAATCGCGTAGCATGAGACATATACTGACGTATTTGTAAGCAAACTTGGCGTGTAGATATTTGTTTTTTTATTATTCCATTAAATAGCTTGAATGCGTGATTTGCTCGTTCTTTACCATACATTTTCACAAAGTAAGCACGAACATAATCTAACTCTCTCTTATCTATTTTTCCATCAGATTTTATAACTACTGATGCTAATATTAGCAAGCTTATTTCGAAATCACCTGATGTAGCTCTTCCTCTTCTTGGTTGACCTCCAGTCTTTTTTTGAAATTCTTGCTGTTCTTGTACAAAATCTTCTACAGAAATTCCATCAATAAAACTTCCTACAGCAAACCCAATTATTGCTCCTATTGGCCCTCCTAATGTAAAGCCAGCTCCAGCTCCAAGCCATTTTGCAAATTTTCCCATTGTTTGTTTTTTAGAGGCTACAAAGATAAAACATTACCAATCTATCTCCATACTTATTTCGAGTTGATTGTTGGCACGAAAAGAAGTATCTTTGCCTTAAATTTTAATTCAAAAATATGTATCCAGAAGAATTAGTAAAACCAATGCGCGATCAATTAATCGATGCCGGTTTTGAAGCTTTATATACTGCTGAAGATGTTGACAATGCTTTAGCCAAAGAAGGAACTACGTTAGTAATGGTAAACTCTGTTTGTGGGTGTGCTGCAGGTACTGCAAGACCTGGTGCTATCGCTTCTTTAGGAGCAGATAAAACTCCTACGAACTTAACTACAGTTTTTGCAGGTGTAGAAAAAGAATCTACAGCGAAGGCGAGAGAATATATGATTCCTTTCCCTCCATCATCTCCTGCAATTGCTTTATTTAAAGATGGTAATTTAGTACACATGTTAGAGCGTCATCATATTGAAGGGCGTTCTGCACAAGCTATTGCTCAGAATTTAGCCGCTGCTTACGAAGAGTTTTGTTAATCTTTTTTAAGACACAAGATTTTTAGAATAAATAAAAAAATCCAGCTATTTGCTGGATTTTTTTATTTTGAGATTCTTCACACAAAATTCAGATTGACTCTTTGATCTTTCTAAAAAAAGTCTTGATTCTTCTATCTAACAGCAAAGCGGTCTTGGTTATCCGCTACA
This sequence comes from Tenacibaculum larymnensis, assembly GCF_028829235.1. Lineage (GTDB taxonomy): Bacteria > Bacteroidota > Bacteroidia > Flavobacteriales > Flavobacteriaceae > Polaribacter > Polaribacter larymnensis. The sequence goes on along the minus strand of NZ_JAIWJY010000010.1, from coordinate 97,258 downwards.
CCTTCTTAATCACATTAGTTACAACTCCCCAAATAATAAAGTTGTTTTCTTCAGTGATTTTTATAATTGGATAATCTGGATTTTCAGGTTGTAGCCAAACTTCACTACCTTCAACTCGCAGACGTTTTACAGTAAACTCACCATCTAAAAAACATACTGCAATTTTATTATTGGTTGGAGGAATACTTCTATCGATTACCAATAAATCATTGTCATCTAACCCTGCACCAATCATCGACTGTCCACTTACTCGTGCAAAAAAAGTAGCTTCTTTATTTCTAATAAGTTCTTCATCTAACGAAATACGCGTTTCCCTGAAATCATCAGCAGGAGAAGGAAACCCTGCAGAAATACCTGTATCCATTAAAATAGCTCCTTCACTTTCATTTAACTCTTTTGGCAAGAAAAAAGTCAATGCTTCTGATGCTTTTACTGGCTTTAATTTTCGTAACATCTTATTGTTTGTTATTTAACTAAACTTATTTTACCTTAATAATATCGTTAATATTTGTAGTGTATTTGGGCGATAATCGTTCTTGACGCATCTTCCAAGTACGTTGTAAATCTTGATTGGCTAATTTAATCTTATCTGCTTTATAAGTCTGATTAATTTTATCAATCGCACTCATTAAAGAGGCATGCTTCGGATTTTCTCTTGCAAACATATCTATCTGATAATTATCTGAAGGAACCAATCCTGTTACAATTACTCCTGCTCTTTTATACTTTATTCCTTCTTTAAATATAGTTGTTACCGCTTGTACTGCACTTTTACTTATCGTTAATGTGGAGTTTGTTGGATATGGAAACACAACTGTTTTACTCACTCGATGTTGTTCAGTATCTTTTTTATGATAATCACTTCGTAGCAAAACAATCACCATATGACAACTAGAGTTTTGTTTGCGTAATTTTTCTGCACAACTCACCGCAAAGGTTGAAATTCTTTCTTTAATATTATCTATATCAGAAAATGTATATTCAAAACTTCGGGTTGTTGCTATTGCTTTCTTATTAGTAGGTTCATCTAATTCTATTTTAGACTCTCCTTCTAAATCTTTTTTTAACTTCCAGCCTGTTATAGAAAGATTTTTCAATACCCAATTATCATCTAACTGGGTAAAATCGTATGCCTTTTTACATCCTTTGGCGAGCAACCTCTTCTGTATACCTCTTCCAATTCCCCAAACACTTTCTATAGGAGTCCACTGTAATGCTTTGATTCTTTTTTCTTCGGAATTTATTACATATACTCCTCCTGTTTCTTTTGGAAATTTACGAGCTATTTTATTGGCTACTTTACTTAACGCTTTTGTTGGTGCAATTCCTACACAGGTTGGAATCCCCGTCCACTTCAATAGTCTTTCTCTAATTTCTTTCCCGTAGGAATTAAAATCATACTCATCAAAACCTTTGAATTGTAAAAAAGCTTCATCAATAGAGTATACTTCTACATCTGGAGAAAATTGTTCTAAAATCTTCATCACCCTAGCACTCATATCACCATATAGTGGATAGTTTGAGGACAGTACCGAGATATTGTTGTTTTTACAGAACTGATCCCACTTAAAAATTGGTGCCCCAAATGGAAGCTGTAACTTTTTTGCTTCATCACTCATTGAAATAACACAACCATCATTATTGCTTAAAATGGCTACTGGTTTTCCTTGCAAATTCGGATTAAAAACCCGTTCGCAAGAAGCATAAAAGTTATTACAATCTACCAACGCATACATAACTGTAAAGGTACAGAATCTTCTGTTTTTACTCCTCTACAAATTCTAAAATATCTGCTGGTTGACAATCTAATGCTTTACAAATAGCTTCTAACGTAGAAAAACGAATAGCTTTGGCTTTTCCTGATTTTAGAATAGATAAATTTGCCGTAGTAATTCCCACAATTTCTGCCAGCTCTTTGCTTTTCATCTTCCGTTTAGCAAGCATTACATCTAAGTTTACAATAATTGGCATACCTTATATTGTTAAGTCGTTTTCTTGTTTCAATACATTTCCTTTACCTACAATGAAAGAAATAAATTGTATAAATAAAGCCATTGCAAATATTGGTAGCATTTTACTTATTGATGTACCTACAGTATATCCTAATACATATCCGCCATTGTAAGCTGGGTCTGAACTTGTACTTAAAGACGAATTTCCATCAATTGCTAAACCTAATATTATTTTAAAACCTAAAACTACAACCCCATAAATAATTAGCCCTTTTCCTACCCTCCTTAATCGCTTACTATTTTCAGTTGTAAAAACATCATCTTTTGAAAAATTAAAAATTACTTGTCTAAAATCAACCGTTAAAAGAACCATATAAACAATCAGAATTAAGGAAATAATTGATAAAAAGTGATACACACCATCTGGCCAATTATCTGGTATTTGCATATTAAAAACTAAAGATCTTTCTCCTCCATTAAACAAGTAATAGAAAATTTTATGTAGCCTTTTTATAAAATCGACAAACACACTAACTACTAATAGTGTACAAAAAACCTTTAAAATACTTAATACTGATTTCATATTCAATTTTTGATTAATTAATGAGGAGGCAAATATAATAAAATTATCGAAAAACAATAATTTATTGTTTTTTATTGATAATCAAACTTTCCTTATTTTTGTTTCATGGTTAGAAAATTAAAAATTGACGGAATTGATAAAATCATTATCAAACGTCTTGTTAAAGACGCACGTACTCCTATTTTAAGCATTGCTCGAGAAGTGGGTATATCTGGTGCTGCCATTCATCAACGATTACGAAAGTTAGACGAATCGGATTTAATTGATGGTTACAAAATGATATTAAACCCAAAAGCATTAGGGTACACTACTACCGCTTTTGTTGGTGTTTTTTTAGATTCTTCTAGCCTATACTCTTCAGCAATTAAACGTTTAAAAGAAATTCCTGAGATTGTAGAAAGTCACTACACTACTGGTAACTATGCTATTTTCATTAAAATACTATGTAAAAACAATGAAGACTTAATGCATTTGTTAAATAAGGATATTCAAACCATAAAAGGGGTTTCGAGAACCGAAACTTTTATATCTTTAGACCAACAAATAGATCGACAAATAAAAATTTAAAAACCCCGAATGAACGATTTTATCTTCTACTTTAAAACAGGCTTGTTTCATGTACTAGATTTTAAAGCCTATGACCATATTTTATTCTTAATTGTATTAGCTGTTGTATATCAATTTAAGCAGTGGACAAAAGTTTTATGGTTAATCACTTTATTTACTATTGGACACTCGATAACCTTAGCACTTTCAGCTTATGGAATATTAAATGTCCGAGCAGATTTAATTGAATTTTTAATTCCATTAACCATTTTTATTACTGGATTAATGAATGTATTAACTGCTAAAAAGGCATCAGTAGGAAAAGAAAATCAGAATTTATTTTTTGCTTTATTTTTCGGATTAATTCACGGACTTGGTTTTTCCAACTATTTTAAAATTATGATTGGAAAAACTTCTGATAAATTTTTACCTTTATTAGAATTTGCATTAGGTGTAGAAGTAGCACAAATTATTATTGTATTAGGAATTTTATTAATTGGTGCTTTAGTACAATCAATCTTTAGTGTAAACCGTCGCGATTGGATTTTAATCATGTCTTCTATCGTTATCGGGTTTGCCTTACAAATGATGTTTGACCGAGTTTTTTGGTAAAAAATTAACGCCTAACTAACTCAAATCTAACTACCTTAGCTTATCTAAGAAAAACCACACTGAAAATTTTGAAGAAAAAACAATTAAAATACGACATTGCCTATTTAAAAATGGCAAATGAATGGGGACAACTTTCTCACTGTATTCGTAAAAAAGTAGGTGCCTTAATTGTTAAAGATCGAATGATTATTTCTGATGGTTATAATGGTACTCCTTCTGGTTTTGAAAATTATTGTGAAGATGAAGAAGGATACACCAAATGGTATGTATTACATGCCGAAGCCAATGCTATTTTAAAAGTAGCTTCTTCAACACAATCGTGTAAAGGTGCTACTTTATATATTACACTTTCTCCTTGCCAACAATGTAGTAAATTAATACATCAAGCAGGAATAAAACGTGTAGTATACGCCCAAGCATACAAAGATCGATCAGGATTGGATTTTTTAGAAAAAGCAGGTGTTGAACTGACGTATTTACCTTATGAACAAGAATAATTTACCTATATATTTATCTATTGCTGTAATTTTCGGTATTCTTATCGGAACTTTTTTTAGCAATGGAAACTCAAGTAACCTTATTGGAAAAAGCTCATCAAGCGAACGTAAAATAAAACGCTTGATAGACTATATTCAAAGTGATTATGTTGATGATGTAAATACTGATGAATTACTAGATGGAGCGATTGCCGAAATGTTAGGCAAATTAGACCCACATTCAGTATATATTCCAAAGGAAAACTTACAATTGGTTACCGAAAACATGCAAGGTAATTTTGTTGGTATTGGTGTTCAATTTAGAATGATTGGTGATACCATAACAGTTATTGAACCTATTAAAGGCGGACCAAGTATTGAGGCTGGTATTAAAGCAGGTGACAGAATTTTGCTTGCAGATAAGGATACGCTGCACGGAAAAAAATTACAAACTTCCCAAATAATGAAAGCTTTAAAAGGGAAGCCAAACACCAAAGTAAACTTACAGGTTTACAGAAAAACCAACGATAGTATTTTTGACATTACCATTAATCGTGGTAAGGTAAATATTAAAAGTGTTGATGTTGCATATATGCTAAACGATAGTATTGGTTATATAAAGTTAGATCGTTTTGCCCGTAACACCTATATTGAGTTTAAGTCTTCTCTAAATAAATTACTAACTAAAGGAATGACAGATTTAGTTCTAGATCTTCGTGGAAATGGTGGTGGTTTTATAGATATTGCTAATGATATTGTTGATGAGTTTTTGGAAGATGAAAAGCTGATTGTATTTACAAAAAATAATAAAGGTGATATTGTAGAGTCTTTCGCTACTGATAAAGGAGATTTTGAAAATGGAGGTTTGTATGTATTGATAGATGAAAACTCTGCTTCTGCTTCTGAAATTGTAGCTGGTGCTTTACAAGATAATGACAAAGGTATTATTATTGGCCGTCGTTCTTTTGGAAAAGGATTGGTGCAACAAGAAATGGATTTAGGTGATGGTTCTGCCGTGCGATTAACTACTGCTAGGTATTATACTCCAACAGGGCGATCTATTCAAAAACCTTATAAAAAAGACGCAGATTCAGAAGAATACAGTCACGATTTTGAACATCGATTAGAAAATGGTGAGTTATTTACCAAGGATAGTATTAAAACTGTTGATAGCTTAAAATACACAACTCCTAAAGGAAAAGTGGTATATGGTGGTGGTGGAATTATTCCTGATTATTTTGTAGCAGTCGACACCTCAGCATATATTCCTACAATATTCTTCCGTCCTTTAAATGATTTTGCCTTCTCTTATGTGGACGATAATCGTAAAAAATTGGCTTCACTAACAGTTGAAGATTTTATTAGCAATTTTGATAAAGACAATAAAGTTTCTAACAAATTCTTAGCAGAACTTAAAGACTTCAGACTTTCTGAAAGAACAAAAAACCAGCTTCGTAGTAACTTAAAAGTATTAATAGCTCGTGAACTTTTTAGCGATGAAGGCTTATATAAAGTAGATCAGCAAGATGATAAAATGTTACAAAAAGTGTTTGAGTTAGAACAAAAACAAAATGAATAAAAATATACTTAAACTCATCGGGGGTATTACTTCAATAATATTGACTTATGAATTCTTTAGTTTTATTATAGAGAACTTCATCCATGGATGGAATACCCCTAGCTAAAATCTCTTTTTAACCTAAATTTTAGTTTTAGCATTACTTTGTTATATACATAATAGTAAATTTGTACTACATGTAAATTAATAAAGAGTACGCTATAACGAATGAAAAAATCTGCGAACACAAGAGCAACTATTTTACAACAAGCTTTTGAACTTATTTATAAAAAGGGATATCAATCTACCAGTATAGATGAAATAATAGCTACTACTAAAGTTACTAAAGGTGCTTTTTATTATCATTTTAAGAACAAAAAGCAAATGGGAATTGCTGTTATTAAAGAGATAATACAACCAAAAACTATTGACTTATCTATTAGTTCTCTCTCTTCTCCCGATAGTTTATGTGATTCTTTATACACAATGATTGAAGAATTACTTTTACACAACTCTTTTTTAAAGATAGAGCATGGTTGTCCTCTAGCCAACTTAACTCAAGAAATGTCTCCATTAGACAACGACTTCAAACAGGCTCTTAACGAAGTAAAATCGCTATGGACAGATGCTATTTCTAGTTCTATAATCAAAGAACAACAAAATAACACCTTAAACCCAAGTATTAACGCTGAAGAAGTTGCTGATTTTATTATAGCTAGCTATTGGGGAGCTAGAGCTTTAGGAAAATTAAGCAATAAGACAGATACTTATACCCATCATTTAAAGCAATTAAAACTTTACTTAACTGGTTTAAAATAATATTAGATTTAAAAAACATACCGGTTAGTATGTTTTGTTTTATATTTGCTTTGATCGAAAAAAATAAGCAATGCAAATACATAATAACCATAGTCCTTCTGTACTCAACAGAAAAGAAGTTCAACAATTTAAAAAACTCTTAATTACTTCTAAATTAAAAGAAACTTATGCTAAGTTTTTATATAAAACTGGCATTAAGTCTAAACTAGATTTTGACATTAACACTATTGAAATTCCAGACTCTAAACTATCTAAACTGGCTTTAGAAGAGGCAAATGAGTTATGTAACCCGATACTTTTATATCATTCTTATAGAACCTTTTTTTGGTCGGCTGGAATTGCTCTTTCAGAAAAATTACACTATGATAAAGAATTACTTTTTGTATCATCAATGCTGCATGATATTGGTTTGACTGATTCTCACAACCATGTATGTAGTCAACAATGTTTTGCTAATTATGGCGGTTCTTATGCTGATGATTTTGTAAAGAAAAATGACACTGAAAATAAAGCTACTATTATTAAAACGGCTATTGATATGCACTTATATCCTTCAGTAGACAAAAAGAAGTTTGGTAATGAAGCTTATTTACTATCAAAAGGGGCAGCTATGGATGTGATTGGTTCACACTGTTTCCAAGTTCCCACTCCTTTTATTAAAGAAGTTCATAAAACTTATCATAGAAATGGTTTCAAAAAAGATATAATAGAAACTATGGAAACACTGAATCATAAAGAAAATACCAGAGCTGATATTTTGTACAAAATGGGGTTTGCCTCTATGGCTTCAAAAAATATTTTAGATTCTAAAAAGTTTAGTTTTTAGGTTTAAACTTCGCTTCCCTCTTACTCTTATACACTTCTTCAATGGTTAGGTTTTGAGGGCAGCTTTTAACCTGTTCAAACTCATCTCCAGCTTTTACAAAACCTGTTTGAAGTATTTTAAAATAGACTCCTGGTAAATTTTGTTGCCAAAACTGTTTTACAATCTTCATGTCGTTGAAACGTACACCAAGTTTCATGCATGGTTGACGCGGCTTCGTAACTTCAATAATAACTTCTCCCACTTTAAAAGTATCTCCAACGTGCAATTGACTTTCCTCTAAATCCGAAACAGTCAAGTTTTCACCAAACATTCCAAGTTCCCAATCTAAATTTGGGTATAACTCTTTCCAATATGCATAATGTTTCTCTGAATAAGCATACACTGCTTGGTCTATTCCTCCATGATACTTTCTATCACAAATAGCATCATCTTTTACTTTTTCTACATCTAAAAAAATAGGAGTTTCAACAGGGAATTTAAAAATACCTGTTGTCACAATTTTTCCTTTCCAATCAATTTCTTTTCTTTCTCCAATGTTAGTAGCTACAATTTTCATTTTATTTTTTTTATTCAATTAAGAAATCCTCTAATACATCCGCTATTTTTCTATTGTCTGATAGCTGTGGGATTTTATTCTGACCTCCAAACTTTCCTATGGATTTCATATACTCGTGAAAACCTCCCTTTTTCACTTTTCTAATGATAAGAGGACGTAAAATTTTACCTTCAATTAAATCAAAGTAATATACATTTTGCTCTTGCATAGAAGCATCAATTTTAGATGCTAACTCATCCAAATTCTCTGGTTCATTTTCAAACTCAATAAACCACTCATGATATGGTAATCCACTTTCAGGGTTTACTTGAGGAGCAACTGTAAACTCACTCACATTAACCTCTGTTCCTTTTATAGCGTCGTTTAATGCTTTTTCAACCTCTTTACCTATTACATGCTCCCCAAAAGCAGAAATAAAGTGTTTTATACGTCCTGTTACTTTTATTCTGTAAGGCTTTAACGAAGTAAATTCAACAGTATCACCAATATTATAGCCCCATAAACCAGCAGAAGTGTTTAAGATAATAACATAGTTTACTCCTAACTGAACGTCTTTTAACGATATTCTTGTTGGGTTTTCATCAAAAAATTCATTTGCTGGAATAAATTCATAAAACATTCCTGAATTTAATTGTAGCAACATACCTTTTTCAGTTTGCGAATCTTGATATGCAATAAATCCTTCGGAAGCAGGGTATAACTCTACATAGTCTATTTTTTTTCCTATCAATGCTTCAAACTTATTCTTGTATGGTTCAAAGTTTACTCCACCATACACAAAGAAATTAAAGTTTGGGAAGAGTTCGGAAACATTCTTACCTGTTTTCTCCTTCAAGCGTTCAAAATACATTTGTACCCACGACGGAATTCCGCTAATCACCGTCATATTCTCTGGTAACGTTTCTTCAACTACTTTATCTACTTTGGTATCCCAATCTTCAATACAATTGGTTTCCCAACTCGGTAAACGGTTTTTTAAGAGGTAATTTGGAACATAATGTGCTGCTATTCCACTTAAACGTCCTAATTTTACTCCGTTTTTATCTTTCAAAACTGGACTTCCTTGTAAAAAAATCATCTTCCCATCAACAAAACTAGCGTCGTTTGTTTCTGTTATATAAAACAACAAAGCATTTCGAGCTGCTTTAATGTGTGTTGGCATTGATTCTTTACTTATAGGAATGTATTTTGCTCCTGAAGTTGTTCCTGAAGTTTTAGCAAAATATAAAGGCTTTCCCTTCCACAAAACATTTTCTTCTCCTGCTACAACTCTATCTACATAATGACGTAAACCTTCATAATCGTTGATTGGAACTCTTTTTTTAAAATCTTCGTAATTATTGATTGATATAAAATCGTGATCTTTCCCAAATGCTGTTTTACACCCTTCAGTAACCAAATATTCAAAAACTTTTTCTTGAGTTTTGTGTGGGTTGTTTGCCCATTTATATACTTGTTTACGAACAATTTTCGCAAATGGAATTGCTAGTATTGATTTTATGCTCATTCTCTTTTTTCTTTTTTACTGAAAATCTATATAGTTTGTTGGATTTACTGGAAACCCGTTATTCCACAACTCAAAATGTAAATGAGGGCCTGTGGTTAGTTCTCCTGTAGAACCTACGCTTGCGATTGCTTCTCCCGATTTTACAACATCTCCTTGTTGTTTTAATAAGCTTCCATTATGCTTATAAACTGAAATAAACTCGTTAGAATGTTGTATGGTTATTACATATCCTGTTTCAGCTGTCCATTCTGCTAAAATAACCGTACCATCTGCTACTGCTTTTACTGGTGTACCTGTTTTTGCTACAATATCAATAGCATAATGTTTATCATTAACATCAAATGGTTGCGAAATGCTTCCTGTTAATGGGGAAAAGAATACATTTTTAACTCTATTTGCTCCTCCATTATACAAAGGAAATAAGTCTTTACTCTCAACTTTTTCTCTAAACAAAGAATCCTCCTTTGATGCTTGTAATTTACTTTCATCAAAAGCTATCGTTTTCATTTCTTTTGTTATAGAATCTATTTTTTCCGGCTCTATTTCTCCTGTTAAAACAGGTTTTAAAGCTTTAGTATAACCTTCAAGAACTGATAACCTAGTTTTTAGCGAATCTGTCTCATATGTTAATCGAGTGGCTTTCTTTTTTAAAGCTGTTGAAGAATATCCTGGTATATATTCTCGTATACCTGTAAATGCAATTAACAAAGTAGTAAGTACAATAAGAAGTATAGAAAACACTCCTCCAAACACAAAAACGTTTAATCGTGATAATTTTAAAGAAAACCGTTCTTGAAACGTATCTTCATTTATAATTACTAAGCGATATTTATCCGTAAGTTTTTGTTTAAGCTTTCGCTTTTTTATTTTTTTTGCCACGTTTTATACTTGTTTGGATTTCAAATATACAACGAAAAAACGGCGAAACTATTTTTTATAAAAATTCATCTCATCTATATACTTCCACACCTTATCAGACAGCAAAGGTTTGCAGTTTTTCTCTTCATTTATAGCATTGCGAATCATGGTTGAAGATATTTGTACAATGGGAGCTTCTACTCTATGAATTTTTTTGTGATCTTTAAATTGATTTTCTACCACGCCGTTTGAAACTCTGGGGTAAACATAAATATCATAATCTTCTAAAATAACTTCATAGTTCTTCCATTTATGTAAACTTTTCAGATTGTCTTCTCCCATAATTAAGCTGAACTTATAATTAGGAAATTTCTCTGAAATATGAACTAACGTATTTATCGTATAGTTTGGTTGCGGTAGCTTAAACTCAATATCGGATGGTTGAATTTTCTCATATTCCTCTGTTGCTAAATACACCATTTCTAAACGATGATGATTATCTAACAAAGAACTTTTCTTTTTAAAAGGGTTATGAGGCGTCACTACCATCCAGATTTCATCTAAATCTGAATTTTCAACTAGGTGATTGGCTATAATTAAGTGTCCAATATGAATTGGATTAAAAGTTCCGAAGTATAATCCGATGTTTTTCATATTAATAGATACTAGACTTATTCTTTATCTGTTTTTCACTTCCTTTTCTATTCCTAAAAAATCATCTACTAAATCTTCTGCTTCTTGTAAAGCTACAGGTAAATCGTAGTTTTTGATGATTTTATCAAATTGTGGTGCTGTTGCTAATTCTACTGATGCTTTAGCAATACGCATGTTAATTTTATCTTCGCTTTCAGTACTTCTTTTCTTTAAACGGATTTTCAATTCATCAACACTAGGTGGTTTTACAAAAACGGCTAAGGTTTCTTCAGGAAATTTCTTCTTAATACGTAAACCTCCAACTACATCAATATCAAAAATTACATGTTTTCCTTGTGACCAAATTCGTTCAACTTCAGTTTTTAACGTTCCATAAAAGTTATCACGATATACTTCTTCCCACTCTAAAAACTCATCGTTTTTTATTTTTTGCTTGAACTCTTTTGCTGATATAAAATAATAATCTTTTCCATCTACTTCTTCTCCTCTTGGTGCTCTAGATGTAGCAGATATAGAAAACTCTAAATTAAAACGTTCTTGTGCTAACAAATGGCGTACAATAGTGGTTTTACCTGAACCTGATGGTGCTGAAAACACAAATAATTTCCCTTTAAACTCTTTCGACATTCTTATAAAACGTTTAAAATTTGCTCTTTTATTTTTTCTAACTCGTCTTTCATTTGGATGACTAATTTTTGCATTGGTGCAAAATTAGCTTTTGATCCTGTTGTATTGATTTCTCTTCCAATTTCCTGCACAATAAATCCTAACTTTTTCCCATTAGAATCTTGAGTAGCTAATTGTTGTAAGAAATATTCTAAGTGATTAGCTAAACGAACTTTTTCTTCGTTAATATCTAACTTTTCTAAATAGTAGATTAATTCTTGTTCAAAACGATTTTCATCAACCTCAACTTTTAAATCAGTCAACGCTTTTTGTAAACGCTCCTTAACATGCTCAATTCTATCACCGTCTAACTTTTTAACCTCTTCTAAAGCTGTTTGAATATTTAATATTCTTGTTTTAAAGTCTTCTTCTAACGATTTTGCTTCGTCAGTTCTATATTGAATAATTTCTTTTAAAGCTTCATCAATATGGGCTTCAATTTGCCTCCATTCTTCTTCATCTAACTCTTCACGTTCAGTTTTTAATGCGTCTGGCATTCTAACAGCCATTTTCATCAACTCAACATCATCAGAAGTTCCTACTTGAGTTACATTTCTTAATTGTTGCATGTACTCTCGTACCACACCTGTATTTACAGTAGTTGAAGTTTCATCTGCAGTCATTTCTACATAAATAGAAAAATCTACTTTACCTCGTACTAAATTGCTTGCTAGTTTTTTTCGAACACTTAGCTCCTTTTCTCTGTAATATGAAGGAATTCTTGTATTTAAATCTAAATTTTTACTGTTTAAAGATTTAATTTCGATTGTTACTTTTTTAGAGGGTAAATGTAGTACGGATTTACCGTAACCCGTCATTGACTGTATCATAACTTCGGTTTAATAATCCGCAAAGATACGTTTATTTATTGGGAGTTTCTGTTGGGCGTTTAGTTACTAAAAACACTCCTAAAAAGATTAATAGTGCTGCCCCTATTTTAACCATATCTAGATGATCGCTTCCTACTATTAATGCATAAATAGCCGCTACTACAGGTTGCAAATACATAAAAACACTTACTGTAGTTGGTTTAAGTTTTGATAATGCAAATAAGTTAAACAAGTACGTAATACAAGTTGTAAATAATACCACAAAACCTGCTTTTAAGAAAATTGATATTGGCATTGTTTGCCATTGTACTTCTAACAATTCAAAGAATCCAAAAGGAAGTACCATTATTAACCCGAAAAGATATAACCACTTTACAAAAACAATTGGATTATACTTTGCTATTAGTTTTTTGGTAACAACTAAATACATACCATACGATGCTGCATTAATAAATACTAAAAAATTTCCTAAAATCATGTTAGTTGCATCACCTTTAAGTGGATTTCCATAAGCTATTAAAATTATAGCTCCTACCATACCAACAACAACACCTACAATTTTTCTTAAAACAAGTTTCTCTTTTAAAAGAATACTCGCAAAAATTAGCACTAAAATAGGCGTAGTTACCATCATTACCGATGCATTGATTGGTGTAGTATAACTTAGTCCTTTAAAAAAGGTTAGCATATTAAAAGCAATTCCAAAAAAAGCAGCCATTGCCACTCTTTTATAATCTTCTTTTTCAATAGACGGTGCTTTTACAAAAAGCCCTAATAACCAAAAAATTATAGCAGCCCCCCCAACACGAAGTAATATAAAACCAAAAGGTTGAATATACCCTTCCATTACTTCTTTGGCTACTGTAAATGTAACTCCGTAAATAAGTGTTGCGATAGATGCTGCAGTAAGTGCTAACGCTCTTTGGTTCATTTTTAATTATTTTAAAAACAAATGCAAAGGTGATGATAATATTCTTCTTTTCTATTACTTTTTTACCCTATATCAATTTTAAAATATCTCATTTTTATAAACTAAAAAAGCACTACAAATGCAGTGCTTTTCCCTTTGGTTGATTAACTTTTGATTAGTCCACTAAAGGTGGTATTCTTAATACTTGTCCTGGATAAATTTTATCAGGATGTGTTAACATTGGTTTGTTTGCTTCAAAAATTACTGGGTACTTCATAGCATCTCCATAAAACTCTTTTGCAATTTTACTTAATGAATCTCCACTTACTACTGTATGAAACTGAGCCATAGCAGCTTCTTCGATAACCTCAACCTCTTTAACTGTCATGTTATCTTCTACAGAAGCAATACCTTCTGTATTACCTACTACTAAAACTACTTTTTCTTTAGTAGCTAAATCTGCTGCTTCTCCTGTTACCGTAGCTTTATCATCATCTACATTAACAGCTAAGTTTTCAACAGAAAGCTCTAGCTTATTTACTGCGTCTACTAATTTTGCAGCTTTTTCTGTTGCTTCTTCTTCAGTTGTTTTTCCGATACCGAAAACTTTTGCTCCGGCATTTTTAATAAATGAAAAAATTCCCATTCTCTTTTTTGATTTTTGTTAATATTCTTTTTACTATCTGACTAATATACAATTTTTATACCAGCTTTTTTATTCTACAATAATTTTAAAAGAGTCTTTTTAAAACTAAAAAAGCACCCAAATTTGGGTGCTTAATCTATTATGCTTTGTTGATATTTCTATTCTTTATTAAAAGAATTCCAGCCTTGTGCTTTTAACTCAATTTCCTGATTAGCACGTGTTACCAAATTCATTCCTTCATTTTCTTCGGTAATATGACCAATAACTGTTAAATTCGGATTTCCTTTTATTTTGTCATAATCATCTATAGAAACCGTAAATAATAACTCATAATCTTCTCCACCACTTAAAGCTATCATCGTACTATCCATATTAAACTCTTCAGAGGTAGAAATTACTTGAGGGTCTAATGGCAACTTGTCTTCATAAATCTTACATCCTGTTTTACTCTGTGTACAGATATGCATAATTTCAGAAGATAATCCATCAGAAATATCAATCATAGAAGTCGGTTTTACTTCTAACTCCTCCAATAACTTAGGAATATCTTTACGTGCCTCTGGCTTTAACTGACGTTCTATTATATAGGTATATTTATCTAAGTCTGGTTGATTTTGAGGGTTTACCTGGAAAACTTGCTTTTCACGCTCCAATACTTGTAAACCTAAATACGCTCCTCCTAAATCACCCGAAACAACAATTAAATCAGTAGCCTTAGCTCCATTTCTATATACAATATCTTCTTTGTTCGCTTTACCAATAGCTGTAATAGAAATTAAAATTCCTTTTGTTGAAGATGTAGTATCTCCTCCAACTAAATCTACTTTATATGTATCACACGCTAATTGTATTCCTGCATATAATTCTTCTATAGCTTCTAATGGAAAACGATTAGAAACTGCTATTGACACTGTAATTTGTTCTGCATCAGCATTCATAGCATACACATCTGATAAATTGACCATTACCGCTTTGTATCCTAAATGCTTCAAAGGCATATAACTCAAATCGAAATGTACACCTTCTACTAATAAATCTGTAGTTATTACAGTTTCTTTATCTGACGCACTAATTACAGCTGCATCGTCTCCCACACCTTTAACTGTTGAAGAATGATACATTTTAAAATGCTTTGTTAAATGGTTAATTAACCCAAACTCTCCAAGCTCAGCTAACGAAGTTCTTTCTTGATTTTTATCTTCTAACATGCTGCAAAGATAACGACTAACTAACAAAAAGAACTATTTTGCTTAAGGTAATCTATACAAAATAAAAATAGGGTTTTGCAGTTTTTGTATGTTATATAAGTAGTTAATTACTTAATTTAGTGTTTTTAAACCCCGATTTATGAAAAACTTTAAAATTCTATTTGTTTTAGCTGGAATGTTGTTTTTAACATCATGTTCTTCTTCAAATGAAGATCCAATAGAGACCAATAAAAATACTTGTTCTAATGGTAAAGCTGGGATTTACCCTTGTAATGGTTACGACCTCCTATTAAATATCCCTGTAAACACGTTTAATGCAGCAGAAGTAAATGATAGCTGGGGGTGGACAGACCCAACAAGTAATAAAGAATACGCTATTGTAGGTTTAGATAATGGGACTGCTTTTGTTGACATAACTGACACTGAAAACCCAGTATATTTAGGCAAACTTCCTACTCCTACTATTAGCAGTGATTGGAGAGATGTAAAAGTATATAATAATCATGCGTTTATCGTTGCTGACAATAACCAAGGAGATACTGGACATGGTATGCAAGTGTTTGATTTAACTAGATTAAGAAACGTTACCAATCCTCCCAACACATTTACAGCAGATACGCATTTTACCGATTTTGGAAAAGCGCACAATATTGTAATTAATGAAAATACTGGTTATGCATATCCTGTAGGTACTGATAGAACTGGAACGTATAAAGGAGGCCCTTTATTCATCAATATCCAAGACCCTAAAAACCCTGTAAGTGAAGGTGGTTGGGGAACTGATAATTATAGTCACGATGCTCAGGTAATTACTTATAATGGACCTGATACCGATTATACTGGTAAAGAAATTTTGATAGGAAGTAATGAAAATGAAGTTGTAATTGTTAACATTACCGATAAATCAAACCCCGTAACTATTTCTAAAATTTCATATGCAAATGTAGGGTACACCCATCAAGGTTGGTTTACTGAAAATCAACGGTATTTTATCTTAGGAGATGAGTTAGATGAACAAAAATTTGGTAACAATACAAGAACAATTATTTTTGATTTTTCCGATTTAGACAACCCTAAACAACATTTTACTTATAACGGACCTACCAAAGCAATCGACCATAATTTATACGTGAGTGGAACTACTCTTTATTTAGCTAATTACACTTCGGGTATTCGTTTTATTGATATTTCAAACATTGAAAGTAAAAGTATCACTGAAGTAGCTTATTTTGATACCCATCCAGAAAATGACAATGCTAATTTTAATGGAGCTTGGAATGTATACCCTTTCTTTAAAAGCGGTAAAATTGTTGTAAGTGATATCAACAGAGGTTTATTTATTCTTAAAAAACAATAAATGCTCAAGCAACTTTCAGTATTACTTTTCGTATTAACCATTATTTGTAGTTGTAGCAAAGATGATGGTATACATTTTAATTCCTCATCAAAAGCCCCTGAAGTTAGCTTAATTAAAACTCTTGGAGGTTCTGTAAACGAAAGTGGTAGAAGTGTAATAAGTACTTCTGATGGCGGTTATATTGTCGCTGGATATACTCAGAGTATTGATGGAAATATAGAAACCACCCAAAATACAATTCAATATGATTTTTGGGTTTTAAAATTCAATGTAAGCGATAACCTTCAATGGCAAAAGACTTACGGAGGTTCAAAAGACGACAAAGCATTTAAAATTATTCAAACAAATGATAATGGCTTTGCTATTGTTGGCTACGGAAAAAGTGATGACGGAGACGTAGATTCAAACGAAGGGTTTGATGATGTTTGGATTTTAAAACTAGATAGCAATGGTACAATAGTTTGGCAAAAAACTATTGGTTTCTCTGGAGCTGATCAAGGTTTTTCAATCATTCAAACTTCTGATGGAGGCTATTTTATCGGGAGTATTCTAGACGTAACAGCATCTGGAGGTTTAGGAAATTCAAAACAAGCAGCAAAGCATGCTGGTGGAGACTACTGGGGGATTAAGCTTAATCCTAGTGGAGATATTGAATGGAGAAAATATTTTGGAGGAACAAACACTGATACTTGCTACGATGTAGCAGAAGCTACTAACGGCTATCTATTAATTGGCTCTTCTGACAGCAATGATGTAGACATAAAAAACAACAAAGGTTCTTACGACTTTTGGATTGTTAAAACTGACAAAAGCGGAAATTTACTTTGGGAAAAATCTTTTGGTGGTACAGAAATTGATGAAGCTAGAGCAATAACAAAAACCAATGATGGGAACTTTATTATTGTTGGAGATACACGTAGTTCTGACAAAGATATTTCCCAAAACAATGGTGGTGCCGATTTATGGGTAATCAAAATAACTAGTCAAGGTGAATTACTTTGGCAAAGAAGTTATGGAGGTTCTAGTTTTGATGTTGGCCGATCAATTAAAAAAACATTGAACGGAGATTTTTTAATATCTGGAAGTTCAAGAAGTGCTGACAACAACTTTATCAATAAAGGTCAAAATGACGCATTAATTATGAAAATTGATACAAACGGGAACCTTTTGTGGCAAAAAACAATAGGAGGTACAGAAATAGATTTTTGTTACGATGCTGTTGAATTAACAAACGGAAATATTATTGCTGTTGGTGAAAGCAGTAGCAATAATCAAGATATAACAACAAACAAAGGTTTTTCAGACCTATTAATTATCAAACTAAAATAAATGAAATATTTTTTAACCTTCTTTCTTAGTGCATTACTTTTTTCTTGTAGTTCAGATAATGATGAATCTATCAAAGAAGTTTCAGTAAAGCTAAAATTTAGTCAAAACTGGGATGGAACTGTAATTGAAAAATCTGACTTAGAGAACACCGAATTTACTAACAAAACAGGAAGTAAACTCTCTATAAGTAGACTACGCTATTTAATCTCACGTATTAGTCTTGTTAACGGAGCAGGAGATACAACCAAATTTGATAGTTATAAATTAATAGATGTAAGTAAACCAGACAGTTTAACCTATGCTCTTTCTAAAAAAGTATCAGAAGGAAGCTATAAACTACTTTTTACTTTCGGCTTTAATAATAGTGATAACCAAAGTGGAGTATATCCAGATTTAAACTCTGCTGATTGGAATGTACCTGATATGATGGGTGGAGGATATCACTTTATGCAATTAGACGGTAAATACAAAGACACTTTAGGAGTAGAAAATCTATACAACTTTCACGCTGTAAGAGCTTACGACCAAGAAAAGGATTCTATTCTAGATACTTCTTTTGGTGTTGAAACTGGTTCTATTCTCTTAAAAAACAATGCTACAATAGAAATTAAAATGAATGTAGCCGGATGGTTTAAAAGTCCTAATGACTGGGATTTAAACGAAAAGAGCATTGATTTAATGCCAGATTTTGAAGCCCAGAAAGAAATATCAGAAAACGGTAAAAGCGGTGTATTTAGTTTAGGAGCTATTTCTCAATAAAAATAATAATGACACAAAAAAGTATCTATTTTTATTTATTACTACTCCTTTTAATCAGTTGTTCTTCAAAAGGAGAAGAAGAAAATATATACACGCCTGTTCCTGTTAGTTTAGAAGTCCCTGAGTTATTTCAACAAAAATTAATCGCTCCAGTTATTCCAACTAACAACCCTTTAACAGAAGAAGGTATAGCACTTGGTAAAAAACTATTTTTTGATCCAATTTTATCAAAAGACAACACACAGTCTTGTGCTAGTTGTCACGATCCAAAAAATGCTTTTACAGATGACACTCGTTTTAGTGAAGGGATTGACGGTAAATTTGGAACACGAAACTCAATGCCGCTATTTAATTTAGCTTGGAACTTTGACGAACGTTTTATGTGGGATGGAAAAGAACTCAGTATAGAGCGTCAAGCATTCTCACCTGTTCGTAATCCAATTGAAATGCATAGCGATTGGAAAAATGTAGCTAAAAAATTACTAGAACACGCTGAATACCCCACACTTTTTCAACAAGCTTTTGGAACATCTAAAATAGATTCAACCTTAGTCACCAAAGCAATTTCTCAGTTTGAAAGAACCTTAATTTCAGGAAACTCAAAGTTTGATCAATACCTTTTAGGCAAAGTAGAACTAACACCTGATGAACAAAATGGATTTAATGTGTTTATGGATGAAACCAGAGGTGACTGTTTTCATTGTCACGGAAGTAATAACAATCCTTTATGGACAGACAATAATTTCCATAACAACGGTTTAGACGAAACTTTTGCCGACTTAGGTTTAGGCGCTGTTACCGGTGACCCTAACGATAATGGAAAATTTAGGAGTCCATCCTTACGAAACTTAAAATTCACAGCACCATATATGCATGATGGGCGATTTGCCACTTTAGAAGAGGTAATTAACCACTACTCTGAAGGGTTAAAAATATCTTCTACAATCGACCCTCTAATGAAAAAAGCGAATCAGGGAGGAGTACAACTTTCAGATAAAGATAAAGCAGACTTAAAAGCTTTTCTTTTGAGTCTTTCTGATGCTAATTTTGTAAACAATCCTGATTTCCAACAATAATCTTCTAACAATCAGTTAGTAGAATTATAGTATAGACAATTTTTATCGCTTAATAACTATATTCATTTCAAAAAATGATATAAATCATATTTTGTCATTATCTTTGCAGTCACTTAGATTTAATCTATTTAAACGATGATAAAAGTTTCAGACACAGCAAAAAAGAAAGTCATTGAACTAATGACTGATGACGGATTTGATACTACAACCGACTTTGTTCGTGTTGGAGTGAAAAGTGGCGGTTGTTCAGGATTATCATACGACTTAACTTTTGACAAAACCCAACAAGAAAACGATAAGGTTTTTGAAGATAATGATGTAAAAATTGTTGTTGACAAAAAGAGTTTTTTATACTTAGTTGGAACAACTTTAGAATATTCTGGAGGTTTAAATGGTAAAGGATTTGTATTTAACAATCCTAATGCTAACAGAACTTGTGGTTGCGGAGAGAGTTTCTCTCTATAAGCCTATACATCACAAAAAGAATACAAAAAACTGATGAGTAAATACACCGAGGACGATTTAAGAGAAGAATTAAAAACCAAAGAGTACGAATATGGTTTTTATACTGATATTGAAAGTGAAAAGTTTCCTAATGGGATAAACGAAGATATCGTTCGTGCCATTTCTAAAAAGAAAAATGAGCCAGAATGGATGACTGAATGGCGTTTAGAAGCTTTTAGAATTTGGGAACAAATGGAAGAACCAGAGTGGGCTAATGTTACCTATAAAAAACCGAGTTTTCAAGATATTTCTTACTACTCAGCTCCTAAAAAGAAACCTAAATTAAACAGCTTAGATGAGGTTGATCCTGATTTACTAGCCACTTTTGAAAAATTAGGAATTTCTTTAGAAGAACAAAAAAGATTAGCTAATGTAGCAGTTGATATTGTAATGGACTCTGTTTCTGTAGCTACTACTTTTAAAGAAACGTTAGCTGAAAAAGGAATTATTTTCATGCCTATTTCTGAAGCGATTCAAGAGCATCCAGAATTAGTGAAAAAATATATAGGTTCTGTTGTACCTCCAACAGACAACTTTTATGCTGCACTAAACTCAGCAGTATTCTCTGACGGATCTTTCTGTTACATTCCAAAAGGAGTTCGTTGTCCAATGGAGTTATCTACTTACTTCCGTATCAACGAAGGAGGAACTGGTCAATTCGAACGTACCTTAGTTGTTGCTGATGAAAGCAGTTATGTTTCTTATTTAGAAGGATGTACTGCTCCGCAACGTGACGAAAACCAATTACACGCAGCAGTAGTAGAGCTAATTGCTTTAGACGATGCTGAAATAAAATATTCAACAGTTCAAAACTGGTTCCCTGGTGATTCAGAAGGAAAAGGTGGAGTTTTTAACTTTGTAACCAAGAGAGGTTTATGTGAAACCAACGCTAAGATTTCTTGGACACAAGTTGAAACAGGTTCAGCAATTACGTGGAAATACCCTAGTTGTATTCTTAAAGGAAATAATTCAGTAGGTGAATTTTATTCAATTGCAGTAACTAACAACCATCAACAAGCCGATACTGGTACCAAGATGATTCACTTAGGAAAGAATACTAAGTCAACCATTATTTCTAAAGGAATTTCAGCAGGTAAATCACAAAATAGTTACCGTGGTTTAGTACAAGTAAACACTAGAGCTGAAAATGCTCGTAACTTCTCTCAATGTGATTCTTTATTAATGGGTAATGAGTGTGGTGCACATACTTTCCCTTATATCGAAGCTAAAAATAAATCAGCTCAAATAGAACACGAAGCTACTACAAGTAAAATTGGTGAAGACCAATTATTCTATTGTAATCAACGTGGTATTGATACTGAAAAAGCTATTGCATTAATTGTAAACGGATTTAGTAAAGAAGTACTAAACAAGTTACCAATGGAATTTGCTGTAGAAGCACAAAAACTACTAGAAATTAGTTTAGAAGGAAGTGTAGGCTAACCAAAACCGCAATAAAATGAAAAAAATATTTTTATTAGCTCTTATAACTATTGTTACATTTAGTTGTAAAAATGCTAAAAAAGAACAAACCACAGAAGAAAAAACAGTTGAAAAGCCTCAAGTAAAACTTCATGTTTTAGATGGTGGTTCAATTTTAGTTAACAAACTTGAAGTTTTTTCTCAAGATACAACATACACAGGGCAGTCTAAACAATTTTCAGATGCTTACTATGTAATATCTCATCCTAAAGGAAATTTAATGTGGGATGCTGGTTTACCTGAAACCTTAATTGTAGACGAACCTTTTACAGAGCCTTCTGGTACTTTTACTTTACAACGTAAAGATTCATTAAAAAACCAGTTAAAATCTATAGGATTAACTATTAACGATTTTAAATACTTTGCACTATCTCATCCTCATTTCGATCATACTGGTCATGCAAATTACTTTAAAAATGCAACGTGGTTGGTTCAAGGGAATGAATATGATTTTATAACTAATGACTCTGCAAAAGTTAAAGACCCTGACACCTATAACTCTATTAAGGAATTAAAGAATGTTGAAAAAATTAATGGTGATTATGATGTTTTTGGAGATGGTACAGTAGTTATCAAATATATGCCAGGTCATACAATTGGTCATCAAGCTTTATATATTGAAGCTGGTTTGGAAAAACCAATTTTATTAACAGGTGATTTATATCACTTTGAAGAAAATAGAGAAACTAAAGGTGTTCCTTCATTTAATTACAATGTTGAACAAACTCTAGAAAGCATGAAGAAATTTGAAGCTTTCGCTAAAGAAAAGAATGCTGAGGTGATTATTCAACACTCACCAAAAGATTTCAAAAAATTACAAAATCTATTAAAAAAGTAACTATACAGTAATGTTAAAAATAGAAAACTTACACGCACAGGTAGAAGATAAAGATATTCTTAAAGGAATTAACTTAGAAGTAAAAGCAGGAGAGGTTCATGCGATTATGGGACCAAACGGTGCAGGTAAAAGTACCTTATCATCTGTAATTGCTGGTAATGAAACTTATGAAGTAACTTCTGGTTCTATTGAGTTAGAAGGTGAAGATATTAGCGAATTAGCTCCTGAAGAAAGAGCTCATGCTGGTGTATTCTTATCTTTTCAATATCCAGTAGAAATACCTGGTGTTACTGTTACAAACTTTATTAAAACAGCAATTAACGAATCACGTAAAGCTCAAGGTTTAGAAGAAATGCCTGCTAAAGATATGCTTAAGAAGATTCGTGAAAAATCAGAATTATTAGAAATCGATCGTAAATTCTTATCTCGTTCTTTAAACGAAGGATTTTCTGGTGGAGAGAAAAAACGTAATGAGATTTTTCAAATGGCAATGTTAGAACCTAAATTAGCTATTTTAGATGAAACTGATTCTGGTTTAGATATCGATGCTTTACGTATTGTTGCTAATGGAGTTAATAAATTAAAATCTAAAGATAACGCTGTAGTGGTTATTACTCACTATCAACGTTTATTAGATTATATCGTTCCTGATTATGTACATGTTTTACACGATGGAAAAATCGTTAAAACTGGTGACGCTTCTCTTGCTTTAGAGCTAGAAGAAAAAGGATACGATTGGATTAAAGAAGAGGCTAATAGTTAGAAAAGTTGAAAAGTAAAAAGTGAAAAGTTGCCTATAAAACAAGCTTCTTTTCAGCTTTACAAACTTTTATACTTTATAAACTTTACAACTAAAAACAATGGAGTTGAGAGAAAAAATATTATCATCATACGTAGCTTTTGAAGACAGTGTAAACATCAATTCAGATTTACACGAAATAAGAACAAAAGCACTACAAAATTTTGAAAAACTAGGCTTTCCTACTAAAAAGCTAGAAGCTTGGAAATACACTTCTTTAAATTCAATTTTAAAAGAAGATTATAGTATATTTCCTGATAGAGATGCTTCTGTAGAGTTTGCTGATGTTAAAAAATATTTCATTCACGAGATAGACAGCTATAAAATAGTTTTTGTAGATGGAAAGTACAGCTCATTTTTATCAACTACTACTCATGATGGAAAAGATGTTTGTTTATTATCTGCTGCTTTTTCAAAAGAAAAGTACAAGCCTGTTGTTGAAAAATATTTTAACAAAATAGCAAAACAAGATAATTTAACATCATTAAATACTGCATTTGCAACTGAAGGTGCTTTTATTCACATTCCAAAAAATGTTGAAGTTGAAAAACCTATTCAAATAATTAACTTTACTACAGGTAAAGAACATGCAACTATGTTACAACCACGTAACTTAATTATAGTTGAACAAAATGCACATGTTCAAATTATTGAACGCCACCAAAATCTTAATAACAATGCTGTTTTAACAAATGCTGTAACTGAAATTTATACAGATACACATGCTACAGTAGATTATTATAAGATTCAAAACGACAATAATGATGCTTCTTTAGTTGACAATACATATATTGAACAACAAAAAGAAAGTACTTGTTCTGTACATACATTTTCTTTTGGTGGAAATATTACTAGAAACAACTTAAACTTCTACCAAAAAGGAGAACATATAAACTCTATTTTAAAAGGGATTACTATTATTGAAGGAAAACAACATGTTGACCACCATACTTTAGTGAATCATATAGAGCCTAACTGTGAAAGCCACCAAGACTACAAAGGCATTTATGCTGATCGCTCTACTGGAGTATTTAACGGTAAAGTTATCGTTGAAAAAGAGGCTCAAAAAACTAATGCTTACCAGCAAAACAATAATGTTTTAATTAGTGATAAAGCAACGATAAATGCAAAACCTCAATTAGAAATTTTTGCTGACGACGTAAAATGTTCTCATGGTTGTACTATCGGTCAATTAGATGATCAAGCATTATTTTATATGCAACAAAGAGGTATTCCTAAAAAAGAAGCAAAAGCGCTATTAATGTATGCCTTTGCTAATACCGTTTTAGAAAGTGTTAAAATACCAGAGGTTAAGAAAAGAATTACCAAATTAATTGCCAACAAATTAGGCGTTAACATTGGTTTTGAACTATAAAACAAATAAAAAGGCATTATTAACATAATGCCTTTTTAATTCTTTAAATGTTATGAAATCTAAGTTTTTTAAAAACTTATCAATTCCCTACCCTTATTTATTTCATACCAAAAGAAACCTTATTATTGCTTGTGTATTAAGCATAATTATATTTTTAATTAATTATTACTCGCCGCAAAACACAAGTGTTAGCAATGTATTTTTAGTAAACAAACTTTATGCTTGTTTATCTGCTAGCTTCGTTACTTTTTTAAGCATCTTATTTTTTACTGAATTTGTCCCTAAAGTTTTTTTTACTGCTGAAATTAAAGAAAGCTGGAACACTGTTAGAGAGTTTTTCTTTACGCTAGGAATACTTATTTCTATCGCTCTTTTTCAAAACAGTTTTTTATATCCTTTAAAGAATGTTTCTAATAGTAACTTTTTTTTAAGCTTAGTTAATACTTTTATTTATGTTATTTTAATAGGTACCGTACCTATATTTATCATTATTTGGGTAAACTATGTTATCATCTTAAAAGAGAATTTAAGAAGTGTTAAAGCATACAATAAAGAGCTAGAAAAAGAATTAAAACAGAAAGACAAAAATGTTGTTTTATCGATAAAAACGAATAATGTAAATGAAACATTAATTCTTGATTTGACTACTTTCTTATTTGCTAAATCTGAGGGGAACTATGTAGACATTTACACTAAAAATATTGATTCGGTAGATGTTAAACCTTATAGAATATCTATTCAAAAACTACTTAATAGTTTGTCCGATTACTCTTTTATTTTAAGTACGCATCGTTCTTATATAATCAATATTAAAAACATAAGAAGAACCTCTGGAAACGCAAGAAACTATAAAATCTCATTTCCCGATGTTTCACATGAGGTTCCTGTATCAAGAAGTAAGTTTAAATTATTTAAAGAGGAGTTTGACAAGTATTATAAATAGATATGTTTTTATAACATATACCCTACTCCCATACCAAAAAACAACCTTGAATCAAAGTCTCCAGGTCTAAACCTTCCACTATCAGTAATTCCTTTTAACGAGCTCCAAATATCAAAAGTTACTGTTACCCTATTAAAAGTATAGCCTAAAGAATTTACCATTCCGTAATTAAAATAAGAATATGAGTTTTTAAACTTCTCATAAACGTTTAAATGGTCTATATATAAACTCCCTTTAGATTTTAAATTTGTATACCCTAAAAAAGGTTGAACCGACATATAAAACCTCCTTTTATTAAATGGATAAAAACTAAAGTCAAACAAACCAACAAAAGATATATCTCTTGTATAGCCACCTACATGGTTTGTGAACATGTTTTCATCTTCATTTATAAAACTATTTTGATACCCTGCACCGACCATTAAAGTTATTTTTTTACTTTCTAAAATCTTCCTTTTTGCCTTAAAAACTAAACCATAATGTTCTCCAAAACTTGCATTGATTATATCAGTTGTGTAACCTAATTCTAATTTCCACTTTCTAGTAGTATTAGATTCTTGAGCATTCATCATAAAACAACTCAATAATAGTATATATAAGATATTCTTCATTTTATTATTCAATAATTTGTAATCCTTTTTTAAATCCTTGTATTGGGCTATTTCTATGTGAAGTATCTTCAAACCTTTCATAACTAAAATTAAAATCATTATAGTTACTAAGCTCAAGTTGTTTTGTTAAAGCTTGAAAAGATGCATTCATACCAACTCCTTCTAAGTCTCC
The DNA here is from genome assembly GCF_028829235.1 of Tenacibaculum larymnensis. GTDB lineage: Bacteria > Bacteroidota > Bacteroidia > Flavobacteriales > Flavobacteriaceae > Polaribacter > Polaribacter larymnensis. The sequence continues at coordinate 70,806 of NZ_JAIWJY010000010.1, read as the reverse complement.
CATAGACATATAAATACCTTTTCCGTTTAATAAATTCAATTCCTTAGCATTGCTCTCTAAATCGAAAATAAAAGAGTTATACCACATTAAATTTGGGCTTATCACTATAGCATTATTAAAAGGATTTTCTTGCTCCTCTTGCATCATTACATACAAAGCGAAATATCCTCCAAGGGAATGTCCATAGATTGTTTTTGTTAAGCTCATTATTTGGTAATCTTCCTCAATTGTAGGTATTAACTCAGAGTTAAGAAAGTCTATAAATCTCTTTGCTCCACCTGAATCTCCATCAAAATCTCTATCATACGGATAAGAATAGTCAGTTCCCCTTTCATTATCATCAGCATAACCAATACTTACTATAATAATATTCTCTTTGTTTTCTGAATTTATTATTTGCATACACTCATTATAATAATCCTCACCATCTAGCAAATAAACTACATGATAATTTTTGTTTACATCAACTTCTTTAAGGCTTCCTATTTTAACATCATATTTAAAATTTGTTGACTTTGATTTTATTGTGAAGTTTTGCTGTTTTATGTTAGAAGGTAAATCCTCTTCAATACAACTAGCAAAGAAAAAGAGTATAAAACTTAAAAATAAGATTGGTCTTTTTGTGTAAGAATACGTAATCATTTTTGATATTTTTATTTATTAATCCACATCAAAAATATCTGACCCATATCCTCTCACATACAATGAAAGCCCCTATGGTATGAAATGTTCCTTATTTGTGACAAAAGGACTATTTTATGACAAATAATACTAACTAAAATCATTCATTTAGCTGTATAATTTGTTTTTCTTATCTTTAAAAGAAACAATTCTATTATGAACAACTCACTTAAAACAATTGCTTTTATTTCTGGAATAGTAATTTTAGCATACGGAGTATACACTCTTTTTAAACCTGAAACTCAAATTTCTATCGGTGATGTAGATCTAATAGAAGCACAAGACAACACCAACTCATATATTACTATTGCTGTTGGTATTATTATTATTGCTTTAAGTTCAATTATAGGAAAAAAATAAAATTTCTATTTTCTTAAATCAAAAACCACCTTTTTCAGGTGGTTTTTTACTTCTATAAAATTTTATGTAATGAATTAAATCAGTCTACGTCAAAAGTACCGTAAACTAATTTATTTACTTAAAATTTAAAAAATGCGAAAAACAATTACCCTCACTTTAACATGTTTACTACTTTTCGTAAGCATCCAATCACATGCACAGACTGATGTATATGATGCTCTTTTAAAAACCTACGTTAGCTCTGAAGGAGATGTAGATTACAAAGGACTGAGAAAAAACCGTGCTCTATTGGATATCTATATCAAGCACTTAGAAAATACTATACCTAGTGACAAATGGTCTTCAAATGAAGCTAAAGCTTTCTGGATAAACGCCTACAATGCATATACTATTAAATTAATTTTAGATAGTTATCCTTTAAAGAAAATCACTGACATAAAGCGTAAAGGAAGAAATGCATGGAAAATTCCATTTGCATCAGTTGGTAAAAAATTGTACTCACTTGACTACATTGAACATAAGATACTTAGAAGATGGTATGACGACCCTAGAATTCATGTTGCGTTGAACGCCGCTTCTAAATCTGGTCCTAGGTTTGTAAACTTTGCTTTTACCAAAAACAATGTAGAAAATGAGTTAAAAAACCTAATGAAAGCTTTTATAAATGACTCTACAAAAAATAAAATAACCTTAACCAAGGTTGAAGTATCAAAAATATTTCAATGGTACCAAGAAGATTTTACTTCTCGTAATACCTTAGTTGATTATATTAATAAATATTCCGATATTAAAGCTAATGATAATGCTGAAGTTGTGTATTTAGAATACGATTGGAACTTAAATAGTAAAGAATAATTTCCCCTTATTACACATATTAAAAGCAATGAAAACAATAATTGTTTTCGTTGCTTTTTACACATGTTGGTCTATTAAAATTGTATTTCCATCAGGATCAAAGAAAACGATACTTGCAGGCCCTTTAGTATCTTTATCTACTTCTCTTTTTAACTTGATATGGTTTTCTCTTAAATGCTTTTGAATGTCTCTTACATCATCAAAATCATCTAACGTGTTTGCATTTTCATCCCAACCCGGATTGAAAGTGAGAATATTGTTTTCAAACATTCCTTGAAACAACCCAATTAATGAGTTTCCGTTTTTCATAATCAAATAATTCTTCTCTAACTCACCTGCAAAAACAGTAAACCCAAGCATTTCATAAAAATCTTTGGATTTATCTATGTCTTTAACTGATAGACTGATTGAAAAAGCCCCTAATTTCATAATCTTATATTTTTAATTTCTCTCTTCAAAAGGTATAATAATTCCTTTTTCCACATAATTTTTAAGTCCATTTAATAACAATGCCCAACAATAAGAGGAATGCTTAAAATGATTGTTTTGTTCTACCCAACCTTTATGAAAAAAATGCACCCAAGTTACTCCTTCATCTTTTTCAAACAAGTCAAAACCGAAAGTTGTTGGATTCCAGTCTTCATCCGACTTTGTCATTTTTATATAAAAAGATTCATTTTTTTTATACTTAACTACTTCTCCGTACCAATTATATGGTTCTCCAAAGAAAAAATTATATTCTGCTCCTAACTCAGGTACTCCACTACATTTTAATGGCCACCAATGAACCAAATCACCTGGGTTAGTAATTGCTTTAAAAACCTTATTAGATAACTCTTTTATAGGAAAGTTATGGTAAACAGTAAACCCTTCTTCAGTAACTTTCATAATCAGTTGATTTTATAGCTATTAAAGTTACTAAAAATTTAAACAAAAAAAATCCTGCACTTTAGTACAGGATTTCATATCTATAAAACCAAATTTTGGTTTACATTTCTAAAGCTTTCTTAGGATTGTTATCCATTAATAATTCTACTGGGTTTTCTAATGCTTCTTTTACAGCTACTAAGAAACCAACAGATTCTTTACCATCGATAATTCTATGGTCGTAAGATAATGCTACATACATAATTGGCTGAATCACTACTTCTCCATTCACCGCCATTGGACGATTTACAATATTATGCATTCCTAAAATTCCACTTTGTGGAGGGTTGATAATTGGTGTAGATAACATAGAACCAAATACACCACCATTAGTGATAGTAAACGTACCACCTGTCATTTCATCAACAGTAATTTGACCATCACGTGCACGTAATGCCAAACGTTTTACTTCACTTTCAACTCCTCTAAATGTTAAGTTTTCAGCATTTCTAATAACAGGAACCATTAATCCTTTAGGACCTGATACTGCAATAGAAATATCTTGGAAATCAAACGATACCATTTCTTTACCATCGATCATAGAGTTAACAGCTGGATACATTTGTAATGCACGTACAACTGCTTTTGTAAAGAAAGACATAAAACCTAAACCTACTCCGTGTTTTGCTTTAAATTCTTCTTTATACTCGTTACGTAAATCGAAAATTGGCTGCATGTTTACTTCGTTAAACGTAGTTAACATTGCTGTTTCATTCTTTACAGAAACTAAACGCTCAGCAACCTTACGACGTAACATTGATAATTTTTTACGCTCTGTACCACGAGACCCCATTCCTGGAGTTCCCATTGAAGGTACTGCATTTACAGCGTCTTCTTTAGTTACACGACCGTCTTTACCTGTTCCTTTAACATCAGATGCACTAATTCCTTTTTCAGCTAATACTTTTTTAGCTGCTGGAGATGCTGTACCTGTTGCATATGTTTCTTTAGCTGGTTCAGCTTTAGGTGCTTCTTTTTTCTCTTCAGCTTTTGGCGTCTCAGCTTTTGGTGCTCCAGTTCCTTCTGGTTTTGCAGCATCCATATCAATATGACAAACTACTGCACCTACTGCTACTGCATCACCTTCTTCAGCTTTTAAAGTGATTATTCCGCTTTCTTCCGCAGGCAATTCTAACGTTGCTTTGTCAGAATCTACTTCAGCAATTGGTTGATCTTTCTCAACGTAATCACCATCTTCAACTAACCAAGTTGCAATTTCTACTTCTGTAATTGATTCCCCCGGAGAAGGAACTTTCATTTCTAAAACCATCAGTTCTAAATTTTATATATCTGAATTATTTTATTTCTTTTATTTGGGCGTTTCCCTTTCGGGTCGGGCTTTTCGCGCTACATGGCAGCTTGCTACAATCCCTTACGCATTTTAATTTTTAATCAAAAACCTTATCTATAATAGCTTGATGACGTCTTTTAAAACGTGCACTTGAACCTGCTGCAGGTGCTGAACGATACTCTTCCGAAGCACATTCTAATCTTGCTAATTCAAAACGCTCTAACATATAACTCCAAGCTCCCATATTTTTAGGTTCTTCTTGTGCCCAAACGTAACGTTCTACATTTGGATACTTATCCATTACCTCCTTAATCTTATCGTTGTGTAATGGGAATAACTGTTCTATACGAATTAAAGCTACATCTTCTCTACCTAACTTTTCACGCTCTTCTAATAAATCGTAATAGAATTTACCTGTACAGAACACCATTTTCTTCGCTTTAGAGGTATCGATAGTATCATCAATTACTTCTTGGAAAGTTCCGTTTGCTAAATCTTCAATAGAATTTACAGCTTTTGGTAAACGTAATAAACTCTTTGGAGTGAAAACAACTAATGGTTTTCTAAAATCACGTTTCATCTGACGACGCAAAATGTGATACATATTCGCTGGTGTAGAACAGTTTGCTATTGTCCAGTTATCTGTTGATGATGATTGTAAGAAACGTTCTATCCTACCTGACGAGTGCTCTGGTCCCTGACCTTCATACCCGTGAGGTAATAACATTACCAATCCGTTTTGTAACTTCCATTTGTCTTCTGCCGAAGAAATATATTGGTCGAACATGATTTGTGCTCCATTAGCGAAATCACCAAACTGAGCTTCCCAAATTGTTAAGGTATTAGGAGTTGCCATTGCATATCCATAGTCGAAACCTAAAACTCCGTATTCTGATAAATGAGAGTTGTAAATAGTCATCTCTCCTTTATTCTTAGGGTTTGTGTTTAATAAGTTAACACGTTCTAAGGTTTCCTCATCACGCATAATTGCATGACGGTGAGAGAATGTTCCTCTTTCTACATCTTCTCCAGAAATACGAACATCATATCCTTCTTCTAATAACGTACCATATGCTAAATTTTCAGCAGTACCCCAATCTAACAAATTGTCTTCAAAAACCATTTTTTCACGTCCCTTTAAGATACGTTCTGCCTTACGAACAAATTTATGTCCTTCTGGTGTTTTTGAAATAACTCTTGCAATTCCTTTTAAGTCTTCTACCGAATAAGTTGTATCTACAGGTTGTAACATTTCTTGCAATTGCTTGCGTACAAACCCTTCCCATACATCAGGCATGAACTCTTGAATCTTAGACGTTTCTTTCTTTTTAGACTCTGTAAATTCAGCTTCTAAGTGCGCCTTAAATTCATCTGTAATCTTTTGTAAGTAGTCCGCTGTTATACTTCCTTCTTCAATTAATTTATTAGCATAAATTTCTCTTGCATTTTTGTGCTTAGAAATTGCTTTATATAGTTTTGGCTGTGTAAAACGTGGTTCATCACCTTCGTTATGACCATACTTTCGATACCCTAATAAGTCAATAAAAATATCTTTATTGAATTTCATACGATATTCAACTGCCATTTCCATTGCGTGACATACTGCTTCTGCATCGTCTGCATTTACATGTAGCACTGGAGATAATGTTACTTTTGCTACATCAGTACAATATGTACTTGAACGTGCGTCTAAGTAATTAGTTGTAAAACCAACTTGGTTATTTACCACAATATGAATAGTACCTCCTGTTTTGTAACCATTTAATTGTGCCATTTGCACAACTTCATATACTATTCCTTGAGCCGCTACTGCCGCATCACCATGTACTAAAATTGGAAGTACTTTATTTTCGTTCCCTTCGTAATCTTTATCTATTTTAGCCCTAACAATTCCTTCTGCAACTGCATCAACTGTTTCTAAGTGAGATGGATTTGGAACTAAATTCATCTTCATCTTTTGTCCACCTTGATATGCTTTGCTTAAAGTTAAACCTAAGTGATATTTAACATCTCCATCAATTTCTTGATCTTCAAAATCTTTCCCTTCAAACTCACTAAATAAATCGCGAATTGGCTTTTTGAAAATGTTTACCAAAGTATTTAAGCGTCCACGGTGTGCCATTCCTAACACACACTCTTCTACTCCGTATTCTTCAGCTGCGTCTCTTAACGCTACACTTACTCCTGGGATTAACGTTTCACCTCCTTCTACAGAGAATCGTTTCTGCCCAACATATTTAGTTTGTAAAAAGCTTTCGAAAGTTGATGCTTGATTAAGCTTCGTAAGAATGTATTTCTTAGACTCTACATCATAACTAGGGTGGTTTGCATTTTTATTCAAACGCTCGTTCCACCATTTTAACTCTTCAGGGTTTCGTACATACATGTACTCTACTCCGATGCTTTCACAGAAAACAGATTTTAAATAATTTATAATTTCTGCTAAACTTTTAGGCCCTATACCTAAAATTTCTCCTGCACTAAAAACAGTGGATAAATCTGATTGATTTAGTCCAAAGTTCTCAATATCTAATGTTGGAGTGTATGTTCTTCTATTTCGTACTGGGTTTGTTTTGGTAAACAAATGACCACGGGTACGGTAACCATTGATTAAATCGATTACTAAAAACTCTTTACGTACTTCTTCAGGGACTTCTACCGAAACTTCTTCATCTGTTAATGAGTAATTCTCGTTAGCCAAATCATATCCTTGAAAAAAACTTCTCCAACTTGGTTCTATCGCATCAGGATTTTTTTGATATTGTTCATACAAATCACCTATAAAACCTGCATGTGCTGCGTTTAAGAACGAAAACTTGTCCATATATTTTGTTATACTTTTCTATCTATAAGAATAATGGTGACAAAAGTACAACTTTTACGAAAAATACCATTCCTTTTTAGTCTAATTTTAAACTCTTTAACGAGTATTAGCTTTTTGTTAAATTTCAGTTAAAAGGATAATTTTTAAAAAATAAATTACTGAAATTCAGAAATAAAAGATTTTACTTGTACTTTTTATCAAAAATAATTTGCAGATATAAAAAAAGCACTTAAATTTGCACTCGCATTTTAAGACAAGCATGTTTTAAATTCCTCCTTAGCTCAGTTGGTTAGAGCATCTGACTGTTAATCAGAGGGTCCTTGGTTCGAGCCCAAGAGGGGGAGCAAAGGCAACGTAGAAGCCGATAATTTCTACAATACATATATATTGTTCTATACGAACATTCCTCCTTAGCTCAGTTGGTTAGAGCATCTGACTGTTAATCAGAGGGTCCTTGGTTCGAGCCCAAGAGGGGGAGCTGAAAAGCAAAAGCCAATCTATTTATAGATTGGCTTTTTTGTTTTAACTAAACTTAAACTTCACGCAGCTGCCTTGTCTACTTAAAAAATAAATTTGACCGCTGTGTTCTTACATATTCAAAAATTAAAGAAACAATAGTTTTTAATGTTATTGAGCACTCCAACCCCCATCTAAGGCAAATGAGGTTCCTGTTATGGTTGAAGAACTGTCTTTTGCTAACAACAAAGCCATATCTGTAATTGTTTCCAACGAAACAAATTCTTTTACCGCTTGTTTTTTTAGCATTACTTTCTCTACAACTTCCTCGGCAGACATATTATGTGCTTTAGCTTGGTCTTTTATTTGACCTTCTACTAAAGGCGTTTTTACATATCCTGGACAAATTGCATTACACGTTATGTTATATTCAGCTCCTTCTAAGGCTAATACCTTAGTCATACCTATTACACCATGTTTTGAAGCCACATACGCTGTTTTAAACTCGGATGCTCTTAAACCATGAACAGACGAGACATTAATAATTCTACCAAAATTCTGGTTTTTCATAAATTCCCATGCTTTTTTAGAAGCATAGAAAGCAGCATTCATATTAATAGCAATGATATTTTCGTACTTATTATTTGGAAAATCTTCTATTGGGGCAACATACTGTATTCCTGCATTGTTAACAAGTATATGCAACATTCCGAACTTCTTTATTGTTTGCTCAATTAATTTCTCAACCTCATCTGCAACGAGTAAATTTGCATTTGAAAAAGAAACTTCTACATTATACTTACCTCCTACTTCTTTAGCTATGCTAGCCCCATTAGCCTCTAAGCCATGAAACATAATACTGTAACCTGCTTTGGCAAAACCTTCTGCAATACCTAAACCGATACCACTAGTACTTCCCGTTATTAATGCTACTTTATTCATAGTTTAAAAAATTTTCGAGTATTTTATTAAATTCCTTTGGCTGATCTATAACTGTTCCGTGTCTTGAGTTTTTAATGACACTCAATTCTGCGTTAGGCATTCTTTTAACGTATTCTTCTTTAAACGAAACAGGAGTATAGTCCATATCGGAAGCTACAATTAGTGTTCTAGTTTTAATTTCTTTTAATTTATCTCCCAAGCCCCAATTCATTAGTGTAACAAATGAATTATAATACGCATCATAATCATTCTCCTTACATCGTTCTTCAAATTGATTTCTCATATCAACCTGAGTATCTTCAGGAAACATATTATATGCTATTTCTTTTGCTAAAGCGCCTAATCCTTTTGTTTTTAAAAACTCTGTTCTGTTATTCAATAGATCTTCTCCTATCTTTCCCATATTATTGAAATCTGGACCACTATTTACAATCACCAAGTTCTTTATTTTTTCAGGGCTATCGTACGCTAGTTGAAAGGCTACAGCTCCTCCCATAGAGAATCCTACAACGCTAGTTTTTTCTATTTTTAAAACATCTAACAACTGCTTAATATCCTCAGTCATAAATCTTACTCCATAATCCTTAGAAGGAATGGATGTTTTTCCATGCCCTCTAAGATCTACTACCACAACACGATATTTTTTTGAAAAGAAAGGAACTTGCGCATCCCAATCTGCCTTGGTAGAACCTAATCCATGAAGAAACAAAAGGACTTCGCCTTTTCCATATTCTTCATAATTAAGCTCTATTTTATTTACTTTTATTTTTGGCATACTCTACAAGCTTAATTAATTGGCTTTACTTTTTCTTAAACGCATTGAAATTATACTTCAACTCGAATGAAATTAGCCTTCCTATTTCTGGTGAAGCAACAAACTCTCTTATACTTGCATCAAAAATATTACTAACATTAACCCCAACTGAAACGTTATCGTTTAGATTATATCCTAGGTTTGCATCTACAGTAAAGCCACCTAACGAACCATAGTTCCATGTTCTTCCTACACGAGCATTTTCCACAATTTCGCTTACACCATCCCCATCCAAATCTTGCGTTTTTGAGGCTACATTAATTCCTGAAAAGAAGTCATAATCTTGCACCCAACGACCAAAAAGAGCTCCGTACAGCTTCTTTCCTCCATAATGCAAGCCTAAGCTAAGTTTATTTTCTGGTGTATTAATAGGTAGTTCACTTTCTAAGACAACTCCATCCAAATTACCATCATTCCCTAAATCATCTTTATCTAAACTTCTTCCAAAGTATGAGTAATTTAACGATGTTCTAATCGCATCAGTAAAATAATAGTTCAAACCTAGATCAACCCCATAAGTATCTACATTTCCAAAATTACTATACGTTAATAAAAACGGTGAAGTACTAGCTCCTGCTGAAACCTCATCAATAGGTTGTTCCCCCATATGAGTTACGTAATTTCCATTGGCTGCATCAACTATATTACGTAACGGACTAATAAAGTTTTCTGACATATTGTAGTAAGCACTAGCATCGATAAAAAACTTATCCGATAACTTTCCATTAAATCCAAATTCAAAAGAGTTAATAGTTTCTACTTCTAACTTATCTATTTTAGTACCATCCGTTAATGTAAATCCTTCACCGTTTCCTAATACTAAACCTCCAAATAGATTTCCCTTTAAGTTTAATATTGAAGGCACTGCCATACCTCTACCATAAGTTAACCTAAACGTACCCGCATCAATAGTTTTTGTTATTGCTGCTTTTGGTAAAAAGTTAGTTCCGTATAAATCATGGTTATCCAATCTTACTCCAGCTAGAAAATTCCAACCTGAATCTAATTTATATTCAAATTGACCGTACACTCCTTTTTGAGCTATATCTATAGATCCTTCCTGATCCAACAAGTAAGTCCCTTTAGAATCAGCCATATCCAATTGATACTGCACCCCAGTTGTTAAGTAAAAATCACCCCAATTATTATTATACTGCGCCTCTGCATTAAACCTCTCTGAAGCATCTTTAAACAACGCTCCTCTTGGTATAGCTATCCCATATGCTGGTACCCATTGCTCATACAATGCTCTACTCCAAGATTCTTCTTCAGAAAACCCATTTTCAATAAACGACACATAGTTTTGTGTACGTTGATTAATTGCGTATGTATCATCCGTTTTACTCCATGTATAGTACGCATTAACAAAGAAGTTCTTAGACACATACTTCAGTTGAGCAATATCTAATGTCCAGTCTTTAATTTGGTTACGTCCTGCGTTGGTTACAGCTAAATTGGTATTATTACTATGCCCATAATATGCTGTTATTTCAGAACTTGTATTAGGTCTAAAATATAGAGAAGCTCCATACTTTAAAGCATTAAAATCACGATCTAGGTTTTTCTCTCCATATGCTTTAGTTCCCACATAAACACTATCTACATACTCAAACTCTGATCCTTGTGTACTTTCTAAATGAATTTTATATGCAAACTTATCACTTAACACCTGTGCGTGACGCAATCTTCCTGTAATTACATTTTGACTTCCTGCTCCAAATGCAATTGTTGTTCCTTCTGAAGTTCTTGGGTTTTTAGTTATTGTACTTACTAAACCATTGTGCGCATTTGGACCATATAATGTACCATTAGGGCCTAATAAAATCTCAACACGCTCAACATCATCTTTGGTTACTGTTGAAAAAGAACCATAAGGCAAACCTGTAGCAATTAACATAGAAACTCTATCATCAGTCATTTGTAAGTTTTTAGAGTTAAAAGCAGAGTTAAATCCGCGAATATTTATTCCTGTTCCTAAAACTCCACTACGTACAAAGTCAACACCCTTTTGTCTTGCTGCTAATTCTCCAATATTAAAACTTGGAAAGTCTTGAATATCTTTAGCATTAATAACACTAACTGTAGCTGGAACTTCTGTCCTTTTTTGCGGTTTTTTATTTGCCGTTAAGATGACTTCATCTAAAACACTACTTGCTTCTTTTAAAGAAGCATTTAATTGCACTTTCTTTCCACTTTCAACAGCAACTGTTTTTACTACACTTTCAAAGCCTACAAATGAGACAGACACATTATAAGTTCCTGTTTTTATATTTTCAATCGCAAATTTCCCATCAAAATCTGTATCAATTCCTTTATCTATACTTTTAATATATACTGTGGCACCACCCAAAGGAACTCCGTTAACATCTGTAATTACCCCTTCAATACTCCCTGTACTTTGAGCTTTAACAGCTAAGGAAGTTATTAAGACTAAAAAGAAAAATAGTTTTTTCATAAGTTTAGATTGTTATTAAGTTTGTTTCTCTCGCAATCTATTGGTAAATAGAGAATAAACTATTTTAAAAACAAAAACTACAAAGTGTGACTTTTTACTTTACTAAAGTTTTTTCTTTCAAAAACAAACAAAATTTCCTTTTTTAAAAGAGATTTACTCAATATGTGACTTTAGTTTAAAAAATGCTTCAGGTAAATTATCTGAAAGCTTATTTATCACCTTAAACATTAGTTGTTTTTGGTTGATTGTAGGTTGAATATTTTCTAAAGGTTTCTTTATTTCCTCTAGCAAACGACTAGAGTTTATCTTTCCTTCCATATATCTTGATAGTGAAATACTCCATGATATATTAGGAACGTAATTATTTTTCTTTTGACGTTCTTTCTCTTTTTCTATCAAGTTAAATTTTGAAGCTAATTTTAATACTTCTTCGTATTTTTCTTCTGTGACTAATACATTTATATAGGACGTAAAAAAGTGATGCCAACGATGTTTTAATACTTCATTTTTATGCTTTCTTAAAAATGTTCTTGCAGTAGCTTCTGCTTGTTTATACTTATGAAGTTCGGAAAGTACACGTACTTTATAAGAACAGTACCCTATTTTTTGATGATAGTTATGTATTTCTTTATACAAACTTTCATACTTATGAAGTAAATCGAAAGCTTCTTCTGGATTATTATTTCTTAGTAAGATAGCTACCAAGTTATTCAAATACATGAGTGTATCATTATTATTCTGTCTAATTGATAAGTACCCATAAAACTCTGCTTCTTTAAACTCATTTTGTTTAGAATGTAACAAAACCCTACTAGCGTAATAATTAGAAAGTAAACGTCTGGAATACATTTTACCTTGACTGAAGTACTCATCAATTTGATCAAATAGCAACTTTAACTTATCATTCTCATTGTAATTTGTATACATAAAAGCTAGTAAAACAAAGGATTGGTACCGATTTTTACCATCAATAGACTCATCTTTAAATACCTGTAAAAGCCATTTTTCTAAATGCTTTGTTTCAATATTATTTAATGTATACTGATTGGTAATATCTGTAGTTGCTTCATACAGTTTTTCATGTATTTCTTTTGAAGTTTTATAATGCGTTTCGTATTCTTTTAAGAAGTTTGCCACAATTTTATGGTCTTTATAACGCATTCGAACTAAGAGGTAAGATTTATACTCTTTGGCTAATGTGTATAAGCTTTGAAAATTATACTCTATTGTTTTATATGCTACTATGTATTGAAGGAATTCTTTTTCTTCTTGAGATGTAATTGCATCGGTTAAAATTTTCTTTTTTAAAGACATTAACCAATCTATTGTAACATCAACATCTATGCTTGCTAACTTTTTCTGTGTCCAATTTTTTATATATGAATACTTACGTTTATCAATAGAAGTATTAAAGGCTATAGTCTTATTTTTAGATAGTGCATTTTTAACTATCAGATTACTTATTTCTTGTTTTTCTTTGCCCTTAAATTGATAAACTGTTTGAAGATATTTCGCCTCATTTGGCAAAATAGTTTTACTAAATTCAGTAAATTTCTTAAGTTTTGTTTTCATTAATCACTTTCTACAAATTCCTGTATGAGCAAGTTAACTTTTTCAGGCTTTTCAAACTGAGCAAAATGCCCACAATTTTCTACATACTTAACAGTAACATTTTTAATTTTATCTACAGCTATATTTCCCACATCTTGAATAGTTAATTCCGGATGTAAATACCTATTCGGAATTAACATATCTTTATTTCCAAAAACAACTAAAGTTTTTTGAGATATTTTCTCCAAATCTTTATGTACAGGATCATCTAACATTCCATACACACTTTTTACAATTGCTTCACAATGTGCATTAAAGTCTGACGCTTGTTTAATTCGAATACGATCTTCAATCATTTTTGAAACCTCTTTTGGTTGCTCATAAAAGTTTAGTGCATAATTTTTCGTTATCTGATCATCTGTCGTGTTTTTAACAACTTTAGCTGTATAAACACTTTTAAGAATATTCCCTTGCGCTTCTGAAAACTGCTCTAATCCTGCTGGGGCTATTAACACTAGTTTTTCAATAACCTCTGGATGCATTAATACTAACTTCATACTTGCTTGTCCTCCCATAGAATGACCAACTAAAATCACATTTTTCAACCTTTTCTTTTTAATAAATTTAAACACTACATCAGCAAAGAATGTAGGTGTATAAGCTTCTTCTGGTTTTGAAGATTTTCCATGACCTGGTAAATCAATAGCCACACAAGTGTAATTTTCTTTTAGAGTTTCTATGTTTTTAAACCAAGCATCAGCATTACTACTTAAGCCATGTAAAAAAAGTAAGGTTTTGTCTCCCTTACCTTCTTTAAGATAAGTCATTTCTATATCATCAACTTTTACACATCGAGTTTTAAATTCATATGCTGAAAGAAGCTTTTTCATTGATTTTTTTGGGTTTTGTGCAAGCACTATAGTACTTGTTAATATGAAAATTAGTGCTAAACCTAACTGTTTCATTTTTTTATATTTTTATTGAGTTATAATAGCGTAACAAGTCTTTTCTTGAAACTTTCCCCACACTGGTTAAAGGTATCTCATCTAAAAAGAAAATATACTTTGGGTGCTTATAAGATGCTAATGTTTTTTTTAGTTGAAGTCTCACTTTTTCTACTGTAATATTTTTATTTATAACAGTAACAAAAGCAATTCCTGTTTCACCCCATTTCTTATCTTTAACACTCAGAACTACTGCTTTTTTTATCTCATTTAAAGACTCTAAGTGCGCTTCTATTTCTTGCGGATAAATATTTTCTCCACCCGATATATACATATCGTTTTTTCTTCCCTTTACATATAAATACCCATCTTCATCCTTATAAACATAATCGCCTGTAAACAACCACCCTTTTTTAATATTATTACTTGTTTTCACTGAGTTATTCCAATAACCTGGGGTCACAATCTCTCCTCGAATACACAATTCACCAACTTCATTTACTCCTACTTCTTTTCCTTTCTCATCAACAATTTTTGTATCTAGGTAAAAATTAGGTTTTCCGATAGAATTAGGTTTTAATGCGGCCATTTTATGATGCAATGAGGTAATACTAGGACCAGCTTCAGTTAAACCATATCCTGGTCGAATATAAATATTCTTTTTTTGCTTCCAATATGACACTAATTCAGGTGGTACTTTTTCTCCTCCTGAAATAATATATCTTAGTTCCTGAAGTCCAACTTTTTTAAAAACAGCTGTTTTTTGCATCATTAACAGCATAGTGGGAAGTGCTAAAAATAGACTCATTTTATTCAACTCTAACAAACATAACACCTTTTCTGCATCAAACTTTTCTAACATACCTATATGTCCTCCTTTATGTAATAGTGGTGTTACAAAAACATTCCACCCTGAAGTATGGTAAGGAGGTAATGTGTTTAGCGTAGAATCTCTAAAAGTAATTCCTAATTGCATAGAGGTGTTCAAGCTATTCCAAAACAACATTTTATTAGTATATACAACACCTTTAGGGTCTCCTGTTGTTCCTGACGTATAAAATATAAAGAGTGGGCTATCTTCTTTAATTTTATATTCTCTTTTTAAAATTTTTATTGTCTTACTCTGATAAAAATATTTTACATCATTCATTAAAAGAGTAGAAGTTTCACCTAATTGCAACCCTTCTACCTTATCTGTAAAACTCTTACTATATATAAATAGACTTGGAGTACAGTCAGACACTAATCTTTGAAGTTCACTTATTGAAAGACGATAGTTTAAAGGCACTAAGACAACTCCCATTCGTTGACAAGCAACAAAAAGCACAATAAATGCTAAACCATGCTCTGCTAAAACAGCAACCCTATCTCCTTCTTCTAACCCCATTTTTGTAAACTTAACAACTAACTTATCAGCATATGTATCTAAGCTACTATATGTATAACTTTCATTAGTGTCATACGATGTCAGCGCCACCTTGTTAGGTGTATAATCTGCCCACTTAGCTATCCAGTTTAACATATTTAAGAGTTTTTTTCAAATCCAATTTATAAAAAATAAAACCAACAATAAGTGATGCTACTATGCCAAAAGCTGCAGATACTCCTGGGTTATTCACTGGTTCTTGCATGTAAGGAGTTATTCTTCCGTAATAAATACCAAAATGCACCACAATAGCAGTTATACTTGCTATAAAAACTGATCTTGTTGACACGTTTTTCAAAAAAGTTCCGAACAAAACAGGTACAAAGGCTGCTGCAAAATAAGCGTACACTCCATTTTGAGCAAAAATAGCTACACTTACATCTGGACTTTTTATTTGCTGCCAACTCAATAAAAAACTTACAACCCCTAAAAGAACAATTACAACCTTATTTATTGTTATTGTATTGTTGTTAATTTGATCTTTAAATATTGGTTTTAGTATATCTGATGTAATTGTTATTGACAACGATTGTATTAGACTCTCCAAAGTAGAAAGTCCTGCAGAAATAAGTCCCACAACTATAATTAGGCCTACTCCTACAGAAAACTTACTCACAACATACGTTGGTATAATTTCATCCATTTTTATTGCCCTCCCATCAACAGTTAAATCAGGGAAACTAATTCTCGCATATAGACCTACAATTACCACTAAAAAAAACACAACCATAAAAACAATTCCACTAAATAAGTATTTATTAACTTTTGAAGCATCTTTAAGTAAAAGTGATTTAGTTATGATATGAGGCTGACAAACAATTGCTACTCCAATAATTACTTGTGCTACTATAATTTCAAAATAATCACGAAATAGAAAACTCGTTGCGTTGGTTGTTTTGGTTAGATTTGGATCTATACTAGATAATTTATCCATAAACCCTCCTATTCCTTCATCAAAAAAATGATATCCCGAACCTATTAAAATCAGAGCTACTATAAACATAATAATAGCCTGAATTGTATTCGTATATACCATAGAGTTGGCTCCTCCAAACATCATATACCCAAAAACAAATATTGTGATTGCCATTAACACATAAAAAGGGTCAGTATTTAAAGCTTTTGAAATAACTTGTGTAAGCCCTACATTAATCAACACAATAAACGTAATTAACAACAGCGCTATAATTCCGAAGAAAAAAGCATAACTTTTACTATCATACCGCTTTCCTATCCATTGAGCCATGGTAGTTGCTTTTACCGTACTACCATATTTTGCAAATCCTTTTGTAAAAACAATTAACGAAATAAATGCTGCTATTGGCAGAACGATTGCAAAAGAAATTACCCCTGAAACACCATATAATGCAATAAACCCAGGATTAATAATAAAGGTGGCAGCACTCGTCATAGAAGCCGCTAATGACAACCCTACAACCCAAGATGGAAACCCTAAATTACCAACAGCATAATCTTTTATGTTCGTGTTTTTTCGCGCTCCTCTTATTACAAAATATAAAATTACAGCAGCATACACCGCCAACAAAACATACATGTAAGTTACTAACCTTTCTGATGCTATCATAAATTATAAGATCTGTTTAAAAACAAATAAAAAAACTTTAAACTAGTAATGTTGATAAATTTAACTTTATTCAAGTGAGACTTTTAGTTAAAAAACAACTTTAACATTTAATTTTTATTTAAAAATAAGTAAATAAAATAGTGAGACTATTAAAAATAAACATTCTAAGCACAAAACTTTTCTAGCTAAATAGATACAATATTAAAAAAGGCTTCTTTATTTTTACACTATGCAATTTCCTAAGAAACTACAGCAAAAAATTACACAACGAGTAGCACAAAACTCTCTAAGAAAACTTGATAAAGAAAACTCGCTTATCGATTTTTCTTCAAACGATTACTTAGGGTTTGCTAAATCTGAAGTTATTTTTAATAAAACACATCAATTTTTAGTTGATAATAACAGTAAAGTTAATGGTGCAACGGGTTCTCGCCTACTTTCAGGAAATCATAAACTCTATACTGAAGTTGAAAAACAACTAGAAAAACTTCATAATTCTGAAACAGCTTTAGTTTTTAACTCTGGCTATGATGCTAACATTGGCTTTTTTGCTTCGGTACCTCAACGTGGTGATATCATATTATATGATGAGTTTATTCATGCATCTATACGAGATGGCATACAACTGTCTAATGCGAAATCGTTTAAGTTTAAGCATAACGATTTAGTTCATTTAAATGAACTATTAAAAAAATTTCAGCAGAACGACTCAGAAGTTTATGTGGTTACCGAATCTGTTTTTTCAATGGATGGAGATTCTCCCGATTTAGTAACCATATCACAGATAACCAATAAACATACTAATGTACATTTAGTTGTAGACGAAGCACATGCTTTAGGGGTCTTTAATTTTGGATTGATTCAAAAACTACAGCTAGAAAACGACATTTTTGCTAGAATTGTCACCTTTGGAAAAGGCTTAGGTTGCCATGGTGCTGCTATTTTAGGAAGTGAACAACTACAACAATACCTTATTAATTTTGCCCGTAGTTTTATTTACACCACAGGATTATCACCTCACGCCTTAGCTACTATAAAAATTGCTTACGACGAATTATCTATCAGCAATTCCAAAGAACAACTGCAACAAAACATTCAGCATTTCATTTCAGAATCAAACAGACTACAATTAAGTTTTATTGAAAGTTCTTCTGCCATTCATTGTTGTATTATTTCAGGAAATGAACGCGTAAAAAACATTGCCTTACAATTACAAAAAAGCGGTTTTGAAGTAAAACCTATTTTATCGCCTACCATTCCTTTAAATCAAGAACGTTTACGTTTTTGTTTACACGCATATAATTCTAAAGAAGAAATTACCGATGTTTTAGAGAAGCTTGCTACTTTTGTTTAAAAAATTAAAATGCAAGATAATTACACCATTTTGGCAGTTTTCGAATACTCATCTGAAGCACAAGTAGCAAAGGCTAAATTAGATTCGGAAGATATTAGAACTATGTTAATGGATGAAAAAACAATAGATTCTGACCCATTGATTAGTCAAGCTATTGGTGGAGTAAAATTACTGGTACACAACAATGATTTAGAAAAAGCTGCTACTGTTTATAATGAAATAAGAGAATATACAAAGGATGAAAACGGAAATAACATTCATTGTCCTAAATGTAATTCAACAAAAATATTAGTTGCCGATTTACAACGTAAAAACATCTTTTTTATGCTCTTTCCTTTTTTTGAAAGCAAAAAATTAATCTGCAACGATTGTAAAACAATTTTCAAATGAAAAAAAAATATTTTATTACAGGAATTTCAACTGAAGTAGGAAAAACCGTGGCTTCTGCCATCATAACTGAAGCTCTAGAAGCTGATTATTGGAAACCTATTCAGTCGGGAGATTTAGAATTTTCTGACACTCATAAAGTTGAAAAACTCATTTCAAATTCAAAAACTGTTTTTCATCCAAACTCATATGCTTTACAAACACCTATGAGTCCACATGCAGCTGCAGAAATTGATGGAATTACCATTGATGTCGACAACATAAAAGAACCTTCAACAAAAAATCATTTAGTTATTGAAGGTGCGGGTGGACTATTGGTTCCTTTGAATGATAAAAACACCTTGTTAGATGTTATAAAACCAGGTTATAAAGTAATCGTTGTTTCTCGCCATTATTTAGGCAGCATCAATCATACTCTTTTAACAGTTAACTTGTTAAAGGAAAAAGGGTTTGATGTTGCTTTGATTTTTTCTGGAAACGAACACAAAACCACTGAAGATATTATCAAAAAAATGACTAAGGTTCCTGTAATTGGGCGTATTGAAGAAGAACCTTATTTTGATAAAAATGTGATTAAAGAATACGCTGAACTATTTAAAGATAAGCTATAAATGAAATCTGCTACTGCAAAACATCTTTGGTCTTTCCCTCTTATCTTTGGTTTTTTAGGAGCTATCATAGGATTGATTTTGCGGTATGCATTTACAGGTAGTATTACCAACTTTCCATTTAAATTTGTGCTACATTCCCACTCTCACATTATGTTGTTGGGATTTGTTTTCAATGCTTTAATTGTACTACTCTTCACTCGTTTTACTAAAGGAATAGACAAAACCTCGTACTTTCTTTACATTGCTTTACAAGTTTGTATTTCTATTTTATTAGTCGGTTTTATCATTCAAGGATATGCCTTGGTTACTATTACCTTTTCCACCATACATTTATGGATAAGCTATTGGTTACTTATACGATTATGGAAACGTTTACAGGGTAAAAAATCAGATGTAACATTAATTAAAACAGGAATTGTTTTTCATTTCATTTCATCAATTGGCCCTTATGCTTTAGGTCCGCTAATTGCTATGAAAATGCAAACTTCTCCTTGGTATCAACAAGCTATCTTTTTTTATTTACACTTCCAGTATTTTGGTTCATTCTTTCTTTGGATGCTTGCAGTACTTTTTCAAAAAACAACAATTAAGTTTTCAAAAAATCAAATCACCTTAATTATTACCTCTCTAGTACTATTATATACTCATTCATTAAAATACAGTTTCAATTATTTGACCATTCAAATTGCAGGAGGCATTGGTGCAGGAGTTTTAATCTTAACACTTTTCAAGCTTAAAAGTTCATTTTTACAGCAAAAACTACAATACCAACTGTTTTTTGGCATATTATTATTGGTTGGTATTTTAAACTGTTTCGGTAGCATTCCTTATTTTTCAAATTTGGTAATAACCAACAGATTTATGCTCATAGCTTGGTTACATTTCCTTTTTTTAGGAATGTACCTACCTTTTATTTGGATAGAATTAGGTCAGAGTATTCATAAAACCGTCTGGATTTTTTATACCCTTTTTATACTCACTTCAGAACTTTTCTTAGTTTTTCCAGCATTTTTCTCTGAGTTATTTTCAACCTCAATTATGTGGCTATTGTTTATTACCTATTTCGGAGTAGTTTTATGTATTTCTATTGTACATTTGACAGCTCTTTTTCAAAAGAACAAAACGTATGAACTTACAAGAACGTGATAAAAAACATTTGTGGCACCCGCTAAAACAACACCAAACACACCCTGATAGTTTAGGGATTGTAAAAGCAAAAGGCTGCATACTAACCGACGAGCACGGTAACGAGTATATCGATGCTATTTCCTCTTGGTACACTTGCATGTTTGGGCACTGTAACGATTTCATCACCAGTCGTGTTTACCAACAAATGCAAACCTTAGATCAGATTATGTTTAGCGATTTTACCCATGAACCTGCGGTAAAACTATCAGAAGAATTGATTAAAATTCTCCCTGAAAATCAAAATAGAATCTTTTTTAATGACAACGGATCTACTGCTGTAGAAGCAGGAATTAAAATGGCTTTGCAGTACTATTTTAATAAGGGTGAGAAACGTACAACATTCATTGCTTTTGAAGATGGATTTCATGGCGATACATTTGGAGCCATGTCTGTTTCTGGTTTATCTGTGTATAATGGACCTTTTGAAGATTTTTTGATGGATATTCAACGAATTCCTGTTCCTAATGGAGAGAATAATGAGGTTATCGCACAAAAATTACAAGAGATCATTTCAGAAAACAATGTTGCCGGATTCATTTACGAACCTTTAGTTCAAGGAGCAGCTGGGATGAAAGTTCATAAGGCCAAAGACCTAAACAACATCTTGGAAGTTTGCAAAAGCAATGATATTCTTACCATCGCTGATGAAGTAATGACAGGTTTTGGTAAAACAGGAAATAATTTTGCTTCTGATGAAATTACTACTAAACCAGATATTATATGTTTAAGTAAAGCCTTAACAGCTGGTTTAGTTCCAATGTCAATTACTTCTTGTACTGAAGAAATTTACACTGCTTTTTTGGATAATGATATTTCTAAAGGTTTTTTTCATTGCCATACTTATTCTGCAAATCCAATAGCTTGTAGTGCTGCACTAGCGAGTATTGAGCTATTGAAAACTCAAGAAATCCAAGACAATATTCAATTTATTGAAGAGTCTAATAAAACTTTTGCAAAAAAAATAGAAAGTCATCAAAAAGTAAATTCAACAAGAGGTAAAGGCGTTATTTTAGCTATTGATTTAAACACCAATTCTGGTCGCTATGGAACGTTGCGTGACCAGCTTTTAAAATCTTTTATGAATGAAGGAGTTTTTTTACGACCATTAGGAAACACCGTTTACATTCAACCTCCCTATGTTATCACAAAGGAACAACTTAACAAAATATATACAACTATAGAAAAGGTTCTAGATAGTCTCTAGAACTTTTTCCTTTTCTAATAAGTTAATTTCTTCTTGAGTTTCTTTAATGTGAACGTATAAATCTTCATAAATCCATTCACCATCTACTTTAATACCTCTAACAATTAAAGTACCTTCTCCTTTATCGCCTCTTATAGAAATAGAAAAATCTACATTTCCATCGTCGTTAGTAAGGGAAATGTTACCAGAGGGTATTCCATATTGTTCAATCGGTTCTCCTAAGTTCTCTATAACCAATTTGTTTTTAGATGCTTGTTCAATAGCATATTCAACAGGGGTTGAATTTGTCATTATTTTTGACACTCCAAAAAATGCCGCCCCTACACCTAAAACAATTAATAAAATAAAGCCTAAACATCCTGTTAATGGTATAAACCACAACCAATTTCTTCCAAACCAACTTTTTTGTCTTTGTTCACTCATAACCTTAATAATTTTATACCAAGATAAATATTTTTATTTTCTTTAGAATACTTGATTTTACCTTTATTTTTGCTGAAATTTTATCGTGTTGAAAGAACTCATCTCAATAACATCATTTGCTTCTGTTTCTGCCTTAGGAAGTACTCCTGAGAAAATTTGGGAGCACTATCTAAATAATCAACATTTTTTAAGTTTTAAAGACTTTGAAGATTCCAAAGCATGGGTAGCACAATTATCTGATGAAGATAAACGTGCTATTGAAGATGTTAGAAACTCTGACAATAAATATAAAAATTTAGATCCGTCTGTTTTGTACACCCTTTTTGTTGCTAGAAAAGCAATGGAAAAAACCGATTGGAAAGCTTCTGACAACTTCGGAATTAATATAGGTTCTTCTCGAGGGGCAACTTCTTTGTTTGAGAAATATCATAAGGAGTTTTTAGCTACAGGCAAATCATCTACCTTAAGCTCTCCAACAACTACTTTAGGTAATATTTCATCTTGGATAGCACACGATTTACAAACCAATGGTCCTGAAATTTCACATTCTATAACTTGCTCAACTGGACTGCATTCTTTATTAAATGGAGTCGCTTGGTTACAATCGGGAATGTCAGAAAAATTTATGATTGGTGCTAGCGAAGCTTCTCTAACTGATTTTACTATTGCCCAAATGCAGGCATTAAAAGTGTATTCTAAAGAAATTAATGAATACCCTTGTAAAGCTTTCGACCTTAACAAAACTAAAAACACTATGGTCTTGGGAGAAGGTGCTTCGGTATTTTGTTTAGAGAAAGGAACTAAAAAAAATGCTCTAGCTTTTATTGAAGGTGTAGGATATGCTACTGAAGTTTTGAAACATAATACTTCTGTAACAACAGATGCAGAATGTTTTCAAAAATCAATGAAAATGGCTTTAGGAACAACCTCTCCTGATGAAGTGGATGCTATCGTAATGCATGCCCCAGGAACCATTAAAGGAGATCAGTCAGAAATTAATGCGATTCAAAAAGTATTCTGTAACAAAACTCCTTTTTTAACTACTAATAAATGGAAACTTGGTCACACTTTTGGTGCTTCTGGCTTGTTAAGTTTAGAGTTAGCAATGTTAATGATACAACATCAACAAGTAATTGAAGTTCCTTTTGCTGAACCTCAACAAACTCCAAAAAAACTCAATAAAATACTAGTAAATGCTGTTGGTTTTGGAGGAAATGCAGTTTCTGTTTTAATAACAAAATAAAAATTGTCGATTTCAGGCAATTTACATACTTTTAGCACTCATTTAAATAATTGCTTTATGATGGAATGGTTTTCTGAATTAACCTCTTTTCAACAAGTTTATTGGGGAATAGCAGGTATTTTTACACTAATTTTTGTTTTTGTACTTATTGGTAGTTTTATAGGTGCCGATGCTGGTGATATTGGTGACATTGATACTGAAATAGAAGCTGATACTGGTGCTGGGTTTCAATTTTTCACGTTTAAAAATATGGTAGCCTTTTTTACCATCTTTGGATGGAGTGGTATTGCTAGTATGGATGCTGGTTATTCAAATATAGCTACACTTTCCATTTCTATTATATGTGGATTGTTAATGATGACTATAATGGCTACCCTATTCTACTACATTAGTAAACTAACAGATAGTGGTACCCTAAAAATGAAAAATGCACTGAATCAAATAGGTGAAGTATATTTAACCATAGGAGCTAATCGCTCTAAAATGGGTAAAGTACATATTAAAGTACAAAACTCGCTTCGTGAACTAGATGCCTTGACAGATAATGATACTGACTTGACACAAGGAACGGTTGTTAAAGTAATCGAAGTAACCTCAAATGGAATATTAATCGTTGAATCTCAAAAATAAAAATTGACTATGTTAAAATTTACATTATTACAAATTGATGGCTTTGGGTTTGCAGGTCCTATTGGACTTGTTATTGCCATTCTATTTATTTTTATCTTACTAATAACTTTAATAAAACGCTATAAAAGGTGTCCTTCTGACAGAATCTTAGTTGTATATGGTAAAGTTGGCGGCGGACAATCTGCTAAATGTATTCATGGTGGTGCTGCATTTATCTTTCCTGTAATTCAAGACTATGAATTTTTAGACTTAACACCAATTTCTATCGAAGTAAACTTGGTAAATGCACTTTCTAAACAAAATATTCGTGTAAACGTGCCTTCACGTTTTACCATTGGGGTTTCTACAGAGCCAGGAGTAATGCAAAATGCTGCAGAACGTTTACTTGGTTTAGCAATGAACGATGTTCAAGAATTAGCCAAAGAAATTATTTTTGGACAGTTACGTTTAGTGGTTGCTTCAATGGATATTGAAGAAATTAACTCTGATAGAGATAAGTTTTTAACTAACATTTCACAAAGTGTTGAGTCGGAATTAAAAAAGGTTGGTTTAAAATTAATCAACGTAAACATTACTGATATTGTTGACGAATCAGGGTATATCGAAGCATTAGGTAAAGAAGCTGCTGCTCATGCAATCAACGCCGCTCGTAAATCTGTTGCTGAAAAAAACAGAGATGGTTCTATTGGTGAAGCAAATGCTGTACAAGATGAAAGAACTCAAGTAGCTGCCGCTAATGCACAAGCTGTAGACGGAGAAAACACTGCAAAAATTGCTGTTGCAAACTCTGACTCATTACGTCGTCAAAGAGAGGCAGAAGCGGAAAGAGTAGCTATTGCTTCTGAAAAAGTACAGTCAGCAAAAGCTTTAGAAGAATCATATGCTGCCGAGAAAGAAGCTGAAATTGCCAGAGCTGAAAGAGAACGTTCTTCACAAATGGCAGATGTAATCGTTCCTGCTGAGATTGATAAACGAAAAGTAGAAATTGATGCAGAGGCAGAAGCTGAAAGAATTCGTAGAAAAGCAAAAGGAGAGGCAGACGCCATTTTATTCAAAGCACAAGCAGAAGCTAAAGGTTTATACGAAGTATTAACTAAGCAAGCAGCTGGTTTAGATCAAATAGTTCAAGCGGCTGGTAATGACTCTCAAAACGCTGCTTTATTATTAATTGCTGATAAATTACCTGAATTGGTAAAATTACAATCTGAAGCAATTAAAAATATTAAGATTGATAAAGTTACAGTTTGGGAAAATGGTGGAGGTAAAGATGGAAAAACATCTACTTCAAACTTTATTTCTGGAATGTACAATGCAGTACCTCCATTACAGGAAATGTTCAATATGGCAGGTATGCAATTACCCGATTATTTAAAGGGTAAAGAGCTTCCTAATGATGACTCAAAAATAATTGAAGAAGACAATTCTTCTTCCAAAGAAAAATAAGACTCATAAAATTCCGCTTTCGAAGCGGAATTTTTTATTTTTACCACCACAAACAACTCGAATTTATGACTGATATTAGACACGATTGGACGAAAGAGGAAATTCTAGAAGTATACAATAAGCCTTTAATGGAGCTTTTGTACGAGGCTTCAACTATGCATAGAAAATACCACGACCCAAATACAGTACAAGTAAGTACATTAATTTCTATAAAAACTGGTGGGTGTTCTGAAGACTGTGGATACTGTCCGCAAGCAGCACGTTATCACACCAATGTTGAAGGAAATGATTTGATGACTGTAAACCAAGTTAAGGCACAAGCTTTACGTGCTAAAGAAGGTGGATCATCAAGAGTTTGTATGGGTGCAGCTTGGAGAAATGTAAAAGACGGACCAGAATTTGACCAAGTGTTAGAAATGGTGCGCACTATTAACAAACTAGACATGGAAGTTTGTTGTACGTTAGGAATGGTAACTGAAAACCAAGCAAATCGTTTAGCTGAAGCTGGTTTATATGCTTACAACCACAATATTGATACTTCTGAAGATTATTACGATGATGTAATTTCTACACGTGCTTTTAAAGATAGAGTAGACACTATTGAAAACGTGCGTAAAACAAATGTAACTGTTTGTTCTGGAGGTATTATTGGTATGGGAGAATCGTTAGAAGATAGAGCTGGAATGCTTGAAACTTTAACTCGTTTTTCTCCACACCCTGAGTCTGTGCCTATTAACGCATTAGTGGCTGTAGAGGGTACTCCGTTAGAGGAGCAACCTCCTGTTAACATTTTTGAAATGGTTCGTATGGTAGCTACTGCTCGTATTGTATTGCCAGACTCACAAGTACGTTTATCTGCAGGTAGAACGCAAATGAGTAGAGAAGGTCAAGCAATGTGTTTCTTTGCTGGAGCTAACTCAATTTTTGCAGGTGATAAGTTATTAACTACTCCAAATCCTGACATCAACGAGGATATGAAAATGTTTGAAGATTTAGGTTTAAATACACAGAAGCCTTTCTTTAAACATCAACAAAGAGAGTCTGTTGAAGCTAAAGATTCTCAATATGAAGCTTTAGGTGAAAAACCAAAATGGACGAGACCAGATCATAAGATTGAGCGTAACGAACAAAAAAAGCAAGAGGCTAAAGAAGTAAGAGCCTAATTAGATAAAAATAACCGTCAAATTAATTTGACGGTTATTTTTTTATCATTTTAATAAATAGTTCCATTCCTTGTCGGCTTCCATAAGAATTGTGACAAATCTCCATACTTCCTTTAAAATACGGTGTAAAATATTCTTCATATTCTCTTTTACTCCCTCCAAAAGGTGGATGGTCTTCATTTAGTACTGCATCGAACAGCAAACCTATTAACTTTCCTCCATCATTTAGTAATTCATTTACTTTTTGCGCATATTTTGGTCTCAATTCTGGATTGATGGCACAGAAAAAAGTTTGCTCAATTATCACATCAAAAGTTCCCTTTAAATCGAAAAAATCAGCGTGAATTAAATTTTCTTTCGGAAAGTTAGGAACTCTATTTTGTATTCTTTTTAAAGGTTCTTCAGCAATATCAACTACAAAAACATTCTTAAATCCTTTGTTGAATAAATATTCCGCTTCGTATGAATTACCTCCCCCAGGTATTAAAATTCGAAGATTTTTATCTTCTAATTGATTAAAATATTCTTTTAACGGATTTGAAATCTCTCCTAAATCCCATCCTGTTTTATTATGTAGGTACTTATTGTTCCAAAATACTTCTGATAGCTCTATCATTTCTTCTTACTTTCATTTTCACAAATTTAGAAATAATATCATGTTTTATGACAAAAGAGCTTGATTGTAGAAAAAAAGCGATGTTTAAAACATCGCTTTTTATTAGAAGTCAAACCCTATGTAAAACTGCCAGACTCTATTTTTGGGTTTATCTTCATCATAAATATCATTTAATCCTAAATGGTATCTTACTCCTAAACTTACTCCACTATTTGTTTTAAAACCTCCACCAAAATTCAATCCCCAATCAAAATTCCTAGGATCAAACTCTTTTGAAGTATCATACAGAATAAAGCCACTATCAAAAGTTTCTTTGTGTGCTATTGAAAGTCCTATTTGAGGTCCTGCTTCTAAAAAAAAGTTTTCGGAAGGATATAGTTTCATCATTAATGGAAAATTAATATAGTCTAACTCTTGCTTATAAGTACCACTTCCATCTATAATTTTATACCCTTGTTGTGAATACAGTAATTCTAATTGTAGTGAAACATTACTCCCTATGAATGATTCTCCATAAAAACCTATATGGAACCCGTGTAGCTGTTCCGTTTCAGAATCTCCATTAAAACTCACTGCAGACAAGTTATACCCTCCTTTAATACCTGCTTTGGACTTTTTACTACTATCTTGTGCAACTACTGATGCACTAATCATTGCTATAAATAATATTACTAACTGATTTTTTTTCATCTTTAATCGATTTAATTTTACAATCTATCTTCCTCCATTAGCTTGTAAATCTGCTATACATTGACTATCTAGTTTTGGGATTTGATTTGATGAGAATAAGTTTCCAATACCTTGACTAGTTTCTGCTGCCCAATACATTAAACAGCTTTCTTCATTACAATGTTTTGGATGGTCTGCATCTTCATGGTCTGTTTGTAAAGGAGTTCCTAAATTTGTAAGCCCTAAAATATGTCCAAATTCATGATGAATTACACTAGATTCTAATAAGCTTCTTTCTGGTTCAAATGTACCATTACTTAGTTCTCTTATAGTTTCTTCAAAAATTACAAATGACGTATTATAATATGCAGTACCTAAAATAAAAGAAGAATCAGAATCTTTTGAAGATTTACCATTTACAAACAATACCCAAACTGCTATAGTATTTTGTGTATTATAATAAGTTCTGTACTGGTTTTCTATAGCTACAATGTCATTAATTGTATACACCTCTTTTCCTGTTACAGGTATTGATTTTACATGTAACTCTACTCCATTTGATTTAAAAGTTCTTTCTTCAATAAAACTCTTAAAATTGTTCTTTGCTTCCTCTGTAGGTTCAAAGCCTTCTACATAAGCTAGCTCTACAATCGTTTTTTTATAAGTGTTATCTGATAACAAATCATTTGCTGAAGCTCCCGTAGACTTCCTGTTCTCTTTTACAACCTCAACATCATTATTAATTATTGATTCACTTTCTGTAGAACATGCCCAAAATAGAACACTTAATAGTAAAACTGTAAAAAGCTCTTTTCTCATTATTATTCCTTTATCTTACTTACGTAATTTTAATATCAATGGTTTTTAAAACCTTAGGCCACTACTAGAGCAGCCATAAAGTTTCAAAATCAACGAATTTAAGAGGTCTTTATATCTTTTTAAATGTTAACGTTACTGAACTGTCTGTTTTACTTTGTAGTATTAGTAAAGTACTTGTATAAGTGGTTACTACCCACTCATTATTTAAAGCACTTATAGCTGTTCCGGTTCCAAACTGAACCTCTAAAAGAACTCTTGTATCTGATTCTACATCATACTCCCCTTCAATGTTTTCTAAAGTTGTGTTTACAATATTTCTTGCTATTAATTTCCCTTCATTTGTAAACTCTATAGTATATGCAGCGTATTCTTCTGCCTTTTCTACTCCAGCTTCAACAAAGCTTTCTACCTTAAATTTAGCTTTACTGATAATGGTTTCTAATTCGTCAGCTGCTTCTTCTGCTGCTTCCTCTTCCTCTTCATAAGTAGTACACTCTTCAACAGCATCTTCAAATTCAGAATCACTATTTATTTCAATAGAACTACCGTTGCTTAGAGTTACAATTATTGGGTATTTCACAGAGAATAACTCATTTGAGTCTAAATCATCTACAAAATTGTACAATTGTTTTTCTGATTCAATTACAACAGTACCTGTTTGCTCTAAACTAATATCGTAGGTTAACATTGATATTGGAAATTCGATTTTTGCACAAGAAATAGCATCTTCCATTTCATCTGAGGCTTCATCACATTTTTTATTTAATTCTTCCAATTCTGTTTGAGAAGTAATAGTTACTTCTGTATAATTATTCAACTTTACTGTAATTGGAAAATTAAAAACTACTGTATCATCATCATCATTAAATTCGTCCATTATTTCAAGAACCAAATTATAATCTAGTTCATTTATTATAGTTACCTCTTTTCCGTTTATGGTTGCTGTTATAGGAAACAATAACTCAGCACATGAATTTCCATCTAAAAAATCATCTTCTGATCCATCATTCATACCTGTTCTTTTATACTTCTTTGCGGTTTCAGAAGTTGGGGTATTTGCATTTGGATTTGTACCTATTTGTTCGTTTTCTTCAGATTGACATGAAGTAAAAATTGTCAAAGTAGTTAATGCTATTATGGTTAATATTTTTATCGTTTTCATCTTAATTAGTTTTAATTTTTTAAACATTTATTTTTTGAGCTCTTTCTGTCCTTTAGAAAACTATAAATCGTTTTACCCTACCTTTGTTTTCGATTTTTTTTCTATTTTAACTCTATAAAAGCATTCATATGACTAAAAAATCACTGTGTAACGAGGAAGACTTTAACGAGTTTTACAAATCTAATATTCAATTCGTTACCAACTTCTCATCTTATAAATCTAACGATAAAGATACTGCCCTAGATTTAATACAAGAAGCTTTTTTAAAAATGTGGGAAAAATGTTCAGAAATATCATATGAAAAAGCAAAATCGTACTTATTTACCAGTGTAAACAACCTTTTTTTAAATAAATTAAAGCATGAAAAAGTTGTTTTAAACTATGCTAAAAACTCTCCTTATTTAGATATAAATAATCAAAACCCGGAATACTTACTAGAAGAGGAAGAATTTAAAAATAAACTAAAAAATGCTATTGAAAATTTAACAGAGGCTGAACGAGAGGTTTTTTTAATGAATAGAATAGACGGTAAAAAATATAGAGAAATTGCTGAGTTACTAAATATCTCACAAAAAGCCGTTGAAAAAAGGATGTCTTCAGCTTTAAAAAAATTAAGGTCAAAAATAGAATTATTGTAAGGGTAGGGAAATTTACTTCTTTATTGTCTAAAAGTTAGTTAAGCATAAAATGAAAGATGAACAATACATATTAAAATGGTTAAACGGAGAAATCTCTGATGAAGAGCTGTCTCTATTAAAACAAGATAAAAGTTTTAAAAATCTTGAAAAAATAGCACATTATTCTTCTCACATAAAAACTCCTAAAGTAGATATTGATAAAGCTCTTAAAGAGTTTGAACTAAAAAAAGCTACTTCTAAAAAAAGCAAGGTTATTCCATTAAGTTATAAGAATTTTTATAAGTATGCAGCAGCTATTATTGTTTTATTGGTTTCTTCTTATTTTTTATTCTTTAATAACGCAGTGAACTTTAGTACGCAATATGCGGAAACAAAAACCTTTAATTTACCAGATGATTCTGAAGTTGTTTTAAACGCTAACTCTACCATATCTTTCAACAAAAAGGATTGGAAAAGTAGTAGAAATTTACAACTTAAAGGAGAAGCATTTTTTAAAGTTAAAAAAGGAGAGTCTTTTACCGTAAACACTTCTGTTGGAAAAGTTACAGTTTTAGGAACTCAATTTAACGTTAAAGAAAGAAAGAATTATTTTGAAGTAAAAACCTACGAAGGTTTAGTTAGTGTAAACTATAACAACTCACTTATTAAATTAGCTAAAGGAAAAATATTTAAAGTTACAAATGGTAAAATTGACACTGTAAACACCTTTAACATTAATAATAAATCTTGGTTACAAGATGAGTCTAATTTTAAAAGTACTCCTTTACAATTTGTGCTAAACGACATACAAAACCAATATGGTTATGTTATAAAAACTAAAGATGTTAATTTAGAGCAGCTTTATACTGGTGGTTTTACTCATAAAGACATAAATGTAGCTCTGCAAGCAGTTACAATTCCTTTGCAATTATCGTATAAAATAGAAGGAAAAAACATTACTATATACAAGAATGGTCAATAAAAAAACTACTTTTTTATTTCTTTTCCTATTTACCTTTGCTATCAAAGCACAGGATGTTATTACCAAAACTTTATTGAAAGACGTCTTAATTGAAATTGAAAAAAAACATCGGGTAACTTTTACTTATTCCGATAAGGATTTAGAAAGTGTATACATTACAAAACCTGATAATGCTTTATCATTATCTGAAACTATAAGTTACTTAGAGTCTGTTACCATCTTTAATTTTAAAATTTTAGATAATCGGTTTATTACTATATCATACTTAGAAAAGAAAATTCCTATTTGTGGAACAATAGTAGACAGTAACACACTTGAACCATTAGTTTTAGCAACTATTTTAGTTAATAATACTCATAATGGAACTACATCTAATAGTAACGGAAAATTCAATATCAACTCAGTTTCTGTAAATGCAAATGTTTCTATTTCTTACGTTGGATACAAATCTATTATACTACCAGCAAAAGATTTATTCTCTCAAAACTTATGTAAAGAAATACACCTAGAAAGTTTGTCAGAAGAGTTATCAGAAGTAATTATTCCTAACTTTTTAACCACTGGTCTCCAAAAAAACATTGATGGAAGTACTGTTTTAAAAACTAAAAAATTCGGAATTCTTCCAGGTTTAATAGAACCTGATATTTTAAAAACGATTAAAGTACTTCCTGGTGTGGAAAGTGTTAATGAAAGTGTATCGAACATTAATGTTCGAGGTGGAACAAACGATCAAAATTTAATGCTTTGGGATGGAATTAAGATGTACCACACAAGTCATTTTTTTGGTCTAATCTCTGCATATAACCCGTATTTAACAGAAAAAGCTACTGTAACTAAAAACGGTACTAGTACAAAGTTTAGCGACGGTGTTTCTAGTACTGTTAATATGCAAACAAACAATAAAGTTACTGATACGTTTTCCGGCGGCGCTGGTTTTAATTTATTAAGTGCTGATGCTTTTGTACAAATTCCTTTAACTAAAAAACTTGGAGTTCACGCTTCGGTAAGAAGGTCTTATACAGATTTTTTTGATACCCCTACCTATGACAAGTATTTTAGTAGAAGCTTTCAAGAAAACTCTATAGCTTCCAACAAAGAAAATGAAGCCTCAACTGATTTCTATTTCTATGATTATTCTTTTAAAGTCTTATACGATATTAATCAAAATCATTTATTAAGAGCTAACTTAATAAATATAAAAAACAATTTAGAATACACAGAAGAATACACTAACAATGGAACTACAATAGAAGAAAACAGTAATTTAAAACAAGAGAATCTTGGTGCTAATATTAGCTGGAATGCCACTTGGTCACCCGAATTTTCTACAGAACTCTCTACTTTTATTTCTGATTATAAAATAAATTCGGCAGATTTTAACAAAGAGACTGATCAATTTCAAACACAGTTTAACAATGTTTTGGAAACTGAAATTAAATTTATTATAAATCATTATTTTTCAGACACTTTTCAACTTACTAATGGTGCTATTTTTAATGAAATAGGTATTACTAATAAAACAACTGTTAATGCTCCTGACTTTTCTAAATCTGTAAAAGAAGTTTTACTTAAATCTGCATTTTTTTCTGAAATAACGTATAATAAAAATAACACTTATGCTAGAGTTGGTTTTCGTGCCAATTATTTTCACGATTTCAATAAACTCATCATTGAACCAAGAATTAATCTGAGACAACAGCTTAGTAATAGTATTTTTTTTAAGTTGGAAGGAGAATTCAAAAACCAAACAACTACGCAAAAAATAGATTTTCAAGATAATTTTTTAGGTATTGAAAAAAGAAGATGGGTACTGGCTGACAATGATAAAACTCCTATAATTAAAAGTAAACAATTATCTTTTGGAACTGAGTACTCTAAAAACAACCTACAAATTGATGTTACAGGGTTTTATAAATTTGTTAATGGTATAACTGTTGCCAATCAAGGTTTTTATAACAATGTGCAAACACTAAACTCTATAGGAGACTACAAAATAAAAGGCGTTGAATTTTTAATTAATAAAAAAACTAAAAAGTTTAGCAGCTGGCTGAGTTACACCTTTGCTGAAAACAACTATACTTTTAAAACCTTTACTCCTGATACTTTTCCTAGTAGTTTAGATATTACACACTCTTTTAGTAGTGCTATAAACTATGATATTACAAATAACATCAAACTATCTTTAGGTGCTGTTTTACGATCTGGCACACCATATACAAAACCTGTTGTAGATAATGAAACCATACAAGATGGAAATAGAATTATAGTAAATTACAATACTCCAAATAAAGAAAGACACTCAAACTTCTTTAGGGTTAATGCTTCTGGAAGTTATAATTTTAATATTTCAAAAGGCCTAAAATCAACTGTAAGAATTGGCTTTACCAATATTACCAACAGAAGAAACATTATAAACACCTACTATGTTGTTGATGAAAATAATACTGATAATGCTAAAGAGATAAATACCTATTCATTACCTTTTACACCAAATATTAGCTTCAGAATTAACTTTTAAAACCCACTCAGGTTTGAGTTAATTTTTTAACACTGTTAACTCAAAAAAACATCATAACATTTTCTTAACTTTGCTTCTCGAAAAAATTGAATGTATGGGATTACAGTTGCAACAAATAGACAGAGTAGAAACCATTACTAAAGAAGACTTTATTAAAAATTACTTCAAACCTCAAAAGCCTGTAGTTATTGAGCGTTTTATTGAGGATTGGCCAGCATACTCTAAATGGTCTTTAGAATATATGAAAGAAATAGCAGGTGATAAAACTGTTCCTTTATATGATGACAGACCTGTGGATTATAAAGATGGATTTAATGAGCCTCATGCAACCATGAAAATGAGTGAATATGTAGATTTACTAAAACGTGAGCCTACTAAGTTCAGAATTTTCTTGTGGAATATTTTAAAGGAAGTTCCTCAATTACAGAAAGACTTTACTTTTCCTGACTTTGGTTTGCGCTTAATGAAAGGATTACCAATGTTATTTTTTGGTGGACGTGATTCATATACATTTATGCATTATGATATTGATTTAGCCAATATTTTCCACTTTCATTTTGAAGGAAAAAAGAAATGTATTTTGTTTGACCAAAAACAAAATAAATTCTTGTATAAAATTCCGCATTCGTTAATTACTCGTGAAGATATTGATTTTAACGACCCAGATTTTGAAAAGTGGCCTGCACTAAAAAATGCAAAAGGTCATGTTGCTGAGCTTGAACATGGTAATGTTTTGTATATGCCTGAAGGTTATTGGCACTATATGCGTTATGTTACTCCTGGTTTTTCAATGAGTTTACGTGCTATTGCTCGTAATCCTAAAAATTTAGGAAAGGCCGTTTACAATGTTTTTATTATGCGTACGATAGATAATGTTATGCGCCGTATTAAAGGTCAAAAATGGATTGACTGGAAAAACGAACAAGCTGTTGTTAGAACAAATAAAGCTAATAATATAGCTTCATAAAAAAAGCGCCGACTGGCGCTTTTCTTTTATCTTTATTTTCCAAAGAGTCTTTGAAAAAAACTTTTTGTTTTGGTTTTAGTCTCTTGAAATTCTTCGTTAGCATCTTCTGCAAAATCGGCTATATGTTCACCAGCTTCTCCTGCAACTTCTGAAGCTTTTTCAGTTATCTTTTCTAATACTTCTTTAGCTTCGTTAGTTAATTTGTTCGCCTTTTCCTTACCTTTTTGAATTGATTCGTCGGAAATAATTTCTTCAACTTTTTCTTTTACATCTTCAACTATATCTACCAAGTGTTCACTTGTTTCTCCAGCCAACTCACTAGCTTTCTCTGTTATGTTATCCATAACTTCTTTAGCTTTATCTAAGTTATCCTTTGAGTTTCTATCGTTAGACATAGTGTAAGTATTAAAAAAGAATGTTTAGAACCAACCTTTTTGATTTACTTGATAAGTTTCAATAAACTCTTCGTCAGATTTTGTTAAATAGATGATTCCTTCAATAAAAGGAATAATTCCTGCTAATCCACAAGTTATAAAAGTAGCTACAATTTGTATGATTCCTTCTTTTGTATAACCTAAAATAAACTTGTGTATTCCTATCGAACCTATTAAAATTGCTAAAATACCTGCTAATACACGTTTACTTTCTTGATTAGGAACAGTATTCCCATTTTCATCAATTACATTCATTTTTTTATTTTTTATTTATTAGACGGTGCTAAATTTATAAAAAAGCTTCGTCTTTTGGCTCCCATAACTCAATTTTATTTCCGTCTAAATCTACAATCCATCCAAACTTTCCATAATCGTACTCTTCTACTTTGTCCATAACCGTAACACCACTTTCTTTTAACTCTTCCAACAATTCTTCTAAATTTTCTACTCGATAGTTAAACATAAAGTCTTTTTTAGACGGTTCAAAATAGTTAGTATCTTCTGCAAACGGACTCCATTGGGTAGACGCTTTTTTTCCTTCATTATCTTTCCACCAAAAGGTACAACCCCAATCATCTGTATTAAAACCTAGGTTATTTTTATACCATTCTTTTGTTGCTTTTGGATCTTCTGTTTTAAAAAAAACACCTCCTATTCCTAGTACTTTACCTTTTTTCTTCATTTTATTTCTTTTTTACGACTGATTCATAAATAGAAATCCATTCATCTACAGTCATTTTTGTACATAATTCAGTAATTAATTCATACGGAATATCATCTAACTTTTTAAAACGAATACAGCTCTTCCCCATATCTAGTTTTCTTTTTGAATATTTAGGATATTCAGATACAAACCAATCGTGTAACTCTTTTTTAGCATAAATCCCGCTATGATATAAGTTGATTGAGTTTTTTTGTGAGGCTAAATTTATAAAAGGAAGTGGTAATTTAGGATTGCAATGATAACCTTCAGGATATTTTGAATGTGGAACATAATACCCAATCATATTATAATTGATTCCTTCTTCAAATCCTTCTGGTAAGTTTTCCTTAATAAGCTTACTAAGCTTTTGTAAAATTTCTTGGCGTTCTTCAGGAACTTGAGAAATGTATTCTTTTATTGATGATGCTTCATATTTCATGTAACATGAATTTGAAGCATCAAGTTAGCAAAATTTTTCTCGATAATCGAGTATTAAAAACCTTTAGCTATTATAACTTATAAAAACATTAAGTTCTTATTCTCTTTTTTAAAATTTCTCAATGCGATAGTTTTCTTTGATTTTATCTACAATAGTTTGCGCTAGCTTTTCTTTACTTTCTACGGTCCAACCAGCAACGTGTGGAGAAAGCAATACATTTTCTGCATTTATTAAATACTGAAATGCCTCAGGCATTTTTTGATTAGTAAATAGGTTTTCGAACGATTTTTTCTCATACTCCAATACATCTAAACCTGCTCCTAAAACTTTCTCTGATTGTAAGGCTAATACTAAATCTTTTGTCACTACTGATTTTCCTCTGGCTGTATTTAACAACCAAAAAGGTTTAGAAAAATTATTGATAAATTCTGAATTTACCATTTTCATGGTAAGTTCTGTTTGTGGGGTATGTAAACTTAAAACATCAACCCTTTTTTGAAGCTCATTTAAAGAAACTTGTTGAGCATTTTCATTACCTACATTTGGTTTAATATCGTAACAGATTACTTCTACATCAAAGCCTCTAAGTTTTTTAGCAAAGGCTTTCCCCATATTCCCATAACCTATGATTCCAACAGTTTTCCCATCTAATTCTATTCCTCTGTTTTCTTCTCGTAACCATTTACCTTCTCGTACTTCTTTATCTGCTTTATTAAGCTTATTAAATAAAGAAAGTAGCATTCCTAATGTATGTTCTCCGACTGCATTTCGATTTCCCTCTGGTGCTGATATTAAACGTACTCCTTTCTTTTCAGCATAATCACAATCAATATTTTCTAAACCAGCTCCTACTCGCCCTATAAACTTAAGGTTTGCTGCTTTATCTAAAAATTGTTTATCTATAGTAAATCGACTACGAATAACAATTCCGTCATACTCGTGAATTTTATCTTCAATTTCTGATTTTGAAGAAGTATAGTCCTCATAATTTTCAAAACCTAAACTCTTTAGTTGGTTCATTAAAAGAGGATGA
The DNA here is from genome assembly GCF_028829235.1 of Tenacibaculum larymnensis. Lineage (GTDB taxonomy): Bacteria > Bacteroidota > Bacteroidia > Flavobacteriales > Flavobacteriaceae > Polaribacter > Polaribacter larymnensis. The sequence goes on along the minus strand of NZ_JAIWJY010000010.1, from coordinate 33,090 downwards.
TTCGTATCTAAATGAAGTATTTTCATTAAAATAGATTATTAGATGGTTGGATATTTAGAATTTTTGATAGTTATATTTAGCTTAATGTGGAATTGAATTTAGACATTATTTTCACTACACTCATTAAAGTTTCTGTATAATTTTCTAAATCAGTTTTAGAGATAAAACCCAAATCATAACTAAGTAATAATTGAGTTTCAACCTCATAGCATGAGCCTAATGCAATTACCAGAAACCTAGCAAAATCTTTATTGGATGTTCTTGAGCAACCTTCAGCTATATTTGAAGGAATAGATACTGAAGCTCTTCTCAATTGAGAAACTAATCCGTACTTTTCATCTTCAGGAAATTTTGATGTGAGTAAATAAATGTCTTTGCAAAAAGATCTACTCACTTGCCAAAATTTAAAATCCTTATATCTATGCATCTCTTAACTTCTAGAAATCGAATAATCCAACTATCTAAAAATCTAAATTAATATTGTTCTTCTTCGTTTGGAAAGTCTTGACTTTTTACATCAGCAATATACTGTTCAAATGCATTTGTCATTCCAGTATATAAATCTAAGTACCTACGTAAAAAACGAGGGTTGAACTCATGCGTCATTCCTAACATATCGTGAGTTACCAATACTTGTCCATCTACACCTGCTCCTGCTCCAATTCCTATAACTGGAATCGTTAAAGCTTCAGCAACTTTTTGTGCTAACTTCGCTGGAACTTTTTCTAATACAATGGCAAAGCATCCTAGTTTTTCTAACATTAAAGCATCTTTCATTAACTTTTCTGCTTCTTCTTCCTCTTTTGCTCTTACTGTGTAAGTTCCGAACTTATAAATGGATTGAGGTGTTAATCCTAAATGTCCCATCACAGGGATACCTGCATTTAAAATTCGTTTGATAGAGTCTTTTATCTCTTTACCTCCTTCTAATTTTATTGAGTGCGCTCCACTTTCTTTCATGATTCGAATAGCTGAGCGTAATGCTTCTTTAGGGTCTGATTGATAACTACCAAAAGGTAAATCAACCACTACTAAGCAACGATCAATTCCTCTTACTACAGAACTTGCATGATAAATCATTTGGTCTAATGTAATAGGTAATGTAGTTTCATGACCCGCCATTACATTTGATGCTGAATCTCCCACTAAAATTACATCTATTCCTGCACCATCAACAATTTTTGCCATGGTATAGTCATAAGCTGTAAGCATTGAGATTTTCTCTCCATTTGCTTTCATTTCAACAAGAGATTTAGTGGTAATTCTTTTATATTGTTTTTTTGCTACTGACATTTCTTTTGTTTTATGGATTGTAAAAATACATAATTATTCAGTGGTTTTATTTATTATAAACCTTTAAGCCTTTCGTTTTTTACTTTTTTAACCTCGTTAATCTTCTGTTAATTAAACTTTATCCGTTTATTTTTTTTATAGTTTTACCTAGCTAAACTAAACTAACATGCAAAAGATTTTTACTTTACTAATCGTTTTTGTTCTTACAACTATGGTAAGTGCACAAGAAAACTCAGAAAAAAAAGCCATTAAAAATACTATTGAAACCTTTTTTGAAGGATTACATAAAGGTGACAGTACATTAGTAAGTTCTACTCTTAATTCTACAATTAACATTCAAACTACTTTTACAAATAAAGAAGGCAAAAAAGTTTTAGTTACCGAAAGTAAAGCCAAACTACTTACTAATATTGCTAATAAAAAACCTGAACATACTTATTTAGAAAAATTATTATCATGGGATATTAAAGTAGATGGTAATTTAGCTTCTGTTTGGACACCTTATGAGTTTTATTTAAACGATAAGTTTAGTCATTGTGGAGCAAATTCTTTTCAGCTTTTCAATAATAATGGAAAATGGGAAATCATATACTTAGTTGATATGAGACGTAAAGATAATTGTGAAGCTCTTAAGCAGTAATCTTTATGAAAAAAATTGGATTTCTTTTTTTATTTATTTCCTGTTTTGGTTTTGCACAAAAACCTGAATTATTCCTTCCTGAATTATTTAATGGACTACCTAATATCAGGGATTTTTCGATGAATAAAAACCAAAATGAATTTTATTTTACTGTTGAAAGTTATTTAAAAGAATACTCTTTTATAGCCTATTCAAAAAAAGTAAATGGAGAATGGAAAAAACCCGAGGTGGTTAGTTTTTCCGGACAATACAAGGACTTAGAACCATTTTTATCTCCTGACGGATTAAAACTTTTTTTTGCTTCTAATAGAAAGAACAATGATTCAGGAGAGGTAAAAAAAGATATGGATATTTGGTATGTAACACGAAAATCTTTCTCTGATAATTGGTCTAAACCTATAAGTGTTGGCCCAATAATTAATACTTCTGCCAATGAGTTTTACCCTTCAGTAACAGAAAAAGGTGATTTATTCTTCACAGCAGAGTATGAAAATTCTAAAGGCAAAGAAGATATTTATGTAAGTAGGCTTGTAGATGGAAAATATACTGCGCCTGTTTCTCTTGGCTATGGAGTAAACTCTGATAAATATGAGTTTAATGCCTTCGTCGCTCCAGATGAAAGCTTTATAATTTTTACTTCTTACGGAAGAAAAGACGATTTAGGTAGAGGTGATTTATACTTAAGTAAAAAAGGAAATAATAACGAATGGTTGCCTGCTAAACACTTAATTAACCTCAATTCAAAAAAACTGGATTATTGTCCTTTTGTAGATTTTACAAATAATAAAATTTACTATACAACTAGCAAAAGTGCTATCACTAATAAATTAAATGAAAAGAAAAACTTTGAAGAAATAATTGATTTTATTAAAAACGCCCCCAATGGACTAAGTAGAATTTACGTTACTTATTTCCCCAAAAAATAACTTATCTTTGATTTAATGAATCTAACAAATCCATCAAATACTTTATCTCCTGATAAATGGGTAGACAATTATGCTGATTACCTGTTTAATTATGCTGTTGTACGTGTAAATAACTCTAATATTGCTAAAGATTTAGTACAAGAAACTTTTTTTGCAGGTTTAAAGTCTGCAAAAAATTTTGAAGGAAAATCTACTGAACGAACATGGTTAGTTTCAATTTTAAAAAGAAAAATAATAGATTACTATCGAAAAATAAACTCAAAAAAGGGACAAGCTGAAGTTAGAATGAGTTTTTATGATAGTGGTGAAAATGAGGGAAGTTGGATTGAAGAACGAGTACCACAAACTTGGGGTAATGATGCTGATAAGGATATTGAAAATGAAGAATTAAAAGATCAATTAGATAAATGTATTGATAACCTTCCTGAAAAATATGCTATGGTTTTTAAAATGAAAACCATACAACAGTTTGAAACTGAAGATATTTGTAAGGAGCTAAATATTTCTCCGTCAAACCTATGGGTTATCATTCATAGAGCTAGAACACAATTAAGAGGCTGTATGGAAAAAAATTGGTTTAATAAGTAAAAATACAATGTTTAAATTTTTTAAAATTACATGTGATGAAGCCACAACCATTTGCGATAAAAGTCAATATGGAGAAGCCTCAGTATATGAAAAATTACAACTTAATTGGCATTTGTTTGTGTGTAAAGTATGTGCTTTATACTCTAAACAAAACAAGAAGATGTCACAAATTTTGAAAGTAAAAACTAATAACTGTAATAAAGATAAAGCTTGCTTGTCAAGCAAAGACAAGCAGGAATTAAAAGAACAATTAAGTAAACTTAATTAAACAATTTTGGTTTTTTTTAAAAACCATTTTTTGATTTTTTGTTAGATTGAAACGGAATTTATTATAGCAATAAATTCCGTTTTTTTAATTTTGCCCATTAAAAACAACCCACATGCATTTTTTACCTGAAGAATTAGATAATTATGTTGTTAAACATTCTCAAGCTGAACCAAAAATACTACAAGAATTAGGTAGAGAGACTTGGCAAAAGGTTTTAAACCCTCGTATGTTAAGTGGAGCTTTTCAAGGAAGGGTTTTATCTATGATTTCAAAATTAATTCAGCCCAAATCAATTTTAGAAATTGGTACTTACACTGGGTATTCTGCTTTATGTTTAGCTGAAGGGTTATCTAAAGAAGGAAAACTTTATACAATTGATAAAAATGAAGAATTGGAAGAACTTCAATATAAGTACTTTCAAAAATCTGATTACAAAGACCAAATAACACAATATGTTGGTAATGCTATAGATATTATTCCCACTATCGATTCTAAATTTGATTTAGTATTTATAGATGCTGACAAGTCTAATTATGTAAATTATTTTCATCTAATTATTGAAAAAATGAATAAAGGAGGAGTAATTTTATCTGACAATGTCTTATGGAGTGGAAAAGTTGTTGAAGAACTAGACCCTAAAGATACAGATACTAAAATTCTTTTAGAGTATAATAGACTTTTAAATGAAGATAGTCGCTTAGAAACAGTATTACTACCCATACGAGACGGATTAACTATTAGTAGAGTTATTTAAAAAGAAAGAGTAAACCAAAAAGGTTTACTCTTTCTTTTTAAAATATGTTTTTAATTATAAGTTAATCTTTCAGCTACAAATAATTCTTTTTCGTAATCTTTAATAAAAGCATCTATTTGTTCTTTTTTTGTACCAGGAACACAAATAATATGTGCCATTTTGTTTTCTGATGCTAATTGATACTTTTTACATAAAGCTTCAGAAGGTTTCTCTAAAACTATTGTAAGCGCCTCATTATTTCTCCATGTTTTAACTCCTATCTCTTTTAACCTTTGCTCTGTATACGCTGCTAATTCTTGAGACTTTCTAGCTCTTGTAATTAGACCTTCTTTCCCGTATTTTTCAATAAAAGACCATAATAATAATGGAGTTAAACCATTTCTTGATCCTGTTATCGTTGTGTCTAAAGTTCCAACATAAGAAACTGAGTTTACAATTCTATCTCTATGCTTTCTTTTTGCTAAAACAATTCCACAGGGTATTGGTCCACCAATAAATTTATGTCCAGAAATAGAAATACTATCAATTCCCTCAGCAAAATCAAACTTTGGCTTAGGGTCGACAAAAGGAGCAATACATCCTAAAAATGCCGCATCACAATGGATATAATAATCTTTAATAGCATATTTTTTGATAATACCTTTAATTTTATCTAAATCATCTACAGCTTCTGTCATCGTTGTACCTATATTTAAAAAGAAAACTGCTGGTTTATCTCTATGAAGAGTTATAAGACTTTCTAGATCATCATAATCAATCTCACCATTATCTTGACTTCTCACTACTATATTCTTTAAATTTAGTAGGTGTAAATTCTTTTTAACACTATAATGTGTAGACTCACTATAATATACTACAGGATTATTAAAACTCTCTCTAGCTAAATACAGGCCATAAAGATTTCCTTCTGTTCCTCCATTGGTAACATACCCCCACACATCATTAGTTGAAGATGATAATATATCAGCAAAAAAACTGATAACTTCTCTTTCTATATCTTTCGTATCTATTGATAAGGTTGAAGGAGATTCTGGATCCCCAACATTATTGATACATAAATTTAAAAAAGGTGCAAATTCACTGTAGTTAAAATCTTTTGCTAGAGGGTATCCTAAAAAATTAGATGAAGCCTCACTAATTCTGTTATAAATTTCATTTATTCTACTCATATCTACCTGTTTTAAATGTTATTAAATCACTTAACAAATATAGTTTTAAAGAATAAAAACCTATTTAAAACACTTAAACAAAAAAAAAAACTATTTTTAACTACTAAACAGCAATTAAAACTATTAACAACATTAAAAGTGTTTTAAAACAGAAAAACTTACCATGGAACAACTAGATAATGTGGATAAAAAACTATTAGATGAGCTGCAAAAAGACTGCAAACAATCCATAAAACAACTAGCAAGTAAAGTAAACCTATCTATTACTCCAACTCATGAGCGAATAAAAAAGATGGAATTAAATGGGATTATAGATAAGTATGTTGCCTTATTAAATTTAGAAACTATTGATAAAAATTTAATTGTGTATTGTCAAGTAACACTTGTTAAACATCAAGAAACTGCTTTTAAAGAGTTTGAGGATTATATGTCTAAAATAGATGAAATAGTAGAAGTATCTTATATAGCTGGAGTCTATGATTTTTTACTAAAAGTTGTTTTAAAAGATATGAACGAATATCAAGATTTTGTATTAAAAAAATTATCGCAATTAGAAGTTATTTCGAATATTCAAAGTTCATTTGTCATGAAACAGGTAAAGAACACTACAAAAATAAAAATGGTGTAGTTTGTAAACTACACCATTTTTATTTTTTAACGATTCCTTTTTATAGGACCTGTAAAATCATCAATATTGTCTTTAACTTCATTCACTTCCTTATTAATATCTCTCACAAAATCCGTATCTATACCTTGATTTTTTGCACTATCATTAATTTCTTTTTTAATGTCATTAGTAGCATCTTTAATTTGACGCATACCTTTTCCAAGCCCTCTTGCTATTTCCGGAATTTTATCCGCTCCAAATAACATAACTACTATCAACAGGATTACAAAAATCTCTGGTCCTCCAATAAATAAAAATATTCCATTCATCACTGCAAAGATAATTAAATTCAATCTGGTATTCTTTACTGAATAAAAAAAAGCCAAACAATATTTGTTTGGCTTTTTGTTTTTATGCTTAAAACGAATTAATCTGCAAGAATAATCGCCTTATTGTCTTTCATTTCTATGGTTCCAGACTTAATTTTTAAAGTCAAAATTTTATCATCTTCTGGTAACCTTTCGATGCTTCCATGTAAATCATCAAAAACTAAATGCTCTTGAGTATGTACATGTACTTTTACTCTTCCTTCATTTAAAATAGACACCACTGGTGCGTGATTATTTAACATTTGGAATTCTCCATTTACACCTGGCACTACTACAGAATCAACTTCTGATGAAAATAAGATAGCTTCTGGTGTTACAATTTCTAAATACATACTTTAATGCTTTAGGCTTTAAGCTTTTGCTTAAGGCAATTAATTACGCTTCTGCTAACATTTTCTCTCCAGCATCAATTGCTTCTTGAATTGATCCTTTTAAGTTGAATGCAGCTTCAGGATACTTGTCTAATTCTCCATCCATAATCATGTTGAATCCTTTGATAGTATCTTTAATATCTACTAATACACCTGGTATTCCTGTAAACTGCTCTGCTACGTGGAATGGTTGAGATAAGAAACGTTGTACACGACGAGCTCTGTGAACTACTAATTTATCTTCTTCAGATAATTCTTCCATACCTAAAATTGCGATAATATCTTGTAATTCTTTATAACGTTGTAAAATTTCTTTTACTCTTTGTGCACAGTTATAGTGCTCATCTCCTAAAATATCAGCAGTTAAAATTCTTGAAGTAGAATCTAATGGATCTACTGCTGGGTAAATACCTAACTCAGCAATTTTACGAGATAATACTGTAGTAGCATCTAAGTGAGCAAACGTTGTTGCTGGTGCTGGATCCGTTAAATCATCCGCAGGTACATATACCGCTTGTACAGATGTAATAGATCCCTTCTTAGTAGAAGTAATACGCTCTTGCATTGCTCCCATCTCTGTTGCTAATGTCGGTTGGTAACCTACTGCTGATGGCATACGACCTAATAAAGCCGATACCTCAGAACCTGCTTGAGTAAAACGGAAGATATTATCAACAAAGAATAATACGTCTTTTCCTTGAGCTTCACCAGCTCCATCACGGAAATACTCAGCAATTGTTAATCCAGATAAAGCTACACGAGCACGTGCTCCAGGTGGCTCATTCATCTGACCGAATACGAAAGTTGCCTTTGAATCTCTCATTCCTGGTTTATCTACTTTAGATAAATCCCATCCACCATCTTCCATAGAGTGCATGAAATCATCACCATATTTGATAATTCCAGACTCTAACATCTCACGTAATAAATCGTTTCCTTCACGAGTTCTTTCTCCAACTCCTGCAAACACAGATAAACCTCCGTGTCCTTTTGCAATATTGTTAATTAACTCCTGAATTAATACTGTTTTTCCTACTCCTGCTCCACCAAATAATCCAATTTTACCTCCTTTTGCATAAGGCTCAATTAAATCGATTACTTTAATTCCAGTAAATAACACTTCGGTAGAAGTTGATAATTCTTCAAATTTTGGAGCTTGACGGTGAATTGGCAAACCAGCTTCACCTTCTTTAGGTAAATCTCCTAATCCATCAATAGCATCACCTGTTACATTAAATAAACGACCGTAGATATCATTACCTATTGGCATTTGAATTGGGTTACCAGTAGCAACTACTTCTTGCCCTCTTTGTAAACCATCAGTTGCATCCATAGAAATGGTACGAACTGTATCTTCACCAATGTGTTGTTGAACTTCTAAAACTAAAGTTGAACCGTCTGCTTTTTTAATTTCTAACGAATCATAAATCTTTGGTAATTCAGCATTTTCTGTATTAAACTCAACATCGATTACTGGACCAATAATTTGAGAAACTTTACCTGTTATTGTAGACATTACTATATGTAATTAAAGTTATTTTATTTACTATATGAGTTTTAACTCATTTTTTCAAGGTGCAAAGGTAATTTTTTTAGTGGAATTTAAAAAACCTTTCGAAGTATTTTTCCATAAAAAAAAGCCTCACGAATGTGAGGCCTTTATTGATGTTATAATTGTAATTAAATTACTTTACTAATTTAATCTCAACACGTCTGTTTTCAGCTCTACCAGCTCTTGTCTTGTTATCAGCAATTGGGTAGTCTTCACCAAATCCAGCAGAAGTTAATCTTTTTGAATCGATTCCTCCTTTAGTGATTAAGTAATCTAAAACAGCTTTAGCTCTTTTTTCAGATAATCTTTGGTTTAAAGAATTAGATCCTGAACTATCAGTGTGTCCTTGAATGCTAAAGTTAGCTTTAGGATACTCCTTCATGATTCCAGCAATTAAATCTAATTTACCAGTAACTCCTTTTCTGAATGAAGTTTTACCTGAGTTAAAGTAGATAGCTCTTGCAAACTCGTTTAATTTCTTAACAGCTTCTTCTTTGATTACTACTTCAGGACATCCGTTGTTAGATGCTACACCTGCTTCGTTTGGACATTTATCATCTTTGTCTAATACTCCGTCTCCGTCAGTATCTGGCCAAGGACATCCGTTGTTAGCAGCTGGACCAGCTTCGTTTGGACACTTATCTTTTCCGTCTACAACACCGTCTCCGTCAGCATCAGGACATCCGTTGTTAGCTTTAGTTCCTTTTTCAGTTGGACAAGCATCATCTTTATCAGCGATACCATCACCATCAGCATCAGGACAACCATTTAAAGCAGCTAAACCAGCAACTTCAGGACAAGCATCGTCAGAATCTTTGATTCCGTCTCCGTCAGTATCAGGACATCCGTTGAATTCTTTTAATCCAGCAACTTCTGGACAAGCATCATCTTTATCATATACTCCGTCTCCGTCAGTATCTTTTCCTCCGAACTTAAATACTAAACCAATTGAGTGTTGGAAGTGATCTTGAACTTTATCAGCAAATTCTTTCTTTCCTCCAGTTTGGAAGTTCATTCCTAAATTATCGTTGAACCAAACGTTGAATCCAGCACCAGCATTTAACATACCTTCACCTTCATCAGCTAAAGAAGTATAACCTCCACCAACATATACATAAGGATCCCACCAACCAGTGTTACCAATTAAGTTGTTTAAGTCATACTTTACGTTAGCATCGATAGCCCAGTAAAGCTCATCCATATCATCTTCTGTACGGAAAGTCTCAATCTTGTTTAAAGACCCTGCTAATTGTAACGTAAAACCATCATTTAAGTATCTATCAACAGTTACTCTTGAAATTGATGGTAAGATATTCCAGTCACTAGTACCGATATAATCTTTAGCATAATCTCCAAAATCTGAAGGGATCCTAACGTCTACTGCGTTAACCCCGAAACCAACCGCCCAAGGGTTGTCTGAATCCTGTGCGCTAACGTTTACAGCAGCAAACGCAAATAAAGCCATCACAGCTAATTTTAATTGTTTCATTATTAAAAATTTAAATTAAAAGTTCGTTTATATATTACGCAAATGTAAGTTGTTCAAACTTATTTACAAAAACAAATCTACAAAAACTTACAATAAAAGCAAGTTTTTGAACGACTATTTTATATCACTTTCAACTCTTTTCCAACCTTGATAAATGCGTTTATTGCCTTATCTAAATGTTCTTTTTCATGAGCTGCTGATAATTGAACTCGAATTCTTGCTTGCTCTTTTGGAACTACAGGATAAAAGAAACCTATTACATAAATTCCTTCTTCTAATAACTTATTTGCCATAGTTTGCGACAGTTTTGCATCATACAACATCACTGGCACAATTGCTGCATCAGCTCCTACTAAATCAAAACCTGCTTTTTCCATTTCTTCACGGAAATAGTTTGTATTCCATTCTAATTTATCACGTAATGTAGTATCATTAGATAATAAATCAAATACTTTTAATGAAGCTCCTACAATTGCTGGTGCTAATGAGTTTGAAAATAAATACGGACGTGAACGTTGACGTAAAATTTCAATAATTTCTTTTTTACCTGTAGTATATCCTCCCATGGCTCCTCCAAGTGCTTTACCTAAGGTTCCTGTAACAATATCTACACGATCCATTACATTTTTCAATTCTACAGTTCCACGCCCAGTTTTTCCGATAAACCCAGCCGCATGACATTCATCCACCATCACCATAGCATCATATTTATCTGCTAAATCACAAATTTCATCAAGCTTTGCTACAATTCCGTCCATAGAAAAAACACCATCAGTTACAATTATCTTAAAACGATGCCCTTGTTTGTTTGCTTCAATTAACTGTTCCTCTAAAGAAGCCATGTCATTGTTATTATAACGATAACGTGCTGCCTTACACAAACGAACTCCATCAATGATAGATGCATGATTTAAACTATCAGAAATAATAGCATCCTCTTTAGTTAACAAAGGCTCAAAAACTCCTCCGTTTGCATCAAAAGCTGCAGCATATAAAATAGTATCTTCTGTAGTATAGAAATCAGCTATTTTTTGCTCTAATTGCTTATGAATATCTTGTGTTCCACAAATGAAACGTACTGATGACATACCAAAACCATGTGTATCCATGGTATCTTTTGCCGCTTGAATTACTTCTGGGTGATTTGATAACCCTAAATAATTATTAGCACAAAAGTTAATTACTTCTTCTCCTGTAGAAATTTTTATCACAGCATCTTGTGATGAAGTAATTACACGTTCTGACTTATATAATCCAGCATCTTTTATATCCTGAATTTCTTGTTGTAATTGTTCTTTTATTTTTCCGTACATAATTTATGTTTGAAAGTTGTTTGCTATAAAAGTTCAAAGTTAGTTGTTATACTTCTTCAACCAAAATTTCTTCGTCAATATATATAAGTAGTTTTTTCAACACCTTAAAATTCAACGTTTGTAATACTTTTCCATATCGCAATAATTGCTGATGATATGCTTTAGACGGTTTTCCTGTTTTATAATCAATAATTACTGCTTCGTTATCTTGATTAAAGACTAACCTGTCTGGGATTACTATCTGCCCATCAACATCTACAATTTCTCTCTCGTTAAACACTACAACTTCTTCAGAAAAGTATTCTTTTAATTTAGAATGATTTACTATTTGCTGTATGCTTTTTATTACTTCAGATGATTTTTCTTGAGGCAAAATCCCTTGCTGTTCATAACGATAAACAACCTTTTCAATATCATCTTTTGTAATAATTTCTGCCATCATTTCATGAATCAAATTACCAAACTCAATAGCTTTACCTTGCTCGGTATCCCACAATTTTGATGCACTTGCTAACATGTGAATATTATGCTCTTTCCACGGTGTGGATATAAAACCTTCTTGTATTTGAACTCCTGATGTTTTCTCCTTTAAAACACTTACCCTTTCTTTATTCCCAAAGGAATATTCTAAAACCTCATCACTCCATTCACCAACCTTTTTTAGGTAGTTGATAAATACTCCCGAGTAAAAATTCGTGTTTTCTTCACCTTTGGATGAAATTTTCTTTTCTGTTACAATATACAATTGCTCCACAGATCTTGTAAGTGCTACATATAATAAGTTGAAATTATCTAGCTCTAACTCTTCTCTTTGTTGCTGGTAAATCTCAGAACCTCTATTATTCACATAATTCAAATCTTTATTAAAGGGGACGAGTAATTCTTTAAATCCGTCGTAATTCTCTGGCAATTCATTTAACCAAACTTTAGGATTTATTTGTCTATAAACATCTAAATCATACGGAAAAATAACTACTGGAAATTCTAGCCCTTTTGATTTATGAATTGTCATTACTTGTACCGCATTCCCACTTTCTGGAGCTACAATACTTAATTTATCTTTTTTCTCTGACCAGTAATCTAAAAATTCTTGAATACTTGTTCCTTTTCGTTGTTGTTCCAGAACTACATCTAAAAAGAATTGTACATAAGCATCTGAAGAAGTGGCTAATTGAAACCCTCTAATAATTTCCTCTATTTTTTCATAAAAAGGTAACTGATGAAACATTGACAATTCAAAGGATGTTTCATAACCTTTTAATTCTTGAAAAATAGCTTTATTAGGCTGATGTATTAACTTAGCTATAAACGAATGTTTATCTTCTAAGACCCTTAAATGTTCATGCAAAAAGTACAACATTTCTAAACAGGTCTCTTTATCATTTGGATGCTGAATTACCTGTAGCACGTTTACTATAAAGTTAACTTTTGAACTATTTTCTAATAGTAATGTTTCTGAAGAAACTATATCAATTCCATTTTCAGATAAATAATTCGCTACTGCAATTCCATCTTTCTTTTTACGAACTAGAATACAAATTTCATCTAGCGAAAATTCAGTCTCTAAACTTTTAACAAGTTCTAAAATCTTTTTCGGATACTTTATTTTTTCTTCCTCCTTATCTTCTTCTTTTTCTAAAAAAGATAGTGAGACAAAGCCTCCTTTTTTAGTTGTTGTTAACTGTTTATTTCCTTCAACAAACAATTGTTTGTAAGAGTCATTCTGTAAGAAGTTTGCAGTATGTTGAAAAAACTGATTATTAAAGTTAATCACCTCTGCATAACTTCTAAAATTAGTTTCTAAAGTCTTTACTTCTTTAGAAATTTGAAATGGGTTATCTTTTTCTGAACCTAACCCTATAAATTGTTCTGATTTACCTCCACGCCAACGATAAATTGCTTGTTTTCCATCACCTACCAATAACAAATTACTATTTTCTTGTGCTAATGCATTATCTATTAGCGGAATTAAATTTTGCCATTGCAAGGTTGATGTGTCTTGCATTTCATCAATAAAATAATGCATAAACCGCTGCCCAATTCGCTCATAAATAAAAGGTGCCGGTTGGTCTTTAATATTATCAGAAATTAGTTGATTAAATTCAGCATTCAATCTTAAATTATTTTCTTCTTTTAAATGGGTTAATTCTTGATTAATATTGTTCAAAACCGCTAACGGAATAATACTTTTCAATGCTAGCTTATTCATTGAAAACTGTTGATATAATTGTTCCGATTCTGTATACAGCTTCAGTAGTTCTGGTAAAACTCCTTCAATAGCAGATTTTACATCTTCTGGTTTTGACTTGGAATAAAAGTTACTATCCTCAATTCGCTCTCTTAATTTGCTTTGATCAAAAAACTTTGCTTTTTCAGGATTACTGGCTAGTGCTACAAAATGATTTGGCAACATCGATCGATAAAAATCTTTATGATCTAACTTTACTGATTCAATCACTCTCAATGCCTCATTTCCAACCTCTTTCCATCTATTTTTTATATGTATTTGGCGTTTTGAAAGCTTGGTTTTTAAATCGATAAAATCAGTAAGTTGTTTATCAGCTAGTTTTTTAAAATGCTTAGTATCATCTTCATTCAACAAAATTTTGGAAAACTCATTTAGTTCACGAGAAATATCCCAAGATTTATCATCATCTGCCTTATCAAGCGAAAAATCTATCAATAATTTAGTCAATATTTCATCACTTCCTATTTTTGAAATTAGCACATCTACCGCTTCATTCAATAAAGAAACAGCATCCATTTCCACTTCAAAATTTAAAGGCAATCCTAAATCGTAGGCAAAACTTTTAATTATTTTATGTGTAAAACTATCAATTGTTGTGATTGAAAACGCAGAATAATTCCGAAGAATTTCATCCAATATCTTCTTACTTCGATCTTTTACAACGGTTCTATCAAGCGAAGTTTCTTCTAAGATAATTTCTAGCAAGTCATTGCTTTTTCCATCAGCAAAATCTTGTAAATTGTCCAACACACGCTCTTTCATTTCTCCTGCTGCCTTGTTGGTAAACGTAATTGCCAATATTTTTTGAAAACGGAAAATATCTTCAGACCTTAGTAAAACTTTTAAGTACTCTTTTACTAGAGTAAATGTTTTACCACTACCCGCAGAGGCGTTGTATACTTGAAAAATAGATGGTTGCTGCACTAATTAAATTTTATGCAAAATACAAAAAGCTAAACATGATTTGTTTAGCTTTTTAAGTTTATTATTATTTAATCTCTACCCTAAACCAACGTCTAAAGACATCATTACTATAAATCCACCTATAAAACCTAGAGTTGCAATGTCGGTATATTTGTCTCGTTGGGTTTCTGGAATTACTTCTTCTACCACTACAAAAATCATTGCTCCTGCAGCAAACGCCAAAGCATATGGTAAAATAGGTGTAAAAAACGATACTGCTACTGCTCCTAAAACTGCTGCTACTGGCTCTACAACAGCAGACAATTGTCCGAACCAAAAACTTTTAAAACGACTTATTCCCTGTCTTCTCAAAGGCATAGCTACTGCAAATCCTTCTGGAAAATTTTGAATTCCGATACCAATAGCTAATGAAATGGCTGCAATAATCATTTCTGTTTGCTCAACTCCTACCATTGTTGAAGCAGCTCCAAACAAAACACCTACAGCTAATCCTTCTGGAATGTTGTGTAAAGTTATTGCCAAAACTAGCAAAGTGGTTTTATGCCAATCTGTTTTTACACCTTCCACTTCATGCTCTTTAAAGTTTATATGCAAGTGAGGCAACAACTTATCCATCCCAAATAAAGCCAACGCTCCCAGAGCAAAACCTATTGCTGAAGGTAATACTTTTACAAATCCTTCTCCTGGACTGTTATCAATTGCTGGTGCTAACAAACTCCAAAAACTTGCCGCAACCATCACTCCTCCTGTAAAACCAAGCATTCCATCTAAAACGGCTCGGTTCATTTTTTTAAAAAAGAAAACTAATGCTGCTCCTAAAGCAGTTAAACCCCAAGTAAATAATGAAGCATATAACGCTGCTTGAATAGGGTGTTCTTTCCCAAAACTAACTAATTGATTAAATAAATCCATTTATAAAAATACTGTCTTTTTAACGTGGTTTTTGAATATATAAGTTACTTGCTATTTTGTTAGACACAGAAAGTGTTTTACCATCCATCTCTATGACTAAAGAACCATCAAAAGGTTCTTTTTCCACTACTTTTATTTGTTTTCCTAAGGCGATTTCTTGCTTATCTAGAAAACGCAAAAACTCTGAAGAGCTATCGTCAACTCCAACACAAACTCCCATTTCATTTTTCTTTAAAGTAGACAACAAGCTTTTTTCTATTATTTGCAGGTTTCCTTCTTTATCTGGAATAGGGTCTCCATGTGGATCTCTTTTTGGATAATCTAAAAAAGCATCCAGCTCATTAATTAATTTTGGAGACTTTATATGCTCTAATTGTTCCGCTACTTCATGCACTTCATCCCAAGAAAAGTTTAGTTTATCTACTAAAAAAACTTCCCATAATCTATGCTTACGAACAATATTCGCAGCTGTTTTTTTTCCAAAATCAGTTAATGTTACTCCCTGATACTTTTTATAACTAACTACATTTTTCTCTGATAGTTTTTTAACCATATCGGTTACTGAAGATGCTTTTGTTTCTAGCTTTTTTGCTATTGCATTTGTACTGATTCCTTTTTTATAATCAGCCGCTAAATGATACATTGTTTTTATGTAGTTTTCTTCAGATTGACTAAACATTATGATTTTTTTAGGTATGCAAATATATAGTTTTTGATTTAATTAAACATATTTTTAGTCTAGACTAAAAATTAATTTATATTTGCATAAAATTTTAATTTAAAAACTGTTCAACAGGAAACCATTTTCAACATGAGAAATCATATTGCCATAGCAATTATATTACTATCAAGCATTGTAAACGGACAAGTAATTAAAGGAAAAGTTACTTCTTCTTCAGGAGAAACCATTCCCTTTGTTAATGTATTTATAAAAGGAACAGATATTGGGACCACCACAGATGAGTCTGGAAACTACACATTAGAAACAACGAAAAATAAATTCGTTTTAGTTTCTTCAATGATTGGTTTTATATCAGAAAGAAAAACTGTTACCCTACACTCTTCTCAAGAAAAAATAGTCAATTTCACATTGATTGAAACTGCAGAAATTTTAGATCAAGTTACTGTCACCGGGACTCGTACCGATAAACGCAGAACTAATAGCCCAGTTATAGTTAATGTAATTAATAGTCAAACCTTGGCTGATGTACAAGCATGTAATTTATCAGAAGGTTTAAAGTTTCAAACTGGTTTACGTGTAGAAACCGATTGTCAGACTTGTAACTATACGCAACTTCGTATGAATGGTTTAGCTGGTGGATATTCTCAAATTTTAATTAACGGTCGTCCTATCTTCAGTCCACTAACTGGATTATACGGATTAGAACAAGTCCCTACAAATATGATTGAACGAATAGAAGTTGTTCGTGGTGGTGGGTCTGCCTTATATGGTTCAAGCGCTATTGGTGGTACAGTAAATGTTATTACGAAAATTCCGAAAAAAAACAATTACAGTATCGGCTACACCTATCAAAACATTAAAGGGGCTTCAGATCACATAATTTCTGGAAATGCTACTATAGTAAATGAAGACAGAAACGCTGGTGCTTCATTTTTTATTAATAATAGAAAAAGAGAATTGTACGATGCTAACGGTGATAACTTTTCTGAATTACCTGAATTAAAGAATAATTCATTTGGAACTAACTTATTTTTCCTTCCGACAGATAATCAAAAAATAGAAGTGAATTTTAGTAAAATGAATGAATACCGTTATGGTGGAGAAATGGTTGATAAAGCCCCTCATTTTGCAATGCAATCAGAAGAACGTGTTCATGATGTTTATGTAGGAAATATTGATTATCAAATTAACTTTAACGATGACAAAAGCTCTATAATTTCTTATTTCGCTACACAATATACCGACAGAGAACACTATACTGGAATTCGACCAGACGTTGGCACTGATGAAGATACTAAGCACTTGGCTAAACCTCCTTATGGTAACTCGACAACTACTACTTTTCAAGGAGGGTTACAATTCAATCATCAATTAGAGAAGTTTTTAGGAGGAAACAATGTACTAACTTTAGGTGGTGAATTTGTACAAGATGATGTTTTTGATGTTATTGATGCATACGAATACAAAGTGGATCAATTAACTCAAAACTTTGGATTCTTTTTCCAAAGCGATTGGGAAATAAACAAACAATTAAATTTACTAACAGGTATTCGTTACGATAATCACAAATTAAATGCTTTGAAGCAAAACGGGACTGAAAAAGCTATTGTAAATAATGTTGCTAGTCCACGAGTATCTTTACTGTTTAAACCTTTTGAAAACACACAAATTAGAGGAACTTGGGGAACTGGCTTTAGAGCTCCACAAGCTTTTGACACTGATTTACATATTGCTTTTGCTGGTGGTGGAATTTCACGGGTACTACTATCTGACGACTTAAAAAGAGAACGTTCTAATAGTTATACCTTATCTTTTAATTATGATAAACCTACCGAACATTATATTTACGGGTTCACTTTTGAGAGTTTTTACACTAACCTAAAGGATGCTTTTTACTTAGAATCTATTGGAGAGGATGAATTTGGTGAAGTTTTTGAAAAAAGAAATGGTGATGGCGCCGTAGTTAAAGGAATTACTTTAGAAACACGCTTCAACTATGATGGTATTTTACAATTAGATGCAGGTTTCACCTATCAGTCTAGTAAGTACAATTCGGCTGTTAACAATTCTGACGAACTTCCTTTAAAAGAAGAGTTTTTACGCACTCCTAACACCTATGGATATGCTACAGCAACCTATACACCAAACCAAAAATTTAAGACAGCTTTAAATTTAGTATATACAGGTAGTATGGAAGTACTGCATTTAGCTTCTCCCCAAAACCTAACAGCAGATGAATACTTCAACTCTCCTTCTTTTTTTAATTTAGGGATTAACAGTAGCTATACTTTTAATATAGAAAAATTAAATACTAACATAGAGTTTACCGCTGGTATTAAAAATATTTTTGATGCATATCAATCAAGTTTTGACGTAGGTAAAGAACGTGACAGTAATTTTATCTACGGTCCCGCTACACCAAGAACCTTCGTTTTCGGCTTAAAACTCTCTAGTAATTAATATTTAGGTAACATACATTTCTTTGGTTAACATTTAAGAAACATTCTAATAATACAATAGTAATTTCTAACTAACATTAGGTTTACAATACCACATCACTTTTGCAGGGTATTTAAGAACACAAGTTAGTTAGAATGAAAAAAATAATAATTATTACTCTTTTAAGCCTTTGCAACTTTGCTTTTTCGCAAAGTAAAGGAACTGTAACGGGGACTGTAACAGATAAAGAGATGAGTGGCGAGGCATTACCTTTTGCTAATGTCTTTATTAAAGGAACTTCAATCGGGGGGACAACCGATATGGACGGTAAGTACACGCTTAGTGTACCTGCAGGAAATCAAACTATTGTTTTTAGTTTTGTTGGTTATCAAACAGTTGAAAAATCAATATTAGTAAAAGCAAATGAAACAATTACAATTAATCAGGACTTAGGTGCAAATGAAGGGGTTGCATTAGATGAAGTTGAGATTAAGGCTTCTACTAGTAAAGATAAGGCTAGTGCTTTATTATTAGAACAAAAGAAGGCAACAGTAATCAAAGAAAGTATAGGAGCAGAAGAACTTTCTTCAAAAGGTATTTCTGATGCCGCAGGCGCTGTTTCAAAAATATCTGGTGTTTCTAAACAAGAAGGTTCAAGTAATGTATATGTACGTGGTTTAGGAGATAGGTATTTAAACACAACGATGAACGGTCTTTCATTACCTTCTAATGATATTGCCAAGAAAAATATAGACCTAAACTTATTTCCATCTGACATCATTCAAAACGTATCAATTAGCAAAGCATATTCGTCAAACTTTTACGGAGACTTTGCTGCTGGTAATATTGACATTTCTTCTAAAGAATATAGAGGTAATGGATTTGTAGAAGTTAGCATTGGATCTGGTGTTAATTCTAGAGCTATGGGAGAAGACTTCAGAAAAAGTGAAGGGACTGGTAATTTTGGTTATTACAATCGTTTTAAGCATAATCCTTTTGCTGTAGTTCTTTCACACGGTGTTGACCCTGTAAATGCGGGGAGCCCAATTAACAATTCTATTGGTCTGAACGCTGGTAAGTCATTCGATTTTGAAAACGGTAGTAGATTAAGTCTTTTTGGTACTGCTTCATTCAGCAGAGACTTTGAATACAGAGAAGGACCTGTCGTAGACTTTACAAATGTATTTAAGAAAGAATATCCTAATGCAAAAGAATACGAGTATTCTACTTCAACAACTGCAATGCTAAGTGCTTTATATAGAATTGACGACAATAATAAAGTTAAGTTTACATCTTTATTTTTAAATAACTCTGGCGATGAAGTAGGTTATTATGGGTTTAAAGGCTTAGGTAAAAACAGGGACGCTTTGAATAATACTGATGAAGGTTTTTATCAAATGAACGTTCAATACAATCAGGACTTAGTTTTTGTTAACCAATTAACTGGAGAACATAAGTTCGAAGACAATAAACTTAAGTTAAGTTGGGGGGTTGGTTACAACAATGTATTTGCTCATGAACCAGACAGAAAGAGAATTAGTTTAGAAAATTTCCAAAACACTTTAGATAACGATCCAAATACAAATGCTGTATTTTATACAAATAACTCATTTGACAACCAACGTTACTTCCAAAAAATTATCGATGAAGAGTTAAATAGTAGAATCGATTTAGCTTACCAAGCTAATGACAATTTAACTTTTAATTTTGGTTATAATGGAAGAATTAAAGAAAGAGACTTTAACAATATTAGATATGGTTATGATATTTTAGATTCAAAATATGAAGTTTCAGATGTAAATAATTTCAACAGTATTTTTAACATCAACAATGCTCAAATATTCAAAAACCAAACAGGAAAAATATTTAAACTAGATGTTTTCAGAAAGTTACCAGGTTTTGAAAATAGTAACATTGCTAGTTTACCAGGCTTATACGAAAACACGTACAATGGTGTATTAAAAATACACGCGGGATATGTTTCAGGAGAAATTAAAACTGGTGAAAAATGGGTATTCGTTCCTGGTATTAGAGTGGAATCATTCAATCAAGAAGTTACTTATGATGTAATTAATATTAATCCTAATGATCCTGGCTTTAGAAATGCATCAGAAACATTTTTCTTACCTAGTTTAAACGTAAAATACGCTGTAAACGAAGATCAAAACTTACGTTTTAACTTCAGCCAAACTGTATCTGTACCAGAATTTAAAGAAGTTGCTCCTTTTATTTACGAAGGAATTGGACAAAGAATTGGAGGTAACCCAGATTTATTAGACAATCCTTCTTTCTCTAAAATCTTCAACTTAGATTTAAAATACGAATGGTTTATTTCAAGAGATGAATTATTATCCATCGGAGCTTTCGGTAAACAAATCAATGACCCAGTAAATTTAGTAATTGCAAATAGTGCTGCAGGTAACCAGCGTTATTTCAGAACAGGAGATAAAGCAACAGTAGCGGGTATTGAAATTGAAATGCGTAAAAACTTAGTAAAAGACGAAGATGATGATACGGTAATGTCTGCAGGTGTTAACTTTACTTATATGCATACTGATCAGGACTTAAAAAAAGAAATCAAAGGAGTATCAGGATACGCTACAACATTTAACAGAGATAGTGATGAATTACAAGGAGCCTCTCCTTTCTTAGTTAATGCTAACTTAAACTACACTCCAACTCAATTTAAAAACTACAAACCTATTACATCATTAGTATTTTCTTACTTCTCAGACAGAATTCATGCTTTAGGTGCTGGTGAATTAGGAAATATTATTGAAAAAGGGGTACCAACTGTGGATTTTGTTTGGAAAAACAAATTCGGTGAAAACTGGGAAGTTGACTTAAAGGCTAAAAACTTACTAGATCCATCTATAAAAAGAGTTAGAGAAAATACTTCAATTGGAGATGTAACTCTATCTGAATACAAAAGAGGAACAAATATAAGCTTAGGACTTAAATACAAATTTTAACAAAAATAAACTCAATAAAAGAATACAATTAAACTTTAAAACAATGAAAAATAATTTTTTATTAGGATTAGCTTTAGCAGCTACGTTATTTGCTTCATGTGGGGATGATGATACAGCAGATATTATTATTAACGATAACAGTGTTACAAATAACACAAATAATAGTGGAGGTGATTCAGACAATGACAATGTTGTTGAATTGAAAGGAAACTATACTACTGATTTAACATTAGATGCTTCTAAATCATACACAATAACAGGACCAACTATATTTGAAGATGGTACTACTTTAACAATTCCTGCTGGAACAGTTATTAAAGCTGCAGCTACTGGTGCAGATGTTTATTTAGCTATTTCTCAAGGAGCAAAGATTATGGCCGATGGAACTTCTAGCCAACCAATTATCTTTACTTCTAGCGCTACTACTCCTAATGCAGGTGACTGGGGAGGATTAATCTTATTAGGTAAAGCTCCTATTAACTCTGTAGCTGGTGGTACTGCTACTTCAACTTCTGAAATCGCAAGTTTACCTTACGGTGGTGATACAGCTGATGACAACTCTGGAACTTTACGTTATGTAAGAGTTGAATATTCAGGAGGAAAAGCTGATGGACAATCAGAAAACAATGGATTCTCTTTCTACGGAGTTGGTAATGGTACAACTGTAGAGTACATCCAAATGTTTGAAGGAAAGGATGATGGTGTAGAATTCTTTGGAGGAACTGTAAACGTAAATAATGTATCTATTGTTAATGCTGAAGACGATTCTATCGACTGGACTGAAGGATACTCTGGTACTATTACAGACGCCTATGTAAAGCATGGTACTGACCACGATAAAGGAATTGAAGCGGACGGTTACAATACTGATATAGGAAACTTATCTAACCCTAAGTTTTTCTCTAAGCCAACAGTAACAAACTTAACTATTGAAGGATTAGGTTCTGGAACTGCAAATGAAGCTATACGTTTAAGAGCAGGTACTCAAGGTATTTTTAATAATATTTTATTAATCGGTTTTGCTGAAGGATTTGATTTAGATGGTGATGCTGCTGACAACCCAACTGGTAATGGTGTTACTTCTGGTGACTTAAAAGCTACTGATGTAAAGTTTGAAGATGTTACTGTTAAAATAAAAAATGATACAGGTGTTGCTTTTACTGATGCTGATTTCGTTACTGAAAATGCTGCTGCAACTGGTACAGACTATGCTACCTGGGGAGCTGGATGGACTAGACAATAAAACTTACATCCCCTAACAATAAAAAAACCGAGCATGTTGCTCGGTTTTTTGTTTTATAGTTTATTTACTTTTTAGTAATCTGTTGTTAACTCATAAACAAGGAAAAATCTTGATTTTTATAAGTGATTAATTATAAAATATATAAACTATGAAAAAAAAATTATTCCTTTTAGCATGCTTATTGTCACTACAAGTTTTTTCTCAATCTTATAATTCTCACGTTTTCTATTCAAGCTCTAGAGCTTTAGGAGATTTCAATAAAGAAATGGTTGAAAACATTCCTTGTGAAGAGACATTTGATTTTCAAGATTTAATTGGTAGGTTTTATGTGAACATTCAAGACTCAACACCTTTAGAACCTAACAAGTTCTACTTTTTAGATTTCGGTCAGGGCTTCAATTACTATTATTTAACATCTTCAAGAGTTGGTGAACATTCAGATGAAGATTACAGATTAAGCCTTCCTCATTCAATAACTCAAGTATCATGTAGAAGCATTCCTTTACCAAAACAAATAAAAAGTTTTAAAGTAAATCAAGCACACTATAAAAATTTTTCAAGAAATACTACTTTTGAATACGAATACGAAATTCAAGGTGATTATAGAGGTAAAAATAATAGTGGTAGTAATGATATTACTATCTCTATATACTACAACAGTGTCAATCAAAGTAACCTGATAACAAAAACTGTATGGGAAATGGATGAAGAGTTCTTCCCCATTTTAACCAAAAGAGAACCATGGGGAACTAGCTTTATTGACTATGACACCGACCCTGAAAGAAAATTTTATTTGAAATTTGAATATGCTGGTAATTCAGAGATACTTACTTATACGGTTCCTAAAGATACTAGAGATTTTGATGGTGATGGGGTACAAAACTGGCAAGACAACTGCCCTAACCAAGCAGGTCCTTCTTCTAACAATGGATGTCCTCTTGGTAATCCTGATTTTGTAATTGTAAGCATATCTATTGATGCAGGTGGTTTAACCACAAATACCAACGATGATAATTCATTAACTCTTAGAGAAAATCAAGACCATAAATTCTGTGTGAATATTAAAAACACAGGTGCTGTAACTGGCACAATCAACAATACAGCTTTAATCTTAACAAATAATTCCGACTTAAGTAAAGCTAGTATTGTATCAAACCTCCCATATCCTAATTCATCTTTAACTATCTCTCCTAACCAAACAAGAGAAATGTGTTCAGAAACATATATAACAGATACTTATTTAGGAAATAATCTCACCAATTTTTATTATTTACATGCTATAGCTGACTATGATAATAACACCTCTGAATCTAATGAAGACAACAACCAAGTCTATGCTAGTGTTAACTCCTCTTCTTCTAAATCCCCTACCCAGTTGACTATCCATGATGTAAACGGGAATAAGGTTAAAGAAACTACTATCAACAACAAAACAGAAGAAACTGATGTTATTAAAAACTTACCTGAAGGTTTCTATTTTATTGATAAAAACGGTAAAAAAAGTAAAATTTATAAAAAGAATTAATATTCTTTCTTTTAACAAAAAAACCGAGCAAATTGCTCGGTTTTTTTGTTTATTCTTTTAAATCAGAAAGACTGTATAATAAATCTTCTAGTTTTTTTAATTCTTTTGGCGGATTACCAGCATCGAATATGCTCGATTTATATTCCTTATCAGCTATTTTAATAGTGAATTCCGCATGCAACGCCCCATCTGTTATTCTTTTTTCGCTTGGAGCCTTCAAATCGCTTATTTCATCTAAATTTAACTCGCTAACTATCCTTTTTAGCTCTTCTAACTGTTCTTTATTTACTTCTTTAGTTCCTTCCTTTTGATGCGTTTTGTATGATAATTTATTTCCTTCAATAGTTAACTGCACCAAACTTCCTCTTGTTTGAGCTTCATAAGCTATTTTATCAAACTCTTTTGTTTTATTCTGTGCTGCACAATTCATCATTAATAAAAACACTACAGGTACTATTATTCTTAAGTATTTCATCTATTCTTACTCTTTAGTTTATGATAATAAAAAGACGCTCTTTTAAATAAAGAACGTCTTAATATATGAATTTCGTATTAAAACAGACTAGTCTGCCATAGTAGCTCTAAATCCTCCTGGAGCAAATACTGCATCCATTCTAGCTTTTTGACCTTCTGTAAACATATACATACAGCTATCGTCAGAATAATCCATAAAGTTCATCGTCATGTTAGCACTACCACACTCAATTACTGGGTAAGTAGGGCATCCTCTACTATTTCCGTCAGCGTCTGGAGTATCAGCAACAAAATCGCTAGCACCACATCCACCATCACCCCAAATGTGACGTAAGTTTAAATAGTGACCAACTTCATGCGTTGCAGTTCTTTGGTTACGACCAACAAAACTATGTGCTAAAACTACACCGTCTGTAGACCAACTACCTCCTGGAAACTGTGCGTATCCTAAAATTTGTCCTCCTCTATATGGCATAACGTTTACAATCCAGATATTTAAAAATTCTTGTGGATTAACAACATCACTACCTCCTGAAGAAGTAAATTTCATTGAATCATCTGGTCTCCAACTTCTCTTTTTTGTATTTTGAACTCTAATTACATCCTCAATAACAAAATCGATATTTACATTTGCTTCAACTCCTGCAAACTCAGCAGGCATTGCTCCTCTGTTAGGATTCTGCATATTAAAGTCTTCGTTCAATGCATCAATTTGGTCTTGCAATACCGATAATGATAAGTTTTCACTTGCTTGACGATAAATTACATGATAAACTACTGGTATTTGTATTTTTCCATTTACTAACCTAGCTTGAACATCTCCAGATTTAACTTTTTGTAAGTAAGATGCTGTAAAGTTTTCAATGTTTTCCATTTTGCTCTTTAAACCAGGGTCATTAGCCATATTTGCTTCTAGAACATCGTTAGCAAAACATTGCTTTTCTGCTTTTTGCAGCGTTGTTACATCTGCTTCAGGTTCTAAATCTGGGTTTTGTTCATTTGTTTGACAACCTACTAAAATTCCAGCAGCGATTGCCATGGTAAGAAAAATTCTTTTCATGTTGTGAATGTTTAAAAATTAGTATTAGAAACACTAAAAAGTGTTGTTTGTTTTGTTAAAAAACTACAAACAAAATTCTTTTAAAGAAGATAAATTGTTAATATTTTATTATTTAAATAATAATTTGAAGGTTTTTTTAACGATACGCAATATATAATTTTCAACACACAATCAAATTTTTTTTTCTTACTCATTTACAACACCTTAGTCCCTTTAAACATCACTTGCGAGATATAAAAGACAATGCTCTCTTTTTTTAAACACCTAATAATGAAAACAGTAAAAAAAGTCATTTTTAATCATCAAGTACAAAAAAAGGTGCCCAATTGGGCACCTTTTTATTTTATATTTAAAGTAAGCGATTACTTAAGTTTCTTCTTAACTGCAACTTCAGTATAAGCTTCTAATGTATCCCCTTCTTTAATATCGTTATATCCTTTTATTTGAAGACCACAATCGTATCCTTTAGTTACTTCCTTAACATCGTCTTTAAAACGCTTTAATGAAGCTAATACACCATCATGAACTACAATTCCGTCTCTAATTACACGAACTTTAGAATCTCTTGTAATTTTTCCTGTCATTACCATACACCCTGCAATGTTACCAATCTTAGAAATTTTATAAACTTCTCTTATTTCTACATTACCAAGAACTTCTTCTTTCATTTCAGGAGATAACATACCTTCCATTGCATCTTTCAGGTCATTGATAGCATCATAGATGATTGAATAAGTTCTGATATCAACTTCCTCTCTATCTGCTACCGAACGTGCATTTCCTTGCGGACGTACATTAAATCCAACGATAATTGCATCTGAAGCTGTTGCTAATAACACATCAGATTCTGTAATTGCACCAACTCCTTTATGAATTATATTTACTTGAATTTCTTCTGTAGATAATTTTTGGAATGAATCTGTTAAAGCTTCTACCGAACCATCCACATCTCCTTTTAAGATAATATTTAATTCTTTGAAGTCTCCTAACGCAATACGACGACCAATTTCTGCAAGTGTTAGTGTTTTTTGTGTTCTAACTGATTGCTCACGTTGTAATTGAGAACGTTTAGCTGCTATTTGCTTAGCTTCACGCTCATCTTCAAATACATTGAACTTATCACCTGCTTGTGGTGCTCCATCTAATCCTAAAATTGATACTGGTGTAGAAGGTCCTGCTTCTTTTACTTTTCTTCCTTTATCATCAAACATAGCTCTTACTTTACCACTATGCTTTCCTGCTAAGATATAATCTCCAATTTTTAATGTACCTGCTTGTACTAATATTGTAGATACATATCCTCTACCTTTATCTAATAAAGCTTCTACAACAGCCCCGTTTGCATTCTTATTAGGGTTTGCTTTTAACTCTAATACTTCAGCTTCTAATAATACTTTTTCTAATAATTCATCAACCCCTTGTCCTGTTTTAGCAGAAATTTCTTGTGATTGAATATTACCACCCCAATCTTCAACTAATAAGTTCATAGAAGAAAGTTGTGTTTTAATATTATCTGGATTTGCGTTAGGCTTATCTATCTTGTTTATTGCGAAAATAATTGGAACTCCTGCTGCTTGTGCGTGAGAAATTGCCTCTTTTGTTTGTGGCATTACATCATCATCGGCAGCTACTACGATAATTACTAAATCGGTTACTTGAGCTCCACGAGCACGCATTGCTGTAAAGGCTTCGTGACCTGGTGTATCTAAGAAGGCAATTTTTTGATCTCCAACATTTACAGCATAAGCTCCAATGTGCTGAGTAATACCTCCTGATTCCCCTTCAATTACATTCGCATTACGAATATAATCTAATAATGATGTTTTACCGTGATCTACGTGACCCATTACTGTAATAATTGGAGCACGAGTAACTAAATCTTCTGGTTTATCTTCTGTTTCTTCAATAGATTCCTCTACTTCAGCTCCAACAAACTCTACTGTATAATTAAACTCTTCGGCAACAATTTGTAATGTTTCAGCATCTAAACGTTGGTTCATTGTTACCATCATTCCTAGCATCATACAACTAGAAATAATTTGAGTAACAGGAACATCCATCATCGTAGCTACTTCACTTACTGTAACAAATTCTGTTACTTTTAACACCTTGCTTTCAGCTTGTGCTGCTTGTAATTCGGCTTCACTTTGCTGACGGTGAGCATCTCTTTTATCTCTACGGTATTTTGCACCTTTTCCTTTTTTAGATTTTCCTTGAAGTTTTTCTAGGGTTTCTCTAACTTGTTTTTGGATTTGTGCTTCTGTTAGCTCTTCTTTTGGAGCGGTATTTTGTCTTCTACCTCTTTGACCTCCTCGGTTTCCACCTCTTTGGCCTCCGCGGTTTTGACCTCCTCTATTATTTCCTTGAGGTTTTGCTCCTGAACCTGGGGCTCCTGGTTTGCTAATTCTCTTACGTTTCTTCTTATCTCCGTCTGTCTTAGCTTCTGGTTTTTTCTTTTTTGGTCTTTCGAATTGTTTTAAATCAATTTTTTGACCTGTAAAGTTAGGACCATCTAATTTCTTGTACTGAGTTTTAATTTTCTCAGCATTTTCTGGAGTAACCTCAGTTTCTTTTTCTGATTGCTTCACCTCTTTAACCTTTTTTTCAACAGTCTTTTTTACTTCTTTAGGCTGTTCTTTTTTCTCTTCCTTTTTAGGAGTATTAACTGTTTTTGCTTTTGGCTTTTCTATTTTTGGAGGCTCTGGCTTTTTCTCTTCTACCTTTACTGGTTCTTCAACTTTTTTAGTTTCTTGAACTGGTTGAACAGGTTCTTCTTTCTTAGGCTCTTCTACCTTTTGCTCCTCTTTTTTTGCAGGTTCAGGTTTTGCTTCTTCTGGTTTTTCTTCTACAGCTTTACCAGTTTCAACATCTATTTTACCTACAGTTTTAAGTTCTAACTTTTCTGCTTTGGCTTTTAAAACTTCTTGTTTTTTAGCTTCTTCTTCTAATCGTTTTCTTTCTTGCTCTTGCTCTAATTGCTGACGAATTGCCTCTTTCTCTTTTTTCTTTTCTTCGCTAACTTCTTTAGAGGCCACCTTTTTAGATTTATCAGTTTGAAAACCATCAAATAAAATTTGATATTCTTTATCTGATATTTTGGTAGTAGGGCGAGCTTCTATCTCATAGCCATTTTTAGCTAGGTGTTCTACAGCTCTATCTAAAGAAATGTTTAGTTCTCTTAAAACCTTATTTAGTCTTAATTTTTTGCCTTCAGCCATATATTGTTTTATACTTTTTATTGAAAAAACACACTTTACACGTAATACGCATAGTTATGCTTTTTTTCTACTTTTTGCTAGATTTTATATGGATTTCCCACAAAGGAAACTAGCTTCCTTACTATATTTAGTCTTCGAATTCTTCTCTTAAAATTCGTTGAACATCTAAAATTGTTTCTTCTTCTAAATCGGTTCTCTGTACTAGCATTGACACGTCTTTTTCTAAAACACTCTTTGCTGTATCTAAACCAATCTTCTTGAATTCTTCAATTACCCAAGCTTCGATTTCATCTGAGAATTCTGTTAACTCTACATCTTCTTCTTCTATTCCTTCTCTTTGAACATCTATTTCGTAACCTGTTAATTCACTTGCTAAACGAATATTAACACCAGCTCTACCAATTGCTTTTGATACTTCTTCTGGTTTTAATAAAACATTTACACGTCCTTTTTTACCATTCTTCTCTTCTTCATACATTTCAATGTCTACAGAAGTTACTTTTGCTGGACTTAATGCTCTTGCTACAAATAACTGCTCGTTCTTCGTATAATTGATTACATCAATATTTTCGTTTCCTAATTCACGAACAATACCGTGAATACGAGAACCTTTTACACCAACACAAGCTCCAACAGGGTCAATTCTATCATCATAAGAATCTACTGCTATTTTTGCTTTGTCTCCAGGAATTCTTGCAACACCTTCAATAGTAATTAAACCGTCGAAAACTTCAGGAATTTCTTGTTCAAATAATTTTACTAAGAACGCTGGCGAAGTTCTTGATAAAATAATAGCTGGTTTATTACCTCTTAGCTCTACTGATTTTATCACTCCTCTAACTGCATCTCCTTTTCTAAAGAAGTCAGAACGAATTTGTTCACTCTTAGGTAAAACAATCTCATTTCCTTCGTCATCCAACAAAATTACAGCATTATGACGAATATGGTGCACTTCTGCACTATAAATTTCTCCTTCTAAGTCTTTAAATTGCTTGAAAACGTTTGTACTATCGTGTTCATGAATTTTAGAAATTAGGTTTTGACGCAATGCTAAGATAGCACGTCTACCTAAATCTACAAGCTTTACTTCTTCAGAAACATCTTCACCAATTTCAAAATCTGGCTCTATTTTTCTTGCTTCTGATAGTTCAATTTCCTCATTATCGTCTTCAGACATTCCATCTGCTACCACCACTCGGTTTCTCCAAATCTCTAAATCTCCTTTATCTGGGTTGATAATGATATCAAAGTTTTCGTCAGACCCAAACCTACGTTTTAAGGCTGCACGAAATACTTCTTCTAAGATAGACATTAATGTTACTCTGTCTATGCTTTTATTATCTTTAAACTCCGAAAATGATTCTATTAACGCAATATTTTCCATTTCATTCTCTAATTAAAATATGATCTTCACTTTTGCTTCTTTAATATCTTGATACGCTAGTGTCTTTGTTTTCTCTACCGTATGCTTCCCTTTACCTATCGGTTTAGGTTCTCTTGCTTTCCAAAACAAGGTAATAGTATCTTCTGTTACCTCTGTTAGGGTTCCTTCAAATTCTTCAGTTGCTGTCTTAACTTTTAGAATTCTGTTTATGTTCTTTTTATACTGACGCTTAACTGTTAATGGTTGAGCTATATCAGGGGTTGTAACTTCTAACGAAAAATCTTCTTCTCTATCTAAATTATGCTCTATATTTCTACTAATACGAATACACTCACTTAGAGGTACACCTGAGTCACCATCTACTATTACTTTTATTTTATTGTCTGCCAAAAACTGTAAATCTATTAAATATAATGATTCGTTTTCTTGTAAGGCTTCTTGTAATAATTCTTTAACTCGTTCTTGATTCATCTTAGGTATAAAAAGAGGGGACTCTCGTCCCCTTCATCTATCTGATTAATAAATTTGCTGCAAATATAGTAAGTTATTCATTAACACACAAATATCTTTTATTTGTTAATTGTTTTTTCGTATATTTAAGAAACTATCTCTCTTTAAATCTTCTTATTATGAAAAAAATACTAGTCCCAATCGATTTTTCAAAACCTTCGGAATACGCTTCGAAGCTAGCCTCGACAATAGCTAAAAAAGCTAATAGCGAAGTTCATCTACTTCATATGGTTGAACTCCCTACTGGATTTGTAGACATGGGCTCAGGAACTAACTTTAGTATTCCTGAAAGCATGTTGTATATTAGAAAAGTTCGTGACAGAATGCTTGATTACAAAAAGCAGTTTTTTCCAAAAAACAACAATATCAAGCATGCTATCAGATTTCAAACTCCCTTTGATGGAATTCAAGATTACTCTAAAAAAATTGGAACAGATCTTATTATTATGGGAGCCAAAGGCCACACAAACTTAGAAGAGATTCTTATAGGTTCTAACACTGAAAAAGTTGTAAGAAATTCTGAAGCCCCTGTTATTGTTACTAAAAAAAACGGGGATCATTTCGTTCCTAAGAATCTTGTTTTTGCTTCAAGCTTTAAACCTGATAAAACCAAAGCTTTTGAACGGTTTTTAGACTTTGCTCAAAATTTTGATAGTAAAATTAACTTATTAAAAGTAAACACACCTCAAAAATTTGAAAACACTCAAGAAACCAATAAACGAATTAAAAAATTTATCGAAAAGTATGATTTAAAAAACTACACTATTAATGTTTATAACGATTCTTCAATCGAAAAAGGAATTTTAAATTTTTCAAACAAAATAAATGCAGATATTATTGCTTTAGCTACTCATGGAAGAAGTGGTTTGTCTCATATTTTTAATGGAAGTATTACAAAGCATTTGTCTAAAAAGTCAATAAAGCCAATGCTTACTTTCAAGGTTTAAAAAACTTTTAATAAAGAAGAAACGCTAAGATAATTATCTTAGCGTTTCTTTTGTTTGGTTAGTTCAAGTTTCAAAAGGTATGTTTAGAGAAGCCTTTTAGTCAACCTCTCTAAACAATTCCTACTCATAATTCAGATTACTTTCTTTTCTTAGGTCGCATTGCTATAATTTTCTTATTAACAACACCTCTACTTGTAATCATTCTTACAATTAAAGCTTGATTTTGAACATTTGACAAGTCAATGATCATTTGCTCTTTAGTTCCTTTGATATAAGAATTATTTTCAACTCTTTTTATCATAATACCATTCATAGTATAAATCTCGATAGCCACATTGGTATCAAACTTATAACTATACTCTACTGTTAGCTCATTTTCAAATGGTACTGGGTAAGCACTAAAGCTTAGTGGCTCCTGAATTTGCTCTTCAACAGGTGCATCACATGGTGCTACAGAACCACCTGGAGTATAAGTTCCTCCATCATCTTCAGATGGAACACATCTACAAACTTCTTCACAAGTTACCGCATGTGCAATTACATATATTGGTCCACTAGCTTCTATAGGTCCTACTCTATAATTGGATACATAATCTAACTTTTTAGTATTAAAATTATATTGTCCAGGCGCTACAGTTTCTTTACCATTCTTCGCAGGATATTTCTCACACCCTATATACACATGTGCTACACTCATTACATAACCTTCAAATAGATTATACTCCACCGATACATAACCATCTAAGTAAGTAACCGTTACTTCTCCTGTTTGATCACCTTTTGATGGATCACATTGTGCTGCTCCAGTATATAACGGTATAGTGTATATACCTTCTTCAGCAAAATAATTTGTCCAACCCCAACGATTAAAGCCATCATCTAAGAAACATGTATAATTATCAGCTCTCGCAAACGCAGTTCCACAATTTTCAAACAGATCTGTTTTGTTTGACATTGTAACGGTTTCCGTAACTTTATTACCACAATCGTCTGTAGCAGTAAATACATAATCTGCATATGTAACACAACTTTCTTCTCTTATATTAGTCGGATACGCTACTAAATCACCACCAGCTGAACAATTGTCTGTCCATCTCGCATTCAACACTTCTGGTAATTCACCATTACATAACTCCAAGCTTTCTGGTAAATCAACTATTACAGGAGCAGTCTCATCGTACATTCTGGTGACG
>NZ_JAIWJY010000001.1 GCF_028829235.1 Tenacibaculum larymnensis | reverse complement strand
CATTCTTCTAGCATGATATCGTCTTGGTCGGCAATTACTGGGGCTTCATCATCTGCTGTAACTGTAAATGTTCTTTCACAAGAA
Organism: Tenacibaculum larymnensis; assembly: GCF_028829235.1. Classification (GTDB taxonomy): domain Bacteria; phylum Bacteroidota; class Bacteroidia; order Flavobacteriales; family Flavobacteriaceae; genus Polaribacter; species Polaribacter larymnensis. The sequence goes on along the minus strand of NZ_JAIWJY010000001.1, from coordinate 624,928 downwards.
ACTACTTGTTCACATTCATCAGAGACTTCATATCTTAAAACAACACTTCCTCCACAAGCATCTGGCGCTTCAAGAGTATTTACATCAACTTCATTTTCTCCTATATAATATTTCTCTACTACTGTTCCATTTCCTCCTGAAGTTGAAAATCCAGATAACCAAGTAGTAAAAGCACTATTAATATCTTCTTGTGAAGTACATTCTAGTATTGTTTGGTTTTCTGGACAAACTTGATTCAAAGGAATTAAAGGCTCTCCATTCACCTCAAAATCATCTTCTGCCGTACAACCAAAAACTCCTGGAGCAAACTCTAAGGTTGCTGCTACACTATACGTCCCTGCTTCAGTTACTTCTAAAGTGTTTCCTGTTTCTCCTTCTAATTCTTCTCCGTTTTTATACCACACATACGTAAAGGTATTTCCTTCTGGAGTTGCAGTTGCTGTTAATGTAATACTGTCTTCTGTACATCCTAAATCTTCACCTTCAATTTCTACTGTTACTTCAGGTGTGTCTGCTAAACTAAATGGCCCCGCTAAATCTTTTAACTCTGCGGTAAATGAATCTGAAGACCTTGTTTTTACAATTACACTTCCTAACGGACTTATACAATCTATTCCAGGAGTACTACTTGAATCAAAACCTAATGCTGATGCATTAATTGCTATTTCTGCAAAAGTAGTTTGAGAGTAGTCAGACACTATATTTCCTCCTTTATTAATTGTTCCCCAAGGCCCTGCTGGCACAGGACCAGCGTCATTTACCTGAGAGAATACTGCATCTGGTGCTCCTTGTCTTAATTGTATTTCTGCATACCCATAATTTCCTGCTCCATCACCACCATCATATTGCACATACCCATTATTATCTTGCTTAAACTCAAATGGTCTAAAGGGTAACGTGTTATGTGTATCAAAATAAGAATCTGGAACCCCTACTAATTCAACCCAAACAAATAGTTTGATTATTGCATTAGCTCCTCCATTAGCATAATTAACAGAAAGGATGATATCTCCATGTTGTAGTACTGAACCATCTGGGTTAAATACATATGGGGTTCTTCCTCCTGTAGCTGATAAGTCCACCTCTGATTGAATAGTTCCACCTACTAAGTTTACTTTTTCTCTAAAATATTCGAAGTCTAAATAGCTATCTCCACTATCATTTCTTGTTGAAGCTCCTAAAAAAGCCCATTCATCTGTTCCCACAGTAGCTCCTTCTCTTCTTAAGTGTCCAAAAACATCTATAATATCATTTTTTTGAGGTACTGAGGCATCAGTAATTGTCCAAGTATTTGGATTATCATTGTTTTTATCTGACCCTCCTGTAAATACATTTGAATCTGTATTATTACCCTGAGCATTCTGATCCCTGATAAATACAGCATCTATCCACAATCTTCCATCTACAACTGTGTAAATAGGAACACTCATTCTTATTTCAGCAGAAGCATTATCGTCTACTAATAGATTTGCTGTAACTGCTGTTGGCGTTTCGTCTATCACCCCTTTTCCTGAGTCTCCTAAAAACCAATCGTCTGTTCCAAATGGGAAGACTGCTCCATTTGGAAAGGATACTATTCCTGAATACACATCAGCATCAACACCAAAGTTGGCCTGAACCGTTGTTTCTGTATTTACTAATTGTGCATTCACTGCATTTGTTGAAAACAAAAAAAGCACGACAAGAAAACCCGTCATACTATATAGGCACCTTTTAAAACCTTCATCAATGCAGTTTTTTAACGTTTTTAACCCTCTCCTTTTACAGGCAGGTTCTGTATCATTAAGCAACATATTGTAATATTTTACATGGTATTATTCTTTAATTTTATGTTATTAAAGGGGTTACACATCTAGCTGACATAAGAAGTAAATCAGCTGTAAAACATCTATTAAAAAGGTTGTTAAATAACTAAAAGTATTAATCTTTCGTTTTAAGAGAGGTTACAATATAAAGAGGTTAAAAGGGATTTTTTGTTGAGAGGTTACAAAAACTCATGTAAGAAATATGAGTTAGGAGAGCAAAGTTAATCAATTAACACTTATTTAACAACCTAACTTACAGACACTAAAAAGAAAAAGGGGTTTTCCCCCTATATCTAAAAGCACTCCTTTAAAGTCATTTAATAACTACGGAGCTATTGTTTATTGAATTAAAAAGTTTGATCTTTTTTCAGGTAAAATACTTAATTGCTAAGGTTTTTTATTGATTTCTTTGTACACTTCAACCAAACCTTCAGCTTCTTTTCGAGCACTCCAATTTTCTTCAATTTCTTTTCTAGCACTACTTCCTAAACTAGGAAGCTTATCATTTATTAGGTTTGTAATTATTTCTTGAAGTTCTGCTGTATTTCCTGAAGTAAACAAGTATCCTGACTTTAAATTTGCTATTAGTTCAGAATGTACTCCAACATTTTTTGTTGCTACTACTGTATTTCCGCATGCCATTGCTTCAGCACAAACTAAAGAAAACCCTTCTGTAAAAGATGGTACTACCGAAATTTTAGCTGCTTGATAATAAGAAACAATATCTAGAGTTTCATCAATAAAATAAACCTGATTTTCTACTTTATTTTTTTTTGCTATAGCTTTTAATTCTTCTAAAAATGGTGGTTTATCTACTTTCCCTACAACAACCAATGCCCAGTCTTTATTTTTTTGTAATTCAGGTGCTACGGCTTCTAATAATACTATTTGTCCTTTCGCTTTTCTTACTCTTCCTGCACAAAGGATAATATTCTTTTGAGCAATGTTACTTAACTTTTTTTCTGGATTAGGAATAAAAAGGTTTGTATCTACACCATGCGGTACCTTTACGTTAGATATCCCTAAACTCTTATGCATTGAATTTGTTAACGTAACAACCTCATCTGATTTCTTCAATAAAAACTTAGTAAAACCAGACGGTTCTGTTTCAGCATGTCTTGTAGCTACTAGTTTGAATTTTGCTCCTAAAGTTCTATACCGTAGCATTTTTAAAATTTCATTGTTACGATGACAATGAACGACTATATTTTCTTTGGAAAACAGTAACTTTTTTAACTGAGAAACTGTAATTTTTTCTCCTTCTATGCCATACCCATACAAATAAGTCGTACACAACCTCTTTAATTCAGGAAGTATGTTTTCAATACTTCTTGTAACACCTGTTCTTCGTTTATGAAAGTGAGTATGTATAACTATAAGATTAGAATTCATCTAAGCAAACCTTCTTTCAATGATTTCCAACAACCTATTTTCATATTCTTCTTTTTCCGACCAGTCATAATCTGGTTTTATCATTTTATTGATAAACTTTTTCGCTTCTTTTTCTGTTTTAATAGTATTTAGTTGAGATACTACTCTGTTAAAATCGTTTTGATCTCCATTAAACAAATGTTTAACAAAAGCAATCCTGTCATTCAAATCAATTTGAATTGTAGTTTGAAAGTGGTCATTTAATGATTTCTTAGGTGTTGCTTTAGTGAATAAGTCTGTCATAACATCAACCGAAATGGTATCTTGTAACTCATCTTCTAAAGTTGGAGTTTTTCTTTCTCCAACATCTTTTACATCATTTTTTACATCGTCAGCATCTCCATGTAATAGTTCTTCTAACTCATCAAAAGGCTGCTCAATAATTTCATTAGTAATTATTTCTTCACTAATTCCTTCTATTACTTTTTCAGCTATTTCATCTGCTTCTTGCTCAAACTTTTCTTTTAAGTCTTCTTCTAAGTGATGTACTTTTCTATCTTCTAAAGGTTCTTCCTTTTGTACCTTTTCTTCTACAGACTTTTCTACTTTTTCTTCTTCTTGAATTGATTGAATTGGTTGTTCCGTCTTTTCTATATCAGCACCTAAATCACCTATAACCTCTTCCTCTACACTTACCTCTTCTACTTTAGACAAAATTTCTTCCATCGTTTCTGCCTGCTTTTTTTCTTCAGCAAGTAAAACTTCTTTTAACAGCTCTTCTTTGGTTTTTGTTGGATTTGGAGTGTTATTTATATATTCTTCTACATACGCTAAAACCGAAAGTTTTTCGTAAACCTCATATGCTTTTTGTTTTAACTCAAACACATCTTCTCTATTTTTCATCTGTAAGATACTGTGTGCTAAACTGGTTAAATCCGATGCTAGTTTTTTGTGCATAAGTTGTTGTTTGAATTTAATTTTTGCTGTTAAATTTTAATAAATTTGTTCCTCATTCGAAAGTAATACAAAAATCAATAATTAGAGCTTAAAATTACAAAATGTTTCTTGAAAATACAGTAAATCATACAGAACAATTTGGTTGGATTGAGGTAATTTGTGGCTCAATGTTTTCGGGGAAAACCGAAGAATTAATTCGTAGACTTAAACGTGCGCAGTTTGCTAAACAACGTGTTGAGATTTTTAAACCTTCTGTTGACACAAGGTACGATGATGAGGAAGTAGTATCTCATAATGAAAATAGAATTCGTTCTACACCAGTTCCTGCATCTTCAAATATTAGACTATTAGCTAATGATGTTGATGTTATTGGAATAGACGAAGCACAGTTTTTTGACGACGAAATCGTAGCTGTCTGTAACGATTTAGCCAATAGAGGAATTCGTGTTATAGTAGCTGGTTTAGATATGGATTTTAAAGGAAAGCCATTTGGACCTATGCCTGCATTAATGGCTACCGCAGAATATGTTACTAAAGTTCATGCTGTATGTACACGTACAGGAAATTTAGCCCACTATAGTTATAGAAAAGCTCAAAGTGATGACTTAGTCCTTTTAGGCGAAACTCAAGAATACGAACCACTAAGTAGAGCTGCTTATTATAAGGCTATGAAGGAACACGAAATGCATAATAAAAAAGAACGTAATAATGAACAGTAATCACGTAACCGTATTAGAAATTGATGCTAAAGCTGTACTACACAACTTAGCCTATTTTAAACAGAAACTACAGCCTACAACAAAAATATTAGTTGTTGTTAAAGCTTTTGGTTACGGAAGTGAGTCTACAGAGATTGCCAAAATCGTACAAGACCATGTTGATTATTTTGCTGTTGCTTATTCAAGTGAAGGAATAGCTTTGCGCGAAGCTGGAATTTCAACTCCTATTTTAGTTCTAAATCCACAAATTCAAAACTTAAAAGATATTGTAAAATATCGACTTGAACCTAGTTTGTATAGTTTCAAAATATTTGATGCTTTTTTAAAACTTGCTGATGAAGAACCTTTAATGAACTACCCTATACATTTAAAATTTAATACAGGGTTAAATCGATTAGGGTTTTGGCACACTGATGTTCCCACCATTGTAGCAGAGCTAAAAAAATCAAATAACGTAAAAGTTGAGTCTATATTTTCTCATTTAGCTGCTAGTGAAGACCCTCGTGAGCAAGAATTTACTATTGGACAAATTAACAACTTTGCTTATATAATAAAACAAGTTTATGAGCACTTAGGATATCAACCCATGATACATATCTTGAATACATCAGGAATTATCAATTACCCACAAGCTCAATTTGATATGGTACGCCTAGGAATAGGTTTATATGGTTTTGGAAATAATGAACAAGAAACCGCTCAACTTAAAAACACACACTCGCTTAAGTCTATAATTTCTCAAATCAATATAGTTCAACCAGGTGAAACAGTTGGATACAATAGAGCTTTTGTAGCTAGTCAACCTACACGAAGTGCAACCATTCCTATAGGACATGCTGATGGCATTTCAAGAAAGCTAGGAAATAAAAATGGATTCGTTTTCATTAACAATCAACCAGTACCTATCATTGGAAATGTGTGTATGGATATGATTATGGTAGATGTTACTAAGATTGATTGTAAAGAAGGTGACGAAGTTATTATTTTCAATCATCAACAACATGTAGAATATATGGCTCATAAATGTGAAACTATTTCATACGAAATACTTACTGCCTTATCTCAACGTATAAAAAGATTGGTGAAAAGTTAATTTTTTTATACTTTTCAATTCAATTAACTATTTAAAATTCAAAAATATGGGAATGCTCAAAGAGTTTAAAGACTTTGCAATGAAAGGAAATTTAGTAGACATTGCAGTAGGTTTTGTAATGGGTGCTGCTTTTAAACAAGTAGTAACTTCTTTTACTGGAGGAATTGTTTCTCCTTTAATTGGACTTATTTTCAAGGCTGATTTTAAAGACGTAAAATACATTCTTAAAGAAGGTGTAGCTGATGAGGCTGGTAAAATAACAGGAGAAGTTGCTATAATGTATGGTGAGTTTTTAACCAATGTTATCGACTTTATTATTGTAGCTTTTGTAATGTTTATGGTTGTAAAAGCTGTAAATGCTATGAAGAAAAAAGAAGAACCTGCACCAGAAGCTCCAAAGGGACCTAGCCAAGAAGAGTTATTGGCAGAAATTAGAGATTTATTAAAAAAATAATCAATTAAATACTTAATAAAAAAGCTCGCAATTGCGAGCTTTTTTATTTTTGATAATTTCATTTATACATGCTTTCCTTTATTCCAACCATGTTTTCCTAAATATTGTTCTCCACTTTCCACTGCACCATCTTCTATACTTGTTCCCATAGAATCATTCCATCTATTTAAATATCCAAAGAGAGAAATTACTCCTAACATTTCAACAATTTCACCTTCTTCCCAGAATTTATATAATTCTTCTTTAATTTTTTCATCCACCATATTCGGAACCATAGAAGCTGCTAATGAAAAATCTAATGCTGCACGTTCCGCATCAGAAAAGGCTGGATGTGTTTTATATTCCCAAATATTATCTAGTTGTTCTTGTTCTGCACCATAACGTTCTGCGGCACGAATTGCATGAGCTTGACAATAACGACAACCCGTAGCATTACTACTTACCCAAGCAATCATTCTTTTTAATGCTGAAGTTACACGGCCATGGTTTGCCATAACTGCTTTATTTAAATTGATAAAAGCTTTGGAAATTTCTGGTCTACGTTGCATAGTTAACACTGAATTAGGGCAAAAGCCTAATGTTTCATTATAAAAATCGGATAGTTGTTTGGTTTCAACATCGTGGTTTGGATCTAAAGGAGTTACTAAAGGCATAGATTTATTTTTTAAGTTTTTAATACTAACTTTTTACTGTAAGTTTGTGTTACTATTTAAATGTATTAAGTCGAAATGTACATTGACTTACTTACGCAATAAACAAAAAATTATCAAGATATGGCAACAAACACAGTTACAACCGTTTGGAAAGAAAACATGCAATTTGAAAGTGATAATCCTAGTGGACATCCAATAGTTATTGATACTTCTGAAGAGCATGGAGGAAATAATACTGGTTTACGACCTAAAGCTATGATGCTTTCTTCTTTAGCTGGTTGTTCAGGTTTAGACATTGTTCCTATGTTAGAAAAAATGCGTGTTAAAATTGATGATTTTAAAATTGTTGTTACTGGTGAATTAACCGAAGAACACCCAAAATATTATCATAAAGTATTAGTAGATTATCATTTTTACGGAAGTGATTTAGATGAGAAAAAAATTAATAAAGCAGTAGATTTATCTATAGAGAAATATTGTGGTGTTATGGAAATGTTTAGAAAATTTGCTGATGTAACTACAGCTATTCATTTACATAACAACTAATTTATTTTTGATAAAATTGCTATGCGCTGGACATTAAAACCGCAACCAGACACCATTAAAGTAAAACAATTAGCTAAAGAATTATCTATCGATACAACCTTGGCTAAAATTTTGGTACAACGTGGTATTGAAACATTTGATGAAGCTAAACATTTCTTTCGCCCTTCGTTGAGTGATTTACACAATCCTTTTTTAATGAAGGATATGGAAATTGCAGTACAACGCATTGAAACAGCTATTGCAAACAACGAAAACATTTTAGTTTTTGGTGATTACGATGTTGACGGAACTACAGCTGTTTCTTTGATGTCATCATACCTAAAAACAATTCATCCTAATATTGCAACCTATATTCCTGATCGTTATGAAGAAGGATATGGTGTTTCTTTTCAAGGAATTGATTTTGCTGAAGACAATGGGTTTTCTCTCATCATAGCTTTAGACTGCGGTATTAAAGCCATTGATAAAATTGCCTACGCTACTGAAAAAAAAATCGATTTTATTATTTGTGACCATCACAAACCTGGAAGTGAAGTTCCAAAAGCGATAGCTGTTTTAAACCCTAAGCAAACAGATTGTAACTATCCGTATGATGAATTGTGTGGTTGTGGAGTTGGCTTCAAGTTAATTCAAGCTTTAGCTTCAAAAAGAAATCAAACGATTGAAGATTTAATTCCATATTTAGACTTAGTAGCTACTGCAATTGCCGCAGATATTGTTCCAATGACTGGTGAAAATAGAACATTGGCTTACTACGGATTGCAAGTTATCAATTCTCAACCTCGAAATGGTATCAAAGCCATTATTCATCAATTACAAAAAAAAGAACTCACCATTACCGATGTAGTTTTTATAATCGCTCCGCGGATAAATGCTGCTGGACGTATGAAACATGGAAATTATGCTGTTGAATTGCTAACCGAAATGGATTTTGACTCGGCAATTGAATTTGCTTCAGCAATAGAAAAATTTAATTCAGATAGAAAAGAATTGGATAGAGCTATCACCCAAGAAGCTTTACTTCAAATTGAAAACAACAACGAACAAGAGAAATACACTACAGTAGTTTTTGATGAAAACTGGCACAAAGGTGTTATTGGTATTGTAGCCTCTCGTTTAACAGAAACCTACTACAGACCTACTTTGGTCTTTACTAAAAGCGGTGATAAATTAGCTGCTTCTGCTCGTTCAGTAAAAGGATTTGATGTATATAATGCTTTAGAAGCATGTTCTGAGTTTATAGAACAATATGGAGGACATAAATATGCTGCAGGTTTAACGCTCTTACCCGAACAATATGAAAATTTTAAAAATAAGTTCGAAGAAGTTGTTTCCGCTACTATCGAAAAAAGCTTATTAACACCTGAAATTACTATTGATGCTGAGATAGACCTGTCAGAAATTACCCCAAAATTCTTCCGTATTATTCAACAAATGGCTCCATTTGGTCCACTAAATATGAAGCCTGTTTTTACCACTACAGCTGTGAGAGACAATGGTTACGGAAAACAAGTTGGTACTGATTCTAGTCATTTAAAGTTAAATCTTATCTATGGTTCAGATCAAAAAACATACAATGCTATTGGATTTGGTTTGGGTGATAAAATAACTTCAACACAGAATGATTTTGATATTGCCTACACGTTAGATGAAAACACATGGAATGGTTATACTTCAATTCAACTAATGTTAAAAGATTTAAAGTAGCAAAAGCCTCTGTTTTTTTATTTAGAATAATTCCAAATAAACTCATATATTTGTTATCGAAATAAATATAGTTATGGACGGAATTACTAAAATATACGACAACAACATAGGTATTTCTTTTCATTGGAAAGAAAACGATTCAAACTTAGTTCAATTAATATTTAGAGACACAGGCTTTCATTTAACTGAGCAAGAAATAGAGTTATTTTTAGACAAAGTAACTGATTCTAAGCTTCAAAAAAATTGCGCTACCTGTAGTAAAGGTAAAGATTGTAGATCCATCCTACTTCAAACCCCCTCAAATAAAGTTAGCATGGCAGTATCATCAGTTGAATTGTGGCAAATAGACGACCTTTTAAAAGGGACTTTGTTTCAACTAAGAATGAATAATTATTTAAATGATATATGTAAAAATTAAAGAGGCTTGCAAAATTTGCAAGCCTCTTTAATTTTTTATTTATCTTCTTTAATTAAGTACATATATACTGGGTAATGATCGCTATATCCTCCTGTATATCTCCCATAAGAAAAACTTCTGAAAGGATACCCTTTATAACGTCCACTCTTTTGAGTTAAAAAGCGCTTATTAAAGATTCCTGACTTAAACATTTTGTATGTTGAAAAGTCTTTTTTTCCATTGTCTAATAAAGGAGAGGTGAACATAATTTGATCGAACAGGTTGATATTATCTCTGTATCCAAGTGTATTAAATCCACGACGAAACATATCTTCATACGGATTATAAATATCACCTTCTTTTACATTCTTCTTCTTACTTTTAGTTTGCAAAACAGTTTTAAAGCTAGAGTTGATAGGATCATCGTTAAAGTCACCCATAATTAACACTTTCGGATTCGGATCGTTCAGCTTAATTTTTTCTATAATTTGCTTCACTTTATAAGCTGCTTTTTCACGCAATGGTCTACTTTTTGCTTCCCCCCCTCTTCGAGATGGCCAGTGATTTACAATAACATGTATCAATTCATCATCTAAATAACCTGAGACTAATAAAATATCACGTGTATAAACTTTTCTGTTTTCATCATAAATATTAGGGTTGAACGCCTCAAAATGAATTGGTTTGAAATAACGTGGTTGGTACAGCAACCCTACATCAATTCCTCTTTTATCTGGAGAATCAAAATGGATAATACTATATCGCTTCTTTTTTAACCTTTCTGACGCTACTAAATCTTCTAAAACTTTTTTATTCTCAACTTCTGCTACACCTAAAATTGCAGGACTGGTCTTAGCCTTTTCTGCTCCTAATTGTAGGATAACCTCTCCCAGTTTATCAATTTTATCTATATAAACCTCTTCTTTATCTCCTTTCATCTCCATAATTGGACTTGCTTCATCATTCTTTTCAGGATCATTCTTAGTATCAAAAAGGTTTTCTAAATTATAAAAACCAACAGTTCTTATTTTATATTTTTTTGCTCCTTGTTGTGCATATGAAGAAAAAACAACAAGAGTTAAGACTAAAAATAAAGCTATATTTCTCATTTAATAAATTTTACGCGACAAAAGTAAAAACAATTTTCAAGCCAAAACCTATAATTTACACAAAACTAGCTTTCATAACTTTAACTTAATATTAACATAACCATAATTTTCGTAATTTTGCCTCCCTTTTGCTGAATTTTACGGCTCTGGGAATTAATATATTCAAATATTTTATAAACAATCATTTATGAGAAATTTTACGATAACAATGTTATTGCTTTTTTCAGGTTTATTTGGCTTGAATGCGCAAAATGTTGTGAAGGGGATCGTAATAAACGGCGATTCTGAAAATCCTATGCAAGGTGTTTCTGTAAGTGTAAAAGAAGCTAACATCTCTAGTACTACAGATGCTAGTGGGGCTTTTGCACTAAATGGTTTACCAAACGGAAGACAAATTGTAACGGTATCATTAAGTGGGTATGAAACCCAAAACTTTCCAGTTGAACTATCTGGAAAAACAGTAGATTTAGGTACAATCTTTATGTATGAAGATTTATCTGAAGATCAAGATTTAAGCACCATCACTATTACAGATGATGAGTTAAATGATGATACAAGTGCTGCTGATAACATTTCTGGTTTACTACAAGCTTCCAGAGATGTGTATTTACGTACTGCTGCTTTTGAGTGGAGTGGTTCATTCTACAGAGTACGTGGTTTAGATTCTGAAAACGGTAAAGTTTTAATTAATGGAATTGAAATGAACAAACTATACAACGGTAGACCTCAATGGAGTAACTGGGGAGGTTTAAACGATGTATTACGTAATCAAGAATTTAGTAATGGACTAACTCCTTCAAACTATGCTTTTGGTGGTGTTTTAGGTTCTACAAATATTAACACAAGAGCTTCTGAATATAGTGAAGGAGGGCGTATTTCTTACGCTTCTTCTAACAGAAGTTACAACCACCGTCTAATGGCAACATATTCTTCAGGTTTATTAGCTAATGGATGGGCTATAACTGTTTCTGGTAGTAGAAGAGCTGGTAATGAAGGGTATGTTGATGGTACTTTTTACGATGCTAACTCTATCTTTTTGTCACTTGAAAAACAAATTAACGATGCTCACAGCTTAAACTTAACAGTGATTGCTGCAGAAAACGAAAGAGGTAAGTCTTCACCAAATACTCAAGAGGTTTTTGATATTAAAGGAATTCGTTATAACTCTTACTGGGGAAATCAAAAAGGAAAAATGAGAAACTCAAGAGTTAAGAGGTTATACGAACCAATTGTTATGTTGAACCACTATTGGAACCTTTCTGAAAACACTACATTAAATACCAATATTGGCTTTCAGTTTGGAGAAATAGGTAACAGTCGTTTAGATTATAATGGAGCCAACAATCCTGATCCAACATACTATAGGAAATTACCTAGCTGGTATTTATCAGATCCTAATGGACCAGATTATGAAAGTGCATACAAATCATTAACTGGTTTCCAAAATGACGGACAAATTGATTGGGATGAATTATATATTGGAAACGAAGGAAACCCAGAAAATGCTCGTGTAATTTTATATGAAGATAGAAATGATGATCAGCAATTAACAGCTAATATGATTTTATCATCAGAGTTAAATGAAAATATTACACTAACTGCTAGTGGTGAATATAGAAAGTTAAAATCTGAGAACTTTGCTTCTCCAATAGATATGCTTGGAGCTACAGGTTATTTGGATGTGAATACTTTTGGTGATACTTTTTACCAACAACAAAGTAATCTTTTAACTCCTAATAGAACAATTGGATTAGGAGATCGCTTTAAGTATAACTACATATTTAATTCTGAAGTATATGGTGGTTTTGCTCAATTACAATTCAAATACAACAAAGTTGATTTTTATATAGCAGGACAAGCAAATAATACAACACACCAAAGAGAAGGTTTATTCCAAAACGGATACTTTCCAACTAACTCTTATGGCAAATCAGATAAGTTAGATTTCTTTAACTACGGAGCTAAAGGAGGGTTAACCTATAAAATTTCTGGTCGTCACTTAATTGATATAAACGGAGGTTATATTACAAAAGCCCCATCTTTACGTAACTCTTTTGCTAATGCTCGAATTAACAACAATACCATTGCAGATATTTCTGTTCTAGATAATGAGAAAGTTTTATCTGGTGATGTTAGTTATATTTTTAGAAATCCAATAATTACTTCAAAAATTACAGGGTACTATACAGATATTAAAGACGCAACGGAAATTTCATTTTATTATGCAGAAGGTCTAGGTAAAAATGACAACAGTTTCGTTCAAGAAATCTTAGCTGGTGTTGATAAAAGACATTTTGGAATTGAGTTGGGTATTGAAGCACAAGTTACCTCAACTATAAAGTTAAAAGGAGCAGCAAATATTGGTCAGTACACATATACCAACAATCCGTTTATTACACTAACTTCTGATAATTTAGCTGCAAAACAAAATGACAATGGTGTAATATACTCAGGTGTATCATCATTAAAGAACTACAAATTAGCTGCGGGTCCTCATAAAGCATACTCAGCAGGTTTTGAGTATAGAGATCCTGATTATTGGTTTGTTAGTGTTACAGCAAACTATTTAGACGAGGCTTATGTAGATGTAGCCCCAATTACAAGATCTTCTAACTTTATTGAAGATGTAGATGGTGCTGCCTTTGCCGACTACGACCCTGTAGTAGCAAGACAATTATTACAACAAGAGCAATTTGATGATTATATCGTTGTAAATGCAATCGGTGGAAAATCTTGGAAAGTAGGTGATGGTAAATATATTGGCTTATTTGCCAGTGTAAATAACTTATTCAATCAAGAATATAAAACAGGAGGTTTCGAACAAGCAAGAAATGCTAATTTCAGACAATTAAGAGATGATAAAGCTCTTGAAAAACCACTTTTTGGAAATAAATATTGGTACGGTAGAGGTACTACTTATTTCTTAAACTTAAATTATAGATTCTAAAAAACACTCAAAATGAAAAAAATAAATTTATACAAGATTTTTGCAATACTTTTTATTGCAATTTCTGCTTCATGTGTTGACAATAACGATTTTGAATTACCAACTATTGGACCAGACAAACAGTACGAGAACTTAAAGTCTTTAGACGAAATTATTGCACAATACAATGGTGATCCTATAGAGTTTGCAGAGGACGTTACTGTATATGGTTATGTAGTTTCTGATGATAGAGAAGGGAACTTTTTTAAATCAATCATTATTCAAGATAAACCAGAAAACCCAACTGTTGGTTTAGAAGTAAGAATAGATGACACTAATTTAGGTGCTCGCTACAATGTAGGTAGAAAAGTATATATCAAACTAAAAGGGCTTGCTTTAAGTAAATACTTTGCTTCTTTCCAAATAGGTGTTTTAAACGGAAATAGTACGGATAGAATTGACGCAAACGATTATATCGACTTTATTGATAGATCTTCTGAAATTGCTGAAATAGTACCAACCAACTTAACAATTGGAGAGTTAACTGATGCTCACATCAATACATTAGTTAAAATTGAAGGGTTACAATCTGAAGAAAAAGGTTTAACCTATGCTGACCCAGATCCTGATAATACTTTTTCAGTAAACAGGTACTTTACAAGTTGTGAAACTTTTGAATCTATTATCATGAGAACAAGTGGTTTTTCAACTTTTAAATCTTATCCTATTCCTGACAAAAAAGGAAGTGTTACTGCTATTTTAGGAAAGTTTAGTAGCGACTATCAATTATACATTAGAGATACAAATGACGTTAACTTTACTGAAGAGTATGGTTGCAATAACAATCCTACTGATGCTTCTTTAGCTGAAGTAAAGGCATTATATACTGGTAGTGAAACTACTGTTACTCAAAACTTAAAGTTAAAGCTTGTAATTACTTCAGATCTTTCTACAGATAATATTTCAAATCAAAATGCATTTGCTCAAGATGCAACAGCTGGTATTGCTTTACGTTTTAGTGATGCTTACGATTTAAAATTAGGAGACGAAATAGAAATTACAGTTGGCGGAGCTAAATTAAGTGAGTATAATGGCTTATTACAATTAAATGTTTCTCCATCTAATATTCTTAGTACAACAGCTGGAACATTACCTACTCCTGAAGTAATTACTATAGCACAGGCTTTAACTGGTGATTACCAAGGAAAGTTAGTACAAATTGAAGGTGTGCAGTTCAAAGACAACACTAAAAATTATGACGGTAGTAATCTGCTAATTTCTGAATGTGACGGAGATGAATTAACAACTTTTGTTAGAGGTCAAGCTACTTTTGCTAACAACCCTGTGAGTGACAAAAGAGGAACTATTACAGGAGTAATGTCTGATTTTAATGGAGTTCAAATCTATTTAAGAAATGAAAGTGATGTAAACTTTACAGAAGACTATACTACTTGTGGTGGAGGTGGTAGTAGTACTACCAATACTGTTTTCTTTTCAGAATTAGCAGATCCTAACAATAATGCTAATGCTAGATTTATAGAATTATATAATTCTGGAACTGATGCCATAGATTTAACAGGATGGGTAATTAGAAGATACACTAATGGTAATCCTGAATCTACTTCATCAATAGATTTAACCGGTAGTACAATTAACGCTGGACAAGCATTTGTTATTGCTGCACAAAAAACTGCGTTTGAAACTGCGTTTGGTTTTGCTCCTGATTTAGCTGCTGACACTGGTGGTCCTGCTGATTCAAATGGTGACGACAACATAGAACTAGTTGACCCAAGCGGTAATGTAGTAGATGTTTTTGGTGTACCTGGTGAAGATGGTTCAGATACAAATCACGAATTTGAAGATGGTAGAGCTAATCGTAAAGCTTCAGTAACACAAGGAAACCCAACATATACATTCTCAGAATGGGATATATGGAATGACACTGGTGCAGCTGGTACAACTAACGCTCCTCAAGACGCTCCTGGTAATTTTACACCTGGAGTAAGATAATCTCTTTATCATAAAAAACAAAAAGCCCAAGTTTTAAAAACTTGGGCTTTTTTATTCTATGTTTAAAATTACTTTTTAACTAATTGTTTAGTATACGTTTTTCCTGTATTATCTAAAGACACAAAATAGATTCCTGCTGATAATTTTGAAACATCTACATTATTACTTCTAGAGCTCATTTTTATTTTTTTCAACAACCTTCCATTTACATTATAAATAGCAACTTCTTTATTTTTCCACAACTCATTATTCACTTGTAAAACTATAGCACTTCCTTCTATAGGGTTCGGAGAAAAAACAATTACATCTTTATCATTTACTAAAACTTGCCTTACATTTAAATTATCGGTTTTAGCACCACCACAGTTTCCAATATTATTCCATCCACTTGAAGTTCTCTCATACAAAACATTAAAATAAACAACTCTATCACCAACCTGATAGTTTTGAGAAGAATCATATTGAGGTACACCATCACAAATATCTGTGCTAGTTCCTCCATCTCCTTCAATAATATTTAGAGTATAATCTTCAACCTCTCCATAATCAAATGAACCACAAGAAGAAGGAGTATTATTGTATCTCATAGACACTCTCATTCTTGTTACTCCTAATTTTGCAGTATTAGGTACAGTAAAGCTACCATTAACTGAATTATCAGTAGATGCACTTTTAACCCACACTTGCTCTCCGTTATCTTCAAAATCAGAATCCTGATTATAATCTATCCAAACAGCATATCCTTCTTTATAAACCGTTCCTGTCCATTTAGGTGTAACAGTTATTGTATTGGAACTTCCTTGCTCTATATCAGTTGAAATATTAGTAAAATCTTCATATCCATTTGTCGCTCCTGAATTATTATTAATTGACCCAAGTGTTACATTCTGAATATATTCATCATTTACATTATTTCCTTTTGAATCGCAATAAGTTGGTACACTTACACTTCCTTTACTTTTAGCTACCTCAATTAAATACTCTAAACCAAGTTTAGCAAATTTTGCCGCATGCGTAGCATTAGCAGTCGGAAATCTGTCAGATGTATCATTTACAGTATGAATATAAGGGCTTGAACCATTAAATGATGCTTCAAAAGGGAAAGCTGCATCATATCCTTGTTGTGCCCAACTATAATGATCAGAACAACCGTAGTTACATCGTGTATAATCGTAAGTAAATTGATGACTTCCTGAAGTATTATAATAATCCATAAGACTAGCTAAAAAAGCATTAAGGGTACTACTGTTATAACTATCATCAGAAATGTAGACATCTTTAGGTGATCCTTTATAATTTGTCATATCAAATTGTACGTACGATAACACATTAACATTTCTATTTTTATAATCCTGTGCAATCTCTTTTGAACCTCTTAAACCAACTTCTTCAGCAGCAAATGCCATAAACTCAATAGTTCGTTTTGGCTGAAAGTCCATTTGGAAGAGCACTCTAGCCATCTCTGTAATTGTAGCAATACCAGAAGCATTGTCATCAGCACCAGGTGCATTTGTTTCTCTTTCTGGACTAACAGAATCGATATGACCACCTATTATTACGTATTCATTTGGAAGATCACTTCCTTGAATTGTCATAACTACAGAAGGCATTGTAGTACTACTATGGTTAACTATTCTAACACTAACGTCAGACCTACCACTAGCCATTGTTTCCCATTTTTGTTTTAAATCTTGAACAGCTTGTGTAGCTTTTTGGGTTGTGTGATATCTAGTTCCATAATTTTCAAGTTCTACTATATGATTAGCAATATTTGTATTATTCACCAAACCTATGCTTTGATTTACAAGTTGATCTTCACTAATAGTATACGATGCTCTCTGCTGATGAGTTTTTTTACTTTGAAGTTTCTGAATGGTTTGTAAAGCTTCTTTTTCAGAAGATTCATAAATAAACCCGGGACCATGAGTTAAAATCATATGATGTAATTTTTCAGCTGCATGATGACTTAACTTTACAGCACTAAAACCATTTGTGGAGGAAAGAATCTTAATATCGGTAGGAGCAACTTTTTGTAGTTTTAAGGCATCTTTGGTTTCAATAGTACCATAAAACATTTTTTCTTGGCCGTGAACAATAGAAAAACTAAGGCACAGCAATAGTAACGAAAGTAGTAAATACTTTTTTTTCATTTTTGAAGGGTATTAATGTTAATTATAAATTTTCTTGTAAGTTATTAAAAATTAACATTATAGAACTAAAATATTTTTCACCTTCTTATTTAATCATAAACTTAACTTAATAGCTTACCTATTTTAACACTCAATAAATTTTGTTGTATATTTCATTTTTTTGCACCTTTATATGCGCATAAACTTCTACTACCAATGTCTTCAAATCATAGAATAAACAGAGCTTTTAAAAGAGCAAAGGAGCTACCTTTAAATGAGAGTTCTAAATATATTTTATTTTCTGATTGCCATAGAGGTGACAACAGTTTTGCTGATGACTTTGCTCGTAATAGAAAAATATATCATTATGCTTTATCTCAATATTTACAAAAAGAATTCACTTATATAGAGTTGGGGGATGGTGATGAACTTTGGGAAAATAAATTTGTAAATATTTTCAATGCCAATAAATACATCTACCTATTACTCCAAAAGTTTCACCAACAAAACAGGTTATATTTTATCTGGGGAAACCATGATATGAATTATCGAAAGCCTAAAAATGTTGCTAAAAACTTTAATTCTTATTACGACACTATTGACGGAAAGAAAAAAGAGTTAATGCCAAATGCTTCTTTTTCTGAAGCAATTAAACTGGTACAAGAAGATGGTAAATCTATCTTCTTACTCCACGGTCATCAAGCAGATTGGTTTAATTATACTTTTTGGAAATTCAGCAGGTTTTTGGTTCGTGTTTTATGGCGACCTTTACAAATACATGGAATTAAAGACCCCACAAGTCCTGCTCAAAACTTTAAAGGATTAATAAAGGTAGAACGCCGTTTAGAAGAATGGATTAAGAGTAATAATAATCAAATGATTATTACAGGACATACACATCGCCCCAGATTTCCATCAAAAAACAAACTTCCACATTTTAATGATGGTAGCTGTGTACACCCTAGATGCATAACTGGTTTAGAAATTGAGAATAATGAAATAACTCTTATTAAGTGGCATGTAGTAACTAAAGAAGATGGTACTATGCAAATTACAAGATCTGTTCTTGAGGGGCCTAAAAAAATAACCGACTACATTTAACTTCGTAACTTTTTATTAACTTAAACCCTCACATCACATAACAGTTTATTAAATTGTACTTAATATTTATATTAAAAAAAGAGAATACTTTTGATTCACCTCTAAAAGAGGAGTAGTCATTATAAATTTATTAGTTTTTGTCGACTATTTATTTGACTCACTATATACTGCCTTGAAAACAAGGCAGTTTTTTAATATTAGATTAACACTAAGTTAACATAAGGGTTAGTTATTTGCCGCGACAAAAACTAATAAACAACATCTAATGAACTATAAAACAGTACTTACGTCTGTAAGTATGTTTGTGTTACTCTACACACATGCACAACAAACAAACGCACCAAAATTTGGAAAGGGTATATTTAATCTAGTAGGAAAAGACAGTACTTGGTCTATGAATATGGGTGCTAGAATGCAATTTTTAGCAACAGCAGAATGGGATTCCAACAAAGATGGTTTATATAACCCAACATCTTCAATGTTAGTAAGAAGAGCTCGATTAAAATTTAAAGGATTTGCTTTTTCTCCTAAATTAAAATATAAAATGGAACTTGGATTATCTAATAGAGATATTAGTGGCGCTTCAGAACATACAGGAAACGCCCCAAGATACATTTTAGATGCAGTTCTAAAGTGGAACTTCCATCAAAATTTTGAATTATGGTTTGGACAAACCAAACTACCTGGAAACCGTGAACGTGTTATTTCTTCTGCTAATATGCAATTAGTAGATCGTTCTTTATTAAACAAACGTTTTAATATTGATAGAGATATGGGAATACAGTTAAGACATCATTTTAATTTATCTGATAAGTTTATTGTTAGAGAAGCTTTAGCTTTTTCTCAAGGTGAAGGAAGAAATGTTACTGTAGGAAACCTAGGCGGACATCAATATACTGCTCATCTAGAATTTTTACCTTTTGGAAAGTTTGAAGGCAAAGGAGATTATATAGGTGGAGACTTAAAAAGAGAGCAAGCACCTAAACTTGCTATTGGTATGAGTTATGACTTTAATAACAATGCCGTAAAAACTAGAAGTAACCAAGGTACATATATGGTTAATGATGAAGGTTACTATCAAACAAACATATCAACCTTTTTTATGGATGCTATGTTTAAATATAAAGGATTCTCTTTTATGGGAGAATATTCATACCGAGACGCCGAAGATCCTTTCGCAAAAAACTCAGATGGAACTCTTACAGGAGAAATTGTACAAGTAGGAAGTGGTTTAAACCTTCAATCAGGGTATTTATTTGCTAAAGACTGGGAAGTATCTGGTCGTTTTACTAACATTTCTTTAGACGAAAACATTACAGGAAAAGGAACTGAAAATCAATACACAATAGGATTATCAAAGTACATTGTTGGTCATAAATTAAAAGTACAAACCGATATTAGTTACTTAGATATAGCAACAGCTACAAATCAATTGATGTATAGATTACAGGTAGACATACACCTTTAAATGATAACATAAACATAACATGAGAGCGTTCTTGTGTAACTAAATTTGCAAAACTTAATTAAAAACTAAAAAATGGGAGATCCATATATTTTGATGCTAGTCGCTTTGGCTGTTTTAGCTATTGTAGACTTGGTTGTGGGAGTTAGTAACGATGCTGTTAACTTTTTAAATTCAGCAATTGGTTCTAAAGCAATTAAAGTAAGAAATATTATGATAATTGCGAGCGTTGGGGTGTTTTTTGGAGCAGTTACCTCAAGCGGTATGATGGAAGTAGCACGTAAGGGTATTTTTAACCCTAGCATGTTTATGTTCCAAGACATCATGTTTATTTTTATGGCTGTTATGATTACTGATATCTTACTATTAGATATCTTTAACTCATTAGGAATGCCTACCTCAACAACAGTTTCTATTGTATTTGAATTATTAGGGGCAGCTGTTTGTGTGTCATTAATTAAAATTGCAGCTAACGAAGCTCAATCAATTTCAGACATTTGGAACTACATTAATCATAAAAAAGCTATTCAGATTATAAATGGTATTCTACTCTCCGTAGTAGTTGCTTTTTCTGTTGGTGCAATTGTACAGTTCTTTTCTCGTTTAATTTATTCGTTTAATTTTGAAAAAAGAGCTAGTTACATCAATGCTTTATTTGGTGGTTTCGCAATTACGGCTATTACATATTTTATCTTTGTTAAAGGAATGAAAGGAACTCCTTTTTATAAAGATATAAAACATTTAGTTGAAGGAAACACACTTGTTATAATTGCTGGAGGCTTTGTTTTTTGGAGTGCTATATCTCAAGTATTAATCCATTTTTTCAAAGTCAATATCTTAAAATTGATTATTGGTGTAGGTACCTTCTCTTTAGCAATGGCCTTTTCTGGTAACGATTTAGTAAACTTTATTGGTGTACCAATTGCTGCTTGGAACTCATACCAAGCTTGGGAAGTATCTGGTGTTGCACCTGATGCATTCTCTATGGGAATTTTAGCTAAGAAAGTACCTTCTAACGTATGGTTATTATTATTAGCAGGAGCAGTAATGGTTGTCACTTTATGGACTTCTAGCAAAGCTAGAAATGTAATTAAAACTGGTATTGATTTATCTCGCCAAGGAGACGGACATGAAAAATTTCAACCGAACCCATTATCTAGAGTTGTAGTTAGAGCAGCTATGGGAGTAAACCTAGGTATTAGTGCTATTATACCTAAAAAGACTTTAAACTTTATCGATTCAAAGTTTCAAAAACCTGTAATTGAATTACCTAAAGACAAAACTTACGAAATGCCTGCTTTCGATTTAGTAAGAGCATCTGTAAACTTAATTGTTGCTGGTATTTTAATTTCTATTGCAACTTCAATGAAATTACCATTATCTACCACTTATGTAACATTTATGGTTGCAATGGGTACCTCTTTAGCTGATAGAGCTTGGGGACGTGAAAGTGCTGTTTATAGAGTTGCTGGTGTAATTAATGTTATTGGTGGATGGTTCTTAACAGCGATTACAGCTTTCTTAACTGCAGCTTTAGTAGCTTACTTAATTAGCTGGGATATGGTAATGATTCCTGTATTGTTATTAGTGGTTGCTCTTTTAATTGCAAGAAACACTTTACAACACAGAAAAAAATCTAAAGAAGAGAAGAAACAAGTACATATGGAGAGAGCAGAATTAATCACCATTAACGGTGTGATTGAAGAAAGCTCAGATCATATTGCTGGTGTTGCTCATCGTATTAATAAATTATACTCAAGCGTTGTAAAAGACCTTGCCACACACGATTTAGTTAAATTACGTAAAACTGATAAACACGTTACAAAACTAAATGATGAAATTGATAACTTAAAAGACGGTGTATTCTACTTTATTAAGTCTTTAGACGATACTTCGGTACAAGCAAGTAGATTCTATATTTTAATTTTAGGGTATTTACAAGACGTTGCTCAGTCTATTAGCTACATCTCTAGAGCTACTTACAAGCACGTTAATAACAACCATAAAAACCTTAAAAAAGGACAAATTAAAGATCTTAAAAGTATTGACAATACACTTTCTAAGCTATTAGCTGATATTGGTGATACTTTTGAAAATAGAAGTTTTGATAATTTAGGACATATTATTAACGAAAAGAAAGAGTTGTTAAAAGATGTATCTAAATCTATAGAAAAACAAGTAGAACGTATTAGAACAGATGAAACAAGTCCAAAGAATACTACATTATACTTTAGTATTTTAATTGAGACACAAGATTTAGTATCTGGATTAATGAGTTTACTAGAAACATATGAAGAGTTTCATATCAGTACAAAAACAGCTGAAATAGAAGCTTAATCAAACAAAAAAAGCCGAGTTAATTAACTCGGCTTTTTTTATTTCTTATCTATATTAACTATTACTTCTTCTTCATAGGACGCATCAAACCTTCTTGCGCAACTGAAGCTATTAATTTACCATCTCTAGTATAAATATTTCCACAAGCAAAACCTCTTGCTCCATTAGTATTAGGACTTTCAACAGAGAACAACATCCAATCATTAAAATCAAAATCACGGTAAAACCACATGGAGTGATCTAAACTTGCCATTTGTGTATTTCCAAAATTGGCTACACTTGCATTTGGATTTAAACAAGCTGTTAAAATATTATAGTCCGATATATAAGTTAATATTTGTTGTTTAATTCCTAGTGGTAAATCAGATGCTTCTCCTTTTAATTTAAACCAAACATCAACTACGGGTGGTAAATCCTTTCGGTCTAACGGATTTACAATTTGTACTGGTTTAAAATTAATAGGACGCTCAATACTTAAAAAGTCTTTCATTTTCTTTGGTAAAAAAGCTCCAAACTGATCCAGCATATCTGTCCAACTTAATAACTCTTCTGGTTGTTTTAAGTCTTTTTTTATTGGCTTTTGATGCTCGTAACCATCTTCTTTTTTATGGAATGAACAAGACAAAATAAAAATTGTTTTATCTTTTTGATGCGCTGTTACTCTACGCGTAGAAAAACTACCTCCATCACGGATAGTTTGTACATTATATGTTATAGGTAACTCTAAATTCCCTGCTTCTAAAAAATATGAATGTAACGAGTGTAAAATACGTTCCTTTGGTGTTGTTCTATAAGCTGCATTTAAAGCTTGTGCTAATACTTGACCACCAAAAACATTTGGGCTTCCTATATCTCTACTTACTCCGTTAAAGTTCCCTTCACCTAAATCGTCAAGGGTAAGTATATTTAATAATTCTTGTGTGTTTTTCATTTGTTAATACAATAAAGAGGATCTAATTCTTTATACTTTTTTTATTTTAAAAGGTTTTATTAACCTAAATTCTGTTGGCTGAATTCTATTCAAAAATAAACTTAAAATACGGTTTGGAATACTTTTTCTATGTCGTAAATAAATTGTTAAGTCTTGAGGCACTGCTCCTACAGAACTTTTTATTTCACTAGCTGTTCTTCCAAAGTTTATGGCTTTTATATTTCTATCAATAGCCAATGAAATATAATCATACAACATTCTTTGATAAATTGCATAGGTTCTATTAACTGTATAATCAATCCCTACAAAATGCGCATCTAACGAGTTTTGATTTATCATTCCTGATAAAAACCCAACTAACTTATCTTCTAACCAATATACTTTAATAACATAATCATCTTTTAAGTTCTTTTTTAAACACATGTACGTTTCAATATTAAAGTACCCTAAATTAAAACTCGCCTTATTTGATACGTTCTTATATAGTAACGCCATTTCGGGCAATAATTGTTTTAAAGATTCAATTGTTATCTCTTCCGTTTGTATACCTGTACTCATTTTCAAAGCCTTTCTAGCTTTTACTCTATACTTTGTTTTTAATGCCGCTAAATAATCTTCAAAAGTATTCCAATTACTTTCTAATGTTAATACCATATTAGGGTCCACATTAAAAGAATTATAACCAACATTATGTAGTGCATCAGTAATAAAAAGAGATTCGTTCACAAAATCTTTCAACATAAAAGCATCTATTGTTTCTTTTGAAATCTCTTTTTCAAAGGCTATAATAGCTTTAGCTAATTGTATTACTACTTCTTTCTTATCTTGATTAGGTTTTATAAAAATTCCATGTTCACCACTTACAAAAGTATTACCACATGTAAGTATTTTAAAGGGTTTTTGAGAAGACAATAAGTGTAATTTCCTCCCCATACAACGCATCCATTCTACAATCGATTGTAAATCGTTTTGAACACTGTCTAAATAAAAATCAACTAACTTAATGGTAGCAAAAGCTATCGCTTCTTGCTTTTCATCAAACAATAAAATATAAGAAAACTGTATTTGTTTATTGTTCTTTTCTAGAGCCTCCAAATATTCTGGCTGGAGGTATAAGCTATTTGTACACTGAAGCTCTTTCCAAACATTTTCAGGTATCTCCCTTACTGAAGAAAAGTAACATGTATTGGATGATTTTTTTTTACAGGATAAAATAATGTCAGCTTTTACGATTTGTATTTGTGTAAATTAGTAAAAGTTTATCAAATACCTATAAATTACTTTAAGCTACTCCATTATTCCAAACAGGTACTTTTAAAAATCTACTTATTTTTACCATATCGCTTAACAAGTATTCTTTATCACCGTGATTTAGTAAGTTATGACGCTCTCCATTTTGAGTAACCAAATTAACTTCATAACAATAATAACCTCCTGACTTATTTCCTTCAACAAATTTTGACAATACTTGTAATGCATACACTTGTTGAAAAGGTATTATTTCACCATCAACTAATACTTTCCTTTTTTGTGAGTATAAAAATGCTTTGGCTCCAAAAGAAAATAATAAGAAAACACCTACTAATAAAAAAGGACCGCCTGAAGTAAAAAACATCTTTCCTCCATGCATAAATGTTAAAGGTTCTTTTGAAAATTCAAAAAATTCTATAAAAGACCAAACCACATAGTTTAACCCCATTAAAAGGAAACTCCAAGCTGCAAATTTCAAATAAGAGCTAGAGGTTATTTTATAACCAAAAGCTGTTTTTTGTAAGCGTTCACTTAAAAAATTACTTCCTGAGCCTTTAACAGCACTCCAAGAAATGTTTTGCCCAATAGCATCGGTTGTAAAGTCACCAAAAGAAAACTCTATTTGTTTATTGGTTGGTGAGTTTTTCTTTCTTTTTGCCCAATAACTAGAACCAAACATACCTATAAGCATAAAAGCTAATACCGCTAACATCCCACCAGTTTTATAGTAAGTATATCGTTGTTTACTTATACTTAACTTATGAACTGGAACAGTAATTTCAAGACGTTTTATATCATTTAAATCTTTTCTTGTGGGGTTTGTAAGCTGTTGTAATGAGTCTAGTTCTCGTACACTTTGCTGTACTTCAATTTCTCTTTTATGAAACGCTTCATACACGTTTTGTAACTGTGGAAATGCTACAAAAATGAAAATACCAATTGGAATTATTGCAAAAATCCATGAATTGTTAAGGGATACTTTTTTCATATTTTATTTTTTTAGAAAGCAAATTTGAGAAAAGTTTTTGACTTTATCACATAAAATAAGAAAGCCTTTACATGCATGTAAAGGCTTTCTTATAAACAATATTTTTAACTATTATTCACAAAAAGGAACTGTAAAAAATCCTTCTATTGAATTATCAGCACTTGAATTTGCTTTTATTTTTATGGTTAGTTCATTATTTGTAAATCTTACTACCTCCGCAACTCCTTGAAAAAAGTTTAAAGGGTTAGATCCTTTCTTACTAAAAACTACATTCACATTATCATAAGTTCCTAACTCTGCTTTCACATAAGTTGAAATCTCTAATTCGTAATCAAAAATATCTGAACTACAATCTGCTTGTATATTGGTAATATGTACTGAAAGTTCATTATTTCCAGACATAAATGCTTTACCACCTTCTGCCGTAAAACTTGTTCCAAATACGTTTCCTGATAATTTTGTGTTTGCAATTCCAGCTGGATCATTATCGCTATCAGAACAGCTACTCATTACTAAAGTTAGGCACATCAAAACCACATAACTAATTTTAAAAATCTTTTTCATTCGTTGAAATTTTAATTTGTTTTTACAAGGCGCGAATTTAGTTTAAAAATAAAAACCCACAAACAAATTAATTGCTTGTGGGCTTTTTATATTAATAAGGTTAGCTTACCCTACAATATTTATAATTTTTCCTGGGACAATAATTACTTTTTTAGGCTCTCTTCCTTGTAATTGTTGTTGCGTTTTTTCATGTGCCATGACCGTTTTTTCAATTTCGTCTTTGCTCATATCTAACGGTAACTCTAAGGTAAAACGCATTTTACCATTGAAAGAAACTGGATAGTTCTTAGAACTTTCAACTAAATGCTTCTCTTCAAATTTTGGAAAAGCTACGGTTGCAATAGACTCATCATGTCCTAACTGACTCCATAATTCTTCTGCAATATGTGGTGCATACGGAGAAATTAATACTAACAATGGTTCTAAAATAGCTCGTTTGTTACATTTTAACGCTGTTAACTCATTTACCGCAATCATGAAAGTAGAAACGGATGTGTTGAACGAGAAGTTCTCAATATCTTCTTCTACTTTTTTAATTGTTTTGTGTAAGGTTTTTAATTCGTCTTTGGTTGGTTCAGCATCAGAAACATTGATTCCGTTTTCATCTGTGAATAATTTCCATAATTTCTTTAGGAAAGAATACACTCCTGAAATCCCTGAAGTTTTCCAAGGTTTTGTTTGTTCTAACGGCCCTAAGAACATTTCGAATAAACGTAAACTGTCTGCTCCGTATTCTTCACAAATTAAATCTGGATTTACAACATTGTATTTCGATTTTGACATTTTTTCAACCTCGCGTCCTACAATGTATTTACCATCTTCTAAAATGAATTCTGCACCTTTAAAATCAACATTTAATGGATGCTTTTTAAACGCTTCAATATCTAACTCATCAGAAGAATTTACTAAAGAAACATCGGCATGAATAGGTTGTACTATTTTGTCTCCTATTAACCCTTTAGAAACAAATGTATTTGTGCCTTCTACTCTATAAACAAAAGCAGAAGTTCCTAAAATCATTCCTTGGTTGATTAGTTTTTTAGCAAACTCATCTACTGGTAACAATCCTCTATCAAATAAGAATTTTTGCCAAAAACGCGCATATAATAAGTGTCCTGTAGCGTGTTCTGAACCTCCAATATATAAATCTATTTGTTTCCAATAGTCAACCGCTTCTTTACTTACAAACTCTCCTTCGTTATTCGAATCCATATAACGGTTAAAATACCAAGAACTTCCTGCCCACCCTGGCATTGTATTTAACTCTAGTGGGAAAACAGTTTCGTTATCAATCTTGCTATTTTCAACAACAGTGTTTGTTGTTGTGTCCCATGCCCAAACCTCAGCATTCCCTAACGGTGGTTTTCCATCTTCAGTTGGTAGGTATTTCTCAACTTCTGGCAATACAATTGGTAAATGCTTCGCATTAATCATTTGTGGCATTCCGTCTTTGTAATATACAGGGAAAGGTTCTCCCCAATAACGTTGACGACTAAATACTGCATCGCGTAAACGATAGTTTATTTTTCCGTAACCAAATCCACGTTTTTCTAATTCGTAGATTACAGTTTTCATTCCTTTTTTATAATTTAAACCATCTAAGAAATCAGAGTTTGCTAATTTAATTCCATCTTTAGCATCGTTTGCTTTTTCAGAAATATCAACATCTGCAAAAATATTTGGAATCTCTAATCCGAAGTGTTTTGCAAAATCATAATCACGTTGGTCACCACATGGTACCGCCATTACCGCTCCTGTACCATAGCTTGCTAATACATAATCACCAATCCAAATAGGTACTTGTTTTCCTGTAAACGGATGCAATGCATACGCACCAGTAAACACACCTGAAATGGTTTTTACATCTGCCATACGATCGCGCTCAGAACGTTTTGCTGTAGCCTCTATGTATTCTTCAACAGCCTTTCTTTGCTCATCAGTCACGATTCGTGACACTAAATCGTGCTCTGGAGCTAAGGTCATAAAAGACACTCCAAAAATAGTATCAGGACGTGTTGTGAATACGTCTATTTTAGCATCGTGTCCATCCACATCAAAAGAAACCATCGCTCCTTGCGAACGACCGATCCAGTTAGTTTGGCTATCTTTTAATGGCTGTGGCCAATCAATATTTTGTAATCCGTCTAATAAACGTTGTGCATACGCAGAAATTCGCATAGACCATTGGGTCATTTTTTTACGAACTACAGGATGCCCTCCACGTTCTGAAACTCCGTTTACAATTTCATCGTTTGCTAATACTGTTCCTAGTGCCGGACACCAGTTTACTTCAGTATCAGATAAAAATGTTAAACGGTATTGTAATAGTATTTCTTGTTGTTCTTTGTCAGAGAAGTTTTTCCATTCTTCGGCAGAAAAAATAGTTATATCTTCATCAGAAACTGCATTTACATTCGTATTTCCTTCTGCTTCAAACTTTGCTACTAAGGTTGCAATATCTTCTGCTTTATCTGTGTCTTTATTGTACCAAGAATTGAACAGTTGAATAAAAATCCACTGTGTCCATTTATAATATTCTGGATTTGAAGTACGTACTTCACGAGACCAATCGAACGAAAACCCAATATTATCTAACTGACGACGGTAAGTTTTAATATTCGTTTCTGTAGTAATTGCTGGATGCTGCCCTGTTTGAATCGCATATTGTTCAGCAGGCAGCCCGAAAGAGTCATATCCTTGTGGATGCAATACATTAAACCCTTTATGACGCTTGTAACGTGCATAAATATCTGAGGCGATATACCCTAATGGATGCCCAACATGTAACCCTGCTCCTGATGGATAAGGAAACATATCTAACACATAATATTTTGGTTTATCAGAATTATTTTCAGCTTTAAATGTACCTTGATCTGCCCAGTACTTTTGCCACTTTTTTTCTATCTCTTGATGATTGTATTGCATTTGTAATCGCTTGTTTTAAAGGATGCAAATTTACAGTTATTGTTGATAAGTAAAAAGTTTAGTTCTTTTAATACTTTATAAAGACTTAAATAAACAAAAAACCTCACAAGCATTTAAGCTTTGTAAGGTTTAAAATTGAAATAAGAGAGTTTTTATATTGTACTAATGTGCTATGTACATCAAAATTACTTTTAACGTTACTACATACACATCATGATTATTAAACGCTATGTGCTTTTACTAATTCTTTTATTTGGTGTTATTCGCAAAATATTAATTGAGTTATTATAAAAACTGAAAAATATCCTTACTGCCTATTTTTGAGTAATAAATGATTTAATTTCAGTCTCTAAAACTGTTAACATAACTTCATTAGCTTCTTTTTTAACTAATTCTATTTTTCTAATTTAGGGAGCTCAACAACTAACCTACTTATGAGCGAAAATATAACGACTTTAGATATTAAAGGAAAAGTATCTACCTTACTTAAAAACTCTATTGAACAATCTGAAATTGAAAATTTAATAAACGAAATACACGCTTACTTTAAAGAATTAACTCAGCTCACTGGATTCGATAATCATATAGAGCACTTAGCCTCCATAACAACTGCAAAAGGAAAAGCTTTAGGATTAAATCATGCTGCACAATGTTTGCTAGATTACAAACGAACTGTAAAGTTTTTAAAAGCTATGGTAATGGCGATTAAAGAAAAGCAACAAAATTACCCTAATGAAACGATCCGTGTTTTTTATGCTGGTTGTGGACCCTATGCTCCGTTTATTACTCTAATTGCTCCACTTTTTAGCCCTGAAGAAATACAATTTTCTTTACTAGAAATTAATGATAAATCTTTAGAGTATGCTAAAAACCTTATAAAAAAACTGGAGCTTACTAATTATGTAACAAACTACTATACTGCTGATGCTGTTACTTTCAAAATACCTGAACCTGAAAAGTATCATATACTCTTTAGTGAAACGTTGGATGCTTTGTTATATAGAGAGTGCTATGTTCCTATTTTATTCAACTTGCTTCCTCAACTACCAAAAGATACTGCTGTAATTCCAGAAAATGTATTGATAAAAATGAGTTTAGCTACCGATCTTATTGCTGACACTAAGCATACACCTGTTGAAGTTGATACCGTTATTGACGTTAGAGAAGCTATTTCATTAAATACAGTAAACACAATAGTTCCTACTCAACTACCTGATAAAAAAGTAGCTGTAAAATCATTAAACATAGAACAGTACAATTACTTACTATTGGACACATTGGTGCATGTTTATGGTAATATTTGGCTGACAAGAAATGAGTCTTCTCTAACAATTCCTCTTGAAATGGGAATTGAGCATCCTTTTCACTTTAATTCAATTATTTACACTTACCAAATGGATCCAGACATTGAGCTAAAGTACTCTTTAGAAAAGTAAAGTACTACTTAATAAAAAACCTCTCAAAAGAGAGGTTTTTATATTGTTAAAACTGATATCCAACAGAAATTTGAAAAGACCCGTTTTTAATATCAGGATTTTCTTGAATTGCTGTTAGTCCTAAATTATATCGTGTTTGCACAAATAAGCCTTGTTTAAATTGGTAACCTAAACCAAGGTTTGCACTCAAATCATAGTTTTCTACATCTGGATCTAAGCTTGTACCATCATTTGTTTTTAAAACATCATCTACTAAAAATGATATTTGAGGACCTAACTCAAGGGAAAAACCATCAACAATATAGTATTTAGCCATGACTGGTAACGAAATGTAATCTATTTTTAATTTATTAACATCGTTTTCTGTCCCCATTTGTGAGTACAAAACTTCTGGTTGAATAGAAAATGAATCTGATAACTTCAATTCTACTAATCCCCCTGCATGAAGCCCCAATCTAGAATCGGTATTTAAGTTATCTCCATGGATTGTAGCAACATTTAACCCTGCTTTAACTCCAAATTTAACTTGTTGAGCTTTAACTCCTGAAAATGCGATTATACATAAAATTACAAGTACTGTTTTTTTCATCATAATAGTTTTTAGTTTATACAGAGAAGTTTTGAAACAATCACCATGCCAATTTTCTTAATATTTTGTTGAAACTTTTGTTATCTTTCTTTGTAAACTTCAATATAACCCACAAAAAAACAGGCATCTAAAATGCCTGTTCTTTTTTATATTTAATTATAATTATCCTTTTATAGGAACAGTAACAATAACGTTATCCCAACCAATGTACATGTTAAATGTATCGTCTTCCCCTTCAAAAACAATAGAAAAAGCTTCGATTGTTTCATCTGACTTAGTAGTAGGTGCAATAATTCTAGCTACATCTTCACTTTCACTATAAAAGTAAGACCCCCAAACATTCTTGGCTGTATTTAAAATAAGAGTCCATTCTTTTTCTCCAGGAATTGTAAATAGTGTATATGTTCCTGCTTTTACTTTTTTATCTCCAAAAGTTACATCTTTATAAAATGTGATTTCTGCAGCTTCGTTTGCTCCTGTTCTCCAAACTTTTCCCATAGGAGCTAGTTTTGCTAAAGATCTTCCTTTTAATTGTGGACGACTATAAACAACTTTTACTTTCTTATCTGAAATTCTGTAACTACTTGGATAAGCAGCTGCATCCATTGGACTTTTATCTAAGCTTGCAAATTTTTGAGCCGCTACATCGTTTGTAAACACAAGTGCTACAGCAAATACGATAATTGATAAAATTGATTTTTTCATGTTCTTCTTTTTAATTGTTAATTGAGGATTTGTCTTCAAAATTAAACATCCTTACACAAAAACTAAAACTTATACTGCAAAAATGCTGTAAAATTTCTTCCTGATTCGTTAATTCTTGTCATTGACAAACCTGCTTGATTTTTATATGAGAAATTTAAATGGTTCGTATAATTCTCATCAAAAACATTTAAACAAGCAAGTCCTAATGTAAACTTTTTAAAAGGTTTAACCCCTAATTTAACATCTAAAGTTTGATACCCTTCTGTCACTGTTTCACCAAAAGAAGGCGCAATTTTTTCTTGCCTCGATACAATATTGTATTGTGCTTTTGCCCAATATTTTTCTTTGTCTAAACCAACAGAAATTTTTGACGTAAAAGGAGGATTTAATGGCAACGATTCATCAAAATCTTCATTTTCTGTCTTTACATAAGCTACTTCCGCTTGAAAATAGTAATCGTTAAACATTTGTAATTTAGTTGCTACTTCAAACCCTATTTTACTAGCATCTTCAATATTGGTAAACACTTTTGTAAATTCTGGTTGTTGATTCGGCATAAATTTCCTTGGAATGGTTGGATCGACTACTGCAGAAATATAATCTTCAAAAATTGAATAAAATGCTGATGTTTGATAATGTAATTGCAAGCTGTTATTCAACCCCAGTTTTCCTTTCAACCCTAACTCAAATTGATTATTTACTTCTGGTCGTAACATAGGGTTCCCCAAATATTCATACGAATCTGATCCTATTGTAAAATGATTAATATAACGCTCAGCCATATTTGCTGTACGCACTCCTCTACCAAAAGCAGCTTCTAAAATTGCTTTTTTAGAAAATGCATGCTTTACAGAAATATTACCACTCACATTGGTTTCATTTGTTTTTACCACAGGATATATTGCGGCAAAATCAGCTTCTAAATCTTTGGCATTTGCATTTACAACATCTATACGAATACCTGTAGTTAGTACGGTTTTAGCCGCTAAATTGAATTTTGCTTCAGAAAACACTCCAAAATCATTTATATAAGCATCTTGCCAAATCTTATCTACTTTAATCATAGGCATTGGCAACATCATACCGTTCATCATTTTTATAGTACGTGTACGATTTCCTTCTCTTTTAATGTGATTGATATCACTTCCTACAAACAAATCAAAGTTTTTATGTAAATCTAACTCAAACTCTACTTTACCTCCTATAGTAATTGACTCCACTGGTGATGAAGCAAAAACCATGTTGAAATTTGGGCGATTTCTATTTGTCATTAAATGATCTACATAACTGTAAAAACCTTTAGTGGTAATTGCTTTTAATGTGTTCCCTAAGTTTATTGCTTTGTAATCTAACGATACAATTGTACTGTTGTCATAATCGGTATCCATTGGTAACGCCGCATGCTTTATATCTCTACCAAAAGATTGACGCCAATGTGCTTGTAAGCGTTGATTTTGGGTAAGGTTGTAACCTAATTTAACCCCGTAATCGGTACTGGTAAATGATGATGGTATCTCTGTACCGTTTCCGTCTTTATAATCACCAAAATTTCGGTACCCTACATTTCCTATTACATCGAACTTGTTTGTAACATGTTGTAACTGTAACATATTTACAAATGAGTTTCCATTTGTTTCATATCCTGATGAGAATTTTCCATGAAACCCACTATCTAATAATCTATGGTTTTCAGTTACCATGTTTACAATACCTCCAAAAGTTGCACCATATCTCACTGTAAAAGGCCCTTTGATAATTTCAATTTTTGAAATTTCTTCTGGAATGATGTGTGTGGTAATCGGATCCATTCTATTCGGACAAGCATTCACAGCTTTTGTACCTCCATCGTACATAACATTTAATTGTTCATAAGCAGCACCTCTAAATGTAGGATCCATGGCATAATTTCCTCTTTTTATTACTGAAAATCCGTTGATTTCAGAAAATAAGTCTGCTACGTTTTTAGGTTGAATTACTTTTTTTTGATAATCATTTTTAACTGTAGCATGAACAGGATTTGTTTTTATTTTTCCGTCTACAATTACTTCGTTTAATTGTATAGTTTCTTGTTTAACCGTGTCTTTTTTTTGTTCTTGAGCAGACACAGCTATTGTGCAGATGCTAAAAAGCATCCATCCTAAATTTTTCATTAAAATTGGATTTAATTTTTTACATAATTGTATAATAGCACCTTCCAATTCAAAACATTTGAATTGTTAATAGCGCAAAAAACTGTATGAAAAAATTAAACTATTGGTGGATGAAACACTTTCTTGTTAAGTAAGTAGTGGTAATTTTTCTTAAATGAAAACAATGCTTTCCTTTCAGTAAATTTCTTTTCTTCTAATTCTATAGCTAAGATATTTACAAACCCTATCGGATATTCTTCCATTGAAATTCGCAACGAATTAAAATCATCATCTTGTTGTTGTTCAAGCTCCATCATTAACTGACATTTACCATTACAGTTTAACTCTGGTTTATCTTTGTTGATACACAAAACTTTTGATATATAATCATAATTTATTGCATACTCAACAAAAGGAGCTATTGGGCGCAACATGGCTATCATGTATAATGCAACAAAAAAATATATGCTTAGTTTCTTCAACAACAAAGAGGGCTTTTACTAGCACAAAGATACTACTATCCCTACTGATAACCAACAATAAAATTTC
Source organism: Tenacibaculum larymnensis (assembly GCF_028829235.1). Classification (GTDB taxonomy): domain Bacteria; phylum Bacteroidota; class Bacteroidia; order Flavobacteriales; family Flavobacteriaceae; genus Polaribacter; species Polaribacter larymnensis. The sequence continues at coordinate 590,082 of NZ_JAIWJY010000001.1, read as the reverse complement.
ACGTTTTTTGTTTTATTTTAATTTATTCTAAATAAAAAACTTATATTTGCACGGATTTTACGAAAAGATAATGATTGTTTTTTATACTGAAACCAAGAACGTTAGCTCTAAAACTTCTGTTAAGACATTACAGAAAACTACTACTTGTAGTTCTTCATGTGCAAGTAATTGTATTAAACCTAAAAGTAAATGCTGCAATAAGTATCAAAAGAAAGGAATTAATTGTAAAAGATGTCCTTTAACGTTTGATTTAAAAGCTGTCTCATAATTATAACGATTTCCCCCGTTTGTTTATATATCACAAACAAAAAGCCCTTAAAAGAAATTTCTTTTAAGGGCTTTTAATTTTATATACTATATTCTTTATGCTACTTTTAACAAAAAGTAATTTTTCTTACCTCTTTGTAATAACACATATTTATCAGCAATAAGGTCTTTTGAAGTGATAACAAAGTCTTCACCCACTTTTTCCTTATTTACTGATATTGAGTTCTCTTTTAATGCTCTTCTTGCATCTCCATTTGATTTTAAGAAACCTGTTTTAGCGGCTAAAGCTGCAATCATGTCTAAGCCTTCAGCTATGTCTTCCGACGTTACCTCAGCTTGCGGAACCCCATCAAACACATCTAAAAAAGTTTGCTCATCTAAGTTTTTTAAATCCTCAGCTGTTGACTTTCCAAATAAAATATTTGAGGCAGCTATTGCTTTATCTAACTCTTCTTTTGAATGTACAAAAATTGTTACTTCCTCAGCTAATTTCTTTTGTAAAACTCTTTGATGCGGAGCTTCTTTATGCTCAGCAATTAAAGCATCAATAGTATTTTTATCTAAAAATGTAAATATTTTAATATACTTTTCAGCGTCTTCATCCGAAGTATTTAACCAAAACTGGTAAAATTTGTAAACTGATGTTTTATCTGCATCTAACCAAACATTTCCTCCTTCTGATTTTCCAAATTTTGAACCATCAGCTTTTGTAATTAATGGGCACGTAGCTGCAAATGCTTTTGCATCTTCACCAGGTGTCATTCTACGAACTAGTTCTGTACCTGTGGTAATGTTTCCCCATTGGTCAGAACCTCCCATTTGTAATTTACAGTTTAAGGTCTTATATAAGTGATAGAAGTCATACCCTTGAATTAATTGATACGTAAACTCTGTAAAGCTCATTCCGTTACCTGCTTCTCCTGTAATACGTTTTTTTACAGAATCTTTTGCCATCATGTAGTTTACAGTAATTCTCTTACCAACATCTCGTACAAATTCAATAAATGAAAAATCTTTCATCCAATCGTAATTGTTTACTAATAAAGGAGAGTTTTTAGCTCCGTTATCAAAATCTAAAAAGCGACCTAACGTTCTTTTTAAACCCGCAACATTTTTTGCTAAAGCTTCTTCATTTAATAAATTACGTTCATCTGATTTTCCTGTTGGATCACCGATCATACCAGTTGCACCTCCTACTAAAGCTATTGGTTGATGCCCTGCTTTTTCAATGTGAACTAGTAAAATAATTGGAACTAAACTACCAATGTGTAACGAATCTGCAGTTGGATCAAAACCAATATAAACCGATGTCATTTCTTTTTGAAGTTGTTCTTCGGTTCCTGGCATAATGTCGTGAATCATTCCACGCCATTGTAATTCTTCTACTAAATTCTTGGTCATTTTATTCTATTTTTAAAGAAGCAAAGATAAGTTTATCAACCAAAATAAACTAAATTCGCTTTATGATTTTAGTTACAGGAGGAACAGGTTTAGTAGGCTCACATTTATTATATCATTTAAGCCAAAAAAACGACAAGATTCGAGCTATTTTTAGAACTGAAAAAAAGCGCGAACATGTTAAAAAAATCTTTTCTTTTTATACCGATAATGTACAACAGTATTTTTCAAAAATTGAATGGGTACAAGCTGACATTACCGATACCCCTTCACTAGAACCTGTATTTAATAACGTTACACAAGTTTATCATTGTGCTGCATTAGTTTCTTTTAACCCAAAAGATTATAGAAAAATGCGCCAAGTGAATATTGAAGGAACTGCTAACCTAATTAATTTTGCTATTGATGCGAATGTTGATAAGTTTTGTTTTGTAAGCTCTATCGCTGCGGTTGGTAATGCTATTAATAGTAAACCAATTAATGAAGAAAATGAGTGGGTAGATAGTGATGAAAATCATGGCTATGCAATTACCAAGTATGGTGCTGAAATGGAAGTTTGGAGAGGTAGCCAAGAAAATTTAAATGTAGTAATTGTGAATCCTGGAGTGATTCTGGGTGGTGGCTTTTGGAATGAAGGTTCTGGGAAAATGTTTACCCAAATAAATAATGGCTTAACATTTTACACAGAAGGTGTTACTGGTTTTGTTGGAGTATATGATGTCGTAAAAGCAATGATAAACCTAATGGGTTCTGATATAAAAAATGAACGTTTTATTCTTGTTTCGGAAAACAAATCGTTTAAAGATCTTCTATTAAATATTGCTGATAATCTGAATAAAAAAAGACCTTCAAAGAAAGTTGGAAAGCTAATTACTTCAATATTTTGGAGAGTGGATTGGCTTTTAACAAAACTTACAGGTAAAGAACCTTTGTTAACTAAAAACTCGGCTAAATCCGCTCACAATACATCATTCTATACTTCAAAAAAGATTATAGAGCAACTTAACTTTGAGTTTGAACCTCTTAATGAGGTAATTGCTAGAGTTTCTAAAGAGTTTAAAAAGGAAGTTACTTAATCTTCTTTAAGTCCTTTTTTTCAAACTCTCTATCTTCTCTTTTTATTAACTCTTTAGGAGTATCATCCAATAATATTTCCTTATCTAAAACTATATCTCTTTTTAGTTTACCTCCCTTTTTAATTCCTTTTATAGAGTCTTGAATTTCCTGCTTTTCTCTGTATAAACTGTCTAATAAATCAATATTTTTTTTTACTTTTTTTAAGATTTCTGCATACTCATCAACCTTAGAAGTATAATATGTATTACTAGCATCAAAACGAGTACTATCAATTCTATACTTTTCGTATACCAAAAACATATAGTTCTTTTCTCGTTTTAAAAATTTGTTTTTTTGATTTTTAGCAGAAGAAGCTATATACATATCGGTTAATAACGAAACCATAGAATCTTTCGGAATTAAGTTCTCAGGCTTTTTGTATATCGTATTACTAGTACACGACACCAAAAGCAAACCAATACATATGTAAAAAAAAGACTTCATTTATCTGTTAAATAATAATCGTTTTCCTTTAATTTCTTCATTAAAAACTCCCTCGTTATACATTAAATTTCCGTTTACAAATGTATGTGTTATTTGATTTGAAAACTCAACTCCTTCAAACGGTGACCATCCACATTTATACAGTAAACTTTCTTTATCTACTGTCCATTTTTTATCAGCGTCAACTAAAACTAAATCAGCATAAAAACCTTCTTTTATGAAACCTCTTTTTTCAATTTTGAAGATTTTTGCTGGGTTATGACTCATCTTCTCTACCGCTTTTTCAATTGGCAACACTCCTTCTTTCACCTTTTCTAAAACAGCTGTAACTGCATGTTGTACTAACGGTCCTCCACTAGGTGCTTTTGTATATACGTTATCTTTTTCTTCTAAAGTATGTGGTGCATGGTCGGTTGCAATGATATCAATTCTATCATCTAACAAGGCTTTCCATAAACCATCTTTATCTTTTTGTGTTTTCACGGCAGGATTCCACTTAATGTGTGTTCCTTTTTTATCATAATCAGCATCTGTAAACCATAAATGATGTACACAAACCTCAGCAGTAATTTGCTTTTCTTCTAATGGAATATCATTTCTAAATAAATGCGTTTCTTTTTCTGTAGATAAGTGAAAAATATGTAAACGTGCTCCTGTTTTCTTTGCTAATTCAATTGCTCTTGAAGACGATAAATAACATGCTTCTTCACTACGAATCAATGGATGAAATTTTACAGGAATATCATCACCATATTTTGCTTTGTATTCTTCTGTATTTTTTCTAATGGTTGCTTCATCTTCACAGTGCACAGAGATTAACATCTTAGTTGATGAAAATATTTTTTCTAATACTTCTTCATTATCAACTAACATATTTCCTGTTGAAGAGCCTAAGAATAGTTTAATCCCAGCAACATCTTTAGGGTTTGTTTTTAATAACTCTTCTAAGTTATCATTAGTTCCACCAAACATAAACGAATAGTTTGCGTATGATGTTTTACTTGCAATATCAAACTTATCAGCTAACAATTCTTGAGTTGTTGCTTGAGGTACTGTATTTGGCATTTCTATAAACGACGTAATTCCTCCAGCAATTGCTGCCTTACTTTCTGTAGCAATATTAGCTTTATGTGTTAAACCTGGTTCACGAAAATGTACTTGGTCATCAATCATACCAGGAATTAAGAACTTTCCTTCCGCATCAACCATTAATACATCATCGGTAGGAATTATGTTTTCTCCTATCTCCTTAATAAATTCTCCTTCTATTAAAACATCGCCTTTAAAAACCTTGTTTTCATTAACGATTTGTGCGTTTTTAATTAAATATGATTGCATGTTGTTATTTTGGTAATCCGTTAATTCTCATTTTTATCACACCAAAGACAGCTTCTTTAATGATTCCTTTGCTTAGCTTTGACTTCCCTAAGACTCTATCAGTAAAAATAACTGAAACCTCTTTAATGTTAAATTTATGCTTCCATGCCTTGTATTTCATTTCTATTTGAAATGCATAGCCTACAAACTTAACTTTATCTAACTTGATTGTTTCTAGCACTTTTCTTTTATAGCATACAAACCCTGCAGTAGTATCATGAATAGGCATTCTGGTAATTAGTCGTACATACTTCGATGCAAAATATGATAAAAGGACCCTACTCATTGGCCAGTTAACTACATTAACTCCCACCGAATACCTTGACCCAATAGCTACATCTGCTCCTTCATTAGCGCATTCATTATACAATCGAATTAGATCGTTAGGGTTATGTGAAAAATCGGCATCCATTTCTATGATATAATCATATTTATTAGAAATTGCCCATTTAAATCCATGAATATATGCAGTACCTAAACCGCTTTTTCCTTCTCTTTTTTCAATAAAAAGCTGACTTGGAAATTCTTCTTGTAAGTTTTCTACGATTGTTGCTGTTCCGTCCGGAGAATTATCATCAACGACCAATACATGAAATACCTTTTCTTGACTAAAAGTTGCTCGAATAATAGCTTCGATATTTTCTTTCTCGTTATACGTAGGAATTATGACTAAAGCGTCTGACTTCATGTAATTTTCATATAAATCTGGGCAAAGATACACTTATTTATTACTAATTTTGTGTTAATTAAAAAGTATAAAAGCAATTGCAAGCAATAGAACGAATTACAAACCATGATAGTTGGATTACTTTAGTTATTGTATTGGCTATTGTTTTATTGGCTATGATGAAAGCGTTAAAACCTACTAAGTTATACGGGTATACTATTGCCTTTATAACTCCTGGTTTTTTTCACAAAAGAACCGAAGAAGGAGCTTCTTTTTTCACCCCTTTTAAATTGCTCTTATTTTCTTTTTCATCAATTGTTATTTCTCTGTTTCTATTCTTAATTTTAGTATCAGAGATATACTCTCATAGCTTTTTAGCTTTTTTAGGGTTACTACTATTTGTTATTCTGTATTTTTTACTACGTTTTTTAATAGATTATGCTTTAGCAAACACATTAGGCTTATCATCAATTGTTAGCTATTTTTTACATACAAAATCAGGCTATTTATATGTTCTTAGCATATGGTTACTTCCATTTATTATACTGTACCAATACACTTTTACAAACAAACTTTTTTTAGTTTATTCTTTCGGTATCTTGCTTATTTTTAGGGCTTTTTTAATTTTAACAAATAATAAAAAGCTTGTAATTAGCAAGTTGTTTTATTTTATTTTGTACTTTTGCACCCTTGAAATAGCACCGCTATTAATTCTTTATAAAACAACAACTACGTAATAAAGAGAAAGTTTATGAAAGTTAAAACTATTTTAGTCTCTCAACCTAAACCGAAAACAGAAACATCGCCATATTTTGATTTGGCGGAAAAGCAAAAGGTTAAGGTTGACTTTCGATCGTTTATTCATGTCGAGGGAATTCCTGTTAAAGAGGTTAGAGCTCAAAAGGTTGATTTAAACAATTACACAGCAATCATACTTACAAGTAGAAATGCTGTTGATCATTTTTTTAGAATTGCTGAAGAAATGCGCTTTACAGTTCCTGATGATATGAAGTATTTCTGCCAGTCTGAAGCTGTCGCTTATTATTTGCAGAAATACGTTGTGTACCGTAAACGTAAAATTTATGTTGGTAACAGAACGTTTCCTGAATTAACTAAATTAATTAAGAAACATAAAGATGAAAAGTTTTTACTTCCTTCTTCGGATAAGTTAAAACCTTTAATTCCTGATGAACTAGATAAACTAGGTGTAGATTGGAAGCGAGCAGATTTATATCGTACTGTTGTAAGTGATTTATCTGACTTAGAAGATGTTTTTTATGATATTTTAGTATTCTTTAGCCCGTCTGGAATTGATAGTTTATTTAAAAACTTTCCTGACTTCAAACAAAATAATACTCGAATAGCCGTGTTTGGTAACACTACCATTAAAGCCGTTGAAGATAGAGGGTTACGTGTAGATATTGCTGCACCAACACCTGAAACACCTTCAATGACAATGGCTTTAGAAAAATATATTAAAGAAGCTAACAAGAAGTAATTTATTTGTTTTTAGCAACTTAAACAGCCATCAAAGTATTTTTTGATGGCTGTTTAAGTTTACACATGTAAGTTTAATTTAACTCTACCGTCAAAGGAGTCATACTTAAATTAAACTTATGATTTTTTTACTACTTTTTTTAGCTGCTAGTTTTCTTGCATATAGTAATGGAGCAAATGACAATTTTAAAGGTGTTGCTACGCTATTTGGATCAGGGACAACCAATTACAAGAAAGCTATTAATTGGGCTACCTTAACTACCTTTTCTGGTTCTGTAGCAGCAATTTTTTTGGCAGATGAATTAGTAAAAAACTTCTCAGGAAAGGGTTTAGTTCCAAATGATTTGATTCAAACACCAATATTTGCCATAGCCATCGCTATGGGAGCAGCTATCACCGTGTTTTTAGCGACAAAAATAGGAATGCCTATTTCTACTACACATAGTTTAGTTGGAGCTTTATTTGGCACAGGAATTATAGCTGTAGGTAACATTTTTAATTTTAAATTACTGATTAGTACTTTTCTTTTTCCTTTAATTGTTAGTCCTTTAATTGCTACCTTTTTAAGCCTAATCGTTTATCTTATTTTTAAGTTTATACGAAAACAAATTCCAAGCTTAAATAAAAATAACCCAACTTTATTTAGCTTTTCTTCTGTAAGGATTTTAAATAGTTTACATTATTTGAGTTCGGGTGTTGTTAGTTTTGCTAGAGGATTAAATGATACTCCGAAGATTGTAGGTTTGTTAATTATTGCCAATAGCATTGACTTAAAGTGGAGTATGATATTAATTGCAGTAACTATGGCTTTGGGCGGATTGTTAAACGCAAAAAGTGTGGGTGAAACTATGAGTAAAAAAATTACTAAAATGAATTCTGGCCAAGGGTTTACTGCTAATATTGTTACTGGGCTACTTGTAACTACTGCCAGCGTACATGGCTTACCTGTTTCCACTACACATGTATCCGTTGGCTCTTTATTTGGTATAGGAACTGTTACCAAAAAAGCTAATTATAAAGTGATTACTAACATTTTACTATCGTGGATACTTACTTTACCTATAGCCGCTATTATAAGCGCAGGAATTTTTAAAATCTTAGAAATAATTTAACTAATTTATATTTTGTAATTGCTACTTTTAGGTTCTTTATGGATAAGTACATAGACATTATAAAAAACTCATATGCTGGTTACTGGAATTACATTAAGCAATCAGTACTTATGGAGTTAAACTGGGAGAATTACTTTTATGGTTTAATCATAATTTCTCTTGTTGTTTGGGCATTAGAAATTATATTTCCTTGGCGTAAAAACCAACCTTTATTTCGTAAAGATTTTTGGCTGGATACTTTTTACATGTTTTTCAATTTCTTTTTATTAAATCTTATAGTCCTTATTGCTTTATCAAACACAGCAGAGCAATTATTTAATGATATACTTGGTCTAGTTGGTTTATCAGTTGCTAGTTTTCAATTGTTTGATATTAATACATTTCCCTATTGGGCAAGAATCACCGTGTTTTTTATCATTATTGATTTTGTACAGTGGTTCACACATACTTTACTCCACAGGTATGAATTTTTATGGAACTTTCACAAAGTACATCATTCCGTAAAACAAATGGGGTTTGCTGCACATCTTCGTTATCATTGGATGGAGCCCGTAGTATACAACTCAATGAAATACATTCCGCTAGCTATTATGGGCGGATTCACAGCACAAGATGTAGCTATTGTGCACTTTTTCAATATTACTATTGGACACTTAAATCATGCCAATATTAATTGGGATTATGGTTGGTTAAAGTATATTTTAAATAACCCTAGAATGCATATTTGGCATCATGCTAAAGAGCTTCCACCAGAAAGAAGAATGGGTGTTAACTTTGGTATTACACTAAGTATATGGGACTACATTTTTAAAACCAACTACATTCCTTACAATGGACGTGATATTGAGTTAGGTTTTGACGGGGATGAAAAATTCCCAAAAGACTTCATCCACCAAGAACTCTATCCTATAGGAAAGAAATAATGTTTTAAGTCTTTTTTAACCTATTACTTCACACTTTCAATAAGCTATTTTAGTACCAATTTGTATCTTTAGCTTTTTAAAAATAAACAAATGAAGTACATAAAAATTCTATTCTTATTTATTGTCGTTCAAGTTACTGCTCAACAAGGTGGCATGTGGATTCCTTCGCTTTTAGAAGGAATGAACGAACAAGAAATGACTTCTTTAGGAAGTAAACTTACCGCAAAAGACATTTACGATGTAAACAACTCAAGTTTAAAAGATGCTATTGGGCACTTTAATGGAGGTTGTACTAGTGAAGTAATTTCTCCTGAAGGATTAATTTTAACCAATCACCACTGTGGTTTCGGACAAATTCAATCACACTCATCTTTAGAAAACGATTATTTAAAAGATGGTTTTTGGGCAATGAGTAAAAAAGAAGAATTGCCTAACAAAGGTTTATATGTTGAGTTTATTGTTCGTATTGATGATGTAACTACCAAAGCTTTAAATGGAGTTAACAACGCAATGACTGAACGTGAAAAACAATCCACTATTGATAAAAACATCAACGAAATTACTAAATCAGTAAAAAAAGAGACTTGGCAAAATAGTAAGGTAAAGCCTTTTTACAAAGGAAACCAATATTTCTTATTTGTTACTGAAAAATTTGAAGACGTTCGTTTAGTTGGGGCACCACCAAGCAGTATAGGTAAGTTTGGTAGTGATACCGATAACTGGGTTTTTCCACGTCATACAGGAGATTTTTCATTATTTAGAATTTATGCTGATAAAAACAATCGTCCTGCTAAGTACAGCAAAGACAACGTTCCTTACAAACCAAAGCACTTTTTACCTGTTTCTTTAGACGGAATTGAGGAAGGTGATTTTACTATGGTTTTTGGTTTCCCAGGTCGTACTAATGAGTATTTACCAGCCGTTGCTATTAAACATATTACACAAGAGTTTAACCCAAGTAACATTGCTATTAGAGAAGCTGCATTAAAAGAAATTGATGCACAAATGAAAGCAAGTGACGCTGTTCGTATTAAATATGCTTCAAAACAAGCACGTATTGCAAATGCTTGGAAAAAATGGATTGGTGAAAACTTAGGTATTAAAAAAAGTAATGCTATTGCAGAGCGTCAAGCTTTTGAAGCTACTTTCAAAAAAGCATTAAAAGAAAAAGGGTTAGAAAAAAACTACGGAAATATTCTTCCTGAGTTTGAAAAGTTATATGCCGATTTTGCTGATATCAATATTAAAAGAAGAAATTTTATTGAAGTTTTCTTGGTGACTAACGAGTTAATGCAAATGACTTTTAGAGCGTATCAATTAGAACAGGTAGCCTTAAATAAACCTGAAAAATTTGAAGATGCAAAAACTTCATTAATCAATAGAATTAAAGGAATTCATAAAAACTTTGATGTAAATGTAGACAAAGGTGTGTTTAAAAATGTGATGCCTTTATACAATCCTACTAATGTAGATGCTTCTATTTACGACAAAACAAGTTTTATTGATTTAGACAAAGCTTTACAATTATTAGAAGGTGATGCTAAAAAGGTGGTTAAAAACTTAAACAAGGATGCTGCTTACCAATATGCAAAACCTATGATTGAAGAGTTTTATACTAAAATCAATCCTGAGTTTCAGCAAAAAAATCAGCCAATTACAGCCTTACAAAAAACATACATGAAAGCATTAATGGAAGCATTACCTAATGCACGCTATTTTCCAGATGCTAACAGTACTTTGCGTGTTACCTATGGTCAAGTTCGAGGGTATTCACCAAGAGATGCAGTATATTACAATCCTGTAAGCTATTTAGATGGTGTTATTGAAAAGTATGTTCCTGGTGATTATGAATTTGATGTTCCTCAAAAGTTACGTGATTTATACGACGCTAAAGACTTTGGACAATACTCTGATAAAAACGGGAAAGTGCCTGTTTGCTTCTTAGGAACTAACCATACTACAGGAGGTAACTCAGGAAGTCCTGCTATTGATGCACATGGAAACTTGATTGGCTTAAACTTTGACCGTGTTTGGGAAGGAACCATGAGTGACATGAATTACGATCCAGAAATTTGTAGAAATATTATGGTAGATGTTCGTTATGTATTATTTATTGTTGATAAATATGCAGGAGCAAAGCACTTAATTGAAGAAATGAAATTAGTACACCCTAAGAAAAAATAAACTATTTTTCTACGTAGAAATAACTCAAAAAGCGAGGTTTGTATTTTACAACCTCGTTTTTTTATACAACCTTGGAGATTGGACTCTTGGCTATCGCCCTGCGATTAAAAATATTGACCTATCCCAAATACAAATCCTTTTGATGCATTCTTTGTAAGTCCATGCCCATAATCAATTCTAAAAACCGCATTGAATATTTTTTTATTGATAAAACGCAAACCAATACCAGAATACATTCTAACATTATCACTATCTACAAAATCACTTAATGCTCCTCCAGGCTTTCGCCAAGTTCCAACATCAGTAAAGACATTTCCTTGCAAAACAAACCATTTCTTTTCATACAAGGTATAGCGGTACTCTGTATTTAAAACAATGCTTCCTGTTCCTCTATCAACTAAAATACCAACACCTCTTAAATTCAAATTATTATCCAAAGTAAATGGGGCGAATGGAGTATTATCATTAGATGACAAACCAACTCGTAATCTGTTTGCCCAATTTCCTTTATTACCTAGTCTCTTAAAGTAAAATAAGTCATTCCAAAAAATTAAAAAGTCATTTTGATATTCATTCTCCGATGTCACATATTGTCCATGAAACTCATTTTTAAACCCGTTGATGTATTGATAATTATAATCTAAATTATCAAAAGTATAAATTAGCTTCAACAATTTTTTATCTACGTTTAACTCAGTTGGAACATTAGATGAAGTACTCCCGTTTAAATAATTATACTTTTCTTTAAAAAAGTTAATTCCAAATTGGAATTGATGTTTAAAATCGTGCTGATATAAAGCCAAAGCTTCATAAGAGATATTCTGATATTTATAATTAGCTGATTCACTCTCAAAATACAATGGTTCTTCACTTGTCCAGTTTTGATGATTTAATGCTAACCCCCATTTTGCTGAAAACAATGTGGGAGCTCTAAAGTTAACTCCATAAGAATCAAATCCGTTGTATTGATAAAACCCACCTAAAACAATATTTCTTCCTAAAAAATTATACTCACCAACTCCAATTCTGTAAGCCAGTTTTTGATTAATTGTTTTGTGAAAGTTAATTTCAGGAATTATTGTAAAGTTCTCTTCTACCGTTACAACAACATTACATTTATTATCAGAACATGATGCTTTAAAGTATGCATTAGAAATTGCTGGTAAGCGCTTTAAGCGAGTCATATCATTCTTCAGTACAATTGAATCAAGTACATTATTTTCTTTTGAACTCAATATCCTCCTTAAAACATGTTTTTTAGTTTTTTTAACTCCTGAAAAAGTAATTTTTTCTATTCTTTTTTCTTGTGAATAGCTATTTACAGACAACCAAAGCACTGCAAAAGTTATTGTTTTTAGAATAAATAAGTGTTGCTTATCATACTTCTTACCTACTACTTTCATACATCTTTTTTATAGTCAACTCTGCTGGTTTGTTTTGTGGCGTAAACCGATTGTTCTCTTGACCTCCTACTTCTTTATGATTATGAAACCATTTCCAAACAAAACCTCCAGCAAACCAGTCTTCTTTCCAAAATTGATTATACAAAGCCTGTAATGCTTTTTGTTGATTTTCTAAATTTACATCTCCTTCAATTCTTCCTGAGTTCCATGGTTCTTTCCCTGTAAAATTTACACTTCTATACCCGTACTCAGTGAATAGAACAGGTTTCTTGAACTTACTTTGTACCTGAGTAACTTCATTTTTGTGCGGTTGCCATCCTCTTTCTAAATCTGTTATACTTGGAGATTTCTGATCACTTAACGGAAAATAAGCATCAATTCCTATAAAGTCTAAATCTTTCCAAAAACTTACTCGCTTAAACTCATCCCAGTTTGCAGCATAAGTCAATTTCCCTGAATATACTTTTCTGATTTTTTTTATGAGTTTTTGCCAATACTGAGGTCGGTTTTTCACAAACTGCTCCAATTCTGTACCAATACAAAAAATTTCTGCATTTATTTCTTCTGCTACTTTGGCAAAAGCAAGAATGAAATTCTCATAAGACTCCTCTAACTCCTTCCATTTAGCTTCAGAATTCATTTTTATAGCTCCTGTATAAACACCATTCCAAACCCAAATTTGTGGTTTCAACATAATCTTTATCTTACTTTGTTGAAACTCTTTGGCATATTGTTTTACACCTTCTTTTGTTTCTCCAAACCATTGTTTCTTGGAGTTATAAATCACATTTGGAGATGATAAATTTTTAACAAATCCAAAAGGCATCAGTGTAACATAATTTGCTGATACCTTTTTTACGTCATCAATATGTTGGTTTGTTATTTCTTTTGAAGAAGCAACAAAACTAACACCATTTATCTTTTTTGACTGACTCGTACAAGAGCTACAAAAAAGTATAAAACTTAATAAAAAGAGTTTTAGAGTTTTCATTACTCCTCTAATTTACTACTTTTAAAATAATGCTCGAATTCCTAAATTAAAACTTTGTCCTAAGCCATTGTTTGTTCCTCTAACAAAATTACTATACAATACTTCTAAGTTTAAAGTCTTGGTGATTTGATATTTTCCTCCTAAACCTAAAGCTGTATAATCTTGTGTAAAATCTCCAAACCTTTGTGAATGCTGTGTAAAAGCCAAAACTGTAGACTTTTCATTTGGAAAGTAACTGAAGAAGATTCCTGGAGCTAATAAAAAAGTATTGTTAGCAAAACTATCCTCATCCCCAAAATTATACTCTGTATTTAACTCTGTAAACAACTGCCATTTTCCATTAGAAAAAGTATAATCATAAAAGAATCGATTTTGAAAAGTCCAAGCTGTTTGATCCAAAAACACACCATTTTCTGTTTCATTGCTAACTAAAGGAATATGTACTGCTGATTGAACTGAAAAATTTCCTACATTTTTTAATGGTTGGAACTTAATAGCTGGTGCAAATGATGTAATTCCTTTTCTCTCTGTATTTGGATTGTCTTTTAAACTAAATACTGATAATGCTTGGCGATCACCAATTGTATTAGAACGAAACTCAATAATTGCTCCTATATTAATACGATTGTTTTCCGAAATTCCTGTAAAAGCTTCTAATGTTGAAGTAAAGTAGTTTTCTCTTAGCTTTGATTTATTATTGCCATCTGCATCAGCAAATTTTGTTTCTGTATACAAGTTATTAAACCATTTAATATCCCATTGTCCATTGTTTAAAAGCTTAGATGGTGTATACGTTTGAATGTTTGATTTTTCTACTTTATCTTCTTGAGCATTTGAAATTTGCACTACCAAAAAGAATAAAATTGAAAAGCTTATTAACTGTCGTTTCATATGATGAATTTTATATAAATCATAGGTCGTCCTAAAAAAACTCCACTTACAAAACACTTTTATTTAAAATGATTCTAAATTTAATTCCTTCATTAAGTTCTTAACTTTAGCAACGACCTAAACTGCAAATCAACATTTATGGAGCACGTTGTTATTATTGGTAATGGAATTTCTGGAGTTACAGCCGCAAGGCATATCAGAAAATTATCAGACAAAAAAATTACCATTATTTCTTCTGAGACTGATGAGTTCTTTTCAAGAACCGCTTTAATGTATGTGTACATGGGACACATGAAGTTTGAACATACACAGCCATACGAATCTTGGTTTTGGAAGAAAAACAGAATCAACCTTAAAAATGGTTTTGTTTCAAAAGTATATTCATCAGAAAAAGAGGTAGAGTTTAGTACCGGAGAGAAATTGTCTTATGATAAATTAATTATTGCCACCGGTTCAAAGCCTAACAAATTTGGCTGGCCTGGTCAAGATTTAAAAGGTGTTATGGGAATGTATCATAAACAAGATCTAGAGGCTCTTGAAAAACACGCCCCAAATAATGATGTGTGTAAAAGAGCTGTAATTGTTGGTGGAGGTTTAATTGGTATTGAACTTGCAGAAATGCTTCATAGCAGGAATATTCCTGTTACTTTTTTAGTTCGAGAAGATAGTTTTTGGGACAAAGTGTTACCCAAAGAAGAATCTGCCATGATAAATCGTGAAATTATAGAAAATCATATCGATCTACGTTTAGGTGTAAATCTAAAAGAAATAAAATCAAATAAAAGCGGGCAAGTTACATCTGTAATTATTGAAGAAACTGGTGAAGAAATACCTTGTAATGTTGTTGGTTTGACTGCTGGTGTTTCTCCTAATATTGACTTTTTAAAAGATTCGGAAATTGAACTTGGTAGGGGAGTTAAAGTCAATCGTTTTTTAGAAACCAATATCAAAGATGTGTATGCTATAGGTGATTGTGCAGAACAACATGAAGCAATTGGTTTACGTCGTCCTATTGAAGCTGTTTGGTACACTGGTAGAATGATGGGTGAAACCGTTGCACAAACTATTTGTGGTAACCGAATTCAATATAAACCAGGTCATTGGTTTAACTCTGCAAAATTTATTGATATTGAATACCAAACCTATGGTTGGGTGTGGCCACAACCTAAAGAAAATGAAGCGCATTTTTACTGGGAACACGAGAGTGGTAAAAAATGTATTCGAATTAACTATGATAAAAACACGCAAGAATTCCTTGGTATAAATACATTAGGAATACGAATGCGTCATGAGTTTTTTGACAAAGTTTTGAATGAAAAGCAGTCTGTAACTTATACTTTAGAACATTTAGCAGATGCAAACTTCGACCCAGAATTCTATAAACTTCACGAATCGGAAATTGTAGCAAAATTCAACAAAGAAAACAACACCAATATTCAATTAAAAAAGAAAAGCTGGAAAAGAATTTTCAGTAGAGTTTAAAATGAGAATAATAAAACAAACAGGTTTACTACTATTCTTAATAGGGTTAATCATTTTTTCAGGAGTAATTTTTACAGGCTCTTTTAATTTAAGTCAATCAAAATTAGACTCATTCATTACTGAAAAAGGGTATAAAAGTGAATTTATAAAAGATGAACTTAGTAAAGCCATCGTTACCGATGAAAGCTTAAATATTTTTGAGTTTTCTAGCCGAGTTAGAAATGCTTACGAAGCATCTAACAATCATTACAATACTCTAATTGCTAAATACGATGCTGAAAAGAACTGGGATAAAAAAGGTGAACAATACCAATATTTAATTTATGGTAAACCTCATACGTTGAGTTATGAATTAGCTAAAAAATCAGGTAATGGTTTTGTTAAAAACAACTCTGGCTTGTTATGGTTACTCACTTTTGGTTTAGGTATTTTCGGGGCGTTATTATTTATACTTCCTAATTTCATTTTACTAGGGCCTAAAGGAATAAAAAACAACGGTATTTATTTAGAAGCAAGCACAAACCGTGGTTGGATAGCTTGGTTAGTTTTAATTTATCTGGTAGTATTTTACTTATTACTTTATTTTTTTCCTGACTATGTTGTTAACTGGACTTTTATATTAGATCCTATTAGCAAGTTTTTAAACGGTGGCGAAGCAAGTCAGTGGTTCGTATATGGTTTTTTATACTGTGTAATTATGCTTACAATGGGAGTAAGAATGTATATAAAATACAGACACAATAAATATCAAGTTATTAGAACAACTTCTGTATTATTCTTTCAAATTGTGTTTGCCTTCCTTATTCCAGAAATAATGACAAGTTTAAATATGCCAGGGTATGATTTTAAAAATGCCTTTCCATTAGATTATGACTTCTTTTTTGAATGGAATTTAGATAGCTTAAGAAACAGCGGAGCTATTGGTTTATTTATTTTAGTTTGGGGTATTGTACTTACACTTATCATTGTTCCTGTAATGGTATATTTCTTCGGAAAAAGATGGTATTGCTCTTGGGTTTGCGGTTGTGGTGGTTTAGCTGAAACTTTAGGTGATCCATACCGTCAACATTCTAACAAAAGTATGAATGCATGGAAATTAGAACGTTGGTTAATACATAGTGTTTTGGTATTTTCTTTAGTAATGACCATTGTAACGTTATACTGTTACTTTACTGGAGCGCAATCTTTCCTTGGAATTAATTCTCAATGGATTAAAGACACGTATAGCTTTTTAATAGGTGCTTGGTTTGCAGGAGTTATTGGTACTGGATTTTATCCAATTTTTGGGAATCGTGTTTGGTGTCGTTTTGGTTGTCCGTTGGCCGCTTATTTAGGAATTGTTCAACGTTTTAAATCTCGTTTCAGAATTACTACTAATGGAGGACAATGTATTTCTTGCGGAAATTGTTCTACATATTGTGAGCAAGGTATTGATGTGCGTGCATACGCACAAAAAGGAGAAAATATTGTTCGTGCAAGTTGTGTTGGATGTGGAATTTGTTCGGCAGTATGTCCTCGTGGTGTTTTAAAGCTAGAAAATGGTCCAGAAAAAGGGCGTATTAATCCAACAGAAATTTTATTAGGTAACGATGTAGATTTAATGAAATTAGTGAATGAAAAATAATGTTTTCATAATATGCTTTTTTGTTACTTTCTCTTTAGTAGGACAGAAAATATATCATAAATCATTCTATGAAAACGGAACATTAAAGAAAGAAGGTTGGCTTGAAAATAATCAGAAAACCGATTATTGGATCTTCTATTATAAAAATGGAAACATAAAAAAAGAAGGTAGATTTAAAAGTAATCTTCCTGTAAAATACTGGTACTTTTATCGTGAAAATTCTTCTAGAGAAAAGGAAGGGCACTTTGTTAATGGTATTCAAAGCAAATGGTGGATTTTTTATAGTAAAAAAGAAAACACTTATCAAAAGTGTCAAATCAAAAACAATAAAAAAAACGGATACTGCTTATTATACAAGAAACATAAATTAACAAAAGCTGTAAAGTTTAAAGAAGGAGTAAAGTTAAAAGAATGGAATAATTTGTCTTCTTTTGCAGAAGAAAACAATCTCAACGACTTAAAATAATAAATGAATCCACTTATAAAAGTTATCATCCCCGCATATAACGAACAAGATTCAATTGTACATGTAATTAATGATATTCCCTCTTTGGTAAACGAGGTAATTGTTATTAGTAACAATTCAACAGATAACACTGAAGTTAATGCTAAAAATGCAGGAGCTACTGTACTCACCGAAGATAGAAAAGGCTACGGTTACGCTTGCTTAAAAGGAATGGAGTACATAGCTTCATCTTCTATAAAAAACCCAAACAACAAACCTGATATTATTGTTTTTTTAGATGGTGATTATTCTGATTACCCTGAACAACTCACCGAACTTATAGCTCCAATAATAAATGATGATATTGATTTTGTAATTGGTGCTCGTGTACAACGACTACGAGAAAAGGGTTCTATGACTCCTCAACAAGTTTTTGGTAATTGGCTAGCAACCTTTTTAATGAGATTATTTTTTGGTGCAACTTTTACAGATTTAGGTCCTTTTAGAGCCATTAAGTACGATAAATTACTTGCTTTAAACATGGAAGATAAAACGTATGGTTGGACAGTAGAGATGCAATTAAAGGCTTTAAAACAAAAATTATCTTATACAGAAATTCCAATGAAATATAGAAATAGAATTGGCGTTTCAAAGGTTTCAGGAACTGTAAAAGGTAGTATATTAGCCGGCATAAAAATTTTAGGTTGGATCTTTAAATATAGCTTTAAATAATGGTCTTAGAATACATAATAATTACGCTATACACTATATCACTAGTACTTATACTGCTATACGCTATAGCACAGTTAAATCTACTTATCAATTATTTAAAAGCTCAGAAAAAAAAAGAAAACATCCCTACATTAGATGTATCTGATATTAACAAAGTTCCGTATGTAACAATACAGTTACCTGTTTATAATGAACTTTATGTAATGGAACGTTTATTAAACAACATTGCCAAGTTAGATTATCCACACGAAAGGTTAGAAATTCAAGTATTAGATGATTCTACTGATGAATCAGTTGAGAGTACAGCTGCACAAATTAAAGAGCTTCAAAAAACAGGTTTAGACATTCAACATATTCGACGTGAAAATCGTCAAGGTTTCAAAGCTGGTGCTCTAAAAGAAGGACTTAAAACGGCTAAAGGAGAATTCATTGCTATTTTTGATGCTGACTTTTTACCTAAAGAAAATTGGTTACTGGAAACCGTTCCATATTTTAAAGATCCTGAAATAGGGGTAGTACAAACTCGTTGGGGACACATTAATAGAAACTATTCAACCTTAACAAAAATTCAGGCCTTTGCTTTAGATGCACATTTTACACTGGAGCAAGTAGGTAGAAACAGTCAAGGACATTTTATCAATTTTAATGGTACTGCGGGTATTTGGCGTAAAGAATGTATATATGATGCTGGAAACTGGGAGGGTGATACATTAACTGAGGATTTAGATTTAAGCTACCGAGCTCAATTAAAAAACTGGAAGTTTAAATATTTAGAGAATGTAGTTACTCCTGCTGAATTACCTGTAGTTATTAGTGCTGCTCGCTCTCAGCAGTTTAGATGGAATAAAGGAGGGGCAGAGAATTTTCAGAAAATGTTAAAGAGGATTATTACAAGTTCTAATATTCCTTTTAAAACAAAACTTCATGGAACGCTACACTTACTAAATAGCTCTATGTTTACTTGCATATTTTTAGTTGCTGTTTTAAGTATACCTATGCTATATATTAAAAATGAATACGCTCATTTAAAAATTTACTTTTTAGTAATGAGTTTTTTCATTGTAAGTACCTTTATTTTCTTTATTTGTTACTGGTTTATGTATAAAAGAACTTATGGTGGCGGCTTTTGGAATTTTATCAAATATATTGGTGCCTTTTTTGCTTTTTTCTCTATTGCTATGGGCTTCTCTTTACACAATACGATTGCTGTATTGGAAGGTCATTTGGGTAAAAAAAGTGAATTTGTAAGAACACCTAAATTCAATATTAACTCTTTAAAAGATAGTTGGAAAAACAATAAATACATTCGTAAAAGGCCTTCTTTACATGTAATTATAGAAGGTTTGTTAGCTTTATACTTTGCTTTTGGTATGTATAGTGCTTTTACGGTTGGTGATCAGGGTGGAGATTTTGGTTTGTTCCCTTTTCACCTGATGTTATTTGTTGGCTTTGGATACGTCTTTTTTAAATCCATTTTCTCAAAAGCTTAGATGCCTTTTTTAAAAAAATATAGCTCAATTATGCTAACATTTGTTAGTGTAGTGCTGTATTTTTTATTTGCTTATACAATTGAACGTACTGAGTTTAATAAGTTACTTTTTATATGGGTTGCCTTATTTACTTGTTATTTTGGTCTTTTACAAAATAAGCAGTTATCCTTTGTACATTTAGCTGGTATTGCTGTTTTATTTCGATTGGCTTTCTTTTTTGCTATCCCTAATTTATCACAAGATTTCTATCGCTTTATCTGGGATGGTCGTATGATTTTAGAAGGGTTAAACCCTTATTTATCCTTGCCTCAAACATTTATTGAACAAAACAGCTATCCCATAAACCAAGCTAAGGAGTTATATGGAGGAATGGGGGCTTTGAATGGTAGTCATTATACCAACTACCCTCCAATTAATCAACTTTGTTTTTTAATAGCTGCTCTTTTGGCTAAAAATAGCATTATTGGAAGTGTTGTTGTAATGAGAGTATTGATTATTTTAGCTGATATAGGTATTTTATACTTCGGAAAAAAAATTTTAGAAAGGCTACAGTTACCTGTTAAAAACATTTTTCTATATATTTTAAATCCTTTTGTGATAATTGAACTTACTGGAAACTTACATTTTGAACCTGTAATGTTATTTTTTTTGGTTTGGAGCATTTATCAGTTACAGCAACAAAAATGGTTTTCAGCAGCTATATTACTAGCTTGTTCTATTTCAGTTAAATTAATTCCTTTACTCTTTTTACCCTTATATTTTCAATGGTTTGTAAAGAATGATTTCTCATTCCTTAGAGGTTTCAAAAAATTAGTATCCTTCTACGTAACTGTAATTTTTACAGTCATTTTACTTTTTCTTCCATTTTATTCTTCTGAATTAGTTTCAAACTACATGAACTCTGTTGGCTTATGGTTCAGAAATTTTGAGTTTAATGCTAGTTTTTACTACTTAGCGAGAGAAATTGGTTATTTATTTAGAGGCTATAATGAAATAGCTATTATTGGTAAGATTATACCTATTGTTACTATTTTCTTTTTATTGATTCTTACTTTTTTCAAAAAAAACAAGTCTGTAAAACAGTTAATTGTAAGCATGCTATTTGCTTTATCATTCTATTATTTTTTAACAACAACAATGCATCCTTGGTATATAGCAACGCTTTTAATTATATCGATGTTTACCCAATATCGTTATACTGTTTTGTGGAGTTTAGTAATTATATTAAGTTATCAAGCATACGCTAACTCTCCATGGAAAGAAAATCTTTGGTTAATTACTTTGGAGTATCTAATTCTGTATACTTACTTTATTTGGGAAGTTTTTATAAAAAGAAAACCCACTCAAAATTGAGTGGGAAAAATTGCTATGAAAAAGAAAAAGAAAGTGGTTTTAAAACCACTGTTCAAATATAAATAAGATTTTTCTTTTCACAAATGTTTTTTTTATTTTTTTTACTTTTTTAAAACTTTACCTTAAAGTTTTCTTAACTCATTGTCTTCCAACATGTATTTTTCTCCACTTTCTGGACATATAGCCAAACCATCTTTATCAAAAGTTAAACGATGTCCGTATTCGCTAATCCATCCTATTTGTTTCGATGGATTTCCTACAACTAAAGCGTAGGGTTGCACTTCTTTAGTTACCACAGCTCCTGCCCCTATAAAAGCATACTCTCCAATATTATTACCGCACACAATTGTTGCATTTGCTCCTATACTTGCGCCTTTTTTAACAATTGTTTCTAAATACTGATCTTGTCTTTTTATTGCACTACGTGGATTAATTACATTTGTAAAAACCATAGAGGGCCCTAAAAAAACATCGTCTTCGCATGTTACTCCTGTATATATGGAAACATTATTTTGAACCTTAACATTATTTCCTAAAACAACTTTTGGTGACACCACAACATTTTGTCCAATATTACAGTTGTTTCCAATAATACAATTAGGCATAATATGGCTAAAGTGCCATATTTTTGTTCCATTTCCAATTTTACAACCGTCATCTATAACTGCTGTTTCGTGTGCAAAAAAAGTTTTGTCTGTATCCATATATAACAAAAATAAAAAAAACTCAACCAGTTGGTTGAGTTTTTAATTTTTATTCTACCCTAAAAGTAATAGGCAAAGTATATTTTACTTTTACTTCTTTATTATTCTGTTTACCTGGAATAAATTTTGGTATTTTATTTACAACCCTATCAGTTTCATTTTTTAATTTGTAATGTGGAGCTCTAATTTTAACATCAACTACATCTCCTTTTTTATCAATAATAAATTGAGTTATTATTTTATACTTTCCTGAGTTTAATCCTACTTCTTGTGCTAATTCAGAATTAAAATTACGTTGTATATGCTGTTGTATTTTTCTTTCAAAACATTTTATGTTTTCTTCTTCTGATAGTCCTTCACATCCTTTAAAAACAGGTGTATTTTGAACATTGTTAATTGAAACTGGATCATCGTCTTTATCAACTACCTCTTCTTCTTTTACCTGACTTAGTGTTGCAACATCTATAGAACCATTATCTACAGGTAAATCTATTACAGTGGTGTTTTCCGTATTATTATCTACCACTTCTGGTTTAAATACTTCTTTAATTACGCGCTCTTGCTTTGGCTTTTCTATTTCTTTTACTTCTCTTTTTACAATAACGGGAGTGTCAAAAGTATAAACTTTCTCATAAACTTTTGCATTCGTAGGTTCAACTATTGCTACATCTTTAGGTGTTTCGTGTTCTAAAACAAGAAAAACTACAAACAAAGTTAGCACCAAACCTAACTGTGTAAAAATAGTTGAGAATTTTTCTAATTGCTTTTTAGCATGTTTCTTAGGTGTTTTCATAGTATTAAATTTTTATGTTAATACTATGTTAAAAACAAGAAACATGCCAATAAAAAAGGCAATCCATATGGATTGCCTTTTTTTATATTTTATTAAAGTTATTACTACTCTACATTAAATGTAATTGGTAAAGTATAACCTACTCTTACTGCTCTACCTCTTTGTCTACCAGGTTTCATTTTTGGTATCTTTCTAGCAACTCTTTCTGCTTCCTTCTTTAATCTTGGATGCGGAGCTCTAGCCATTACGTTTGTGATAGAACCATCTTTATCAATCTTAAATTGAACATAGATTCTTTTCTTTCCTGGAGATAAACCTAACTCATTAGCAAGCTCTGCATTAAAGTTACGTTGAATATGCTTTTGTAACTTTTTGTTTAAACATGCTTTCTTTTGAGCCTTTGTTCCACTACAACCTGGAAATACAGGAACTTCCTCAATAATAGCAAATGGTACATCTTCTACTACCTCTTCTACTTCTTCTACTTCTTGAATATCTTCTACCTCTACAGCTTCAGATTCATCAGTTTCAGTTGATTCAATAATAGTTTCTTCAATCTCTTCCTCGTCTTCTACTACTTCAATTTTTTCAGGAGCTGGTGGTGGAGGTGTATTTGGTTTTGGTTTTGGTGGCTCAATTTGAAGCTCGATAGTTTCCTCTTCAATATCAGAAGCCATGTTAGCCATACCTAACTCTCCATACTCTTTATCATATGTCTTATTCTCAATAGCAACATACGTTACAAATAAAGCTAAAACCAAACCTATTTGCATAAATAGTTTACTATAGTTCTCTAAGTTTGATTTTGGATTTTTCTTGATTTCCATCCTAAATGTTTTTAATAGTTCGCTAATTTAATTAATTTATTTCAACTTTTACAAGCTTAATCTTTAAATAGCTTTATTTTTCTTAAAAAAAGAGTTGTAAACTATGAAAGCTATTAAAATACCAGTCGTATTTGCCACTATATCTAAAATCTCTCCTGATCTATATGACGTGGTTGTACCTTGTAAAACCTCAATAATTATGCCGTAAAAAAAACAACAAAAAACAATTATATATTTATTAATTTTTGTTGTTCTTGAAGCTAGCAACCATACTAAACTTAACACAAAATAAGCGAAAGCATGTTCTAACTTATCTATATGGTTAATTTGTATAGGAGCCTTTCCTAGTTTGATTAAACTAATAATAGCAATACTTATGGTTATTAGTATTGCTATTATAATTATTAGTTTATCCTTTAATAAGTTCTTGATATGCTTCAGCACTTAATAAGTCTGCTACTTGTGAATCGTCTGATAATTTTACCTTTATCATCCATCCATTTCCATAAGGATCTGAATTTACTAATTCTGGCTCATCTTCTAACGCTTCATTAAACTCTACTACTTCTCCTGATAAAGGCATAAAAAGGTCTGAAACTGTTTTTACTGCTTCTACAGAACCGAAAACTTCTTCAGCATCTAATTCCTCATCTAATGTATCAACATCAACGTATACGATATCTCCTAACTCTCCTTGTGCAAAATCAGTAATACCAATAGTTGCTACACCGTTTTCTACTTTAACCCATTCGTGGTCTTTGGTGTACTTTAATTCTGATGGAATGTTCATTGTAATGATTTTTTATTGTGTTTGTTTTAATTTCCTAAGTTGTATACTAAATTAATTCCTGCATTAATAGATTGTCTTGGGAAAGTTGTAGAAACTGCGTATTCAAACGTTTGGTGATTATAATAAAAAGATGCTGTTAAATTGCTACTTAAATTATAGTCGGCAATAAATTTTAATCCAAATAATTTCTCGCCTCCAGTAATCTGACTATTCTCTTCATCTACACTTCTTATCAACGTTAAATTGTCTCTTAACGAAATATCAGCTCTTAAATTTATATCTCCTTTTAAGGTTTCTTTCTTTCCTGTAAATCTGGTGACAAATTTAACATCTCTAATCTTATATCCAAATCCTAAAACATATTCTGTTCCTTTAATATCTGTTAAAGTATTGTTGTTAAAATTTAATGTTAAAGATCTGTCTCTTCTTATCTCTCCTTTGAATGAAACTGAATTTTTCATTCTAAAATCAACTTTTATTAATGGTGAAAACTCATCAATTAAAGTTGCCGACGAAATTAAGAGTTCTGATTGATAATTACCAGAAGTATTTGTATTTGTTGGTGTATTTGAATCGTACTGTAAATTATTGGTATAATTACCTATTGTATACGAAGACTTATAGCCATGCGATAAGGTAAACGAAGTAAAGTTTTTCTTAAACCACTTATACTTCATAAATCCATTATAACGTAGTGTCCAGTTAGGAATTGGTATGTTTTTAAAGATTCCTGTACTTACTGAATTTGGACTATTTCCTGAATATGCTGCAATAAATGCTGGTAACATTGCTTGTTGTCCATTTTCCTTAAACCCAGGATTATTATTGTTTCGATCAGAATCGTTTGCTGCTATTCCTCTTTCGGTAGCTATTCTATCTGAAATTGTCCTTCTATAATCTAAGAAATTTTGATACAACGCTTCATTATCGGTAAAAATAGTTCCTAACATAAAATGACTAATACTATAATTACCAGTTTCAAAAGGTTTAATATTTGGGTCTTGTTCAAAACCTCCGCTACCATTTGAAACTACATCTAACTGTTGCGTTAAATTACTAGTCTGAATTCTATTCCCGCGTAAATCAATAGTTAAATCTCTAAATGGTTTTACAGATACATTATAGTCTAGCTTTTTATATCTCGTTTTTGAGTAATTCTTACTATAATATTCATCTCCAGCATTTCTAGTAATCAACCATCCATTCTCTATAGCCGTATTTAAAATATCTGTTTGACTACCAAATACAAATCCTAATGTTGGTGCTAAACCTCCGTCAAAGCCATTTCTTCCTAAGAACCCAACTGAAGGTTTATATCCTTGTAATAACGTTCCGTTGTTTTGAGAATAACTAATCTTTGCTCTTTTTACAGAAGTTAACACATCATATACTCCCTTTCCTAATTTCTGTCCAAAAGTAGCTTTCTTTTTAAGTTTTGCTTTTTGGGCTACTTGACTTCCTCCTAATGTAGCTGTTCCTTTTTGAGTAGGTTGTTTTTTAGTTCCCTTTAACAAAAGTTTATCTACACCTATAATTTTATAAAAACGACCAAAATCTATATTTGTATTTAAGTTGTGTGTGTTGGCATTTTGAATCATGTTTCCAACTTGCTCAATATAACTTTGCGATCCAGCCTTCCAATCAAAATCAGCGGTATAACCATAATCTGCATTGATAAAATTCAAGAACGGGAACTTATCTAATGGTAGCTTATAAGTTGCGTTTAACTTCTGATGATAATTATCGGGTCTTCCTATACTGAAAAATTGATCGTAAACTTCTAATTGTTCATCTTCACCAAAACTATCATATATATAATTGTTTGTTGCATTAAAGTTTAATTGTAGCGATTTGGTTAAATCAAAACCAATTGTATAATCCCAATTAAATAAAAATCTTCGTTGAATTAACTCAGGCTGTGCAGGTAAAGGGTTTACAGGGTCAATAATTAGATTTCTAGATTGCTGACTATTATAGTTTCTGTTAATTCTTGAGTTTAATGCTATTGTTTTTGGTACTGGATTAAAGTTTAGATCTCTTATAAATTGTAAGTATCTACTTTTAAATCCTTCTGATTTTTTAAATGGTTCTATATTAAAAGGAACGAATGTAAAATTATAACTAGCACCAGCCATTACATTTTTATTTACATAACTTTCAATATTATAATCTTTATGAAACTCTTCACTATGTGCATAAGAAGCAGAGAAATTCTCTACATCATAAAACTTAGGTTTCTTCTTACTTTCTGGATTTCTATTCTTTTTTACATTGATAAAACTAATGCTTTTTCTTCTTGTATAATCTTGAGCATTTTTACTATTTGGGTTTTTATCAATTGCGTCTTCTAATTCTACGTCTTGGAATTGTGGATCGTATTTTGGATCTCTAAATTCTTCTCCATAGCTGTAATTCATCGGCACTTGCATGTTCCATTTTTTAGGCATCATTTTACCTAACTGAATATTTGTAGCTACGCTATATTGTTTTATTTCTTCAATACTTCTTTGTTGTACACGGTCTTCTACATTACCAAAACCTATAGTTGACATTCTTCCTGCTAAAGACACATCCATCACATCGGCCATATTAGCATCTGCATTTACCACAGCTGCCCATCCTCCTTTATTATCAAAACCAACAGCACGTAATTCATTAAACCAAACTTCAACAGTTTTGTCATCGGCTACAGTATTTTTCACCCCTAACATTACAGTTCTTACTTGTGCTAATGTTGGATTACCTCTTACAGAAATTTTTAACCCATTAGAACTTGTTGACGAATATACATCAGTAAGATTACTGCCCGTAGGTCTTTCAATTTTTAAGTTAGCTAATTCTTCTAACGGAATATCTAAATTATTTTCTTTAGGCCAAACATCTAAAGATGATGCATTTGATGTAGATATTTTTAATGGCTTTTCTACTTGGTAATAGTTATCGTTTAAATCTGTACCTAAACGTATAATAGCAACCATTTCATCATCATTAGCTCCTGTTGCGCTATTTTGGTTTTCAGCATGTAAAAACATACGTAGTTTTTTATACCTACGCATATCAATACTAATATTTTTATAAATCGTCCTTACTTCATCTGCTTCTAAGTCAGTTACCTTTAAAGTTACTGATTGCTCATTTTGACGTTGAATTCTATTTGTTCCTTGTAAACGTTCTCTTTGAATTCCTGGTGGTAACTTATAACGATCTTGATTTTGCTCAATACTTACTACACCTACCTCAAACTTGTTTAATTCATCTGCGTCTAAATCCTCAGAAGGAATACTTGTATCTGGTAATGTTTTTGTGTAACGTCTCCAGTCTCCTCTTACCAATTCTAATTCTCCAAAACGTAATACTACTGGCATTTTGAATTGTGTTAAAAACATTCGTATAAAACGGATACTATTAAAATCTGTAATTCCATTAATTTTCTGAGCATCAGTAACATTTCTAACTGGTATTCTAAATTGATACCATTTAGTGCTTCTTGTTGCTCCGTTTAAAAGTGTTACATTTTGTGTTTTAACATCAATAATATGATTTTGTCCTAATACTAAATCTGTTTTATTTAAAGAAACCTCATACTCAAAGTAACTATTTACAGGATTCATTGTTTGATCCTTATTAATATCTTCTGTATCTGGGTAAGTGGTAGATGATGTCGGATAAGATTCTCCTGATTGACTTGCTGTGGGTGAGTTACCTTCAGTTCCGTTAAAGTTTTTATATCTAGATAAAACTGATGGGTTGGTACTTTCAATAGCTCCACCTCTGAAAAACTGGAAGTTATCTCCAGCAGGGTCATCTAATCCTGCAAATGCAGGGTACTTTGCTCTTTCCTCCTCATCGTTTAATCCATCTAAACCAATATCTTGATTTGTTCTTGCATCATTACTAGAGTCAAAAGCATACAAAATAGAAGGGTTTATAGGTGTATCTCCCCAAATAGATGTTTGAATGTTACCTCCGTCTGCCTTTTGTCCATCAGCAGGTAGTCCGTTTTCATACTGCTTTCTACCATCTTTTAATATATCTTCAGAAACATTACCTAAATTAATGAATAATTTACCTACTTGGTTTGTTGGATCATTTGGATTAATTCCAGCTGGTAGACCTTCTTCAGTTGTAATTGAGTAATTTTCATACGGATCCATTAACCAAAACTGGATATACTCAACATTTGCTTGTTCAAAATTGTTTGTAGTTAACGATCGCATAATACCTCCCCAACGCTCCTCTGCTGTAACAATATTTGCATTCTCATTATAGTTATACGGACCTCTTTCTGCTGGGTAATAAGCTAAATCTAAGGTTCTAACTAAATTTTGCTGCGTAATATCAAGATCTGTATTCGGAAATAATTCATTATAGCGAATTTGACGTACCTCGTCTCTAGACAGTTCATTTTCATCAATATTATCTGGTCTATTTCCACTACCATAAAATAGTTGATCAATATTATACCAAGCTAATTTTCCTCTTTTATAATTGTACTCTAAACCAAAGGTCCCTCCATCAAACCCTTGTGATTCTGGTGTACTTGCCAAAAACCATTGTTGTGGTGAATTTAAATTGATGGGAATTTGTGAAGCTTCAAAATCATCTAAATACGAAGTTGCAGTACCATCTACATTAATTCCACTAGGAGATCCTGGTAATAAATAAGCCATATCTGCTCTAACCGAAACATTCGACGGAGCTTCAGTTTCAACGAAAGGTAATTTATTTGCTAGTTTTGTTAAATATGGTACTTCAGAAGAGTAATCTAAGTTTAAACCTAACATGATATTATCTATAGGTTCTCCTCCTAAATTAACTTTTGGCGTAATTGGTTTTTCACTAACATTTAAAAAAGTTCCACCTAAAATAAAATCTTCAGAAAAACGGTGTTCAACATCTATTCCTATAAATGTTTTTCTTTGCTGATTAAAAAATGTATTGTTTTCTACAGATGCATTAATTGGTATTCCAGATGCTTCTAAGCCCGGGTCTAAAATTTGTACACGACCTAACTGATAATCTACCACATAATCTATTCCTTCAACCAATTGTCTTCCTCCAGCAGTAACTCTCACCGAACCTCTAGGTACATTAAAAGCTCCAAGAGAAATTCCTCTACTAGTTTCTGACTTAAAATACCCTTTTAAGAAGAATTTATCTAAATTCTGATACTCATTTTTTGCTTGAATTTTTGTAGTTAAATACAACTCTTCAAACACATATTTATCTTGATCTGCTGGATTGGTAAGTTCATCTTTTAAATCATTACCAAATGGCTCTGGCTCTGGAAATAGAATATAACCTCTTTCAGAATTTACTGTAATTCCCTCAACATAATCAAAGAAACCATCTCCATTGGGAACTGCATATTCACTTTGGTCTAATTTATCTAAGTTTAAAATACGTAATAATGGCTTGTCTGTTACCCCCGGCGTTTGTGCTTTTTGCAGAGTATTTTGTAACGTACCAGTTTCGTCATCACGATACAATAACTCAAAACGAAATCCATCGCGCTGTAATGGAAAAGCCCCTAAAGCGTATACGTTTTTCATCATCAGCCTCCAAGTTGGAAAAGCTTCTGTATCATCTCCTGGCCTTGTTGTATTTAATATTTCACTTCTTAATAACTTAACTGCAATATTTGCTGGTGCTACAACTCCATCGTTTGAAAACTCTCCTACTTTAAATACTGTTTCTCCATTAGAAGCTCCAACTACAGTATACTCAAAAGCTACCGCTAAAACTTCTCCATCGTTTAACCTTCTGTTTAAAGAGATAAAACCTAATTGTGAGTGCAATTTAAATTCGTTGGGTTGTAATCTACGAGCATTTTGCAAATATGTGTAGTTAAATCCTTGTTGTGCTGGTACTCCTATACCGTTAATAGCAGCATCAATAGTTGCTACATCTCTAATTCCTCCTGAGTTTGCAGCTAGTAATGAACTTAAGTTATTCACTCCATTATATGGTATAATTTCAGAGTTAACAGATATGGCTCCTGGTGTTGTTGTTATTTCAGCTGGATTTACCTCATTTGCATCTTCTGATTCTCCTAAATCGGCAAGAGCTACAATACTACGATAATCGCTTACATTTTGGTTTCTATTAGTTACCCAAACTTCAACTCTTGTTATATTTATAGGGCTATTAATTAATGGATAATTCTCTAAAGCCTCTTTATAATTTTCTCTAAAGTATTGTGATAAAAAGAAGTGTCGATCATTGTCATAATCTGAAGCTCTTAATTCAAATGGTTCAATTGTTGCCCCCCCTTCTGCTACTACTGTTTTTGATTGTGAATTTTGTTGCGAAAAAGCAGCAGTTACATATGTTTTACCGAACTGTAATTCTGTTTTTACCCCAAATAACGATTGTGCTCCATTAATAAGCGAGTTTTTAATTGGCATACTAATATTACCCGCCTCTATATTTCTAATAATATCATCTTCAGTAGGAGTATATTCTAGCTTTATAATATTTTGAAAATCGAAAGTTGATTGGGTATCATAGTTTGCTGTTACTGTTAATCGTTTACCTACTTTAGCCTGTAAGCTTGCACTAATTTGTTGATCAAAATCAAATGTAAAACTGCTTTGATTCTCTACAGAAATTTGAGGGTTTTCATTATTTTGATATACTCCTCCAAGTTTAATATTAATCTGCCCTGTTGGGTTTACCTCAACAGTGTTACCTCCAAAAACGGATTCAAAAAACTTAGAGTTTACATAGTATTTAGGTAATAAATTTTTACGTGCTGCTTCGTTTCCTTTCTTTTTAGGATTGGTAGCATCTACTTTTTCTTTGAAGTAATCTTTTAAATCATTTTTTAAACGGTACTCATTATACTCTTTAGGAGTCATAAAAATAGGTGTACCTACATAGTAGTCTCCTATTTTTTCAACAATCATAAATTTATTTAACGCCTTGTCATAAGTAACTACTTTTTGAGTAGGGTTATTTAAGTAAAGTGTTCCGTTTTGATTGTATTTAAAATTATATTTAAGGGGAGTTACAGTATCTTTTTTAACAGCGTTAGTGCTATCTTTTTGAGTATTTTGTGAAAACGAAACAACACTTACTAAAACAGTAAGCACCGTAAGTAATCTATTCATAACTGCTTTTTCCAACCTTTTTTATAAGTTTTTTAACGCCTGTTTTATAAGTTTTTCAACACTTGCATCAGGTGTTTCTTTTAATATATTCCCTATTACCTTGTCAGCTTGCTTTCTTGCAAACCCAAGAACCTCTAAAGCAGATAACGCTTCTTCTTTATTTGTATTGTTCTGTACCACAGAAACTTCGTCAACGTCAAAGGTTTTTAATACCTTATCTTTTAAATCAACAATAACTCGTTGTGCAGTTTTAGCTCCAATACCTTTAACTGTTTGAATCAGTTTTACATTTTCAGAAGCTATTGCTTGCGAGACTTCTTGTGAAGTCATTGAAGAAAGCATTGTTCGTGCAGTACTTGGACCTACACCTGAAACCGAAGTTAGTAACCTAAAAACTTCTCGTTCAATTTTTGTTGAAAACCCATATAAAGTATGAGCATCTTCTCTAATAGATAAGTGTGTATACAACAACACATATTCATCGTTTGGTAATGATGAATATGTGTTTAAAGAAATATGCATTAAGTATCCTACTCCATTGCAATCTACAACAGCGTATGTAGGATTTTTTTCCACAAGTTTTCCCCTTATTTGTGTTATCATCCAGCTATTTTTTCTATTTGTCTAAAATAGACAAAATTATCTTTTAAAAAAATTTCTCTTAACCTATTGAGAAACTTTGTTTTTAGCTTTCATTTCCTTGTTTTGAGCATCTACAACTGCTACTGCAGCCATATTTACCATTTCATCTACACTTGCCCCCAATTGCAAGATGTGTACTGGCTTGCTCATTCCTAATAAAATAGGCCCTATAGTTTCTACTTCATCAACAGCTTTCATTAACTTATAAGTTATGTTGGCTGACTCTAAATTAGGGAAAATTAACACATTTGCTCTTTTACCATTTAATTTAGAGAATGGAAATTCTTTTGCTAATAATTCTGGATTCAAAGCAAAATCTGCTTGCAACTCCCCATCTACCACAACATTAGGATAATGGCGGTGAATGTAAGAAACTGCTTCTCTAATCTTAGTTGAACTTTCGGCTTTTGATGATCCAAAATTTGAAAACCCTAACATTGCAACATTTGGTTTCATTCCAAACATTTTAGCTAATACAGATGTTAACTGTGTAATTTTAGCTAAATCTTTTGCCGTTGGATTAATATTAATTGTGGTATCTGCTAAGAACATAGGTCCTTGCTTTGTTAACATCATGTTTGTTGCCGCAACCCTTGTTACTCCTTGATCTTTTTCAATCAATTCTAACATTGGCTTCACTACAGAAGGATATGGTCTTGAATATCCTGTAATTAACGCATCTGCCTCACCAGAATTAACCATCATTGCCGCAAAATAATTACGTTCACGCATCCATTTTTGAGCTTCTAAAAAGGTAACCCCTTTACGCTGCCTTGATTTCCAAAATATTTCAGCATATCGGTTTCTTCTTTCTTCCTCTTCATCAGTTTTAGGATCAATAATCGGTACATCAGCATCAAATCCTAACTCTGTTTTCAACTCTAAAATAATTTCTCTTCTTCCTAATAAAATCGGTTTTCCAATTTTTTCTTCATACACTCTCTGTGCTGCTTTTAATACATCTAAATGATCTGCTTCAGCAAACACTAACCTCTTAGGGTTCTTTTTAGCTCTATTGTGTAGTAATCGTACTTCTTTACTTCCTGTTCCTGAACGATCCATCAACTCTTCACGGTACTTATCCCAGTCATCAATTGGTTCCTGAGCTACACCTGAATCCATCGCTGCTTTTGCAATTGCTGGTGGAATTTCATAGATTAATCTTGGGTCAAACGGTTTTGGAATAATATATTCTTTTCCAAAAGAAAGGCTTACTTCATCGTATACAATATTTACTTGCTCTGGTACAGATTGCTTCGCTAAATCTGCTAATGCATGTACCGCTGCCATTTTCATTTCTTCATTAATCTTCTTAGCACGAACATCTAACGCTCCACGGAAAATAAAAGGAAAACCTAATACATTATTCACTTGGTTAGGATGGTCTGACCTTCCGGTTGCCATTATAATATCGTCTCTTGTCGCAATTGCTAAATCATATTCAATTTCTGGTTCTGGATTAGCCATTGCAAAGACAATAGGGTTTTTCGCCATTGACAACAACATCTCAGGAGATACCACATTTCCTTTTGACAAACCAATAAACACATCGGCATTTAACATTGCTTCTTCTAAAGTATTTACATCTTGATCTGTAGCAAATTCCGCTTTTTGTGATGTTAGGTTATCTCTATCTTTTCTGATAACACCTTTACTATCACACATAATTACGTTTTCTCGACTCGCTCCTAAGGCTAGATATAAACGTGTACATGAAATTGCTGCAGCTCCTGCTCCATTAACAACAATCTTTACATCCTTAATATCCTTTTCATTAATTTCTAATGCATTTTTTAAGGCTGCGGCAGAAATAATTGCTGTACCATGTTGATCATCGTGCATTACAGGAATGTCTAATTCCTCTTTTAATCTCCTCTCTATTTCAAACGCTTCAGGTGCTTTAATATCTTCTAAGTTAATCCCTCCAAAAGTTGGAGCTATAGCCTTAACAGTTTCCACAAATTTATCTACATCTGTAGCATCTACTTCAATATCAAAAACATCAATATCCGCAAAAATTTTAAATAGCAGTCCTTTACCTTCCATTACTGGTTTAGATGCTTCAGGACCAATATCTCCTAGTCCTAAAACCGCTGTTCCATTTGAAATAACAGCTACTAAGTTGCTTTTTGATGTATATTTATAAACGTTGTTTTTGTCTTTAGCTATTTCTAAACAAGGCTCTGCTACTCCTGGTGAATATGCTAACGATAGATCGTGTTGAGTTGCATATTTTTTGGTAGGTACTACTGCTATTTTTCCCGGCTTCGGCTTAGCATGATAAAGTAGTGCTTCATGCCTTTTTCTAGAATCTCTCATAGGTTCGTTCTTGTTTGTTTGAACTTACAAATATACATTTTGTTATGAAGTAAAAAGAATTTGTAACCTGATAAAAGTCATATTTCGTCTTTAAAAATTTCCTGAATTTTGCTCTAACCTTAAACCAAATAAAAAATGGAAACTACACAAAGACACATTATTGACGAAGAAGTACAATGGGACAAAACAAAAACTATTGTAAGTAAAACTGATATTTATGGAACTATTTTATATGCTAACGATGTTTTTTCTAACACCTGTGAGTATAGTACTATTGAGTTAGTTGGTGAGCCTCATAACATTATTCGTCATCCAGACATGCCTAAAATAGCTTTTAAAGTATTGTGGGATGCCCTTAAAAAAGGCGAAAACTTCCATGCTATTGTTAAAAACCTAACAAGAACAGGTAGATATTACTGGGTTATTACCGATTTTACTATTGATAAGGATGAGGATGGTAAAATTGTTGGATATACAGCTAGAAGAAAAGCTGTTCCAGATGGAGTTGTAAAAAAGATTGAGCCTATATATAAAACACTTTTAGATATTGAAAAACTAAAAGGTGAGAAAGCAAGTGAAATGTATTTTGATGCCTACTTAAAAGAAGAAGTTGGTAAAACTTATAATGAATTTGTGGTTGATCTTTTTAACGAAGAACTTTCTAAAGAAGAAGCTGAAAAAGTTAAAAACGAAACAAATCCTTTAAAGAAAGGTTTGAATTGGTTCTTCTTTGGAGAAACAAATCCAACATAAAATTTATTATTTCCCCTAAATAATCCTCTTAAAGAACTTTTAAATAGGGTTGAAACACTTGTTTCAACCCTATTTTATTTTAAAATAAAGGTCTACATGATACTTTCTTTTAAAAAATAACACTATCCTATTATTTTTAAGCAAAAAACAACACAATACAATCACTTAAAAACCAGTATTTTAGATTAAATAAAAATTACTTCTTTTTTACAGTTTTTAACCTAACTAAAACCTAAATCAAAACATCCTCCTGCTCCAAAAACCTTATATTTGCTGATTATTTTTAAGTAAACCACCCCGAATAACTATTAAAACAAAAAAAATGCACACAAACAATGCTCTAAGACCTTCCAAAGTTATAGATGAGGAAGTAAAATGGGACAAGTCTAAAACAATTATTAGTAAAACAGACCCTGCTGGAACTATTTTATACATGAACGATACTTTTGAAGAAGCTTCGGAATACAATAAAATAGAACTTATTGGAGAACCTCACAACGTGATTAGGCATCCTGATATGCCTAAAGTAGTTTTTAAAGTATTATGGGACAACCTTAAACAAGGAAACAACTTCCATGCTATTGTTAAAAACTTAACAAGAACAGGTAGATACTACTGGGTTATTACTGATTTTGATGTAGAAAAAGATGATAACGGAAAAATCACTGGGTATACAGGAAGAAGAAAATCTTTACCTGAAAATGTTGTAAAAAAAATAGAGCCTTTATACAAAACGTTATTAGAAATTGAAAAAATTAAAGGTGAAAAGGCTAGTGAATTATATTTTAATTCATATTTACAAGAAGAAGTTAACTCTTCATATGATGAATTTGTTGTAAACTTATTTGAAGGAGAAAGTGCTGACACAAAAGAGGCTGACAAGAAAGAAACTCCTGCAAAAGAAAGCGGAATGATTAAAAAGGGACTTAATTGGTTCTTCTTCGGAGAAACAAACCCTAAATAATTTTTCAAAAAACATAAATAAAACCGCTTTTAAAAGCGGTTTTATTGTTTTATAAAATCAATATTTCTTAATAATCCTGAAAACTTAGTACGCTTAACTGCCGATTTTTTGAACACTTTACTAAAGGTTTCTTGTGTTAATTCTTGCCAGTCACGTTTATTCATTTGTAACAAGTTTTCTTGAGGTGAAAATAGACTTTCTTCATGTGGTTGTGAAAAACGATTCCACGGACAAACATCTTGACACACATCACAACCAAACATCCAATCTTGCATTTCTCCTTTAAATTCTGACGGAATTGCATCTTTTAACTCAATTGTTAAGTACGAAATACATTTACTACCATCAACCGTATTGTTAGGTAAAATAGCTTGTGTTGGACACGCATCAATACAACGAGTACAGCTACCACAATGGTCTGTCTTAAAAGGTTTATCATATTCTAATTCTAAATCGATAATTAATTCAGCTAAAAAGAAAAACGTCCCTTGTTGTTTTTGAATTAACAACGAATGTTTTCCATTCCAACCCAGTCCTGACTTTTGCGCCCATGCTCGTTCCAAAACAGGTGCTGAGTCTACAAAACAACGACCAGAGACTTCTCCTATTTCATCATTTATTAACTGTAACAATTCACGTAATTTTCCTTTTATAATATGATGATAATCTTGACCGTAAGCATATTTCGAAATCTTATAACTTCCTTCTTGCTGAACTTCCGAAGGAAAATAGTTGTACGACAAAGAAATTACTGATTTTGCTCCATCAACCAATAAACGAGGGTCTAAACGTTTATCAAAATGATTTTCCATATAATGCATTTCACCATGATACCCATTTTGTAACCATTTTTCTAAACGAGGTGCTTCTTCTTCTAAAAAGTCAGCTTTTGCAATACCACAACCTAAAAAACCCAAACGTTTTGCTTGTGTTTTTATAAAATTTGAGTATTGCTGTTTCTTATTCAAAATACGTGTTTTTAACAGCGCAAAATTACCAAAAGAAAAATTATAATTTTATTCACTTTCTATTTACAAATAAATGTTGAAATTTGTTCGTTAGTATTACATGACAAACTTTATTCATAATGAAAAAGATATATAAGATATTATTAGGTATTGTAGTTTTTTTCTTCATCCTTTTGGTTAGTATTCCCCTACTATTTCAAGATAAAGTGATGAACTTGGTAAAAACTACCATTAACAACAACGTAAACGCCAAAGTTGATTTTAGCGATTCTAGCTTAAGCTTACTTAGAAATTTCCCAAATGCATCAGTTCAATTATCTAACCTAACGGTTATTAATAATGCTCCTTTTGAAGGTGATACTTTAGTATATGCCAAAGAGGTAAATTTAGCATTAAAACTTACAGAGCTTTTTAAGGCTTCATCCGAGCAGCTAAACATCAAATCATTTACTATCGATGATGCTTTAGTAAATGTATTAGTTGATAAAAAAGGAAATGCCAATTATGATATTGCTAAACCTTCTGAAACAGAAGACACAAAAGATGAAGAACCATCTACTTTCGGGCTATCTATTAATTCATACGCTATTAACAATGCTACAATAAAATACAATGATGAGCAAGGTAAATTAAACCTTGAACTAACCGAATTAAATCATAGTGGAAGTGGTGATTTCTCTCAGTCTAATACAGAACTAGACACACAAACATCAACTTTAGTTTCTTTTGGAATGGACGGTAATTCTTATGCTAAGAATCAAAAAATAGAGTTAGATGCTATTTTGGGAATGGACTTAACTAACATGAAGTTTTCTTTCTTAAAAAATGAAGCTAAGTTAAATAACCTTCCATTGGTATTTGATGGTTTTGTTCAAATAAACGAAAAAAACCAAGAAGTTGACATTAACTTTAAGACTCCTTCGTCTGACTTTAAAAACTTCTTAGGGTTAATTCCTGAAGCCTACACTAAAAGTATTGCCGGTGTAAGTACCACAGGTAATTTCAGCGTAAACGGAAAAGTAAATGGAATTATTGACGATAATCATATTCCTAAGTTAGATATTTCTATGAAGTCAAATAACGCTTCATTTAAATATCCTGACTTACCTAAAAGTGTTCAAAACATTAATATTGACGCACAAATAAAAAACACTACTGGTAAAACCGAAAATACGTTCGTTACTATTAATGGTCTTTCTTTTAAAGTTGATCAAGATACTTTTTCTGGAAAAGGAAATATTTATAACCTAACTACCAACCCTAAAATAAATGCTAGTTTAAAAGGCGTTTTAAACCTAGCTAACATAAACAAAGCGTATCCTATTGATTTAGAAAATGAGTTAAGTGGGATTTTAAAAGCCGATTTACGCACAGAATTTGACATGAAAGCTATTGAAAACAATACTTTAAGTCGTATAAAAAATAACGGAAAAATGGAGGTAAGTGACTTTGTTTTTTCTTCAGAAGATGTTGTTAATCCACTTCATATTAAAAATACAATTGTCAACTTTACACCAGGTACCGTTAGCTTAACTAAGTTTGATGCTACTACTGGGAAAAGTGATTTAAATGCTACTGGAACACTTAAAAATTTACTAGGGTTTTTACTTTCAGATAAAAA
Source organism: Tenacibaculum larymnensis (assembly GCF_028829235.1). GTDB lineage: Bacteria > Bacteroidota > Bacteroidia > Flavobacteriales > Flavobacteriaceae > Polaribacter > Polaribacter larymnensis. The sequence goes on along the minus strand of NZ_JAIWJY010000001.1, from coordinate 551,193 downwards.
GTTACAAGGGAACTTCAAGTTAAATTCTAACAAGTTTTATGTTAGTGATTTCATGCAAGAAAACCCTGAAGCTATTGAAAATAAAGAAAGTGATTCTAAAAAAGATGCACCAACGGAATCTTTAAAGATTCCTGCATTTTTAGACTGTGCCGTTTCTGCAAACGCTAAAACTGTATATTACGATAATTTAACCCTACAAAATGTAAGAGGTACGCTTCTTTTAAAAGATGAAAAAGCCATATTACAAAATATGAATGCTGGTATTTTTAATGGTCAAATTGCTTTAAACGGAGAGGTTAACACACAACAAAAGAAACCTACTTTCGATATGAAATTAGGTATTAAATCTTTTGATATTGCTCAATCGTTTACTAGTTTAGAGTTATTACAATCAATAAGTCCTATTGCTGGTGCTATGAACGGTAAATTAAATTCTGACATTGACTTAGCGGGGAGTTTAAATGATGATTTTACTCCTAACTTAGCTTCTGTTTCTGGTAAAGCACTTGCTGAATTATTAACAACTAGTATCAATCCACAAAAAACGAAAGCTTTAAGTTTATTAAATGATAAGTTATCTTTTATGGATTTGTCAAAACTAGATTTATCTGATATTAAAACACACCTGTCTTTTAAAGACGGTAAAGTGGTGGTAAAACCATTTGATTTAAAATATAATGATATTGGTATTACTGTTGGTGGTAGCCATGGTTTTGATAAAACAATGAACTATAATGTTACGTTGAATGTTCCTGCAAAATATTTAGGTAATGAAGCACAAGGACTACTTTCTAAATTAAGCGCTAAAGAACAACAAAACATTACTGTTCCTGTTACCGCAAGTATTGCTGGAAACATGACTAATCCTTCTGTAAAAACAGATTTGTCATCATCAGTTACTAAGTTGAGTCAGCAATTAGTTCAGCAACAAAAAGACAAACTGGTTAACAATGCTATAGGTGGATTATTAGGAAATAAGAAGAAAGATAGTACTAGCACAACCAACGAAAAGGAAGAAACCGTTAAAAAAGTAACGGATGTTTTAGGTGGTTTATTCGGAAAAAAGAAGAAAAAACAACAAAAAGACACTGTTAAATAGTCTTTTGTAACATTTTTTATTTTTCGTAGTCTTACATTATATTAAGAGAACTTTGTAAGTTATTTAACACTTCTTAAATACACTTTACAAAGTTCTTCTTTTATGTTTGTTACCAACAACTAACTGACTATGAAAAATATAACTACATTATTATTTTTAATATGCTCTTCAATAACCTTTTCTCAAATTACAGGAAAGGTAACCAATACTAAAAACCAACCTATTTCTTTTGTAAGTGTATATTTAGAAAACACTATTACAGGTACCACAACCAATACAAATGGCGACTATGAGTTAGCCTTTAACTCAATAGGACAGCACACTGTAATATTTCAAATGTTAGGTTATAAAACTATTAAAAAAACGGTTGAAATCAACTCTTTTCCTTTTATACTAAATGTTGTTTTGGCTGAAGAAGAGGTCACCTTAGATGAAGTGGTTGTTTCTTCTGAAGAAAACCCTGCTAACAAAATTATTAGAAACGCTATTGCTAATAAAGCTAAAAACACAGATAAGTTTGCTGAGTATACTGCCGATTTTTACTCTCGTGGTTTATTTAAGGTAAAAGATTTACCGAAGAAGTTTTTAGGACAAGACATTGGTGATATGGGCGGTGGATTGGATTCTACCCGAAGTGGTGTGGTATACCTTTCTGAAACTGTGTCGAAAATCGCTTTCCAAAAAAGACCTAAAAACTTTAAAGAACATATTATAGCTTCAAAAGTTAGCGGACAAGACAACGGTATTAGTTTTAATCAAGCAGAAGAAGTAAACTTTAACTTTTATGAAAATTCTTTTGATTTGGCTGATGTTAAAGTTATTTCTCCTATTGCAAATGGCGCTTTTGGTTATTACAACTATAAACTAACAGGTGTTTTTTATGATAAAAACGGAACACTAATTAACAAAATTCAACTTTTACCAAAACGTAAAAACGATCGGGTTTTTAGTGGATTCATCTATATAGTTGAAGATGATTGGGCTATTTATGGTGCGGATGTTATTGTTACTGGCGCACAAATAAGCTTGCCTATTGTAGATTCTCTACATATCAAACAAAACTATAATTTCTCTGCTAAAAACAAAGCTTGGGTGCCCGTTACACAAACCATAGATTTTAAAGCTGGGTTATTTGGGTTTCATTTTAACGGACGCTTTTCTGCTGCTTATTCTAACTATAATTTTAATCCTAGTTTTACTAAAAACTCTTTTGGTAACGAGGTTCTTTCATTTGCTGAAAATGCTGCTGAAAAGGATTCAGTATATTGGAATGAAATTCGCCCTGTAACTTTAACTTCTGAAGAAATATCGGATTACAAATTAAAAGACAGCATAAAAACTATTCGAAAATCGAAGAAATATTTAGATTCGATTGATATAAAAAACAATAAGTTTAAACCGTTGGATATTCTTTCTGGTTACACTTATCAAGACTCTTATAACAAGTGGTCAATAAGCACTTCTTCTCCTATTGAAAATCTTAACTTTAATACGGTACAAGGATGGAACTCTTCTTTAGGTGTTAATTACCGAAAATCACTTAACAAAAAAGGAAAACGTTTTAGTATTGAGACTGATATTAATTATGGTTTTTCAGAGAAAAAAGTGCGTCCTACAGCCAACTTTAACTATCGTTGGAACAATACTACACGACCTGTTTTAACAATTTCTGGAGGAATTGCCACACCACAATTTAACCCAAAACAGCCTATTTCTAAGTTTTGGAACACAATAAGTTCTATTGGATTTGAAAGAAACTATTTGAAAATATATGAAAAGGCATTTGCCAAAGCATCCTTTTCTCAAGAAGTAACAAATGGAATACGTATGTTTTCTTCTTTGGAGTTTGCAGATAGAAAACCATTATTTAACACGACTAATTATGTAATGTTTCCACAAGATGATATAGATTATACCTCCAACAATCCGCAGAACCCTGCCGATTTTTCAACAGGTTTTACACCTCATCAAATGTGGATTTTTTCTTTAGGAGCGAACATTAATTTTGGACAAAAATATTTATCATATCCTGATGGAAAATACAACATTCCTAGTCGTAAGTACCCATCACTATACATTGGCTATCAAAAAAACTTCGGATCAGGAAATTCTGAGTGGAATTCTGATGTGTTTTTTTCTCAATTGTATCAACAAATAAATTTAGGCAACTGGGGTGAATTTGCATACAAAGCGAAAGGAGGTATGTTTTTAGAGAAAAAAGACATTCCTTTTATAGATTATGCTCATTTTAACGGAAATCGCTTGTTAATAGCTCCAAAAGACAACTATTTGGACAACTTTTACATGCTACCGTATTATAAGTTAAGCTCTAATGATAAATACGCTGAGCTCCATGGAGAATATAACTTTAAAGGAGCATTATTAAGCAAGGTTCCTTTGTTAAACAAACTCAACTTTCATCTAGTTACTGGAGCAAAAGGATTATTTACTGCGGGTAATAAACCTTATTCTGAATTTGCTATTGGTTTAGATAATGTTGGTATTGGAAAATGGCGTTTTTTACGTGTAGATTTTGCTCGCTCTTACTTTAACGGAAAACATGAAAACAGAGTTGTTTTCGGTATAAAATTGTAGATTTGTTATATGAAAATAAGCATTCTATTTTTCGGCATGGCAACAGATTTAGTTGATAGTTCTTCATTAGAAATTGAACTTCCTAACAAAATTACTGTTGCTAGCTTTAAAGAATTTCTTGTAGCAGAATTCCCTGAGCTACAAAAAATGAGTTCGTATGCTGTGGCTATTAACGAAAGTTACGCTACAGACGATATACTCATAAAAGAAAATGATGTAATCGCAATTATTCCTCCAGTTAGCGGAGGATGATATTCAATGTAGCAATTTGAAAATGTCTCAATTTTACATTTATACATTGCTACATGAGAACGTTACCCCATTGTTATACGGTTTCTTGTTTAAGATATTTTCCGACAAAAAATGTTCCGAAAGGTAAGATAGAAAGTAAACAAACAATTCCGAAAGTTTTACCGTTCCAGTTTAGCTCATACTTTAACATGATTGCTAACACTATGTATCCTACAAATAACAATCCGTGAGGCATACCTAGCATTTTTACATACTCTGGATTTCCTTGTAAGTATTTTATTGGCACTGCTATAAAAAGTAATAAAATATAAGATATTCCTTCTAATAAACTTACTAACTTAAAAAAATTAATCATTGATTTTTTACTTAAAAATTGGTTAGCAAAGATACTGAAATATTACGTCCTGCAGCCGAAACTCCAGAAGCAAATTCCTTATAATGTTCATCAAATAAGTTAGACAATTGTGCTTGTAAAGCTATGTTTTTTGTGAACTGGAATTTACCGTATAATCCAACAGTCATCCAACTAGGACTTCCGTAGTATTTATCTATATCTTCAGTAGCATTCGCGTTAACAATTGGTGTTTGTTCATGGTTATCAATACCTTCAGTTATATTATAATCTGAAATATCTTTCTTTGCATTAAAAACTAAGTTAGCTCCACCTTCAAACTTGTTATTTACATAACTTAAATCAAAACGACCAAATAACGGTGGAATAGACGACATTGGTTCGTTAGTATCATAAGTTTTACCATAAGTATAAGTAACAAACCCAGAAGTATTCCAGTTTCTATGTAGTTTACCTTGATAACTTACTGTGGCACCAGTAACATATGCTGTTCCTTTATTTACATTAGCAACAATGGCTCCGTCTTCTCCATCATATTCGATAGTTGAGCTTCCATTCAGCTCAAAACTCTCTCTATAAATGTAGTTATTCAATAAAGTATAATACACATTTGCCCCAACTCTAAATTTTCTATTATTAAAATATTTTTGAGCACCTATTTCAACATTATATGCATGTTCTGGTTTTAAACTAATATTTGGTATAGTTACTTTTCCGTTCTTCTCTCTTATCTTTCCTACATCATCAATGTTTGGTGATCTAAAACCAGAAGATAATACTGTATTTAACTGCCATGTTTTATTAGGCTTGTATACATACCCTATAGTTGCTGTTAATGATTGATTATCTAACTGAATATCATTTTGAGGAATATCAATAAAAGTTTCGTCCAACCACTTTGCTTTCAATACTGTATTTGTTCCTCTAATTCCTGTGTTTAATGTTGATTTGCTATTAATATCTTGACGGTAATCTACATAAAAAGCAGAGCTCAAATAACTACTTCCTCCATCAGGGTAACGCGACTGTACTGTAAAATCTCCATCAAAGCCAATTATGTTATTATCATTAACTCGTAACGTTTTTCCGTAAGAATTAGATTCCACATCATTGTAAGTTACTTCAATTCCATATCCTAAATTTCTATTTTCTGCTAACGGTACTGTAAAATCTCCATTCAAACTAAAAGCATCCACACTTTCTTTTCTGTAAGATCTATCTAGGCTTCCAAACTTTCGTTGAATACGACTTTCTTTTATATTTTGATAAGCTAAAGTGATGGTTCCATTATCCATCCACTTTTTCTTTGGGTTGATAATTAACTGCGGAGAAATCAACAAACGTTCTTGAGGTCCGTAATACCATTCAGCAAATTTTAAACTTCCATTTTTCAATTCATTTAACTTATCAAAACGAGGTATATCAGAAGAAGTTGAATATTGAATATTGAATTTAAAATCTGTATTTTTTGAAAAAGGCACATAAAACTTTTGCAATACATCTGTTTGACTGTAACCTGTATTTCTTTGTAAATTTTGGTCAGAGTTAGCAACTGGCGTATCACTATAAAAAGTGTTTGTGTTATTGGAATAATAAGGAACCTTTCCCCAATTATCAAAGCCATGAGAACGATTTTCTCCCATCTTTAAGTCTCCAAAATTACTATGAGCTATACTTGTAAAAGATGCCCATTTTTTAAATCTTAATTCAGCAGAAACCACATTGGTTACTTCATTATTTGCTGAACTATATCGCAAAAATGTATTTCCTTTTATTTCACTTCCCTTTTCCGATAGTTTTGGGGTTTTAGTATAATAGTGAATAACCCCACCTAATGCATCAGAACCATAAATTACTGACGACGGACCAAAAACAACTTCTGTTCTGTCTAATAAATTTGGAGCTACTGTTATTGAGTTTTGTAAGTGTCCTTTTCTATAAATTGCATTGTTCATACGAACACCGTCAACTACCAAAAGAACTCGGTTACTTTCCATTCCACGTAAAACAGGACTTCCTCCTCCGAACTGTGATTTCTGAACTTTTATCCCCGGAACACTCGCTAATAAATCTGCTGATGTTTGTGGTGATAATTTCTCTATTTCTTTTGAAGACACTACCGCAATTTGTTCTGCAATACGATTAGTTTTTTCTCTGTTTTTAAAAACAGAGACAACTACCTCATCTAATTGTTCTGAGTTTTTTGATAAATAAACATGGTAATTATTCTTTTTTATTACTGATTTTTTTTCTTGATACTGAGCATATGACACATGGGTAAACGTAAGCAACTCATTTTTCTTAAAGTCAGAAATATCAATTTTTCCTAATTCATCACTTACCGCCGATGTTGTTTTATCTTTATTGAAAACAGCAACAGCCTCCACAGGCTTACCTGTTTCGGCATCAATAACAGTAATGGTTTGAGAAAAAATTGTGGTAACAAATAGTAAAAAAAATACAGTAATTCTGTGTTTCATATTAATTAAATACGGTTTCTAAAATATCTAATGATTTAGGTTTTCTAAATCCCTCCAAGTGTAATTCATAATACTGAACTATAATTCGGAGAATAATTTGTCTTTCTTTTTTTGAATAAGAAATTGAGTTAATCACATCAAAATTTATGCCTAACAAGCTTTTAAACAGCATTATTTCTTTTCCTGAAATCGTTAATTTTTCATATTCGGTATCAGTAAAACTTCCTTCTAACAAATTAAATGCGGTTTTATCAATATTAGTTGTATCTGGATAAAAGCCTAAATACCTAGATAAATTTAATAAAAATAGTAAGTGAAAGTTTGCAACCTCATCATGTGTATCTAACCAAATTAAAGATGTTTCAATATAACTGTATAAAGGATTATTTTCTTCCTCTTCTTGTAAAATATATGATAACACTTCTGATAAAAACAGTACAATTGATTGTTTTACTATAGAGGTATAAATGGTTTCATACGGATGAATCACTTGCACTTCTTTAATAGAATGTAACGAGCTTTTATTGCTGTGATTTGCAGTAAGATTTAATTGTGTTAGTGGTTGAAAGTGCGCAGGCTTTAACTTTCCTTTTTTTGATTTTAGCACTCCTTTTATCATATACGACTTTACTCCTTCTTGTAAAGTAAAACATTTTACAACCAAACTAGTATCTCCATATTTAAGAGAGCTTAAAACAATGGCTTTTGTAGTAATTACTGCCATTTAACCAAGTTTAACTATTAAAATCATTAATCAAAGATATACCAATAATATCAACAAAAATAGTACATTCGTGTAAAATTGATTCCTTTAACATGACAACAGAAATAGAGCGAAAATTCTTGGTAAAATCTACTGAATTTAAACAAGAAGCTTTTCAAAAAAACTACATAAAACAAGGTTTTTTAAATTCAAATAAAGAAAGAGTTGTACGAGTTCGTTTAAAAGACGATACTGGTTTTTTAACCATCAAAGGGCCATCAAATGCTAATGGAACTACTCGATTTGAATGGGAAAAAGAAATTGATAAAAAAGAAGCTGAAAGTCTTTTTGACTTATGTGAAAAAGGTAGTATTGAAAAGTATAGATATTTAGTAAAAATTGACAATCATACTTTTGAAGTAGATGAATTTTTAGGAGATAATAATGGCTTACTTATTGCTGAAGTTGAATTAGAAGATGAAAATGAAAGTTTTACAAAACCTGAGTGGTTAGGTGAAGAAGTTACTGGAGTTCCTAAATACTATAACTCAAACCTAAGTAAGTTACCTTATAATAAGTGGTAAAAAAGCTGTTTGAAAATTTTCCAAACAGCTTTTACTCCCCTAATTAAAACTCTTTTCTTATTTTTTTAGAATACTAAGAGTTTTCACTTGTTTTCCTGATTGTATCTTTAACAAATACATACCTTCTTTCTTTAGTATACTTTCATCTATTAATATAAATGTAGAAGGCAATTGAATATCTTTACTATGTACATGTCTTCCCAATAAATCATACACATCTAATCGAATAGCCCCATCTTTTATAATACTAGAAATATCAATTTTTGTTTGTGATACAAATGGATTAGGTATTGCAGAGATAACTCCACTATTATTTGACTTTTCGTCGTTAGGTCCTACAACTCCACTTCTTATTACTGTTGTAATTGGCAAATTTGCCGTTTTATTGTAAGCATAATCTGTCAACGTATAAGATAGCCCATCGTTTGCTACCAAAACATGAAACCATCCATAGTGTGTGTTTCCGTTTATTTTAAAAGTAAACCCAATAAAACCAGTCTTTCCATTCCAAGACGTATAATTGGATGAGCTAATTGTATAAGGGCTAGAGTTTGTTATAAAATTACTTGACGCTCCAACAGAAACCCCTTCTACTAAATAAGACACGTTACTAGTTGTTCCTTCACAAACAATATTTTTATTGTAGGTTTCTAATCGCACAGAATTATTAGTATACCAAGCACCATAATCTGCATCGTCTCCTACTTCAATTCTAAAAAACTTCCAAGGGTCACTTGAGGTTACCGTTAGGTCATCTATATCAACATATACAATGTCATCATTTGTACTACAAGGTTCACAAGAGCCTCCACAGTCAACTCCTGTTTCATCTCCATTCTGAATTCCATCACTACAGTTTCCATCACCAATAACAACCTTATAATCCTCTACCTCTCCATAACTAAACGATTCACAAGACGTAGGTATACTGTTATATTTCATAGACACTCTCATTCTAGTATCTCCTGAAATTGCTGAACTAGGCACAGTAAATTGCCCTGTTACTGAAGTATCTTTTGACGCCGTTTTACTCCAAACCTGTTCACCTGCATCTATAAAATCTCCGTCTTGATTGTAATCAATCCAAACACTATATCCTTCGGAATAAACAGTACTACTCCAGCTTGGTGTTATAGTTATTGTATAATCTCCTCCTTTTGATAAGTTAGTTGATACTGTAGGTGTATAATCTTCATATCCGCCACTTGATCCTGACGAACTATTAATAATGCTATTTAATTCAACTTTACTAATGAATTCATCATTTACACTCTTTCCGTTGGAATCACAATATATCACTGCACAAGGCTCACAAGAACCACCACAGTCTACACCAGTTTCATCTCCATTTTGAATTCCATCGCTACAAGTAGCTCCTGTATTTCCATCCCACACTTTACTTCCAGCTTTGATTGCTCCAAAAGGTTCTGTACTATATGCATAATCTAGTAACGTATATGACGTGCCGTCATTGTTAACACTAACTCTGAACCAACCGTAATTAGTTTTTCCTGTGTATAATTCTAATTGAAAACCTATATAAGCAGTTTTACCATCCCAAGAGGTATAACTTGCATTTCTAATTACATGCAAATCAGGATACGCACCTCCATCAACCCAAGAACTTTGTTCGTCTATTATAGTATTCAGCTCAATTGGTTTTACATTTCTAGTTCCCGATTGACATACCAGTGCTTTTTTATACGTTTCTAATATTAATGAGTTATTCTCATAAAAAGTTCCAAACCAACTACTACTAGCGCCATCTATTGCAAAAAACGTCCATGTGTTTCCTGAATTAGCTATGTAATCTTGGTTATCAAAATATACCACTTTATAAGGATCATAAAAAGAAAAACTAAACGTTACTTTATCAGAGTTTAAAGAGGAACTTCCTCCAGAAATTGCAGCATCTTTAAACGTAACAGAACCTGTAGTATTATTTAATCTAGAATGGCTCGTTGCTTGTCCTGTAAACTTTACACTAAGTGTTTTATTATTAAGTACGGTTATTTGAGCTGACAAACCTTGAGGAAGGTTGGCATCAAAATGAGTCCCAGAAATTAAATTTCCTGAAGAAACTGAGAAAGTCGTTCCTTCTATAGATATATTTTTAGTTTCATCAACTATTGAACCATCATTTGATAATGCTTCTTCTACTATGGTAGAATCCACTATTAGAGATGCCCCATTTAAGTTTATTCCTGTATCTGTTAAATTATCAGGTTGCCACAAAGGCTTACGGGCTGGATGCTGTAATGCTGTAAGCATTCTATCAATTTGTCCTTGTGTAAACATTTTTCCACAACCAGCAGCAGCATCGTACCCCATGTAGTTTTCATAATTAATTAAATTACCACAATCACTTGCTCCAACCGTACATCCATCATCTCCTGAATTAGAATCTTCTTTTGGAGTATCATCTACATAATCTCCATTTGGATCATTACATCCACCTTCAAACGTGTGTATAAGATTTAACCAATGACCAAATTCATGCGTTAATACCGAAGCAAACTCTTTATCCGTATTCCCATGAATGTAACGTCCATTATAAACTACTCTAGCAGTATTATTATCAGACATTGCAGTATTTGGATACCATGCAACGCCAGAGTTTGTTGCACTTCCATCTGCATATAAATCCCCCATAATGTATACATTCATATACTTATAGTTATCCCATGCGTCTGCTGCAATTTGATCGTCATAACCACCTCCGTTTCCATATCCTGATTTTTCTGGATAAAAAACCACGCCATTAGTACTACCTCCATTAGGATCTATCTTTGCTAAAGCAAATCTAATACTAAGAGTACCTCTTCTTCCTGAAAAAACAGGGTCAACTGTATTAAAGTCATCGTTAAGTCCGTTAAAATCCTCATTCAATTTATCTAACGCAACTTTTATTTTATCATATGTTACAGTTTGTCCGTGCTGAACTGAACCATAAACATGTACAACCACTGGAATGGTATAAGTCTCTCCAACTTTATTAAAAATTGAAGTTTGTTTTTTTCTAACTACATTTTTTGTGTAGCTGTTAAATTTGTCAAATTCTTTTTTTGATTCGGGGTATTTTAAAAATACCTTTTGATTTTCACTTGTAACCTTACAGTCTTGAGCTGGCGCAGTCTCAACACAGAAAAACAACAAAAAGAAGAAGGGTAACAAAATGTTCTTTTGTCTCATAATTGATTGATTTTAAATTACTTAAAACAAACCTACAGTTATAAATCAAATCAATTTGATACAATACTAACCAATACAAACAATAAATTACCTATAACAAGTTTTTTAACTTTAATTTTACAGATATTTTATTTTTTTACCGTAAAAAGTTAGTCAATAAAGAAAATAGCTAAAAAATGACTCAAACTACCCAACAATACAAAAACATGGAAGGTTGCATGACTATACTTTATTTTTTTTAAGGAATAGAAAATAGCTCCTACAGTATAAAAAACTCCACCAAGAAAAAGATACGACAACCCTTCATTTGATAAGTTTTCCATTAAAGGTTTTATTACAAAAACAACTTGCCACCCCATTAATAAGTACAACGCAGTTGATAGTTTATCAAACCGTCCTGTAAAAAATAACTTTAATACAACTCCGGTAATGGCAAATAGCCAAACAAAAATAAACATATACCAACCTAGTTTTGGTGGTAATACAACCAAACAAAACGGAGTATACGTTCCGGCTATTAATACATAAATGGCTGCATGATCAAAAATATTAAGTCTTCGTCTAAGCTTAGGTTTTTTAGCTGCGTGATAAAAAGTAGATGCTGCATATAAAATTACTAAACTCAATCCGTAAATACAGAAACTAGCAGCTTTCCAAAAGCTATGATAACTTAGTGATTTTTGGATAAGAAAGGGAAGAGCTACTATACTAAGTAGCAAACCAAATCCGTGAGTAAGGATGTTTAACCTTTCTTCTTTTTCGTTATAATGGTGATTTAAATTCTCGCTCATTGTTAGGTCGATTAGTATCTTTCATATACAACTCATCATTTATTAATTCATTGTATATCACACTATATGTTTCTTCTTTAAGTTTTTTCTTATCCTTAGCTTCTAAGTTACCTGTTTCAATAAATGCGCATTGTTTTACTCTAAGTGTTCCTGGAGAACCTTTAAAAAAATCCCAAGAAAATAAACGTTTTCCGTCATAATACACTTGAGGAACAATTGGTATTTGATGCTCAACAGCTAAACTAAATGCTCCGTTTTTAAACGGTGCTAAAACAATGTTTTCAGCAGGTACTAATCCTTCAGGAAAAATAGCAACACTTGTTCCATTCTTTAACCTACTATGAGCTTCTTCGTATACTCTTTTTCGGCTTTCTAAATCACTTCTATCAACTACAATAACCACTTTTTTGTAAAAGAAACCAAAAATTGGAAATTTTGCTAATTCTTTCTTCCCAACGAAAACTATTGGGTTTTTACTCATAGCTATTAGAATCCATGGATCTATAAATGACGCATGGTTAGCACAAAACATATAACTTTTATTTCGATCAATTTCTTGCTCTTTTTCAACTTTTAATCGGAATCCCATTCCGTAGATTAAAAAGTAAGCCCATGCTCTTACCACCTTCCAAAAAACTGGGTAATATTTTTCATCTGAAGTTAAAACCAACATAAAAGGCGCCATTATTAATATTGATACTACGATTAGTGTGTAGAACCAAACACGCCAAATAAAACGAATAGGAAAAAATATATACTTCAATTCTTCTAAATTATAATCAACTAACTAACCTTGTACTTCTTCTATCAAAAAAATTTAGTATCAAGGTTCCCCTAATATGCGAATGTAGTAATTTCTTTTGTTTGATAAATTTTAAGCTTATTTTTGCTCACTTAAGCAAGCACTTATTTAAAAACATTTCAAAACAGACTTATGTCAAGAATTTTAACAGGAGTACAAAGTACAGGAACCCCACATTTAGGGAATTTATTAGGAGCAATTTTACCTGCAATTGAAATGGCAAATGATTCTAAAAACGAATCGTTTATTTTTATTGCCGACATGCATTCTTTAACACAGATTAAAGACGGAAACGAATTGCGAGAAAACACCTATAGTGTTGCGGCTACTTGGCTTGCCTGTGGTATTGACATTAATAAAACAGTATTTTATCGCCAAAGTGATATTCCTGAAGTTACTGAATTAACTTGGTATTTAAGCTGTTTTTTTCCATACCAACGTTTAACATTAGCACATGGTTTTAAAGATAAAGCTGATCGTTTAGCTGATGTAAATGCTGGGTTATTTACCTACCCTATGTTAATGGCAGCTGACATTTTATTGTATGATGCTGAAGTTGTTCCTGTAGGAAAAGATCAATTGCAGCATTTAGAAATGACACGCGACGTTGCTAACAGGTTTAATAATATTGTGGGTGAAACTTTAGTTCCACCTCAAGCAAAGATAAATGAAAACACAAAATTAGTTCCTGGAACTGATGGTGAAAAAATGAGTAAATCTCGAAATAATTTCATCAACATTTTCTTACCAGACAAGAAGTTACGTAAGCAAGTTATGGGGATTCAAACAGACAGTAAAGCTCTAGAAGATCCAAAAGATCCAGATACTGATAATGTTTTCGCTTTGTATAAATTATTAGCTTCTGAAGAGCAAATAGCCGAAATGCGTACTAATTATGAAAATGGTGGTTATGGCTACGGACATGCAAAACAAGCTTTATATGAATTGATTATCGATAAGTTTGCTGATGTACGCGCTAAGTATAATCACTACATGGAAAACCGTCATGAAATTGATGAAGCTTTAGCTGTAGGTGCAGAAAAAGCTCGTTTAATTGCCAAAGATGTGCTACAGAGAGTTAGAGAAAAGATAGGATACTAATTATATATCATCTAGTAAATAAGTCATTTTATCCTTAAAAAATCAGGAGTATATCCCTATGAAAAACAGGGAATAGGTAACCTTTGTTAGTTGTGTTTTTTGATAGTTTTACACTACTATTAACCTCAAACTAACATATTATGCCACATTATGCACAAGGAACAACAGGATGGACAAAATTGAAAGGTTATCAAGCTTTATGGGATCCTAAAATTGATTTGGGTAAGTTTTACTTTACAACATTTCAGGGGAAAAGACAAGAGACTCCATATATGACAGCAGATAATTTTGCTAGAGTAATTGACATTCTAAGAAATGAAACTCCAGTATATGGAAACGCAACTACTGGCTCTGTAACCACGCAAGGAGAACTTGTTGGTGAAGAGGAGAGCTAGGAGGTTTAAATATCATAATTAACTAAACCCAGAATAAATTTATTCTGGGTTTTTTATGCTTATTTTTATAAATTCACAACATGAAAAAATTATTAATTTTAGTATTCTTAGGAATCGTTGCCTGTAGTACTCCAAAAGAAAAAACACAAATAGTAGAAGCTTCATGTGGCCAATGTAAGTTTGGTTTAGATAGCCAACATGGCTGTGATTTAGCTGTAAAAGTAGATGGACATGCTTATTTTATTGATGGTGCACACATTGATGATTATGGTGATGCCCATGATAAAAACATCGGTTTTTGCAATGTTGTTAGAAAAGCAGAAGTTACTGGAAAAGTTGAAAACGGAAGGTTCAAAGCTACCTCTTTTAAAATAATTGAAGAATAGTTTTAAACAAAAAAGGCAAAAAAAACCGAAGTAATAATTACTTCGGTTTTTTATTACTTCAAAAATATTTTCATTTTTATAATAACCTACCCTTTCTACCTTATCAAAACAACACCCCAATAGAATTAAATTACTGATTTTGTGAGTATTTACAATAAAAATAGTATTTTTAAACTCATTAAAATTCTTTCGCGAGAAAAAATAGACATAAACCTTGAGTGTCTATAAAATGTTCAGGGATTTAATCAAATTAATTAAATCGTTATTATTATGAAAAAACAAATTTTAAATCTAGGAAAAAGATTAAACAGAAAAGATCAACAAGAAATTAAAGGAGGAAGACCATTTATGGATTGTGATGACTTTTGTAGTTCTAGTTGGAGAGATAGAAATTATTACATTCAAGATCAAATGGAAAAGTATGGTTTAGATTGGTCTCACTGTGTTTGTTAGTATCGAAATATATTGATATAAAAAACGCCTGAAAATATTTTTCAGGCGTTTTCATTTTTATCTACACTCCAACTATGGCGCTGGATTTGGAATCACTTTATGCACAGTTTCTATCTCTGCTAAAATAGCATCAGACAATTCAATATTAATAGAATTAATATTCTCTTTTAACTGACTCATTTTTGTAGCTCCAATAATATTGCTCGTTACAAATGGCAACTGATTGATATATGCTAATGATAGTTCAGTTAAGGTTAATCCGTGTTTATTCGCTATTTTTTGATACTCTAAAACTGCTTTTTCCGAGCCTTCATTTTTATATCGTGCAATAAAACGTGGAAATAAAGTTCCCCTTGCTCCTTCTGGAGTTTTTCCATCGATATATTTTCCTGTTAATACTCCTTGTGCCAATGGAGAGTACGCTAACAAACCTATATTTTCTCTCATCGAAACCTCGGACATTCCTACTTCATACCCTCTATGAATTAATGAGTATGAGTTTTGAATTGTCACCATTCTTGGTAAACCATGTTGTTCTGCAGTTTGTAAGTATTTCATCGTTCCCCAAGGTGTTTCGTTAGACAAACCAACGTGTTTAATCTTTCCTTGTTTCACAAAGTCATTCAGCGTTTCTAAAATTTCTAAATGCTTTTCAGCTTCTTCTGCAGCCGTTTTATACGGATAATCACGTACTCCAAAACAGTTTACCCCACGATCTGGCCAATGCAGTTGGTATAAGTCGATATAATCGGTTTGTAAGCGTTTTAAGCTACCTTCAATTGCTTCACTTATATTCTTTCTGTTGAAACCACCTGTTCTAATATGAGCTGTGTAATCACCTCCTCCTGCGATTTTAGATGCCAACACTACTTTTTCTCTGTTTCCTGTTTTTTTAAACCAAGAGCCTATGATTTTTTCTGTAGCACCATATGTTTCTGGTGTAGCTGGAACTGAATATAATTCTGCAGTATCAAAAAAATTTACCCCTTGTTCTAAGGCATAATCCATTTGTTCATGACCTTCGGCTTCTGTATTTTGTCGTCCCCATGTCATAGTTCCTAAACAAATTTTTGAAACTTTTACATCGGTATTGGGTAGTGTTGTATATTTCATATTATTCTGTAATTATTAAAGGCTTACTTTACTGCAAACCAATAGTCATTTCGAAAGAGTTTAGATTGAGAAATCTTTAACTTGAAAGTTACTTCCTTAATGAGATTTCTCGCTACCGCTCGAAATGACGAATTATTTTAAAATTGCTTCAATTCCTGGTAAGGTTTGTCCTTCTAACATTTCTAACATCGCTCCTCCACCTGTAGATACATAACTCACTTTATCCGCAAATCCGAATTGTTTTACAGCAGCAACCGAATCTCCTCCTCCTACTAACGAGAAAGCTCCATTTTTAGTAGCTTCCGCAATCGCATTTCCTAAACCAATAGTTCCTTGGGCAAATTTTTCCATTTCAAAAACACCTAAAGGCCCATTCCATAAAATCGTTTTAGACTTTGCGATAACTTCAGCAAACTTTTCAACAGTTTTAGGTCCACAATCTAACCCCATCCATCCATCAGGAATTTCATTCGTGTCTACTACTTGTGTATTGGCATCTTTTGAAAAAGCATCTGCAATAACTGCATCTACTGGCAAGTGAATTTCTGTATTATTTTCTTTCGCTTTGGCTAAAATCTCTAATGCCAAATCTAATTTATCTTCTTCAACTAATGAGTTTCCAATTTTTCCTCCTAAAGCTTCAATAAACGTAAACGTCATTCCACCACCAACAATAATATGATCTACCTTTTCAATAATATTTTCAATCACTCCAATTTTAGACGACACTTTTGCTCCTCCTAAAATCGCAGTTACTGGTTTTTCTGAATTATTTAATACTTTATCAATACTTTCAATCTCTGTTGCTAATAAATTTCCGAAGCATTTATTTTCTGGAAAAAACTGTGCAATAATTGCAGTAGAAGCATGTGCTCTGTGTGCTGTACCAAAAGCGTCATTTACATATACATCTCCCCATTTAGATAATTGTTCAGCGAAAGCAACATCACCTGCTTTTTCTTCTGGGTAAAAACGTAAATTTTCTAATAATAAAACTTCTCCGCTTTTTAAATTTGCTACTGCCTCTTGAACAGTTGCCCCAATACAGTCATCTACAAACTTAACTTGTACACCTAACACTTCAGTTACTTTGTTAACAATATGACGTAACGAAAATTGATCTTCTTTTCCTTTTGGACGCCCTAAGTGAGACATTAAAACACAGCTACCACCATCTTCTAATATTTTTATAATAGTTGGTTTTGCTGCTTGAATTCTTGTATCGTCAGTTACTTCAAAAGTACCGTTTAAAGGCACATTAAAATCTACTCGGATTAATGCTTTTTTATTTTCAAAATTGAAATCGTTCAATGTTTTCATCTTAAGTTGTGTTCTGTTTCAGCTAACAAAAATAATTATTTAAATCTGATTGGTTTCTATTCTTTTTGAGCTTTCAATCTTATATCTTTGTTAAACTTACGTGCTAACAATATGAATACAACTTCTATAAAAATAACTTCGGATAAACTTAACCTACAAGAATGTTATGATTTTGTAGCTGATTCTTCTTGTGGTGGAATTGCTGTTTTTGTGGGTACTGTAAGAAATGCTACTCAAAAAAAAGAGGTTACACAACTTGATTTTTCTACTTACAAGCCTATGGCAATTAAAGAAATGCAAAAAATTGCAGATGCTGCCTTAGAAAAATTTGGAGTCACAAAGATTGCCATTCATCATGCAGAAGGTTTGTTAACTATTGGTGACGTTCCTGTGATTATTACCGTTTCTTCTCCACATAGAAAAGCTGCTTTTGAAGCTTGCCAGTATGCTATTGACACTTTAAAAGAAACGGTTCCTATATGGAAAAAAGAGTTTTTTAAAGATGGTGAGGTTTGGGTCAATGCGCATCCTTAAAAATACTATATTTGGAAGAGGTAGTTTTAAGGGGCATTAGCTCAGTTGGCTAGAGCGTTTGACTGGCAGTCAAAAGGTCATCGGTTCGACTCCGATATGCTCCACTATTTTTTTAATCATGATTGAATTTATTACGGCTACTAACCAAACCGATTTGCTTCAGATATTGGATTTACAGCGACAAAATTTGCCTGAAAAATTATCAGAAACAGATAAAAAAGAACAGGGTTTTGTTACTGTTCGTCATGATTTAGAAATACTTCAAAAAATGAACGATATGCACCCGCATATTATTGCTAGGAATGATGGTAAAGTCATTGGCTATGCTCTTTCAATGTCTAAAAGTTTTAGAAATGACATTCCAACTCTCATTCCTATGTTTGATGAAATAGATACAACTTCAAAAGGAGCCAAACCGTATATTTTAATGGGGCAAGTATGTATAGGCAAAAACTTTCGTGGAAAAGGTATTTTTAGAGGGTTATATACTAAAATGAAAGAGGAATTCACTGGAATATACCATTCTATTATTACTGAAGTAGATGAAGAAAATACGCGTTCAATGAATGCGCACAAAGCCATTGGTTTTAAAACGTTAAAAACCTACAAAAGCAACAATCATAACTGGGAAATTATTTATTTAAATATTTAATACGGTAAATCGGTAGGCTCAATAAAATTGATTGTCGGGTCGTATAATTCCGTTAACAGATTCTTTATTTCAGCCATAAATTCTTCTAATTTTTCTTCTGTAATAGCATTATCAGGCTTTCGGTAATTGGATGAAAAGTTCATTTGTAAAAAACCACTTTTTAAATTTTTAAACGAGATTATTCCTGCTTCTAGTGGCTTTTCAAAATTAAATTGTGTGTGTTGAGTGTATAAAAAAGCATACAACATTACCTGAATCGCTTTATGATACTTTAAATCGCGTATGGCTTCAAAATCGAGTACTTTTAAATTTGTACTATCTACCATTCCTGTTTTATAGTCGATAATTCTAGTAACTCCATTTAGCTCATCAATACGATCTACAATTCCTTTTATTTTTATCGGAAAATTAATTCCTTCAACCATAATTTCTGAAGATAATTCTTGCTCAGTAGCCACTACTTTCAGTTGATTATTTTCGTCTTTTAAGAGTTGTTTTTCTTTAGCTAAAAAGTTCTCTACAAAACGATTCGCAACTTCAAAAATCAATCGATTCTTTCCTGTAGTTAAATCTCCATTTTTAAAATGTTTTGAAAAATAAAAACTTACTAGTTCTTTTGTTTTTTTCTGCATATTCTCAACATCTCCTACTTGCAGAAATTTACCTTCAAAGGGTTTATATAATTCTTCTAAAGTATCATGTACTACCGTTCCCATCGTATTGGCAGCAACTGTTTCTTCAACGTCATCTAGCTCATTAATTTTTAAAATTTTCTGCTTGTAAAAAGCAATAGGATTATACAAATAATTGGTTAATGCTGATGGAGAAATTCCTTTTTGAGCTAATTCTTGTAAGCGTTCTAGTACTTTTTCATCTTTTTGAATTTCTTTTAACCGCACAGGTGATGTTACTACTTTCGGACTTATAATTTTTTCTGTAATATCATCTCTCATCATTTCTAACTGCGTTACAAAACGGCTTTTCTCTCCACTTCCAAACACATCATGCTCTGTATTATACAAAATGTAAATATTTTTTGCACGTTGTAGTAATCTAAAAAAGTGGTACGAGAAAAGTGCATCTTTTTCTCTATAGGTTGGCAATCCAAACTCTATTTTTACATCAAAAGGAATAAAAGTGTTTTGCTGTTGATTGGCTGGTAAAATCCCTTCATTTACTGAAGTTATGATTACATTTTCAAAATCTAACACACGTGTTTCTAACACTCCCATTAACTGTAATCCCTGTAATGGTTCTCCCTGAAAGGATAAACTTTCTGACTGGATTAATTGTCTAAAAAATTGATGCAAAGTTTTTAAGTCTTGTACATAACCAAATTCATTATGTAAGTTTTGCAGCTGAGTAAACGCGGTGTAAAAACGGAATAAATATTCTTTTTCTAGTTCATTCGCATTCTCTTTTAGCAAATTAATCAACTCTATTATTCTGTTTAAAAATTCACTAATTGATGAAAACGGATTAAAAACATTCTTTGTAATTTTCTTTATTTCTTCACTTACAGGGGATAAAAAAGTAACTATTTCTTCTTGACTAACAAATGTGTTATTTTCTTTGGCTACAGCTTCTGAAATTACATCTGCAATATTCTTTTCTTCATTTAACTGAAGTAGTGTATAAATTGTTGCGTCTTTTACTAACCTGACTACATCTTTATGATAAAAAAGGTTTTCTTCCTTCTTTTCTAACTTTTCTTGATTGATAAATAAATGAAAGATTGCAAAAACTAAACTTGTTGTAGGAATATCTTTTAGCGGATATCCCATTGTAATATTTACCGCATTTACGGTTTCTGGTAATGAATTTAAGGTAATCGGCAACAGTGTTTCATCTGCCAACACCAATGCTGTGTTATTATAATTAGGAAGTTTGGTTAAAATTTCACCTGCATATTTTATCTGTGTGATGTTTTTAGAGGCTCCAATTACTTCAATATGTTTCTCTTCTGAGAAATACTCTTTAATAATTTGAATTGGATGTTGTTGATAATATTTCCAACGAGTTTTGTACTTTCTTAAAAAACTTCCTGCTTGGTGTTGACTCTCATAAAACGTTTTATCAATATCCCAATAGGCTTCTGCTTTTCCGTTTAATAAAAATTGTTCAAGCAAGAACTCTTCCGCAGCATTTAAAGCATTAAACCCTATAAAAAAGTACTTTTTTTTATGATTTTCACTAATAAAGTTTGCTACTTTTTTGGTTGCTTCTCTATACAAAACCCCTTGATACCCGATATTATTTTCAAGTAAAAACTGATAAAAAGCATCGTAATATTTGTTCAACTTTTTCATGAAAGCAAAATGATCTTTCATCAATTCAGTTTCTTGAAACTCTCCTTTTACCGACCATTTTCGTAAGCGATGTATATCGCGTAAATACACAAAGATTTCTCGTGTGTTAATTAAATGTTGATCGATTTCATTAAAGTCTTGTAACACCGTAAATGCCCAGGATGAAAACACATCAAATGTATCTGGTTTTTCTTCTTGTTCTTTATAGATTGTATAAAAATAAAAAAGTAACTGAACGGAATCTACCTTTTTCATTTCTGAAATTTCTTCAACGAAATCACCAATATTTATAATTTCTGGTAAGAAGCCTGCTGAAATTTTATTTTTAAACGTTTCTTTTACAAAAACTCCCGCCCTTTGTGAAGGCAGCACAAACACAACATTCTCAAACGATTTGGTGTTTTGTAAAATAGTATCTAACGTTTCTGAAATAAAAGACTGCATTTTTTATAAAATGATTTTTAGCTTGAATCGAAAGTACAATTTTTATCCTATTTTTGAGAGTACAAATAGCCTATATTCATGAACACAACGAATCACTTAAGAGTAGCTTTGATTCAATCGGATTTAATTTGGGAAAACCCAGCAGCAAACAGAAAACAATTTGAGGAGAAAATCAACAGTTTGACTGAAGATATCGACTTAGTTATTTTACCTGAAATGTTTACTACAGGTTTCACTATGAATGCTTCTGTAATTGCTGAGACGATGGAAGGTGAAACAGTACAATGGCTACAAAATTTAGCACAAGAAAAGAGCATTGCTATTACTGGAAGTATCGTTATTAATGAAAATGATCATTTTTACAATCGTTTATTATTTGTGCATCCTTCAGGAAAAATTGATTCGTATGATAAAAAACATACGTTTACGTTAGCGGGTGAACATGAAGTGTTTTCTGCAGGAACTGAAAGAATTGTAGTTGAATATAAAGGCTGGAAGATTTGTCCGTTAATTTGCTATGATTTGCGCTTCCCTGTATGGGCTAGAAATGCTAAAAACTATGACCTCCTCTTTTATGTAGCTAGTTGGCCTAAACCTCGTATTGAAGCATGGGATAGCTTATTAAAAGCACGTGCTATTGAAAACATGAGTTACACCATTGGTATAAATAGAGTAGGAGTAGACGCTAACGGTTATGAATATACTGGTAATACGGTTTGCTATGATACTTTAGGAAACTGTTTAGCAAAAAACAACCAAGGAACTGAGGAAATACTAATTGTTGAATTAGATAAAGAAACACAAATAAAAACTCGTAATAGATTTCGGTTTTTGGATGACAGAGATGAGTTTATATTTCAATAAAAAAGCAACCTTTCGGTTGCTTTTTTATTTTTATGCAGGAATCATCCATTTGAAATTGAATTTTGTATCCGGTACTACGATACGTTCAGTAATTCGATACATCCTGTCTGGTAATTTCATTAAGAAATCTCGTGCTTTTTCTGCTTCTGGAGTTAGATTAGTAATCTTATCTATTTCCCAAGCTTCATTTAGTTTTCTTACGATATCAACATAATCAAAACCAGTGTATACACCTATTCTTTGCGCAACGGTTGAAAAATCATCAAACAGACTTCCTTTCTCTCCAAAAGACTCTCTTAAATGCATTGCAGGCATTACAATTTTATGCTTCATCATGTGTTGAAACGCTAACATCATTTCACTTGGATCAATTTTAAAAATCTCTTTTACAAACTCAGTATATGCTAGGTGGTGACGCATTTCATCTCCTGCAATAATTCGAGACATTTTTGCCAAGGCTTTGTGTCCTTTTTTCTTTGCTATTTTAGCAACATTTAAGTGCGAAACATACGTTGCTAATTCCTGAAAACTTGTATACACAAAGTTTTTGTAAGGATCGGTAGCTGTACCAATATCAAATCCGTCAGCAATTAAGTGTTGTGTTGATACTTCTACCTCACGCATGTTTACTCTTCCAGATAGGTATAAGTACTTATTTAACACATCTCCATGACGGTTTTCTTCAGCGGTCCAAGCACGAATCCATTTTGCCCAACCATTATCTGGTTGTTGTGTTACTCCATCTAAGTCTAATAACCAAGATTCATAAGTTGGTAAAGCTTCTTCGGTAATAGTATCTCCTACTAAAACCACCCAAAAATCATCATCAAGCTCTTTTGATAGTTCTTGAATCTCTTTTACTTCTTCTATAAAAGAATCTTGTTGTGAATTGGGTAAAAAATCGGTTGGTTGCCAAATTTTTTCAATTGGCATTAAGAACCTGTCTACAAAACTGTCTATATTTTTTTCCAGCGTTTGCATTACTTCCTTTCGAATGTTTTGTATTGACATAATTTACTTTAAGGGTTTATATTTATTGTTGTTTGTTTTCGTTTAGTATATCCCAGACTTTACAGCTGTTTCTGTTTTCAAAATTAACTCATCAAACGGTAAACTGCTTACTTTTATTGGTTTGTGGGTTTTTATCTTTATCGGGCTTCCAATTCCTAACGGGAATTTTCCGTACTTAAATACTTTCCATGAGTTATTAATTGATATTGGAACAAGATAGGCTTCTGGATTGTATTTAGCTATCATTTTAAGCCCATTAACAGAAAATGGCTTAGGTTTTCCTGTTCTACTTCTTGTTCCTTCCGGAAAAATAGCCGCAGACCATTTATTCTCGTTTATGCGTTTCGCAAATTTTCCTAATTCTGACAATGCTTGTTTGGCGTCTTTTCTATCAATTAAAGCCGCTCCTCCATGTTTTAAATTGAAGGAAATACTAGGGATTCCTTTTCCTAGCTCTTTTTTTGATACAAATTTTGGGTAGTGTTTCCTAAGATACCAAATAATTGGCGGAATATCAAATGTACTTTGATGATTTGCGACAAAAATTAAGGTTGTATTTTCTGGTAAATCCTGTTTATTTTCAAACTGAACTCTAATTCCTAATATCAATAATGATTTTATGAGGAACCAATTCATAATATTTACTACGTTCTGGTGTCCTTCTTGTCCAAAGAGCTTAAGACCTAACCATTGTAATGGATGAAAAATTAATAATAAAGAAAAAAACACCAATGCAAAGATTGATGAGAGTATATAACTTAAAACCTTCATTCTATTAGTTGTTTTGTTATTTGCTTAGTCTTTTATTTAATAAGTTAATCATACCGATTTCATTATTAAAACATTACTAGTGCGCAAAAATAGAAAATCCAGCGGAAGCGGGACTATAATTTTATCTTAAAACCAATTGTTCCAAGGAATTCTTGCGAGAATTAGGACTAACGCTAGTCCGTAAAAAATTACAAAGGTTTTAAACTTAGCTTCGCTTTTTACTTGTTTTTTATGTTTTGACCAGCCTATTGTGATTAATACAATAGCTATAATCATCATTAATGGATGCTCTACTGCTAATAAGCGTGCCATTGGTTCTTTCATTACTTCTCCTCCATTAGCTTTTAAGGCTTTATACCAAGGAGACATAAAATACCATCCTAAACCTATTAATAGTTGAATATGAGTTGTAATTAAAGTAAACAACCCTAAACGAAACTCTTTATGGGTAAATTCTTTTTTTTGTACTAATCCTATAATAGCATTTACCACAGTAAAAATTAAAACTGCTAATACAATATATGCCCAATAAGAGTGCAAAGTTTTCATCATGATTTTATACATTTTTAGTTAGTGTAAAAATACTGAATTTTCTGCATAAAAAAACCACCTCAATTGAGGTGGTTTTTGAATTTATTTTTTCTTAAAGTTTGACATTAAAAAGTATAAGTCAACCCTAAGTTCCAAGTTCTACCATAACCAAAAAACACTCTGTTAGAAGTATTAATACCATTCCAAGTTGTATCTCCAGGACGAGCAGCATTATTTGTATCTGCTTCTGAAATGTATAACTCATCTGTTAAGTTATTTACGTTAAAACGTAACCCTAAAGAGTTATCATTCTTAAAAGTATACTTGTACGAAATTCCAGCATCAGTTAATGAATAACCAGGCAATTTTAATGATTCAGAATCCTGAGAAGTGAATCCATCTGCATCAATAGATCCATACAAGTTGGCTACATAGAACTGGCTGATATCAAACTTCAACCCTTCAGTGATTTTATAATCAAACCCTAGTCTGAAAGTAGTATGAGGTACATCTCCAACTTTTTTATCTTCCAAGTACAATGTTTTCTCTTGTTCCACTCCTCCTACAATAATTGGGTTATTAGATTCATCAAAATAAGTTGCAACAACATCAGAACCATACTCATAATTACCGATTGATCCCATTAAGTTAACTGTTAAGTTACCAAATTTAGCTGTTGCCTCTAACTCAACTCCCATATGAATTTGCTCAACTCCTTGTAAATTAGCTGTCCCTCTAATATCATCTCTATCATCACTAGGTGTATTATTAATATCAAATTCACCAGATGCTGTCAAAAATCTATCTTTCCAAGATGTTCTATATAAGTTAATGTTTACGTTATAGTTTTCGTGTCTAAAACCATACCCTACTTCAAGGCCTAAAATTTTTTCGTTGGTTAACCCCTCACTTACAGTATTAGAGTTATAATCTGGGAAAACAGCATCAAATAAAGGTTGCTTAGAATAATAACCTGCATTTGCAAACACATTGTGTTGTTCATTTATATTCCAATTAATTCCACCTTTAATATTACCTCCCCAAAGGTTTTGCCAATCCGATGCCTGCTCTGGGTCAGAATCTAAATAGTTAAAGTAATCTATTCTTTGGAATCCTTGACGAGAAACTGCTCCTTGAATAAATGCAGAGATATTATCTTTACTATACTCTAACTGAGTAAAAGCTCCCATCCAATTTACTTTTCCGTCATTATAATAATCTATTTTTTGTTCATCATCTACACTTTTGAAAACATTCCAAATATTTGAAATTTCTGGAGCGTATGTCTCAGTAATTACAGCTCCATCAGGGGTATTTATATTATCATAATCAACATAACTATCAGCTCCCATTAAATCAACTAACCTCCTATAGTGAATTCCTTTGTAAGTTCTTAAATCAACTCCAAAATCCAATGTTAACTCATCAGTTAGTTTAGTATTGAAGTTTGAAATTGCTCCAAACCAGTTATGAGAATTCATCGAAGATCTTTGAGAAATACCGTTATCACTTCCGTATTTACCTTCACCTGTAGGATGACCATCATTACCTGTATTAACATACGCTCCATTGAATTGACTTCTCATAGTAGGGTCGTTATATTGTCCTCCACCAAAATCAACTACCTCTTCTCCTCTGTTCCATCTTATAATATCATCAATGCGAACTAAACCATTTTCATCTTTTAATTTAGATCCAAAAGACTGATTTCCATTAATACGTCCAATAGACCCAACTGATCCTCCTCTCCCTAAAGAGGCATATAATACTGTAGACAATTTAGAATTATCGTTTATTCTCCAATCCCAGTTTAAAGAAGCAACAGGCTTGTGGTAAAAGTTCCCACTAAAAGTTTCTTCTTTACCGTTTCTATACCCCCAATCAGAGTTATACTTCCTGTTAGGGTCAACTCCATCACCATAATTAATATAATCATTTAATGAAGGTGCATAACCTCTACCGTTATGCCTTTGAGGAGCTCCTGTTACCGTGAACTGAAAGTCGTGATTTTCATTAGGTTTGTAACCTAAAGCTAAGTAGAAATTATATCCTTCAAACTCAGTACCATCAACATAACCATCTCCAGCCACTCTACCGAACAAAGCTGAAACAGATAAACCATTTTCTAACAAACCTGTATTGTAAGAAACGGTTGTTTTTAAATAATTATCATTCCCTACACTAGCATAAACTCTACCTCCTTCTTTTTTATCAGCAGAACTAGTTAATACGTTTATAGTACCACCAACAGAAGAAATAGCTAATTTAGAAGACCCTAAACCTCTTTGCACTTGCATAGCAGAAGTTACATCAGATAGACCAGCCCAATTAGACCAATATACCCAACCATTTTCCATATCATTAACAGGCATCCCGTTAATCATAACAGCTGTATTTCTTTGGTCAAAACCACGAATATTAATTCTTGAATCACCAAAACCACCACCTTGCTTTGTTGCATAAACAGAAGGAGTAGTATTTAAAATTTCTGGAAACTCCTTAGATCCAAGTTTTTCTTGAATTTCTTCAGATTTAATAGTAGATACAGCTACTGGAGTTTTTCTATCTTTTGCAATATCAACAACCCCAGTGATAATAACCTCTCCTAATACATTGGAAGGCTCTAAAGCAATAGTTCCTAAATCAGAAGCTCCAGAAAAAGACACTTCTTTGTTAGTATACCCAACAAACGATACTACTACTGCTCCTGTGTTTGAGCTAGCGTTTAGTATAAATTTTCCATCAAAGTCAGTTGCTGAACCGTTTGTAGTCCCTTTTACTACAACGTTAGCTCCTGGTAATGGTTCCCCCATTTCGTCAACTACTGTACCAGTAATTTTTGTTTGACCTAAAACTGTAGCTGTTACAAAGAACAAAGCTACAAGTAATACATTTTTAAATGTTTTCATTTTTTAATCTAATTGTTATTAAATGCAGGTGCAAATATCCTGCTTTTCATTAGTGCTAATATTAACTTAATGTTAAGTTTTAACAATAAATTAAGACCCTACAACATCTAAAAAAAGCTATTTAACACTGAAAAACAACACATTACACCCAACCTTAATTGTTAATAAAACCTATATATAGGTTAAAAAACGTAAAAGAGATACGATTAGGTAGAATTTAATCGTTTATAAGTTTTTTTTGGGCTAGTTCTTTTCCTAATTCAACACCAAATTGATCGTATGAGAATATATTCCATAAAACTCCTTGAGTAAAAATTTTATGTTCGTATATAGCTAAGAGCATTCCTAAAGAATAAGGTGTTAATTTTTTAAAAGTTATTGAATTACTAGGGTGGTTACCATTAAACACTTTATAAGGTAAAAGTGTATTTATTTGGTTTAGTTGATTATTAACCTTTAATTCTAAATGAGCTTCTTCTTTAGTTCTTCCAAAAGCTAAAGCCTCTTGTTGAGCAAAACAATTTGCGAGTAACTTTTCGTGATGTTCTTCTAAACTATGTAAAGACTCTTTAAATCCAATAAAATCAACTGGTATTAATTTTGTTCCATGATGCAATAGCTGCATAAAAGCATGTTGTGAATTCACTCCCGTTCCTCCCCAAACAATAGTTCCTGTTTGGTAATCAACTCTATTTCCATTTCTATCAACATCTTTACCATTGCTTTCCATCACAGCTTGTTGCAAGTAAGCTGGTAACCTCTCTAAGTACTCACTGTAAGGTAATACCATTTCTGTTTCTGAACCAAAGAAATTATTATACCAAACACTTAAAAAAGCTAATATAACTGGTATGTTTTTATCAAAGCTTGTAGTTCTAAAATGCTCATCAATTTTTTCAGCTCCTCTTAACAGTTTTTCAAAATTATCAAAACCTAAGGATAAAGAAATCGATAGACCTACAGTTGACCAAAGTGAAAATCGACCACCAACCCAATCCCACATAGGGAATATGTTCTTTTTGTCAATTCCAAAATTTTCAACAGCTTTAATATTACATGATACAGCTACAAAATGCTTAGAAACATCAAAAACAGTAGCTGATTTTAAAAACCAATCTCTTATTGTATTAGCATTATTAATTGTTTCTTGAGTTGTAAAACTCTTAGAAACTACAATAAAAAGCGTTGTCTCTGGATTTATCTTTTTTAAGACTTCAAAAACATGATCTCCATCAATATTTGACACAAAATGTGTGTTGAGTTTATTTTTGTAGAATTGTAATGCTTCTACAACCATTTTAGGTCCTAAATCTGATCCACCTACACCAATATTAACTACATCTGTGATGGGTTTTCCTGTATACCCTTTCCACTTTCCTGAAATAACTTTATTACTAAAAGCTTTCATCTTTCGTAAAGCTGTTTTAATCTTAGGCTTTACATCTTTACCATCTACAAAAATGGGTGCGTCTGTACTGCTTCTTAAAGCTGTGTGTAATACTGCTCTATTTTCCGTAACATTAATTTTATCTCCTGAAAAATATTTTTCGATAGCATCTTTTAATTCCACTTCTTCAGCTAAAGAAATCAATAAGTCAATTGTTTCTTGGGTTATTCTATTTTTAGAATAATCCACAGACAATTCATCTAAACAAATAGAAAACTCATCTTTTCTATTTTTATTCTTACGAAACAGTTCCTTTAACTCATAACCTTTCGCCTCATTAAAATGTTTTGTTAACCTCTCCCAAGCATTAGTTTCTGTAGGATTTATATTCTGTAATGGCATAATTAATGTGTAGCTAAAATTTCTTTTTCTTTAAATGAAAGTGGTTCTGGTTGTGGTAATTTTATACTATCTAATTGTCTTTTTAATGGTTTTATATATTCTAAATATGTGGGTTTTATTTTAGGATCTAAAGGTTCTGCTGATGGTAATTTTTCACGGAACGGATCTACCTGTCGTCCATTTTTCCAGAAACGATAGCAAACATGTGGACCACTGGTGTTTCCTGTCATACCTACCCAACCAATAATATCTCCTTGTTTTACATATTCACCAACTCTTACTTTTCTTCTTTTCATATGTAAATACTGAGTTGTATAGGTGCTATTATGCTTTACTTTAACATAATTCCCATTACCTCCTCTTCTTGCAGATTCTACAACAGTACCACTAGCTGTAGTCATAATAGGAGTTCCATATCTAGCAGCAAAATCAGTTCCTTTATGGGCTCTCACTCTGTTACCATAAAGTTTTATCCGCCTTCTTAAATTATAACGTGATGATATTCTGTATTGAAATTTAATAGGTGATTTTAAAAATGCTCTTCGTAGCATGTTTCCTTCTTGATCGTAATATTCAGGAATTTTTTTTATTGAATCGGCTACATATCTGTATGCATACAAATCTTCTCCATTATGCTTAAAAATAGCAGCTTTCACTTTACCGTACCCAACAAAGGTTGTATCGTTTATAAACTTTTCTTCAAAAATTAATTTAAATGTGTCTCCTTTTTGTAAACGATAAAAATCTAGTGTCCAAGCATAAATATCTGCTACTGTGTTGGTAAGTGTTGGTTTTAACTGTAAACTATCCATTGTTATGGATAAATTAGAGTAAATCTTACCTGCTATTTCTTTTTCAACAGTCTTAATCTTTTTTCTATGTTTATATGCAGATATTATAGAATCTTTAAAATCGATAATAGTAGCTTCTACTTTGTTGTGTTTATAAATAAAAACCTGTGCTTGATCTAAACTGTCTTTTGAAGCTAAAATTGTGTAAGCTTTTCCTGATCGTATCCTTCTTACATCAAAAGTATCTTTAATTCTGGTTGCTATTTCGTTAATTTTAGGATACATTACATGATGTCTATCCATAATTACTCCAAAACTTTCTCCATTCTTTATAGTATCGTTAATAACCTTATAATTATCTAAATTAAAACCATAAGCTATAATAGACTTTGGTTTTTCTATTTTGATAGGTTCTTGTACGACTACTTTCTTTTCTTTTTTACATGAAAAGAAAAGACATGAAATAATGAATGTAAGAATGAATTTTTTCAAAAAAAAGCTGCTTTAAATTTGAGTTTATGCGCAAAAGTACAAATAAATACTATTTTTCCTCCCACTTTAACAATTCTTAAACAGCTTATATAGTTTTTTTAATCTACAACTATTTCAAAAGGGTTTGCTAATCCTTTATAAGCATCTAATTCTGCACGTAATGATCCAACGGCTAAAGAAGCTTTCATTTTTATTGGTATTTTATTGTCATCTGCTGAAATCCAAATAGTAACACTTTCTTTTGCTTTAAAAACTCTACCGGCTTGAACCAATGGTCTAAATTTTTGTGTTTTAACCTTACCAAACTTTGTTTTTAATGTTTCGTGCCCCAAAAATCGTAATTTAAACGGGTAACTTTTATTATCGAAAAACATATCAAGCTTGATTTCATCTCCTTTTCTTAAGTTTTTGGTATTCTGACTTCTTAAAAAATAGAAAGTAGAAATCATGTCTTGAGGTGATCTAACAGAAATTAATGTATCTTTTTGCTTACGGAAATCTTGAACGTACGCTGTGTTTTTTTTATGATTAAAGGTTATATGACGATTCTTTTTATGACCTCCTTCATCTATTTTTCTTTTGAATAAATAAGGTTGCACTTTGTCAATTCCAAAATAACTTTCATACCTGTCTTCAACCTTAAAAAACCAACTTATAACACCCGTTGTTTTACCTGTTCCTATAGCATGTAGTACTTTTTGGTTATTTAAATTCTTTTCTTTTAACTGTAAAACTGCTGTTCCTGCTTTTAAAAACCCACTATAGCTCATATCAAAACGAAGCCATTCTCCGCTCTTATAGGCTGTTGGTTTACTTTGTGCAAAAAAACTTTGTGCAACTACTAAAAATGTAAAAAACAATATTCTTTTTCTCATAATGTTCAAACTTATGAAAATTGATAGACAATTACCGTTCCAAAAATTAAAAAAAGCTGTTTAACAGAATATTAAACAGCTTTTATCTTATAGTTACTAGAATTTAAAACGTTCCCCAGTTTTCTAATTCTTCTTGGCTCCATAGGTATGGAAAGAAAATTCTTTTTTGATATTTTGGGTGCAAATATTTACGCCAATTACTACCTCCAGTGGCTTCTAAATCTCCATCGCTTCCTCCTAAGTATTTTCCTGCTGCATTGTAATGTGCCATTACCCATTTAACATTTACAGTATAATCGTAATGACGCATTGCTTTTATTAGCTCTTCATTTTCTTGAACTTCTTCTGGTAATTGCTTGAATTTTTTTGAAAGGTTACAGTCATTATAATCTTCCATAAAATCTATAAATTCACCCATATACTTTTTCTCAAACAAATTTAATAAAGTTGTTTTTTGACCTGTGGTATAATTTTTCCCTGCTGCTTGCCAGTATAAGTGATCATAGGCATTTTTAAATGATGAATTTCTATCAATTGTATCTCTATAACGTGCATCTATCAAATTAATAAGGTCTGTAGAGGCAAATTCAATTTTACGGTATTGTGCACTTTGAAAACCACTTGCAGGCGTTAGTGTATTACGAAATTTTAAGTATTGTTCTACATCCATTCCGTCACCCATAACTGTAAAAGAACTACATAACATATCAAAATAACGACTGATACGCATTAAGTGTTTTGAGAACTTATCTGCTGTAATTTCTTCTGCTTTTGCTACTTGGTCAATTTCCCACAAAATCATTTTAAACAACAATTCATTTACTTGATGATACATGATAAAAACCATTTCATCAGGTAACGTAGTTCTAGGAATTTGAAGTCCTAAAAGTGCATCTGTTTGTATATAATCCCAATAGGTTATAGGCTCACTCCAAAGCAATCCTTCTAACATGGCTTCAACAGGAACACCTAATTTATCGTATTTTTCTTCTATTGCTTTTAATATTTCTTCTTTACTCATTTGTTTGTTCTTTTATAATTGTTCTACATTCTTACTCTTTAGGTTAAGTAAGTTTTATGAGAAAGGAGATTTTATATTTAAATACCTATTTTGATTCATCATATAAATAATAAAAACCAAGAAACAAGGCAATTTTTACTGTCTTGAATCTTGATTTTTAATTTGCTTTATCTTATAAAATAAATTTTTACAGAGTTCCTCTTAATTCTTGCTCTCTTTCAATCGACTCGAACAAAGCTTTAAAGTTCCCTGCTCCAAATCCGCGAGCCCCCATACGTTGAATAATTTCAAAGAATAATGTTGGGCGATCTTCTACTGGTTTTGTAAAGATTTGTAATAGATACCCTTCTTCATCAGCATCGATCATGATTCCTAATGATTTTAGCCTTTCAATATCTTCTCTTAACTCGTGACTAAACTCTTCTAATCTTCCTGGAACTGCTTGATAATATGCTTCTGGTGGAGTTGACAAAAACTCTACTCCTTGAGATTTTAATTGACTTACTGTTTTTATAATATCGTCAGTAGCTACAGCAATATGTTGCACACCTGCACCTTCATAAAAATCTAAATACTCTTCAATTTGAGAACGTTTTTTCCCTTCGGCTGGTTCGTTAATTGGAAATTTAATTCTTCCGTTTCCATTAGACATTACCTTACTCATTAATGCCGAGTATTCTGTATGAATTTGTTTATCATCAAATGATAAGAAGTTTTCAAATCCCATTACATCTTCATACCATTTCACCCAAACGTCCATTTGGTTCCAACCAACATTACCTACCATATGATCGATATATTTTAAACCTGCTGCTGGTGGGTTATAATCTGATTCCCATTTTTTGAAACCTGGTAAAAACGCTCCGTTGTAATTTTTACGTTCTACAAACATATGAACAGTTTCTCCATAAGTATAAATCCCTGCTCTTACAACTTCTCCGTGTTCGTCTGTTTCAACAGTTGGTTCCATGTATGATTTTGCTCCTCGTGAAGTTGTTTCTTCATATGCTTTTCTTGCATCTTCAACCCAAAGTGCTACTACTTTAACTCCATCTCCATGTTTTACTATATGATCATTAATTGGAGATTTACTGTTTAATGGAGTTGTTAAAACTAATTTGATTTTATCTTGTTTTAACACATAACTTACTTCTTCTTTAGATCCTGTTTCTAATCCTTTGTATGCATATGATTGGAAACCGAATGCAGTTTTATAAAAGTGTGCTGCTTGCTTTGCATTCCCTACATAAAACTCTACATAATCTGTTCCTAAAAGTGGTAAGAAGTCTTGTGCTCCTTCAAATATTTTTTCTAAACCGTAGTTTACTGATTTTATTTCTTTTGACATTTCTCTCTATTTTGAAAATTTGATAATTAGTTAATTTGAAAATTGAATTGACACATTTTCAAATTGTCACATTGATATACTGAACTACTCTAACCAAGATTTATAATAATCTTCATCAGCTATTTTCATAGCTTCTTCAGTTACTTTTAATGGTTTAAAAGTATCTACCATTACCGCCAATTCTTCGGTTACTGTTTCTCCAATACTTCTTTCTGCTGCTCCTGGGTGTGGTCCGTGAGGAATTCCCGCTGGATGTAAGGAAATATGTCCTGCATCTATATCATTTCTACTCATAAAGTCTCCGTCTACATAATACAATACTTCGTCAGAATCAATATTACTATGATTGTATGGGGCTGGTATTGCTTCTGGATGATAATCGTATAAACGAGGTACAAAACTACAGATTACGAATGCATCTGTCTCAAATGTTTGGTGTACTGGAGGCGGTTGATGTATACGCCCTGTTATTGGTTCAAAATCGTGAATTGAAAAAGCATACGGATAGTTATATCCATCATACCCAACAACATCAAAAGGGTGTGCTGCGTATACCATTTCAATAATTTCATTTTGTTTTTTCACATTAATAACGAAGTCTCCTTTTTCGTTATGTGTTTCTAGTTCTTCTGGTCTGCGAATGTCACGTTCACAAAATGGTGAGTGTTCTAATAATTGACCAAACCAGTTACGATATCTTTTTGGAGTGTATACTGGACGATAAGATTCAACGATAAATAACCTGTTATCTTCTGTATCAAAATCCAATTTATAAATTACTCCACGAGGAATTACTAAGTAATCACCGTATTTAAAATCTAAGTTACCTAACATAGTACGTAATTTCCCAGTCCCTTTATGGATGAAAATTACCTCATCTGCATCGGTATTTTTATAAAAGTATTCTTTGGTAGACTCTTTTGGAGCTGCTAAAATGATATTACAGTCAGAGTTAGTAAGTACTACTTTTCTACTTTGTAAATAATCATTTTCTGGCGCTACTTGAAACCCTCTAAAACGATACGATTGAATATTGTTTTCTTTTGCTACCTTAGGTGCTATCGAATATTGTTTACGGATTTCTTTGACCATTGTTGGTCTATATTCATGGTAACTATTAGTTGACATTCCGTCAAAACCAATCGTACCAAATAATTGTTCGTAATATAAACTTCCGTCTTCTTTACGAAACTGAATATGTCGCTTGTGTGGAATTTTTCCTAATTTATGATAAAAAGGCATCTTTTCTTAATTTGATAATTCAACAATGTGTTAATCTTACAATTAACTCTCTTTCTTTATTAGTCTATTTATTCTACTCATTATAGTAATGACTAACTCCTAAAATCAATCAATGATAGCTACTCCGGATTCCGTTTTATCATGAACTTTAAATGCGCTAAAAGATCTTTCCAATGCATTTTAATAGGTTTTTAGTTGCGTTTTACAAATATACCAAATTTAAAAAGATGTTGATATCTCATTAAATTTCAAAATTTTAGATTTTTTTATTTAAAATTAATCTAAATAAATTTTGATACTTAACCTCTCTGAGATACATTTGCGACATTAAATAATTTTTATTAAATCTAAATAAGGAATAAATGAAGGGCTTTTTAACAACAGTCATCCTGTTTCTAGGAATAGTAAATTCAGTAGCACAAGGGGAAAAGATTAGTGGTACTGTATTAGACAACAATAATGACCCTTTAATAGGTGTTAACATACTTATTGAAGGAACTCAAAAAGGGGTGCAAACCGACATTGATGGTAAATTTACAATCCCTATCTCCAAAAAAGGAGAAATAACATTGATAGTATCCTATGTTGGTTTTAAAACTAAAAATGTAAAAACTAATAGCAATACACAAAACTTACAAATTACTTTATATGAAGGTAATGAAATACTTAACGAGGTAACTGTTGACACTCATAGAAAAAACAAGTTTTCTAGAAAAAAGACTGCTTATGTAGCAAAACTACCTTTAAAAAACATTGAAAATGCACAAGTATATAGCACAGTAACTAATCAGCTATTGGTTTCACAGTCTGTTACAAGCTTTGAAGAAGCCTTAAAAAACACGACTGGAGTTGAAAAATTATGGTCTTCAACTGGTAGAAGTGGAGATGGTGCTGGTTACTATTCTATTCGCGGTTTTTCTGTTCAACCACAATTAGTTAATGGTGTTCCTGGAATTACAAATGGTTTTATTAACCCTGATAATGTAGAAAGAATTGAGGTTATAAAGGGGCCTTCTGCCACTTTATACGGAAGCACTGTTACATCATATGGAGGTTTAATTAATATAGTTACCAAAAAACCTTATAAGGGAACTGGCGGAAATATTACTGTTGGTGGTGGTTCTTTTGGGTTTAAAAAACTAACGGTTGACCTTAATACTAACCTTGAAGAAAATGAAAATATCTCATTGCGATTAAACGCTGGTTATCAAACACAAGATAGTTTTCAAGACGCTGGTTTTAGAAAAGCTTTATTCTTAGCTCCTGCTATATCTTATAAAGTAAATAATCGATTGACTTTGAATTTTAATTATGAATTGTCATCGACAGATCAAACAAATCAAACTTTTCTATTTTTAAACAGAGGAGCTCCTCTTACCGTTAAAAATTTAACAGAGCTAAATTACGACAGAGAGAAATCGTTAACAAACAACGACATTTCTATTAAAAACCCTAATCAAAATTATAGAGGTGAAGCTGCTTATAAAATTACCGATAACTGGTCTTCTCAAACAATTGTAGCTGGTAGTAACACAAAATCAAAAGGATATTACACCTACCTATATAATATTCAAGATGATTTATTTGGATTATATGCTCAAAAAACAGATGCTTCTACTAATACTCTTAGTTTACAACAAAACTTTACAGGAGACTTTAAACTAGGTTCTGTTAGAAATAGAGTAGTAGTTGGTGTTGATTATTTAGAGTCACAAATTATAGATAATGGTTCTGGTTATCGTGGAATTAATGTTGTAAACCCACAAGGACAACTAATTCCTGTACCTCCTGCTTTTGGCTTTGCTAATTTACCAACAACAAGAGCAAGTCTTGATACTGTTTTAGCTAATGTTGACAGGTCAAATTCTGATATAAATCAAAATGTTCTTAGTGGTTATCTTTCTGATGTAGTAAACATTTTACCTGAACTTTCTGTAATGGCTGGAGTTCGTTATGATCGATTCAATTATAAAGGTGATGCAAACGACTCAAGCGATGACGAAAAAGAATATACTAAATCAACCTTCTCACCTAAGTTCGGAATTGTTTACCAACCAATTTTAGATCAACTATCTGTTTTTGCTAATTATCAAAATGGATTTTCTTACGTGAATCCAGAAAGAGTTCCTGTAGATATTTCTAACCCTAATGGAGCTACTAAGATTCAATCATATGACCTAGAACAAGCTAATCAGTTAGAGTTTGGTGTAAAAACAAACTTACTTAATAATAAAATAGAAACCACTTTAAGTTATTATAACATAACTGTAAAAGATAAGGTTATGGGGACGGGGGCTAATAAACAACAAGATGCCACTGTTAAAAGTGAAGGTTTTGAACTAGAAGTAAACGCAAACCCAGTTAACGGATTAAACTTACGTGGAGGTATTAGTTATAATGACGCAAAAGTTACTGAGTCGAAATCAAGGCCTGATTTAGTAGATCAACGATTAGCTGAAGCAGGACCTGAAACTTCTTACAATTTTTGGGCTGATTATAAATTTCAAGACGGTTTTGTTAAAAACCTAGGGTTAGGTTTTGGATTTAACGGTGCTAGTAAATACAACACTATGGTAGGCTACCCATCGGTCGGAAATTTTTACTTACCAGCCTATACTATTTTTAACGCTTCTATTTATTATGAAGTCGATAAATTTAGAATTAGTTTAAAAGGAAACAACTTAACAGACAAAGAGTACTATACAGGATGGAGTACTATAACTCCTCAAGCTCCAAGAGCCTTCTTAGGTACTGTTAGTTATAAATTTTAAATATGAATAGCTATTTGAATTATTAAATGCAGCAAACACAAAACTCTGAACTTTTATGTTCAGGGTTTTGTCATTTGATTAAACCACTATGAAAACAGTTACTTTTCTTTTTATTTTCTTAGGATGTTATTCCTTATATAACTCTTCTGAAAAGGCACATTTAACTAAGAATACCCTCTTACAAAAATGGCTTCAAAATAATAAACGCAATGCCAACATAATTGGAGTAATTACCTTGCTCGTAGGCTTGCTCCTCTCAATAAACTTTTTGGGGCTTTCGGCTGGAATTATTACTTGGATTGTAGCTATCTCTCTGTTTTTAAGCCTTATCATTCTCATTACTCCTTTAAGAGTGATAAACTATGTTTTTTTAACTGTCTCATGTACGTTAACTTTTTTAATAGAACTCATTTTTTAATATGCCAGCTAATTCTAAATATTTAAACCAATCACCTTGGCAGCAGTTTGCAAAAATCTCTGCTGGTCTCATTGGTGGATACATTATAAGTGCTCTACTACATATGTGTTTAGTTTTATGGCTACCTAATCCAAAAGAAGTACTAATCACCTCTATTTATACCATTTTTATTGTTTGGGGCGCTTTGTTAGTTGTTCCTTACTTGTTTAAAAATGGATGGAAAGTTTGGATTTTATATCTCTTGATATCTATAATCCTATATGTAATCTATTACTTCGGAAATCAACAAAATCCATTCGTATAATGAGTAACAGAAATTACAATGTATTTTTCAACACGCACACAGTTAGCGGTATTGTTATAAGTGTAGCCTTATATGTAATCTTTTTTACAGGTGCTTTCGCTCTTTTCAAAGATGAAATTGAAGCTTGGGAAGATGGTAAGCATTCACAAAATATTGCCAGAGAAAACATCGATTATGATTCTTTATTAAAAAAACTCTCAGAAGATCATCATTTAACGAGTAGAGATATTCGTTTTTACTTAGGGCATAAAAGCGACAACATCTATGTCTTAACCTCAGCTGCTAAAGACACAGTAAATATTCCTGATGAAGCAAAATATCAAAACTATCAAGCTATAAATATTCATACTGGTGAAACAGCTGGTTATGTAGAAAAATATGGTTTAGGAGAGTTTTTATACCGTTTACATTTCTTTACACAAATTCCTACTATTGGAATTTATCTTGCCGGTTTTGTTTCCTTATTCTTTTTATTTGCCATAGTTACTGGAGTGATTGTGCATTGGAAAAAAATTATTTCAAACTTTTACCAGTTCAATCCCAAAATTGCTTTAAAAAGAGTCTGGACAGATGCTCACACAGCATTGGGAATTATTGGACTTCCTTTTCAGTTTATGTACGCTGTTACTGCTGCCTATTTCTGTTTAAGCTTGTTTGTTTTACTCCCTGCAAACTTTTTATATGGTGGTGATCGAGATAAACTAATGGAAGATTTACGCCCCGATCTTACATCCTATGAATGGATTGCTAAAACAAACAAAGAAATTCCTAGTGTCAATAAATTTGTAAAAGAAAACGCTAACCGTTGGTCTCATTTTAATTCTAACTATGTTTTAATTAAAAACTATGGTGGCACTAACATGAAATACTGCTTAATTGGTGAACTGGATTATAAAGAACGATTTTTAAGCTCCGGAATGATATTTTATGATTTTGAAACTGATAAAACTTCGATTGTAAGAAACCCTAATGAAAGTAAGTATACAGATGACATCCAGCTTTCTGTAAGTCGCTTACATTATGGTAATTTTGGGGGGGGTGCTGTAAAAGTCATTTACTTTATCCTAGCGCTTATTACTTGCTTCGTAATTATCACGGGGGTATTAATCTGGATTGAAGCTCGCAATAAAAAAAGCATGTCCTTAAAACAACGTCTTTACACTGCCAAGGTTGGGCATATTTATCTTGCTATTTGCTTGTCATTATTTCCTGTTATTGCCTTATTTTTCTTGGTCGTAAAATTATTACCAGAAACTTATCAAACTCAAAAAATGAGTATTTTATACACTTGGTTTTTTGTTGTTTGGTTATTAGCTACTCTTTATTTTAGGCTTAAGCGAAATAATTATCTCACAAACAAAACTACTTTATTGGCAGGTGCCATTCTTGGTTTTTTAGTTCCGGTTGCTAGTGGTATTGTTTCCAACAACTGGATTTGGAATACCTATAAAGCTAAGCAACTTGATATTCTTACAGTTGATTTATTATGGATAGGTATTTCAGTTACTGCACTATTCATCTACCTTAAAATTAAACCTGAAGTAAAAGCTAAAAGTGCTTTTACAAAACATCCTATAGATTACAAAAATCGTAAGCAGTTGTTAACTGAAGAAACTCAAAAAACAACTCAGGTTTTAAATACTGAAAAAAACAATCAATTATTAAACAATAAAAACCACATACCTATGAGAACAAAAATTATAATACTTTGGATATTTTTAGCAATTGGCTGGATAGTTCACCACATTTACGGACTGTTCAATATATATTACAATGAAACCTTAGTAATGGAGGGTGCAACAGGTGAAGCTCCTTTTGCACATCATATATACCGTATACTATTTGAAGGAATGTGCTTACTTTTTGGTTTATTAACCATTGAGATTTCTAAAAAATGGTTTAAGGTAACCTCCCTAGTTTGGGCAAGTATTGCTGGGTTATACAACGTATACCATTTATTTGAAGCTATTATGCATGAAGCGAGTAACATCTCTGAAATATTCATGCTTCTTTTAGTAGCTATAGCAAGTGTATTCTTAATTGTTAATATTTACAAATGGATTAAAGATATTTAGCATACAATAAGCTTAATCCAAATTTCCTTTGTCCCCCAATTTTATGGAAATTGCTATAGCCAAAGATGAAACATTACAGTTAAAAAAAATATTACAGTTACAAAATAAAAGTATAAACTGTGGTATAACGGCTTGTGCCTATGCTGTTAACCCTACTTATGGTAGCGGAATTATAACTAGTTACTATTTTGATGGTTTACTAATTACTATAATAAATGCGAAGTTTAAAAAAGATTTTCTTTTTACTTCAAATCATAATTTAAGCTCTTTAGAGCTTTCTGTTTTAATTGAAGGTGAAAAGATTATTCGTTTTTCTGATTCTAAAAACGATCTCATTCTTGAAAAAAATGAAAGCTGTCTCTTATACAGTAACAGTGAAGATAATAAAGCCTTTTTTTATAGAGATAAACCTATAAACGAAATTAAAATTAGCATGTATGATTCTTTCATACAAAAACATCAAATGCAAGCTCTTTTGTCCAATGATAAGGCACTCGGTTTAAAAAAAACAGAAATCTTTACTCAACAATTAACTTCTAATATGGAGAAAGTTGTTAATGAAGTACTTCTTAATTCACAAA
The DNA here is from genome assembly GCF_028829235.1 of Tenacibaculum larymnensis. Classification (GTDB taxonomy): domain Bacteria; phylum Bacteroidota; class Bacteroidia; order Flavobacteriales; family Flavobacteriaceae; genus Polaribacter; species Polaribacter larymnensis. Next base: position 509,843 of record NZ_JAIWJY010000001.1, on the reverse strand, counting down.
AAGGATTGCTAAAGCGCCTTTTTTTAGAATCAAAAGCGTTAGAATTACTACACCTACAATTAGATCTTCGTTCTAAAAAAGCGAGTAATTCTAATGAGAATATTCTTAAGAAAATATATAAAGTAGAAGCTATACTTCAAACAAATCTACATGAACAAATATCCATACAGCAGCTTGCTCGCAAAGTATTATTGAATCAAAATGTTTTAAAAAATGAGTTTAAAAAATTGTTTGATGAAACTATTTTCAATTATGCTAAAAAATTAAGAATGGAGAAGGCTAAAAACCTATTGACTCATACTCAAAGACCTATTTATGAAGTAGCTGATATGGTAGGGTATAAAAACCCTACTCATTTTACAGCTGCTTTTAAAAAGTTTGAAAAAGTTACTCCTAAAGAGTTTAGAAAGAAATATTCTTGTTAGAGTCTAAATTTATACTCTTTTATTTCTCTAGTTTATTTAACCAAGCTTCATTTCTGTACTCTCTTGCCTTTTTTCCTCCATCAATGTGGTTCCAACCTGGAGGCATAAAAACATATTTTACTTTGTCTATTAATCTTGGTGCTTTTTTAACGTCTAACCATAATTCTTTCCATAGTAGAAACTGTACATCCCATAGGCTTTCACTATTCAGTTTGTCATGCATAATTCCATATTCAATCTTTTCATTATCTAATTCTTTTTGAAAAGTTTTAAATATGCGATCCCAAATACTAAAGGTTTCGCCATAATTTCTATCTAAATAAATATGATTTTTAGCATGATGCACCCTATGAACTGAAGGTGTAATTAATAGCTTATCCAACTGTTTCTGCTTTCCAATAACTTTTTCGTTTATATGTGTTAACGTAGCATATAATCTTGCTATGGGCTCAATTACAAAAATCATCAATGGATGAAATCCTACAATTGGAAGCCATATAAAATTAAACGGAGTAAAAAACACATCAAAGATTGATCCTCGAGCAACTACCGTTAAATTCATTTCTTCTGCTGTATGATGCACACCATGAATACACCATAAAACTCGAACTTTATGTCCTAATAAATGAATAAAAAACACTGTAAAATCGTACAATAAGTAAGCCGCAACCCAGACATACCATTGAAACCCTAAGGTAAAAAATCTATTTTCATACAACCAAAACATGCTAGCCACAATAAACACTTTTGACAATAAAAAATATGGAATGCTTTGCACTAAATATGATATAATACTAACCACTCCTTCTTTGTTTTTTTCTACATAACTCGTTACTATAAGAATTCCCCACTCAACTAGCATTAAAACAAGCACTATTATACTCATATGTTCTAATTGACCTACAAGTACTTTTATAGATGATAAATCCATTTTTTAATTATTCTTATAAAAATTATTCTTTAAAAAAGCACACACTTGTGCTACTGCTCCTTTTGAAGCTTCGGTTTTTCTAAGAGCATTTAGTACTATAAAATCGTGTATTGTTCCTCCATATCTTGTTGATATAACTGGTACTTTAGCTGCTCTTAACTTTTTAGCATATGCTTCACCTTCATCTCTTAGCACATCATATTCCGCCGTTATTAAAAGTGTTTTAGGTAAGTTTTGAAGTTCTTCTAAACTTGCTTTTAAAGGAGCTACAGTTGCTAATGATTGCGTGCTTTTATCAGGAGCGTATACTTCCCAAAACCACTTCATGGTGGCTCTAGTTAAATAATGCCCTTTAGAAAATCGTTCGTATGATTTGGTGTTTAAATTAGTATCGGTTACAGGATACAACAATACTTGCCCAAGAATTTTAGGTGTTCCTTTTTCTTTTGCCTTCATTGCTACAACAGTTGCCATGTTTCCTCCTACACTGTCACCACCAACTATAATTCTGTTTGAGTCTAATCCATAGTTTTTCCCATATTTTGACAGAAATAAAGCTGCTGCATACCCTTCTTCATTTGCTACAGGATACTTTATTTCTGGTGCCCTTGAATATTCTACAAAAACAACTCCTACATTTGCTTTTAAAGCAATATCTCGCATTAATCGTTTGTGTGTTTCAAAGCTATTAAACACCCATCCCCCCCCGTGAAAATACACTAATGTTGGAAGCAGTTTTTCGGCTTTTTTAGGCTTTATGATTACTGAATTAACTTTCCTGCCTCCTTCTTTAAAGGAAACTTTTGTAAAAGTTACGTTATCATAGGTTAAGGTTGAATCTTTTTGCATGTTTTCCATCGCTAATCTTCCCACATCCAAGGGCAAATCTTGTAATGGTGGGCCTTGATAAGAATGGATAACTTCTAAAAATTCTTGAACGGTAGGATCTAATCCATAGCTCCCTGCTAATCTTGCTTGTGCAGTAGATTTAAGCTGCAATAAAACAACAGCAATAATTAATAACTTCCTCATACCTATGCCATTTGTTGTGTTACCCTTGTTTTTTTACTTCTTTTTACAACCTTGTATTTGTTAAACAGGTACAATAGGCTGAAAGTTCCTATGTTTACAGCCAACATAATGGCTAAAACCATTGGCTCGTTATAAGCTGAAAATTCTGTAAACGCTAACAACCAATAAATTAACACCCATTGTATCATATAAAAAGAAGTAACATTTTTACTACAATAAAAGAATAATCTGCTTACATAATTGTTCTTAGGAAGATTTCGTTCTATTAAATAATACAACCAGAAAAGAACTAAGATACACCCCATTAATCCCATACTTCCTCCTGGACCTAAATGATAATAATCTCCAAAATGGTATTCATAATTATAATCACACAGTAACTTTCCTGTTACAAGAAAAACGATACCTATATACAACATTGGTCTGAATAAAGATGCATCAGCATTTTCAGGTGCTTCTTGGTATCTTAATCCTAAATACAGTCCCATCAGAATAAATGAAATCCATGGAAATAAAGGAAAATATACATCAAAGTTATTACCCCAAATAAGGTTTAAAACATAATCTACTCCAGGAATTCCAAGTTGAATACCACTTACAATCTTTGAAAGCCACATAACGACCAGTGCAATAACTATAAGTATGTTTTTATTCTTAATTAAGAACTTAAACGACAGGCCTATTAAAAATAATGATATACCTATTAATTGAAACATATCACCTTTTAAGAAGTAGTTTAACATGCTATACGGATTACTTACTTGAAGCCCGCTTGCCTTTACAAAACTTTCTGGGAAACCTCCAAAAAACAAAAGAGGTACTATAAATCTTAAGAAGTTTAAAACGTATCCTAAAGTAATTATGAATAATGCTTTTTTAAGGATTCCTTTTCTATTTGAATTTCTTGAGAATGCAAATGATATCCCCATTACAATAAGGAAAACCGGTGATCCTCTTTCTAATATCTGAGCTATATTTCCAGTTATCGAGTTTTCCCAAGTATCCATACTTGAAAAAATCATCATCACATGTACTGGAATCATAATAAGAACACTAAATCCTCTTACAAAGTCCACAGCTCTTACTCTATTTTGTTTTTCCATTTAATTCTTTTTAAATTCTATATTTTTTAAGCTATTATTTTTACTGCTGTCTCTTCTTTTTTAAATTTTGCTAGTGGATTCTCTAGAGTTCCTTCCAATTTTAAGCTTTCAATTGGATCGGCTAAACTCAACATTTGTTTTGTATTACTTAATTGTAATCTGTTTAAGCAGCAACGATCAAACTCATTAACAAACAAATCGTATCGCTCATATTTTTCTGAAAACTCTGAATGCTCTCCCTGATACTCATACACACATTCTGCCACCAATTCCCAGAAATTTTCTTCTGAAAAGTTTGTGTAACTGTCTAATTGTTGTGCCATAAAACGGAAAAAGCAATCAAAAACATCTGTGAAAATTGTTAGTATTTTCATTGTATCAGAAGTTTTAGTAAACAATCTTTTGGCATGCTCTGGCAAGTGCATTGCTTCATTAAAAACAATCACTTCTTCAGTAATGTCTTTCATTAATACATATACTGGTGTGTTTTCTTCTAATACTAGAATAAGGTTTTCTCCATGTGGCATAAACACAAACTCGTACTTATAAAAGCAATGTAATAGAGGTGTTAAATAAGCTTTTAAATAACGTTGAATCCATGTACCTGTATCATAAGGAGATGCTTCTATTAAAGCGGTTAAAAATGATTTTTCTTGATAGTCTACATGCAATAAAGCAGCCATCGTAAGTACTCGTTGGTTAGAGCTTATTTTTGTAAACGGACTCTCTCGCCACAAGGCTGATAGCATTTTGTTATGCGGATTCGTTTTACCTAATGCCTCATAATAGTGATTATAATATCCTACCGTTGCCACTTCTCCCAACATGGTAAATCCATTGTTTTGTAAATATGTGTCGTCTACCAACAAACCTGTTATCCATTGGGTAATATGCGGCGTACTTTGCATGTAATAAGGAGAAAGTCCACGCATAAAGCCCATGTTTAAAATTGACAACGCTGTTTTTGTATACAGTTTTTCTGGATGTGAAGCATTAAAGAGTGTTCTGATAGATTGTTGAGCTGAAAAGTCATCATCGCTTTCACCTAGCAAAATGATGTTTTTTTGAGCAATATCCGCCCCAAAAACAGCTATGATTTTATTTTTCCATTGCCATGGGTGTACTGGTATAAAAATGTAATCTTCTGAAGCAACATTATGTTTTTTCAAGACTTCTTTAAATGAACTCACTTTTTCTTCACCTAATTCATTTTCTAGAAGTTTTTCATACTCATAACCTTTAACAGCTGTGTAAGCCGCATACTTTTTATGAGCTGCAATCCAAATGAGTTTAAATGATTGATTACTTTCTGGCGAGTATCTATGATAATCGTCTATATTAAATCCGATTCTACCATTATTAGCTACGAAACATGGATGTCCTTCTGTCATCGCATGCTCTATTTCTTGAAAGTTTTTTTCGGCTAATTCACTTGCTGAAAATTTTTTGTTCGTGTATTTATATGCTGCACCAGAAAGCGTGCTCGTTATTTCTTCTAAATAAGTTGCTAAAAACTCGTTAGGGATACCTAAGGTATTTTGGAATTCCGTAATAAAGTGCAGTGCATCTAGGTAAACTTCTTCTGATGAATTATTCTTTTTGACAATGCTCTTTGCATCGACCCTCCAATGGTCGAGTAAATATTTCTTCGCCTTAAAATGATATGTAAACTCCTTATTATCAGAAATGATTTGATATACACATCCATGAACTTCTTCTGAAATAAATTCAGGAATTAAAATAAGCTCATGTGAAAACTCACTGATTGCTTTTTTTATTAATTGACGATTTACAAAACTCCATACTTCAGGTTGTAAATGTGCTATATTATTTGTCATGTTGTTCTAGTTTGGTTAAAGCTGATTGGTACATCTCTCTTGTACAAAAAGCTAAGACCGCTTTTTTATGAGGTAACTCAACTTCTTTTTGGTATTCAAAACCTGCTTTTTTATTTAGCATATGAATTTTTTCATTATTCACATCGGGTTCTACAACAATTCTTTCCACTTGTGGTAAGCTGAAAAAATAATCGATAATGGTTGAAAACACATGCCATGTAAACTGTGGTATTCTTCTTTCTACTGGTGCTACCAAAACATGCATTCCGTAATCGTTTTCTTGTGCATTGTAATAGTTTGTTATGACGTCTTCTGATGCTTTGTACAACTCCATTAAAAATACAGGAGTATCATTTAACATTCCTATATAACTATGATGATATGGATTGTTTTCAATTTCTTGATATTCTGCACCCACTTCTTCTAAAGACTTATTTAACATCCCCCAATATTTTGCATAGGGTTGTGTTACCCAACTATGCAACATTGGTGTATCTGTTTCCAGTTGAAATGGACGAATACTGATTACCCCCAATCCCTTAATTTCTTTACTAAATACTTTTTGATGTGTTTGAACCATAGTTATACTTCCTGAGTTTTAAATGCTGCTATCGGGTTTTTTAACTTTCCTGCAAATTGGAGTAGGGCAACAGGGTCATCTAAATCAATCATTTGTTTGTGATTATTTAATTGCAGTCTATTTAAACACGAAAGCTTAAAGTCTTCAGCAAACAAATCATACTGTTTGAACTTATTTGATAATTCTGGAAACTGTTCTTGATATTCCTGAATATTTTCTGCTACCAACTCCCAAAAACGGTGCTCGCTGTAATTAGCATGTTCCTCTAAAATTGGTGCTAAAAAGCGGAAGAAACCATCAAACATATCTGTAAAAATTGATAATAGTTTTACGTCTTCTGGAACTGGAGCATACATTCTCTTCAAGTCTTCAGAAAGTTCAACTTCAGGATTTAAAATACATGCTTCTTCAGTAATATCTTTTAATAAAACATATACCGGAATGTTATTTTCTAATACCATGATAATGTTTTCCCCATGTGGCATAAACACCAAATCGTACTCATAAAAACAGTGTAACATTGGACTTAAATACGCCTTTAAATAGCTACGCAACCAGTTGTCTATTGAAATACCAGAGTCCTTAATAATTTCTGGTAATAATGCTTTTCCGTGATTGTCTATATGTAATAATGCAGCCATCGTTAGTGGTTTTTGGTTCTGTTTAACTACTGAATATGGGCTTTCTCTCCATAACGACGCTAACATTTTATTATAATCATTGTGTGAACCAAACTCTTCAAAATATGGATTCACATAGCTTACCGAGCCTATTTCACTTAACATCCTAAATCCGTTTGCCTTTATATAAGCATCGTTATATAATAGGTTTTCTAACCAAACCGCCATTTTTGGAGCTGTTCCTAAATAATACAATGGTAACCCTCTCATAAAGCCCATATTTAGAATAGACAATGCCGATTTCGTATAAAATTTCTTCGGATTGGTTATATTAAATAAGGTTCTTATGGATTGCTGCGCTAAGTATTGATCTGGTCCGTATCCTAGGCAGATTAAATCTCCTTTGGCTACTTCTGAAGCAAAAATTGTAGCTAATTTGTTAAACCACTGCCATGGATGAACAGGAATAAATAAGTAATCCTTTGGACTAAAGCCTTTTTCTTCAATTATTTTATTGAATTGTGCTATGGTATCGGCGTCTAACTCTTTATGTACTAAGGTTTCATAAGGCAATGTCTCTATTGCTGAATACACTGCTTTCGCAGTATGCCCTGCCAACCATAATAACGAAAAAGAGTTTCCTGCTTCAGGTGCATACGAACGATAATCGCTACTATCAAAACCTATTCTACCATTATTTGCTACAAAACCTGGGTGCCCTTCAGTCATTGATTGTTCTATCGTTTGAAAATCGGCTGTTGCTAATTCTTCGGCTGTAGGATTTCCTTTTGTAATCTTAAACGCACTTCCGTATAGCGTACTTATGATTTCTTCTAAATACACTGGCATTTTTTCATCAGCAATTCCCAGCGCTTTTCTAAACTCTTTTATAAAAGTGATTGCATCAACCTCTTCTTCAACGTCTTTTACATACCTTCTTATAGAACTTTCATCAATCATCAAATGATTCAAAGCCATTGGTTTTGCTTTAAACTCATATTGAATTTCTGTATTATCTGCATGAACTTTATATAACTTATATCCGCTATTTAGTTCTTGAATTACTTCAGGTTGTATTAGTAGTTCATGTAAAAACTCACACAATGCTTTTTTTACTAATAATAGATTGGCTTTTTGCCAAATTTTGGGTTGTATATGTTGTGTTGATTGTTGTGGAGAAACCACATTATCTAAAGTATTCATGGCACTTCTTTTTGATGGTGAAAAGGATTGGATTTTTTGTTGGTAATTAGTTTTGGTTAAAAATGCTAATTGTGCTGTTTTGTTAGGTAGTTCTATTACATTTCCTAGTTGAAAACCTATGCGTTGGCACAGTGCAAACATTTTTTTGTTTCGAATATCTGGCTCCACTACTATTCTGTTAATAGTTGGGTTTGTAAAAACAAAATCCATGATTGCTCGAAACATAAACCATGTAAAGTTTGGTATTTTAGTGATTTTTGGCGGTGCTACAATAATGTGTACTCCACAATCGGATGCTTTAGCTTTATAAAAATCATTAATAATATCTAGTTGCGGATTGTAGCGTTCTACTATAAATGCGGGTTCGTTATGAAACATTCCTACAAAAACATCGTAATGTTTTGGTGCAACAAGTTGGGTATATTCTTCTTCAACTTCTTCTACCGTTGCGTTTTGCATTCCCCAAAAAACAGCATATTCTTGAGTTACCCATTGGTGTAAAAAAGCACTGTCTTTTTTTACTTGAAAAGGACGAATGGTGATTGTTCCGAAGTCTTTATAATCTTTTGAAAAAATTATGGTATCTGTAGTTATCATAATTTAGGCTTTAGCTAGTTGTTTGTGTACTTTCTTTACCGATTTAAAAACCATAAAGTACAAGGCAAGTGTTAATACAAAACCTCCTAAGGCAATGACAAATGGTATACGTAATCCGAAACCTTCAACTATAATCCCTACATTTAATGAAGCTAAGAGTACACCTAAGTTTTGGAAGAAATGGATTTTGCTATAATCTACGGAGTAGGACTCTGGTGTGCTTAATTCGAATAATAAAATGTCGAATTTCACGACTCCTTGAAAAATTGCCCAACCGTAAATAATTCTTCCTAAAACTACTGATGCTTCATTGGGTATTCCTTGTAATACAAGTCCAATTAACCCAATACACAAAGCATTGATAATTCCTTCATGTCCTTCTGATTTTCCTTTGTTGTTAATCCACAAGGCTACTAAAGCCACAAAACCTGGAATAGCATACATAGTACCAGAAACCAATTTGCTTTTATACATTGAAAAACTTTCCCAGTAAGTCGAAAAGAAAGGTCTGATTAAAAAATCACTGAAGTATAGTATCAATGTGATTAGACCTAGCTTTAAAATAAATCCTTTCGGAATAAGCTTTTTATCGGTACCAACTGGTTCTTCTGAAATAATTAAATCGGTAGCGTATTTTTTACTTTTTAATAAATAACCGCTCATAGCCATTTGAATAAAATCTCCTACTGCCATAATTAAAAAAATACTACTCGGATTTATATAGTCCACCGTTATTCCTCCTAATACAGCTCCTAAAATCCCTCCTAAATGCACCACTACAGAAAGTAACCCAATTGTACTTGGGTGTTCTTCTTTGGTAATAATCTTTAAAATGTAAGGGTACACTAACAAGTAACTTCCTTTAAATAACACCATGACAAGTGATATTATCCAAAAATTAATGTATGATGTAGTGTAATAGCAATACAATGCTAATACACCTGCAATTGCTTGGGTATACACTAAAATGTTTAATTCTGAAACTTTTTTAGAAACGTATGCCCAAAAAGGAAACGCAATCATTACCATAAAACAAATGGCTGCAAAGTAGTAACCTACATTTTTAGGGTTCGTGATTCCGAAGCGAAGCTCAAAAAACTGCGGATAAAATGGATGCAGCAGGTAATCACTTACTACTGCAACCAACGTCATTACTATTAAAAATGTTTTTAGCTTCATATTCTTAAGCAAAAACATTGAGTTCTATTTCTTCTTCTTGCGTTACTTCAAATTGTTGAAACGCTATCTTTTGCTCAATAGGATAATGCTCTACTCCTGTTATCTCTTTAATGATGTAAGAGTTTTTATAGGCAGCCATACCTAAATCAGGTGTTACAAAACCGTGGGTGTGCAGCTCAACATTCTGAACAAAGATTTCGTTATGATTTTTATCAATGCTATAATTGCGCTGTACATCGAATCGATCTTGATAATCCCATAAAATTCTGTTTGAAATTCCCTCTATAAAATCAGGTAATTGATATTCGTAACCTGTAGCAAGAACCAATCCGTCAGTTTCATGTACAAAATACTTGTCTTGTTCTACCTGATGGAGCTCAAGTTTAATACCCTCATCTGATACCTTGATGGTTTTCAATTCAGAATTGGTGCGTAATGAAACTTTTAATGGTTCTTTTGATAGGACTCTTTTTGCGTACAACGTATCGTGAATAGACCCAATTAAATCTTGATTGATTCCTTTGTATAAATGCTTTTGATTTTTAATGAGCATATCTCTTTTTGATGCTGGTAAGTTGAAAAAGTAGTCTACATACTCTGGTGAGGTCATTTCTAGCGTTAGTTTAGCATACTCTAACGGGAAGAAACGAGGTGAACGGGTTATCCAATTCAACTCATATCCTTTAGTATCTATTTCTTGTAATAAATCAGAAAATATTTCCGCAGCACTTTGTCCGCTTCCCAACACTGTTATCCTTTTCTTATTTTGTAATTGTTCTTTATTAGGCAGATATTGTGATGAGTGAACAGCTACATCTTTCAACTTTTTACAACAAGCAGGAATGTAAGGTTGTGTTCCTGTTCCTAAAACCAGTTTTTTTGCTTTATAGATTTTAATTTCCTGTGTTTTTGTACATACACTCGTAACTACATAAATTTCGTCTTTTTGATCGTAATCTACATTTGTAACTTCTGTATTAAAATATATGTTAGAAAGCTTGCTAATTACCCACTGACAATAGTGGTTGTACTCATTTCTAAGTAGCAAGAAGTTCTCTCGTATGTAAAAAGAATAAATTCTTCCTTGTTCTTTTATATAGTTAAGAAAACTAAAAGGACTTGTTGGGTCGGCAAGTGTTACCAAGTCTGCCATAAAAGGTACTTGTAAAGTAGTGTCTTCTAACAACATTCCTGGATGCCAATCAAATTTATCTTTTTTATCAAGAAAAACTCCATTTAAACCTTCAATAGGTTCTGATAAACATGCTAATCCTAGGTTAAAAGGACCTACTCCGATAGCTATAAAGTCTACTATATTATTCTTCATCTTTTTTAGTTTGTAGTTTTGTATTGTTCTCCTGTAGTTTTAATCATTTCTATGATATTAAGGAGATTGTTAATTGTATTTTTCGGATTTAGTAAGGTAAATTTCAGATAGATATTACCATTTAACTTTGTACTTGCAATTGATGCTTTCCCAGCTTTATATAAAGTGTTTTTGATATATAAATTAATCGAGTTATGAATAATATCTTCAGCTATACCTTCTGCTTTATATCTAAATACTAGCGTACTTAGTTCAGGTGCATGAGCAACTTCAAAACATTCTTGATCTCTGATGCTTTCATATACTTCCTTTGTTAAAGAGTGTACATCTTCTAAGTAATTAGCAATAGTTTTTGTTCCTAAAATTTTTAAGGTTAACCAAACTTTTAGGGCATCAAATCGGCGTGTTGTTTGGATTGATTTTTCTATAAGATTTGGTCGCTCTGGATCTTTATCTTCAATAGGGTTTAAGTAGTCTGCATAGTAAGATACATACTTAAAATGTTGCTTGTTATTAACTAAAAAAGCGCTACAACTTACAGGTTGAAATAAGGTTTTATGAAAATCTATAGTAATAGAATCAGCTAACTCAATACCTTCAAAATGCTTTTTATGGGTATTCGTAAGTGCAAAAGCACCACCATAGGCACCATCTGCATGTAACCACATGTTGTGTTCTTTGGCAATCTTCTCTATAGTTTGTATTGGATCAAAACTACCATAATCGGTAGTACCTAATGTTGTTACAACTGCTATTGGAATACTACCTTCTTGCTTTGTTTTTTCTATAGCCAACACAAGTTCATTTGCATCCATCTGCATTTTCTTATCTACTTTTACAGGTATAACCGCATCATAGCCCATACCTAGTAAAGCGGCACTTTTTTGGATACTGAAATGTGCCTTTTCTGAGCAAAAAATTCTGAACTTACTTATTTCATCACTCCAGCCATGTTGCTTGATATTAATTCCAAAATGTTTGAAAGCGTAATTATCTCTAGCCATTAATAACCCCATGAAATTAGATTGTGTTCCTCCGCTTGTAAAAACACCATCTGAATTACTTGAAAGCTTAAATACATTGGTTATCCATTGAATAACTTCTTGTTCTATAAAAGTTGCTGAAGTACTCTGATCCCATGTTTCAACTGCAGTATTAATTGTGGTTGTAATCATCTCTGCTATGATTGATGGTAAGGTAATTGGGCAATTTAAATGTGCTACGTAAGTGGGGTTATGAAATGCTATTGCATTTTTTATATACAAGTTATTCAACTCTTCTAAAACACTATCTATAGGTTGTGTTTCTTCTATATTTACCAGTTTCGCTTGTTCTTTATTTGCTAAAATTTCTTCAAGGCTGTCTCCTTGATAAAAAGTTCTTTTGGATAAAAATTGTTGAATATAAGTGGTTGTTTTCTGAATATACTCTTCATACAACTGTGCTGATTCATCACTAAACAAATAGCTATTTAATGACAATTCTTTTAGTGAAGGGCTAGATTTAAGAATCATTTATTTTTATTTAGTCTTAATAATTTAAAGCAAAAGTATATTCAGACCAAACAAACTAAATGACGTAAATGGAATTTAAAATGACGTAAATAGCATATCTTACAAAAAAGAAAGCGCAGTATTTAGTCTACACTAAATACTGCGCTTTAAAAACTTTATTTTTTTGTTCTTAGCTCTCAGGAGCTAATTCTACTTCTAAACCATCTAAATCGGGTGTCATTTGTATTTGACAACCCAATCGGCTATTATCTTCTACATAGAAAGCCTCTGCTAACATTGCTTCTTCATCATCTCCCATTTCTGGCAACTCATGATCCGATTTTACATAGCATTGACATGATGCGCACATTGCCATTCCACCACAAATGCCAATAGTTCCTTCAGGAGCTAATTCGTACGAACGAACTACTTCCATTAAGTTCATAGCCATATCTGTTGGTGCTTGTACCTCGTGCGTTACTCCGTCACGATCGGTAATTTTTATAGTAATATCTTGTTCCATTTTACAAGTTCATATTTTTTCTCAAAACTTTCGCTCTTTTATCTTCTCCGTCATGTGTCCAACCTGGTGAATTGAATACATAGTTGAGCTTATCACTCCATTTATCAGCTCTTTTTACATCCTTCCAAATAGCACTATACTCATGTGTTGCCACCTTTACAGGATTAAAAGTTTCAATGTTTACTGTCAATCCATATACTGGTTTATCAATTTCTTTTAATTCTTCAGAAAAAGTACCAAACATACGATCCCAAATAATTAAAATACCAGCATGATTACAGTCTAAATAACGAATATTAGATGCGTGATGCACTCTATGATGCGATGGTGTATTAAAGATTAACTCAATTGGTTTAGGAAATTTATCAACTAATTCTGTATGCACAAAAAACTGATATATTAAGCTAATTCCCATCATGGTAAACATGATTAAAGGGTCAAACCCTAATAACGGAATCCACATCCAAAAGAAAAATTTATGAATACGCTCACCCACTCCTTGACGTAGTGCTGTTCCTAAATTCATATGCACAGATGAATGATGTGGTACATGACCTGCCCAAAACAAGCGTACCTCATGGTTTAAGCGATGAAACCAATAATAAGCAAAATCATCAGCAAGTAACAATAAAATCCACGCCCACCATTGACGTTGTACAATACCTTTTAATGGGCTAATTTCATACAAGTAGAAAAACGCTACAAAAGCTAAAATCTTTGGAATAAATTCAACAATGGCAGAAAACACCATCATTAACATAGATACTCCCGTGTCTTTACTATTATATTTTTCTTTTGCTATTTGGTATTCTACCAACATAGAAATGAAAAATACAGGTAAGGCGAAGTACAATAATTTGTCTTCTGATAATTGCTGTATGTATTCAGTTAATGTCAATATTTTTATTAGTTCTTATATAAACTTAATGTCTCTTTTACAAAGTTTGTTTTTCCTAAAACATAGGCTCCTCTATCGTTTCTATATTTTGAAGCTAATTCAATTTTTAGTTTTTCATATTCTTTTGCTCTATCAGGGTTTTCAATTAGGTAATCTCTAAACTTTAACTGATCACACATTACATTATCCTTTGGACACATATGAATATGAAAAATTTGCTCTTTTTTTACTTCAAAATTATATCCCTTTGCGAAAGACATATACGCTGCTATATCTTCTCGTGCTGGAACTTCAAAGAAAGAATACCCTAACTTTTCAAATTGTTTTATTAATTCTTTATCAAATAAAAACTCTTTTGGAATCTCAATAAACAAGTCAACATAATTCTTTGCTTTTATATTGGGAATTGATGTACTTCCAAAATGTTCAATTCTATTAAAATATGAATTATCTATATGCAGAAGTATGCGTTGTTTTTCCTCTTCAAAAATATCCTTCCACTTGGTATTATGCTCAGATAATTCAATAGGGAAGAGGGCATTCCAATCTTCCCTTGTTAAATCGTATAATGTTCTTTTCACTAATTACTTAGTTAATCGCTTTTACTACTGCTTTTGGTGCTTCTTTTCGAGTACCATCAAATCCATCTACTCCACCAACCGTTGTGTATTTCATTACATATTTTTTATCTGGGTGAATACGTTTATATGCACTCTGACACATTAACGTTGCTTCGTGGAATCCGCATAAAATTAACTTTAATTTTCCAGGGTATGTATTCACATCACCAATCGCATAAATTCCTTCTACATTCGTTTGATAATCTAAAGCGTTGTTTACTTTTATGGCGTTTTTCTCTATTTCTAATCCCCAATTGGCTATTGGTCCTAATTTTGGAGATAGTCCAAATAACGGAATAAAATGCTCACAAGGTAATGTAAACGGTTCTTTATCTTTTTGCTCTACTAATACACCTTCTACCTTTTCTTCTCCTACAATACCTTTAACTTCTGCTGGTGTAATTAGCATTAGTTTTCCTTCATTCTTTAATTCTTGTACTTTATCAACAGAGTCTAAAGCTCCACGGAACTCATTTCTTCTGTGAATTAAAGTTACCGATTTTGCTACATCAGTTAAGAAGATAGACCAATCTAAAGCTGAATCTCCACCACCAGCAATTACCACGTCTTTACCACGATAAATTTCTGGTTCTTTAATCATGTATTCCACTCCCTTGTCTTCAAAATTAGCAATATTTGGAATAGGTGGCTTACGCGGTTCAAAACTTCCTAAACCACCTGCAATTGCTACTACAGGTGCTTGGTGTTTTGTTCCTTTATTGGTGGTTACGATAAACGTTCCGTCCTCTTGCTTTTCAATAGTATCAGCACGTTCACCCAAAGTAAAACCTGGTTCAAATTGTTTAATTTGTTCCATCAATTTATCGGTTAAGTCACCAGCTAAAATCTCTGGATATGCTGGGATATCGTAAATTGGTTTTTTGGGATAAATTTCTGAACACTGCCCTCCTGGTTGTGGTAAGGCATCAATTAAATGACAACGTAATTTTAATAATCCTGCTTCAAAAACCGTAAATAATCCTGTAGGTCCTGCTCCAATAATTAATATATCTGTTTGTATCATTTTATAACAAAATTCTCTTATTTATACTGAGATTCCTGCCTTTTGAAATAAGACAGGAATATGTATGCGTTAGTGATTGAGTGGCTTGTTTGAACTCTCCCAATTTTTTAATTGGGAAGTGAGTAACGAAAGCACGCCCGAACGCCCAAAATTAAAGCAATAGTCTAGCTTAAAACCTGACTTTTATCAGTTAAGCTACATTAATTACTTCTGTAATTTCTGGTGCGTACTTTTTTATAGTTGCTTCTACTCCGTTTTTCAAGGTCATTTGATTGACTGAACAACCGCTGCAAGCTCCTTCTAATTGTACTTTTACTGTACTGTCTTCTATAGATAATAGTTTAATATTACCTCCATCACTTACTAAAAAAGGTCGGATTTCTTCCAACGCTTTTTCTACGTTATTTCTTATGTCTGCTGTTGCCATAACTGCTTATTTTGAGCTACAACCACTCATGGTAGTAATTCGTACTACTTCTGTTGGTGGTAAGTTTGCATTTCTTTTTAATAGTTGCGAAACCATTTCTTTGGTTACCTCTGTAAAAGCTTCTGCTAGTGGTGTGTTTTCTTGTAAAGCTACTGGGTGTCCAACATCTCCTGCTTCACGTATGCTTTGTACTAATGGTATTTCTCCTAAGAAACTTGTTTCAATATCTTCGGCTAAATTTTTAGCACCTCCTTCTCCAAAAATATAATATTTATTGTTAGGAAGTTCTGCTGGTGTAAAATACGCCATATTTTCAACGATACCTAATACCGGTACGTTAATACTTTCTTGTTTAAACATTGCTACTCCTTTTTTAGCGTCTGCTAAGGCAATGTTTTGCGGTGTACTTACTACAACTGCCCCGTTAATTGGTACTGCTTGTACTATTGATAAGTGTACATCTCCTGTTCCTGGAGGTAAGTCGATTAATAAGAAATCTAACTCTCCCCAATCTGCATCAAATATTAGTTGATTTAATGCTTTTGAAGCCATTGGTCCACGCCAGATTACTGCCTGACTTGGGTCGGTAAAGAAACCTAGTGATAATAATTTTACTCCGTAACTTTCAATCGGCTTCATTTTTGAACGTCCATTAACGTTTACCGCTAATGGCTTTTCTCTTTCAACATCAAACATTAAATGCTGTGATGGACCATAAACATCGGCATCTAACACTCCTACTTTAAAGCCCATTTTTGCTAATGAAACAGCCATGTTTGAGGTAATAGTAGATTTTCCTACTCCACCTTTTCCCGAAGCTATAGCAACAATGTTTTGAATATTAGGAATTTCTTTTCCTCTAATTTGATTTGGATTTTCTTTTTGTTGAACTTCCACCTTCACATTCACTTTTACATCGATTTTTTGATCAACGTATTGGTGAATAGCCTTCATTATCTCTACTTCTATTTTCTTTTTGGCTTGTAATGATGGGTTTGCTATAGTAACATCAACAATAACTTCATCTCCAAATGTAACTACATTGGTTATATTTTCGTTTTCTACTAAACTTTTACCTTCTCCTGGTGCTGTTATCGTTTCTAACGCTTTGTATATATCTTGTTTTTTAAAACTCATGTTTTATGCTATATGCTTTAAACAGCAAGCGATAAGCTTGTTGCTTATTTTTATTTAATCTTAACTGCAAAGATACGTTTTAGCCCTCAGAAAATAAAGTCTTTAGATTGGTAATATTTATAGGTTGATAAGTTGGTTTTATAGACTTGGATTTCGAAGATTAGCACTAGTTTTTTATGAGTAATAAACATGAATTGTTTTTGTAATTATTTGTAAATTTTTGAAAAATTAGGGAATACTTAAATAAATTGTATATTTACAATTATTTGTAAATTTTTGAAAAATTAGGGAATATTAGTGATTATGATTGAAAAAGCACCTAGAATAGAGCTTAACACTGAGATAAAAAACATTATTTATAAGACCATTTCTTCCAGTTCAATTACATTATATTCTAGTTCAATTAAAAAAATTGAAAACGAATATTATTATTGGGATAAAGTAAAACACCTGAAAGATGATAAAATTCATATATTCAAAACAAATATAACTCCTAATCAACTTTTATGGTTTATAACAAAAACTAGAAGAGATTTTTTAAGCAAAACAGGTTACTTATTTGGTGACTTATTAGAAGATCAGGTTTATTCAATCGAGTATCAATACAATGTAAACGAATATCTCCAACGAAAACTCCACTATTTAGATTTTAATTTTGGTGCTGGTCTCCAAAAAGAGCAACTACTTTCTGAATTAGAAAAACAGCAATATCTTAATAATGCTTTAATGGAAGAAGCCGTATTTTCTTCAATGATAGAAGGAGCCACAACGACCCGTGTTAAGGCAAAAGAAATGTTGCGAAAAAACAAAAAGCCTAAAACTCATTCTGAACAAATGATATTGAATAATTACAACACTATTCAATACATAAGCAAACATAAAGAAGATAATATTACTATTAATAAACTATATGAATTACACCGATTAGTAACCGAAAATACTTTAGATGAAGATAGTGTTGGTGTTTTTAGAAATAGTAATGATGTAAATGTAGTAAATGAGCTTACTGGCGAAGTCGTACACACTCCTCCTGATTTTAACAAGTTAGAAGGCTTAATGAATTCTTTTGTAAGTTTTTTTAATAATAATCCTAAAGAAGATTTTATTCATCCTATAGTAAAGGCTTCTATTTTACATTTTTTAATAGGATATATTCATCCTTTTGTTGATGGTAATGGAAGAACTGCTCGTGCCATTTTTTACTGGTATTTACTAAAAAATGGCTATTGGCTTACAGAATATCTTTCAATATCAAGGGTTATTATGAAAACCAAAACTCAATATGAAAAGGCATACTTGTATACTGAAATTGATGATATGGATGCAACTTATTTCATTCATTATCAAGTAAAAGTTTTAATTCGTGCTTTTGAGGATTTAAAAGAATATGTAGCAAAAAAGAAAAAAGAAGAAACAAAATTATTAAAGTTTTTAAGGCTTGGAGATATAAACGAACGTCAAGCAGAAATTTTATATAAAATTGAAAAAAAACCTAATACCTTTTTTACTGTTAAAGAAATAGAAAACTCTTATGGTGTAACCAACCAAACTGCAAGAACAGATCTTGAAGAATTAGTATTTAAAGGTTTTTTAAAGAAAATAGCTATAAATAAAAAAAGCTATAATTACTGGAAAGGAGATAATTTTGAATCGATTTTATAACTATTATTTATATTATTTTGAGAAATCAAGAAGTATAACCTTTCTCAAACCCATAGGTTGATAATGCTTCATATGGATTTCCTTTTAAATTTAAAAGTTTTGCAAATGCTGGTTCAGTTTTGAGTCCTTGTTGCTTTAAGGCTATAATTTTAGACCTAAATATTTCTCCGGCTTTTAACAATACCTGATACTCAATTAGCATATGTAGGTATGAGTCTTGCTCTTCTGGTAGTTTATTTTGTACAAAAATTTCTACTGGAAAGGTTTTATACTCAAGTGTAATGATTGTTGTTTTTAAGTTTTTGTATGATGGAATTGTTTTTACTTCAAACTCAGGGAGTTTTCCATATTTCTCACTCACAACTTTTACAATATCTTCGTGATTTACACTTTGACAAATAATGTCTAAATCGCTTGATTCTACATTAATATCGATAGGTATTGTGCCTACTAAAATAGGATTGAAGTTTTTTAATAGTTCAAAAAGATTCAATTCTAATAATACTTTATAAGCTTCTTTTTGTCGGACAGTTCCTTCTTTTAAGTATGTTATATCTTTAAAGTTTATCACAACTCTTCGCTTGGATTCCAAAATACCTTTTCAAAGTCTTGAATTTGGCTATCAACAACTTCTATCCCTTCGCTTTCTAACAATTGTTGCATGAGATTTGTCCCATCAAAATGGTGTTTTCCTGTTAACAGTCCTTTTCTGTTTACTACTCGATGTGCTGGTACTTCTTTTTCTGAAGAGTTATTCATTGCCCAACCTACCATTCTTGCCGAACGAGCTGCACCTAAATAGGTTGCTATAGCTCCATAACTTGTTACTCTTCCATGTGGTATTAAACGAGCTACATCATACACTTTTTCGAAGAAATTTTTATCTGCCATTTGGTAAAGATAGCTTTCTTTTAGAATTAAATTGGAATATATAAAGAACACCTAAAACAAAAAATCCTGCAAAAAAGCAGGATTAATAGTTTAGTTTGAATTTTATATACGTAATCGGTTTTCCGATTTCTAAATATTGTTTCTCATAAAATGTTTGTGTCCCTGTTACTTCTTCAGGGCTGTACACATTTTTATAAACATCGTGATTAGCATGTAAAATTTCGTGACCTTCTCCATGCAATAAGCCTAAAGTGTAACCGTGCATGAATTCACTATCGGTTTTTAGGTTGACTGTTCCTTCTGAATTTAAAATACCATGGTATTTCTTTAAAAACTCAGAATTCGTCATACGGTGCTTAGTACGCTTATACTTAATTTGTGGATCTGGGAAGGTTATCCAAATTTCAGAAACTTCATTTTCAGCAAAAATATAATCTACTAACTCTATTTGAGTTCTAATAAAAGCCACATTTTCCATGTTATTTTCTAATGCTGTTTTAGCTCCTCGCCAAAATCGTGCACCTTTAATATCAATTCCAATAAAGTTTTTATCAGGATTTTTTTCTGCTAAAGCAATCGTATATTCACCTTTACCACAACCTAGCTCTAAAACTATTGGGTTGTCGTTTTTAAAAAAAGTATTCCACTTTCCTTTATAAGAAAAGTTATTGGTTACTTCTTCTCGTGTTGGTTGAATAACGTTAGCAAATGTTTCATTTTCTCTGAAACGTTTTAGTTTGTTTTTACTTCCCAAAGTGTATAGAAATTAGGCTCTATCTTCTGTTCCTTCTCTTTGAAAACGAGCAGCTTCTTTCATCCAATAAGCAAATAACACTAATAGGATTAATAAAAAGAACCAGTTTACGGCGTTTGAAGTCCACCAACCTGCATCTGATTTAGCTATTGTTAAGCGTAACCAATTGAATGGTGCAAATAAAAAGTCGGTAAATAAACTACCAATCCATCTAAAAATATTGCCTGCTATCATATCTTAAGTATCTTTACAGCTGCAAAAATATAAAAAGAAACAATGTTAGCCAATTTTTTCGGTAAATCTAAACCTATAAATTTTATTGTACTGTTTGTACTATTCTTAGGGTATTTTGTTTTAAGTATTTTTTCTAAAGAATTATCTTTCAACCTTGTTAAGGAACTTGGTTGGTTTTTAGTCGTTTTTTCGGTGTATAATTTTATTATTGCTAAGAACTTATTGACTTATGATAACTCTTTTGCTTTTTTATTTTTTGTGATATTAATTGGTTTTTTTCCTGATACCATACAGATAAATAAAACTTTTTACGCCAACTTAACTATACTTCTTTTTTTACGAAAAGTGTATAGCTTACAGTCTTCTAAAAATATTCTTCATAAGTTATTCGATGGTGGTTTGTGGCTTGGAATTTCATTTTTAATAGAGCCTTACGCTCCTTTATTACTGATATTACTTTACTTGTCTATATTTTTACACCAACGATTTACCTATCAAACATTATTAACACCTGTAATTGGTTTTTTTGCTCCGGTTTTTCTGTATTTCACTTACTATTTTTGGTATGATAACCTTGAAAAATTTTGGTTGCTTTTTGATTGGAATTTTTATCCTGATTTAAGCTTTTATTCTCATGAAAAGTATTTATTCCCTATTCTTTTTATAGTTTTCTTTTTAGTAGCTTCAATCATTTTAAAAAGTCCCAAGGCACTTGCTGTTAAAAATAAATTTAGAAAAAACTGGATATTGATTCTTACCCATCTTACCATTACTACAGCTATTTTACTTTTAGTTCAAGATGGCTCTGGAAGTGAGTTCTTGTATGTGTTTTTTCCTGTTTCTGTTATTCTTGCAAACGGAATAGAGTTTTTTCAAAAGAAATGGTATGCTGACGCTATTATTATCTTATTCTTAATAGCTTCTTTTACTATAAGTGCTATTGTATAAACTACAGTTTTGCTCCGTAAGCTAAATCTCCTGCATCTCCTAAACCAGGAACTATATAACCTTTATCGTTTAACTTCTCGTCAATATCAGCAATCCATAAAGTAGTACTTTCTGGTAAGTGTTTAGCAACATATTCTACACCTTCTACTGAACCAATAACCGAAGCTATAATTATTTCTTTTGGTGTTCCGTATTTTTTTATCCCTTCATAAACCTCAACCATAGAACGCCCTGTTGCTAACATTGGGTCTACCAATAATAATGTTTTCCCGTCAATAGAAGGTGATGCGAAGTACTCTACTACTATTTCGAATTCTTCATCGTTATTCGGGTGATGACGGTATGCTGAGATAAAAGCATTCTCTACATCATCAAAATAATTCAACATTCCATTGTGTAATGGTAACCCTGCTCTAAGGATAGAGCATAAAACTATATTATTTGCTGGTAATTCTCCCTTTTTTGTTCCTAATGGTGTTGTTATTTCTTTTGTTTCATAATTTAACTCTTTACTTAATTCGTAGGCTAAAACTTCTCCTATTCGTTCAATGTTTCTACGGAAACGCATCGAGTCTTTTTGAATTGAGACATCTCTAAGTTCAGCTAGGAATTTATTAAGAATAGAATTTTGTTTGGCTAAGTGATGAGTTTTCATGAAGTGTATTCTTTTTTGTGCTCTACAAAAGTAACGGATTTTATCAAGCTTTTATAAAGTTGGTTAGTGCTTTTAATAGTTCTTCTTTTGCTTCAACATGGCTCATGTGTCCATTTGGCAATGCAATTAATGAGGTATTGGTTCTCTTTGCTTCTTCTTCAACAGTAGCATAATTTAATATTGGATCATTTTTCCCTGCAATTATTAACCTCTTTTCTATTGTTTGTAAAACAGCTTCTTTGTTTTTACGCAAGCGCATTCCTTCTGTAGCTGCAATGTACCCTCTAACAAGTGTTTTTAAGGCTTCTTCTCTTATTTCCTCTATTTCTTCAGACAGCTGTGAGCGCATATTTTCTGCAAATAAGTTACTGATTGACATTTTTACTAACGTTTCATAGTTTTCTTTTGCCATCTCAATGGCTCTAAGTCGCATTTTTTTTCTTTCTTCACTATCTGCTTGAGATGTAGAGTTCATCAAACAAACTCCTTTTACATTTTTTGGATACTTTTCTGCAAAGGCTAAAGCAACATACCCTCCCATAGAATGTCCTACAAAAATGGCTCGACGGATTTTTAACTCTTTTAACACTGCTTTTACAGCACCTGCCATTTCTTCCATCGAATGTACATACCCAATACACCCTGTTTTTCCACTTCCTAATAAATCAACACAAACTATTCTGTATTTTTTAGATAATTCTTTACTTATACTACTCCACATCGTAGAGTTCTCTAAAAATCCATGGAGCAATACTATAACACTTCCTTTTCCTTCATCAGTAAAGTAAATATTTGTGTTTTTAAATTCTATACTGTTTTGCATTAGGCAAAAATATGTATCTTTCATTTGTAATCTCATCAAATAATTGCTAAAATGTTGATTTCTCCTTTTCAAAACCTTTCTAAAAAACAAGAGCGAAATCTTACGATTTTTCTTATAACTTCTACATTAATTCTTATACTTTATATGCTTTATTTGGATAGTTTTCTAAAAAATGAAGTATGTAAAAATGGTATTATAAGCTTTGAATTAGCAAAAGACATCGCAGTATCTGAGAAATATATTAATTCTTGGAACGAGACTTCTAAAATAGCTTGCGGCATTAGCTTAGGGCTTGATTATCTTTTTTTAATTTCATATTCTTTATTAATAGCTGTTTTTATTCATAAGTTTAATAAGAAACTTTGGAAAGACTCTTCTTTATACAGCTTTGGAGTAATCCTTATATTTTCTTTATTTTTTGCTGGTTTTTGTGATGCTATAGAAAACGTTGGGTTAATTAAATTACTAATGGGAAGCACGAAACAGCTATGGAGTTCTATTGCTTATTTTTTTGCTATACCTAAGTTTGTTTTTATTGCTATTGGAGTACTTTATATCCTTTTCAATTTTGTTTATTTGTTATTTATAAAACAAAACAAATGAAATTCTCAAAAGAAACTTTAATTACCGGCTTTGCTTTATTTTCTATGTTTTTTGGAGCTGGTAATTTAATTTTGCCTCCTTTTTTAGGAAAGAGTGCTGGTAATTTATGGTTTTTGGTAACTGTTGGTTTTTTTATTACCGCTGTTTTTATTCCTATGATAGGTATTTTGGCTCATGCTAAACTACAGGGTACTATGTACGATTTTGGTAAAAAAGTATCTCCAACTTTTAGTCTTATATATTGCTTTGTTGTATACACCATTTGTATTGCTTTGCCTGCACCTAGAACTGCATCGGTTACTCATGAAATGGCTATTGCTCCTTACTTTAATAATAGTAGTTCTTTAGTTACAAGTACAATTTATTTCGGACTTGTTTTTCTTTTCACCATGAACCGATCAAAAGTACTAAACCTACTCGGCAAATTTTTAACACCTTTTATTATATTCATTCTATTGGCTATAATTTTTGTTGGAATTTTTACAGCTCCAGACATAATAAATCCAACTACGCTTAAAGCTCCTTTTGTTGATGGTTTACTAGAAGGGTATCAAACTTTTGATGCCATTGCCTCTATAGTTGTTGGTGGTGTTTTAGTTGTTTCAATGAATTTTAATACGAATACAACTTTTGAAGAGAAAAAAGAACTAATTACCAAAGCTGGTTTTATTGCTGGGTTTGGTTTGTTAATTATTTATGCTGGTCTTATTTATAATGGTGTTTTATTTAGTTCTACTTTTTCTGAAAATGCTAACAGAACAGAAATTTTAAACTCTTTAAGTAACCAAACTTTAGGAAATATTGGAAGTATTTTTCTTAGTGTTTTAGTCGCTTTAGCATGTTTCACAACAGCCGTTGGGATTATTACTGGTACTGCCGATTATTTTAAAGGTATTAACAATAACTCTCAAAACGTTTTTACAATCACTGCTATTATTGGCTGCATATTAGGGATTGCTGTTGGTCAATTTGATGTAAAATATATTATCAACATTGCTTTGCCTGCTTTAATGTTTATTTACCCTATTACTATTATATTAATTGTACTGAATGTACTTCCAGAAAAATACACCTCAACTTTAGTTTTTAAAATTGTAGTAGGAGTGACTTTCTTATTTAGTATTCCAGATTTTCTAGGTTACGTTATTAACCCTAGTTATTTAACTGAAATTAAAAACAATATTCCTTTTGCTAATTATAATTTAGGATGGGTATTACCTGCTATATTGAGTTTTACATTTGCTAATTTGATTAAAAATAAAAAGTAACTCTTAATAAAAAAGACTTACTTATAAACTAAAAAAGCTCGCAATCGCGAGCTTTATATTTTTTTGAATGAGTGTCGTTAAAAGCGATACCCTAAGTTTATTCCTACTCTAGGTACAATTGAACGAGCCTCTGAAGTAAATAGGTTTCTACCTAAACCTCCATATATATCAAGTACAAAACCTCCTGAAGAAACATATTTTGATCCAAAAGCTAACCCTAAAGCCCCATCAGTATATTCTTTAAAGGTATTAGGCGAACCATCAAGCTCAATTTCTCTTTCTCCTGTATTTATACCCATAAAAACTTCACCAAAATAGTTCCAATTACTATTGTTCGTAAAATAATGACGGAAAAAAGGAGTAAACATTCGTTCTTCGTTGTATCTAAAATCTGCTGATTTTTTTTCAAAGTTAAATAACGCTGAAATACCAATTGAGGAACGATCGGTAGTATAATATTCATACGATACTTCTAAGGTTTTAAAAGCTAATGCATCTAGTAAATCTACTTTTACCTCTTGCTGTGCATAGGTAAAAGAGCTAACAAAAACCACAGCTGCTAATAATATTTTTTTCATTTGAATTTTTACTATTTATAATTTATGTATTGCCTACAAGTATAATACCACAAACATACATTTTTTATAAAAAACTGTATGGTAAAATATACTTTCTCTCTTACGAGCAGTTACAGTTTGTATCGCAACCGCTATTTTTTTTAGGTTTAAAAAAGAACTTTTTAACTAAAAAAATAACTGCTCCACAAACAACCACATATGTTAAAACTTCTTGCATTAACTTAAAATTTGATAGGCTATAAATGCTGATAAATATGCCAAAGCCCCCATACTTACTAATTGAACCATTGGCCACTTCCAACTTTTAGTTTCTCTTTTTACAATTGCTAACGTTGCCATACATTGCATTGCAAACGCATAAAACAACAATAAAGAAATTCCTGTAGCAAAATTGAACCTCTTCTCTCCTGTGTCAGGGTTTATCTCTGATGCCATTTTTTGTTTGATAGTAGTCGTATCTTCTCCGTCGTCTTCTACACTATAAATAGTTGCTAACGTACCAATAAACACCTCTCTCGCAGCAAAAGAACTAATTAGTCCAATACCTATTTTCCAGTCATAACCTAATGGTTTAACAACTGGCTCTATTGTTTTTCCTGCTATTCCTATATATGAGTTTGCAAGTTTAGCAGAAGCGACTTTTTTAGCTAGCTCTTCTTCAGACAATTGTTGATTTGCTACATTTTCAATTACATTTTTCTCTGCATTTTCAAACGATGATGGCCCGTGAGATGCTAAAAACCATAATACTATTGAAATCGCTAAAATGATTTTTCCTGCCCCAAAAACAAATGCTTTTGTTTTATCTAACACATCATAAAACACATTTTTAACCGATGGTATCTTGTAGTTAGGCATCTCAACTACAAAAAGCGAGTTATTTTTTATCTTCAATGTCTTATGTAACACATATGCTGCTATAATTGCAGCCGCAAATCCTAAAATATATAAAGCCAACAGGGTAAAACCTTGTAAACTAAAAAAACCAAACAGCTTAGTATCAGGAATAATTAAAGCTATTAAAATAGCATACACAGGTAATCTTGCAGAACAGGTTGTAAATGGTGTTACCAATATGGTAATTAATCGTTCTTTCCAACTACCAATAGTTCTAGTTGCCATAATTGCTGGAATAGCACATGCTGTTCCTGAGATTAAAGGAATAACACTTTTACCACTCATTCCAAAGCGACGCATAATTTTATCCATCAAAAATACCACGCGGCTCATATATCCTGTTTCTTCAAGAATGGATATAAAAAGAAATAAAATAGCTATTTGAGGAATAAAAATTACAACTCCACCAACTCCAGGAATAATTCCATCGGTTAATAAATCAGTAAACATTCCTGCTGGTAATTGTGCTTTTGTAAACTCTGCAATATTGGCAAACAACCCATCGATAAGATCCATAGGTGTAGACGCCCAATCAAAAATAGATTGAAATATTAGCAATAACAATCCGAAGAAAATAACATACCCAAATATTTTATGAGTAAATACTCTATCTAATCTACTGCGTATATCTGTCGCTTTAGAAGCATCTATCTTATACGTTTTATTTAAAACAGCGTTTATTTGCTGATATCTATATATCGTTTCTTTATGCTGATATTTTTTCTGCTTTGTAATTTCACCTTCAAACTCTTTTATTGCTTCTTTTTCTGAAGAAGAAAGTAATGGAGTGTGGTTTTTAGTTAACATCATCCACAACTCATACGAAGTAAACTCTTTACTCACCGTAGCCAATCGGTCAAAGTAAGTTGTATCAATTTTTTTAGATAGTTCGTTAAAATTTGAATGTACTTTTAACGATCCATAATTCGCTACTACCTCTTTTAAATCGTCAACACCTTCATTTGTTCTTGCCGACATTAATACTACTTTAGTGTGTAACTCTTTTTCTAAAGCAGGTATGTCAATAGAAATTCCTTTTCGCTTTAATTGATCCGCCATATTTAACGCTAAAATCGTCGGAACTTCTAAATCCTGAATCTGCGAAAACAGTAATAAGTTTCTTTTTAGGTTTTCAATATCTGCAACTACAACAATTACATCTGGCTTTTCTTCTTGGTGTGTAGTCATCAAAGCTTTTAAAACAATACTTTCGTCTAAAGAAGTTGGGTTGATACTGTATGTACCTGGTAAATCAGTAATCATTGCACTTTTACCATTTGGCAACTTACAAATTCCTTGTTTTTTATCAACCGTAACTCCAGGATAATTTCCTACTTTTTGATTTAACCCAGTTAGCTGATTAAATAAGGATGTTTTACCTGTATTTGGGTTTCCAATTAAAGCTACATTAATTCGATTACTCATCAGCTATAGTTTTATAATTGAAATTTGACTAGCTGTTTCTTTTCGAATCGCTAAATGACTTCCATTTACGCATATATACATAGGATCTTTTAGTGGAGCAATTTGAAGTAACTCTACTTCACTTCCTGGTAAACACCCCATTTCTAATAACTTCAGTGGAATCTTATCTAAGCACTCTTCAGATATAATTCCTTTTTCCCCTAAATGTAACGATGCGATAGTACTCAAAAGATATATTTTTAGCTTGCAAATATACTAAAATAGAATCGTTCTAAACAGTATATCAAAACAATATATCATTTATTTACAATAGGTTGTTCTCTTTGTTTGATGTCTTATATTTGTGGTATGACTTTCGACGATATTATTGGGCAAGAACACATCAAAAAACACTTACAGCAATCAGCTGAAAACAATAGAATTCCGCATGCACAACTCTTTGTTGGTAAAGAAGGTAGCGGTACTCTACCCATGGCTATTGCCTACGCTCAATTTCTATTGTGTAATTTTTCTGACAACCCAGAAGCTTGTAATATAAAATGTAGTAAACTACAACACCCTGATTTACATTTTGCTTTTCCAGTGACTACAAATGACTCGGTAAAAAAACACCCTGTTAGTAATTTGTTTTTAGAGGATTGGCGTTCTTTTATTGAAGAGCAACCTTATGGAAGTTTGTTTAATTGGCTACAACATATTGGTGTTGAAAATAAACAAGGTCAAATTGGTGTTGATGAAGCAGAAGATATTGTAAAAAAGCTACAATTAAAATCGTATGAAGGTGGCTTTAAAGTAATGATTATTTGGATGGCTGAAAAAATGAATGTTGCTGCCTCTAACAAATTATTAAAACTAATTGAAGAACCACCAAGCAAAACTATTTTCATTCTTATTACTGAAGATGAAGAACAAATTATAAATACCATAAAATCTAGGTGTCAGGCTTTACATTTCCCAGCTTTAAGTGAAAGTGACATAGCTAACAACCTAGTTCAGCAAGAAGGTGTATCAGAAAATGAAGCTGTAAAAATTGCTCATCAGTCTGAAGGTAACTACAATAAAGCTCTGCATGTTTTAAACAATAATTCAAACGACTTAGTTTTTGAGCAATGGTTTATTACGTGGATTCGAGCTGCCTTTAGAGCTAAAGGAAATGCTGCCGTTATTCAAGATTTAATAGGATGGTCAGAAGAAATTGCTAAATCTGGTAGAGAGACTCAAAAACAATTTTTACAATATTGTTTACAGTTTTTTAGACAAGCCTTACTTCTCAACTACGGAACTCCAGACCTAGTGTTTTTAGAAACAAAGTCTGCTAACTTTGACCTCTCTAAATTTGCTCCGTTTATTCATAGTGCCAATATTTTAATTATCGAAAAAGAAGTAAGCGATGCTCAATATCATATTGAAAGAAACGGAAATGCTAAAATTATTTTGTTAGATTTATCTGTTAAACTAACGCGTCTTCTACATACCAAAGAAGAAAAAATTCAATCTTAATCATGAAAACAAAACATATAATTACCGCGCTTATTTTCGGAATACTTTTTGTTGCTTGTAAACAAGAAAAAAAAGAACCTTTATTACAAAAGTATTTGGTTGGTAGCTGGGAAACTACATATTTAAAAATTGAATATTTAACTGCTAACGAAACCGATAGTACTTCTGTTTTTGAAGATGATTTTAGTAAACCTAATTCAGGAAAAGCCCAGTCTACCTATAACAACGATGGCACTTTTTCTGCTTGGTTTGTACAAGCTGACGGAAAAAAAGTTGGTGAAACAGATGGAAAGTGGGAAACAAGTGGCGATAGTCTGTTTGTTGATTACCCTTATTTAGGAAAACAAGTACAAGCTTGGTATAAAATTACACAAACAAACGACGGATTTAGTGCTATATCTACTTATGATTGGGATAATGATGGAGAAACAGATGACACTTTGCTTATGAAAACTAAAAAAATTGAGTTATAAAATTGCGTATTTTCAATAACATATCACTTCGAATTAGAATTTTTTTGTCAATGATACTTTTAGTGCTATTGGCATCAATTTTAATTGTAATCGTTACTATTTATCAATATGACGAGCAAACAAAAGATTATAATACTGCACGTTTTGAGCGTAAAGAATTCTCTACAAAACAAGATATTGAAATAGAGCTTAAGCGTAGAACCACATACCCTGTAACTACAGAAAACCTATCCAAAATTTTTCAAGATAGAATTTATGACATTGCTTATGTTCATAAACTTACTATCTCTATGTACGACATGGATGGGAAGTTACTAAAATCTTCTATTCCATATAATTTCGACAAAAAAGAAGGTCAAAACTTAGCCAATGAAACTGTTAGAGATTTAGCTAACAATTCAAATCATAAAATTTTTAAGAGTAGATCCGAAAAGGGTATCACTTACCAATCTTCATACACCTATATAAATGACCCTCGTTTTAAGAGGATTGGTATTTTAGAGCTACAAATAGCGCAAGATAACGAAGAGCAAAAACACGAACTAAGAGAATTTATTTCTCGCCTATCATTAGTTTACCTACTAATGCTTATCATTGCCATTATTTTAGCCTACTTTTTATCAACCTATATCACACGATCAATTCAAACCATCTCACAAAAAATAAACGAGACACGTTTAAATAAGCGTAACGAAAAGATTACCTTAAATTCTGCCAGTTCAGAAATCAACTCTTTAGTTGCCGCTTATAACAACATGATTGATCAATTAGAAGAAAGTGCTGTAAAACTGGCTCAAAGTGAGCGAGAACAAGCTTGGAGAGAAATGGCTAAACAGGTGGCTCACGAGATTAAAAATCCGTTAACACCAATGCGCTTATCAGTACAAAGTTTTGAGAGAAAATTCAACCCAGAAGATCCTAACATCAAAGAGAAAATGTCTGAATACAGTGAAACACTTATTCAACAAATTGATGTTATGAGTTCTATAGCTTCTGCTTTTTCGGATTTTGCTAAAATGCCTACACAACGCCGAGAAAAACTGAATGTAGTAGATATTGTTAAACATTCTTTAGATATTTTTACTGAAGACTACATACATTATTTTCCTCAAGAAAAAGAGCTATACGCTAGTTTAGATAAAACACAATTGATACGAATTGTTACCAACCTAGTTAAAAACTCAATTCAGGCAATAAAAGACACTGATAAAAACCCTAAAATAGAAGTCAAAGTTGCTTCTGAAGGGAATAATGTTAAGATAACAGTTTCTGATAACGGAAAAGGTATTAGTGAAGAAAATAAAGAGTTAATTTTCGAGCCTAAGTTTACTACTAAAACAAGCGGAATGGGCTTAGGACTTTCTATAATAAAAAATATAATTGAAGCGTATGACGGTACAATTTCCTTTACCTCAACTAAAGGAGTTGGAACTGTTTTTACTGTAATATTACCTAAAACATAAACATAGTATGAATTTTGAAAATATTTTAGTTGAACAAGCTAACGGATTAGCAACTATTACAATTAACCGACCAAAAAAACTAAACGCTTTAAACAAAGCTACTATTGAAGAACTTCATAATGCTTTCAAGGATTTGGAAGAAGACAGTGCTGTTAAAGTAATTATTATCACAGGAAGTGGAGAAAAAGCATTTGTTGCTGGGGCAGATATTTCTGAGTTTGCACATTTCTCTGTTGAAGAAGGAGGAATGTTAGCTAGAAAAGGACAAGAAACCTTATTTGACTTTGTTGAAAACCTATCTACTCCAGTTATAGCTGCTGTAAATGGTTTTGCTTTAGGTGGTGGATTAGAGTTAGCAATGGCTTGTCATTTTAGAATAGCTTCTGATAATGCTAAAATGGGCTTACCTGAAGTTTCTTTAGGAGTTATTCCTGGATATGGTGGTACACAACGCTTACCTCAATTGGTTGGTAAGGGAAAGGCAATGGAATTGATAATGACAGCAGGTATGATTTCTGCTAACGAAGCTAAAGAAGCTGGGTTGGTAAATCATACAACTCCACAAGAAGAGCTTTTACCTTTAGCTGAAAAGATTGCTTCAAAAATTATGCGCAACTCTTCAGTTGCCATTAGCGCAGCAATTAAAGCTGTTAACGATAATTTCAAAGATGGTGTAAATGGTTTTGAAAGCGAAATTACAGAGTTTGGGAATTGTTTTGGCACCGAAGATTTTAAAGAAGGAACCACCGCCTTTCTAGAGAAACGTAAACCTGATTTCCCAGGAAAATAATACCTTTTTTAAAGAATATTCTACATAAAAAAATAGCATCTAAATAAAATTTAGATGCTATTTTTACAATAAGGGGATTACATTAATAAAATGGGGGTTATTAACTGAAGCAAATATATACTAAATTCAATAACATCCAAATTTTAACGTAAACTTTTTATTAAAACAACACAATCTTTACATTATTAACACAATAAACACTAATTCTTTCCATTCCATTCTTTATAAAACTGTTCTAAAAAACCTTCCATGTAAGTATGCCTCTGTTCTGCAATTGATTTTCCCGTAGTAGTATTCATCTTATCTTTTAAAAGCAAAAGTTTTTCATAAAAGTGATTAATTGTAGGCGCTGTAGACTTTTTATATTCTTCTTTAGTCATATTTAAATTTGGGGTAACCTCTGGATTATAAAGCTCCCTGTTTTTAAACCCTCCGTAATTAAAGCAACGAGCTATTCCTACAGCTCCAATGGCATCTAGTCTATCAGCATCTTGAACAACATTTAACTCAGGAGAAGTGAAGTTTTGTTTAAAGTTTCCTCCTTTAAAAGAGATATTAGTGATGATTTTTTCTATATGAGTAATTATTTCTTCTGATACTTTTTGACTTTCAAGAAAAGCTCTTGCTTTTTGCGGACCAACAGTTTCATCTCCATCATGAAATTTACTATCAGCTATATCATGCAACAATGCTCCTAAAGAAACCACAAATTCATCAACTTTTTCATCTTTTGCAATCAACAAAGCATTTTTATAAACTCGTTCAATGTGAAAAAAATCATGTCCGCCTTCTGCTCCTTGTAAAGTTTCTTTTACAAACTCAATGGTGTTTTGTATTATTTGTTCTTTGTTCATTATCCAAAAATAAAAATCCTGCACTTATAAGCACAGGATTTTAAAAGTATTATTATAAATTATTTTATGCAGTAACAGATGGTTTAACCAAATTGTTAGCTACTAAATATTCTGCTATTTGAATAGTATTGGTTGCAGCTCCTTTGCGAAGATTATCTGCAACAATCCACATGTTTAACGTATTTGGTTGAGATTCATCTCTTCTAATTCTACCCACAAAAACCTCATCTTTATTATTTGCTAAAATAGGCATAGGGTATACATTGTTTTGTACATCATCTTGTACAATAACACCATCAGTTTTACCAAGTAACTCACGTACTTTATCTAACTCAAAATCGTTTTCAAACTGAACATTTACAGCCTCAGAATGTCCTCCTGCTGTTGGAATTCTAACTGCTGTTGCTGTAACTGCGAAAGAATCGTCTCGTAAAATCTTTTTAGGTTCTTTTACAAGCTTCATTTCTTCTTTAGTATATCCGTTTTCTAAGAATACATCGCAATGAGGTAATGCATTTCTTCCTATCGGATGTGGATACGCCATTTCTCCTTCAACTCCAGCCTCTTCATTATCCAGTTGCTGAACAGCTTTTACACCTGTTCCCGAAACTGATTGATAGGTTGAAATCACCACGCGTTTCATGTTATACTCTTTATGTAACGGAGCTAATGCCATTACTAACTGAATAGTAGAGCAGTTTGGGTTTGCAATAATCTTATCTTCACTAGTTAATACATCTCCATTGATTTCAGGAACTACTAGTTTTTTGGTTGGATCCATTCTCCAAGCTGAAGAATTATCAATTACTGTTGTTCCAACAGCTGCAAACTTCGGAGCCCATTCTAAAGAAGTGTCTCCACCTGCTGAAAACAATGCAATATCAGGTTGCATTTTCACTGCGGTTTCTAAACCAACCACCGTATAATTTGTTCCTTTAAATTCTATTTTATTTCCTACCGAACGCTCTGAAGCAACAGGAATTAATTCTGTTACTGGAAAATTACGTTCTGCTAAAACTTGTAACATTACATTACCTACCATTCCGGTAGCGCCTACTACTGCTACTCTCATCTTTTTATTATTTGAGTATAAAATTAATTGTTTGTATGTTACAAAGGTTTAAAAAAAACAAATTGGTTGTATCTTAATTGTGTAAAAAAATACGTTAAAGTTTAAAATTATATCACTTTTGATTAAAAAGTGTTGTTTTAAACAGTAAAACTCAAAAAATCAGTACATTTGCACCGATTTTTTACTAAAATCATAACATATTTGTTTAACTTAAAAAAGTATAGCATGCAACTGTACAACAAGTTAAGCGCTGAAGAACGCGCTAAATTAATAGACGATGCGGGTAAAGACCGTATTACCATTTCATTCTATCAATATCATAAGATAGAAAATCCAACTTTATTTAGAAATAAATTATTCCTTGAGTGGAATGAGCTAGATGTTTTAGGAAGAACGTATGTTTCTTACGAAGGAATCAATGCTCAAATATCTGTACCATCTGAAAACTTTTTAGCTTTAAAAGATCAGTTAGATAGTATTTCTTTTTTAAATGGAATTCGTTTGAATGTTGCCATTGAACACGACAACAAATCCTTTTTAAAACTAAAAGTAAAAGTTCGTAACAAGATTGTTGCTGACGGATTAAATGATGACACTTTTGATGTTACTGATAAAGGAGTGCACCTAAATGCAAAAGAGTTTAATGAAATGCTAGCAAACCCTAATACGGTTTGTGTAGATATGCGTAATCATTACGAAAGTGAAATTGGACATTTTGATGGGGCTGTAACTCCAGATGTAGATACGTTTAGAGATTCTTTAGATATTATTGAAGAAGATTTAAAAGACCATAAAGAAGACAAAAACTTATTAATGTATTGTACTGGTGGTATTCGATGTGAAAAAGCATCTGCTTACTACAAACACAAAGGTTTTAAAAATGTTTTTCAGCTTGAAGGAGGAATTATTGAATATACACGTCAAGTAAAATCAGAAGGTTTAGAGAACAAGTTTTTAGGAAAGAATTTTGTTTTTGACCATAGAAGAGCTGAAAAGATTTCTGATGATGTAATTGCTAATTGTCATCAATGCGGAAAACCTTGCGACACCCATACTAACTGTGCTAACGAAGGTTGTCACTTACTATTTATTCAGTGTGATGAATGTGCTGAGAAAATGGAAAACACCTGTTCTCCTGAATGTCAAGACATCATTCATTTACCATACGAAGAACAAAAAGAATTGCGTAAAGGAAAACACGCAAGTAATAAAATATTTAAAAAAGGACGTTCAGAAGCTTTAAAATTTAAAAAGTAATGCAAAAGATTGAGTTAATGGCTCCTGCTGGTAATTTTGAATCGTTACAAGCTGCTTTAGATAATGGATGTGATTCTATATACTTTGGTGTAGAACAATTAAATATGCGTGCTCGAGCATCTATCAATTTTACCTTAGATGATTTAGAAGAGATTTCTCGTAGATGTACTGAGAAAAATGTTCGTACGTATTTAACATTGAATACTATTGTATACGATCATGATTTATCTATCGTAAAAACCTTAATTAAAAGAGCTAAAGAAGCTAATATTACTGCCGTAATCGCTATGGATCAAGCTGTAATTGCAATGGCTAGAGCTGAAGGTATGGAGGTTCATATTTCTACTCAAATTAATATTACCAACATCGAAACAGTTAAGTTTTATGCAATGTTTGCTGATACTGTGGTGTTGAGTAGAGAATTGAGTTTACGTCAGGTAAAAAAAATTACAGAGCAAATTGAAAAAGAAGAAATCAAAGGACCTTCTGGTCGTTTGTTAGAAATTGAAATTTTTGGTCACGGAGCACTTTGTATGGCAGTTTCTGGTAAATGTTATATGAGTTTACATTCACACAACTCATCGGCAAACAGGGGAGCTTGCAAACAAAATTGCCGTAAAAAATATACGGTAATCGATCAGGAATCTGGTTTTGAAATGGAATTAGACAATGAGTATATCATGTCTCCAAAAGACTTATGTACTATCGATTTTTTAGACCAAGTGGCTGATGCTGGTATTAAAGTATTGAAGATTGAAGGTCGTGGTCGTGCACCAGAATATGTAGCTAAAGTTATTAAGTGCTATCGTGATGCTATTGATAGTTTATATGACGGAACCTACGATAAAGAGAAGGTGATTAGCTGGATGCAAGAACTGGAGAAAGTATACAATCGTGGTTTTTGGAATGGCTATTATTTAGGACAGAAATTAGGTGAGTGGAGTAAAGAACCTGGTTCGCATGCTACTCAAAAGAAGGTGTATTTAGGAAAGGGAATGCACTATTTCCCTAAAGCAGAAGTTGGAGAGTTTAAGATTGAAGCATACGATTTAGCAATTGGTGATACCATTTTAATTACAGGGCCAACAACAGGTGCTCAAGAAATGGAATTAAAGAGCATGTTTGTAAACGACAAAGAAGCACAAACCGCTACCAAAGGTGATGAAGTTACGATGAAGTTAGATTTCAGAATTCGTCCTTCAGACAAATTATATAAAATTGTAAAAACCGAATTTGCTAAAAACTAATGGTTGTAATTACCTTACAAAGAAACAAATGTATTGGCTGTAATTATTGTGTTGAGTTAGCTCCGGCACAATTTCAAATGTCGAAAAAGGACGGAAAATCAGTTTTATTACATTCCACAGAAAAGAAAGGTTTCTTTACTATAAAATCTCACGACGACAGTATTTTTGAAGCTGCTCACGAAGCAAAAAAAGCATGTCCTGTTAAAATAATTGAAGTAAAACAAGTATAGTTTTAGAGAAAAGACCGCTTTCGCTGTTAGAAAAAAGAATCAAGACTAACAAAAAGCTCTCTTACGAGGGCTTTAGTTGTTTTAAAAAAAGCTGTAATTTTATCTAAAATAGATAGCATGTCTGGAGAAATGAATTTATCAGTTCTTATTAAAGAAATGAAACCTTTTGTAAACAAAGGAGAGTATGTTTTTACTTCTGTACAGGAAACATCCAATATCCATACAAAAGATATAATTGGAATGTTTAAAGAATTGGAAGGAATGACTTTAATTCTGGAAAAGGAAGTTGCAGATAATTTAGGTTTAGATTACAGTTTTAAAGCATCCTGGATTACTTTAAAAATTCATTCTGCTTTAGATGCGGTTGGCTTAACCGCTGCTTTTTCTTCAGAATTAGCAAAACATAATGTAAGTTGTAATGTTGTTGCTGGTTTTTATCATGATCATATTTTTGTAGACAAAAAAGACGAAGCAAAAACTATTGATGTTTTAACCAATCTATCGAAATCAGTTTAGCTTGTATTCAT
Organism: Tenacibaculum larymnensis; assembly: GCF_028829235.1. Lineage (GTDB taxonomy): Bacteria > Bacteroidota > Bacteroidia > Flavobacteriales > Flavobacteriaceae > Polaribacter > Polaribacter larymnensis. Next base: position 472,735 of record NZ_JAIWJY010000001.1, on the reverse strand, counting down.
GGAATTACAACCTCCTTTTCGTAAAATTATTCATGTGGATATGGATGCTTTTTATGCATCTGTAGAGCAATTGGATAATCCTGAATTGCGAGGAAAACCTGTTGCTGTTGGTGGTAGCGAAATACGTGGTGTAGTTTCGGCGGCAAGCTATGAAGCTAGAAAATTTGGGGTTCGTTCTGCAATGAGTGGTGTATTAGCTAAACAAAAATGTCCGCACATCATTTTTGTACCTCCTAGATTTGATCGCTACAAAGAAATTTCCTCAAAAATTAGAAAAATCTTTTACGATTATACCGACTTGGTAGAGCCTTTATCTTTGGATGAAGCTTATTTAGATGTTACTGAAAATAAGAAAGGAAATCCATCTGCTAGTATGATTGCTCAGGAAATTCGTCAGCGAATATGGGACGAATTAGAGTTACGAGCATCTGCAGGAATTTCTATTAATAAATTTATTGCCAAAGTAGCTTCTGACATTAACAAGCCTAACGGACAAAAAACTATCAATCCAGAAGAAGTTATAGAGTTTTTAGAACAACTTCCTGTAAATAAATTTTATGGAGTAGGAAAAGTCACCGCTGCTAAAATGCACAACTTAGGTATATTTACAGGATTAGATTTAAAACAAAAATCTTTAGAAGAACTCAGTAAATTGTTTGGAAAATCAGGACTGCATTATTACAATATTGTTCGAGGTATTCATAATTCGGAAGTGAAGCCAAATCGCGTTAGAAAATCGATTGCTGCTGAAACTACTTTTCGAGAAAATTTATCTTCTGAAGTTTTTATGTTAGAGCGTCTTGAAAAAATAGCTGATGAATTGGAGCGTCGAATGAAAAAATCGAACACCAAAGGAAAAACAGTAACTCTTAAAATTAAATACAGCGATTTTACGCAACAAACCCGTAGTAAAACTACCAACCATTACCTTCAGCTAAAAAAAGAGTTCTATCCTATCGTAAAAGAGCTATTGTATCAAGATACACTTAACAACTCTGTCCGCTTATTAGGCATTTCTTTTAGCAACTTAAATACAGAGAAAAAAGAACCTGTTTGGGTTCAATTACGGTTTGACTTTTAAAGGATTGGTATTTTCAACGAAACTTTGGTTCCTTTCGGATTTCCTTCTTCGTCAATTATATCTGTATAAATTAATGAATAGTTATTTGCATACTCATTAGCAAAGTTTCGCAATCGTTCTTTAGTTAAATCTATACCTATAGACCTACGATTTAACGATTTGTTTTTTCTAATTTTCATAGCAGCATCCCTACCAATTCCATTATCTACAATATCAATTTGTATAAACTCATCTGATATTTTTGTAACCGACAATGAAACTTCTTTTTTTCCTTTCTTAGATGAAAGTCCATGCCAAATAGAGTTTTCTAAAAAAGGTTGCAATATTAATGGTGGAACTTTTATCCTTTCTATGTTTACATTTGGATCAATATTTTCAATGTAATTCACTTCATTTGATAATCGAATGTTCTCGATACTCATATATAAATTCATTGTTTTTAGCTCTTCACTTAACGTTACTTCCTTAACAGATGAAGACTCCAAAATGCTGCGAATTAATTTTGAAAATTTATTTAAATAATATACTGCGTTCTTCTGTTCATTATTTATAACATAGAGCTTAATAGAGTTTAACGCATTAAATACAAAATGCGGATTCATTTGAATTCTCAAAGCTTCCTGTTCTAGCATTAATATTTTCTTGTCATTATTTAATAAACGTTGCCTATACATAGAATATAACAACACGCCTAACAACGCTATAGAAACTAATGCAATAATTAAAACATTTCTATTTCGTAATAATTTTAGTTTTGCTATTTCATTCTCTTTTGCTAAATTTTTTATCTTATTTCTGCTTACCTCATTATCATATTTATTAATAAGGTTGTTTACGTATAGTATATTTTTATCATTAAACGTTTTACGCTCTCCTTCAATAGCTTTCTTATAAAAACTATACGCTTTTTCATAATTTTTTTGTTTCTCATACAGCTCAGACAAGTGCAAGTTAGATTGATTAATTCCTGAAGGAATTTTATGCTTATTAGCTACCTCTAAACCTTTTTCTAAATATATTTTTGCTTTATCTAAACTATCTAACTTTAATTGTACGTTTCCAAACGTAACATACACATCAGATGTGTAATATTGGTTTCCTATTTCCTCTGAAAGATCTACCACTTCACTTATATAGTTATACGCTTCCTCATACTTTCCTTGCAGTAGTAAAACATTACTAATACTATTATGACAAATAACTTTTCCTATACTTGAGTTATTCTCTATATTATATTGTAAAGATTTATTATAGTGTTCTAACGCAGCATCTATATCTCCTAAATTTTGAAAAGCAAGCCCCATATTTTGGTGATTAATAGCCAACCCTCTTTTGTCTTCAGTTTTTTCTTGAATTAAAATTGCTTTTTTAAACTTTTCTAAAGCTAGTTGGTATTGCTTAAGAGCCAGATAAATATTACCAATACTATTGTTTGATATACTTATGCTTATTTTAGTATCAACATCTGGAATCTCAATTTTATCCGCTAATTCGAGTGCCATTTGATGATAATTTAAGGCATTTCTAATCTTATCTTGCCTTCTATATACAACTCCTATTTGATTGAGCGTAACAATTTCTGCATTTACGTCCTCTATTTCTCTTGATAATTCAAGAGCTTTCATATAATTCTCTATTGAACTATCAAAAAAAGAGTTGTTTCTGTAGTGCCTTCCTAGTAAGTTATAAGCATATACCTCACCTAACCTGTACTCTTTTTTTTGACTTTCACTTAAAAGAAAGTCTATATCTTCTTTATTAAATCGTTTACGTTGAAAAAAACGATATAAATCATAATAATCATCTATCTTTTTTTCTATTGCCAGCTGTATTAAATTATCTACGTTCTTCTTCTCTTCTTGTGAAAAACAAGAAAACGATACATAAAATAAAAAGATGATTATAATTAATTTCTTCATTTAAAATTTTTCTAGGAAATCCGATTTTCTTTGTCTAGAAACAGGAATTTTATGGTTATTTTCTAATACAACATAACCATCAGACTTTAAAAACTCTTTTATTTTATTTAAGTTAATTATATATGAATTATGTATTCTAAAAAAATGATCTTCTGGAAGAAGTAAGTTTATTTCTTTTAGTTTTTTTGTAACTACAATTTTCTTATTCGCTCCAGTAGTATAGATTGTTGAATAATTACCATCAGATTCTACAAACAAAATTTCATCTTGAGATAAAAAGACTAGTTTACCATCTGTATTAATAGTTATTTTTCTTCTATTGAATTTTTCATTAAAGCTTGATAATATTTTTTCAACCTTTTCGGTATTATTATTCTTCTTATAGTGTTGTTTAACTCTACCTATCGTTTCCTCCAAATCATCAGAATCAATAGGTTTAAGGAGATAATCTATCGCTTGATTCTTCAATGCCTTAATTGCATATTCATTATATGCTGTTGTAATAATTACGGCAAAATCTTTATTCTCAATTTTCTCTAACAATTGAAAACCATCCATCGTAGGCATTTCAATATCTAGAAAAAGACAATCAATACTATTCTCATTTATAAACTTAATTGCTTTCTCAGCAACCGTGAATGTTTCTATGATTTCTATATCATTCCCAAAGCTTGATAGTTCCCAAGAAAGTCCTTGTATTGCTTTTGGTTCATCATCAACTATAACTGCTCTTAACATTTCATGTACATTTATATCAAATGTAACAGATAATATTTTAAAAATAAAATGTAACTAATACGATTTTAGCAAAAAATCAGTTCAAAACTATGTCATAAACATATTTTTTTTACCATTTACACAAAAAAGCAAACCATTTATACATCCTTTACATTAATAAACGTTCTTTTATATGATATTTGCAGTGTAATACACAAGGGGAATCATATTGATAAATTGGGGGATTAATCAATAATGATATTAAGTTATGAAACACCACTTTAAAGTGGTGTTTTTTTTATATAAATTCTAATGTTCGTTTATTTATATACACAAAAAAGCTCAACTAAATTTAGTTGAGCTTTTTATCTTATCCTAATCGTTAGTTTCTTAAGCCTCAAATGGAGTTACAGAAACATATGATTTATTATCTCTTTTCTTTTGGAATTTTACAACACCATCAACTTTAGCATGTAAAGTATGATCTTTACCCATGTAAACATTTTCACCTGGATTGTGTTGAGTTCCTCTTTGACGAACAATAATGTTACCTGCAATAGCAGCTTGTCCTCCAAAAATCTTTACTCCTAATCGTTTCGATTCTGATTCACGACCGTTCTTCGAACTACCGACACCTTTCTTATGAGCCATCTTTGTAAGTTTTTAAAGTTAATTATTTACTTAATGCTTCAATTAATTCTGCTTTCTTTAAAGAAGTGTATCCTGTAATACCTTGTTCTTTAGCTAAAGCTTTTAATTCTGCTACAGTCATTGAACTTAAATCCTTCGATTCTTCTTTTGCTTCAGCCTTAGGAGCTTCTTTCTTAGCAGCCGCCTTTTTTACTCCTGACGCAGAAATTCCTTCGATTTGAATTTCAGTTAAATACTGTCTGTGTCCATTTTTCTTTTTGTAACCTTTTCTTCTTTTCTTTTTGAAAACGATTACTTTATCACCTTTTAAGTGACCTAAAATCTTTGCAGTTACTCCTGCACCTTCTATAGCTGGGGCGCCAATAGTTACGTTTCCTTTATCTTCAATAAGCATTACATTATCAAAAGTTACTTTTGATCCTTCTGCTTCTGGTAAACGGTGTACGTATACTTTTTGGTCTTTTGCTACTTTAAATTGCTGCCCTGCTATCTCTACGATTGCGTACATACTATTTGTTTTGCGTTTATACTTTATTCACACTTTCTTAAATAAAAATGCGGGTGCAAATATACATTTTTTACTTCAAAAAAAAATGTATTACTCAGAAAATTACTCTTTTAGCATAAAAAAGGTTCGTTTTTATTATTTCAACTGTAACAAATACTATAATTTCACGTCAAATACACGAAAATCATTAAAAATTAAATTTCAATCAATGAGAAAAAGAGTTATCACTCTAGCTTCAGCTTTGTTGTTAGGCTTATCGGCTAATGCACAAAAAGTTGAGTTTGAAGAGTACGATTTAAGCAACGGAATGCACGTTATTTTGCATCAAGACAATTCTGCTCCTGTTGTTACTGTTGGAGTAATGTACCATGTAGGGTCTAAAGATGAAGAGAATGGTAAAACAGGAATGGCGCATTTTTATGAGCACTTGTTATTTACCGGAACTAAAAATATTGGCCGTGGTGAATGGAATAAAATTGAAGCTGCGAATGGTGGAACTGGTAATGCTAACACTAACTGGGATAGAACCTACTACTACGAAACATTTCCTTCTAATAACTTACAATTAGGTTTGTGGATGGAATCTGAGCGATTATTACATCCAATTATCGACCAAAAAGCTGTAGATACTCAAAACGAGGTGGTAAAAGAAGAAAAACGTCAACGTATGGATAATGCTCCTTATGGGAAAATTATATATGGAGATGTATACAGCCATATTTTTGACAAGCACAATTATGGTAGACCTATGATTGGTTACATTAAAGATTTAGATGCCGCTAAACTGAGTGAATTTCAAGATTTTTACAACAAGTGGTACATGCCAAATAATGCTGTGTTAGTTGTTGCTGGTGATTTTGAAAAAGCTTCAACTAAAAAGTTAATTAAAGATTATTTTGAGCCAATTCCTGCAAGAAAGCTTCCAAAAAGAGACAAGGTAGTTGAGCCTGAAAGAGCTAAAGAAAAACGCGTAAAAGAATACGACTCAAATATTCAATTGCCAGCTATTTTATTAGCACACAAAACTCCTTCAATGAAAGAAAGAGACTCTAAAGTATTGGATGTAATTTCTACTATTTTAAGTAACGGAAAAAGCTCTAGATTGTATAAAAAACTAGTTGACGATAAGAAAAAAGCATTACAAGTATTTTCTTTTGCTCGTAACCTAGAAGATTACAGTGTTTACAACATTGGAGCTATTCCTTTAGGAAAAACATCTTTAGATGATTTAATTAAAGAAATGGATGAAGAAATTGAAAAACTTCAAACAGAGTTAATTTCTGATAGAGACTTACAAAAGGTTCGTAATAAATTTGAAAATCAGTTTGTTGCTTCAAATTCTAGTGTACAAGGTATCGCTAACTCTTTAGCAAGAAATTATATGTTAGTTGGAAACACTAATCAAATTAACAAAGAGTTAGAAGTTATCAACTCTATTACTAAAGAAGAAATTAGAGACGTTGCTAAAAAATATTTAGCTAAAAACCGTCGTGTTGTTATCGAATATTTACCAAAAAAGAAATAATCATCTAAACTGAATTTTAATGAAAACGAAAATATTTTCAATTATCACAATATTATTTCTATCATTAACTGTTTCAGCGCAGATTGATAGAACCCAACAGCCAAAACCAGGTCCAGCTCCTAAAATTAACTTAGGAACTCCTAAAAAGTTTGCTTTACCTAACGGATTGCAAGTTTTAGTGGTTGAAAATCATAAATTACCAAGAGTATCTGCTACATTAACCATTGATAACCCACCAATGTCTTATGGAAATAAAAAAGGTGTTGAGGGCTTATTAAGTGGAATGCTTGGAACAGGATCAAAAAACACTCCTAAAGCAAAGTTTGATGAAGAAGTTGACTTTTTAGGAGCTAACATCTCTTTTTGGGATGAAGGAGCTAGAGCAAGTTCATTATCTAAATACTTTCCAAAAGTATTAGGATTAATGGCTGATGCTGCTTTTAACCCTGTGTTTACTCAAGAAGAATTTGATAAGCAAATGAAGCAATCTCTTGACGGTATAAAAAACAACGCTAAGAGTGTTAAAGCTATTGCTAGTAGAGTTGAAAACGCATTAACGTATGGTAAAAATCACCCTTTTGGAGAGTTTACCTCTGAAGAAACGTTAAAAAATGTTACGTTACAAGATGTTAAAGACTTATACAACAAAACGTATAAGCCTAACAACGCATACTTAATTATAATTGGTGATGTAAACTTTAATGAAATTAAATCACAAGTTAAAGACTTATTTGGAACTTGGAAAAAAGGTGATTTAGTTACTCAAAAATTACCAAAAGTTGAAAATCCAACAACTACTGAGATCAATTTTATTGATATGCCAAATGCTGTTCAGTCTGAGTTATCTATTATTAACGCAGTAGATTTAAAGATGAACGATAAAGACTACTATGCTGCTTTATTAGCTAACCAAATTCTTGGTGGAGGCGGTACTGGTAGATTATACAAAAACCTTCGTGAAGATAAAGGCTACACTTATGGAGCTTATTCAGGAATCGGATCAAGTAGATATGCTTCTCGTTTTAAAACAACTGCATCTGTAAGAAACATGGTTACTGATAGCGCTATGGTTGAAGCGATGAAAGAAATCAACAAAATCCGCTACCAAAAAGCAACTCAAGAAGAGTTAGATATAGCAAAAGCTAAATACATTGGAAACTTTGTTCGTAACGTTGAGAAGCCTCAAACAGTAGCTTCATATGCTTTAAATATTTTAACAAACGACTTACCTGCTGATTATTACAAGAACTACTTAAAAAACATTAATGCTGTAACATTAAACGATGTACAAAATGCAGCAATTAAGTACTTCAAAGGAGATAAAGCTCGTATTATTATTACAGGTAAAGGAATTGATGTTTTAAAGAACCTAGAAAAAACAGCTGATTATAAGATTAACTATTTTGATAAAAACGGAAATCCTACTGATAAACCTGCAATGAGTTTACCTATACCTAGCGGTGTTACAGCTTCTAGTGTAGTGGATGATTATTTTAAAGCTATTGGTGGAAAAGACAAAGTAGCAAAAGTAAAGTCTGTAATGATTACTTCTAATGCTGCAGTTCAAGGAATGCAATTAAGTTTAGTTCAGAAAAATGCAACTCCTAACAAGTCTTCTGTAATTGTTTCTATGATGGGTAATGTGATGCAAAAAGTAATTTTTGATGGAACTCAAGGATATCAAGAAGCTAATGGTCAGAAAAAAGAAATGACAGGAGAAGAGTTAGAAAAAGCAAAAAAAGAATCTGCTCCTTTTGCTGATAAAGCTTATAAAGCTGGAACTTTAGATAGAATTGAGCCTATAGACGGAAACAATGCTTATGTTATTAAACATGGTAAAAAAGAAATCTTTTATGATGTAAAATCTGGATTAAAGGTTAAAGAGGTAAAAACTGCTAAAGGACCACAAGGAGAAATAAAAGTACCTGTAGTATTTGCAGATTACAAAGAGGTAAATGGAATTAAATTCCCTCATAAGATGATCCAAACTATGGGACCAATGAAAATGGAGTTTATTACAAAAGAAATTAAAATTAACGAAGGAGTTACTGACGCTGATTTTAAATAAGAATTAGACCTAAGTCTATAAAAATGAAAGAGCCAAAATGCAATATTTTGGCTCTTTTTATTTTAAGTAATTTTAAAACTATCTAGCTTTATTTACCAACCAAACTCCAAACAAAATAATCCCTCCTGCTAATAACTGAATTAAGCTTAGCTTTTCTCCATCAACAATTCCCCAAATTACAGCTACTCCTGGAATTAAATACGTAACTGAAGCTGCAAAAACAGGAGATGATAGATGCACCATTTTATTAAATAGCACTTTTGCTATTCCTGTTCCTACAACAGCTAAAACGGTAATATAACCTAATGCTGAAGTTGTTTCTGCTGTTACTTCAAAAGTTGAAAAGAATCCAGAAAAAGCTAAAACTATAAACGCTGGTATTATCAATAATAAAAAGTTTCCGGTTGTAATTGCCAGTGCATCTAAATCATCTAAATACTTTTTAATCATATTTACATTAAACGCATATCCTATTGAAGCTATTAGTATTAAAACAGCATACCAATAGTTTTGATTCGGATTTAATTCAGCTCCCTTTAAAATAAGTATCAAAGTACCTGCTAAACCTATTAAAACTCCATAAAACTGTTTTCTTTTAAAAGTAAACCCAAACACCAGTGCTCCAAAGATAAATGTATTAAAAGGCGTTAATGAGTTTAAAATAGCTGGTATAGAGCTGTCTATTTTACTTACAGCAAAAGCAAATAAAAACGAAGGAAAAAAAGTACCCAAAATTGCTGTGTAAGCAACATACTTCCAATGTCTCTTTTCTATTCTCTTTAAACTTTTAAATCCAACCAACAATAAAAAAACTGCTGTAATTAGCATTCGTAAAGCACCTACTTGAACTGGAGTTAACCCAATTAATGCCTTTTTCATTAAAATAAAAGAGCTTCCCCAAACCAGTGAAAGCACTATTAAAAACAACCATTTTTGTTGTTGACTATTCATTCTCAATTAATTTAAGTACAAAAGTCGTTTATTTCTATTTTTAATTTTGATTTTATTGATAAATTTGCTGAATAACTCAATAAATAAAAATGATGAAAATTCAGAAAATACTATTTGCTTTAGCTTTTGTTAGCTTTTTAGCTGTTGGATGTAAAAACGAAGCTAAAAAAGAGGAGGCACCTCAAGAGCAAAAAACAGCGGTAGCAGCTGATTCTAAAGAGCTTTCTTTAAGTATTTCAGGAATGACTTGTGAAATAGGTTGTGCTAGAAAAATAGCTTCTGACTTAAGTAAGAAAGAAGGTGTTTTAGAAGCAAACGTTGTTTTTAACGACAGTATTGCAACTATAAAATATGATGCTAACAAAACAAACAAAGCAGATTTAATTGCTTTTGTAGAAGGAATTGGTAGCGGAGACATGTATAAAGCTTCTGAAACAGCAAAAAGAGAAGCAGATAAAAAAGTATGCAATATGGAATGTTGCGCAGACAAAACAGAAGCAGAAAAGGCTTCTTGTGAAAAAGAATGCTGCACAAAAACAGAAGCAGAAAAAGCTGCTTGTAAAGAAGATTGCACCATGGCATGTTGTGCTGAAACAAAAAAAGCGTAATTGCTAATTCAAACAAAATCGAAAGCTCCTAATTTGGGAGCTTTTTTTATGCCTTTTAAGTATCTTTGCTAAAACTTTTTGTCAGATGAAAAAACATTTTCCTCTCATTGTAAAAATCTCGTTAATTGCTGTATATGTTATTTTTTTAGCTGGTTCTGTTGTTCGTATGACAGGTTCTGGAATGGGATGCCCTGATTGGCCAAAGTGTTTTGGTTATTACATTCCGCCAACTTCTGAAGAACAAATTACTTGGCAACCTGATTCTGAATACAAGAAAGGAATGATTATCGTAAAAGACGAAGCACTATTTGTAGCAGGTCATGATATTAAAACTTCTGAAAAGTTTAATGCCAACAACTGGGAAAAATACACTAAACATAACTACGCTAAATTTAATAAGTTTCATACCTGGACAGAGTATATTAACCGATTAAGTTCTGCTTTAGCAGGAATTCCTTTTTTGTTTTTAATTTTTGTTTCTCTTAAGTTTTGGAAAGAAAACAAACAAATAACACTTCTATCATTTGGTGCTTTCTTCTTGATGTTATTTGAAGCTTGGCTCGGTAAAACTGTTGTAGACTCTAACTTAAAACCAACTATAATCACCATTCACATGGTTGGTGGTTTAGTTATTGTTGCTTTGTTGTTATGGTTATTGTATATAGTTTCCGACCAAAAGAAAACATCTTATAAATACAATTCACTGTTTAGTAAATTAGTAATTCTTTCAGCTATATTTTCATTAATTCAAATTGCCTTAGGAACTCAAGTTCGTCAATTTATTGATGAACAAGTAAAACTACATGGATTTGAAAACAAACATTATAGTTTGATGGATCCGAACATTAAATTTTATATCCACCGTTCATTTACTATAGCTATTGTATTGGTAAACCTTGGATTATTTTACTTAAATCAGGTGAAAAATTTAGGTTACAAGTTAGTAAACTGGATTGTTGCTTTAATCTTTTTAGAAACGATTACAGGTATTTTAATGTACTATGCTGAATTCCCACTAGGAACACAAGCTGTACACTTGTTATCAGGTGCTATTTTATTCGGGTTACAGTTTTATTTGTGGTTGCAATCGAGAAAAGTAAAGATTCAATAGCTTACTTTTTCCATTCCAACGTTTCCATCATGTGAATCATATCTTTTTTGATATATTCCACTGCTGGTAAAATAGAATCGTAATTTGGTTTGGTATAAAAGAATAAAGACCCTTTTAAAAAGTGTTTAGAGCTATCTGTTGCATGAAATTGCACTTGTGAAGCAGCGTTACCTAGAATTTGGTATAAACTTCCGTAAACTTTTGTATTTGGATTTGCATATTCTACAGGAGCAGTGATTTGATCTGCTTTAATGGCATGTTCAAACACTAGTTTCTCAGATTCTATTAATAACTCTCTTAAATTTCCTTCAATAGGACGATACGTAATATCTACCGATGCTTTTAAGCTTGGATACTCAACTTTCATCCAGTTTTTAGGCAAACCTTTAGTTTTAGCTATTTCAGCTGTCTCAAACATATATGGTTTATTTAGGTTTTCTTTTTTATAAGTTTTATCAGGATATTCTAAACTTAGATAGCCTTTTGGTTTAGGTAAGGTTTCCTCACTACAACTTATTAAAAATATTGCTGATGCCAGCAAAAATAATTTACGCATTTCGGGTAACTTTTACTTGTTTTATACGTTTTTTAGCCAACGCTTCAATAGTAAACGTATAATTACTGAAGTTTATTTTTTCACCTTTTTTAGGAAACTTTCCTGAGACTTCTAAAATAAAACCAGCTATGGTTTCACTTTCTCCTTTAGCCTCTTCAAACTTTTCCTCATCTTCATCTTCTAAGACACGGCAAAAATCTTTAATGGTTATTTTTCCTTCAAAAATATAATTATTTTCATCAAGTTTCGAATAAGTTAAGTCTTCATCATCAAATTCATCATTAATATCTCCTACAATTTCTTCTATTACATCTTCTAATGTTACAATTCCACTAGTTCCGCCATATTCATCAACCACAATAGCTAAGTGCTTTTTCATTTCTTGAAACTCCACCAGTAAATCATCCAACTTTTTATTTTCTGGAACAAAAAAAGGTTCTCTCAACAGTTTCTGCCACTTAAATGTTTTCTTGTTTAAATGCTCTAATAAGTCTTTGGCATATAAAACACCAATAATATTATCTACATTCTCGTGATACACTGGGTTTCGAGAATATCCATTTTTTAAAATAGTTTTTAACACATCTTCATAACTAGTGTCATCAGCAATAGCACACACATCTGTTCGAGGCTTCATAATTTGTACAGTTTCAGTATTCCCGAAACTTACAATTCCTTCTAAAATCTTTTGTTCTTCTTTAGTCGTTGCATCATCAGATGTTAACTCTAATGCTTGCGACAAACGTTCTACAGAAAGATTATTATTCTTATTTCCTAGCTTGTTTTCAACAACACTTGTTAATCTTATAAGAGGAAGACTTAATGGGGTTAACAAAGTATTTAATACTTGAATAGGCTTAGCCATAAACTCTGCAAATTGCAATGATTTTCTGCTAGCATATACTTTTGGCAATACTTCACCAAACAATAAAATTAAAAAAGTAATGAGTACTATCTCTATAAGAAAAAGGACAGATACGTTAAAAAAGTAAAAGTTTAATTCGTAATCTAACCCCTCAAACAAAACCTTACCAATACTTGCAAAAAGTAACACGATAAGGATATTGATAAAGTTATTAGTGATTAAAATAGTTCCTAATAATTTTTTAGGATCATCGAGTAGTTTTACCACTATATTTTCCTCTTTAGAATTTGCGGAAAGCTCGTCTAATTCAGTTTGTGAAATTGAAAAAAAGGCAACTTCAGTTCCTGAAACTAACGCTGAGCAAACTAATAATAAAAGTAATAATAAACAGTTGATGGTAGTCAACCAGTCAAAACTTGATAATAATAAAAGTAAAGGTTCGGGTTCTGGGTCCAATTTTTAAAATTTAATTAAACTAAAATGGTAAATCATCATCTTCTTCACTAGCTACACTTGGTGGTGTAGGATTAGGGTTCCCTTGAGTTGGTGCTGTGTTTGGTTGCGTATTATTTGGATCTTTTTTTGTTGATAAGAACGTCATATCTTGTACATGAATTTCAGTTGTGTACCTTTTTTGTCCATCAACCTCATATTGACGTGTTTTTATACGTCCTTCGCAATACACACGATCTCCTTTGGTCAAATATTTTTCACAGATTTCAGCCAACTTATTACGCACTACTATATTATGCCATTCAACATTTGTTATTTTCTCTCCAGTTTGACGATTGGTATACGTTTCATTAGTTGCTAAAGGAAAACGACCTATTGAGTTTCCTCCTTCGAAATAATGCATTTTTACCTCATCTCCTAAATGTCCTATTAAAATAACCTTGTTTATTGTTCCTGCCATAGCATTATAGTTTTGTGTAAAATCAAATATACAAATTTTAAGATTCTTTGTTTAAATATTTCTCTAAAAACTTATCAATTAACACAGGTACTGGGTGCTCTTTAACTGTTGTCCAGTCTATAGTTCTTGTATTTACACCTATAGTTTTTACTACCCAAAACTTAGTAATTAAATGCTGATGTGATAGTTTATGAATAATATCTTCTTTATTGAAAAGAGAGATTGTGGTTTCATTTGGAAAAAGCCTAACAAACTGCTCACTTTCTATTAATTTTTCTTCACTTATAGTCTTTTGTGTTTCTATCAGAGGAAATTGATAAAGCCCTTGCCAAATACCCTTACCTTTTCGTTCTTCTAAAACAGTTTCATTCTCTTTTGTTACTGGAACTAGGTAATTAAAATATCGCTTTTTTACCTTTATCTTCTTTTCTTTAACAGGAAGCTCTTTTACTTTATTCTCTGCCAAAGCCATGCAACTGTCAGCTAGTGGACACTTATCACATAAAGGTATTTGAGGTTTGCAATGTAACGCTCCAAAATCCATTATAGCTTGATTATATACTCCTGGTTGCGATGCATCTATTAGAGTTTGTGCTAATTCTTTAAACTCTTTTATCCCTTTAGTAGAATTAATTGGGGTATCTATACCAAAAAAACGAGAAAGAACCCTATAAACATTACCATCAACAACGGCAACTGGCTCATTATAACAAATAGAAGCAATTGCAGAAGCAGTATAATCTCCCACTCCTTTTAATTTAAGTAACTCTTTATATGTTTTAGGAAACACTCCATTTAATTCATTTGCTACAAACTTAGCTGTAAAATGTAAGTTTCTTGCGCGTGAATAATAACCAAGTCCTTGCCACAACTTCAGTACTTCACTTTCATCCGCTTTAGCTAAATCAAACACTGTTGGAAAAGTTTCTGTAAACTTTAAAAAATAAGGTAAGCCTTGTGCTACACGTGTTTGCTGTAACATAATTTCACTTAACCAAACCCGGTATGGATCCTTAGTTTTTCTCCAAGGAAGCTCTCTTTTATTTTGTAAATACCAGTATACTAGTTGCTTAGCTAAAATCATTTATGTAAATTGTGAGCGCAAAATTAGTATATTTAATTTAGATATTTTTATTCTTATTTTTTTCGGAATAGATTAATTATCATATATTTGCACCCTCAATTTTTTAAAAGAAAACAAACAAAATATATTTATAATGACAAAAGCAGATATCGTATCTAAGATTTCAGATAAGAGCGGAATTGAAAAAGCGGATGTTTTAGCGACTGTTGAAGCATTTATGGAAGAAGTAAAAGATGCATTAGAGAATGGTGATAATGTATATTTAAGAGGTTTTGGTAGCTTCATTATTAAAACTAGAGCAGAAAAAACTGGTAGAAACATTTCTAAGAATACAACTATCAAGATTCCTGCACACAACATACCTGCTTTTAAACCTTCTAAAGTGTTTACTGAAGGGGTAAAAACAAAAGTAGCTGTAAAGTAATTAAAAAAGTATTAACCCAAAACCTTTACCTTTAAGGTTTTACAAAACATTTTAACTATGCCAAGTGGTAAAAAAAGAAAGAGAGCTAAAATCTCTACACACAAAAGAAAGAAAAGAGCAAGAGCAAATCGCCATAAGAAAAAGTAAGCATTAGCTTACTTTTTCGTTGCTTTTATAAGTTACGTTCATTGACATTAAGGTTTTAACACCTTAAAAATGGTATAAACATATACCTGTTTACAAATTTTAATCCGTCTTCGTAAATTTTACGTTGGCACAAAACCATATTCAGAATGAAAACAGAATTAATAATTCGTTCCAATTCTTCTGATATTGATTTCGCCTTACTAAGAGATGGTAAACTTATTGAGTTAAACAAAGAAACAAGCGACAATAATTTTTCAGTTGGGGATATTTTTCTTGCCAAAATAGGAAAAGTGATGACTGGTTTAAATGCCGCTTTTGTAAATGTTGGATACCCTAAAGATGGTTTTTTACACTACCACGATTTAGGTCCACAAGTACAATCTTTAAACAAATTCATTAAGAAAGTAAGCACAGGTAATTACAAAGAATTCACTTTAAAAAACTTTCGCTTTGAAGAAGATATCAACAAAGATGGGAGTATTAACGACGTACTAAAATCAGGTCAAAATTTATTAGTACAAATTGTAAAAGAACCTATTTCTACCAAAGGTCCGCGTATTAGTTCGGAACTTTCTATTGCAGGTAGATTTTTAGTTTTAGTTCCTTTTTCTAACCGTATATCGGTATCGCAAAAAATAGCAGATCCGAAAGAAAAGGAGCGTTTAAAAAAATTAGCAAAAAGTATCAGACCAAAAGGGTTTGGACTTATTTTACGTACTGTTGCCGAAGGTAAAAAGGTAGCAGAACTTGACAAAGATTTACAAAACTCACTTGACCGTTGGAAGACTATGTGTAAACGCATAGCTAATAACAATACTCCAACAAAAATATTAAGTGAGTTAAACAGAGCATCTTCTATCTTAAGAGATGTAATGAACGATTCTTTTACAAGTATAGTAACCAATGATGAAACTCTTAAGGTTGAAATTAAAGAGTACTTACAAGAAATATACCCTGAAAAGGAAAATATTGTAAGGCACCATCGTTCTGATGTACCTATTTTTGAAAAATACGGTATTGAGCGACAAATAAAAACATCGTTTGGTAAAACAGTTTCAATGAGTAAAGGAGCATATTTAGTTATTGAACATACCGAAGCTTTGCATGTTATAGATGTAAATAGTGGTAATCGTTCTAACAAATCCTTAAACCAAGAAGAAACTGCCTTAGAAGTCAATTTAATTGCTGCCAGTGAAATAGCTCGTCAATTACAGTTACGAGATATGGGTGGGATTATTGTTGTTGACTTTATTGATATGAAGTCTGCTGAAAACAGACAGAAATTATATCAACATTTAAAAGATGCAATGTCTTTAGACCGTACTAAACATAAAATTTTACCTCCAAGTAAATTTGGTTTAGTTCAAATTACAAGACAACGTGTACGACCTGAATTAGAGATAAAAACACGTGAACCAAACCCAAATAAAAATGGAGAGGTTGAAGCTCCTATTGTTCTTTTAGACAAAATAGAAGCAGAATTAGAACGCATATTAAATAGCGGTAAAAAATATAAAGAAATCACATTAAATGTGCATCCGTTTATAGCTGCTTATTTAACAAAAGGCGTTAACTCAATCCGTTTTAAATGGTTTGTTCAACATAAAAAGTGGATTAAAATATTACCTAGAGATGCTTACCAGTACTTACAATATAAGTTCTATTTAAAAAAGAATAAAAAAAGTAAGTAAGGCAATCTTATTATGAAATAAAAATCCCGTATCATCTGATACGGGATTTTTTTATCTCTAAAACCAAAAGCCAAGGTTAAATAACCAGTAATGCTCCGAATGATCTGGAGACCATGTGTACTTTAACTCTATAGGTCCTAAAAATGTTTCTACACTATATCCAACAGCATATCCTGACTTAGTATTTTTAAACAAATCACCATCCTCAAATATATCCTCTTCTACACGTGCATAATTAGCTATAAACATTGCATAATGCTTTTTATACACTTCATAACGTAGATTAAACTCTGATCTTAAATAAGATTGATTATTTAACCCGCCAGTATCATAACCATACATTGGAATGAAGTTATTAATATAGTTTTGATTATAACCTCCTAAATGATAATCAAATATTTCAAATGATTTTTTTCCTAGCGTATATCCTGCTTGAGAAGTATATTGAAATGTTAGTTTATCGTAAAAAGTTGTTGCAAAGCCTAACGTTCCGCCTAATTGAGAAAACTGATGAAAAGGTTCGCTATTTTCTATTAATTCATCTAGCCTATTGTTTCTATCAGACCATAAGAACCATTTAAACCCTATATCTGCATAAAAACCTTTCTTTGGGAACATTTCTTTATCATAAGTATCTAATTTTAAGAAAGCATAGGTATTTATGTAATTACTATTATCAAAAAAGTCTTCTTTACCTTCTGTTGAAATATTTTTTGTACTTGCATTAATATTTTTATGTTCTGCACCTACACCTATGGCAAATTTTTTATCAAATGTTGTTTGTAGGTATAACGAAGTTGAGAAATCTCTATATTTTCCATTTATAAGGCCTGTGTCATATATAAAATCGCTGTTAAATACATTATACCTTGTTCTAAAACCATAACTCGGTAATAGACCATTATCTATAAAATACTCAACATTATATCTAATTTTGTCTCCTACGCCAACATCCAAAGAAAATTCATCATTTTGAAAAAGCATTTTCTTATGATTGTAGTTTAATAATACTGCTGATTTATAAAGTAAATCATAGTGTAAACCTAATCTTAAATACGATTGTATTTTTTCTTCTTTAACGGTTAGTTCAAGCTTTTTTCCTTGAAAAGATTTTTCAAAATGATAATCAATTCTTTTAAAGTTTTTTGACGCTGTAAGTGTATTAATTTTTTTAGAAATTTCTTTATATGAAACACTATCACCTTCTCTTAACTGTAACTTTCCTAAAATATAGTTATTTGTGTAGTTTTTATTTCCTTTTATAATAATTCTATCAACCAAAAACCTTTTTCCTTTAGGTGATATTTTAGAAATTTTCCTTTTTTTAGGTTGCATTTTTGCAATACTATCAAAAACTACCCTGTACTTTTTTGCTGTTTTTTCTCCTTCTGCTAAAATTTCATTCTTTACATCAAATGAAATCACACTATAGTCTATAACATTTGGTCTTATATAAATGTCTAATAACTCTACCTGTTCATCAGACTTTTTATACATCTGAAAATTAATAATCTGTAACAATAGCGATGCTACAGACACTAATTCTTCTCTTTTTAACAACTCTCCTTGTACGCTAACACCAATAACAATATCTACATCTTTTTTTTTCATTACATCAACAGGAAAGTTATTTACAACTCCTCCATCTACTAATAACTTTCCATCAATATCCACTGGATTTAACAACGAAGGAAACGCAGCACTTGCCCTTAAAGCTAGAGGTAATGATCCGCTTTCTAAAACTTCTTCTTCTCCTGTTTCAATATTAGTTCCTATACAATAAAAAGGGATTGGAAGCTTTGAAAAGTCAGTAACCTCATCAACAGGAGCTAATAACTCTGTTAAAAAATTAAGCACGTTTTGTCCTTTTGATAAACCTAAGGGCAACCCTAAATTTCCTTTTTTAATGGGTAAAGAAATAGCATATTTTTCTCCATGTTCTTTTCTAAAAAAAGGCTTTTCTCTTCTAGAAACTTTATCTTGTAACAAATCCATAAAATCTGTTTCAAGAACAGCTTCTTCAATTTGTTCTGCTGTATATCCAGAAGCATACAGTCCACCAACAATAGCTCCCATACTTGTACCACCAATGTAATCTACTTGTACTCCTGCTTTTTCAAGTTCTTTTAATATACCAATATGCGCAATTCCTTTTGCTCCACCTCCACTAAGCACTAACCCTACTTTGGGTTGATCTTGTGCCAACATATATGCTGGTAGTAATAATAAAATTAGCAACTTTTTCATTCTTCTTTTTTTTGATAGTGTTTGTATATTTTTTGAGCCCTAGCATTTCCAACCACTTCTTTCAATTCTTCAAAAGTAGCTGCTTTAACTCTTTTAGCTGATTTAAACTTACGTAATAAATTAGTAATGGTTTGTTTACCTATATCAGGAATTTGTTCTAATTCTGATTGTATTGCGCTTTTACTTCGTTTGTTTCTATGGAAAGTAATTCCAAAACGGTGTGCTTCATTACGTAGATATTGAATAATTTTAAGCGTTTCAGACTTTTTATCTAGGTATAACGGAACAGGATCTCCAGGATAAAAAATCTCTTCCAGTCTTTTTGCTATACCAATAATGGCTATTTTTCCTCTTAAACCTAAAGCATCTAAACTTTTTAAAGCAGAGGATAATTGCCCTTTACCCCCATCAATAACTATTAATTGTGGTAAAGGTTGTTCTTCGTCTAATAATCGCTTATACCTTCGGTATACGACTTCTTCCATCGATGCAAAATCGTCAGGACCTTCTACTGTTTTTATATTAAAGTGACGATAGTCTTTTTTACTTGGTTTTCCATCTTTAAAAACCACACACGCAGCAACTGGATTTGTTCCTTGGATATTTGAGTTATCAAAACATTCAATATGGCGTGGTTCTTTTCCTAATCGTAAATCTTTTTGCATTTGCGCCATAATTCTTTTTACATGACGGTCTGGATCTACAATTTTTATTTGTTTAAACTGTTCTTGACGGTAAAACTTTGCGTTACGTTCAGACAGTTCTACAATACGTTTTTTGTCTCCTAATTTTGGTATTGTAACTTTAACATCTTTACCCACATTCACTTTAAACGGAACAAAAATTTCTCTTGACAAAGAATTAAAGCGCTGACGAGTTTCAATAATAAATAACTCAAGAAGCTCCTTATCTGTTTCCTCTAGTTTTTTCTTAATCTCTGTGGTATAAGATTGCACTATTGAGCCATTCATTATTTTGAAAAAGTTTGCATATCCATGAGATTCATCAGAAATGATAGAAAACACGTCTACATTATTTATAGACGGGTTTACAATCGTTGATTTTGCTTGATAATTCTGTAAAGACGCTAATTTTTCTTTGATTTTTTGTGCTTCTTCAAACCGCATATCTGCAGCAAAGTCAAGCATTATTTTTTCAAACTGCTGTAAACTCTCTTTAAAGTTTCCTTTAATAATATTTCTAATAGCTCTTATATCATCTAAATAATCTTCCTCAGTTTGATACCCTTCACATGGTCCTTTACAATTTCCTAAGTGATATTCTAAACAAACTTTGTATTTATCAGCATCAATTTTTTCTTGACTTAAATCATAATTACACGTTCTTAATGGATACAACTCTTTAATTAAATCTAACAACGCATGCACTGTTCGTACATTTGTATAAGGTCCAAAATACTCTGACCCATCTTTAACAACTCTTCTTGTAGAAAATATACGTGGAAATCGTTCCTTTTTAATACAAATCCATGGATATGTCTTATCGTCTTTTAATAAAACATTATATCGAGGTTTATATTTTTTTATTAGATTATTTTCAAGTAGTAATGCATCTGTTTCTGTATCAACTACCACATGTTCTATTCGAACAATTTTTTTTACTAAAACTCGCGTTTTACCATTCTCATGATTCTTAGTAAAATAAGACGAAACTCGTTTCTTTAAATTCTTCGCTTTCCCAACATAAATAATCGTGTCATCTTTATCAAAATATTGATAAACTCCTGGCAAATTTGGTAGTGTTTTTATTTGAAGTTCGAGTGATGTTGGCATACAACGAAAATACGATTTTATTAAAAGATATTTGTTGTAATGCTTTACATTTATCCTTTTCAATTAAAAATGCAACAACCTCAAGATTTTTACAATAAAGAGCTGAAAGATTTAGCTGTTCAACTTTCAAAAATAAATAGTAAAATAACCTTTATAAGAATACTCAGGCTATTTGTTTTTTTAGGCTTTTCTTTTGGAGTTTATTTAACCTTCCATCAAACCTACATACCATTTATAATTGGATTTATTGGAGTTTTACTCTTTGCTATTTTAGTTATACAACATCAACATATAAAAGAAAAACGTACCATTCTTCAACTTAAAAAAGACAAAAATCAACTAGAAATTGATGTTCTTAATGGTCGTTTTGAATCACTTCCTGAAGGAACAGAGTTTACAAATTCTACCCATTATTATAGCAATGACATTGATTTATTCGGAAAGGGATCCTTTTTTCAATATATAAATAGAACTGCAACAACCAATGGTAAAAAATTACTAGCTTCCTTATTAACTAGTAATTCAATTTCTTTTATTGAAGAAAAGCAAAAAGCACTTAAAGAATTATCTGAAAAGATTCATTGGCGACAACATTTTACTTCACTAGCACATTTAGTTTCGTCAACCACTCAAGAATCCTCAGTGATCACAAAATGGTTAATCAACTATGAGTCAAAACTAGCAACTGCTTTAAAATGGGTTTCTATGTTTTTTTCAATCATTTCAATAACTTTAATAGTCTTATTGGTTTTTAACGCTATTCCTTTTTCAGTTGTTTTAATTTGGTTTTTTATCGGTCTAACAATTACAATCTTCCATATTAAAAAAACACAACATATTTACACCTCATCGAGTAAAGCTAAAGATACTTTTAAACAGTATTATTTGCTTCTGGAACAAATTGAAAAAGAAACTTTTACTTCTGCTCTTCTAAAAGAAAAGCAACAAAAAATAGCTACTAAAACAAAAAAAGCTTCTGTTATTTTTAAAGAGTTTTCTAAAATTTTAGACACTTTCGATCAACGTAATAATATTGTTATTGCTATTATTGGAAATGGCTTGTTTTTATGGGATATTACCCTTGCTATAAGAGTAGAAAAATGGATTCTTTCCTATAGAGAAACTACCGATGAGTGGTTTAACGTTGTAAATTTTTTCGATGCTTATAACTCTTTTGCCAATTTCGTTTTTAATCATCCTACTTTTACTTTCCCTACTCTTCAAAAAGAAAACAACGGTATTATTGCTCAAAACCTTGGACATCCACTTTTGAAATCTTCAAAAAGAGTTGACAATGATTTTACGATTTCTAAAGGGCAATTTTTTATTATAACTGGTGCTAACATGGCAGGAAAAAGCACATTTTTGCGTACCGTTTCCTTATCCATAGTCATGGCAAACTGTGGGCTGCCTGTATGCGCCACTAATTATCAATACACACCTATAAAATTAATTACAAGTATGCGAACATCTGACTCATTAACCGAGGATGAGTCTTATTTTTATTCGGAACTAAAACGGTTAAAATTTATTGTTGACACTATTGAAACCGATCGCTATTTTATTATTCTTGATGAA
This sequence comes from Tenacibaculum larymnensis, assembly GCF_028829235.1. Classification (GTDB taxonomy): domain Bacteria; phylum Bacteroidota; class Bacteroidia; order Flavobacteriales; family Flavobacteriaceae; genus Polaribacter; species Polaribacter larymnensis. The sequence continues at coordinate 450,298 of NZ_JAIWJY010000001.1, read as the reverse complement.
ATTTTAAAAGGGACAAACAGTAAAGATAAAGCATCAGGCTCTAGAAAATTTGTTGAAAAACTTACACGTTCAAAATCTACTGGAATTATAGCTACTCACGATGTAAGTTTGTGCGAACTCGCCAAAGAGTACCCTCAAATACTTAATTATTATTTTGATGCTGAAATTGTAAATAATGAATTGTTTTTCGATTACACCATAAAACCTGGAACTTGCAAAAACATGAATGCTTCTTTTCTCCTTAAAAAAATGAGAATTGTGTAGGCTTAACCTTGAAGAGTGCGTACTCACGTTAACCTATATTTATTTTCCATTTAGAAAATAGAAAACTATGTAGTTTTAGGTAAGTATTGTTAGCACTCATTACCGTCTCTGGTTCACATAGTAAAATGTCTTCTGAAATGGTAGAACCTTTGCCTTCTATAAAAAGAGTATCATATACTTCAATCTTTGTTTTCAGTATAACTCTTTCTTCCTTAAAATCTATTTATTTTGATAGTTCATTTACTTTATTTTCATTGACATAAAGTGTTACTTTTTTGTGAGTTATTATTTACGTATTTTTTAGCTGTGATTTAAAGTTCCTAACTATACATGACACACTATTGATTTTTAGTGAATTCAACTTGATATTTTATTCCAAACTCCCATTATTTTAAGTATTTCGAGACGAGTCTCGGGGAATTTAAACCCCTAGCTATCACACTGCTATTAAAACTGCTCCAAAGAATAGTACATGATTGTTTTAACTGTTAATGCTCCTCCTGTTGCATTAAATTTAAAATATTATGTTATTCTCTTTCTTCCAACAAAGGAATTAATACATTTATAGAATTGAATGCATTTTGAGCCTCTGATAAACTAAAAACTCCTTTACTTTGCTCATATACTGTACATTTAATTAAAAATGTAATAACTTCTTTTGTTCTTTTTTATTTTTCCCATTGTTTTCCTTTCTTTTACAAAACTTTACCATGTAGATAACTCTGTCCTTTTCCAAGTGTTTGCTGCTACACATACGTAAATGTAATCTGAAGTATATCTTATTTCTCCCACTGTTCCAGGAGCAGAAGCAGAAGCTGGAGCCGAATTTAAAGCACGTACTTTAAAACTATCACTATGAGTGGTGCCCTCTAAATAAGTATCAGTTATTGACGAGTTTCCTATTGTTACTGTATTACTACCCTGTCCCTCAGCATTTGCCCCTATAACTATTTCATTATCTGTTCCTGCTGAGGCACTTTTTGTTACAAACCCTATGTAAATACTATTTTGGGATTGTGTATTATTGGTAAAACCGCCATTTATATACGCTCCTGCACCTTCTCCTATGGCAACATTTCCACTATTAATAGTAGTACCGCTTAAACCATATAAGGCAGCATTACCTATTGCTACGTTATAACTACCTTTTATATAATAACCAGCCATTCTACCTATACCTACATTTGTTTGACCAGTTTCTAAGTATGCCAACGCCATCAGACCGATAGCTATATTATCATTACCGAAAGTTATAGACTGTAAAGCTCGGGTTCCTATACCTACGTTATTTTTTTCTCCTGTACTAGCCTGCTGACCAAAACCTATCAAAACATCTTCTGCATTCCCCGTAACTATTTTTGTACCTATTGCTAAATCAGAGTTAAACGTTGTCGCTCCTGTTACTGTACCTCCACTATTCAAGTTTAAAAAGTCTGATTGCCCATTTAAAGTTACAGCATCTACATTTATTAACTGACTTCCATCACTGTTAACATCTAGCTTGTTACCTAAAGTAGTTTCTATATTTTGTACTTGGTTAATAAAAGCATCCGATGTCTTAATAATTGGGTTTTGAGAGTCCGCATTATCAATAGTAATATTAGAACCAGCTTGTAACTGTGGAATATTACTTATTAAAGCAATAGTACCGTTAGCATCAGGAAAAGTTATTGTCCTCTCTGCTGTATTATTAGATATTTTTAGCACTGTAGAATTAACTTCATTTTGATTATTATCTTTTATTTCTATAAAAGGGTCAAAACCATTCACAACTATATTCTTATTTGCGTGTAATATTTCTCCTGTTATTACTTTATCTTTAGTTAATCTTAAAATTCTTTTAGTAGCTATACCGTCTGTAGTTGTAAAATCTAAACTTGTTGGTTGATTTAAACTGGCACTAGGTTGATTAATGACCATTCTATAAACTTGTGCACTTGAACCCAAACGTAAGCCAGCTTCTCCATACTCCCCATCTAGATTAATACTAAACTTATCTCCTGTTCCTGTTAAATGAATTGATTCAACAGAAGTATTATCTTCGTTTAATACATCATTTAAAGTAGGAGTAGTTGGTTTGTTTTTAATATAATCAGGTTGAGTATCATCCGTTTGGTTGAAATCTACCTGTACTTGTGTTTCTTTCAGGTTACTTAAATCTACCGTAAAGGTGGTGTCATCATCTCGAGTAAAGGTTGCCAGCCCATTTGCATCTACCGTTCCTGATACCAAACGTGCTAAGTTGGTATCGTCTAAATACGGCGTTAAGTCGATTTGTGAGACGCTTACACCATCTTTTAATAAATCTACTGTATTGGTTCCTGAAATGGGGGATAGGGTATATTCTGATACTTGTTGTTCTGAGGCTATACTTACCTCTCCTGCTTCGTCTATTACAAACCTACGGTTGGCTTCTCCTTCTGGTTGTTTTGCATCTATATAACTATCTATTAAATCTGCAAAATGATTTTCTGTAGGCTTATCACCTGTTTCAAAATACGATTTTAAGGTTTCTTTATTCTGTTTCATATTTTTTAGTTTATTTTAGGTACTGGTACTCTTCCTTCTAGCGCTATAATATAATTCACTGATAAATAAGGCTGCATATTTGAAAATGGCTCTTGGTTTCCTACTGAGGAAACTTCAACTGTACCTGTAACAGTAGCCGTTCCTTTTGCTAAAGAAGTGTCTGCTGTAGCATTACTATATATTCTATTTGATCCAGATATATTAGGTATTGCTAATTTATTATTTGTTGGATCATCATTATTTGCTTCTTCAGCTACAGCAGGTATAGATGAAACACCTGATGTTTGTGTAAAGGAAGCTGTGTGTGAATGGCTTGGTAAGTTCATTGAGTTTAATATAGTTGTTTCTTCTCCTCCATGCTGACCTAACAAATGGTTTGATAATTCAGAATTACTCCCTACTCCCAATGGCACTCTTCCTCTTAAGTCTGGTAAAGCAAAAGTTGATACCCCATCTCCTCCATATGTTTTTCCTATTAGGCTAAATAATTCTTGATGCTCTGCTATGTTAAGTAACTGTCCATTACATATTGCCCATCCTTCTGGCACAATGTTAAAACTAACTGTTTTAAGTTCACCTATAAAAGGTGTATTCAAAGTATCTATTAAATCAACAAACTGACTTTCTGTAGGTCTATCTCCTGTTTCAAAATACGTTTTTAGTATTTCTTTACTCTGTTTCATGTTTTTTAGTTTATTTAGTTTAAAATACAGGTATTCTTCCCTCTAAAGCAATAATATAATTAACTGATAAATAAGGCTGTATATTTGAAAATGGTTGCCCATTTCCTCTTTCATTAATATTTACAACAATATCATTTTCAGCCATTTCAATATTAGCAGTAGAGGTAGTAAAACTGTTAGCTTCTACAGTGTTTGTCCTATCCAATGGTACTTTACCTATAGCTAAAGAGTTATCTTCTGGATTATTGGTTGTACCATCTGTATTGGATGCTTTTAAAGTTCCTGAAGCTGAATGATTATGTCGAGGTAATTCTTCTTCTGTTAAAATACTTTTTTCTTCTCCTCCTTTTTGACCTATTAAATAGCTTGATAATTCTGAATTACTTCCTTCTCCCAATGCTACTCTCCCTCTTAAGTCTGGTAAAGCAAAAGTTGATATCCCATCTCCACCATATGTATTTCCTATTAAGTTAAATAACTCTTGAAAGTCTGTTATATTAAGTAACTGTCCATCACATTTTGCCCATCCTTGTGGAGCCTTATTATAACTAACTACTTTAAGTTCACCTATAAAAGGCGTATTCAAAGTATCAATTAAATCAGCAAATTGACTTTCACCTGGCCTATCCCCTGTTTCAAAATACTTTTTTAATGTTTCTTTACTTTGTTTCATTTTAATTTATTGTTTATCTAACTATGAATGTACTTCCTACTATCATTTCTCCAATACCTCCAATATCTTCAAATTGGCTATTTTTTGGGATCGTAACAATATGTTCTTCATCACTTAACATTCCTGAAGTGTTTTCTGCTATCACTTTAAAATGATGATATACTTTATTTCCCTGAGCATCTATCGTTTTAATAGTATTATTATTAAGACTTGTTTCCTCTAATTTTAGATATACAGTTTCTTGATTTGACACTACTACATGAATTTTCTCCCAGTTTCCTTGAGAATTCATTTTATAAACATGATACTTCCCTTTATAACAAGTTTTTGTCCATTGTAAAGCAACATATAATAATTCTCCTTGAAGATTCATTGGTTCTGAAATATATATTGGTTTTGGACTCGCTGGTTTACTAGATTCTACAATAAGTGATCCTACTGCCTTAGAACTTTTAGAGGGGGCATAATCTATCACTAGGTTTGAATTCTTGTCTTCATACTCTACTTCTCTATCTACTGTTACTCTGTAAAACAATCCATCACCATATGGAACTTCTTCTAGGTCATTAAAGTCATCATACAGCTTCCATTTATTATCTAAACTTATATCAATATCATCTACATTTACTCTTGTAACTAACTTCATTGTTCGCACTGTTTGTGCTTCTAATGAATTGAAAACCCTGTATAAATTGACTCTTTTAATATTTTGAATGCTTGGATATGGATTTACTTCGACCTGAATTTTAGGATCTATATTATATTCTTGATTTTCTAAAACAGGAATAATCCTTTTTATTTCTGGTGTTTCAGGGCTATTTGTATTAACTAACTTTACTGGCCCTAAAAAAGGGCTAAATTTTCCCAGTTTCATTCTTGAGCTGAGTTCTCTCACCCCATAGAAATAAATATTATTGGACGTTCCATCTAAATTAAAATCTATAAACTCCGTTTCATATCCAGTATTTCCTGTAATTTTCATCATTGGCGCCATATCAAACTCTGGTGAGTTTGGCTTTAACACCAATCCGTCTTTATCTCTAATAACCTGTTTTTTATTAACTGGGATATAATTACTTCCGTTAATGTAGTTATAAACAATAGGTACTTCCGTTAATGGAACAAAAGCATTTAAAACAGCATCTCTTATAAATCCGATTAATCTTGAGTTACCTACTTCAATTTTACCCACCTCATACGCTTGATCAGACTCGTTGGTATTAAATAGTTCAAAAGGTATTTCTGGCGGATTGATTGGGTCTTCGTTAATTCTTGTTATAATTTCATTAGCTCTTTCAAAAAGTACCTTTTTATCTGGATTTGGAAACTTATAACCATTTTCGTCATTTTCAGGAAACGCTTTATAGTCTCCCTCTACTTTAAGTTCTTCAAAATTTAAGAAATTTTTCCACCTATTAGAAAAGTATATATCATCTCCTCCAAATTTTTCCAATAAATCTTTTCTAATTTTTTCAATTGTACTTTGCTCATAAACTGCATTAAATATTGCTTCATCATTTGCTCTATAAAATGAAACACCATGTGGTTTATGTTTATATTTTGTTTTAATACTATAGGTTGACCTACCAAAATAATCTGGCCTTGTAGCATATAATGCTCCTATTGGTTCTTCTGGTTGCTGTGGTTCAATTATACGCTGCGCAATTAATTGGCTTGGTGTACTTATCTTAGAATAAAAGTTGTACTTTGTTTCATAACTTCTCAAGCCTATTATAGTACTTCTAGTATCTTCTTCGGTACCTTCTTGAGGTAAAGTATTATCTTCATTAAAATTGTAAGGGTCATCTTTATAAAAATAACACTTGTAACCTGGATAAAAGTTTACAGAAATATTTTCACCAAAAGCTATTTCTTCATAATCTACACTATCTTTAAAACTAGTATCTAAAACAATTAGTTCTAAATCTTTAACATTTTCAGGAGCTGTAGTATCATCAATTACATTATTTATTTTTACTACTTTTAGTAATTTTCTATTAGCCTTTGAATTATTAATTAATGGAACCCTAACTATTCCTTGATACCATTCTACTGAATTTGTAGATATATCATACTGTTCATGTTGATTAAGCTTAACATCATTAAATGCTATTTTATACAATCCTTTAAAAGCTGTTGCTCCATCGTCGGTAGGTTCTTCTATTTTGGTAATAGTTGTATGATTTGCTTCTGGTTTAGACCAAACACCTCTCGATTTTTGCAGGAACTTTTTTGTCTCTCCATCAACTACCTTTTCAACAATTTCTCTTCTAATACCAAAATCTCCTAACTTTATTTTATGAGCCATAGTATAGAGTGTTCTCCAACCTGAATAACTTTGCATGTTCTCTATAACCATAAACAATCCGTCTCCTATTATTTCTGGAGATTTTAAATTATCTGCATCAAGAGAAGGGATATCGTTAACCGCTAATGAATCGCTAACCTCTTTCTTATATACCTTAAAAGTAGGATATGTTGCTGTTTGAATTATTTCATGAATAATATATTCCTCATTACCTATTACAAAAATCCCTCCTACATAAGCATTCTCAGTATTTGGTTGTATTGTTGGAGTTAATTTCCTTCCTACACTTGTTAAACTATATTCCCCAACATTTATGATACTCAATAATATATTTTCAGGATCATCTTTAATTTCAATTATTTTTCCTGAAATGTTTTGTGGTAATTCATTTCTAAAAAACATATCAACTTTTTCAGCTGGCAACTCTTCTGAATCTGGAAAAATAGTAGTAGAATCATTTATTAATTCATCATCAGTAAACTTAGTATCTTCTGGGATTTGATATTCTATTAATTCCTGAAAAGTATGATAATCAAAAGTTACTCTTGCTAATGTTTTATCTTCGTCAGTAATATTAGTTAATCGCTCCTGTTCTTGTTTTGATGTTAATAGTAATGGCTGTTCTTGTTGTATTAGTTGAGATTGAATATTTGAAGGTGGCAATAATGTGTTAGTAGGAACAAGGTTTGTTACTATAGGAAGTTCTACTTCTCCAGGTGTAACTCTTGAAAACCAATTGATACTGTAACTACCATATATATGCTCTCCATTATCCATTTGTTTATGCACTAGTAAAGGACTACCTTCTTCAGGAATCACTACTGGTGAAGATTCATATTTTTCTTCGTCTTTTGTAACTGTTTCATCAATATTTAGATACCTTGTATCATGCGCTATTTCTGGTTTATTCCATACTCCATTGTCTGCATTACCTGGCTCAACATTTCTATGTTCTACACCCACATATATTGGATACGTGCTTTTACTAGAATCTAACTCACTACTCTGCACAAAAAAAGGTTGGTTATATCCTTCTTCTTCAATATCATTTAAGAATATGCTTACATAACGCTTTTTTCCATCATGGGTATAACCGTCTTCATCTGTTAAATTAATTGATGAAGTAGTATTTTCTTCACTATCAATTCCTGGTTCAACTTTATCTAAATTTAACGGTATTGGTAAACGTTCATCTGCTAATGTTGTTGGTAAACTTACCGACAAGTGCTTTGTTATTGAGATAATTGGTTCAGCTTCTCGTTGAATCTTTTCAAAAGAAACATACTCTGCTAAATACACAAAACTACCTGACATGACTTGTGTGTTAAGATCAAGAGCTCCTAACCCTAACATTCTAGCCATATGAAAGTCGTACGATGCTATTTTAAGCATATCTAAATTAGATATTTCCATTACATCATCCGCAGTAGGAGATGAAATGGCATCGTCTAAAAGTAAGCTTTCTGTTCCTTTAGGGTTATCGGCATCGTCACTTAACTGAACATAATTAGTAACAACTTCTTTTAAATTTCTATCTAAAGCGGTTTCTCCTAAAGCATTCCATTTGTTTTTATAATTATCAATGTTCACCTTAGCACCATCATTAAACTTAGGCCAAGTTCCATGTACTGTATTTGGTTCTGGTTCTAACCTATTAAAAGCGAGTGTGTCATCTAAGGTTAGTGCGTAGTCTCCTATTTTTGTCCATAAATTGGCTTCGTTTATACCATTTATAAAATCTTCATATAGCTCAATTTTTACAGTTGATATTTGATGATTATAAGGCTTAAATCGAAACACTCTACCATTATCGCATACTGTTCTAAAATTGTTAATATCACTCGATTGAACCGTTTTTCTGTTTGTCACCTTTTTTAGTGACATTAATGAGTTTTGAGCTACCGATAATGTTTCTACCTGCAAGCTTGAATCGGAAACAACATTTTGTGCAGTTAGTTCAACAGCAAAAAACAAGTCTCTTTTACTTTCTATTTCTATCACCTCATTTCCGTAAGAGGTTATAAAATCTAAAGGATTTTGTAAAGGGTCTATAGTTGCTCTTACAGCATCGTATGTTGTTTTATTTTTAAAGTTTATGGTAAACCTTTTTCCACTTACTTCATAAATCCACAAGGCATTGCTGTTATCTACTACTTTAGGAGGTAATGAAAAATTTATTTCTTTACTTACCTTATTATAAGGAGCTCTATATAACCTTACAAAGTCATCTTGTTTATTGTAGTTATGTGTGGTGGTTGCTAAGTTTCCTTTGGGTAAATGCTTGTTTCCTAAATCTCCATTAAAAATCCATCTAGAATATATTCCTTTTGGTGTTCCGTCTGTACCTAAAGAACCGGCTGCCTGTAAATAAAAACTAGGCGATTGCAACTGGGTTTCTTCTGTTATTAAAATCTTAAAAGGCTCTAAAGTAACTTGTACATTGTTAGGTGATGTTTCTTCATTAACAGAAAAAGTTACCGTAGCTACTCCTACTTCATTACTCGTTAATAAAGCTGTATAGGTACCATCGTTGTTATTGGTTGTTGATGAAATCGTTCCTACATCTGTACTAATTAGTACTTGCGCCGTAGGTGAAATTATAAGATTTTCTTGGTCGTCTTTTAAAGTAACAGTAATAGTTGAAAATGAAAAACCATCTGTTACAATTGAGTTAGGGGATGCTGTTATCGTAGATGTACTCACATCCCAAGGAATGCAATTTATATCCTTTCCTTTATCTGCTATAACCCAATTGAAGGTATCTATAATGCTTTGTCTTGCCGCTTTACCTTTACAATAAGTACTATTTCCGGCTACAAAAAAAACGTTTGGCTGTAATTGTAGTTGACTCCATCCAATTAGTAAAGAATCGTAGTTTTCTGTAGATAATATACATTTATAAAACATATATTTCATATTAGTAACACTACTCACATTCCAATTACCTATATCTTGATTAAAACTAGAACATTCATAAAACATATTTTCCATGTTAGTAACACTACTAACATTCCAGTTACCTATATCTTGATTAAAACTAGAACATTGCAAAAACATATACCTCATGCTAGTAACACTACTTACATCCCAATTGCCTAAAGGTTGATTAAAATTAGAACACAAAACAAACATATCTTGCATGGTAGTAACATTACTGGTATTCCAATTACCTAAGGCTTGATTAAAACTAGAACATCTACTAAACATACCAGACATATTAGTAACATTACTAACATCCCAATTATCTAAAGGTTGATTAAAACTAGAACAAAACTTAAACATGTCTCTCATCTCAATGACATTGCTCACATTCCAATTACCTATATCTTGATTAAAACTAGAACATTTATAAAACACACCAGACATATTAGTAACATTACTAACATCCCAATTGCCTAAAGGTTGATTAAAACTGGTTGCGTTATAAAACATACTAAACATACTAGTAACACTACTTACATCCCAATTGCCTATAGGTTTATTAAAATTGGTTGCACCCCAAAACATCCTAAACACATTAGTAACATTACTCACATTCCAATTCCCTATATCTTGATTAAAAATGGAACAGCCATAAAACATACCAGACATATCAGTAACATTACTCACATCCCAGTTACCTAAGGGTTGATTAAAACTAGAACATCCATAAAACATATATTTCATACTAATAATACCACTCACATTCCAACTACCAATGGGTCCATTAAAGTTGGAACATCCTCGAAACATTTCGTACATATTAGTAACCGTACTAAAGTCCCAAGAATCCATACTTACGTTCCCCACTAATGAACTACAATTCATAAACATTCTATAAAAAGTGTTTACCTGATTTAAGTTTGGGGTATCAATAGCTTCAATATCTAAGTTTATGCAACCATAAAAAGCTCTTTCCATCGTTCTCCACTCAATATTTCCCCACTGTTTGATGCTTTGTATTTTTCCTTTGTTTTCAACTGTACTGCCATAGAAATATATTCTTGAAAACTCCCCTGAAATTTTTACATCATAAGTTCCTGCATCTGTATATGTATGTGTAGCAGAAGTTGTAACTCCTGTTTCAACTGTACCATCTCCCCAATCAATATCATAATTATATACATGCCCAAATATAGGTATCGTTATTGACTCGTTAGCGGTGGTTGTTTTCCATGACGTTATAAAATAATTTTCTTCTAGTATTGCCATTTCGTTATCTTTTTCTTAGTTATTTTTTAGTACAATATTTTCTACATTCACTGTATCTTCTACAATATATTCTTTACCATTCCAAGCATAATATTGGAATTGGAATTCTAAGCTTTGTGCTGCTATTGTATTACTACTATGTGTAATAATTACATTCGCATAATCTTTTGAATACAATATATTATATGCTTCCTCTCCGTTATTTACCCGTATCATATCTTTTGCTATTTCAATAGGTATTTTAGGGTTGTTAAACGGCTCTGGGTTTCTAATTAAGATAGCAACAACATTGTTGGTATTGCTATTTCTAATAAGATTAAACTCTGTTCCTACAGGAGGGTCTAGAGGGTTTAAACCTATGGTATTTTCTATTAATTTATCAAAACTTTGTTCATCTGTACTACCCGATGTAACTATATTGGTTAACTCATTAAGTTCAGTATCGGTTAGTGGTAAGTCTATCGTAAAAATAGCTTCAGAGGTATTCCCTTCTGTATCTGTTAGCCTAAAACTAGTTACTTGTTCTTCAAAGTTTTTATATCGTGAGGTTTGGAACACGTATTCGTGTACTTTTTCACTCGTTAAATTATCGTCAGAATTAACTTCAAAAGCATTATAAACCAATGCCGTATAAAGCTTACTTGGTTTTAAATTAGTTAGTGTTACAGAATAAGCATAACTCTGTGGTTGAATAGCATCTCCTATTTTCAATTCACATTTTATTGCATCAAAATTGTCGTTAATGTATTCTATCCAATTATTTAATGTTCTAATATTTAATGGTATTCTCGGGTCGTTATCACTCACCCAAGGAACACCTCCTTCACCATTACCTTCTGGCAGTGGTATTTCTTCAGTATTGTAATCAACAGGTAATGGGTATGGAATTATTTGTTCAGAAACTGGATCTTTAATTGCTAAGTGTATGTTTCCTTCTAATTCAGATAAACCATTATACTCCTCCCATAACTTAAACATATTTTGTGTTAATGGCTGACTAAAGAACAGTGATAATTTTGCTTGTTTTGCACCATAAAACAATGGTTTTGCTTGCAACAAGTTTCCATTTGCATTAGGATACGACCTGTTATAATCAATATATTGTCGTAATGATGTTATTGGGTAATTATCAGGGTTTGCATTTTCTGGTAAGTAAGACACCTCAGCATGTTTATGAAAATGACCTACAGGTCCTACTGTTTTAAATGAATAATAATAGTTAAATAGCTTACTATTTTTCCCATTATCTACTTCATCTTTTAATTGAAAATGTAAATGGTATGCTGTATTTGGTCTCCAAATTGGTTGTACAACGTTTTCAACAGCAGCTTCCATATTGGCTTGTTCGGCTTCCATTGCTGCCTGCCCTGGAATAGTTTGATTATACTCCCATTTTTCTTGGGTTAACCAACAAACTTCTTGTAAACTAGTATTGCAAATTGTTATTGGGTTTTGGTTATCAGGCGGAGTGTTGAATGAACAAATTTCTTTTTTGGTAGAAATAATGCTTGATACATTTGTACTTCCGTTTTCAGGAGGAATATTAGAACTGTCAATAGTTACTGTTTTTTCAGTATTAAATTCTAAAGTCTTCGTAGTAACAGTTCTTTTAGGTAGTAGTTCTGTTTTACAACTATCAAAGTCTAAACCTAATAATCCTGTTATGCCTTCATTATAGTCGTTAAATAATACAGTATTTTGGTTTACTTGGCTAATCTCTATTGCTCCATTATTATAGTTGTTAAACCCTTTTGAATATAATAGGTTTAAATCTTTAGAAAGACAGTTTATGTATGTATAATGGGTTCTATTATCTTCATTTAACTTCGAATAAAACCAATAAATTCTATCTCCTCCGCTTGAAAAAATTGGTCTTCCTCCTCCTGAAAAAACTTTAAAATCTACATTGAAGTTCTGATTATCAACATTTTTTAAATCTATTTTAAAAAATTGAACCAAGTCTTCTTCATAAGAAATCCCTGAAACAATTAATTCATTATTTAAATATTCTCCTTGTTCAAAGTATTCAGCACTAGAAAGGTTAATACCTTTTATATAATTTAGTTCTAAATCTAATTCTATTATTTGTCCAAATGCACCGATAACAACAATGTTTTCTCCGTTTGATGTAATTGGACTATAATATGGCACCGATGAAAATGATGTTATCTTTTTCTGTTTTAAAATATTTCCATTACCATCTATTTTTAGTAGATAATTTCCACCTCCAGAACTTTGAAAAACATCCATAAAAATAACATATTCTTCACCTTTAATTTTTGTTAAGTGAAAAGAGTTAATGCCATCAACATGATAGTATTTTCTCCAGATAATATTTCCTTCTGCATCTATTCTTGTAATACTGTTAACGGTTATACTTATATCTCCTTGTATTTTTCTGGAAGTTCCTTTTATTAAAATATCAGAATTATCGCAAATCACTAATCTAGAAAATCGCAATCCACTTGTACTTGTAGTTTCATATGTTTTCTCCCATATAATATTACCTTTTTTATCTAACTTAGTAACCAATCCTTTGGCAGGGCTACCTGATTCTAAAATTACACCTACAGTATAAATCGCTTCTTTTGTCTCTAATGAATCATGATAATCTCTAGTTGTATTTTCTTTTTCGTATTTATTAATAAACTTAGTAATATTTGTTTCGTTTACTATAGTTTCTTTAAGCTCATAGACGCCTATTGTGTCATAACTCGCTAAGAGCCCCCATACAGAAGGTTGGGTTATCACTAAAGTTAAACTCATAACACCGTTAGGAATATTAATATCTTTTACAAAATTTAGGCTTTTAACTTTTCCTTCTTCTACATTATTTTTATCAAGCTTTAAATTTTCAAGGATGTTTCCGTTTTGGTCTAATAACTTAAAGAAAGCTATATAAGAAAGAGACGTATTTTCTTCTTCTTTGTAAGCTGTTAGATCTACTTTTAAACGTACTTTTTTTACTTCTTGAGAAATTGTTCCTAAAAACCTCTCAGATTCAATATTAGTATTCAAACTATCTAAAGTCATTTCACCATTAACAATGGTTGGGCTTACATATGTAAAAGACCAATTATCAAGCTCTGTTGCATCATTAAATTCTTGGAAATAAATAGGTACCTCTTCTGTTTTAGTAATTTCTAAAATATTACTAGGAGTAGTTTTAAATGTTTCGCAATCAACATCTGTAAATAAAAGTTCTTTTTCTTTACATAACTCTTTTACTTTATTTATTTCTAAAAGACAATCATTGAGTAATGTAAAGTATTCAATTCGTCTGGCTATGATATTATTATTACCATCAACTACATTAAAATAGTATTCTCCGCCAGTTGTTTGTTCTATTTTAAAACTATGAGTATTTGTGTTAATTTGCTCTAATACTTGCTGTGCCCCTTCTATAGCTTCGCTTTGTATATTAAAACTAAAGTTACTACTAAGTACTATTTTACAGCTCTCATTATAAACTCTAAATCGATACTCATCAAAACCATCAGTATTTACTTCGTTATAAATCTCACATAATACTTTTGGCCCTAAGTTTAATTCGTTTTCTGGTATGGTTGTACAGCTTGTCGAAGTAAGTGTTTTTAGTTCTTCTAACAACGCTTCATAGGTAGCTATATCTTCTGGTTCAATAACACTAACCTCTCCATCTGCCCCATCGTATGTAGATTCGTATAGCTGGGCTATTTCTTCTCTTATCTCATTAATTCTTTCAATATTAGGTATACTTGGGGTAATAATTATCTTGGAAATTAACGCATTTTCACTCTCATACTTTACAGGAAATTTTGTTTGATTTTTTGTTTTAAAAATGCTTTCAACTTCCGTGTATTCTTGTTTAAGAACAGAGCTATTTTCGTCAGTCTTAAAATAAGTAATGGTAATTCCTTCAGCAAAAGTTGTTAATTTTAATGTTACCTCTCTAGCTGGAGTAGGCAAGATAATAGCTAAGCTCTCCGAGTTTTTAAATTCTAATGATTTTTCTAAATCAAAGTTATTTTCTTGGTTATTTATTTCAAGATAACTTCTATTTTCATTAGTAGTAACTATTTGCTCCTCATCATTAGAAGATCCTAAAAATTCTGGTTCTACATCTATACCATCTAGTGTAAAATACGCTCCATTAATGTTGTGTGCTATAAAACCATTAGGTCTATAGTATTTTGTTCCTATTTCTTTATTTAAGAAGTTAACACAATCATTTTTTAACCCTTCTGAAACACAGAACAATTCTGAAGGTGTAATCCCATATTGTTCAGGAATAAACCATCCTGGTTCTCCTGCCGTCATGTATGAAAAAGGAGAGGTTCCTAATATACGAATAGCATCATATTGCTTACCTGTTCTTTGCCAATAACCAATAGGTAAATTATTAACTAGCTCTCTATCACTAACAGGAACAACAGCTTCAAATGGGTGATAGTTAACCCAACTACTACCATTCCACATTTTAATTTCTATTTTTTCAATAGAGTATTTATGTTTAACCTGCCTTATTTGTCTACCTCCACGAACCACTTTATTTGGTGGTATTAAATCAATAAAGTTTTCCGCCATCCCAGTATGTCCACCTATTTTATCTCTTACTGAGACAGGTGAAAGTCCTTTCATTGTTTTTATATCAATAAAAGTATCTAATGGTATTATTTTATTAATTGTATTAGGGTTAGGTAGTGTTTTTGTGTATTTTAAATCAAAAGTTTCACCAGTAAGCATGTGAATTCCTTTTACAGACTCTAAAGTTCTATCAATATAGGTAGATTCATCATTTGGTAATGCAGGAATAGGTGTTCTATCTACATGTTTACTAAGCTCCCATTTTAAAGGAATAGTGACACGTACACATATTTTTAAGAACCAGAATAATCGGATACATACTTTTAGTCTAAATTCAAAATACAGTAAAAATGGTTTTGCTGCTTCAGCTGCCGCTATAACATCTAGTTTTAGGTACAACGAAAATATTCTCCATATATCAATATCAATGGCTCCCCCAATTGCAACATAGCCTCCTAATTGAAGTCTTTCAAAACTAATATGAGCACCAACTTCAACATAAGCATTTAAATGAATTTTAATTCCTGCAAAACTTTTCTTAAGATCTAATTCAGCTCGAGCACCCATTTGCATTCCTCGTGCAGAAAGCATTAAATACGCCCTTGCACTAAGAATAGTTAGCACTTCGGCTTTAATTGGTTTTTGTCTAGTTCCAAAATTAAGATACCAACCAGATGGATTATTTGCAAAGAATCCTGCTTGCACCTCAGCATATAAGTCTAAAATCCAGCCATTGCTTGGTAAACTATAGTCTGCTCCTATGGCAAACTCGAAAGAGCTATCACCAACTGCTACAAAAGCAAAAAATGGTGGTTCTGTGTCATCTAAAATACCTAATCGTTCTCCTAAAATATTGGCTCTACCATCTAAAATAAATACCGATGGTAATGATAAAATAGCCATTAATCTTGTAGAAAATGTAAAACCATCATCAAAAATAGTTCCTAATACTGTCCCTGCCCCTAATGCAACAGGCACACTATAATCATTTGTTTTTGGTGGCCCACTAAATTTATCTAGGTTTACACCTCTTTTAGGGTACTTATAATACTCATACCATGTGTTTTCTGAAGTAAACCCTGGTATTGCTTCTTTTTCAGCTACATATTTATAACCTAGTATTCCCCCAAAACTGTAAAAAGCTAAACCTGTTGCTGCTAATGATATTGGTGTAGACAAACCTAATTCAGCTTCTAAAATAAAAGCAGGTTCTTTGGGTTGTAATTTCATATGAGCCCCACCCGATATTCTTGCTTTTGGTAATTTTAAACTTATTTTACCTTCATACTCTTGAGACTCTCCAGGTTCTGGAATTGATAACATTCCATTTATAATAGCCAAAGCAGCATCTGGGTTTGCAGTTCCAGGAATTATTAAGTCTACTTCAATTGTTTGGATTCTTAAAAAACTATCCCCCCCCTCAGGAAATAATAAATTACCGTTTTCATCTTTTTCATCATTATCTACCGTGTAATAATACTTAATTCCTTCTCCTCTTGCATCAAGCCCCAAAGGATCTAAACTTATAGCTCCATCAAATCCCCAATAGTTATACTTACGCATTTTACCATTAAATTCTTGCTGTATAGAACCAAAGTGGATTCCTGTTATGGCAATTTCTATAGGGCCTAGATCTAAAGGAATACTCACAGGAATAAACCCATTTCCACCTACAATTTCCATAGAACCATCTTCATAAATACGTAGTCTCGGAATCGTTATTCTTTGGTTTCTTAAAACTTTTTTCATGATTGGATTATCAAACCATATTTCACATGAAGTACCTATGTAAAACTTATCGTCTTCTTTTCCTAACTCTAATGAGAGTAGGTTAAAGTTCACGAAATTAAATAGGTTAAATTCTTTGAAACCATCTTTTTCGTAAGCCGTTAAATTAAAGTCTCCTTCTTCATTTAAGTGCCCTGATATTTCTATGTCTGCTATATTACCTGCACTATCTTTTAATTTAGGAATGGTTAACTTACCAACAATATTAGATTCAATAACGGCGTTTTGTTTAAACTGGATATCAAAACGATTAAAGCCTACTAACCAGCCTCCTAAATTTGTATCTAAATAGTCAAGACCATTATTTGGTGTGCCATCTATGGCTTGTAATTCAATGGTACCCGATACTCCTCCAGTACCTATCAACATATCATTGGCTACAATACTAAGAGTTGTATTATCTACCTCTTTAAACCACCTAGCAGGTAACGATATTGTTGCTTTTTTAGCATAAACACCTTTAAAGTCATCTGGTCTACCATCTGCATCGGCTTCTGGAATATTACTATTTTTTTCTAAATCTACTTTTAAATCTGAAAAACCAATAACAAGCCCTGTTTTACCTATCACAGAGGTGTTTAAATTAAAGCTACTAGTATTTACAAAATCAAATCCGTTTTTTGATGAATAAATAAGTCTTCCTGCATTAAAACTAAAAACAGAGTAATAAGTATCTGGCAATACCTCTAAGGTATTTTCATCTACTGGTCGCAACCATTTGTGTGGAAACTGTAGACCTAAACTTATTTCATCAATACTTAGATTAAAGTTTAACTGAATTATTTCTTTTATCGTTTCTTGAATATTTTCAAAATACCCAATAAATAATTCTTCTAGTTTTTGTAACCCTTCATCTACAGAAATATTGATAAAGCTGTCATAAATTACTTGAATTACGTCTAAATCTAATTCGTAAATTTCATCTGACAAAAGTTCTATTTTTTCTAGGTCAGATAAATTGTTTGAAGTACTTGCTGTTAAGTTTTGGTTGTATTTTGTATTAAAATCGTTAATAAAGTCTGATAAAAAGGTTGCTTCTGAGTAAAATGCAAGAATTGCATCTTTTAATAATGTTTTTGAATCGGTACCAGCTAAGTCTAAAAGAATATGGAAAACAGATTCTACAGCATTATCAAAAGAAGAAGCTGAAAAATCTTTAATATATTTTATAATTAACCAAGAGTAATCAAATTGAATAGGAATTTCTGTAGCACCTGTATTGGTAGGGTTAAATACCAACCGTAAATCATCAACAAAAGGGATATCTACACCTAAACTATCGGTTACTAAATCGAGGGTATAATACCCTGCATCTCCTTCATAACTTTTTCCAACTATTAGGTTTTTTACAAAAATGCTGTCTAACACACTTGCCAACACCTCTTTAATAGCTTCTAATTCGTTAGGTATTCTTTCTAGCGGTAATAGCTGGTTTAATTTTGGGTACATATTACTGTTTTCCATAGCCAATTTGTTTTTTATTTTCTTTTTACTTGTACTTAGTAAATTTTTTAATTTTTATTCTGTCTTTTGCTCTTGGTAGTACTCTATAATTCTGTTTACTTCTGCATAGGGTTTTTCTTCGTCATTTAAATAGAAATAACATTTCGTCCAGTTATCGTACTCATCGTGTCCAAAATATTCCATACGATAGGTAGCATATACCGTTTCTTCATCATTTTCATAGGCAACTACTTTTGCCACTTCTTGTTTGTTGGTATAAAAAAACTCGTTATACGCTTTCCAGTCTTTATTAAACGAGTGTCCGCCCGCTGCCCATCTTTTTTTATGTATCAACTGGTTGTTTTTGTTATAGCTATATTTTTCTAAAAACCTCGTAAACCTTTCTTTTCCATTCCTCCGAAAATCAGTTGTTCGCACCGATGTTAAATTCCCTGCATCATCATAGGTGTATTCTTCATGAGGCTCAGAACCTCTATCCCAATTTACCATCCCATGATCTGGAAAATAGGGGTAATCTTCAAAATTGAATGTTTTTTTTATAAGCTGTTTTTTTTTATTGTAATGATAGGTAGCTATATAACCACTTGATTTCTCATCAATAACTCCATCTAAATCATTATCCCATATACTAATTTGTTTTTCTTGGTGTATTGTTCCATTGTTATTTAAAACATAATTATAGGCCTTTGCTAACATTTTATAGGAACTGTCTTTTTTTATAATTACATCATAAAAATCATAATGCCTATTTATGTAATGCACCCGATAGGGATTGAAAACAAATTTTTTAATGGGTAGGTTTTGTTTAAACTGTAGCTTAAACTTTATGTCTACTGGATCTTGTATAAATTTTGACATTCGTGCTAGTGTCCTTTTGTTTTTTACTTCTCCCGTTGGAAATGGTTGTGTAAGAGAATCAAAGGCAAAAAAGACTTGTTTTATACCATTTTTATCAAATTTATGGTACCCAAAAAGAGCAATTACTTTAAGTTTTGCATAAGGAGTAGCATATAACGAATATTTTTTACGAAAAGTAGAATCCTTTATTTTATATATTTTTATGCTAGACCTTGTAGCCTTAACAGGTCCATTATAAAAATAGTCTCTCTCTGAATTTTTATAATAACTCGCATACTTGCCCGTACTTATTTTGGGGCTTGTACAACTATAGAAAAATGACAGGCTGACTATTGTTAATATGTACTTTAGTTGACTCATATAGTTATTTTGTTTGTATTAATTAGGCAGTTGAATTATGCTTTTTCGAATCCCTTTACCATTGGCATCGGTTACCTCACCTGTACTTTTATCAATTCCTATAAACGCTCCTATATCTGTAAGTACTTTTTTATCTAAATCTCCTGTTTCTAAAGGAATTAATTTATTATCTTCTACTACATGATACACAAAGGCCAACGCTCCTTCAAACATCGCCAACAAACGTAGTTTACCACCAATAGCTCCTGAGATGTTTGGTGCTATTTTAACCCCAAGTTTCGATTCTACAAATAGCTCGGTATCTACAATATCTGCAATACTTACCAATGCAGGAGTAAATCGTTGAATATCCATATATGCCAATTTTGTATCTGTATCCCCGGCAACTTTAGTGGACTTTACAATAGCAGTTTCGTTGTTTAAGTATTGTAATAAATAACCGGTTACATCTAACAATTCTAGTGCTGTTGAACCAAAATTAGGTGCTAAACTTTCCTCAGTATAAAAAGCTGTAATTTCTTGGTTCAACTCTACAAACAGCTGCTCGTATTGTTCTTTCGACAAAATACTCTCTTTAGTTTCACCAAATGCTTTATATATTTTTTCTATTTTTATTGGAACATCATTATTGATGAAATTATTTATCTTATCAAGTAAAAATTGGTCATTAATCTCAATTGGTGCTTTCAGACGTAAATACCAATAACGAATGTAATATTTTATTACGTTTGCTATTGACCCTAATAAATCTCCTATTTTAAACTCCACTTTAGCATAAAGCCCCGCGTACACTTCACCTGTATATTTACCATTTTTACCCCGTTGAGCCAATGATTTTTTGGCTATAAAGTCACGCCTATTTCCTTTATTAAATCCATTATTCATAGAACCCATTACGCCTTCTGCAAAAACCACTCTTCCTTGACTTCTTCCAAGGTTTAATAAGCTAGGTTTAAACTGAAATTCTATACTGTAAACCAGTTGTATGACATCTTGAATGGTATTAAAAGTGAAAAAGTTTCCATTTCTTAATCTTGTAACCAATTCGTAAGTGTTTAGTTTTAACGTAACTTCGCTTCCCTGTATAAACAAAACATCTACATCACCTCTAAAACGACTTAATAGTGCTTGTGTTTCCCAAGTAGCTTTGTTGTTTCCGTATTTTGCCTTACTGCCATTGGCAGTAACAGGAATACTATCTGGGTCTCCAGAGGATATTGGATCCACGTCTTGTACGGTTAATTCATCAGCTCTTCCTTCTCTATTAAATGTTATTTCATGACCAAAACCATAATTAGTGTCAAATTTTAAAAAGTTTAAAAAAGCGGCTATGTTATTTGATAAAAACAATCTTGTTAAACGACTTCCCATTCCATGAGCAGCAAAACTACCACCACAGAAAGAAAATACTTTTGCTCTTATTTGGCTAGGAACTCGGTCTCCTTTTTCGACCACCAATGGTTTGTTATCATATTTAGCTTCAAACTCTATTTCTGAGCCTAACGCTGCCGATCCATCAGCAGAAATTCCTGCATCTGAGAATAATTTGAATATATTTTTTGTTAACCAATCCCCTGGTGATTGGCTAGAATTATCTGGTGTGGTTTGACCTGATGGAAAATTAATGTTTTTCTTTTTCTCTGGCTTCGAAGCATCATCTTTTTTATATCCTAGTTGAGATGCTCCCCACACATTTGCTTCAACAGAAAGCCCTATTTTCATTTTGGTTAGGTATTGATCTGGATCAATATTCAACACCCCTAAACTTGCTGCCATTTTTGCTGCTAATTTTGTTACTGGGCCTCCAAATACATGAACTAGTAATGTTAAAACAGCAGTCTCTTCTTGCCTTACAGGAAGCTCATACTCGGCCATATAATTAAACACTTGACCTGCTTTTACCCCTGCTCCAATTTGTAAGCCCAACGACATATTTGATTTCTTTTTCCCAAAAGCTGTCTTTTTTAGTCCTACGGCTCCTCCTACACCTACATCAACCCCTCCGAATGCTTTGTTGTTTTGTTGCAACACAAAAACATATTCATCTTTACGAGACATTTTTCGATAAAAAACGGATGTTGATTCTATATCTCCTGCAAAAATACCAAAGGTACCTCCTAAACCTCCTCCTAGTTCCCCTCCTAAACCTCTCAACCAATCTTTAGAAAGTTGCTTTGCAAATGCATAAGCCTCTTTCATAAAAAAATACACTTCACTTAATAAATTAGTTGTTTCTTCTACAACAAAATTTACAATGGCAGCAGCAGCTCCCGTCCAAGTACTTAAAAGATCTATAACATCATCAATAAAAGAAGTATCGGCAACATATTCATAGCCTTTTTCTGTTTCTACCAACATTTCTTGATGCCTAAAATTAATGTGGTAATATAAACTATCAGCAAACTCTCGTGAAGGTATGTATATATACTTCCCTGCATTCATAACAAAAGAAGTGGTCTCACCAGTATTGTCAAATTCAATTTTTGAACCCTTGCTTTCTTGGTATTTTAAAAAGCGATAATAGTTAGGGAGTGCCGTTTCTGGGTTATTAGAATCAAGAGTATTATTATACATTTGAAACTCTAATAAGTGATCATTATCATATCTAGTGTAAGTATCTGATTTGTTGACACCAAACTCTACAATCGAACCATCTTGATTCTCAATTGAGTTACAATAGTACAATAGATTCATATAAAATTGTAACTTAGCGTCATGCTCTCGGGTACCTGAATCTGTATTTAAGGTCTGGGCTTTTAAAGTATAAATAACTTCTCCCGTATCTGAAAGAGGATTTAGAATATCTACAGGTTGATTGTTATAATATTCTTGTTCTATGAGTTTTACTAAAGCGTCTCCATCTTTCACCAAATATAATTTAGCTTGATCATCTCCTAAAATTTTTGGAGGAGTTATGTTTAGCTCATCTTGCAAACTTCCAAATGAGGTTATTGGATCTCCTTTTACACTTGTTCTCGCTGTATTATCTTTAATAGACACCACTGTATTTTCAGAATCTTTTAAAAATTCAAGTTCTGAACCATGCTGATCTATTAATCCTTTTTTCTGTTTGTCATTTAATAAAAATAAAGCTTTTTCATTAGCATCAGTTCGGTCTAACGGCTTTAATTTTAAAGATTTTCCGTTTTTTTCTTCATAAACTAATTCCTTATCACCTATTTTAAAAAAATACTTATAAGTAGTATTCCCATGTTCATCTAGAGTAGAGTTACTAGTAATTATGCTAACTTCTTTATCTGTTTTTTTTCCTTGTATTGTATTTTTATTTAAGTCGTATAAAACCTGATCGCTAATATAGCTATCTAAAAAAAGTACAGTTTCTGGTCCAATAACACCATCATCATTTATACCAGCAAAATTTTGAAATGCTATTATTGCTGACTCTAAAGCGCTATCAAAATCTCCATTTCTTATATCACTATCAGTAAAATAACCTCCTGGTATTTCATATTCATTATTACCATCAATAGTTTTATAATAAGCATGTATAGTATTAAGTGCTAGTTTTATTCTTATTATTGAAAGGCTATCATTTTGCGTATTACCACGTCTTAAGTATGTAACACCTTTGGGATTTGCTATTAAGGATATTAAATATTCTGTTTTTAGCAATTCTGATTTTAAAGATGGGTATTTTTTCTCTTCCTTATCTATTTCTTGCGTAATAAGAGGGTTTTTGCTTATTGCGTTTTTTGATATATATATAGCCATTTTTTTAGTTTACTGTTGCACTTGTTAATACTATTTCTTCATCATTTACTATTGCACTTGTTGGGTGTTCTTCAATAAGAATTGAAGAGTTGTTATCAGTCGTAATTACCACTTTTGGAACTCCTAAAGTTATTGTTGTTTCTATGAAGTTGAACTGTTCATAATTGTAGTTTCTAGTTTGTTTTCCTTTGATAAAATAAGGGTGCTCTTGAATAAAATCTGCATTACCAATAGTTTCTGATACTTTTGCTATCAAAGCATTATATTCTTCGTGTGTTAACGTAATGCAATCAAAATGCTGCATGAACTCTTCATAGTTATTCACAGCTGTACTTTGAGGCAGTAAAAATTTAGCTCCATTTATATTATTATCTACATCAATTAAACTGAATTGTGATAATTCAAAATTTCTTATTTTATTAGTTACTATTTGGTATAAGAATCCAACTGCCTGACCTCCCTGGTACAATAAATTAGTTGTATCGTAGGCATTATTATATTTTCCTGTTTGAATAAAACTTGAGCGGATTGTTTTATTTTTTTGTGATTCTTCGTAAACCAACTCATCATAAAACGAGAAAAATGATACCTGGTATTTATCTGCAACAATTCCTATTGTCGGACTATAATATCCAGACAAGTCTTTGTTTATATTTATAGGTGCATTTATGGATGCATATGTTTTTAACCTAAACTCTCCTTCAGGAATAGCATTAGTATCAAAAACATTTTTCATATCTAATGAAAAAAAAGCATCCCAAATTTTATGTGGTGAATTGCTCTTATCACTATTTCCTATACGATCTATCTTAAGTAAAAAGTAGTTAGCAGACAACTTTGCAGATGAACTCCAATTTTCAAACTTTATAGGCTCTGACTCTTTAAGGCTTATTTCTCCTGTAATTTTTTGTTGTGCAAGTATTCTATATTTTTTATAAAGTTTATCGTTTTTAAGGCTAACTTTTTTAGTGTAAGAAGTTAAAATATTAGCTGTTTCTGGCATTCCAATAGTGATAGGAAGTTTTATAAAAAACTCACTCTTTTCATTTTGAAAAGACTTATTATTAATTTTTAAAATAGGCCAATCACTATAATAGTTTACCTGTTCATATTCAACTTCCCCTAAATCATTATAAAAACCAACGGCTAAAGTGTCTTGAGAATTTAAAAAATGATTATAAGAAAAACCTCTTTCATCCCTTATATCTATATAAACTACATTAGAGTTGTAAAAAGTAGTTAAAAACTTCTCCTCATTAATATTAACTCCCTCTACTCCATAACCTTGATTAAAACAAGCTCCATAAAAAGCTGTTATATCCATAAAGCCTAGTATTTTTTCCTTAAGGTATCTTCTTTTAAATACTTGCTTTTTTTGTTCTTTCTCAGAAAGTATAGTATTAATAGGTGAATTTTCAACTGTTATTGTACTTTTTACTTTTCTTAAATAGCCTAGGTTAATATCTTCACCTATTTTATCAAGAACAACTTCTATTGAAATTAAGTTGCTTCCACCCGCAAATTTTCCTATCTCACATCCCCTAGGAACTATTAATGGATGAAAAGAGTCTGTAAAATCAAATAAAATGCTTTCTAATAATGTTTCAGAATCATTGCCTTGAAACTGCAACCCTAAGCTTGTTTCTGTCGCAACCTCAACACTCCCTGTTTTACTGTTTATTTCTTCTTGATTTTTCTTAATTATCTCTAAAATATTGCCTTCCTTCCATGTTGAATCTGGCTCTTTAATTAGATTATTTGATTCTAGTAATGAGGCTCTTGAAACTCCTCTATAAATAAAAAACTTGACAGGAAATCCTGCTGTATAATTAGTCTCTAAAGGAAATAGAATAACATTTAAAAGGTTTGAATCATTACTATTTTCTTGATAAAAAACTAGTGATTTTGTAATTGAAAACACTGAAGCGTTCTCTTCAATTGAAAATTTACTATGCAGATTAAACTCATCATTTGTACTATTCACATTTACATAGCCATAAGAATTTTGTTCTGACTGAACACTCAATGCATTCAAATCTGTAAAAAAATAGAATCCCATTTTTATTTTTTTTATATACACTTTTTCTAACAATTAACTTTAGCCTATTTTATTTAGACATAGAACAGATTCTAAAAAAAGTATATTATTAATAAGTAAGTTATAAAATGTAATAAGGAAGATTAATCAATAGCAATATTCAAAACAAGTGACTTCCTTTTTCTTTTCATGCAACTAATATAAAGTAATTTACATTACACTTATGTTAAAAAAATATAAAAAACATTTTTTTAACATAAGTTATATATCAAAAACCATGACATATGACAGGAAAAATTGATTGATTAATCCGTACCTTTACGCTATGAGCAAACTCATAGATAATTTTGGAAGACAAATCAACTACGTTCGTTTAGCAGTAACCGACCGCTGTAACTTACGTTGTCAATATTGTATGCCTGCTCAAGGAATTGATATTGTACCTCGTAAAGAGCTACTTACCTACAAAGAAATGTACCGAATAATTCGAGTACTTACTGAGTTGGGTGTTAACAAAGTTCGTTTAACAGGAGGAGAGCCTTTTGTAAGAAAAGACTTTGTTTCTTTTTTAGAAATGTTGTCTTATAATGACTTGTTAGATGATATAAATATTACAACCAACGGAGCTCTTATTTCTAAACATATCAAAACAATAGAAAGCCTTAAAAAGGTAAAAAACATTAATTTGAGTATTGATAGTTTACACTCTGAAAAGTTTGCTAAAATTACTCGTAGAGATGTTTTCCCAGAAGTATATAAAACGTTTGATTTATTAGAAAAAAGTTCGTTGAATTTGAAGTTAAATGTAGTTGTGCAGTCTGGATTTAATACTGATGAAATTAACGATTTTGTAAAGCTTACTAAAGATAAAAACATTGCTGTACGTTTTATTGAAGAAATGCCTTTTAATGGTAAAGGACAACGAAACTCGGAAGAAGTTTGGAACTACAATAAAATCTTAGATGAAATTCAGTCTCAGTTCACTGTAACTAAGCTACCTTCAAAAAAATCATCTACTTCTAGAAATTTTTCTATAGAAAATCATACAGGGACTATAGGAATTATTCCTGCATTCACTCGTACTATTTGTAATGATTGTAACCGAATTAGGATTACCTCAACAGGAACTTTTAAGAACTGTTTGTTTGATGATGGCGTTTTTAATCTACGTGACTTTATTAGAAACGGCGCTAGTAATGAGGATTTAAAAGCCTTGTTTTTATCACTGATAAAAGAAAAACCTGAAAATGGTTTTGTGGCTGAAGCAAATAGAAAAGGAAACGTAACCGAAAGTATGAGTACAATTGGTGGGTAAGGTTTATGGATGTTTTTGTAAATGCGATAGAAGGTTATCCAATTCAATCTGGAATTATATTAATCGGCCTTAGTATTATTTGCTTACTATTTAGGTTAAGTAGTGAAAGAAAAATAAGTTATGAAAAAAGAAATATAGTAGGTAAAGTATCTGTTATTGACTCATGGGGTGTAATTGTCTTTTTATTAATTATGGGAATAATTCTTATTCTTAAAAACATATAAAATGATTACAGTAGAAGAAGCTAAACATATAATTTTAGAAAACACACAAGATTTTGAAATTGAAGAAATTCCGTTTTTACAAGCTATTGGAGGAATTTTAAAAGAAGATATTGTTGCTGATAGAGATTTTCCTCCATTCAACCGAGTGGCAATGGATGGTATTGCAATCAACTATCGTTTTTTTGAACACGGTATTCGTGATTTTAAAATAGAAGGAGTCCAAGCAGCTGGAAGTCCACAAAAAACACTGGATAATGCAGCCAACTGTTATGAGGTAATGACAGGAGCTGTGCTACCTAATAACTGCGATACGGTAATTCGCTATGAAGATGTTGATATTAATACGCTAGTAGCTACAGTTACTGTTGATGAGATCAAAGAAGGACAGAATATTCACAGAAAAGGTTCTGATAAAAATAAAGATGAGGTTCTAATAAAAAAGAACGCTATAATTTCAGCTGCTGAAATTGGAGTGCTGGCTACTGTAGGTAAAGCTACTGTAAAAGTTGCGAAACAACCTAAAGTAATGATTGTTTCTACTGGTGATGAATTGGTTGATGTAAATGAAAACCCGTTAGACCACCAAATTCGCAGAAGCAATGTATACACATTAGTTTCCTTATTGAATAATTTAAAAATTCAAGCAGATACAGCTCATATTGCTGATGAAAAATCAGTTTTAAAAGAAAAAATTGAATCGTATTTAAAACAATACGATGTACTGTTATTTAGTGGCGCTGTTAGTAAAGGTAAATTTGATTTTTTACCTGAAGTTTTAGATGAGTTAGACGTTCAAAAATTATTTCATAGAGTTTCGCAACGACCTGGTAAACCTTTTTGGTTTGGCACTACAGACAACTGCAATGTGTTCGCTTTTCCAGGGAATCCAGTTTCAACCTTTGTAAACTGTTTGGTGTATTTTTATCCTTGGTATTATAAATCTTTAGATTTACAACGAGAAACACAAACAGCAATTTTAGCTAAAGACATTATTTTTAAACCTAACTTAAGCTGTTTCATGCAAGTAAACTTGGCTTCAAAAAATGGACAAGTATACGCCACTCCAATACAAGGAAATGGTTCAGGGGATTTAGCTAGCTTAGTAGAAGCAGATGGTTTTATCGAACTACCAAAGACAGAAGAAGTAACATTTAAAAAAGGAAGTGTTTTTCCTTTATTAACATATCGAGTTTAACTAAAAACTCAACATTTAAAATTTATACAGAGTGAGCACCTTTTCACACATAAACGAACAAAACCAACCTAAAATGGTGAATGTTTCTGATAAAAAAATCACAAAACGTACAGCCATTGCAAAAGCCACCATGTTTTTAGGTTCAGAAATTATAAGTCATTTTAAAAACGATGAACTCATCACTAAAAAAGGACCAGTTTTTCAAACTGCTATTATTGCCGGAATTCAAGCTGTGAAAAAAACTTCTAATATCATCCCAATGTGCCATCCTTTGTTAATCAATGGAGTGGATATTGACATCAATATTGTAGACGACGAGCATGTCGAGGTTTTTTGTAAAGTAACCATCGAAGGTAAAACAGGAGTAGAAATGGAAGCTCTTACTGGAGCTTCAGCAACTTGTTTAACTATTTATGATATGTGTAAAGCTATCAGTCAAAAAATGGTAATTAAAGAAGTAAAGTTAGTAGAAAAAACAGGTGGAAAATCAGATATAAAAAATGGATAAGAAGCATACTAAACATACAAACTTAGTTAAAAAACATAATGATAATTTTGCTCCTAATGAAGTAGCTATTTTAGGAACTAAGTGTGGGGTTATCGCTGATTTAGTTCATAACGTTTCAAAAAGATTGTCAAACTATAACTTAGGATATTTTGATGCATCACATGCTAAAGATGTTGAGCAAAATACACTAACTGAATACACCTTTCATCATGAAGGAAATTTACAAATAAATACTTCTTCACCTGTAAACAAGTACGAACAACGTTTACAGTTTTACAATCACGATTTTGTCTTTATTAATGGGAATCATTACCAAGGAGCAAAACAAATCTTGATTTTAGATGATGAAAAAGAGGCCTCAGTAAAAAAACGACTAGACCAATTAACAAATATTCAGTTTGTAGTTCTATTGAATGAAAACTCAACCTATTTTGATTGTTTACTAGAACGTTTTCCACATATAAAAAACATTACTAGCTACACAATTGACCAAGTAGATAAAATTACGCAGCATATTCAAAATTTAATTGAAGAATATATTGCTCCTGTGAAAGGTTTAGTATTAGTTGGTGGAAAAAGTACTCGAATGGGTAGTGACAAATCAGAATTAAGTTATTTTGGAAAACCTCAAAAACAATACGCTAAAGAGTTATTAGAAAACTGTTCTTTAGACACTTTCTTTTCTGTTCAAAAACCTTCTGAAAAAAAAAATGAAATTCACGACACCTTTTTAAACTTAGGACCTTTTGGGGGTATTTGTTCTGCTTTTCAAAAGAATCCAAATACAGCTTGGTTAGTGCTAGCAACTGATGTTCCTTTTGTAAATAACGAACTTATCTCTTTACTTTTACAGAAAAGAAACCCAAGTAAAGTTGCTACAGCAATCAAAGGAAAAAACAAAGAATTTCCTGAACCATTAATTACCATTTATGAGCCAAAGGCTTACGGAAAACTACTTCAGTATTTAGCCCAAGGGTATTCTTGCCCTCGTAAAATGTTAATTAACTCTGATGTAGAAATTGTTGAAGTTGATGATAACCTTATTAGAAACATTAACACTCCTGAAGAGTTTAAAGAAGCTATTCGTTTTATAAAAAAGTCATAAGTTTCTTTTTCTAAACCCTGTATGCGTCATTTTTGTCTTTCTTCATCAAAAAAACATATTTATTTTTTATAAAAATTAAAGTATTAAAAAACCACACTTTAAAAAGTGTGGTTTTTTTTCATTTATAAATAAACTCTATTTTATCTTCTGCTTCTAACCTCTCTTGATTTTGAAACGTTTTCTTTTGATCTGTTAAAATTTCTACTTCTATTTATTTTAGTATTGGATCTTGACGAATTCCCTCTACTTTTATAACTTCTTTTATCTCTATTTGTTACACTTGTAGAACGTTCTCTAGAATATCCTCTTGTACTTTTTGTTTGAACACTTCTTTTAGATCTATTATACGTTCTTGTAGGTCTATTATATTTTGATGTCCTAGTATTAGATTTCTCAGCCACCCTATTTCTGTTTCTTTCTCTCGTACTTGGAGTTCTTCTTGAAATAGAATTATTACCTCCTCTTTCTCTAGAAACTGTTCTAGTATTTCTTGCTACTGTGCGAGACCTATTTCTACTATAATCTCTATTATTATTTGCTACTCTAGAATTCTCTCTAGTATTTTTACGATAGTTACGATCGTTTCTTTGATACATTGTTCTTCTATGATCTTTCGATCTAAAATTCACATTTCTCGCATTGGCAAGCCTACGTCCTCTGTTAAAATTTCTTACACTATTCCCTGGCCTATAATAACTACGGTTTCTATATGACCTATTGTAATACCCATCATAATAATTGTTTCTATATACCGAATACGAATATCTATATGGAGAATAGAATCTTCTATATGGGCGATTCCAAACCACGCACCTATCAACTACGGGGGCTGCAAAATATCTGTGAAAAGGTCTATACACATAATATCTATTAAAACTGTTAATATATCCAGTACAATTTAAGAAGTTCCCATAACTATTGTAGTGAACAAACAATCCACCAACTCGAGATACTCTTCCCCAACGATTGTATCTAATATACACATCACCTGCCTGTACTATTCTACCATAATGATCATAAAAAATTGGAATATCTTCAATTTGTACTACCGCACCATAATCATCATATTGTACAAATGGATCATAATTGTAGCCTGAATTAAAACTTATATTTACTCCAGGAGCATTAAAATTAATATTAACTCCTCTTCTTGAGCCATTCAAATAGAAATCGAATTGACCATCTGGATACACAGCAAATTCAACACCTGCTTCTGTAAAAATGAATGATTTCCCATAATTGGAATATCCTTCACTAGCATAAGCGGCTGATTCTGATGCATTAATCGTAAATGACGTTAGTAAAAGTCCAGTAAGTAGTAAAACAAAATTTTTCATACGATCTGATTTTAAATGTCTATCATTTTTTGATACACAGTTAAATATTACCAAGTAACATGCCAAAAATTAAAACTATGTAGAAATTATATTTTAAAATAGAATAAAAACTTGAACATGTTTTTAAGTACAAAACAGTTTCCTTAAAAAAGAAAACCACAACAAACAGAACCCTATTAATTGGTTTTTTTATGAAATTTACCTAAAATATTTTTTTTATGAAACTCGTGAAGCATTAAATAAAAACTCTATACAAATTGAATAATTTCAAAATAAAAAAGCCGAGTTAAAAACTCAGCTTTCTAAAATTTGTACCAAAGGTGGGACTCGAACCCACACGCCCTTGCGAGCATCGGATTTTGAATCCGACGTGTCTACCAATTCCACCACTTTGGCTTTTGGAGAGTGCAAATCTATAAAATATTTCATTTAAAATATCTTTTAAACTCTTAAAATAGTTTTATTTTTGCCTCAACAACAACACTAACTAAAAATATCTTTTTGTAAATGGCTACAAATCAATTAAGCCCAAAAATCTTTGCATGTTCACAAAGTGTCGAACTAGCAGAAGAAATTGCCAATGCCTACGGTACCAAACTAGGAAATGTAATTACTACACATTTTAGTGATGGTGAATTTCAACCTGCTTTTGAAGAATCAATTAGAGGACGAAGAGTTTTCATTGTAGGATCAACTTTTCCATCAACTGATAACTTAATGGAAATGTTATTAATGTGTGATGCTGCTAAACGTGCTTCTGCAAGACATATTACTGCTGTAATGCCTTATTTTGGTTGGGCTCGCCAAGACAGAAAAGACAAGCCCCGTGTGGCAATTGGAGCTAAACTAGTAGCTAAATTGTTAGAAACTGCTGGAGCCACTAGAATTATGACCATGGATTTACATGCTGATCAAATTCAAGGCTTCTTTGAAAAGCCAGTAGATCATTTATTCGCATCTACCATCTTTTTACCATACGTTAAAAGTTTAAAGTTAGATAACTTAACTATCGCTTCACCTGATATGGGAGGGTCTAAAAGAGCGTATGCCTATTCCAAATACTTAGAAAGTGATGTTGTTATTTGCTATAAACAACGTCAAAAAGCCAATGTAATTTCTCATATGGAATTAATTGGTGAAGTAGAAGGTAAGAATGTTATTCTTGTAGATGACATGATTGATACTGGAGGAACACTCACCAAAGCAGCTGATTTAATGATGGAGCGTGGTGCCAAAAGTGTACGCGCTATTTGTACACACCCAATTCTTTCTGGTAATGCTTATGAAAGAATTCAAAACTCTCAATTAACAGAGTTAATCGTTTCAGATACAATCCCTTTAAAAAAGAACATATCTAAAATAAAAGTTGTATCTTGCGCCACTTTATTTGCTGATGTGATGCATAAAGTTCAAGACAATACATCTATCAGTGATCAATTTTTAATGTAAATAAATTTAATAAACAAAGTAATGAAATCAATTACAATCAAAGGATCTCAAAGAGAAAGCGTAGGTAAAAAAGCGACAAAAGCCTTACGTAATGCTGGAAAGGTTCCTTGCGTATTATACGGAGGAGACAAGCCTGTTCACTTTTCAGCTGAAGAAAAATCGTTCAAGCCATTAGTATATACTCCAGACGTATTTACTGCTACGATTGAATTAGATGGTGTAACATATAATGCTGTGTTACAAGATATACAGTTCCACCCAGTACATGATAGCATTTTACACGTAGACTTCTACCAATTATTTGAAGACAAAGCTGTAACTATGGATATTCCTGTGCGTTTAGTGGGATCTTCTAAAGGTGTTATGGTAGGGGGTGCTTTACGTCACAACTTACGTAAATTAAAAGTAAAAGCATTACCAGCTAACTTACCAGACTTTATCGAAGCTGATATTACTGAGTTAGAAATTGGTAATAAATTATATGTTACTGAGTTAAAGAATGATAAATATACTTTCTTACACCCAGACAACACAGTAGTTGCTCAAGTTCGTATGTCTCGTAATGCTGCTAAAGCAGCTTCTGAAGCAGAAGCATAGACCGCAATACTATAATCATACAAAAGCGTTACCATGTGTAGCGCTTTTTTTATTTTTGATGTATGATTTTTAGAACTTTTTTTAAAAGATTATTTGGTTTTTCTACAAAACAATTAACAGAGAAAGAAGACAATTTTATGAAGAAATTTTTAATTGTAGGTTTAGGTAATATTGGTGAAAAATATGACAATACACGTCATAATATTGGCTTTAAAATAGTAGATGCTTTCGTAAAAGAACATGAAGGTTCTTTTGAAACTGAAAAGTTAGGTGATATAGCTAAACTTAAAATAAAAGGTAAGACAGTTATCGTTTTAAAACCGAGTACTTATATGAACTTAAGTGGAAAAGCGGTTAAATACTGGATGCAAAAAGAAAACATTCAGATTGAAAACTTATTAGTTATTACC
Source organism: Tenacibaculum larymnensis (assembly GCF_028829235.1). Classification (GTDB taxonomy): domain Bacteria; phylum Bacteroidota; class Bacteroidia; order Flavobacteriales; family Flavobacteriaceae; genus Polaribacter; species Polaribacter larymnensis. The sequence goes on along the minus strand of NZ_JAIWJY010000001.1, from coordinate 416,704 downwards.
GACGACTTAAATATTGATTTCGGAAAGGTTCGTATCAAAGGAAAAGGAAGTTCTGGAGGGCACAACGGACTAAAAGATATTCAAGATAAATTTAACACAGGTGCTTACCCACGTTTTCGCTTTGGTGTAGGAGCTGAATACAGTAAAGGTCGACAAGTAGATTATGTTTTAGGAGAATGGAATGCTGACGAGGAAAGTGCGATGATTGAACGCATCCCTTTTTCTGTAAAAGCGGTTACCTCTTTTATTACAGCTGGTTTAGCTAATACCATGAATGAGTTTAACGGAAAATAATTAAACTTTACACCGTTAACTCATTAAAAAAATTAATTATCAGAAGCATACCACTCAGCAAAACTAGTATCTGTTTCCTGTAATTTAATGGCGTGTAGTTTGATGTTTTCAGGTAATCTGTCTTGAATTTTCTTAGCAAAATCAATCACCATCATTTCACTTGTTGGCTGATAATCTACTAAAATAACATGATGCCCTCTATTTTTTAGCTCCTGTGCCAACTCAACATGAGGTGTGTTTTTGTTAAACACTGTAGCATGATCAAATACATCAACAATATCTTCTTTTACAATCTTTTTTAGATCTCCAAAGTCAATTACCATACCGTATTTAACATTATTTGTATCTGTAATTGGAGAACCAATCACAGTAACAGAAAGCTTATAACTATGTCCGTGAACATTTTTACACTTTCCGTCATAACCATACAGCGCATGCCCAGTTTCAAAAGTGAACTGTTTGGTAATTCGAATCTTACTCATAAATTTTCTATTTATAAAGAAGCGATAAAATAACCTTTAAAAAGGTTATTTCTCTACGTTTGTTGTGGTGACTCTTATTTTCTTTTAAACCTTTTGTTTGCTCTATATTTATTAAAAAAATAAATAACTGCAACACCTGCTGCTAAAATAGCGAAGAAAGAATTTCCCATTTTAATACTTGTTTTATTCGCCAAAAGTACGAATTTGCTTTACAACTTTTGTTAAAATCCACACAAAACCTACTGAAACTACAGCACCTATAAATACCGCTAATAAAGGATTCTGTGCTATCCATTGTCCTACTTCATATCCTGCTTTATAGGCTGTAGAACTTTTTTCTTCTTGAATTAAAAACATTCTTATTTCTTAAATTTTTCTAACGCTTTTTTAGTAAACTCAGACAAAACTAACTTACCTGATGTTTCAGCTCTTTCTATTAACAGCTCTTCCCAATGCTCAGTTCCTTTCCATAAGGCTCTTTTCATTTCTGCTAATGCTTCAGGGTTATAAGATGCTAACTTTTCTGATAAAATTTCAATCTCTTTGTCTAATTCACCTTGTGTTTCAAAAACACGAGCGTACAAGCCTTTTTCTTTTGCCCAATATGCATTTTTCCAGCTGGTAGCATCTAAGGTTAATTCTGCTAATCCACTAACGCTTATTTTGCGTTCTACGGCTGGCGCAATTACAAACGGACCAATACCTATTGTAAATTCAGAAAGTTTAATAGAAGCATGCTCTGTGGCTAATACATAATCACAAGCTGCTGCTAAACCAACTCCACCTCCAACTGTTTTTCCTTGTACTCTTCCAATAATTAGTTTCGAACATCTACGCATAGCGTTGATTACATTCGCAAAGCCAGAGAAAAAAGCTTTTCCGTCTTCTAAATTATCAATCGCTACCAATTCGTCAAAAGATGCACCAGCACAGAAAGCTCGCTCTCCTTCTGATTTTAATACAATTACCAACACCTCATCACTCGTTGAAAGTTTATCAAATTCATTAGCTAAACGTTCTAGCAACACACTTGGAAAAGAATTACTTGCAGGGTGTCCAAATTCTACCGTTGCAATCTTGTTTTCTATGTAGGTGTATAAACTTCCGTTTTCTCTAGTTGTAGTCATTTGTTTTTCTTGTTTCTTCAAAATTACATTTTTTGAGCTAGGGGTAAAAACTTTCTTCTAAACTTAACAATTAATGGAGTTCCTCTCGCAATCATCCACAAGAAAAAAGCTATCCAAATAGCATAGAGTTTATACCCAAGAGAGTCAAAATATAATAATGTAGGAACAAACACTAACCCTGTTGCTAATAACAAAACATTTCGTAGAAATTTCATTTCTCCCATTCCTTTGAACATTCCGTCATAAATAAAAGCGATAGAACATATAGGTTGCATGATTAAAATAATCCAAAAGGTATTGTAAAACTGCTCTAAAACCTCTGGTTCTTTAGTGAATACTTTTCCTATAAATTGATATAAAACAAACCCCACAACGGCTAATAATAATCCGAAAAGGAATCCGTATTTAATTAATCTATTTCCTAAAGTTACCAATGTTTTATAAGCTTTAGCACCCAATAATTTACCTGATAAAATATTTCCTGCAGAAGAATATCCATCAATCATAAAAGCCCCCATAAGCCATAAATTAAATCCGATTGTATAGGCTGCAATGTAGGCATCTCCATAGTCAGTAGCGTAAGAAGTTCCAAAGTACAATGCAACATTTAGTGCTATCGTTCTTACGAAAAGATTCAACACCATTACTATGAATTTTGGAATTTCTGTGTTAAATGGTAAGCTGAATTTTAATGAAATATCTGTCTTTTTTAATAATAATACAGCAGAAATTATTGCCATCGTAACTTGTGCAATAACACTCGCATAGGCTGCTCCTTGAATATGCATAGCTGGAATAAACCCTTCTATTCCGTAAACCAATACTATATCTAATCCAATATTAATAAACGTACCAATTAAAGCAATAATCATTGGGTAATAGGTGTTTTGCAACCCTCTAAAGGTGCCAAAAACAGCAATGGTAAAAAGCGTAAACGGAAATCCGAAAACACGAATTTTGTAATACTCAACAGAGTAGTCTAAAATCGTTCCTGAAGCATTGTATAATTCAAAAATTTCTTTGGCAAAAGGATAACTGATTCCTAAAATAAGCGCACTTACGCCTAATACAATAACAATAGCTTGTGCGGGTAAGTTTTTAATTTCATCAAGTTTATTAGCTCCTAAATATTGTGAAACGATAGATGATATTCCACTACGTGTTTGCCCAAAAACCCAAATTAACATGGATAAAAAAGCTCCTACAATACCAATAGCGGCAATACTTTCAGTAGCGTTGTACTCTATATTACCTACAATAGCTAAGTCTGTAGTAGAAAGTAAAGGTTCTGCCACTCCTGCAATTAGTGCAGGCATTGCTAGTTTGTTTATATGCTTAAAACTAATATCGTGTTGCATAACTAAAAATACTCTCTAAGCTCTTTTCCTATATTTTCTGATAAGGTTTCTTGTTTCTCTATTAGATTTATTATTCCCTGTTCACTCTCAATTTTACTCCGAGAATATAAAACACTATTCATCAAACCAACCACTTCTTTTATTTCGTTCCTTAGTCCTTCTTTTTGAATTCTTTCTTTCAGATATAATAACTCTCTATATATGTTTGCTATTTTATTGTCCAAATCTGTATCCAATAATCCTTGACCCCATTTATTTGTCTTTCTGAAATTATCTACATCTTCTATATGAACCTTTCCTACTACCCTCAGTCCTTCCGAAATTTTCTCTTGAATCTTTAAAAGGTTTTCTCTTTAAAACTCTCTAAAAAGCAATTCTCTATTATTTTTTTCTAATTTTGATTGTATTTTAATAGCGTTTCTATTACTAATAATTGTTGTTATTATACTAGCAGAAGCACCTATAAACGCTCCAATTAATACTCCAATAAAACCCCAAGTATGTGGACTCATAATTATTTATTTCTTCGTCAACATTCGTTTAATTTCATTCAGCTTCATTAGCGCTTCAATCGGTGTTAAGGTATCAATATTGGTGGTTAAAATTTCTTCTCTAATATCTTCTAACAACGGGTCATCTAACTGAAAAAAGCTCATTTGCATATCTTCGTGCTGTGCTTCTTTCAAGGTTTCTTTAACCTCTTTGTGTGAATGTGAGTCTTCTAACTCTTTTAGAATTTTGTTTGCTCTATGAATTACCATACTTGGCATTCCCGCTAATTTTGCTACATGAATACCAAAACTATGATCGCTTCCTCCTTTTACCAATTTACGCAAGAAAATAATGCTATTATCCAATTCTTTAACCGATACATTAAAGTTCTTAATACGCTCAAATGTCGAGGTCATTTCGTTCAGCTCGTGATAGTGTGTTGCAAACAACGTTTTTGCTTTCGAAGGATGTTCGTGTAAATATTCCGAAATCGCCCAAGCAATAGAAATTCCGTCATAGGTAGACGTTCCTCTTCCAATTTCATCTAACAATACCAAACTACGGTCAGAAATGTTATTCAAAATAGAAGCTGTTTCGTTCATTTCTACCATAAATGTAGATTCTCCCATCGAAATATTATCACTAGCTCCTACTCTGGTAAAAATCTTATCCACCATACCAATGCGAGCATTTTGTGCGGGAACATAACTTCCCATTTGTGCTAATAACACAATCAAGGCTGTTTGACGTAAAATTGCTGATTTACCAGACATGTTCGGACCTGTAATCATAATAATTTGTTGCTGATTACGGTTCAAGACAACATCATTGGCTATGTATTCTTCTCCAATTGGTAATTGTTTTTCAATAACTGGGTGACGACCATTTTTGATTTCAATATCAGTGCTGTCATCCATTAACGGACGCACATAATTATTCTCGGTAGCTAAGGTTGCGAACGATTGTAAAGCATCAATCTTAGCTACATTTTGTGCGTTTTGTTGTACAGGTTGTACAAACCCAATAATATACTGTACTAACTTGGCAAAAATCACTGTTTCTAACTGCTGAATCTTCTCTTCTGCTCCTAAAATTTTAGCTTCATATTCTTTTAACTCTTCAGTAATATAACGCTCTGCGTTTACCAAGGTTTGTTTACGAATCCAGTCTTCTGGAACTTTGTCTTTATGAGTATTTCTAACTTCAATATAATATCCGAAAACATTATTAAAAGCAATTTTTAAACTCGGAATTCCTGTTCGCTCTGTTTCACGAGCTAGCATCGTATCTAAATACTCTTTTCCAGAGTTTGAAATGTTACGTAATTCATCCAGTTCTTCTGAAACTCCGTTTGCAATCGCGTTTCCTTTATTAATATTTACAGGAGCTTCTTCTAAAACTGTCTCAGTAATTTTATCAATCAGCGTTTTGCAATCGTGCAATTGTTTTCCTATTTCTTGAACTGCTTTATTATTACTTTTTTCTGCAGATTCTTTTATAGGAAGAATAGCTTTTAACGAGTTTTTCAACAAAATTACTTCTCGTGGAGAAACCTTACCCGTAGCAACTTTTGATATCAATCGTTCGATATCAGAAATTTGTTTTAATTGGTAGGTTACTGTTTCAGAAAAAGTATCATCATCAATTAAAAACTTTACTAATTCATGTCGTTGTTGAATTTGAGCTAAATCTTTTAACGGAAGCGCTAACCAACGTTTTAACAAACGTCCTCCCATAGGAGAAATCGTTTTATCAATTACATCCAATAACGAAACTGAGTTCACCGAATTACCACCGTATAATTCTAAGTTTTTCACGGTAAAGCGATCCATCCACACATAATTATCTTCCGCAATTCTACTGATAGATTGTATGTGTTCTATTTTGTTGTGTTGTGTTTCAGACAAGTAATACATTGCTGCACCACCTGCCACAATTCCATATTCTAACTCTTCAACTCCAAATCCTTTTAATGTTTTTACCTTAAAATGATTTCGAAGCAATTCATCTCCATAATCTTTTTGAAACACCCAATCATCCAAATAAAACGCATGAAAACGATTGGTAAAAGCTTCTAAAAATCGTTGCTTATTTTTCTTTTCAACCAAAACTTCACTAGGTGTAAAATTTTGTAAAAGCTTATCTATATATTCTTCATTTCCTTGCGCGATGAGAAATTCCCCAGTTGACACATCTAAAAACGAAACTCCTAATAGCTTTTTCCCAAAATGAACTGCTGCTAAAAAATTATTAGACTTTGATTGTAATACTTCATCATTCAACGCAACTCCAGGAGTTACCAACTCCGTTACTCCACGTTTTACAATCTTTTTAGTCATTTTTGGATCTTCCAACTGATCGCAAATAGCAACACGCAATCCTGATTTCACTAACTTTGGCAAGTAAGTATTTAAGGAATGGTGCGGAAAACCAGCCAACGCTGTTTCACTCTCACTACCACTTCCTCTTTTGGTTAAAATAATACCTAAAACTTTGGATGCTTTTATAGCATCTTCTCCAAAGGTTTCATAAAAATCGCCTACTCTAAATAATAACATCGCATCCGGATATTTTGCTTTAATTCCGTTATACTGTTGCATTAATGGAGTTACCTTTTTTGCCTTTGTTTTTGCCAAATTTCTAGATTTTTTGGGTTAGTTTTGCGAAGATAGAAAAGTTTAGAGTTTCTTTTGTTTCAAGTTATCCACAACTTTAAACTTTTGAACCTGAAAACCACTTTATGAGAAAATTAAAAAACAGCGAACTAGGCAGAAAAACAGTTGAGGAGTTTAAACAAACAAACAAAACTCCTATTATAGTAGTATTGGACAATATTCGTAGTTTAAATAACGTAGGTTCTGTTTTTAGAACTTCAGATGCTTTTTTAATTGAAAAAATTTATTTGTGCGGTATTACAGCAACACCTCCTAACAAAGAAATTCATAAAACTGCTTTAGGCGCTACCGAATCTGTAGATTGGGGATATGTTGAAAACACCATAGATTTAGTTGAAAAGCTACAAGCGGAAGATGTAAAAGTCCTATCCATAGAACAAGCAGAAAATAGTACGATGTTAGATACTTTTACCCCAGAAACTAACCAAAAATATGCGGTAGTATTTGGCAACGAAGTAAAAGGTGTACAGCAGGAGATAGTTTCTGCTTCAGATATTTGTATTGAAATTCCGCAATTAGGAACTAAACACTCGCTGAATATTTCAGTAAGTTGTGGTGTGGTGTTATGGGATTTGTTTACCAAAATGAAAAAGTAATACTATCTATTCATATTTTGAATACAGAATGTTAAATTTTTGACTTTCTCCTAAAAACCTACTACATTAGGCACTTGATTACTCCCATCCCCAAGTATTATTTTGTAATTAAAAACCCTATTTAACATGGAAAACAAGTACTTAAAAGAAACCGTAATGAGTTTAAGCCCTGATGGAGATAATGAAACAACAACTACCGATACTGGTGGAGCAGACAGTCCTAAAACTGGCACTGACACTGGTGGAAGTGGTGGAAGTGGTGGAGGTGATTAAATATAAGCTCAACATAAAACTTAAGAGTAGAACCATTATTTTTTAAAAAATAGTGGTTCTACTTTATAAAAAACAATGAAAAACTCCCTTATTTTTCTCCTTCTTTTTACATCTTTTCTTTTTGCTCAAGAAAAAGACACAAATATAGCTTTGGCTAAAAAAGAAATTATAGAGTTAGGAAGACAAGCTTATTTTAGTAAAAAGCTTCCATTACTAAGAAAATTTACTAGACAGGTTGATTCGTTCTATAAAGAAACAGGTGACTCTATTCTACTTGCCAAGTATTTTCATTTTAAAGCACTACAAAACAAACTTACCTATACTAACGACAGTGCTTTTTACTATTATCACCTTTCAAAAGACATCTCTAAAAAAATAAATGACTCTTTAGCTGTAGGCCGACGTTTGTTAAGTCTTGCTATAATACAAAGAGAAGCCAAAGATTATCGTGGCAGTGAAATAAGTTTAATTGAAGCTTTACAATATTTAGAACCAATACAACCAACAGTTTATTTAGAAAGAGTATATAATAACCTTGGGCTTGTTTCAGAGGAATTGAATCAAAAAACAGACGCTATCAACTATTATAACAAAACACTAAACATTAATAAAAAAACGAAGGACAAATTAGGTTATTTATTTACGACTAACAATATAGGTCTGTTATATCAAAAACTAAATCAACATAAAAAAGCTATCACATACTTTAAAAAAGGGTTATCTCAAGATAGTATTGAAAAAAACTTTCCTATTCAATATGCATTATTATTAGAAAATTTGGCTGCTAGTAATTTTTTATTGAATCAAAAAGAAAATGTTCTACAACAATATAATAAAGTTCTAAACATACGTGAGAAAGAAAAAGATTTTACAGAGTTGAGTACAACCCATATAAACTTAGCAGATTTTTATAAAAGTTTTAACCAAACAGATAAAGCTTTATTTCATGCTAATGAAGCTTTAAAGTATGCCAAACAAACGCAAAATAATAAACGTTGGCTAGAGTCTTTAGTAAAACTTTCAGAATTAACAACAAGTCATAAGTCAAAACAATATTTACAAGAATACATTACCTTAAATGATAGCTTATTCCAAAATGAGCGTAGGTTAAAAAATCAATTTGCTAAAATTAGATATGAAACCGATAAAAAAGAAAAAGAAAATGTAGTTTTAAAAACAGAAAACCAACAAAAGCAAGCAGAAATACTTTATCATAAACAACAAAAAACAATAGGTTGGTTAGCTGCTGCAATTGGTCTTTTGCTATTTGGTTTTAGTGTTATGTTTTATTTTCAACGTAGAAGAAAATTATTATATCAAGCACAGCTACAACAGGTACAAGTAAGAGAACATGAACGCAAACAAATTGCTAAATCTTTGCATGATGAGGTAGCAGGAGACCTACGCTTACTACATCGTAAGTTAGAAAAGTCTAATTTATTAGAGGAAGCTCAAAAATTAGATGCAGTAAAAGAGAATGTACGTAATTTATCACATCAATTGAGTAGTGTTAGTTTTAATAAAGTTTCTTTTAAAAATCAAATTATTAATTTAGTTAGTGATTATTTTGAACCTGATTTTAAAATAAAGCTAAATGGATTGCAAAACTATAATTGGACTACTGTTGATAATTCTATAAAGCGTCTACTCTACCTGAGTACTCGAGAAAGCATACAAAATTGTAAAAAATATGCAAAGGCAAGTAAGATAATTATCAATTTTTCTGTACATAAAAAATACGTACATTTGGATATTATTGATGATGGTATTGGTTTTGATACCAACATTAGTAAAAAAGGAATTGGTTTACAAAACCTACAAGAACGCATTGAAGAGTTAAACGGAACGTTAACCATTAATAGTGAAGTAGGTAAAGGAACCCAAACCGATATTCAAATACCCCTAAATGGCTGGACAAACAAAAATACTTTTAGTTGATGACCATCAGTTAATTCTTGAAGGAATTCTTTCGTATTTGAAAGATATAGATGGTTTAGAAATTGAAACGGCAAATTCATGTGACGAAGCTTTTTCTAAAATAAAATCAAGTTTAAGCGAAAATCCATTTCATATTGTTTTTACCGATTTAAGTTTTGACAATCAAAACAAAAATGTTGTTTTAGATGGTGGCGAGTCTTTTATAAAGTCTATCCTCAAAGAAGAAATTCCAATTAAAGTAGGAGTAATTACAGGGCATTCTGAAACTAACAGAATTTTTAATGTAATACATAATTTAAACCCTTCTGCATATATCTTAAAAGGTAAGTGTAGCACTGACGAATTGACCTTTGCTATTCAAAAAATGTTGAAAGGGGAAGTATATTACACCCATGAAATTCATCAAAAACTCTTAAAGAGAGCCTTGGTAGAAATACAAATGGATGATATTGCTGTTCAAATTTTAAAAGAACTTCCTAAACATGCTAAGATTTCTAATCTAGAAGGTTTAATTAAAAAAAGTGATGGTTCATTAATAAAAGTCCGTTCTATAGAAAGTAAACTATCTAAGCTAAGAACTGACCTACAAGCCAATAATAACACAGACCTTGTGTTAAAAGCAAAAGAATTAGGAATTATAGATTAACTCTTATTGCGGAAATACACATTTATTTTTACGGTTATCCCTTTTTATACATTAGAAACAAAGAATACTTTCGCAAAAGAATTCAAAACCATTGTTGGGAAGAATCTTGAAAGAGAGAGAATATAAAAAAAGCCTTTAGATATCTAAAGGTTTTTTTGTTTGAAAACGGTTTCCTTTTGTGTTTTGCGGAAAACCACACTTTTTTTTGCGGAAATACCCTTTTTTAACCTTTAATCTCTCCTTACATTTGTAACATCTTCTTTTCAAGATTAATTGAAAAAAGACATTTAAGGGGAATAATGAACCTTCTAGAAATTCTAGAAGGTTTTTTTTATGCTCTTTCGGAAAATTACACTTTTAACTTCGGAAATCCCGTTTTATACCTCTGATTATCAACATATCTTTGACATGTTCATTCTTTAATGACAATTAATTTAAGGGGAATTAAATTATTTTAAAAATGGGAAAATTACTACTACGCAAGACGAGCAAAGGTTTAAACACTTTACTTTCAGTATTAGCTGAATTTGGTAAAGGAGCCGGATATGCTTTGAGACACTAAAAGTTAACTAACCAAACTTAAACGTGTAAACCTTCTAGAAGTTCTAGAAGGTTTTTTTTATTACATATGACTAAAATTGTAAATTAGGCGTTCAATCATTTTATGCCTAAATGACTCAAAAATATATTATTGCTTTAGACCAAGGAACAACTAGCTGTCGTACAGTTATTCTTAATAAAGAAGAAGAAATTATTGCAAAAACTCAAGAAGAGTTTCAACAAATATTTCCTCAACCTGGTTGGGTAGAGCACGATGCCAACGAAATTTTACAAACTCAGTTAAAAACCTTACAAAAAGCTCTTGAACAAGCTAAAATACTGCCTTCAGAAATAGCGGGAATAGGTATTACCAATCAACGTGAAACTACCGTTGTTTGGAATAAAAACACTGGCAAACCAATATATAATGCCATTGTTTGGCAAGACAAGCGAACTGCTAATACTTGTGAGTTACTCAAAGAAACCGGACTTGAAAACTATGTTCGTAAAACTACTGGATTAGTAATTGATAGTTATTTTTCAGCTACTAAAATCCATTGGATTTTAAATAATATAGATGGAGCTCAAGAAGATGCTGAAAAAGGAAATTTGTTATTTGGAACTATTGATTCTTGGCTTTTATGGAACTTAACCAATGGAAAAGTTCACGCTACTGATTATAGCAACGCTTCGCGTACCATGTTATATGATATAAAAAACTTGTGTTGGGATGAAACTTTAGTAAAAGAACTAAACATTCCAACTTCAATGTTACCTAAAGTAAAACCTTCTTCTTATCATTTTGGAAATTATAAATTAAACGGAGTTCAAATTCCAATTGCAGGTATTGCAGGAGATCAACAATCTGCCTTATTCGGACAAGCATGTTTTAAAAAAGGGGAAGCTAAAAACACCTACGGGACTGGATGCTTTATGTTGATGAACACAGGTGAAAACTTAGAATATTCTGAAAATGGTTTGATTTCCACTATTGCTTGGGGAATTAACAACAAAGTGTATTATGCTCTCGAAGGAAGTGTTTTTGTTGCTGGTTCAGCAATTCAATGGTTACGTGATGGACTACAAATTATCAATAGCGCAGAAGAAAGTGAGCTTTTTGCTGAAAAAATTACTGAAGAAAACCCTGTTTATGTGGTTCCTGCTTTTGCTGGCTTAGGAGCTCCTTATTGGGATATGTATGCACGAGGAGCAATTTTCGGTTTAACTCGTGATACTGGAAAAAATCATTTAATTAAAGCTACTTTACAGTCGTTAGCTTACCAAACCAAAGACATTTTAGACGTTATGCAAAAAGACAGTATGCTACAGCTTTCTTCTTTAAAAGTTGATGGTGGGGCATGTGTTAATAATTTATTGATGCAATTTCAAGCAGACATCTTAAATGTAGATGTGGAACGTCCTGAAGAAATTGAGACCACTGTAATGGGAGCTGCTTATTTAGCTGGTTTCTGTGTTGGTTTTTGGCAACAAAACGATATTATTAATAAACGAAAAATAGATAAAACCTTCACTCCTTCTTTTCCTAAAGAAAAAAGAGAAAAGCTATATCGTACTTGGCAAAAAGCTGTTGAACGCACTAAAGATTGGATTGACTAAAAATAAAGAATTATGGCTAAGTTTTACGACAAAATAACAAATCGAGTTCAAAAATTTATTGAAGCTCAAAAGATGTTTTTTGTTGCTACAGCAGCAAAAGAAGGAAGAATTAATCTTTCACCAAAAGGAATGGACACCTTTAGAGTACTTAACGAAAATAAGGTTGCTTGGTTAAGCGTAACAGGTAGCGGAAACGAAACCTCAGCACATTTGCTAAACGACAATCGAATAATTATCATGTTTTGTGCTTTTGAAGGTGCTCCAAACATACTCAGGCTATATGGAAAAGCTGAAGAAGTTCTTCCTACTCATGATAAGTGGAGTAATTATGCTAATTTGTTTCCTAAACTTCCAGGTACTCGTCAAATATTTGTTGTTTCTGTAGAAAGTGTACAAACCTCTTGCGGAATGTCGATTCCTTTTTATGAATACCAAGGAGAACGAAATCAATTAAATGATTGGGCTACTGAAAAAGGTGAAGAAGGAATTAAACAGTATTGGAATGACAGAAACCAAACTAGCATTGATGGGTTAAAAAGTGGCTTTGATTCTTAGTTTTTCTTTGCTTATAAGACTTTTAATTTGCATACGAAACCTAATCTATGATCGTTTTAACTATCAACACATTAACAATATACGCTGCAAAACAATTATTATACTATGAAAAAAAGCCTCCTATCTTTAACAATTTTCCTTACTCTATTTTTAATATCCTGTACAAAAGAGGAGTCTAAGGTAATTGAAGAACCTTCAGAAAATATCTTGTTTTTTGATGACTTTGAAAGAGGTGACTTATCTCAAACAGAAAATAATGTTAACTACGGTAGCAGTACCTACTCATCTGTTTCTAATAAAGTAAAGAAAGATGGAGAGTATTCTCTTCAGTTTTACTATAAGGGCGGATCATCAGGAGAAGATGCTTTTGCTGAGCAAAGAATATCATACCCAAATACTGGAGAGTTATGGATAAAATATGACCTTTACATTCCTAATAATTATACCCATCGTAAAGAAAACTCAGCTAGCAATAATAAATTTTTAGCTGTTTATAAAAATGATTATCGTTCTCCAGGTTTTCAGGTAAATTGGTCATTATCTCCAAATAATACTGGAGGTTCTAATTTAACCTTACATAGATACAGAAATGGAACCGAGCAACCAAGTATATCACCTTCAGGGGGCTTAGGAACTAATTTTATTACCGAAGACGATCATGGAAAATGGATTCACATTATGGCTAGAGTTAAAGCTCCAAGTAATGAAAATGCTACTGATGGAGTAATGCAACTATGGAAAAATAATGTTCTGGTTTGTAATGAAACAGCACTTAACATGTATGGTGGTATTGATGAAAACTTTATGAGCGAAATGTATTTAATGGGCTGGTCGAACTCTGGATACTTAGAGGATACTTTTTTTTATATAGATAATCTATCTTTAAATTACTCTGCATTTTAACATAGAATACTTAAACATTCATAAACTAAACAATACTAAATAAATAGAATTTAAATCAAACTAGTTTTTACGGTTTCGATACATTATTAAAAGAGGAAACATCTTTCTAATCTATTTTATAAAATCTCTTCATTTTTTTCAAAACCCTGATAAAAATCATGTTTTAACTTAAACTATGCTTGTATTTTTGAGACAGTAAAGTATAAGAAGAAATGGTAGAATTAATGAACATCCCAATGGTATCTTGGACAAACGGAACCATTATGATGATTATTTTCGGTTTGGTTTGTATAGGTTTAGTAACCGCTCTTTTAATTCTTGTTAATGGTGGCAAGAAGAAAGAGTAGGTAAATTTTAGTTTTAATAGTTGATTGAAGAAGCACTCTTTAATAATGTGTTAGTGGTTTAACGTTTGAGTGCTTCTTCTTCTTTTTTATTTAAATGCATTTAATCCTGTGATATCTAATCCTGTGATTAATAAATGAACATCATGTGTTCCTTCATAGGTTATTACACTTTCTAAATTCATTGCATGTCTCATAATTGAGTACTCTCCAGAAATTCCCATTGCTCCTAACACTTGTCTTGCTTCTCGTGCTATTTTTAATGCCATATCAACATTATTTCGCTTCGCCATAGATATTTGAGCAGATGTTGCACGACTTTCGTTCTTCAGTACCCCCAAACGCCACGTTAACAACTGTGCTTTGGTAATTTCAGTAATCATTTCAGCTAGCTTTTTTTGTTGCAACTGAAATTGACCTATTGGTTTTCCAAATTGTGTACGTTCTTTCGCATAACGCAATGCCGTATCGTAACAATCCATCGCAGCACCAATAGCTCCCCAAGCAATACCATAACGCGCTGAGTCAAGACACAACAAAGGTGCTCCTAATCCTGATTTATTTGGCAATAAGTTTTCTTTTGGAACTTTAACATTGTCAAAAATTAACTCACCTGTAATTGATGCTCTTAACGACCATTTGTTATGAGTTTCTGGTGTAGAAAAACCTTCCATACCACGTTCTACTATCAAACCATGAATGCGTCCTTCTTCATTTTTTGCCCATACAACAGCTACATTACAAATTGGCGCATTTGAAATCCACATTTTTGCTCCATTCAATAAATAATGGTCTCCCATGTCTTTAAACTTGGTTTCCATTCCTCCAGGATTACTACCATGATTTGGTTCAGTTAACCCAAAGCTTCCCATCCATTCACCAGAAGCTAATTTTGGTAAGTATTTTTGTCTTTGTGCTTCGGTTCCGTAGTTATAAATAGGTCCCATAACAAGAGAAGACTGTACTGAAGCAGTAGATCGAATTCCGCTATCACCCCTTTCTAGCTCTTGCATAATTAACCCATAAGAAATTTGATCTAACCCTGCACCTCCATACTTTTCAGGAATATAAGATCCGAAAGCTCCTACTTCTGCCAATCCGTTAATTAATTCCTTCGGAAATTCTGCACGTTGTGCATACTCTTCAATAATTGGAGATAAGTTTTTCTTAACCCATTCACGAGCAGTGCCTCGAACAAGTTTATGTTCATCGGTTAATAAATCGTCTACTTGATAATAATCTGGGGCTTGAAATAAATCAGACTTCATAAATATGTTTTAAAATTAATTTTTACTAATTGTATAAGAGAAATGTAAAATTAATCGCGGTTTGATTTTATGTGGTTTCTTAAAAGAATTGTTTCAAAAATACTTAAAAAAATGGTTATTAGTGCAGGTTTGCGTATGTTTGTACTAATGAGATTTACTTTAGGAAAAGAGGAGCGTTTAAAAAGCAAAAAGCTCATAGGAAGACTATATGAGGAGGGAAAGGTGATAAAAGTTTTTCCACTAAGAATGGTATATATACAAACCGAACACACCTCTAAGTTCCCTGCACAAGTTGGCGTTTCTGTTCCTAAACGTAACTTTAAAAAAGCCGTGGATAGAAACCGTATAAAACGGTTACTTCGCGAAACATACCGTAAAGAAAAGCATACTATTTATGAGACTGTAGATAAACCGTATGTGTTTATGATTTCTTATCTTGCAAGAGATGAATGGAAATATGCTGATTTAGAGCATAAAATGAAGAAATTATTAACACAGTTTATTACAGAAGTTACTCAAGATGAAAAATAGAAAATACCTTTTTTTTGGTTCACTCATTGTAATCTCTCTTTTCTTTTCTTTTCAATCTCGTTTTTTTGAGATTGCTAAACAAATTGAAATTTACAACAACCTTTTTAAAGAGTTAAACATTAATTATATTGATGAAATTAATCCTGGAGATTTAACTGACAAAGCAATAAAAAACACGCTTAAAAATTTAGATCCTTATACCAATTTTTATAACGAACAAGATGTTGAAGATGCGCGTATTCGTCGTGAAGGTGAATATGGTGGTATTGGTATTTCTACATTTTATACTAAAAAAGGAATTGTAGTTTCTGAAGTTTACAAAGGTTTTTCGGCTGATAAAGCTGGCTTAAAAGCAGGTGATATTATTACCAATGTAAATGGACAAGAATTAAATACCTTAGAAAGAAGTCAGTTCTCTCAAATGCTAAAAGGAGTACCTGGAAAAGAGCTTTCTTTAAAGGTAGAAAGGAATAATCTTACAAAAAATGTTTCTGTAAAACTTGATAAAGTTATTTTAGACCCTGTTCCTTTTTACGATATGATTGATAACGAAACAGGTTATATTGTTTTAACACGATTTATCAGTCAAAAAGCTACCGAAAGTGTTGTAAACGCATTTGGTGACCTAAAAAAAAGAGGAATGAAAAAATTGGTGTTTGATTTAAGATACAATCCTGGAGGCTCTTTATTTGACGCAATAAACATTACCAATTTATTTATTCCTAAAGGCTTGAAAGTTGTAGATACTCGTGGAAAAACTCAAAAAAACAGTAGAACTTATAAAACAAATAGAGAACCTTTAGATGCTGAAATTCCTATTGTAGTATTAATAAACGGTCGATCGGCTTCTGCTTCAGAAATTGTTTCTGGTGCTTTACAAGACTATGACAGAGCTGTAATTATGGGTGAGCGTTCTTTTGGAAAAGGACTAGTGCAACGTTACTTTGATTTGAGTTATGGAACACAAATGAAAATCACAATTTCTAAATATTACACTCCTAGCGGGCGATGTATTCAGGAATTAGATTATGCTAATAGAGATTCAAAAACAGGAAAAGTACCTAAGTTTTCAGATACTACTCTTAATGAATTTACAACTCAAAATGGACGAAAAGTATACGATGGTGGGGGTGTTACTCCTGATGTAGAAAGTGAATTTTCTAAAAAAACAAAAGAAACAGATGAGTTACTAAAATCAAGAGCTATTTTTAATTTTGTAACTGATTTTACATATCAAAACCCTAATTTATCTGCTGAAAATTATACTTTTTCATCTACAAACTTTAATCAATTTAAACAATATTTGCTTCGTAAAGACACCGCTTTTGTATCTAAAGAAGAAAAACTTTTCCAAGAAGCATATAAATCAGTAGAAAACAATAATAAAATTACTTCAGAATATAACACGATTATCCAACAACTAAAAGCTGCTAAAGTTGCAAAAGTTTTGGTGAATGAAGATATTTTATCAAAAGAAATTGAAAATGAAATTGTTGAGCGTTATGCATATAAAGAAGGGGTGTATAAACATTTATTTAAAAATGATATTACTATAAAAAATGCTGTTAACTTGCTAAATAACCCTAAAAAATATAGCAGTATTTTAAAAAAATAGCTTCTTTAACATAATTTGTATATTTGTACTTTAAAAACATATGTCAAAACCTATCCTAAAAGAACGTACAAGAGCCCAAGAATCTACAAATGCTATTGAGCGTTTATACATTTCAATGCGACACTTATTTAGTCGCGGTTTTTACAAACCAATGGGTGTTTCTGGTGAAACATTACGTAAATCACTTTTATCTTTACGTCCAGAAATTTATGGTTCAATTGCAGAAAATAAAACTGAATTAAACGGACTGGTATACGTAATTGAACGTTTACCTGAAGGAATTGAAGAATGTCAGTTTATTTATTTAACTGCTGATGAAGGGTATCGTAACTCTAAGTTCAAGGCAATTATTCCTCCTAAAAGAAGAAGAAACTGCTATCGTATTGACAAGAACCAAATGAATATTGAAATTACCAGAGGACGATCTGAAATTTACGATATTCTTACACACTTGACATTTTTATTTATTGAATCTCATAAAATTAAAGACCGTGTAGTTTTTAATAATGGTGAAAGTTTTATTCGTGAATGGTTACAACTAGAAGATATTGTAATACATAATAAAACCCTTACCGATGAGGAAAAAGATGTAATTGTTGTACATCTTGGTAATATTTTAGGAAGAACTTATGATGAAGTATATGATGCATACAACACGTTTGCAACAGAAGAGAATCCAAATAGGTTTTTCCATCTAATTTATTGGTTAGGTAAGCTTGCTATTAATGAAGCTTTATACGACCAAAAACGCTCTATAAAATTCAGTTCTGTTTTAATTGAAGAAATTGGACACCATTATTATGGAGAAATATGGGCTAACAACATTAAAAAAGTGTTGTTAGACAATGGGTTAATAGAACGCCCTATTCATATAATTAGTGCAAACATGCACAGTGTAATGAATAGTATTTATGCCCAAAATGCTTTACCAAAAGAAGCTAAAAAACATAAAGATTTTCAACTTTTTGAAGTATTGAGTAATAACAACAGTAGCGCTTTACAATCTGCCGTTAAAAATTATGCTTCAGAAAACGGGTTAATTTACATTAAAGATACTTCAGGAACCAACATCAATGTTCAGGTAATTGATACTGGAAAAATTGATTTTGAAACAAATTCTTTTAACAAAGTTAACTCTGTTGGAGAAGATCCTGTAATTATTGTAATGGATTATGCCTTTGGTGAGCAAGCTTTTGAAACTATGGACGAATTGTTAAAGCCATACAAAACAAAAGGAGATAAAATTCATCTAGATGTTCAGTCTGTTTCGATTATGGGTAAAGCTGGTATTTTAGAAGGTGGTAAAGGAGATATTATGATTCCTTCTTCACATATTTTTGAAGGTACTGCTGATAATTATCCATTTAAAAATGAATTATCAAAAGAAGATTTAGAAGGTTTTGGTGTTCAAGTTTTTGATGGAGCTATGATTACTGTATTAGGAACATCATTACAAAATAAAGATTTATTACGATTCTTCCATGATTCTACTTGGGATGTAATCGGACTAGAGATGGAAGGAGCGCACTACCAAAAAGCGATTCAATCTGCCTCCAGAATTAGAGGAAATATTTCAGAAAATGTAAAAGTACGCTATGCTTACTACGCTTCTGATAACCCGCTTGAAACTGGTGCAACACTTGCTTCTGGTGGACTTGGAATGAGCGGAGTAACACCAACTTATGCTATTACACAAAAAATACTAGAACAAATATTTTAGTTACAAAGCGACAGTGAAATAATAAAAAAAGGCTCCTTTTCTTCAAAAAGAGGCCTTTTTTGTTTTTTCTACAATTTTAAAGACAGGTTTTGCTCATAGCCTTTTTTCTTATTTTATATTTGCACTCACAATACAACAACACACAACAATGAATATTCTAATTTTAGGATCGGGCGGTAGAGAACACGCCTTTGCTAAAAAACTTTCAGAAAGTACTAAAATCAACAGCCTTTATGTTGCTCCTGGTAACGCAGGAACTGATGCTATTGCTAAAAATATTGCAATCAATCCAACTGATTTTGCTCAGGTAAAAGAAACTGTTTTACAACACGATATCAATATGGTAGTTGTAGGTCCTGAAGCTCCTTTAGTTGAAGGGGTTCATGACTTTTTCTTAGCTGATAAAGAATTAAAAAACATTCCTGTAATTGGACCAAAAAAAGACGGTGCTTTGTTAGAGGGAAGTAAAGATTTTTCGAAGCAGTTTATGGAAAAACACAATATTCCTACAGCTCGCTACCAATCTTTTACTACTGATACTTTAGCTGAAGGAAAAAAATTCTTAGAAACATTAGATGCTCCGTATGTATTGAAAGCTGACGGATTAGCTGCTGGAAAGGGAGTTTTAATTTTAAATGACTTAGAGGAGGCAAAAGCTGAGTTAGAAGAAATGCTTTCTAATCAAAAATTTGGAAGTGCTTCATCAACTGTAGTTATTGAAGAATTTTTAAAAGGAATAGAATTATCTGTTTTCGTATTAACGGATGGAAAGAATTATAAAATTTTACCTTCTGCTAAAGATTACAAACGTATTGGAGAAGGTGATACAGGACTAAATACAGGCGGTATGGGAGCTATTTCTCCTGTTCCTTTTGCAACGGATGATTTTTTAACAAAAGTGGAAGAATTGGTCGTTAAACCAACAATAGACGGTTTACAAAAAGACGGAATAGATTATAGAGGGTTTATTTTTATCGGATTGATGAACGATAACGGAAATCCATCTGTAGTTGAGTATAATGTTCGTATGGGAGATCCTGAAACAGAAGTGGTGTTACCACGTATTCAATCAGACTTACTAGATTTATTTGAAGGTGTTGCTACGCAAACCTTAGGAGATAAATCATACGAAGTTACCCCACAAACAGCAACGACTGTGATGTTAGTTTCGGGTGGATATCCTGAAGCTTATGAAAAAGGAAAAGAAATTACAGGTTTTAATACTGTAGATGATTCTATCGTTTTTCATGCAGGAACCACTTTAAAAGACGGTAAAGTTGTTACAAGCGGTGGACGTGTAATGGCAATTACTTCTTTTGGAGGTTCTATAGAAGAAGCCTTAGAAAAATCGTATAAAAGCATTGACAAAATAGCTTTTGATAAAATGAATTATCGAAAAGATATCGGATTCGATTTAAAATAATAATAAAAAAAGGAGTTGGTTATCAACTCCTTTTTTTATTTCATTGCCTTTTCTAGTGTAAAAGAGAACTCAGAACCTTCTCCGTGTACACTCTTTAAAAGAATAGTTTCGTTATGCGCTTCAATAATGTGTTTTACAATAGAAAGCCCTAAACCTGAACCTCCTTGTTCACGTGAACGACTTTGATCTACACGATAAAAACGTTCAAATAAACGAGATATGTGTTCTTGTTTTATTCCTTCACCGTTATCATTTATTTTAATAATAAGTTTATTCTGATTATACGGTTCAACACTCACTGTGGTGATACCTCCTACTTTACCGTACTTAATAGAGTTTACAATAAGATTTATAAGTACTTGTTCAATCCTTTCTACATCTCCTTTTACCAAATGAGGAAAATCATATACGCGATCAAAGCGTAGCGTAATATTTCTTTTTTTAGCTTTCATTTCAAACAAATCGAACACATTTTGAATCAGTTCAATAATATTGAACGTTTGCATGTTCATTTTCATTCCCTCAGTTTCTAACTTAGCAATCATATCTAAGTCTTTTACAATTGAGGTTAACCTCTCCACTCCTTTGTTTGCTCTTTCTAAATATTTTTCAAGAATTTCTTTGTCATCGGCAGCTCCTTCAATTAATGTTAAAATATATCCTTGTACTGTAAAAAGTGGTGTTTTAAGCTCATGAGCCACATTTCCTAAGAAGTCTCGACGAAATGAATCGCGTTGTGTTAAATTCGCTATCTCTTCACTCTTCCCTTCAACGTATTCTTGTACACTTTTTGTTAAAGCCTCTACATCTGTTGTTACTTTTTTTCGCTTTAAATCGTTAACATCTAAAATAGAAATATCTTCATACATCTTTTTTACTCGTTGGTAAATAAAGTGTTCTGCTCTGTATTGAATTACAAAAAAAGAAACAATAAACATTGCTACTCCAAAAATAACAATGGTTATAACACCTAGGCTATTTAATAAAAGTAAATACGATAATACTGCTATAACTATAGATAATAGTGTTGAGTATAATGCCGACCAGAGTGCGTAGTTATAGGTTTTTTTTATTTTTTTCATCTGTTTTTTTCTATTATTCTTTTAAATGTCAGATGTAATTCGCCATTAATTATCTTGTGAAGTATCAAGAATTATTATAGCTCATTTCATGATAAAAAAATAGATTGCTAGCTAGCAATCTACTTATTAATTTTTGAGTTTAAAAATTATTTGTCTGTTTCGTCTAGCACAAACTTGTATCCAACTCCTTTTACTGTTTTAAAATAGTGATCTCCTATTTTCTCGCGGAGTTTACGTATGTGTACATCAATTGTTCTTCCTCCTACAACTACTTCATTTCCCCAAACGCTATCTAAAATAACTTCTCTTTTAAATACTTTTCCTGGCTTTGAAGTTAAAAGTGAGAATAGTTCAAACTCCTTTCTTGGTAAAGATATTTTTTCTTCTCCTTTGAAAACTACATACTCGTCTCTATTGATTACAATATCTCCAATTTTTGTAGTGGTATCCGCTTTTTCTTCTGTCTTTAAACGACGTAATAAAGATTTAACTTTACTTATTAGTACTTTTGGTTTTACTGGTTTAGTTATATAATCATCTGCTCCAGCATCAAAACCTGCTACTTGTGAGTAGTCTTCTCCTCTAGCGGTTAAAAAAGAGATTATAACATCTTCCAAAGATTTTATATTTCTAATTTTTTCACATGCTTCAATACCATCCATTTCAGGCATCATAATATCTAGTAAGATTAAATGTGGAGTTACTTTTTTTGCTGTTTTTACAGCTTCTGCACCATTACTTGCAGTAAAAACCTGATATCCTTCTGATTTTAAATTGTATCCTACAATTTCTAAAATATCTGGTTCATCATCAACTAGTAAAATTTTAATGTCGCTAGTGTTCATTATTCATTTTTATTGTGTTACCCAAAAGTAATCATAAAAAAGTAAACCCTTTGTATGCATGCTTAACTTAACGTTCATTTAATATTTACTAAACTTTTGCTTAAAAGAAATAAGGAATAATCTTTTGCTTTTCATTTTTTGCAGTTTTTGTATCTTTAGACAAATTGTTTCCTATGAAAATTATTTCTTCCCTTGGAGAAATTACTTCCAAAGCCAAAGGTGCCTTTAAACGATTTCCTATAACCCTTTCATGGGCAATAGTAGGTACGTTGTTTACTTTATTTACAATTGAAGCAAATACTTTTGACAATGCTTTTAACGGTAAGGTTATTTTAATTTTTATTCTAGGAATAAGCTGGTTAATTGCTACTCGTTTTTTTGAAGAACAGTTTAAAAAAGACAATACCTGGGTATTCTTACTAACTCTCGGTTTTCTACTCTTATTTTATTTTAGTATTGATATTCATGGCTCAGAGATTTATCAAAACTCTATCACCCGTTTTGTTCTTTACTTTATAACTGGGCATTTACTTGTAATGGTTGCTCCTTTTGTTTTTAGTTGGAATAAATCCGCTTATTTTAATTACCTAAAATCTGTTTTTATAGCACTCTTTAGAAGTTTATTTTTCTCCCTGATATTATATTTAGGTATTGTGTTAGCATTACTCGCTATTAAACACTTGTTTACTATTGATTTTAAAGGAGATCGTTTTTTTCAGGTTTTTGTGCTTTGTATAGGAATTGTAAATACATGGATTTACCTTTCTGATTTTCCTAAAGATGTTCATAACCAACTTGCTATTAACTACACCAAAGCTTTAGAAGTACTGGTTAAATATATCTTAATTCCATTAGTAATTTTATACCTCATCATTTTATATGCCTATAGCTTAAAAATAGTAATCAATTGGAACTTACCTAAAGGATGGGTTTCTTATTTAGTTATTGCTCTTTCTTTTTTAGGATTTATCGTTCAAATACTTATCAACCCTATTCAAAAAACTATAGATTCTCGCACAATTAAAAAATTTCATCCATGGTTTTATTATTTGTTATTACCTTTAATAGCCATGCTTTTTGTCGCTATTTTCAGGCGTATTAACGAATATGGCATTACCGAAAACCGTTATTTCGTATTCATTTTAGCTTGCTGGATCTTAGCCATGACCTTATACATACTTTTTAGTAAACGTAAAAAAATTAAGGTCTTTCCTTTTAGTTTAGCTGTTATTTCTTTTCTTATTTCTTTTGGTTTTTGGGGTGCTTTTTCGATATCAACAAAGAGCCAACTTCTTCAATTTGAAAAAGTGTATACAGACATTAAAAATGATAATTTCACAACCACTTTTGAAAAGAAAAATCAACTTCGTTCTATTTTTAGATATTTAAATAACAAACATGAGTTAGATAAAGTAGAAAGTGTTTTAGGCTATAATCCAAAAACAGTATTTAAAACCGAGAGCCAATGGCAATTGCAAAGTAAGTTACTAGATAGTTTAGATATTAAGGTTGTTGATAGTACTGATGATATAAATAATTTACTTTTTAAAGGTTATTATAATATTGACGAAGAAAAACTAACTATCAACACTAAAAATTATGATGTTTTAAAAAAACTACACCTAAATTCTTACAGTAAAAAAAGAAGCACTATTAGAAATTATCGCTTTTCTTTGTCTAGAAAAACAAATACAATTGAAATTTGGAATGGAGACAATCATATTGGCGATATAAATTACTCCAATTTGGTTGAGAAGCTTAAAAATCAAGATAAAAACTATAATCTGAATCCTGATTTAATGACGATCGAACATCATTTCGAAACGTTAAATGTTAAACTCATTTTTCAAAATATAAACCTTTCGGAAGTCGATGATAACACTACTAAAAAACACATATCTAATACAGGTGTTTTTATTTTAATTAAAGAAAAAAATGCTGAATAAACTTAACCTACAAAACATCTTGTTTTTAGATATCGAAACGGTTCCTGAAGTAGAATTTTTTACTGATTTATCTACTGAAATGCAAGAGTTATATGCTTTGAAAACACAATACCAACGTAAAGATGAATTTACTCCTGAAGAATTTTATCATCGAGCTGGTATTTGGGCTGAGTTTGGAAAAATAATCTGTATTTCTGTAGGGTATTTTGTAGAACGTAAGGGGGTAAACCAACTTCGGGTTACTTCTTTTTATGGTGATAATGAGCATAAACTTTTGGTTGATTTTAAAAATTTATTAGATACACATTTTAACCATCCAAACCATCTATTATGTGCGCATAACGGTAAAGAATTTGATTTTCCTTATATCGCACGACGTATGATTATCAATCGAATTGACTTACCTAGTAAACTTAACTTATTTGGAAAAAAGCCTTGGGAAGTTCCGCATTTAGATACTTTAGACCTATGGAAATTTGGCGACTATAAACACTATACTTCTTTAAAGTTACTTACCGCTATTTTAGGAATTCCGTCACCCAAACAAGATATTGATGGAAGTGAGGTTGCTAATGTTTATTACCAAGAGAAAAACCTACCACGTATTGTTGAATATTGCGAACGAGATACCGTAGCGGTAGCTCAGCTTTTATTAAGGTTTTTAAATAAACCTTTGGTTGATGAAATTGATATTATAAAAGTGTAATATCAACCTATTCTCCTTCCAATTTCATTGAAAGTTCAAACCAACGTTCTTCTTTTTCTTCTAAACTTTCTATAATTTCTTGTAGCTCTAAAGATTTTTCATTAATATCATCCATCGCTATTTCTCCGTTGGTGAATTGTGCTTCTAATTTTACTTTCTTCTTTTGTAATCTTTCAATATCTACCTCTAGTTGACCAAACTCTCGTTTTTCGTTATAACTTAACTTTCCTTTCTGAGGCGTTTTTTCTTGCTTTTTAGCTACTTTCTTCTCTTCTTTAGGCTCTGGTGGTAAAGAGCTTTCATACGCTCTGTAATCAGAGTAATTTCCTGGAAAATTTTCTACTTCTCCATTTCCTTTAAAAACAAATAAGCCATCAACTATTTTATCCATAAAATAACGGTCGTGCGATACTACAATTAAGTTCCCCGGGTAATCCAATAAGAAGCTTTCTAATACATTTAGGGTTACCACATCTAAATCGTTGGTAGGCTCATCAAGAATTAAAAAATTAGGGTTTTGAATCAAAACAGCACACAGGTACAAACGCTTCTGTTCTCCTCCACTTAATTTTTCGACAAAATCATATTGCTTTTTTCTATCAAATAAAAAGCGTTCTAATAACTGAGCTGCAGAAATTCTTCTTCCTTTGGTTAGCGGAATTTCTTCTCCAAACTCTTTAATAACTTCTATTACTTTTTGTCCTTCTTTTATTTGGATTCCTTTTTGAGTGTAGTAACCAAATTTTACCGTTTCTCCAACAATTACTTTACCTCCATCTACAGGAATTTTGCCTGTTAGTATGTTTAAGAAAGAGGATTTCCCTGTTCCGTTTTTTCCGATGATTCCTATACGCTCACCTCGTTTAAAAACATAGTCAAATCCATCTAAAATAACTTTATCTCCAAAGTTCTTTTTTAGTTTATGAAGCTCTACTATTTTACTTCCTAAACGCTCCATGTTAATTTCTAACTGAACTTCATGCTCTTTTCTTCGTTGGTGTGCTTTTTCTTTAATTTGGAAAAAGTCATCAATACGTGATTTTGACTTAGTAGTACGTGCTTTGGGCTGACGACGCATCCAATCCAACTCTTTTTTAAACAAGCTTTTTGCTTTGCTTAAGTTCGTTGCTTCTAAAGCTAATCGTTCTTCTTTGTTTTGAAGGTAATATGAGTAGTTTCCTTTGTATTTGTATAGTTTTCCGTTATCTAATTCTATAATCTCATTACACACACGTTCTAAAAAATAACGATCGTGTGTTACCATGAATAAGGTTATTTTTTCCTTAGCGAAAAATGCTTCTAACCACTCAATCATTTCCAAATCTAAATGGTTAGTTGGCTCATCAAGTATTAATAAATCAGGTTTATTAATTAGAATGATTGCTAACGACAATCGTTTCTTTTGTCCACCAGAAAGCTTTCCTACTTTTTGTGACAAATCATCAAGCTTTAACTTAGAAAGTATTTGCTTGTACTGTGTTTCAAAATCCCAAGCATTATGCTGTTCCATCAACTCAAATGCTTTTTGATAGGTTTCAGTATCATCAGGATTTTGTAATGCTTTTTCGTATTGCTGAATAATAGGAAGGATGGTATTTTCTGTAGAGAAAATAGTTTCTTCTATAGTTAAATCGGGGTCCAAATCATCATCTTGTGCTAGATAAGCAATATTAATTCCTTTTCTACTGATAACTTGGCCTTCATCTGGTGTATCTTTTCCTGCAATAATGTTTAAAATAGAGGTTTTTCCACTACCATTTTTAGCAACAAAAGCTATTTTTTGGTCTTTATTAATTCCAAAAGAAATATCTTCAAATAAGACCTTTTCGCCATACGATTTTGCTATGTTTTCTACTGATAGGTAATTCATTCTCTAAAATTTTATGCAAAGAAACAAAAAACCCGAGCAATTGCTCGGGTTTTGTTATAATTAAAAGAAAAGCTATTATTTCTTCATTAATTTAATGGTTTCCGACTTTTTACCATCGTTCGCCTCTAATAAATAAATTCCTGTTTTTAAATTAGAAACATTTACAGTACCATTAACTGTTTTTCCTGTTAATACAACTCTACCAATTGTATTTGTTATTTTATAACTTACATTTTCGTTGCTTCCAAATTTTACAGTAACATTACTTATTGCTGGATTTGGGTATGCTGTTAAGCTCGATTTTGCTTCTCTATCTAATGGTTCAGCAAACTCATCACTTGTACCTGATACTGCTACTGAAGATGATGAGTTAACAATATTAACTGTATAATCTTCTACTTCTCCATCTGCAAAAGTTTCACAAGCTGTTGATGCTCCATTGTACTTCATAGATACACGCATTCTTGTTTGTCCTAATAACGCGCTTGATGGAATAGATATGTTTGCTGATCTATTTGCTGCTGTACTAGAAGAACCTAAAGATGTTTGTTCACTACTTTCAAAAGTTCCGTTACGGTTATAATCAATCCAAACCGTAAAATACTCAGTATATGAAGAACCACTAAATCCTGCACTTACAATGATTTGATTTGTTGTTCCTTGAGTAACTGTTGCAACTTTATTCGTGAAATCACCATACCCTCCATTTGCAGAAGTTGTATTTGTCATTCCTCCAAAAGAAACATAATCTATCCACTCATAAGTAACTCTATTTCCTTTTGAAGAACAATAGCTAACAACATTATCTAATGTAGTAACATTTACTGTATTACTTGCTGAAGAAACATTTCCTGCAGCATCTGTTGCTTTTACTGAAAATGTATAAGCTGTATTAGCGGTTAATCCCGTTACATTGTAAGATGTTGTTGTAACAGTTGTTAACTTAGTTCCTCCTTGATATACATCGTATCCTGTAACACCTACATTATCTGTTGATGCTGTCCAAGATAAAGTTAACGTAGTTTGTGCTACACTTGATGAAGCTAAACTACTAGGTGCTGTTGGTGCTTGAGTATCTGCTACTGCAGCTCCAATATTTACTGTATAGTCTTCTACTTCACCATAAGAGAATGATGCCTCACAAGCTGTTGGTGTTGCATTATACTTCATAACGATTCTCATTCTTGTTGCTCCATCTAAAGCTGAACTTGGCACTGTAAACGATGTGCTTACAGGAGTATCTTTAGATTTAGCTTTTGTCCACACTGTTTCTCCTGCATCAGAAAAATCTCCATCTTGGTTGTAATCAATCCAAACACCATATCCTTCATCATAACTACTTCCTGTCCAAGTTGGTGTAATTGTAATTGTATTTGATTTTCCTTTTTCTAAATCTGTAGAAATTGCAGTATGATCAGAGTATCCGTTTCCTCCTCCTGAAGAATTATCGATACTTCCTAATTGAACTCTTCCAATATATTCATCAGAAACACTATTACCCTTAGAGTTACAGTATGTAATTGTTGCGGCTGTAGTAGTAGCGTTTGCTGTATTACTTACTGCTGAAATATTTCCTGCTGCATCTTTTGCTTTTACAGTAAAAGTATATGCTGTACTTGCTGTTAATCCGGTTACATTATATGAAGTAGTTGTTGAACTTCCTATTTTAGTTGCTCCTTGATATACATCATACCCTGTTACTGCAACATTATCTGTTGAAGCCGTCCAGTTTAACGTTAAACTTGTTGCTGTTATAGAGCTTGCTGCTAAACTAGTTGGAGCAGACGGTGCTTCAGTATCAGCAGCAACATTACTAGTAAATGAACCTGTAAACACTCCTCTACCGTATGTAGAAGCAATTACTTTATTTGTTGTATGATCTCCACTTACATTCCAATAATCAAATGAGGTAACACTAACATCGCTCATTCCATTATATGCTTGATTCCAGTTAGGGTTTGCATCATTAAAATTAGATGTTGACCAAACTCCTAATTGAGTTGCTAAAATAGCTTCAGTTCTGTCTAATGGATTTTGTAAAATATCTCTTACAGGAATATTTGGTAGGTTTCCTTCTTTGCTTACCCAATTCGCTCCTCCATCTGAAGTAGCCCAAACACTTGTTACTCCGTAGTTATGTATTGTTACGAAAATATCATCTTCAGTAGCTCCAAATCTTACTGAAGATACAGAACCAACAAAAGGTGTATTTATGTTTGACCATGTTGCATTAGAATTAGTAACGTTTGTTAACTTTAATAGTTTACCATTCGCTAATCCTACAAACCATGCATTATTTGTAAAAGGAGATGCTTGAAAAGCTGTTGGACTTGCGTCTAATAATGCATTTGTAATATTTCCTTTTGAATTTGATGCTACATTAATACTCAATATTGAGTTAGCAGAACTTATTGATGCATTTGATAATAGACGATTTGCATCATTATCATACCCCATAGGGTTTACAAAATCTCCTGTGTTTTGATCACTTGATAACGTTGTTGCTCCTCCTTGCTGTCTACCTAAGCCATTCCAAGGTAAGTTAAACCTATATATTACGTTGTTTACATATGTAGCAATCATATAGTCTCCATCTTTATCAACGAAAGTGTAGAATCCGTCACCATCACTTAATTGAGTAGAGCTATTAATTCCTGCGACTGCATTTCTAAATGCTTGTGTACCGTTATCTTGAGCACCCGCACTAAAAATTCCATTAACATCACCTGCTCCGTCAGGACCAATTCCTGCTTTTACAAACTGAGTTACATTATAACCTTTGTTTCTTACACTAATTGTACTTCCTGAATTTCCTGAATAATAGATTCCTCCATCATTACCGAATAATATTTTAGAAGAGTCATTATTTCCAAAAGCCATTGAGTGTTGATCTGCATGAACATTTTGATGACCAAAACCTCCGTACCAATGTGATAATTGAGACCAAGAAGAACCTCCATTTGTGGTTTTAAATAAGTCGATACCTCCAACATATACAATATTATCATTTGTTGGGTCTGCTTCAATCACTAAGTCATAAAACGCTTGTCCTCGACAAAAATCGTTTGCCGAAATGTTTGTATCTGCATCATTTGGTAATGATGTTGCGCTTGCTGTTGAAAAAGCATTTGTTGTTTTATAAATATGAACAGGAGCAGTACTTGTTGTTCCTTGCGTTAATGCATAAATCTTATTTGCATCAGTAGCAGAAGGTTCAATTTCTACTCTATTAGATTCAGTTAATGGAGATGCAGCCGCTTCTGTCCAAGTACCTCCATTTGTAGAGCTAAATACTCTACCTCCACCTTCTCCTAAGGCAGAAGCAATAGTACCCATCCATAAAGTATTGTTAGCACTTACCTCTAAATCATTAGCTATATAATAATAGTCTTTTCCTCCAAAAGTATACTTCATATTAGCAGATTCTATTCTACTCCAATTCGCCCCGTTATCTGTAGAATGGTACAATCCTGCTGATTGTAATCCTAACCAGTTTCTAGGACTAGAAGAATCTCCGTACACGTGTGCTCCTACTGCAACGAATAATTCTGTTGAAGTTCCATTATCCCATGCTAACACATCATTTACGAAATGAACTCCTGATAAGAAAACATTACTTGCATTATAATTAATAATTGCATCTCCTGCTGCTGGTATATTAACCGCATTCCATGTTGTACCTCCATCAGTAGTTACATAAACACCATTTCCTACCACATCACCTGCTGTGTATTGTTCTCCTGTACCTACATACCATCTGTTAGAGTTTCTTGGATCTACTGTAATAGAAGTTACAGATAAATTTCCTGGTACATTTTGTACTCTTGTCCATTGTGAGTTAGCATTACTGATATTAGTATTTTTCCATAAACCTCCACTTACTCCACCTGCATATACAGTGTTATTTGTAGCATCATTTGGATCAAATAAAACAACTCTTGTACGCCCTCCTACATTATTAGGTCCTCTTTCTGCCCAAGAATTTCCATTGTCTCCTGGACTTTTTTGTTGTGCTCTCTTTTTCAACAGATCTTCTCTTAATCCTGCTAAACTTCCATCTTCCATTTTTCCTGTAGCTGGATTCATGGTGAGTAACTGCATTTGATCAAAATACCTGTTAGGTGGTAACCCTCTAAGTTTTCTTTCTTTTTTCCCCCATTTTAACGATTCATTTAAAGGACTTTCCTTTAAAAAAGTACTATGTACTTTACGTTGTTCGGCCAGTTTATCAGCAACATCTTGTTTTTTAAGATAATCTGAACCAATAATTGAAACTGCTGCAACAGACAGACCTCCAATTAGAAATTTAAACTTTTTGTTCATTTGAATCAATTTAAGTTGAATAATTAAGTTTTTTATTTCCTAATTCTTTTACAATTCTACCTTTTTCTTTATCCTTTATACCTTTTGAATAGACTCATTTTAACCCTTTACAAACTAACTTTTAATAGTTTAGCCACCCCTAGATAAGTCAAAGATTTTATTCTCAATGGTATTTTACAATTTAAAACAAGCAAAAGCCTGAGTAAAAAACTCAGACTTTTGTTTTTCTTTAATGTTTTTAAAAACTTACTTTTTAAATAATTTAGTTGTAAGTAGTTTTTGTCCATCATTTACCTCTAAAATGTACATTCCAGTATTTAACTTTGAAACGTCTAGATTAGAAGATTTTAAACGACCTTCTTTAACTACTTTCCCAACAGTATTTATAAGTTTATAATTTATTTTTTCTGCTTTTGAAGCTAGTTTTATTTGTATAAAATCTACCGCAGGATTAGGATATGTTAATAAATCTAAGTTTTCTTCATTTCCTATTGCTTCTCCGCTAATATTTGCTGCAAAACCAGTTATTGTAGCTACTGAAGAACCAGAAGAAATATTAACAGTATAATCTTCTACCTCACCATAAGTAAATGTTTCACATGCTGTTTGAGCACTGTTATACTTCATAGAAACTCTAAGTCTTGTAGTTCCTGAAACATTTGATGGAATTGTAAAATCTTCATAAAGCTCACCAGCACTTGAAGAAGAACCATTTAGTACTACTTCAGTGTCTTCAAAAACACCATCTTTATCATAATCAATCCATGCTTTCCAGTACTCAGTATAAGAAGAACTACTAAATCCAGCACTTACATATAATCTATTAGATCCTGGAGCCACATTCATTGTAAGGTTTGTATAATCTTTATAACCACCATCGTTTCCTGTGTTATTGTCAACTCCTCCCATAGAAACTCTATCAATCCATTCGTAAGAAGAATTATTTCCTTGAGAAGCACAATACTCTACTGCTGATACTTCTTTTGTTGTAAATGTTGCTGTATTACTCGATGCTGAAACATTTCCTGCAGCGTCTTTAGCTTTTACTGTAAAATTATACGTTGTATTTGCAGTTAATCCAGTTAAGTTCATTGATGTACCACTAACAGTTCCTGCACTTGTAGCTCCATTAAATACCTCGTAACTAGTTACTCCAACATTATCTGTAGACGCTGTCCAACTTAATGTTGCTGTTGTTTCTTCAACATTAGATGCTGTTACTGAAGAAGGCGCCGTTGGTGCTTCTGTATCTGGTGTAGCATTTGTAATATTAACTGTATAATCTTCTACTTCACCATAAGAGAATGTTGCTTCACAAGCTGTTGGTGTAGCATTATATTTTAATACAATTCTCATTCTAGTAGTTCCTTGAATTGCTGAAGCTGGTACTGTAAACGATGTACTTACAGGAGTATCTTTCGATGCTGCTTTCGTCCAAACTGTTTCTCCAGAATCAGAAAAATCTCCATCTTGATTATAATCAATCCATACTCCATAACCTTCACTGTAAACAGTACCTGTCCATTTAGGAGTAATAGTTATTGTATTAGAATCACCAATAGATAAATCAGTTGAAATTGTAGTGAAATCAGAATATCCTCCACCTCCATCAGAAGTATTATCTATACTTCCTAATTGGACTCTTTCAATATATTCATCAGCAACACTATTTCCTTGTGAAGAACAATAATTAAGTGGTGGTGTTCCTGTTGTTGTTACATTTAATGTTGCTGGTGTTCCTGTTCCGCCTGTTGTACATTTTGCAGCTACAGATACTGTATATTCTGTTCCGCTTAATAATCCTGTAGCGTTAAATGATGTTCCAGATACATTTGTTGTGTTTCCTCCAATGGTTACATCGTAAGAAGCTGCTCCTGAAACTGCCGTCCAAGTTACTGTAAACCCATTATCACCAATATTTGATGAATTTAAGTTTGTTGGTGCTGCTAAAGCACAAGTTTGTACAAACTCTTCTCCTACATTAACTGCATAAAAAGCATTTGTTGTAGAAATTACCTCTTGAGAGTTTGCTCCGTATAAATCTGTAGCAGCTTGAATAGCTCCAGTTCTTGCATCAGCAAAAGTTGAACTTGCTGATAAATAGTTAGCTTCGGTACGATAAGCAATTTTAGCTGCTTTTGTTATACCTATTCCTGTTACATTATAGTTATCACTTGTATCGTTTGTTCCAGATCCACCAACTGATAGTAAATAAAACCATTTATTTAAAACTCCTGAGTTTGTATGAACTCCACAGTAATCATTAAATCTTGTTGGTGTACCACAGTTTGGGTTCTTCCAATAAGTTCCTCCATAAGTATCCGGTTGACCTTGTGACTTTGGATCGTTCATAGAACGTAAAGCAGCAGAACCACTACGTCTGTCTATTTCATCTCCTATTAGCCAAACTGAAAGGTCTGGGTTTAAATCGTTTCCATTTCCTTTTGCAAAATGTTCAACAGCTGCTCCCCAAATATCTGAGAAACCTTCATTTAAAGCTCCTGATTCTCTTTGGTATGCTAAGTTTGCTGTATAAGTACATACCGCATGCCCTATTTCATGGGCAGCAACATCAATAGAAGTTAAGGCATCGAAGTTACCATTTCCTTCTGTTCCATTCGAAGAACCATCTCCATAAGACATTACAGAACCATTCCAAAAGGCATTATCATAGTTAGTATCAACATGTACATAGCTTCTAATTTGAGCTCCACTGTTATCATAACTATTTCTGTTATGTTTTTGTAAAAAATACTCATAGGTCATCATTGCTCCCCAATGAGCATCTAACGCTGCATCATCTTTGTTAGCACTGTGTTCTGCTGTAGTCCAATTATTATCATTATCAGTAAACTGATCGTAATTTGTAACATATGGATATGTAGAACCTGGTGCTTGGTTTTTTGCGTCTCTGGTGTAAATTTTTCTTCCAGAATCACTTAAAATGTAGTTACCTCCACTTAGTGAAGTTTCAATAGTTCTTGTACCACTATAACGAGTTTGTGCAGTACCTGATGCAAACGCTGCTGTTATAGCTTCTGTAGCTTTTTTACTTTTTTTAGCATGTTCGGTAAGTTCACCTACATGACCAAATTCATCTAAATGCTTAATAATAGCATTGTAAAATAATGCTTCTCCTGTGTGAGCATCTATATATAAATAACCTCTGCTAAGTGGTTTTGTAGCAAAGATGTCAAATTTATAAGCTAATCTTGGTTCTTTTTTTCCAATTACCTCTCTAGGAAGAATTAATAACTCCCCTTCAGGTTTTTTATAGTTATCCATTTCTTTAGCCGCATCAGGAAATTCCCATAAATACTTTTCTGCTCCTGTGTGTGATAAAGCTTTTTGAAATGCTTGAGATTTTGATAGCTTAGGAATTACTTTTACTTTTCCAACATCATAAAATTCACCATTCATACTCATTAAAGCACCATTCTTTGCATGTGCTGTATACGTAGCAAACTCTACCTTTATTCCTTTAAATTTTTGTTGAAATTTTTCATGTGTAAAACCTAAATCATCTCTATTTGATTTAATTTTTTGTAAGCCATCATTTTTAAATAGCTTTAATTTTTGTCTAATTAAATCTGGTGCTTTTTGTAAAGACACCTTTGAAGATTTGTTGAACTTAACGTGTTTTAACTCTCTATTTTCTTGGGCGTTTATGGTATAAACTCCTGCGAATAGAAAAGCAGATAAAAACACAGTTCTTGCATAATTGTGTTTCATTTTTGAAGGGTTTAGTTAATTGATTTTAATTAAAAAGCCTGAGAAATAACTCAGGCTTTTGTAAAGTTTATTTTTTAAATACCTTAGTAGTTAGTAGTTTTTGACCATCATTAACTTCTAAAATATACATACCTGTATTTAGTTTAGAAACATCGATGTTCGAAGAATTTAAGCGACCTGCTTTCATTACTCTACCAATTGTATTTACAATTTTATAAGTCATATTATCAGCTCTAGAGGCTAATTTTACTTGTATAAAGTCTACTGCTGGATTAGGATATGTCATCAAGTCTAAACTATTTTCATTTCCTAATCTTTCTGCTTTTACACTAGCTGAAGATTCTTGTCTTGTACTAGAAACAATATTTACTGTATAGTCTTCTACTTCTCCATAAGTAAATGTTTCACAAGCTGTTTGAGCAGCATTATATTTCATAGAAACACGCATTCTTGTTGTTCCTAAAGTTGCTCCTGCAGGAACATCAACTGTAGATGTTAAGTTATTTGCACTTGATGAAGATCCTGTTACAACTTTTTCACTGCTCTCAAATGTTCCATTTTGATTAAAATCAATCCAAACAGCCCAATACTCTGTATATGAAGAACTACTAAATCCTGCACTAATAGTCATTTGGTTTGAACTTCCTACTGCTAAGGTTGCTGTTTTTGAAGTAAAATCAGCATATCCTCCATTATCTCCAGTTGCATTAGTCATTCCTCCTAACTCAACATTATCAATCCATTCATAAGAAGAGTTATTTCCTTTTGAGTCACAGTATGAAACTGAGTTTGATAAAGTTGTTACGTTTATTGCACTACTAGAAGCGGAAACATTTCCTGCTGCATCTTTTGCTCTTACTGAAAAAGTATAAGTAGTTGCTGCTGTTAATCCTGTTACATTCATTGTAGTTCCTGTTACAGAACCAATATTGCTAGTTCCTTGATAAACATCATAACCAGTTACTCCAACGTTATCAGTAGATGCTGACCAGTTTAATGTTAAAGAAGTTTGTGTTACACTAGAAGCTGCTAAGTTTGTTGGCGCTGTTGGTGCTGTTGTATCTGCTGTTCCTGCTCCAATTACTACTGTATAGTCTTCTACTTCTCCATAAGAAAATGAAGCTTCACATGCCGTTGGTGTTGCATTGTATTTTAAAACTATACGCATTCTTGTTGCTCCATCTGTAGCAGAAGCTGGTACTGTAAAAGATGTACTAACTGGTGTATCTTTAGAAGCAGCCTTTGTCCAAACAGTTTCTCCTGAATCAGAAAAATCTCCATCTTGATTATAATCTATCCAAACACCATATCCTTCGTTATATACAGTTCCTGTCCAAGTTGGTGTAATAGTAATAGTATGAGAAGTTCCTTTTGCTAAATTAGTTGAAATTCCTGTATGGTCAGAATAACCATTTCCTCCTCCAGTACTATTATCAATAGTTCCTAATTGTACTCTTCCAATATACTCATCAGAAACACTATTTCCTTTTGAAGAACAATAAGAAATTGTTACTTCAGGAGTTGTAAAAGTTGAAGATGCACTATATGCTGAATTTGAACCATCAGAACATTTACTACGTACTTGTACTTCATATTGAGTAGATGCTGATAATCCGCTTAAAGATGTTGAAGTTCCTGAAACCGCATTAGTTGTCCATGGTGAAGTTCCTGTTTGACGATATCTTACGTCGTATGTAGCTCCTGAAACTGCTGTCCAAGATACTGATGCTCCTGAAGAAGTAATACTAGATACAGTTACACCTGTTGGTACCGTTGCTGTACATGAAGTAGAACCTCCAGTTTTATCTGATAAAGCTAAACTTCTACGTACTCCTCCTGACTCTAAAACAGCACGCATTCTATTTTTTTGACCTAAAGTAAATAGGTTCATACAAGTATCATCAGAGTAATCCATGTAGTTTTCAACCATATCTGCTGATCCACAAGAAGAGTGACTTGAAGCACATCCGTAGTTTGCAGCATCAGATTCTGGAGTATCAGAAACAAAATCGTCAACACCACAACCACCATCACCCCAGATGTGTCTAAGGTTTAAAAAGTGACCTACTTCGTGAGTAGTTGTTCTTCCTTTGTCAAATGGAGATGATAAATAGAAACCTGATCCTTTATCTGAACTACCAAAATATTGTGGACTCATTACAACTCCATCAGTAGCAGCACTACCTCCTGGAAATTGTGCATATCCTAAGATTCCACCACCAATATTACATACCCACATGTTAAGGTATTCTGAAGCATCCCATGGGTCTACTCCTCCTTGTGATGATTTTTTCATTGCATCATTAGTTCCCCATGAAGTTTTAGATGACGACTTTCTTGTAATACCAGTTGTTGGATTACCATTTGGGTCTACTTGAGCTAAATAAAATTCTATTTCTGTATCTGCTGCTTGAGACCATTTATTTGTTTTGTCTGAGTTCGTTCTTCTGTAATCTTCATTTAAAACATCTATTTGTGACTGGATTTGTGCCACACTGATGTTTTCTTGAGAATTACTGTAAATAACGTGTACAACTACTGGAATTTGAATAATACTTCCTACAATTTTTCCTTGGAAGTTCTTCTTTTCTGCAATTCTTTTTTGAGTAAAAGACTCAATTTCTTGCATTTTGCTTTTTAAAGAAGGATTAAGGGATTGTCTGTACTCAAGATTTTCCATTGAGTGACAGTTTCTTTTTTCTTGGGCATACGAAGCACCAACAAAAAATAAGCACAGAAGTGCTAGGGTAATTTTGTTTTTCATTTTTGAAGGGTTTTTAGTTGAATTAATAAAACTTTAAGAGCCTTTTTTGAGCTTAAACCTCAAATAAAAACTCTTAATTATTTGTTAAAACATTGACAAATATATAAAAAAAGATGCTTTTTAGGTAGTTAATTAACTGTTTATGTTTCTTTTACAAAACCAAAACAACCCTTTATCCCAGTTAAACACTAGGTTTTTTAGGAAAGAAAAAAAGATAATCTATTACTACTTACCTATCAAACAGTTAAGATAAATCCGCTTTCTGAAAACGCATAATGGAAATATAAATTGTATTTTTATTAAAATTTTATGATTAATGCTTGAAGTTAAAAACTTAGAAATATCCTTTAAAAACTCTCAGCCTTTAGTTCAACGAGTATCTTTTAGTGTTGAAAAAAATAAAACACTAGGAATCGTAGGAGAGAGTGGTAGCGGTAAATCAATAAGTTCTTTAGCTATTTTAGGGTTACTTCCTAAAACTGCTACGGTGAAAGGTGATCTATTTTTTAACCAACAACCTTTATTAGGTTATAATGAGCAAGATTATCAAAAAATACGAGGTAATGAAATTGCCATGATTTTTCAAGAACCTATGAGTTCTTTAAACCCAACATTAACTTGTGGTTTTCAAGTTGCTGAAATGTTACAGCAACACACACAGTTACCTAATCAAGAAATTAAAGAAGAAGTTATTTCTTTGTTTTCAAAAGTAAAACTTCCCAGACCTGAGGCTATATATAACTCATATCCGCATCAAATAAGCGGCGGACAAAAACAGCGTGTAATGATTGCTATGGCAATTGCTTGTAAACCTCAACTTTTAATTGCTGATGAACCTACTACAGCGTTGGATGTTACTGTACAAAAAGAAATTATTTCTTTATTAAAAGAATTACAACAAGAATTTGAAATGGGAATTATTTTTATTTCTCACGATTTAGCATTAGTTTCTGAAATTGCAGATTCTGTCGTTGTTATGCATAAAGGAAAAATAGTAGAAAAGGGTAGTGCTAACCATGTTTTTTTACATCCGAAGAAAAGTTATACCAAGGCTTTAATCAATTCGAAACCCAATACTAAAAAACGACTAAAAACCCTACCTACAGTTAGTGACTTTATCAACGAAACTATAGATTCTACAATTTATACAGATGAAGAGCGCAATGCTTTTCATCAAAAAATATACAGGCGCCCTCCTTTACTAGAAATTATAAATTTGCATAAAGATTTTATTAGTAATGCTTCATGGTTTTCAAAACCAGCTATTGTGAAAGCAGTCAATGATGTGTCTTTTAAAATTTATGAAGGAGAAACATTAGGACTAGTAGGAGAGAGTGGCTGTGGAAAAACCACTTTAAGCAGAACTATTTTACAACTAGAAAAAGCTACTTCTGGAAGTATTTTATACAAGGGCACTGACATTACGAAACTTTCAAAATCGGCTTTTAAAAAACTCCGAAAAGATATCCAAATAATTTTTCAAGATCCCTTTTCTTCTTTGAATCCGAGAATTACAGTAGGTAACGCGATTTTAGAACCAATGAAGGTTCATCACATACTTAACTCGAACAATGAGCGAAAAGAATATGTGTATAATTTGTTAGAAAAAGTAGGTTTAGAAGCAACTCATTTTGATCGTTATCCACATGAATTTTCTGGAGGACAACGTCAACGTATAGGAATTGCTCGTGCTATTGCTTTACAACCCAAACTAATTATTTGTGATGAATCTGTTTCGGCTCTGGACGTGTCTGTACAAGCTCAAGTGTTAAATTTATTAAACCAATTAAAATCAGAATTTAATTTTACTTATATATTCATTTCTCATGATTTATCTGTCGTAAAATATATGGCCGATCAATTGGTTGTGATGAACAAAGGTAGGGTAGAAGAGATTGCTGATGCAGACGAAATTTACCAACATCCAAAGACAAAATACACCCAAACATTAATCGAAGCTATTCCAAAAGGGCTATGACTTTTTTCACTGCGTTATTAATGGTATATTGCACCGTTAAAAACGAAAAGAGAGAATATGAAGATTATAGTACCAATGGCTGGAATTGGGTCTCGTTTAAGACCTCATACATTAACAACTCCTAAGCCATTAACAGTTATTGCTGGTAAATCAATTGTACAGCGATTAGTGGAAGATATTACTTCTGTTGTAGACCAACCTATAGAGGAAATCGCTTTTATAATTGGACCTGCTGCAAAAGGATTTCCTGCAGATACAAAAGATAAATTAATAAAAATAGCAGAAGACTTAGGTGCAAAAGGTTCTGTATACGTACAAGAAGAAGCATTAGGAACTGCACACGCTATTTACTGTGCTAAAGAATCATTAGGTGGTTCTTGCGTTGTCGCTTTTGCTGATACATTATTTAAGGCTGACTTTACCTTAGACGCTAATGCTGATGGAGCTATTTGGGTGAAGCAAGTAGAAGATCCAAGCGCTTTTGGTGTGGTAAAATTAAAAGACGGTTTTATTACTGATTTTGTTGAAAAACCTAAAGAATTTGTCTCAGATTTAGCAATTATTGGTATTTATTACTTTAAAGATGCTGACAAGTTACTTGAAGAAATAAAATACTTAATTGATAACGATATCAGACCTTCTGGTGAATATCAATTAACTGAAGCTCTTGAAGCTTTAAAAGTAAAAGGAGCTAAGTTTATTCCTGGTAAAGTAAATACTTGGATGGATTGTGGTAAAAAAGACCCAACCGTAGATACTAACAAGCAAGTTTTAGGTTTTGAACAAGCTGATGGCAACAATTTAGTGTCTGAAGACGTTGTATTAGAGAACGCTGAAATTATTCAGCCATGTTATGTTGGAAAAAATGTAGTGTTGAAAAACACTAAAATAGGACCTTTTGTTTCAATTGGAGAAAATAGTGTTGTTGAAAACTCAACAATAACAAACTCTTTAATTCAAACAAACGTGCATATTTCAAATGCCAATTTAGATAATGCAATGATTGGTAACCACGCAAAATACAATGCTAATTATACATCGGTAAGTATAGGTGATTATACAGAGCTTACATAAAATCTCAATAGAAAAGAGAAGAGAGAAGAGAGAGAAAATTATTTTTTCTAAAGTGATACTGTCTTTTTTCTTTCTTCTTTTTTCTTTCTTTCTAAACGCTCAAGATAGTATTCCTGCATCAGTTAATACAGCTGAGAAAAACAATATAGAGTTTCAACAACATTTTTTTAAAGCACTTTCAGACAAAGCTATTTTTAACTATCAAAAAGCTATACAAGGTCTAGAAAAGTGTAACAGAATACTTCCAAATAACAAAGCTGTTTTATTTGAACTTTCTAAAAACTATGAAAAGTTAGGCAGAAACCCTGAAGCTTTAACCTATATTGATTTAGCTTTAGAATTGGAACCCAATAATGTTTGGATGCTTGAACACAAAGTTTTTACTTTAAGAAAGTTAGCTAATTTTTCTGATGCCATTATTGCTCAACAAAAAATAGCTGCTACGCACCCTAAGAAAAAACAATTACTTGTTTTTTTACATTTACAAAACAAAGATCTTACGTCTGCCAAAAAAGTATTGGCTGAATTAAAAGAAGCTAAATTATTAAACAGTAGACTTCGTTCTATTGAAAGAAAAATAAATGCTCGAAAAACAACTGAAGAACAACCAACAAAAATTACTGAGAACCTTAGCCCTAAATCGCTTTTCGAAAAAGAAAAGTCCTATAAAAATTTAAAAGCTTTATTAGATAAGTTAGCTACTGATAATGATGCTGACTTGTTAAAATACAGTGAACAAGGTTTATCACTTTTTCCTGCGCAACCTTTCGTGTATTTAATGAATGGAAAAGCGTTTAATAACAATAAAGATTATAAAAAAGCATTAGAAACCTTACAAAACGGCATTGATTTTGTTATTGATAATAATGAAATAGAAGCCAAGTTTTACTTAGAAATGTCTAAAGCTTACCAAGGGTTGAATAATATTAAAAAAGCCAATTCTTATAAAAACAAAGCTGAAAAGATTTTAAAATAAGTTTCGTTAGTACAAATTTTATGAAATATACCACCTTATTAGTTATATTATTTTTAGGATTAACCTCTTGTAAATCTACCAAAAACGTTACTGGTGATGTCGCTATTAAAGAATTGTCGGCACGCAAAGTAGCTAAGAAACATATTGCTACAAGTTTTGACAAAAAAACGGTAGATGCTCGTTTAAAAGTTAATTACAAAAACAATAAAGAAAGTTTAGGTTTTTCAGTACGAATGAAAATAAAAAAAGATGAAGTTATTTGGTTAAAAGGAACCAAAATCATTTCTATTTTTAAAGCTAAAATCACTCCAACAAAAGTTCAGTTTTACTCTCCATATGAAAAGAGTTATTTTGATGGAGATTTTATGATGCTAAAAAAACTATTAGGAACTGATATTAACTTTCAACAATTACAAAGCATGTTATTGGGTGAAGCTTTAATGGATGTAAAATCTGAGCGTCAAGAAGTTCAAATTCAAGAAAAATCATATCAGTTATCTCCTAAAAAACAACCTGTTTTATTCGATTTGTTTTTCTACATAAACCCTAAACACTTTAAGCTAAATAAGCAGTTAATTGTAAACTCGTTGAAAGATCAACGTTTAGATATTAGTTACCCAAAATATCATAAGAAAAACACTACTTTTTTCCCTGAGAAAATTAACATAAAAGCTAAAGAAAAAAATAAATTTACTATTATTGATATTACTACACGCTCAGTAGAATACGATACTAAACTAAATGTAAGTTTTAATATTCCTAACGGATACAAAGAAATTCAATTATAATTATGAAGTACCCTGTTTTTTACATCTCTTTTTTATGCCTGTTTTTTGTAGGAATTTCTTCTTTTGCTCAAAGTAGGAAAGAGCTAGAAAATAGGCGAAAGAAACTAAAAAATGAAATAGAGCAGGTTAATAATCTTTTGTTTAAAACAAAGAAAAAAAAGAGCAGTGCTTTAGATGATTTAAAAGACCTAAACCAAAAAATAGGTGTTAGAGAACGCTTAATAGAAACTATTGAGTTAGAAACCAAATTACTTTCAAAAGAAATCAAATCTAACGAGCAACAATTAAAAAAATACAACGACGAACTAGCTGAATTAAAAAATGACTACCGAGATATGGTAGTTAAATCTTATAAAAGTAAATCGCAACAGAGTAAAACCATGTTTTTATTGTCTTCTGAAAGCTTTTACCAAGCCTATAAGCGCTTAAAGTACATGCAACAGTACAAAGACTACAGAAAAAAGCAAGGAGAAGAAATTATCGTAAAAGCTAAAGAGGTAGAGCAATTAAACGATTCGCTAACTGCTCAAAAAAAATCAAAAGAAGCTTTGCTTTCTGACGAGAAAAGTCAGAAAAAAGAAATTGAAGACGATAAGAAAAACCAAGAAAAACTCATCTCTAAAATTAAAAAAGAAGAGAATAAATACAAAAGTGACTTACAAAAGAAACAACGAGAAGAAAAAAGAATTGCTGCCAGAATTGATAAGTTAATTAGAGATGCTATTGCCAAAGCAAATAAGGGTAAAAAAACAACAAAAGGTAAAACCAAAAGCTCTGGTTTTATTTTAAATGCCGAAGAAAAAGCTTTACTTGCTAACTTTGAACAAAATAGGGGTAATTTACCGTGGCCAGTTAAAGGTGTTATTACACGAAAATATGGAGTTCAACCACACCCTACATTTCCTGGAATTAGCATCAACAGTCACGGGTTATATATTGCAACCAAAGCAAATACCGATGTAAAAAGTATTTTTAACGGAAAAGTTTTGGTTATTCAATTACACTCTGATGGAAGAAAATCAGTTTTAGTACAACACGGTAACTATATTTCTGCCTACAATAAGTTAAAAGAAGTTTATGTAAAAAAAGGTGATGCTGTTAAAACTGGCGACAAACTAGGAAAAGTATTTACTAACAAAGTAACAGGTAAAACACAGCTTAGTTTTATGTTGTATAAAGACCGAAATCGATTAAATCCTGCACAATGGATTCGCTCATAACACCATAACAAGAACATTAATAAATTTTATTTTTAAATTGTAATCAAATTTAAACGTGTGAAAAACGCATCAAACTTTATTATTGTAACCGTAGCGATTATTGCAACATTGGTTATTGGAAAAGGAATTTTAATTCCTTTTGTTTTTGCACTTATTTTTTGGTTTTTAACACGTGAAATTCGGAAAACCATCTATAAAATTCCTTTTGCTAAACGCTTTATTCCTTTTTGGCTAAGTAATGTGTTTGTTTTTACACTTATAATTTTAGGTTTTGGTTTTGTTTCTGAAATAATTACCAACAGT
Source organism: Tenacibaculum larymnensis (assembly GCF_028829235.1). Taxonomy (GTDB): domain Bacteria; phylum Bacteroidota; class Bacteroidia; order Flavobacteriales; family Flavobacteriaceae; genus Polaribacter; species Polaribacter larymnensis. The sequence continues at coordinate 372,700 of NZ_JAIWJY010000001.1, read as the reverse complement.
ATTTCAAATTTAACCACTTCGTACTCAAAATACGAACCAAATGTTGATGCTATTATAAAACGTTTAGACGCTTATTTTCATATCGATATTATTAAGTCATTACAATCGGTTGTTGGAGATTTTGATTACGGCTCTGTTTTAGGCGATATAGCGAACGGAATTAGCAGTTTACTAGGAAATACCTTTATGATTATTATTTATGCCTTATTCATCTTCTTAGAGGAAAGTAATTTTAAAAAGAAGTTGCAAAAAGTGTTTATGAGTTCTCAAAACAGTCCTAAAAGCTTTCAATCTATCTTAAAAAAGATTGAAGACTCTATTTCAAACTATTTACGACTAAAAACCTATGTTAGTTTATTAACTGGTATCCTTAGTTATTTTGTATTGTTGTTAGTAGGGGTAGACGGAGCTCCGTTTTGGGCGTTTCTTATCTTTTTACTGAATTATATTCCTACTATAGGATCGTTAATAGCAACTGCTTTTCCTGCGATATTTTGTTTAATTCAATTTGGAGAGTTTCCTCCTTTTTTAGTCGTTTTATTTGCAGTAGGAAGTATCCAAGTAGTAGTTGGTAATGTTGTAGAACCTAGAGTTTTTGGAAAGTCGCTAAATTTAAGTCCGTTAGTTACTATACTTTCTTTAGCTGTTTGGGGAGAAATATGGGGAATAACAGGAATGATACTTTCAGTGCCTATTACGGTAATTATGATTATTATCTTTTCACAGTTTGACAAAACAAAAAACATTGCCATTTTCTTATCTGAAAGCGGCAATGTTGATGAAATATAAACTGTTTTAATCCATAAAAATAGATTTCAACTCTATTGCTTCCTTAGGATCCATTTTTCCTGCTAAAACCAAGCTTAATTGCTTTCTACGCAAAGCTGCTTCATAACGTTGCTTTTCTAATTCTGTTTCTGGTTCAATTTGAGGAATTGGCACTGGTTTTCCTGTTTCGTCAACAGCTACAAACGTATAAATACCTTCATTTACCTTCGTTTTTTCACCAGATTGACGGTCTTCAATCCAAACATCTACATAAATCTCCATTGATGATTTAAAAGCACGTGAAACCTTTGCTTCTAAAGTTACCACACTTCCTACAGGTACCGATTTGGTAAATGCTACGTGGTTTACAGAGGCTGTTACTACAATTCTTCTCGAATGACGGCGCGCAGCAATACTACAAGCTCTATCCATACGAGCTAATAATTCTCCTCCAAAAAGGTTATCTAAATAATTTGTTTCTCCTGGTAAAACTAAATCGGTAAGTACAGTTAACGATTCTCTTGGTGATTTTGCTCTCATCAAATAAATTTTGATGCAAAGATACAGCAACAAAAAAATCTACCTAAAATAAATGCAGATTATTTAGCCAATAACCAAGCGTCTTCGCTTACTGATTCTTTAATAATTTCTAAGGCTTTTCTAGCTTCAACCTTAGTTGCATAACTTGCAAAAGCTACTTGAGTTAACCCTAATCCATTCTTTCCAACAATAGAAGCATCATAACCTTTATCTTGTAGTTCAGCTAATTTATTTTCAGCATTGTGCTCTTCTTGAAAAGCTCCTGCGATGATATGAAAGTTTCTAGCTTCTTTACTTACGTTTAAGTTAATGGTTGGTAACGGGTTTTCAATTACAAAAGTTGCTGATTGAATTTTCTTCTCAACAGCTTCTTCTTGGTTTGCTAATACTTGTTGTTGTTGATTTTGAACACCATTCCATCCTACATAAGCAATTCCGATAAAAACAGCCGCTGCTGCAGCTCTTCTTACATATAACGGAATTGTTTTTTTGTTTTCTTCAGTAGTAGGTAATGATTTAATTGTTACCTCTTTTACTCTTTCTACAGACGGTGTTGAAACCTCAGCCAAACCAAAAGATTCAGTTAAAAAGTTACTTGATAGGTTAGGCTCAAAAACAACTTGCTTAGCTTCATTTAAAGACAAACTTCCTACAGAAGCAACAGTTACACTTGTTGTTTCCAACTTCTCATTCCATTGCGCAACTTCCTCAGCAATAAAAGTAACAGCTTCTTCAAAAGAAATATTTTTACTCGAAGCTATATAATTAGCCAATAAACCATCATTATGCTGTAAATACGCGTTGAACGTTAGTTGTTTTTTTGGCGGATAAAAAGTGTGCGTAGTAGTATTTACTCTAGCTCCAATTTTATTCGTTACAAATCCTCCAAAATTAGGAACAATTACGCAATCGTATCTATATAATAAATCGTTAATGTAGTTGGCTAATGTCATAATAACAAATATAGCTTTTTAGTGCATTACTTTCAAGTAATCTTGTAATTTTTATTAACAGTTTTTTGTATATTGATACTCAAATTATTGCTATATGAATTCAGAAAAATTGCTAGCCATTCTACGGTTACAGGCAACAAAAAACGTAGGTGATATTTTGGCAAAAAAGCTAATTACCTCCGTAGGAAGTGTTGAACAAGTGTTTTTAGAGAGGAAAAATACATTACATAAAATTAACGGAATTGGAACTCATGTAACTCAACATCTCTTTGATGAAAACAACCTAAAAAGAGCAGAAAAGGAGCTAACATATATTCAACAAAACAACATTTCTTTTTCGTATTTTTTAGATGAAGATTACCCTCAACAACTAAAGCATTGTATTGATGCTCCTATCTTACTTTTTAAAGATGGAAACCTCAACCTAAATAATGATAAAATCATTTCAATTGTAGGAACTCGGAAAATGAGTTCGTACGGACGCGATTTCTGTAATCAACTTATTGAAGATTTAAAAGATTATAATCCTATAATTGTTAGTGGATTTGCATACGGAGTAGACATTTGTGCACATAAAGCCGCAATAAAAAACAACTTACAAACTATTGCTGTATTGGCACATGGGTTGGATGAAATTTATCCGAAAACTCATAAAAAATATATTCATCAAGTAAATGAGAATGGTGGCTTTATTACTGAGTTTTGGCACGATGAGCAGCCTATGAGAGAAAACTTTTTAAAACGAAATCGCATTGTAGCTGGATTATCTAAAGCAACTATTATTATTGAATCTGCCCAAAAAGGTGGTTCATTAGTTACTGCTGATATTGCCAATTCGTACAACCGAGATGTATTTGCACTACCTGGTAGAGCTACTGATGTATATAGCAAAGGATGTAATAATCTCATTAAAAATAATCAAGCACATTTACTCACTTCGGCCCAAGATATTATAACAATGCTCAACTGGGATCTACGGCAAATTGCCGTACCTAAACAAAAAGAATTATTTGTTGATTTGAATGAAACCGAACAAAAAATATACGATTATTTACAACAAAACGGTAAACAGTTATTAGATGTTATTGCTTTGGATTGTAATCTTCCTACTTATCAATTATCATCTATTTTAGTTCAAATGGAATTAAAAGGGGTTATAAAACCTTTACCGGGAAAAATGTTTGAAGTTAAATAATAGTTAAAGTAATTACACTATATATTTTTCTTGAAATAAGCATTTAGTTTTGTTGCAAAAAACCAGGCAGTCGAAAATGGAAAAAAGAGTAGGCAAAAAATTGTAATTTAATTAAAAATGAGAAAAAAAATTTTAACTATTACTACATTACTGATGTTTATTGCAATATCAGTTAACAGTCAATCAAAAGAAGAAGTAATTACTAAAGCTGTACAAGACGCAAAATCTGGAGTTAGATTAATGAATGATTATTCTATGTCTTTAGATATAGTACCATTTGGTTACTATGACACTGCGTATAGAGTTGCTAAAGAATCTTTTTCTGGTTCTTCCGGTTCTTCAACTAATCCACCATCAAGTATTTCAGGACCGGGTGAACAAATAGGTTTCATTAATGACGGTAAATATCACAATTATGCAGGATCAACTCGTGATTTAATCAAATATTTAATGAGAAAGTTATAATTTGATAAAAATAATCATATTAAAAAGCAGCTATATAAATTAAATGTAGCTGCTTTCTTTTAAAGTATTATCAACATTAATTCTTTTAAAATTAATTATTTTTGAGAAAATTATCTTCCATGCATGTCAGAATATAAACTCATATCACAAAAAAAACCTGCTTTTCCAGTTAATAAAAAACTAGGAAACTACTTGAAAAGGCATAACAGAACTATAAAAATTCCTATTTTTTATGATGACTTGTTACGTTTTCAAGGGGCAGTTGCTGTGTATGATAAGCACGATAATGATACGTTGTGGATACGTGTTTTTTACAATGAGTTTGAGCGAGCAGAAATTGATTTATACCTAAAAAAAGTATACAACATCTTACACTCTAATGGTTCTGATGCCAGTATTAAACACTTAAATGTTGATGCTATCGACTTTTGTACGTTTGGTAACTCAAAACCTTTTCGTATAAAAATTCGAAATATTTTAAATGATAACTACACTTATTTTTACGTAAAAAGAACCGATGCTTCTCGTATTTACGGACTAGAGCTAGAGGATATTTTATCACCTTATAACTTAAACTTTTTGGTATATGAAGATACACTCATAGAAGAGCACATATCAGGAATTCCAGGTGATGTTTTTATCAATGATTATTTAGAGGATTGTTTAGATATTGAAAAAGCACAACTAGCTAAAGAATTTGTAAAGTTTAACGAACGTTGTATGATTCGTTTGTTGGGTGATATGCGTTCGTACAACTATGTTGTAGTGCCTACACACGATTTTGAAAATGTGGTATATAAAATTCGTCCGATAGATTTTGACCAGCAGTGTTATGAAGGGAAGTTTAAAGTGTATTATCCACAGTTTTTTAAAGAAAATTTAAAGCTAGTTCAATTGGTAGGAGACAAGCTTACTTCAGAATCTATTGAGCAATATCAAATAGAAGAACGATCAATTGTTGCTAAAAGAATTTTAGGATCTCGTTCTCGATTAAACCGCTTGCTTGCTGCTATGAAATCAGATAATATTTCTACTCCTAAAAATATCGAACAATTAAAATCTGAAATTTTTGAGTTTACTGGTGATATTAATTTTAGAGATAGTGACGGTATGGGAGAGGTTTTAGATAGCGCACTAACTTTTGTTCGTAGAAATTATGAAGATGTGAGTATGAAAACCATTATTCAGCAGCAGCAAAGAATACACTAGCCTTTTCTACTTCGAATACTTTCAATAATTACCGTTGTTAAAATCAGGCTTCCACCAATAAACGTGTTCCACGTGGGAACTTCGTTTAAGAAAATAAATGCTAACAAAATTCCGAAAACAGGCTGAATGCTACTTATTATGCTTGCAGTTGACGCGGTGAAAAACTGTAAGGAATATACCATCAAACTATGCCCGATAGCGGTAGTTAACAACGCTAATAATAACAAATAGGGGAGTTGTTCCTGAAATCCTGAAACATCCATAAAAAATAGAACTGGAACTAATAAAACTGTAATGATTACGGTTTGGTAAAACATCAACATTACTCCGTTGTATTGTATTACGTATTGCTTTAATATTAAAATTCTTATAGAATACGATAGGGCAGAGAGTAAGCCAAACAATACTCCTTGAACTTGAGTGTTTTTAATATCAAACTCAGGAGCTAGAATATACAGTCCTAGTAAAACCATTAGACCTAATACAATGTGAATTGGGTTGAATTTTATCTTTAAAAATAGCGGTTCTAAAAAAGCAATCATTACCGGAAAAGTGTACAACGACAACATTCCAATGGCTACATTAGATAGTTTTAACGCGTAGAAATACGTAATCCAATGTGCTCCCATAAAAATTCCGCCCATTAAAAACGGAAACAAATGTCTTCTTGATTGTATGGTTAAATCAATCTTTTTAAATCGACAAAACACGTATAAAATTACCATAGCAAACACCGAGCGAAACCACACAATAACTTCTGAAGGCATTGCAATATATTTACCTAGTACTCCTGAAGTACTGATAAATAACGTAGCTAAAATAATTCCTGATAGATTTTTTGCGTGATTGGTTTGCATGGATGTAAAAGTATGTCATTTCGACCAGAGGGAGAAATCTCTTTTAAAGGAGTAATTCTTAATCTTAAGGTTTCTCGCTACCGCTCGAAATGACGTTTTGTTTATTCTCGTCATTGCGAGCCTTTCGACTGTCACTCAAGACAAGCTAGTGCGTGACAATCTTTGGTCATGAGTTTAATTGTCACATCGAGTGAATTTCTTTTTCGATAGAGGAAAGAAATTTATATCGAGATGATAGACTAGTTCTCGATACAATTTTCACTCATTTCAATCGTGAAAACCACTCGAACTGACAGAGCTTAATTATTAAACTTCTTCTTTGCTAAGTTCGGTAGTTTTTCAAACTCATTATTTATGAGAGCTTCCTTTTTTGCTCTAGACCATTTTTTAATTTGTTTTTCTTTTTCAATGGCCATTTCTACGTTAGTAAACTCACAATAAAAAACTAATTTTACAGGTCTTCTTTTTGAAGTATAACACTATCTTTAAAAGTTCCGTTTTGGTGTTGAAATATTCGTTGAGAAAGGTTGGAAGTTACTCCTGTATAATAACTTTTATCTGAACATTGTAATATGTAAACAAAATATATTTTCACTTTAAAACTTATCAACAAATTAGTTACTTTTTACAAAAATGATAATTCTTTATTCCGTCATTGCTAAGTGAGCATACCCATATTTTGGTTGTGAATTTAATTGTCACATCGAGTGAATTTCTTTTTCGATATAGGAAAGAAATTTGTATCGAGATGATAGACTAGTTCTCGATACAATTTTCACTCATTTCAATCGTGAAAACCACTCGAACTGACAGTTTCTTTGTATCGTCATTACGACCCCGAAATATAGGGAGTAGCAATCTTTTAGTCATGAAGTTCCCAACAGACAGATTACTTAGTCATATCCTCCTCGCAATGAAACTTTTTTCCGTCATTGCGAACGAAGTGAAGCAATCTCTAAATCGTAAGTTTTTCAATAAACAGATTGCTTCACTCGTTCCTCGCTCGCAATGACGTTTTATACTTTCTGTAACGTCTCTAACGCTTTGTGAACAGTATCAATTTTTATAAAGGTGATGAGTAAACGCAATCCGTTTTTGGTTTTCTTTTCTTTCATTACACAACTCTTTGGATTTTGCTGTACATATCTCAACATTTTGGTAAACGCTTCGGTTTGGTAAAAAGCACTTTGCTGATCGGATACAAAATATCCTAACATGCGTTTTTGCTTTAAAATCACCTTTTCTAAACCTAATTCTTTCGCTAACCATTTAATACGAACACTGTCTAATAAATCGGCTACTTGTGTTGGATATTCTCCAAAACGGTCGATAATTTCTGTCTCAAATGTTTGCAATTCTTCTTCCGTGGTTAAGGTTCCTAATTTGTTGTACAAACTCAAACGTTCGGTTACTGAGTTCACATAATCATCTGGGAATAGAATTTCAAAATCGGTATCAATTTGCACCTCTTTTACATACTCTTTCGGTGCATTTTCATCCGTAGGATATAAGTCTTTAAACTCATTTTCCTTCAGTTCTTCAATGGCTTCTTGTAAGATTTTCTGATACGTATCAAACCCAATATCGTTTATGAATCCACTTTGTTCGCCTCCTAACAAATCTCCAGCACCACGAATTTCCAAGTCTTTCATGGCAATATTCAATCCGCTTCCTAAATCAGAAAACAGTTCTAATGCCTGAATTCGTTTACGTGCATCATCGGTCATGTGATGATACGGTGGCGTAATAAAATAACAGAAGGCTTTTTTGTTCGAACGTCCTACACGACCACGCATTTGGTGCAAGTCAGACAATCCGAAGTTATTTGCATTATTAATAAAAATCGTGTTGGCATTTGGTACGTCCAATCCACTTTCAATAATCGTAGTAGAAACTAGTACATCAAACTCATTGTTCATAAAGCCAAGCATGAGTTCTTCTAACTTTTTTCCTTCCATTTGTCCGTGCCCAATGCCAATTTTTGCATTCGGAAGTAAGCGTTGTAACAATCCTGCTACTTCTTTGATGTTTTCAATACGATTGTGGATAAAAAACACCTGTCCACCACGAGAAATCTCGTACGAAATCGCATCACGAATGGTTTCTTCACTAAAGCGAATTACATTGGTTTCTATGGGGTGACGGTTAGGTGGTGGCGTTTTAATCACCGATAAATCTCGCGCCGCCATTAAACTGAATTGTAAGGTACGTGGAATTGGGGTTGCCGTTAAGGTTAGCGTATCTACATTTTCTTTAATTGTTTTTAACTTGTCTTTCGCTGCTACTCCAAATTTTTGTTCCTCATCAATAATCAACAATCCTAAATCTTTAAACTGAACTGCTTTATTGGTTAATTGATGTGTTCCTATCACTATATCTACACTTCCATCGGTAACCCCTTCTAACACACCTTTGCGCTGTTTTGTGGTTCTAAAACGGTTTAGGTAATCAATGGTAACCGGAAAGTCTTTTAATCGCTTAGAAAAGGTTTTAAAGTGCTGAAACGCTAAAACCGTGGTTGGTACTAAAACTGCAACTTGTTTTCCGTTATCTACGGCTTTAAAAGCGGCTCTGATGGCAATTTCTGTTTTTCCAAAACCAACATCACCACAAACCAAACGATCCATGGGTTGTTCTTTTTCCATATCAGCTTTTACTTCTTGGGTAGAAGAGAACTGATCGGGTGTATCTTCGTATAAGAAACTTGCTTCCAACTCGTGCTGCATGTGTGTATCTGGTCCGAAAGCAAATCCTTTTTGCAGTTTTCGTTTTGCGTATAACTGAATTAAGTTGAATGCAATATGTTTTACGCGGGCTTTGGTTTTCTGCTTGACTTTTTTCCAAGCATTCGACCCTAGTTTATATACTTTAGGCGGTTTTCCGTCTTTTCCGTTGAATTTGGATATTTTGTGTAGCGAGTGAATGCTCACGTATAAAATATCGCGGTCGCCATAAATTAGCTTGATGGCTTCTTGTTTTTTGCCTTCTACATCAATTTTTTGCAGTCCGCCAAACTTTCCAATACCGTGGTCGATGTGGGTTACATAATCACCTACGTCTAATTTAGTCAATTCTTGTAGGGTGATGGATTGCTTTTTCGCGTATCCATTCTTCAATCGGAATTTGTAATAACGTTCAAAGATTTGATGATCCGTATAACAAACAATTTTATTGTCTAAATCTACAAATCCTTGATATAACGGAAACACAATGGTTTCATAGGAAACTTCTTGTTCACCATCGTCAAAAATATCGTGGAAACGCTGTGCTTGCTTGTCGTTAGAACAGAAAATATAATTAGTAAATCCTTTGGCTGAAAATTCATTAAAATTCTGAATTAACAGGTCGAATTTTTTGTTGAAAGAGGGCTGTGGATGGGTGTCGAAGTTAATGCTTGGGACACCTTCATGAGATTCCTCTCTTCGTTCGGAATGACCCGTTTTACCAATGTCTACCATGGTAAATTCTTGCAACTGATTACGAATCAGCTCACCGTTGCAAAACAATTCTTCGGGTTTTGCGTGCTTGATTTCTGTAGATAGTTCGTTGAACGACAATTCTGCTTTTCGGTAGAATTTGTCTAACGAATCGCTTAACAAATCTACATTTTTAACAAAAACAGCGGTTTTAGACCAAATATATTTTAAAAAGCTTTCTCTACTTTCTTCCAACGCTTTGTTTTCTACATTGGGCATTATGCTTACTTTCTTCAGTTTTTCTTTAGAAAGTTGGGTTTCTACATCAAAGGTTCGGATACTGTCTACCTCATCACCAAAAAACTCTATACGATAAGGCTCGTCGTGAGAAAACGAAAACACATCGATAATTCCACCACGTACCGAAAATTCTCCTGGTTCGGTTACAAAATCAACGCGTTTAAAATGATATTCGAACAGTACTTCATTGACAAAATCGAGCGATACTTGCTCACCCACGGCTACTTTTAGCGTGTTTTTTGCCAGTTCTTTTTTGGTAACTACTTTTTCGAATAGCGCAGTGGGGTAGGTAACAATAATCGCAGGTTTTTTACGAGAATTGATACGGTTTAACACCTCTGAACGCAGCAGTACATTAGCGTTGTCGGTTTCTTCTATCTGATAGGGTCTACGATACGAACCCGGATAAAATAACACGTTTTTATCGCCCAATAACTGCTCTAAATCGTTTAGATAGTAAGCGGCTTCCTCCTTGTCGTTACAAATTAACAAGTAAGGTTTATCGGCTTGTTTAAAAGTTTCAGAAATGACAAAAGACAACGAAGAACCGACCAAATTCGTAATTTGAAAATAGTGTTGTTCTTGTTGAAGCTGATTTACAATCTGTTTTACATTATCAGATTGTTGGTATTGGTTTACAATTGCTTGCTTGCTCAACGTACAAAAATTTTACGCAAATGTACGAGGATTATTTTTTGTTTTTATTCTAAAAAAACTGTACTTGAAAATTTACTATTAAATGCTAGTTGCTTTTTGAAATTACTTTCTCTAGCAGACTTGTTGATGGCATTGTTGGAGATGAATCATCCTTTAAAAGACCTGTTTCTGATCTACTAAACAAAGATTGTAAAATTATTATCCTCTCATTTTCAGAAATAGCATTTTCATTTAATAATGATAAATATACATAAACTAATTGTTTTCTTTCTTCTGCATCTCTAGCTAAGTGATATGAACTAAAAGTAAGCTTTGAAAAAATTTTGATTCCAAAAGCTAAAAGTGAAATTATTGAAATAAAGACAATTGACCACTTTATACCGCTCCCTACATTAGAAAATAATTCAATAATGGTATTATCTGATATTTTAAATATTATTAGTAATAATATTGTTAATGCTAATATTATTGAAAGACTTAAGCTTTTAATCCATAAACTTGCCTCCTTTTTTAACTTTTGTGCTCTTTCATCCCAATACTCAGCAGGTTTGGATAACATTAACTTATTAGAGTATAAACTTTCTAGCTCTCCAATCTTATCAAGGTTTTTTAATTGTTGATTTTTAAAATTATCTATACTTTTATTAAAACGCTCATCTTCTTTTATTTGGGATTTTTCAAACCATTTTAAAATTTCCTTTTTTTGTTTTTCAAATTGATTCTCTTGATTTTCAATCTTCTCAAAAAATGATTTTTCTGCATTTATAAATAATTGTCTAAAATCATTTCTCAAACGACTCAAGTTACTACGTTCATTTCTTACTCTACTTGTTTTTTTATCAGGGTCCTGATCTTCAAATTCATATGCTTTTTGAATTCCTTTATAATAAAGTTTATTTTTTATTTTATTATTATTAATGTTATCATAAATATAATCATAAGCACCATTAAAACACTCACTACCAAATATATTAACATTAATTAAGAAAGAAGTTATTGATGAATCATAAGTAAATATATTTGACATGCTAAATTGAGAATATCTTCCAGAGGTCAAAAAAGGGTTTTCTATAAGATTATACCAGCTGTTTTCTGCATTTTCTTTACCAAGTAGCGTTTCAATATTATCTAAGAATTTGTTAAAATAATCTATACTTACAGTTAAGTTCGTTGGTATTTCCGTTTCAATCTTATTCCAACCATTTCTTTGCTTTCTCACATATATAAACAACTCAAATAATCCAGTTAATTTAGTAGAAATATTTACTTTTTGTAAATTAATATTAACCTCTACTTTTTTTAGAAAATCACTAGATTCATTTTTTTCTATAAGATCATTTACTTGTTTGTTTGTCATTTGGTTTTTATTCTTAACTTTTCAGTTCCTGTAAACACTCTTTTTCTATAAAATTAAAATTTTAAAAAATATATTAACTCCATGGAAAATTCACATTGATAGGTGTTCTATCAGGAAATCGTTCACCTATTTTAGGATTTAAAATATCAGACAAATATTTTTCAACTCCTTGCATTTTATTTCCATTAATCTTTGCCCAAGTAACCTTCAATTTTGAATAAGTAGTTATTTCTGAATTGTTACGATGGTCTGCTATCCTATCTTTTATACTTCCACTTCCTAGCCTTACAACAGTTTCTCCAGACCAAATAATATAAACACCTTTCAAATCATTAAAGTGTTCATGATTCAAGTTCACTGTTGAGAAATTACACCAGTTATTATTTTCACATTTAATCCAATCTACCTCCATATTTATATTATTTATCCCTAGTCAAACTTAAAATATAAGTCTATTCTTTGAACTCTTTTTAACTGCCCTTCAATATGGTCTAAACAACAACCTTTACTTTCTAAAAACTCTCTATGCTTCTTTAAAAACTCTTCCATTCCTATTTCTTCCTCATTAGCTACAACTATCGATTTTGAAGCTCTTTCAATATCTAAACTGTGACCTGCAAAAATTAGGTCTTCTACTCCATATGATGAAGCTATTAATTTCTCTAATTCCATAAATCTTATATTATTTTAATGATTCATTGACATAAATACACACATATAACCAAAAACCTTTACGGTAATCCATAAAGAAGTGTTTGTTGTTACTTGTTGTTTATAAAAAATAGTTGAGATAAGGGGTGGTACTACTTTTTACTTTTTTAGCGTGTTAAACATAGTAAAAAAAGAGGAGGGAGGCAAGGGTTATTTATTTGTGTGTGAGTTCGTAAGGGTGTTTGTTCCTTTTAAGAGTGTTTGTAACTCTCATGAGTGAGATTTCTCGCTATTGCTCGAAATGACAAGATACAATGCAACCTCAACGTCATTTCGAACTGAAGTGCAACGGAGGTGAGAAATCTTATTCTTGTGTATTGAGCACTTTCAAGTGTATTTGTAACTCCCGTGAGTGAGATTTCTCGCTATCGCTCGAAATGACAGGATACTATGCAACCTCAACGTCATTTCGAACTGGAGTGCAACGGAAGTGAGAAATCTTATAGTCGTGTGTTAGGTACTTAAAAGAGTGTTTCTAACTAAAATTAGAAAGATTTCTCGCTATTGCTCGAAATGACAGGACACCATGCAACCTCAACGTCATTTCTAAGGAGGCACGACTGAGAAACCGCAAGGTTCAGCGGAGCTAAATCTTATTGTTGTGTGTTAGTTACTTTAAAGGGTATTTGTGACTAAAATTAAGCAGATTTCTCGCTATCGCTCGAAATGACAGTAGTAATAAAAAGTATTGCTTAAAAAACCTCATTATTCAAAAAGTGCCACTCAGGATTAAAACTATTAATCAAATTTTCTTTCTTTTCTCTGCGCCATTTTTTCAATTCTTTTTCTCGGTGAATTGCTTCGTTTACGCTCTAGAAAGTTTCATAATAAACTAAATAATAGCAGTTGTACTTTCCTGCAAAGGATTTTTTAGCATGTTCACTATCAAAATAATCTTGCGATAATCGTTTTTGAAGGTTGTTGGTAACACCAATATATAACGTGGTCTTATTCTTATTTGTAATGATGTATACAACGTAATTTTCTAGCATTTTTCTTTTAAAGATATAAAAAATTATAAACGTCATTTCGAAGAAAGTGACGACTGAGAAACCTTAAGGTTCAGCGGAGCTAAATCTTATAATGGTCTATTAGGTATTTTCAATAATGCTTCTAACTAGAATTAAACAGATTTCTCGCTATCGCTCTAAATGACAACTCATTACGTCATTTCGAAGGAGGCACGACTGAGAAATCTTACAGTCGCGTGTTAGGTATTTAAAAGAGTGTTTCCTACTCAAATTAAGCAGATTTCTCCCTACGGTCGAAATTACGGGAAACCATACAACCTCAACGTCTTTCTTATGTTGTACAAGGATTTTTTTTGTAGAAAAAAGTTTGTACAGCCTGTGTACAAGAAAATATTTTTAAAAAATTTATTTGTACATCAAACGGAGCGATCTTGATGTACAAGAAAAAAAATAACTTTAAAAAGTTTGTACAAAAAAAGGCTTTATTCCTTACAAATAGTAATCGCTCCAACTCGTGTTAACTGACTTACAAAATCAAATACATCCATCAATTCCCAAGTAGGAGTGAGGTGGTTTTGTAGTTCGTCAAAACTTATGGTTTCTCCTGTGTTTAGTTTTTTTATAATTGTGTTTAGTTGTGAGTTATTACTAACAATAACCTCATTTCCTCTTGCCATAATACAGGTTTTCTCTGTGTTTTCTGTATGTAACAACAACGGAAAAATTGTTTTTCCCTTAATTTGAAATGGTGGATTGGGCAACCCTTCTTTGTTTTCAACTATCGAAGGTTGTAAAACTCCTGCGTTACTTTTTAGTTTGGTTATGTATTTTGTAAGTGCATTTTTGTATTTATTTTCCCATGTTTTTGGGTTTAATAAGTTATTCCAATCCAATTCTTCGGTTGTAATATCTACGGGTGATAAGTACCCTACTTTTGGATTTTTAGTTAACTCACTTGCGGCTATTTGTGCAGCAATCGTTTTTTCTAAATAATCTCTAGACGGATTGATGTAATCCATTACCACACTCAGCGAAAACTCATCAGTTTTTGCAATATGATACACCTGATGTGGAATAAACATGGTCGATTTTTCTTTTAACGGATATTTTGTGGATGTTGGTAACATTGCTTCTACCTCGTGGAACACTTTGGTATGGTGTTCTATTTGGTTGTATTCTTCAATATCCCAAGTGTAAAAACCTTTATCATTTGGGCCTAAGTGAAACAAAAAACCATCTTCTCCTTTAGCATCTTTATGAATTCCGAAAGGGGTAAAACCATAATTTCCCATAAAAAACAAAAAAGAAAGTCCGCCCAACGGCATACCTGCTTTTTGGAGTAGTGGGGCAACTATATGGCACATTCTCTCTGTAAACTCATTACTAAACGTTTCTAAACTATTGAAAACAACTCCGAATTTTTGATCTCCAAAGAGCTTCATACACCACTGCTCAATAGTTTCATTTTCTTCGGGTCTATTAGCAGCCATTTCTTCTGCTATTCCGTTTTGAAGCTCGTGGTTTATGTATACTTTGATGCCTTTGTGTAATTCTCCTTTGTCTAAAAACCGATTGATGATGTTTTTTAATTCTTGTTTTAAAAAGATTACATCGTCATCAGAAAGTATGTTGTCTATTGATGTTGGTTTGGTAAGTTCTTGTGAGTTTTGGTAGAGTTTTTTCCAAGTTTCAGAATTCTTCTCGTTGTTCATAGGCTGGTTTTAAAGCTTCTGCTCATAAAAATAAGGTATTTTGAAAATTATTTTTATGCTTTTATTCCCTTATTTTAATCAGTTATACCACCTCAACGTTATTTCGAAAGAGTAGGTGACCTAAGTAATCTGTTAGTTGGAAACACACGATTTAAAGATTGCTTCGCTATCGCTCGCAATGACGATGACAAGTTAAAACATAAAAAAAGCTGCCTAAATAGACAGCTTTTTTGTTTTTTACATCATTTCTGAAGTGTTTAAGACACTTTCTGTAGCATCTCTTACAATCCTGGATGCATCTTCTAAAAAGGGTTTTAAAACGTTTGTAGCTTCTTCAGATTCAGAAAGCATTTCTATCAATTCTACACGTTTATCTACTGAGAAGTTTTGTGATAGGTCAAACAGTTTTTCTGCTCCTAAAGCAATAAACCAATTTATTGAGGTATCACTATAATCATCAAGCGCTATATCTGCAATGTATAATGGGTTTATTTCTAGAGAATCTAAAAGATTTAGTAAGTATGTAAATGCTGCTTCTTTATACTCATCTTCTTCTGATTTTTCTCTTATTTCTTCTAAACTAACTTCTTTTTCACGTACTTTCATTCGTAAAAATGCTTTGGTGAAATCTCTCGTTAGCATTTGGGTTCCTTCAAGACTATGGTTTGCAAAAAGTTTGATAAAACGATGTTGTTTTTCTTCTGATAGCATCCAAATAAATTGCTGAATTGTCATCGCTGAATAATTTCTATCATAGACGTTGAAATCTTCTTTTTTAAGCATTTTATTACATAGTGATGTCATATCTGCGTAACTCACCTCATCATTTAAATACTCCTGTAATTTAGTAACTAACAATTCAACATCTTCCGCATCGGTAGTTTGGTTACGAATGGCGCTTAAAATTGTATCTGTATCTATTTCTTCGGGAAATAACACAAACTGACCAAAAGGTAGCGATACTTTTTCGGGTGTTATTTGCGAGTCTTCAAATCTATGGTCGTTATACTCTTTATCTAGTTGTAAAATAACGAGTTTTTCTCCTTTCTTTTGGAGTAATTGAACTTGGTTGTAATCGTTAATTTTTGTAGAAAGATTGGTAACTGCATTTGGATGAAATGATATTGGTAATTTCTCTAAAGCACTAATTTCTTCATTGTCGTTGTTGTAATAATTATGATAATTTTTACATGTATTGTCGTCGTATACAGATAGTCTTTTATACCATGGTACTAAATTTACTTGAAACAATTTACCTAGTGTTTCTTTAAATGCTTCTGGCTGGTTAAAAGGAAAACGCTCATTTTGTAGTGATAAGTCGATAAAATATTCAATTCGTCTATTTGCTTCGATATAATGCATTCCTTGGTCTAAGGCTATTGCACGTTTTTTATCCATTACATCAAACATACCAGTTGCTGTACTGTCTATTTCATTATACTTATCTAACCATACTAAATAAGGAGCTTTATCTCCTTCCCAACTATTATGAAACTCTTTTTGGGCTACTACCATTTGAAAAGCAATACTTTGTGCTTTAGGCACTCCATTTCTTTCAATTCTGTCGTAAAAATCAATTTCTTTTATAGGCTTCTCAAATGTGTAATCATATTCATCGTCTGCGTTTATTTTTGCTAAAAATTGTATTACTCTTTGCGGAGCTAAGGCTACCCACAATTTCCATAATCGTTTTCCTTGTTTTTGACTTGGTAGTGGCATTTGCGATAACCAATAACAAGTAAGTACAGTACGTTGGTTGTCTTCATAGGCATTATCGAATAAATCGTACTTTTTTTGTTTAGCACTTGCTTCTTCTTTTTTGTCTACTCGTAAGACTTTTTTAAAGGTTTTTAATGCTTCTTCTTCTGTTAATGTAGTGTTTGCATCTGTGATATAAGCTAAAGCTTGCTCTTTGATAGTATCTAAGTCTTTATCCTTTTCATCAATAGGGTTTACCAATGATTCTTTTACCATTTTAGCCATCAGCGCCCAAACATTTTCATTGATATAATTAAATAAGTCTTGGGTATATTGATCACCTACACGTTGTTGAAAGTCTTGAAAGAGTAGGTGCGTTGCTAAAGCACAACAGCCTATGTTATCTTTTGGCCACCAAGAGCAATCGCGACGTTCTCTTTTTTCTTCAAAAACAAAAGCTGCATCGTCAAAATTCTTTTTACTTAGTTTTGTATCAAGATCTGCAAACTCTTGTAATACTTCTATTATGATGTTTTTTTCGTGCTTTTCTTTTTCTTCAAGTGTTGCTTCTTTTGAAAGCTGAGAATAGTAACGTTGCTGATATTCCTCAACAGTTAATAAAGGATCATTTTTAGTTACAATTTCTTTAATATCGTCATCAAACGGTTTTTTACCAAATGCGTAATAGAACACATCTAGTATACGTAAATACATAGCGTTACGTACTTGTTGCCTTTGTTCTACTTCAGTATCCTCTGCTGCGCCAGTTGGTCGTGTTTTGATTGTAAGGATTAGACCGTTTTGATAAATTTCTTCAATATCTTCTTCTTCAAACGATAATAGTTCTGCTGTAACATCACTAATAATATTTTCTAGAGATTCACGAACTTCATTTTCATCACGATAACCACCTGTGAAATACATCATTCTTAAGTGCATAACACGAGCATGCTCTTTAGCCAAAGGTAATAAATCAGTCTGAGGTAAATCTTTTAAGGCATCTTTATGTTGACCTGTTTGCACATATTTCCAAAGATCTGCACCGCGATTTAGGTGTAAGATTAACTCTTTTACACTTTTTAACCCATCTCCATATTCATAATTATCAAAATAGGCTTCTCTTTCTTCGTCTTCGTCTTTTTCTCTTTGTGCCTCTTCACTAATTTTACTTAAAGGTTTTTGAAGTGTATTTTTTATACTTTTTTCTAAATCAAGTGCTTCATTTTCTAAAGTGTCTTCAATAAAATGTTCTTGTAATACCTCTTCATTGTCTTCTATTGACTCTGCCCATTCTTCGGCAACCACTACTAAGCTGAAATAAATATCTAATACAGGGTGTACTTCTTCTGGGTCACTATCACTATAGGGTAATAGTACTGGTTCTTCTATTAATCGTTCTTTAAGTGCTTGTTTAAAATAGTTATATTCTTCTGGATTTACTTTTAAATAATTTCCTAATGATTCTTCTTGTGATGTTGCAATAGCTTGTCTAAAATAACTATTATCACACCAAATAAAAGCCTTAATCATAGGTCTGCTCCATCCATTTATTCCGAATAAATCGCGTAAATATTCTTCGTAACCAACAGCATGTTCGTCATCCCAATAAGGAATTAAAAATTGCGATAGTAAGTAAGTATAACTAGCATTTGTTCGTGCGAGCATATAGAGAGCTTCAATACCAAAAACACGCATATCGTCTATCCATAAATTCCAGGTATCATTAAAGCGTCTACTATACGCTACAATTGCTTTTGCTGTAATAACAACTGCTTCTTTTAATGAAGGATACTCCAGTGCAATGGCAAAAAAGAGTACTTCAGAAATATAAATTTCATCAGTATCTCCAATATGTTCTGGGTAATAACTTGAACCTCCATCTGGTCCCATGTTCAGTGCGCTTTTTACCAACTTTTGATTGTTGGTGTCTGCTACTTGAATACGACGTTGGGTATCGTTTTCAATAATTTTAAACTCTACATCAAATACTTGGTTTATGACTGCTTTGTTGCTGTCTAATAACTCTTTGTACTTTGCTAAAGCTTCTTTAATAGAGGCTTCATTCCCTAAATAAAAAGGAATGATTTGATGCTTATCAAATTGATTCATTTACAATAAAATTTTTAGTTTTCTTTTCAATTTTTTTGAGAAGAGTGACTGAATAGAAACTACAGCAATGTTTTTGCAATTCTTTTTTAAGGCTGAAGTAATTAACAATCGTGGGGAACTCTGCGCAAAACTCTACGCAAATTTACGTTTTCGATCAGATTTTATACTTAGTAGGAACTAAATTTTACAATACTTTAACAGATGAAAAAAGTGGCGTTTTTGTTAGTTATTTAATTTTTAATTAAATACGATTTTAAAGTTAAATTTCAGTTTTGATAGGATTTTTACTACTAAAGTTTTGACAGGTTTCTTCTTACAATCGAAATGACAAATGAAGGATAAAACAACTTAAAAATTGCTGTCTAATTTACAAACATTTACCTGATTCAAAATCTTCTTTAGTAATTGGCTTTCCATTCATAGTATCAGTATCCCAGTCTTGCGAAATTAACCATACACCACTATTTTTATTAAGTAACACGTGAAACCTTCCGTATACAATACGTGGTTCTTTATCTTTTTCAGTGTATATAATTCGGTAATAACCTACTTCGTATCCAGTACTTTCTTTATAAGTTCTTTGATTGAAACAAAAATCTATTTGTCTTTTCTTAGTCGTTGGTTTTTGATATGATGTTTGTACCGATGTTTTGTATTCTTCTCCTATGCGAATTCCATACTTATTAACTCTTAAAACATCATTAGTATGTAAACTATTAAATGTATTCCAATCTCTAGCTTCAAAAGATTTTTTAAATGGTTGCCATATTTGTTGATTAACCTCTTTTTGTATTACTTCATTATTTTGTGAAAAACTAAACGTAACCGAAACTAAAAAAATTAAAATAGTATATACCGTTTTCATTTTTGATAAGATTGAAAATTCATATGCTACAAGTTAGTAATTTTAAAAACGAAAAACTAAATTAAGATTTATTGATTCTTTTCGTGTATTTTATAAATATCCTCTATTAAGGTTTCGTTTTTCTGTGTTTTTTTATTAAAACCTCCATAATCGCTATTTTAAAGAATAAAAAAACACTAGTATAAACATTTGTATTAACTAAAAATAAAAACTCTTTAAAACATCTAAAAAACAGCTGTTTTTTATTAGTAGTTTTTATATGTTTTTAAATTATAATAAGAAAAAATAATACTTTGTTTTTGGTTAGAATTGTTAACTTTCGGCGGTATTTATGTGACTTTATTTAAACTTTGCTTCTAAATAAATACCACTTACTTTCAATCTAAAAAAAACAAAAAAATTATGTCAATATCAGATTTATATTCAACCGGAAAACATAAACAAGAAATAGGGCACTTTGCTAGTGTAGTAAAAATTGCTGAGACTGATGGAATTATTTCAGAAGGAGAACAGTTATTATTAGACAGAGCTGCAAAAAAATTAAATATTAGTGAAGAGGAATATAAGCTAATCTTAAAAAGTCCTGAAAAATACCCAATAAACGCCCCAGTAAGTTACGACGAGCGTATTGAGCGCTTATATCGTTTAACAAGAATGATTTTTGCTGATGAAGATGTAGCCAAAGAGGAAGTTGGCATACTTCGTAAAATTGCAGTAGCTTTGCATTTCTCTGCTGAGAATGCTGAGAAAGTTTGTGATGAAGCCGTTCATTTAGTTTTAAACGATAACGACTTAGATGATTTTACCGCAGCTATTAAAAAGGTGAATGCCAATTAATTTAATTATACTAAAAACTTATTAAACCAGTTATTACTCTAAACACTTATCTCCCGATGAAACATAAAATTTTATTCATAGCAATCTTTACTTGTTTAACAACATCCGTTTTTTCTCAAAACTTAAACGACTCTTGGCAAATAGGTGTAGGTTTCGGAATAACGAAATTTAGTGAAAGTGATGCCGCATTTATTGGTGATCAATACTTATTTCAAGTACCTACTTTAAGTTTAACCATGCCTATTGGTGATCGTTTTTCTTTAGACGGTGCTATGTCTTTTAATACTATTGATGATGTTGGTTTTATTAAAAATTCAGCAAAGTATTTTTCTATGGATGCTTCGTTTCGTTATAACTTGAATGCTATGTTTAACAAGTTTGCTCCGTATGTTTTTATAGGAGGAAGTGTAGTTGACTCTGAACGTAAAATGACACCTACTCTTAATGTTGGTGCTGGTGGAATTTACTGGGTTAGCGATAATATTGGTATTAATCCGCAATTATATTATAAACACTCTTTTGAAGGTTACGAAAGTATGCGTTCACATATTCAAGGAACTTTAGGTGTTGTATTTAAATTAAACTGGAATAATGGCGGTGGTAATAATGGTCGTAATGCTGCAAAACATTTAGGAGGTTGTATGTTTTAAACCTTCTTATTTAATATAAAAAAAGCCGCTTAAAAAGCGGCTTTTTTATTTTTATGATAATGCGTTAATCGCGTTTTGTATTCTTGTTATGGTAGTTTCTTTACCTATCATTGTCATGATATCAAATAAATCGGGTCCTGCCAATTTACCAACTAAACTCAAACGAAGTGGTTGCATCACTTTACCAAAACCTATTTCTTTTGAGGTAATCCATCCCTTAATTTCAGTTTGGGCATTTTCAATTGAAAAATCTTCTATTTTAGAAATTACTTCTACTAATTCTTGCATTAACTCACTCGTAGTGTCTTTCCATTGCTTTTTAACCGCTTTTGCATCGTATTCTGAAGGGTTTTGATAAAAAAAGCTAGATAACTCCCAAAAATCAGCTACAAACGTTGCACGCTCTTTTATTAACGAAACTACTTTCTCTGTACGGTCCTTATCTGTAGTTATACCTTTTTCTTCAAGAATAGGCAAGAATAACGCTGTAAGTTCTTCGTTAGATTTTTGCTGTAAATACTGCTGATTAAACCATTTGGTTTTATCTGGACTAAACTTAGCTCCTGATTTACTTACGCGCGCTAAATCGAATGCTTCTGTTAGTTCTTTTAAACTAAAAATTTCTTGTTCTGTTCCAGGATTCCATCCTAAGAATGCTAACATATTTATAAATGCATCAGCAAAATAACCGTCTTCTTTGTATCCACGTGAAACATCTCCTGTTTGCTCATTTGTATATTCTAACGGAAATACTGGAAAACCTAACTTATCACCATCTCGCTTACTTAATTTTCCTTTTCCTACTGGTTTTAAAATTAATGGTAAGTGTGCAAATTTTGGTGCTTTCCAATCAAACGCACGATATAATAATTCATGAAGTGGGAGAGAAGGTAACCATTCTTCACCACGAATTACATGCGAAATTTCCATTAAATGGTCATCTACAATATTTGCTAGGTGATAGGTTGGCATACCATCAGATTTAAATAATACTTTATCATCTAAAGTGTTTGTTTCAACTTTAATCGTACCACGAATTTCATCTTGTAAAATCAACGTTTCATCTTGTGGAGTTTTAAAACGAATCACAAATTTTTCTCCTGCATTAATCTTAGCTGCTACTTCATCAGCAGAAAGAGCCAACGAATTGTTTAATTTTTGACGATTATGCCAGTTGTAAATAAAGTTTTTTCCTTTTTCTTCATGATCTTTACGATGTGCATCTAACTCTTCAGCTGTATCAAAAGCATAATATGCCCAACCGCTTTCAATTAATTGATCGGCATATTTTTTATACAAATCTTTACGTTCTGACTGACGATAAGGTCCGAATTTTTCGTTTTTACCTGGGCCTTCATCAAATGGAATATTACACCATTCTAACGAATCGATGATATATTGTTCTGCATTAGCTACATAACGTGTTTGATCCGTATCTTCAATACGTAAAACAAAGGTTCCGTTATGTTTTTTAGCAAATAAATAATTGAATAAAGCAGTTCTTACACCACCTATGTGTAAAGGTCCTGTCGGACTCGGAGCAAAGCGTACTCTTACGTTCTCAGTCATTTTTTTATTGATTTGAAAGCGCAAAGATAGTTTTATGTTAATAGAAAAGAAAAAGGAGGAAAGAGAAAAAAGAAAAAAAGCGAGTTTAACTCGCTTTTAAAATAATTTTTATGAGTTATCTGGAACACATGCACAAGCTGTGAAATCATACACGTAACCCACATCACAAGGCTCAAGAGGAAAGCATCCTCCGTTTCCTTTAATTATCTTTTGTTCCTTTTTACTAAGTAATTTACCAGTTTTTGAAATGTTCTTTAACATAATTTTTTAATTTATAGATTAATATAAAAAGCGAACCGAAGTCCGCTTATTGTTTCTTAGCACATATCTTGTTTACAATCATAAAAACAAGCACTAAACTCTTCCTTAGTTTGAAAATTTTGTGATCTACAAAAATCTACACAAACCGAACAAAAAATTAGAGAACCTCCATTAATAAGTTTTTGCTCTTTTTTGTTTAGCGTACTACCTAAATTTGAAATATTCTTCAACATAAAATGTTTTAAGATATTTGACAATAACCCCAATAACAAAAGAAACGTTCATTTTCCATTCCTGGGTAAGAATTAAGAATATCACAATCACTATTTGAAGAGCATTGCATAGTTCCTCCGCCAAAACCACCATTAATGTTTTTTTGCTCTTTTTTGTTTAGTGTACTACCTAAGCTTGAAATGTTTTTTAACATCTTTAAAGTTTTTAAAATTAGTACTAGCAATTTAATTCAACTTTTAAGACTCTTAGTTGATTTTTCCTTACAAAAAGTAAGGAAAAACCTTACTTTTTAGATTCTTTTTTTAATTATTTATATTGGCAATAGCCATGAAAGCAGTACATGTCTCTTCTTGGACAATCTTGGTCGTATCTACATCTGGTAAGTCCAAAACCTCCGTTAATATTTTTTTGTTCTTTTTTGTTTAGGGTAGTACCTAAATTTGAAATGTTTTTTAACATCTTTTAAAGTTTTAAAATTAGTACTAGCAATTTAATTCAACTTTAAAAATTCTTCAGTGATTTTGCCTTACAAAAGGTAAGGATAATCCATACTTTTTTAAAACTTATGATATAATCCAAAACTCAAAGCTGGAGCTTTAGCAACATTTCTTCCAGCAAAGGCTCCGCCAAATCCTACATTAACACCAAATGATTTATTAAACTCTCCAATAAACTTGAATCCAAATGCAGCATAGCTTTGATTATTTACATACAAACCTGTAGCTAAGTTTTCTTGAGGTAACACAACATCACCATTTTTTAAAGAAGCAACACCATCTAAAAAACCAGCTATCCATAGCCAATTTAAAGCTTTATACCCTATTTCTCCTCCTAGTTTATAGTTAGAACTATAATCATTTGTTCTAATATCAAAACCCGTAAAAGCCTGTATATACCATGAGTCAAAACCTCTACCTGTTAAAAATAACGGTGTAAATGTCCATCCATCATAACCACTTCGTAATCCTGAATTTTCTTTATAGGTACTTGTATTTGCTTCTATAGAAAGTTGTCCTGAAAGCAACCATTTATTATTATAAAAGTTGTGTTTTATTCCTAATTGGATATTTCCTAACAAAGTTTCTGAAGCTTCATCGATAGTAAAAGAAGGAAAAATTACTGACATGTCTTCTGTAAAATCACCTGTTTTCACCATTTTTAAAGGAATGTTAGCAAATAATGTTGTTTTATCTGTTACACCATATTCTCCATATAATTGTAATGTATTATCAGTAATTTCTCGTTGAGGCTTATAATCTGGATTCCCATAAATTTTATCATAGCTTCCAATTGAGGTAAATGATGCTTGAATATATCCTTCGTTTTTGTTTTTTGTCCACGGACTTTGAGAAAAAACATTAAGTGTAATTAAAAATAATACTGGTATAACTAGTTGTTTCATGCTGAAAATATTTTTTAGTTAGTTTACAAAAGCTTTTGTTCCTTACAAAAAGTACTTATTATTTGAACTACACTTCACAAAAAAAGCAGCATTTAAATAAATACTGCTTTCATACATTTTCTGGATCTTAGCTTATACAACACAAACCATCTTGTATAATTCCTGAACAACTCA
Source organism: Tenacibaculum larymnensis (assembly GCF_028829235.1). Lineage (GTDB taxonomy): Bacteria > Bacteroidota > Bacteroidia > Flavobacteriales > Flavobacteriaceae > Polaribacter > Polaribacter larymnensis. The sequence goes on along the minus strand of NZ_JAIWJY010000001.1, from coordinate 347,790 downwards.
TACCATAAGGTGTATCAAAAGCACATGGATTTCCTTCACCACGACCAACATAACCGTTTCCTCCGGGATAACTTTCATAACACCCTGTTATATCACACTCGTTATTTCCTGAAAAGAAACCTCCATTAATATTTTTTTGATCTACCTTATTAAGCAGAATACCTAAGTTTGAAATGTTTTTTAACATCTTTAAAGTTTTTAAAATTGGTACTAGCAATTTAATTCAACTTTATATACTCATCGTTTTTTTTACCTTATAAAAGGTATGGTAAATCCTTATTTTTTCTTCAAATAACGTATTTAAAGTAGTTTATTAATGAAATATGAGTGTTTAAATAAATCTTTAACTAAGATTTCCTCATAAAACATGTATTTTTATACTTAGATATGGGAGATTTTAATAAAATACAACAGAAACTAGAGCTGTTTAGTAAGAAATTTTACACAAACGAATTGATAAAAGGAAGCATTTTATTTTTTTCGTTAGGATTGATTTATTTACTATTTACACTGTTTATTGAATATTTTTTATGGTTAAAACCAACTGCTAGAACTATTTTATTTTGGTTATTTATTGCAGTAGAAGCATTCTTATTTTTCCGTTTTATTTGTTTTCCTATTTTTAAAATAGTGGGGCTACAAAAAGGAATTTCTTTTGAAGAGGCTTCTAAAATTATCGGAAATCATTTTCCTGAAGTAAAAGACAAACTATTAAACGTTTTACAATTACAGCAAAACAATCAGCAATCTGATTTATTAGCTGCAAGCATTGAGCAAAAATCAAAAGAATTACAGCCTGTTTCTTTTAATAAGGCCATTGACTTTAGTAGAAACAAAAAGTATGTAAAATATGCTTTAATTCCTTTCTTAATTTGGGGAATTTCTATGCTTACAGGAACTTCTAGTAAACTTTCACAAAGTTTTAATCGTGTAGTAAATCATTCAGTAGCATATAACCCTCCAGCTCCTTTTTATTTTAATTTAACAGCAAAAGATTTACGTGTTATTAAAGGAAAAGATATAACCGTTTACTTACAAACAGAAGGGGAGGTAATACCTCAGGAAACCAAAATTCATTTTAATAATCAACAATACTTTATGGAAAGTGAAGGAAATGGTTTGTTTTCATATACGTTTTCTGAAGTTCAAAACCCTATTACTTTTTATGCTAGTGCCAACGGAATTGAATCTAATGAGTATAACATAACAATTATTAAAACTCCATCTATTCAAAATATAGCATTAAACTTAACTTACCCTTCATACATAGGTAAAGCTTCTGAAACGATTAACAACACCGGAAACTTAAATGTTCCACAAGGAACAATTATAAAATGGGACATAAAAACTTCTGAAACCGATACAGTTACCTTCATAGAAAAAGAGAAAAGAACAAATTTTAATCAAAAAGAAAACAACGAATTTGAGTTTACAAAACGTGTTTTAAATAATACAAACTATCAAATAACTACATCTAACAAAAATCTAACAGATTACGAACAGCTACAGTTTTCTATTAATGTGACTAAAGATGAATATCCAACTATTAATGTAAATTCAAATATTGATAGTATTTCAAGAGGAAATGCACAGTTTGTAGGTCAAATTGCTGATGATTATGGTTTTAAGAGGTTAGAATTGGTTTATTATGACAAAAACAATAATCAAAATACTGGTAATCAGTTAATTAATATAAATAAAGAAAATATTCAAACCTTTTATTTTGAGTTTCCTGGAAATTTAGATTTAAAAGAGGGAATAGACTATGAAATGTACTTTCAAGTATACGATAATGATATTGTAAATGGTAGTAAAAAAGCCATGAGTAGAAAGTTTAGCTATCGACAAAAAACGGAGGAGGAGATAGAAGAAGAACTATTACAAGAGCAAAAAAACTACATTGAAAACATTACTAATTCATTAGATCAACAACAAAAAAGTAAGAAAGATTTAGAAAAGATTCAGTTTGATTTACAGAATAAGAAGAATATTAACTGGAATGATCAAAAGAAAATTCAAAATTTAATAAAGCGTCAGGAGCAATACAAGCAAATGATGCAACGTCAAACGCAAAAATTACAAGAGAATTTTTCTGAAAAGAAAGAAGAAAATGAAAGCTTAGAACAGAAAAAAGAAGACCTTAAAAAGCGTATTGAAGAGTTAAAAAAATTAGAGAAACAACAAAAATTACTGGACGAATTACATAAGCTAGCAGATAAACTGAAGAAAGAAGATTTAATTAAAAAGACAAAAGAACTAGCGGAACAAAATAAACAACAGGAGCGTAGTTTAGAACGTATTTTAGAAATGACTAAGCGTTTTTATGTGGAGCAAAAAATGAATCAGTTGGCAAACAAGCTTGATGATTTATCTAAAAAACAACAAGAGTTAAGTAACAAAGAAACTAATAAGGAAGAACAACAACAGATTAATGAGGAGTTTCAAAAAGCGAAAAAAGAATTAGACGACTTAGAAAAAGATAATAAGAAGTTGAAACAACCAATGGAAATGCCTTCTATGGAAGATTTAGAAAAACAGACTCAAGAAGAATTAAATAAAGCAGAAGAAAACTTAGAAAAAAATAACGCTTCTGAAACTAAAAAAAGTCAGAAAAAAGCTGCTAAAAAAATGCAGCAAATGAGTCAGAAAATGCAACAATCTATGCAATCAATGAGCGCTGAAATGGAAGAGGAAAACATGGAAGGTTTGCGTCAAATTTTAGAAAACCTTATTACATTTTCTTTCGACCAAGAAGCTTTGATGAATGAGTTTTCTTCCTCAAATTCATCACATCCTAACTTTGGTAAAAACCTTCAAAAACAACATCAACTTAAAACCTATTTTGAGCATATTGATGATAGTTTATTTGTGCTTTCTATGCGTGTTCCTAGCATCTCATCAAAAATACAAGATCACTTAGCACAAGCTCATTATAGTTTAGATCAATCTTTAGAAAACTTTGCAGATAATTATTTTCAGACTGGTATATCAAATCAACAATATGTTATGACCTCTGCTAATACATTGGCAGATATGTTAAGTAATACTTTAGATGCTATGCAGAACCCTAAACCTGGTAATGGAAAAGGGAAGGGAAAAGGAAAATCATTTAGTTTACCAGACATCATTCAAAAGCAAAATGAATTGATGGAAAAGATGAAACAAGGTATGCAAAAGAAAAACCAAGGGAATCCTAAAAATGGAAAAGATGGTAAAAATAAAGGTGAAAAAGAAGGACAAAACGGTGAACAAAGTGATGATTTAGATGGTGAGTTATATCAAATTTATAAAGAACAATCTCAACTAAGAGAACAATTAGAAAATACTATTAAAGAAGGTAAAGGAGGGAATGGTGATGCTAAAAAAGCATTAAAAGAAATGGAACAATTAGAAAATGAAATTTTAGAAAAAGGGTTTACTCAAGAAAGCATTAATAGGATGCAGCAATTAAACTATGAATTACTTAAATTAGATAAAGCAACTTTTGAACAAAATAAAGATAAACAGCGTAAATCAAATACCAATTTACAGGAGTTTAATAACAATACTACAAAAGAATTGAAGTTTAAAAAGTTGTTTTATAACCAAACAGAGATATTAAACAGACAATCACTACCTTTGTGCCAAAATTACAAAAAGAAGGTTCAAGAGTACTTTAGCCTTCCAAAGGATAAAAAATAACGTATTAAAAAGCCTCTAGATTATATAAATACTATTGCTTTTTAATTAAGTTTTAAGACATTAATAATAGTATTTGATATAAAGAAATGATTGCATTTAATTACGAAACCGAGTTTCAATTAAACAATGAAGAAAACACTTCTAAATGGATACAAGAATGTATCGAAAGAGAAGATTTTGAACTGGGAGAAATCAACTATATTTTTTGTGACGACGCTTATTTACATAAAATTAATATTGAGTTTTTACAACACGATACCTTTACTGATATTATCAGTTTTGATTATACATTAGGTAAGTTAGTTGGTGGTGATATTTTTATTTCTGTAGAAAGGGTAGAGGAAAACGCTAAAGAATTTAATACTTCTTTTGAAAACGAATTACACCGAGTGATAATTCATGGTGTTTTACATTATATGAAATACAAAGATAAAACTGACGAAGAGAAGCAAATTATGCGCTCTAAAGAAAATGAATGTTTAGAAATTTTAGATAAAAAATAAAAAGAGTTCCACGTGGAACTGATTATAAAAAATGAGTTTATTTAATACAACATACGATGTAATTGTAGTAGGAGGTGGACACGCTGGTAGCGAAGCAGCTGCAGCAAGTGCAAACATGGGAGCACACACTTTGTTAATTACAATGAACTTACAAAACATTGCTCAAATGAGTTGTAATCCTGCTATGGGTGGAATTGCAAAAGGACAAATAGTACGAGAAATTGATGCATTAGGAGGTTATAGCGCTATTGTAACTGATAAGACAGCTATACAGTTTAAAATGCTTAATAAATCAAAAGGACCTGCTATGTGGAGTCCTAGAGCACAATCTGACAGAATGCAATTTGCAGAGTGCTGGAGAACGATGTTAGAACAAACAGAAAACTTAGATTTTTATCAAGATTCTGTTAATGGATTATTGTTTGATGGTGATACTATTACAGGAGTTAAAACTGCTTTAGGTTTAGAAATAAAAGCTAAAACTGTAATTGTTACAGCTGGTACTTTTTTAAATGGATTAATTCATATTGGTGAAAAAACATTTGGTGGTGGTAGAGCAGGTGAGGGAGCTTCAACTGGTATTACAGAAGATTTAGTTACTAAAGGTTTTGAAGCTGGCAGAATGAAAACAGGAACTCCACCTCGTGTAGACGGACGCTCTTTAGATTACTCTAAAATGACTGAACAACCTGGTGATGATTCTCCAGAAAAATTCTCTTATTTACCAATAACAAAAACATTAACAAAACAACGTTCTTGTTACCTTACTTACACCAATCCAGAAGTACACGATTTACTTCGTGAGGGTTTTGAACGTTCTCCAATGTTTAACGGTAGAATTAAATCAACAGGACCTCGTTATTGTCCTTCTGTAGAAGATAAGATTAATCGTTTTGCAGAAAAGGAGCGTCATCAAATATTTGTGGAACCAGAAGGATGGAACACAGTTGAAATTTATGTAAACGGATTTTCAACATCACTTCCAGAAGATATTCAAGATAAAGCAATACGTGCTATCCCTGGATTTGAAAACGTAAAGTTCTTTAGATATGGTTACGCTATAGAATATGATTATTTTCCACCTACTCAGTTAAAACATAACTTAGAAACTAAATTAATTAATAACTTATTTTTTGCTGGTCAAATTAATGGTACAACAGGTTATGAAGAAGCAGCAGCACAAGGTTTAATGGCTGGTGTAAATGCAGCTTTAAAAACCCAAAATAAAGAACCATTTATCTTAAAAAGAAGTGAGGCTTATATTGGAGTTTTAATTGATGATTTAATTACTAAAGGGACAGAAGAGCCATATAGAATGTTTACTTCACGTGCTGAGTATAGAACATTATTAAGACAAGATAATGCCGATTTACGCTTAACGGAAAAAGCTTATAACCTAGGGTTAGCTTCTCAAGAAAGGATGGGTAGGGTAGAAGAGAAGAAGAATAAAACTCAAAACTTAATAGACTTCATTACTAAATTAAGTATTACTAAGGAAGATGTTAATCCTATTTTAGAAAGTAAAAATTTAGCAACAATTAATCAATCTATGAAATTGTATAAAATTGCTGCTAGACCTCAATTAACGTTTTCTGATTTTAGATCTATTGATAAGCTTGAAAACTATATTAAAGAAAATGGAATTGATAATGAAATTATAGAACAAGTTGAAATCCATTTAAAATACTCTGGTTATATCGAAAAAGAAAAGAATAATGCAGACAAATTAAATAGATTAGAAAACGTACCTATTCCTTCTACATTTGATTATAGTAAAGTAAAATCTCTATCATATGAAGCAAGAGAAAAATTATCTAAAATACAACCTACTTCAATTTCACAAGCGAGTAGAATAAGTGGCGTTTCACCTAGTGATATTTCTGTCTTACTTGTTTACATGGGTAGATAAATTCTAATTTAGATTTACAAAAAATAAAATGTTCCATGTGGAACGTTTTATTTTTTTATGTATAATTGTTTAACCAAAAACCAATGTTCCACAAGGAACACTCAACACAATTTATTAATTTGATTTCAGAAAAAGAGTTCTACAAGAACTTAAAACCTTTTTTAAACTGTATTGACCATACAGTATCAAAAGAGAGTTATGAGGTTATGATAAATGAAGATTACGATATGTTAGTAACTTCTCCTGTACCTAATAACTTAGAAAAATACTATGTTAGTGAAGATTATATTTCACATACGGATAGTAAGACTTCTCTTTTTGATAAAACATATCAATTTGTAAAAAACTATACTTTAAAGAAAAAACTAAAATTGATTAATTCTTTTAATACAGAAGACAAATTAATTTTAGATGTCGGTGCTGGTACAGGTGATTTTTTAAAAGTGTGTCAAAATGGTGGTTGGAAAATTACTGGTGTTGAACCATCTGAAAAAGCAAGAGTTTTTGCTAAGAATAAAAACATACATCTTTTAGAAGATCTTTCAAAAATAGAAAACAAACAATTTGATGTTATTACACTTTGGCATGTCTTAGAACACATTCCTAATTTAACGGAATATATAAAGCAATTAAAATTGCTTTTAAAACCAAACGGTATTTTAATTATTGCTGTTCCAAATTATCAAAGCTTTGATGCAAAACACTACAAAGAGTTTTGGGCTGCTTATGATGTTCCAAGACATTTATGGCACTTTTCAAAAACATCAATTTCAAAAATATTTTCTTTGGTTGGAATGGAAGTTAAAAAAACACTACCAATGAAATTTGATTCTTTTTATGTTTCTTTATTATCGGAAAAATATAAGACAAAAAAATCAAGACCATTTCAAGCTTTTTTAACAGGATTAAAGTCAAATGTAAAGGCAAGTCGTTCTGGTGAATACTCTTCTTTAATTTACATCATAAAAAATGTATAAAACTCAATTTAAAGCTATTTTAACTAGTTTTTTATATTATAATATACAAATACCTTACTAAAATTAAAAAACCTCTTAAAAGTCAATTTTTAAGAGGTTTTTTAATAAATAAATATTATCATTAAATAATAATAAAATAGTTTTTATCTATTTAATAAATATACTGCTAAAATTGCGATTATAAAGTAAACTGCTAATGTCATAGCGCCAGCATAATCCTTTGCTAATCGTTGACCAATTAATAAAAAGATTAATGTTACTGCTGATAATTCTGCTCCTATTAAAGCTATATTATGATTACCTGTTGTTGATAAATGAAAAATTCCAACAAACATTAAAGCACCAGCTAATAATTCCATAGCTAAAATTACTGCCAATAAAAGAGGTACTGAGTTTTTTAAAGGAGAATCTTTAAAGTGTCCTTTAATAAAAGATAAGTTTCCTTTCCAATCTGTTACTTTATCAATTCCTGATTGTAAAAAAGTAACAATTAAAAAAAGTAGAATTAAAATTTCTGTTATGCTTTGTTGTATAAGTTCCATATAATTGATTTTTTACAAATATAATTTTTAAAAAAGAATTGTAACAATTCAAATAAAATTCGTCTTATAAATATCTACTATTAAGTAGTATCTTTATCAAAAAAAATTACTAACATTTTAAAAATTAAAAACTATGTCAATTTACATGTATCCGGTAATTGTTGTCGGTATTCTAGTATTCTTATCATTATTCTTTATTGTTAAGCAACAAACTGCTGCAATTGTTGAACGCTTTGGTCGCTTTCAAAGCATTCGTCACTCTGGTTTACAATTAAAAATTCCTATTGTTGATAGAATAGCAGGTAAACTAAGCTTAAAGATTCAACAGTTAGATGTAATTGTTGAAACAAAAACCTTGGATGATGTATTTGTGAAATTAAAAGTTTCTGTACAATATAAAGTAATTCGTGATAAGGTATATGATGCTTTTTATAAGCTAGATTATCCTCATGATCAAATTACATCTTATGTTTTTGATGTAGTACGTGCAGAAGTGCCTAAAATGAAGTTAGATGATGTATTTGTTAAAAAAGATGATATTGCAATTGCTGTAAAAACTGAATTAAACGATGCAATGGCTGATTATGGTTATGATATTATAAAAACTTTAGTAACAGATATTGATCCTGATGCACAAGTAAAGGCAGCAATGAACCGTATTAATGCTTCTGAGCGTGAAAAAATAGCAGCACAATTTGAAGGAGATGCTCAACGTATTTTAATTGTTGAAAAAGCAAAAGCTGAAGCTGAAAGTAAGCGTTTACAAGGGCAAGGTATTGCTGATCAACGTAGAGAAATTGCTCGTGGTTTAGAAGAATCTGTAGAAGTATTAAATAAAGTTGGTATTAACAGCCAAGAAGCATCTGCATTAATTGTTGTTACACAACACTACGATACTTTACAATCTATTGGTGAAGAAACGAACAGTAACTTAATTTTATTACCTAATTCACCACAAGCAGGTAGTAATATGTTGAATGATATGGTAGCGAGCTTTACAGCTAGTAATCAAATTGGTGAGGCTATGAAGAAAGCACAAGAAAATAAAGACAAAGAATAATTATGATATTATCTACTACACCATCATTAGAAAATAAACCTGCTAAAGAATATTTAGGTGTTGTTACAGGTGAAACAATTATAGGTGCGAACATTTTTAAGGACTTTTTTGCCGGTATTAGAGACATTGTAGGAGGTAGATCTGGATCATATGAAAAAGTTCTAAGAGAAGCTAAAGAAATAGCTATGAAGGAGATGTCTGAAAGAGCTCAAATGTTAGGAGCTGATGCAGTTGTTGGAATTGACTTAGATTATGAAACCGTAGGTGCCAATGGAGGTATGCTTATGGTTACTGCTTCTGGAACAGCCGTAAAACTTTAATTAAATAAAAAACCGAAACATTAAATGTTTCGGTTTTCTTTTTATAATAGATATCTTATTTCTTATCTTCTACTTTATCTGTTTTTTCTTCATCTTCATTTTTAGTAGCATCCTTAAATTCTTTGATACCTGTTCCTAAACCTCGCATTAATTCAGGAATTTTTCTACCTCCGAATAATAATAATACTAATGCAACGACAATAGCTATTTGCCATGGTCCGATCATTCCTAAAAATATAGTAAGTAAATTCATTTTTATTAAATTTTGCGCAACAAAGATACGAAATTAACTTCGGTGTTCAATTACTCCACCAATTACTTTTTTGTCTCTAAATACTTCTGGTTTTCCTTTGTAAAAAATTGAACCACCAAACGATACTTTAGCATCTAAGGTTTCTCCTGATTGTACTTCTACTTTAGATCCAGATCCAGCTTTTACAGTAGTCATTTCTTCTACTAATAATTTGTATCCATGATACATTCCACCCAAATCAGCATTTACATTTTGATTCTTAGTTGCACCAGAAAGCCTAATTACAGCTCCTGAAGAGCTTTTTACATTCAAATGCTTAACATTAACTACAAGGTTAATAAAAGCTCCTTCTTGAGCTCTAATTTCAACTTTTTGCTGTTTAATGTCTTTACCTGTAATCGTTGCTCCTTCATTGGCATCAATAATTGATAAAGTTTTATTGTAATATAATGTTGCTTTTACTTTACCATCTGCAGTAGTTTCAGGGAATCTCAATAATATTTTTAGAGTAGTTCCATCCAACTTAATTTTAACCTTATCTGTTTTTTCACCAGTAACTATAATTTTAGAAACATCAGATTTAACAAGTTTTAAATCTATTCCATTATACACTTTTACAATTGAAAAGTCTCCTAAATTCTTAGTTATGGTTGTTTGAGCTGATGCTAAAACGGTCATCAAAAACAAACTTAATATTGCTAACTTCTTCATAATAAATTCCATTAGTTAATTGAGTATAACCAATAATTATACCAATACTATAAAGTAAAATCTTAATTTTTATTGTTTAAAACTGTACAAATTAGTGTGAAATAAGGTTGAAATCAAGGTGTTTACGTTCCAAATCGGTGTGTTTAACTTTTACTACTACTTCATCACCTAATTGAATCATATTCTTGGTTGATTGTCCAATCACAGCATATTGTTTTTCGTCAAAGATATAATAATCATCTTTAATATCTTTTATACGAACCATACCTTCACATTTATTAGATTTGATTTCAACATAAATTCCCCATTCAGTAACACCAGAAACTACACCTTCAAATTCTTGATCTTTATGATCTTGCATGTATTTAACCTGCATATATTTGATAGAATCTCTTTCTGCTTTTGATGCTAATTCTTCCATTTTTGAAGAGTGTTTACATTTCTCTTCATAAATTTCAGCTTTTGGTGAATTTCCATCATCTAAATAGTGTTGTAATAAACGATGTGTCATTACATCAGGGTAACGACGAATTGGTGAAGTAAAGTGGCTATAATAATCAAAAGCTAATCCGTAGTGACCTATATTTTGTGTAGTATATTCAGCTTTACTCATTGAGCGTATTGCTAAGGTTTCTACCATATTGGCTTCTCCTTTACCATGAACGTCTGATAATAATTTATTTAAACTATCAGATGTTTTTTGACGTGTTTCTGTGTTGATTTTATATCCAAATTTGCTAACAATGTTCTGTAATGAAGCTAATTTTTCTACATCTGGTTCATCATGTACACGATATACAAATGTTTTCTTACTTGGTCTTCCTGCTGATAACCCAACAAATTCTGCTACTTTTTTATTTGCTAATAACATAAACTCTTCAATTAATTTATTAGCGTCTTTAGCTTCTTTAAAGAAAACACCTGTTGGATTAGCGTTTTCATCTAAATGAAACTTAACTTCAACTCTATCAAAAGAAATAGCTCCAGATTTCATACGTTTTTTACGCATCTTTTTAGCTAATTCATCTAGTTTTAATGTAGCTTCAACAATATTTTCGTCAACTTCATAAGCTTCTCCTGTTAAAGAAACATCAGCTGGAATAATATTATTCTTATTTTCAATAATTGCTTGTGCTTCTTCATATGCAAAACGTTTATCAGAATATGTAACTGTTCTTCCAAACCATTGGTTAATAACTTGTGCTTTCTCATTTATTTCAAAAACTGCTGAAAAAGTTAGTTTTTCTTCATTTGGTCGTAAAGAACAAACTCCGTTACTTAACATTTCAGGAAGCATTGGTACCACTCTATCAACTAGATATACAGAAGTAGCTCGGTCGTAAGCTTCGTCATCTAAAATAGTTTTAGGCTGTAAATAATGAGATACATCGGCTATATGGATTCCTATTTCATAATTACCATTTTCAAGTTTCGTGAATGATAAAGCATCATCAAAATCTTTAGCATCTTTTGGATCAATTGTAAAGGTTAAATCACCACGCATATCTCTACGTTTAGCAATTTCTTCATTCGTAATTTCAATAGGTAATTCTGATGCTTCTTTTTCTACTTCTGCAGGAAATTCATAAGGTAAACCATACTCTAATAAAATAGAATGGATTTCTGTATCATGATCTCCTGGTCGTCCTAGAACTTGAGTAATTTTTCCAAACGGATTTTTAGAATTCTCTGGCCAATCAGTCATTGCAGCAACGACTTTATCACCATCATTAGCTCCATTTAATTTACTTTGAGAGATGAAGATATCAGCATACATTCTATTACTGTCAGGTATAACAAATCCGAAATTTTTATTCATTTGTAATACACCAACAAATTCAGTTTTTGCCCTCTCAATAATTTCTACAACATCGGCTTCAAGTTTATTACTTCTACGCTTTTTATATACATAGGCTTTTACAGTATCGTTATGTAAACCTTTACCTAAGTTTACTGAAGGTACAAAAATATCATGTTCAAAATCATCACAAATAAAATAGGCATTACCGTTAGAAGTAGCGTCAAGTGTACCTACATGATATTTACGGTCTTCATTTATTTGATATTTACCTCTATCAACTTCTTTAATCTTTTTATTTGCGGTTAATTCTGCTAGTTTCTTAATAATTTGATTCTTACCATCAGTATCAGAAACTTTTAATTTGGCAGCAATCTGTTTATAATTGTAGTATTTATTACTGTCTTCGTTAAGTATTTTGAAAATGTTTCGGGTAAGATCTTTAATTACTTTACCCTTTTTTTTGTAGATTTTTTTCTTTCTAGTCATTAATCTTTCGTCTTATTTAAATTTTTACCAAAGTACAAATAAAATTAATGCTAGTTATTTAAATAACTGTTATAAATTCATTTTGTACTTTACCGCTCTTTATTTAATGTATTTGTATGAATAATTCTTGGTTTGTTATTGTGAATCCCGTTGCTGGTAATGGTAAATTCAATAAATATTGGTCTGATATTCAACAGGAATTAAAGTTTAATAACATAACTTATGAGTATACAAAAACAGAATATTCAAATCATGAAAAATTAATTGTTCAACAAGCTATTAAGAAAGGTTATAATAAAATAATTTCTGTTGGTGGTGATGGCACTTTACATCACGTTATTAACGGGATTATGTCTCAAAACACAATAAATTCAAAAGAAATAACAGTTGCAGTTATCCCTTTAGGTACTGGTAATGATTGGATTAAAACTTATAATATACCAAAAAATATAAAAGCTTCAGTTAATTTAATAAAACAGGAAAATACTGTTTTTCAAGATATTGGTTATTTAGAATTAGCTAATACTACTTCTTATTTTAATAATGTTGCAGGTATTGGCTATGACGGATATGTTGTTAATAAGTTGAATAAATTGAAGAGATTTGGACCTATTGCATACTTATTAAGCGGTATAGCAGGTTTATTACTCTATAAAAAAACTACTTTTAAAATAGCTATTAACAACAAAATCATTGAAACAAAGTGTTTAATGACTTTATTTGGTATATGTAAGTATTCTGCAGGAGGTATGCAATTAACTGATTTTAAAGACTCTAATAATGGTTTATTTGATATAACAATCGCTAAAAATCTATCATTTTTGGACTTATTATTTTCAATAAAGAAATTATATAATGGAAAGATTCTTCAGCATAAAAAAGTAGAAACACATGTGACTAACTCTTTGTTAATAACTCCACAAAACAAGAATGATCTTTCTTATATTCAAGCAGATGGAGAGTTGATAGGTAAAGGAGAAGTTAAAGTTAGTATTATTAAAAGCGCTATTCGAATAGTAATTCCTTAAAAAGTTAAAAAAAACTTAATAAAACTGTAACGTTTCTTAAACTCATCCGTCTTTATAATAAGAAAGTCGTTATAAATGAAAAACTTACGTAAAATAATAGCGCTGTTTATTTTTATATTTATTACAGGAATTATCGTTACTGTAGTAAGTATAAACACGACTTTAAACAAGAAAACTCCATATGAAGTAGTAACTAAAGATACTATTTACCTTATGAAAGCTTCTAAAAAAGCTGTTTAAGCCCTTTTCTTCACTTATGAGCACTTATCAACAAACGTAGTATTTAAACCTTATTTTTCGCAATTTGCCCAAACATAACTAAAGGAAAAAACATCTTCTTTAGTTTTAGTTCTTACTACTCAATTCTTATTTAATAGTAAAATCCTTTGAAATTTAAACTTCAAAAAAACTGTTATTAACATATTATATTATTAATAAAAGAAGTTTTAAAAATTTAAAAAAAGAAATGATTGTTATTATAGTCTGTTAATATGTAGAATAAAAAGTGGATTTAATTTTTGGTTAAGTGACTTATTAAAATAAATAAACAAGTTATTAGTCAAATAAAATCTTAAAAATCAACTATAAAATAGAGTTATTAACAAAAGTTATAAACAGCAATTCACTAAAAATTATGAATAGTTAATTTTATTTTCAATGTAAAAAAAGGGTTAATTTAATGTTGATAAATGTTCATTAAAATCTCAAAAAAAAAGTTGCATAATTAATTCTTGTTCTTGTATTGTAAAAAATATCTAGAAAATCAAATTTTCTTTTCAGAATCTACTACTAGTTCTTAACAATTAGTTAATGTAGTTTAACCCCTTAATTTTAAAGAGGTTATTAAGAATGCTAAAAAAAGCATTGTTAATTACTGTTGATAACCGTGAATAACTGTATTTTTGTAACTCACAACTGAATTAAAATCAACAAATTATGACAATCGCTGTAGGAAATGACCACGCAGGTACCGAATACAAATTTGAAATAGTTAAACTTTTAGAAGATTTAGGACATAAAGTAATCAACTTTGGTACAAATGAAACCGATAGTATGGATTACCCAGATACAATCCATCCAGCTGCTGAAGCTGTGGAGACAGGACAAGCTGAAATGGGAATTATTTTATGTGGAAGTGGTAATGGAGCACAAATGACTGCTAATAAGCATCAGGGAGTTCGTGCTGCTTTATGTTGGAATAATGAATTGGTTGAATTAACACGTCAGCACAATGATGCTAATATTTTAACAATTCCTGCGCGTTTTGTATCGTTACAACAAGCCTTAGGTTTTGTAAAGATTTTCCTATCTACTGAATTTGAAGGTGGTCGTCATGCTAAAAGAGTAAATAAAATAGCTTGCTGTTAATGAATTTTACAGTAAAAACATTTCAAGAATTAACAACTTCAGAACTATATGAATTACTTCAATTACGTTCTGAAGTTTTTGTTGTTGAACAAGATTGTGTTTATCAAGATATTGATGGTAAAGATCAAAAGGCATTACATGTTATAGGTGTAAAAGAAGGAAAAATAATAGCTTATACACGATTGTTTAATAGTGGTGAATATTTTGATACACCTAGTATTGGTAGGGTAGTAGTAAAGGAAAGTGAACGCAAATATGGTTATGGACACGATTTAATTAAAGTATCTATAAAAGCAATTGTTGATAACTATAATGAAACAACTATTACCATTTCAGCACAAACCTATTTACAAAAATTCTATGAATCTCATGGATTTAAACAAGTAGTTGAAGGCTATTTAGAAGATGGAATTCCACATATTAGAATGATAAAAGGTTAATTATTTTCTAATTAAAGCAAAAGCACCATTTTTAGTTTCTCCATTAGTAAAGATTATTTGGTACCAGTAAGTATTACTAGCTAATGGTTTTCCATTATATAAGCCATTCCAACCAACTGTATTTGGTTTTATTTTGCCAACTATTTTACCAAATCTATCAGTAATATAAATATATTTAATAAGATTGTTATTAGCGTTTACAACCCAAGTATCATTATCACCATCGTTGTTTGGAGTAAAGAAATTTGGTATAGTAATATTTTTTTGTTCAATAGTGATAGTAAAACTACTTTCATTATTACAATTTAAATTGGCTGGATTAGCATTATAAATAAAAATTGTTTGTGATGAAGTTATAATATCTCCAGAGATTAATTGATTTCCATTTCCTTTAGATTCAGTATAATAATTTCCGTTTGTTAGATTAGGTAAAGTAAATTCATTAAAAGCAAAAACATCATTTAAAATATCAACATCAGGTGAATTATTAATAGTAATTTGAAAAGAGGATTCATTAAAACAAGAAGGATTGTTAGGATCTTCATTGTATATAAAAATTGTTTGTGATGAAGTTATAATGTCTCCAGAGATTAATTGATTTCCATTTCCTTCACTTTGTGTATAATATTTACCATTAGATAAATTAGGTAAAGAGTAATTATCACAGGTAATAACATCATTAAAAGTATCTACTGTAATAGTACATGTAGTTTTATTACATTCTGATTCATTATTAATAAAAGTAGATGTAGCATCAATAGAAATCCAATTTACTTCACTAAAATTTTTATCATCAACAAGAATACAATCCAAATTATTATTTGTTGTATTAAAACTGTTTCCTGGTATATTTTGATTAGCACCATTTCTTAAGTCTAAAAAAGTGAGTTTATTGTTAGATACAACGAAGTAATTTATTTTTGGATTATTAGATAAATCTAATGACTCTAAATTTCCATCAGGAGCATAGAATTCTTCTAATATATTATTATTTGATACATCTATACTAGTAAATAAATTACCTCCACAACTTAATCTTTTTAAATCTTTATTTAATGATAAACTTAATTGATTTAGTAGATTATGTTCACACCATAAAAGATATAGATCTAAGTTCCTAGATATGTCTAAATCCTTTATTTTATTTAGAGAACACACCAATCTTTCTAACTTGATATTATCACTAACATCTATTTCATCAAGTAAGTTATCACTACAAAATAGATCAATTAATTTTAAATTATTACTAATATCTAGTGTTGTAAGATTATTCTCTGATATATTTAAATGTGTTAAATTTTTAAGGTTATCGAGATTTATAGAGGTAATAGAATTAGTATAACATATAAGTTTTGTTAAACTCTTAAAATCTTGTATACCTGTTAAGTCAGCAATATTTTTTTCTTGAATTTCTAATTCTAGTATATTTTCAATATTACTAGTTAACACATAGTCATCTAAAGGACCAGAATCATATCCAAGGTTTATTAATTCTTGTTCAAAATTATCATCGGGTACATAGGTTAATAGAGGAGCGGCACAATTACTACTAAACACAGAGTTGTCATCAATATCTACCCAATTAGTTTTACTATAATTTTCATTATCTACCTGAAAACAGGTTAAATTAGGATTACCAATACAAGAAAATTGAGTAATAGATGAATTATTACAGTTTTTAAAATTTACTTTTTCTAAAATTCCGTGACTTAAATTAAGTTTTTCAATTTTAGTATTGTTAGTTAAATCTAATTCTGTAATACTAGAATTTCCTATAGTTAAATCTTTAATGTTAATATTATTTGATAAATCAATTGAACTTATACTAGTGTTAATACAGTGAAAATTTTCTAGTTTACTATTATTTAAAATATTCAAATTTTGAAGCATTGAATCACTATAAATACGTAAATCTATCAAATTGGTATTACTAGAAAGATCAATAGTCACAACTTCATTTAATTCAATAGTTAATTTTTCTAAAGCGATAAAGTCTTCAATACCCTGTAAGGATTTTATTTCCCATATATAAGTAGCATTTCCTGATATTGATAGGTCGGTTACAGTACTGATATTATTAGTGGGAACAAAGTCATCCAAAGGACCAGAATCATAGCCTAAATCAATTAAATGTTGTTCAAAACCATCATCGGGAACATATGTGTTTTGTGAGTAAGAAAATATGGAGAAAATAGAAAATAAAGTAGGTAATATTTTTTTCATTAGCTTTTTATAAAGCTGTAAAAATAATAAACTAAATCAATTCCTCAACTTCTCTTACTTCACCTACTTGCATATTACCTAATAAAATATCACCAACACGAACTCGTACCAAGCGAAGTGTAGGAAAACCAACAGCAGATGTCATTTTACGTACTTGTCTAAATTTTCCTTCAGTTAAGGTAACTGATATCCAAGGTGTAGGACCATGACGAGCATCGCGAATTTTTTTAGAACGTTCAGGTAAATCTGGAGTATCAATTAACTTAACTTTACAAGGTTTGGTTTGATATTTTTTTCCATCAAATCCAATTTCTACTCCTTTTTGTAATTGTTTAACGGCCTCTGAAGTAATAACACCATCTAATTGAACATAATATTCCTTTTCAACTCCGCCTCTAGTAGTAATAAAATCACTTACTTTTCCATCAGTTGTTAATAACAATAAACCTTCCGATTTTGCATCTAATCTACCTACAGCCATAGTTCCTTCAGGAAAATCATGTAATTCTCCTAACAATTTATGTTTACCTCCTTTTTTTTGATTGGTAATAAATTGTGATAAAAAACCATAAGGTTTGTAAATCATGAAGTGACGATGGGTTGACATCTTTTCTTTTTTTTAAGAAGCACAATATTACAAAATGTAACATAAAAAGATAGGATATTAAAGCTAGTTTTTCATAACTTAGCCGTTCTTATTACTTAAAATAATTAGCACGATTTATGGCAGCAGATAAAGAAAAAGAAGCGAAATTAAAAGCGCTTCAACTTACACTAGATAAGTTAGATAAAACGTACGGTAAAGGAACCGTAATGAAGTTAGGAGATAGCCAAGTAGAAGATGTAGATGCAATATCGTCAGGTTCTTTAGGATTAGATTTAGCCTTAGGAGTAGGAGGGTATCCTCGTGGAAGAATTATAGAAATTTACGGACCAGAATCATCAGGTAAAACAACTTTAACAATACATGCAATTGCAGAAGCACAAAAAGCAGGGGGTATTGCTGCTTTTATTGATGCAGAACATGCTTTTGATCGTTTTTATGCTGAAAGTTTAGGTGTGGATGTTGATAACTTAATTATTTCTCAACCAGACCATGGTGAGCAGGCTTTAGAGATTGCTGATAACTTAATTCGTTCAGGTGCTATTGATATTGTTGTTATTGACTCGGTTGCAGCATTAACACCAAAATCTGAGATTGAAGGTGAAATGGGGGACTCTAAAATGGGACTTCATGCACGTTTAATGTCACAAGCCTTACGTAAATTAACAGGTACAATTAGTAAAACAAACTGTACTGTTATATTTATTAACCAGTTACGTGAAAAGATTGGAGTTATGTTTGGTAACCCAGAAACTACAACAGGAGGTAATGCTTTAAAATTCTATGCATCTGTTCGTTTAGATATTCGTCGTAGAACACAAATTAAAGATGGCGATAAAGTAATTGGTAACAGTACTAAAGTTAAGATTGTAAAGAATAAAGTAGCTCCACCATTCCAACAAACTGAATTTGATATTATGTATGGTGCAGGAATATCAAAAGTTGGTGAAGTTTTAGATATTGGAGTAGAATATGGAATAATAAAGAAAAGTGGTTCATGGTTTAGCTATGGAGACACTAAATTAGGTCAGGGTAGAGATGCTGTTAAAGGTGTTATTAAAGACAATCCTGAATTAATGGAAGAGCTAGAAAATAAAATTAAAGAAGCTATTGAAAATCAAGAATAAGTAATTTAAATTTAAAGTTCAAACTATTACTATTTTTAAAAAGCTGTTCTGTTTATTAGAGCAGCTTTTTTTATTAATAAGATATGATTAGAATCTCAAATACCACACAATTACAAGAAATTAAGGTTGAAGATTTTGAAGTTCTGAAAACCTTAATGAACGATGTATACAAAGCAGCATATAAACATTTTTGGAAAGATGCAGGAGAATGGTATGTTCAAAGTCAATTTTCTAAAATTAATCTAGAAAAAGAATTATCAGAAGATAATACAAGCTATTACTTTGTTCTTTTTAATGCAGAAATAGTGGGTATTTTCAGAGTCTTGTGGGATATGAAACTCTTAGGACTAGAGAATAAGAAGTCATTAAAACTCCATCGAATTTATTTACATAAAAACACCCAAGGTAAAGGTGTTGGTAAGCAATTATTGGCTTGGTTAGAAGAAGAAGCTATAAAAAAACAATATGAATTGATATGGTTAGATACTATGGATGAGCAACCGCAAGCCTTTGAATTCTATAAAAAACTTGGGTACCAATATCATTCACACTGTTTTTTAGATTTTGAATTATTGTTTGATGAAGTTCGAAAAATGAGTCAGGTATGTAAAGTATTGTAAATTACTATTGTTTGTAGGGTGGTATTTGTACTACCAAACGTTCAATTTCCTTAACAATTTCTAACCTATTTTTTGAAGATAACTCAAAATATAAGTTTTCCCAATCACCTTTGTAATCTGTTTTTTGAGTCTTAGGATTTTTAACTTCAGTAAGATTTATAACTCTAAGATAAAAAAGACCGTTAAGGTCATTTTCTGGTCTGAAATCTAAATTAATAGCTCTCATAAGTTGGTGATTAGTCAGATGCAATAAAGAACTTGAGTCTAAATAATGCATAAAACCTTCTGAAGGATCTACTTCATAAAATAAATTCCATTCTATTTTCCAACCAGAAGTAATTCGTAAGGGTTGTAAATTAGGTTCTTCCATTATACTCCAGTACTTCCAAAACCTCCTGCTCCACGCTCAGTTTCATCTAAAATAGTTACTTCTTGCCAATTTACACGTTCGTGTTTTGCTATAATTAATTGAGCAATACGCTCACCATCATTTACTACAAACTCTTCATTAGATAAATTAACTAAAATAACCCCTATTTCACCACGGTAATCTGCATCAACAGTTCCAGGAGAGTTTAATACTGTAATTCCTTTTTTAGCTGCAAGTCCACTACGAGGACGAACTTGAGCTTCATAGCCAACAGGGAGGGCAATAAATAATCCAGTTTTTATAATAGCTCTTTCTAAAGGTTTTAAAGTAATAGCTGCATCTATATTAGCACGCAAATCCATACCTGCAGAACCCTCGGTTTCATATGCTGGAGTTTGGTGTTTAGATTTGTTTATAATTTGTACATTCATGTGTTCTTGATTTTCAATTTTCAAATATAATAACCTTTAAGTTTAGAGAGTCGTTTATAGATTTCTTAATTTTGTAATACAAACAAATACTACTTATGAGCAATCAAACTAGAATAGCCGTTTTAGGAGGTGGAAGTTGGGCAACAGCTATTGTTAAAATGTTATCTGAAAACTTAGAAACTATTGGTTGGTATATGCGCAGCATTTATGCTATTGAACATATTAAACGTAACAAACATAATCCTAGTTATTTAAGTTCTGCAGAATTACACCCAGAACAATTAGATTTGTCTGAAGATATAAACCATATTATTGAAAATTACGATGTGTTAATTTTTGCTATTCCTTCAGCTTTTTTAAACGCAGAATTAGAAAAACTAACAACATCTTTAGAGAATAAAGTTATTTTTTCTGCTATTAAAGGAATTGTTCCAGAATCAGGATTAATTGTTGGAGAACATTTTCATTCACTATATAATATACCATATGAAAATATTGGAGTAATATCAGGACCATGCCACGCAGAAGAAGTAGCAATGGAACGTTTATCGTATTTAACACTGGCTTGTCAAGATGAAAAAAAGGCAAAAAAGCTTAGCAAAGCTATAGCAGGACGTTATATTAAAACCAAAATTTCAGATGATATTATTGGTACTGAATATGCAGCAATGTTGAAAAATATTTATGCCATAGCAGCAGGAATTGCTCATGGTTTAGGTTATGGAGATAACTTTCAAGCGGTATTAATGAGTAATGGTATTCGTGAAATGAAACGCTTTATTAAAAAGATTCATAAAATGAAGCGAAATATTAATAATTCAGCATATTTGGGTGATTTATTAGTTACTGGATATTCAACATTTAGTAGAAATAGAATGTTTGGAAACATGATAGGAAAAGGCTACACTGTAAAATCTGCTATGTTAGAAATGAGTATGGTTGCTGAAGGATACTACGCAACAAAAAGTGCATATAAAATTAATCAAAAAAATAAAGCTAAAACTCCTATAATCGACGCTGTTTATAACGTTTTATACGACAAGAAAGAAGCGAAAGATGAGTTTTTAAAGTTAACAAATAGATTAGATTAGTTGTTTGCATTTGTACAAATAATCCTTCTTAATAAAAATTAAGAAGCCCCATCAATCGCTTCTATAATTGAGTTGTGTATAGGTCTTGTAACAAGATACAATATTGACAAATTTAGTTTAAAAATCTGATTAACAAAGATTTTAATTAAATATATTACAAATTAAAAATATAGTATAAATTCACTATTAATTGTATTTTTGTTACTTTTAGTTTAAAACTAAACAAACATGAAAACAATTCAAGAAGCTGTTGAAATCACCATCAGAAAAACTCCTTTTATAGAAGAAGCTCTAAATGAGAAGTTAATTAATGTATCATCGTTAGCAAGAGAAATTTTACCAGAAGTTTCTAAACTGTTAAAAAAAGAGGTAAAAGTTGGTGCAGTTATGATGGCTATTAATAGGTTATCTCCAGCAAATGAATTAAGAGTTCGTAAAAATATAAAACGACTTGCATTGAATTTGGGAGATGTAATTGTACGCTCAGATTTGTGCGATTTTACTTTTAAAAACACTACGTCGTTATTAAAAGAAATTGCTAAAATTTTAAGTAAATCTGCAGATAGTAAAGATTATTTTTTAACGGTTTCTCAAGGTATTTTTGAAACAAATATTGTTACAAGTAAAAACTTAAAACCTTTTGTTGAAGAAATTTTTAAGAAAGAAGCTTTAATAAATAATGTGAATGACTTAGCTTCTATAACCATAAAACTTCCAAAAGGAAATCTAGATCAATCAGGTATTTATTACTTTATTTTAAAGCAATTTGCTTGGGCAAATATTGCTGTACAAGAAGTAATTTCTACGACACACGAAATGACCATAGTGGTAAAAGAAAGAGATGTTAATGAAACATTTGCCATTTTAATGGACTTGAAATTAAATTAATTTATGGAGAAAAAAGACCCCTACGCATCCCTAAGAATCAAAGAGTTTAATATTTTTCTTTTAGTACGCTTTGCCTTAGTATTTGCATGGTCAATGCAATTCATTATTATCGAATGGCAAGTATACAGTATTACTAAAAATCCATTATCGTTAGGAATCATAGGTTTAATGGAAGTAATTCCAGCAGTATCCATGGCATTATTTGCAGGTCATATTGTAGATCAAAAAGAAAAGAGAAATCTATTAGCCTTGTGTATTGGTTTATTTTCATTGATTAGTTTGGGACTGTTCTTTTTAACATTGCCTAGTTTTATTGAAGGCTGGAATAAAAACACTGTACTTTACGCTATTTATGCTTTGGTATTTTTTGGCGGATTATTACGTTCGTTTTTCGGACCTACTATTTTTTCATTAATAGCTTTAATAGTACCTAAAAAACTATATCCAAACGCAGCTACTTGGAGTAGTTCAACATGGCAAATTG
Source organism: Tenacibaculum larymnensis (assembly GCF_028829235.1). Taxonomy (GTDB): domain Bacteria; phylum Bacteroidota; class Bacteroidia; order Flavobacteriales; family Flavobacteriaceae; genus Polaribacter; species Polaribacter larymnensis. Next base: position 324,873 of record NZ_JAIWJY010000001.1, on the reverse strand, counting down.
CTTCTGTACTAGGACCTGCTTTTGCAGGGTTAACTATTTCATGGATTGGAGTACATTGGTCGTTATGCATTGTCTTCGGATTAGTATCAGTATCATTTCTAACAGTATTTTTCATTAAAAAGAAACCAATTTTAAATCCTAAGATTGGTGAACCAGTAATGAAAAGTTTAAAAGAAGGAGTACGCTTTGTGTATAAGACAAAAGCTATTTTAGGAGCACTAACCTTAGACATGATTTCGGTGCTGTTTGGTGGAGCGGTAGCATTATTACCAGTATATGCTCAAGATATATTAAAAGTAGGACCAGAAGGTTTTGGTGCATTGCGTGCAGCACCAGCTATAGGAGCCTTTTTAACAATGTTAGTGACTGCTTATATACCTATTAGCAGAAATGCAGGAATGAAGCTTTTAGCGGCTATATTTGGCTTCGGAATTTGTATTATAGTATTTGGTTTATCAACCATTTTTTGGATTTCTATTGTAGCTCTATTCTTTAGCGGTGTAACCGATGGAGTTTCGATGGTAATTCGTCAAACTATTTTACAATTAAAAACACCCGATCATATGCGCGGTAGAGTAGCTTCAGTAAACTCTATGTTTGTTGGTTCTTCTAACGAATTAGGAGCTTTTGAAAGCGGTGTAACAGCAAAATTAATGGGAACAGTAACAGCAGTAGTTTTTGGTGGAACTATGACCTTAATTACAGTTGTTACAACAGGAATTGTAAACCCAACGCTTCGAAAATTAGACCTAACTAAAGATTTAGAAGAACACGAGAAGGAAGAATAATAAGGCAACTATACAGATATAAAAAAGCCCATAAACTCAGTTTATGGGCTTTTTAGTATGATTTTTTAAATCAATTACGACATATCGAAATAATTGATTTTTGTAATTTTTTTAGTTGCTTGATCAAAAGCGATATTAATAAAAACATCACAACTATCACATTCAGCATATAAAATACTTTTAGATCCGTTTCTACCAGTACTTAAGGCAACTTCACCTAGTTTACTAATAGGATCTCCTATAGTTACTGTAATCCCTTTAATTGTAAAGGTAGCTTCACTATTTAGAATATCTAAAGATTCAATATAAGGCTTTCTACCTGAAGTAGAAAAATCAAGTTTTAACCCATTAAATCTAAAATAATAGTAAAAGCCATTATCTTCATAAGAAGTAGTTGCACCTAATAAAGATTCTACTTTTGCTTGTTTACCAAAGGTCTTTTTTATTTCAGTTAAAGCAATATTATTTATTTTAATATTGTCAAAATCTGAATTAGAAATAATATTAGTTTGACTTTTTGCTATAAGAGTGGTTAATAGAAAAAATACAAGTACTAGTTGTTTCATATTACTTAAAAAATTAATTGTACAAACCTTTTACGTAGCCAATTTTAGCAGTCGCCAAAGATATGATACTCGTTTAATTTTACGTATAAGAAACTAGTTAAAATTTATGGCTAAATCTATTTTCTTGTCTAATTCTTGTTGGTGCTTTAAAGTTGTATTTTTATCCCACTTAAAACGGTTTGTAAATTCTTGAATAACAAGGTTTTTATAAAGGTCAACGCTAGGTTTATCAAAAAACAAACGACCAGTTCTTCGCATAAAAAAGTCGGTAGGAGTACAGGTCATTTCATGTTTTATAGTAAACCACACCTCAGCTTTTAACAAACGCTCTTGTATATTTTCTTCATTTAACTCATCAAACTTATCTAAAATAAGTTCTGTTTGTTTACCATAGTTATGTACTAAATAACTGGCATCTTTTTCAGAAAAGCCAAATGGTTTTATGCGTTTATAAATTTGATTTATATATAATTTTACCGATTTATAATTTTGAAAAGGTCCTCCTGATAAAACGATTTCTTCAGTTTGAATTGAATCAAATTCAACGTCAAAACGACGTTTCATTTTTTTAGCAACAATATCCACGATACGTTCTGCCATTTTTCTGTAACCTGTTAATTTTCCTCCAGCAATTGAAATTAACTTGGTATCTGATACAAAAATTTCATCTTTTCTAGATAATTCTGAAGCTGATTTTCCTTCTTCGTGAATTAACGGACGTAATCCTGCCCATGAAGACTGAATATCATCAATAGTTAATTGAATATCTGGAAACATGTTATTTACTGCTTCAATTAAATATAAAGCATCAACCATTGAGGTTTCAACGGTGTCTTTATCTTGTTGATAATTGGTATCGGTAGTTCCAAAATAAGTTACTTTTCCACGAGGAATAGCAAACATCATACGGCCATCAGGAATATCGAAATACACAGATTGTTTTACTGGTAATTTTTCATGCGGAACAACTAGGTGAACTCCTTTGGTTAAATGCAAACGCTTTCCAATTTTTGAATTGTTTATCTGACGTAATTCATCTACCCATGGCCCCGCTGCATTTACTACATATTTAGCTTTGATATCATAACTTTCATCAGTAAAAGTATCTGTTACTTTAGCACCTATCACACGTTTATTTTCATAGATAAACTCATCTGCACGTGTGTAGTTAAGTATTTGAGCATCGTATTGACTTGCTGTTTTTAAAACTTCTATAGTTAAACGTGCATCATCAGTACGATATTCAGCATAAAAACCAGCACCATTTAAAATATTCTCTGGTAACAAAGGCTCTTTTTCTAAGGCTTCTTTTTTATCAAGCATTTTACGTTTATCGTCTCCTTCAACAGAAGCTAAAACATCATAAACTTTAAGTCCAATAGATGTTAACCAAGAACCGTAAGTTCCACCTTCAATTAACGGTAAAATCATTTTTTCAGGAATTACCAAATGTGGTGCTAGTTTATGAACAATAGCACGTTCGGTACCCACTTCTTTTACCAACCAAAAATCAAACTGCTTTAAGTAGCGTAAACCTCCATGAATTAATTTGGTAGATTTACTCGAAGTACCCGAAGCAAAGTCGTTTTTTTCAATTAAAGCGACTTTCATTCCGCGTGATGCTGCATCTAAAGCAATACCTGCACCAGTAATACCGCCACCAATTACTAGAATATCAAATTCGGTAGTTTGTAATTCTTGTTGAATGTTTTTTCTATTGAAAGAAGAGAAATTATTCATAGAGCTGTTTTTATCAACCAAAAATAAGAATAAAAAGAAACGATAAGTATAAAAAAAGAGCTGAAATTATCAGCCCTTTTAGAAGTCGCCCCCGCAACTATTAAATCTAAACTAACGATTCAATTTTTTCCAATTAACATCTGCTTGTTTTTTGAGCTCTTCAGGGTTTTCTTTTAACCACATTTTTAAAGTATTGGTTACCCAAGAGTTATAAAATAAATACAATTTACCATCTCGTATTTCAAAAGTTTTCGGATCAATATCCACCTTTTCACCTGTTTTACCAATGGCATAAGCACAATATCCACCATATTGAGGATTGTATTTTTCAGGATTTTTAAGGAAAGTGGTTAAATTTTCTTTTGATGAAAAACGAAAGGAAACGTTATTATATTTAGTCGTAAATTTTTTATTTCCTTTTTCGGCTTTATGATTAAAATAACTTACCACATCATAGCCTTTAGCGATTACTCCGTTTTTAGTATTGTATTCTTGTGAGAAGACAATACTTGAAAAAAACAGAAAGAAGATGAAAAAATGTTTCATGTTAATCTTTTTTATGTTTTAGTTCCTCCCAGTTTATATCACCCTGAGCTTGTAACTTTTTAGTATCACCATTTTTCCAATCATCAAGTTTACTAGAAATCCAAGAACTATAAAAAAGGTATAGTTTACCATCTCTAATTTCATAGGACTCAGCGTCAATGTACATTTTTGTTTTCTTAGCAGCTACAGCGTACGCACAATACCCTCCATATTGAGGAATGTATTTTGTTGGATTTTCTTTAAATAGGGATAAGTTTTTTTCTGAGGAAAACTTGAATTTTGCTCCGTCATATGTTGTTTGAAACTTCTTTTTTCCTTCTACGGGTTCATCATTTGTAAAGTAAGAAACAACATCGTACCCTTCGGCTACGTAGCCTTTTTTGGTATTATAATCTGTTTTTTGAGCATATAACGCAGTAGAAACTACTATTAAAAGTAGTGTAAAAAAGTTTTTCATTGTTTGTAGATTTTGAAGGTAGTCGACAAAAAACAATAAACATTACAAATACAATCATAAATTATTTAATAATTGCCAAGGCTGTTGAATTTTACCGTTTCTAATAGGTAAAATTTCTCCGAATTGTAAAAAAACAAATTCACTTTGGTGTGGTCTTAAGAACACAAAATCATCTACTTGTAAAGACTCACTTTTCGGGATATTAATCATGGTTTGATTGGTAGATGCACCAAATAAATTATTTTGTTTTATGCCTTTTGGATAGTAATAATCAGCTTTCCAAAATCCACCGTAAATAAAAGCTGACTTTTTTGTAAAAAATTGTTTTAGTTTTTCTAAACCTGGAAGCGTTGTATTTGAAAAAGTTTTTAAAACAGGAGTAGCTATAAATGCTGCTGGTTTATAGTTTTTTAAGGAAGGAATGTCAAACGTTGTAGGTTTTACAAAACATGAACCAATAGCAATATCGTTTATTGGAGAATTTTGTTCTTTATGCAATTTTAAGGTAGGACTTCCAGCTCCGTTAAAGGTTAAGTTATTATTCCATAGTTCTGGGAAATCATTTTTAATTAATTTTTTACATTGCTCGTAAAATTGATTTGCTAAATGTGATGCTTTTTTTTGAGAACGAATAATCTTTGGAAGTTTTACCACATGAGGATCATAGCCCATAAACCCTGAAAACTTCACAAAGTCTTGATTGTTTTCAATGATTGATAATCCTTTTTTTAAGGTTTCTACGGAAGAAAAACCTCCACGATGTAACCCAACATCAATTTCAATACTCAATCGCAATTTTTGATTGAGTTTTTTAGCTAAATTAACGTATTCTTCAATTCTTTTAGTAGTATCTACTAACCATTGAATTTGTGTGTACGGATTTAATCCGTTGTGTTTTTGAGGTAAGTTGTTATAAAAATATGTTGCAGTCTTTATCGGCATAGGTTTACCGAGTAAAACATCTGCTTTGTTATCTAATTGAGAGGCTAAATCTGTTAAAAAAGGTTGATGAAAAACCATCAGCTTATTTGAGTTTGTTTTTTGTAAGATATATTCAATCAATTGAACTGAAGGCAATGATTTTACTACAATTCTGAGCGAAGCATCCTTTCTAAAATTAGAAAGCGCTTCTGCAATATTTTCATCTAAAATATCTAAATCTACTAACAAACAAGGAATGGCTCGTTGATAGTTTTTTAGCTCTTTATTTAAGGTTTTAAAATAAGCATCCATAGTATTAAATACCTAACAATTTTTGGAGATACGGATTCATAAATATGTTTTCTGGATCATGTTCTTTTCTGAAAGTCATAAACTCCGTGAATTTTGGATATGCTTTTGCAATTTCTTTTGTGTTAAACGTATTCATTTTACCCCAGTGAGGTCTTCCGTCATAGGCTTTAAATACTTCTTCTAAAGCAGCAAAATAAGCACTGCTATCTTTTTTATTATATACATGGCATGCGATATAAGCAGAATCTCTATTGTAAGCAGGACTCATGTATATATCATCACCTTTAACCCAGCGATTTTCAATAGGAAAATGAATATTAAATTTCTTTGAATTGACAATTTTCTGCACATCTTTAAATACATCTTGATAAGTTTCTGCCGGAATATTGTATTCCATTTCATGAAATTTTACCATTCGTTGTGTTGCATATACTTTATGACTGTGATATACTTTTTTTACATTGCTAATACTGGCCGCAGTAATGTTAGCTACTGTTTTATTCTGTGATGGAAAAACTTTTGCAAACTCACACATTAACTTAAAAACGTGATTTTCAAGTATATATTCAGTCCAATAATTAAAAAAGTTTACTTTATCAGGTTCAGAATCTTCAACAATGTTTGAAGTTTTGGTCCAGGCAGTATTTGTATAAGGAATCCAGTAAAACTCAAAATTTCTATTTTGGGAATTTCGTTCATTTAAAGTTGCTAAAACATTGCTTAACTTCTCTTTTTTGTTTTGAAGTTTTAGTTTGTAGGCAGGTACACACTGTAAAGTAACTTCCGTAATAACTCCTAAGCACCCTAAAGATACCTGAGTAGCTTTAAATAGTTCTGTATTTTTTGTGGTGGAGCACTCAATAATTTCTCCTTTCCCATTCACAAATTTTAACCCAATAACTTGGTTACTGATAGATTTAAGATTTACACCAGTTCCATGTGTTCCGGTACTTATAGCTCCTGCGATTGACTGAACGTTAATATCGCCCATATTTTCCATGGCTAATCCTTCTTTAAAAAGAAGTTCTCCTAATAAAGAAAGTTTCGTTCCTGCTTTTACAGTGGCTTGATTTTTTTCTTTATTAATTGAAATGAGTCCTTGAAAATTATCGAGAGTCACCAATATTTCATCAGTACTACATAAAGAAGTAAAAGAATGTCCAGAACCAATAACTCGAATTTTTTGGTTAAATCGAATAGCTTTTAAAACAAGTTGCTGAATTTCATTTTCCGAATGAGGAAATGCAACAGCAGATGGGCTCCACTGTACATTTTCTGCCCAGTTTTTCATAATACCTTGAACTAATAGAGGTTAATAGCAAGGTAAGATAGCAAAAAATAAAAAAGGATTATAAAACCATTAAATTACAACCACGAATATCAGAGTTATCAAAACGACCAATAATTTCAAAACTGTTGTCTTGATATACTTTTCCTAAATCTTGTGTAGCGATGAAAGAACAAGAGTTATAGTTAGCTAAATCAATCACATTAATTCCACCAGATCTTCCTTTAGGTAAAATAGTTAAGGCATCTTCTGTATCACGAGTTAATATTTGCATCCAAGGAGGACAGTTAAAAATACCGTTTCCTTTTGAATATCCTTGACTTAACAACTCTGTCATTCCATATTCAGAATGAATTGTATTTACACCAAAACCATTACTTAAAATTGTGTGTAATTCGTTACGAATAAGTTCTTTTCTTCTTCCTTTCATTCCACCAGTTTCCATAATAATGGTATTGGATAGATTGAATTCATACTGCTCAATTAAATCTAATAAAGCAAAAGAAACACCAATTAATAATACTTTCTTGTTTTGTTTATCTAATTGTATGAGTTTTTTAGCAAGTTCGTCAAGGTTATTAAGATAAAAACCACTTTCAGAATGGTTAGAACGCTTAATTAAATCATCAACCATATAAATTAAAGAAGATCCTTTTCGCTCAAGGTAATTAGGCAGTAAAGCTAACACAACATAGTCTTCAATATTTCCGTAAAAATGCTTAAAACCTTTTAAGTAACTGGTTTCATACCAAGACAAATCAGTAACTAAATGTTTACTAGTTGTACTTCCCGTAGTTCCAGAGCTTGTAAAAGTTTCTTGGATTTCACCTGTTGATGAAAGTACTTCTCTAGTTTTAAAAAACTGAATAGGTAAGAAGGGGATTTGTTCAATAGTATGTACATCGGATGGATGAACGTATATCAAATCACAAAAAGAACGATATACCCTATTATTTTTAAACTGATGTTTAAAAACTTGCAGTGCAGTTTTATTAAAATCTTCTGTAGACTGTATGTTAAAAATGGTGTTTTTCATAAACTTTTACAAAAGTAAGAGTATTCGACGCAACCTTTTAAACTTTTTTTCATCTAGTATATAAACCATGGAAAATTAAAATAATAATAACCCCCAATTATATATGTCATGAAAAAAATTTTAATCCTTTTTTTAAGTGTATTTACGTTTTATTCTTGTTTAGATGATGACGGCCCTAATGTTAGGTATGAGTTTTTAAAGGTTGATAGTGCCACAACCCCTGAAAGTTTTACATTCGGAGAAGTTGATACAATTAAGATAAAGTATACGTTACCCAACAGCTGCTACTCTTTTAATGGTTTGTATTACCAAAAAGTAGATACAACTAGAATTGTAGCTGGTACAGCAATAGTAGCTCTTGATGTTGCTTGTACTGAAGAAGAGAGACAAGAAGAATATGCTTTTCCTGTTGAGGCAACTCAAGAAGAAGATTATGTTTTTAAGTTTTGGAAAGGTAAAAATACTGAAGGAGAAGATGTATACGAAGAAGTGGTAATTCCAGTAAATTTGTAACATCAATTTAGAAAAACTCATACAAGGATGCTGTCATCAAAATATCACAGCGCAAGCTCAAGTTTACCAGTTGTTTTCTGGTAAACTTTTTGCGCTGTGTTTAAAGTACTCTCGTAATTATCAAGATGCGGAAGATACGTTACAAGATAGTTTTTTAACTATTTTTAAAAAGATGCCTCAATATCAACATAAAGGATCTTTTGAAGGATGGATGAAGAGAATAACCATAAATACAGCATTACAAAAGTATAGAGAAAAATCACCTTTGCATTTAGTTTCAGAAGCACCTGATGATGAAATAGTAGAAGAAGTGGAGCTTGAAACTGAAAAAGTGAATGTTGATATTTTATTAGAACTAATTCAAAGTTTACCGGACAGGTATCGTTTAGTTTTTAACTTGTATGTGTTAGATAATTATTCACATAAAGAAATAGCAGAGTTATTAAATATTTCTGTAGGAACATCAAAATCAAATTTATCAAGAGCAAGACAGATATTGAAAAATGAAATGGAACTATATCAAGCAAAAGAGGAAAAAGCATAACTGATGGAAGAAAAAAACATCGATAGACTGTTTCAAGAAAAATTTAAAGATTTGGAGGTAACTCCAAATGAAAGAGTATGGAATGCTATTGAAGAAAAGCTCCAAAAAAAGAAAAAAAATCGAGTTTTTCCTATTTGGTGGTTTTCAGGAGGGGTTGCTGCTGTGCTTGTTTTTGGGCTTTTATTTTATCCTTACGTTAAGGATGAAGAAAATATAGAGGATATAGATGCTATTATTGTTGAAACACCTAAGTTTGCACCCGAAAAAAAATCGAGTAAAAAAGAGGAGTTAAAAGACAATTTATTAAAAGAGCCAACAGAAGAAAATATAGAAGAAACACTTATTGTAAAAAAAGAAACGAAAAAGAAAAATGTATTGAAAGAAAAGCTTCATGAAAATGAAGTTTTAACCGCTAATCATGTTGTGAAGGTTAGCAAAAAAGAGTTGCATGGAAAGGATAGCAACAACACGTCAAGTAGAGTAGTTGAAGGGGCTTTGCTGGATAATAATGATGTTGTGAAACAAGTGCAACTTACTGGCAAGCTTGAAAATAGCTTGCCAGTTTTTAAAAAGAAAGAAAATACCTTTTTGAAAAAAGAAAATGATACGATTAATCAGGTTCTGAAACCTAAAAAAGACTTTTTAGCAGTTGTAAATGGTGAAGAAGAAGAAAATGAAGAGGAAAAAATAAATAAACTATGGACCGTTTCACCAACTGTAGCGGTATTAAACTCAAATTCGTTTTCTAAATCATCTCCAATAGACGCGAGTTTATCAAATTCAACAAAAGGAAATATAAGCTATTCGTATGGAGTTCAAGTAGCATATCAGTTGAATAAAAAATGGACACTTCAATCTGGAATACATTTACAGGAAATGGGATTTTCTAATAATAATGTAGCTGTAAACCCAGTAAAATCAAGTAGTTCTAATGTAGCTTTTAGTTCAGGAGAAAGTTACGCGCTAAATGATACATCTCAAACAGGTTTTAGTACAAGCTCTGTATCTATAAGTTCAGGAAGCCTCGATGGTGAGTTGAATCAAAGTTATGGGTATATTGAGGTTCCAGTAGAAGTTAAGTACAGTGTATTAGAAGGAAAGAAGTTAAAAACACAAGTAGTTGTTGGTTTTAGTTCCTTGTTTTTAAATAAGAATGATGTGAATTTAAAAACAACTGCTTTTTCAACTTCAGGAGAAGCAAATAACTTAAATGACATTAACTTTAGTGGAAATTTAGGGATAGATCTTAATTATAAGTTCAGTAAAAAATGGTCTTTAAATATTAATCCAATGTTAAAAACCCAATTAAATACATTTAAAAATGATTCAAATGGGTTTCAGCCCTATTTTATAGGTGTTTATACAGGTTTAAGCTACCAGTTTTAATCGTTATAAATCTTAATAATTAAATCACCTTTATCGTTCATTGAAGCTCTGTACATTCCAGCAGTGTTAAATTCAAAAGACATATTTCCATTTTTATCTAAGGCAACTACACCACCAGTTCCACCAAGCTTGGTTAATTTGTTTTGAATAACATCTTTAGTAGCTTCTTTTAATGATTTTTGTTGATATTCCATTTGAGCAGAAATATCATAAGCTACTTGAGATCGTATAAAGTATTCACCCCAACCAGTTGAAGAAACACCACAAGTTTTATTATTTGCATAAGTACCCGAACCAATAATAGGAGAATCTCCAATACGTCCCCAACGTTTGTTAGTCATTCCTCCTGTAGAAGTTCCCGCAGTGATATTTCCATTTTTATCTAAGGCTACACAACCTACAGTACCAAACTTACTATTTTTAATATCAGCATCATAAAATGAAGCCTCTTTATCATTATGATCTAATGCTGTTTTTTCTTTGTCTTTAATTCGTTGTAAAGATTTAAAGCGATTTTCGGTATAAAAATAACTCGGGTCTACAATTTCTAACCCTTGTTCTTTAGCAAACTGAGAAGCACCAGAACCAGATAACATAACATGATCTGAGTTTGTCATTACTATTCTAGCAGCTTCAATAGGGCTTTTTATATCTTTTACTCCAGCTACTGCACCAGCGTTCAGTGTTTTTCCATCCATAAAAGAAGCATCTAATTCATTAGTTTCATCATGTGTAAACACAGCACCTTTTCCTGCATTAAACAAAGGAGATTCTTCCATTACTTGAATGGTTTTTACAACAGCATCACCACTAGAACCACCATTTTTTAAAATCTCATATCCAGTTCTAATTGCTTCTTCCAACTTAGTTTTATAAGCAGCTTCTTTTTCTGGAGTCATGTTCTTTTTTAGTATAGTTCCAGCACCTCCATGAATAATAATTGCAAATTCATTTATAGGAGTGTCTTTTTGTTCATTAGAAGTTTTTTTAGGTGTATCACATGCCGATAAAAACAACAGTAAAGAAAGTAGTAGGTAAATGTTTTTCATGATTATTTGTTAATTTTTAAACAAAAACAACACTGTTTGTTTAATTTATTAATTGTAAAATTATTCGTAGTTTTGAGCTCTAAATTTAAACAACTAAAATTACAATATAAAATATGGCAGATTTTGGTATCAAAGAAGCATTAGCTACTTTAGGATTAAAAGAGATAAATGAAGGAACTTCAACAGGTTCAGTAAACTTTTCAAACGGTGAAATTATAGAATCATATTCACCAGTAGATGGAAAGTTAATAGGAAAAGTAAAAGCTTCTACCAAAGAAGATTACGAAAAAGTGATGGATGCTGCTACTTCAGCATTTAAAAGCTGGAGAACAATGCCTGCACCTCAACGTGGAGAAATTGTACGTCAATTTGGAAACAAATTAAGAGAGTTAAAAGAGCCGTTAGGTAAGTTGGTTTCTTATGAAATGGGAAAATCTTACCAAGAAGGTTTAGGTGAGGTTCAAGAAATGATTGATATCTGTGATTTTGCTGTAGGTTTATCTCGTCAATTAAACGGACAAGTAATTCCTTCAGAAAGACCAGGACACGTAATGAGAGAGCAATGGCACCCATTAGGAGTTGTTGGTATTATATCTGCATTTAACTTCCCAGTTGCTGTTTGGTCTTGGAACACAGCTTTAGCATGGATTTGTGGTAACGTATGTGTATGGAAAGGTTCAGAAAAAGCACCTTTATGTTCAGTTGCTTGCCAAAATATTATAGCTGAGGTTTTAAAAGCTAACAATTTACCAGAAGGAATTTCTTGTATTGTTAATGGAGATTATAAAGTTGGTGAATACATTACTGAAGATGCACGTATTCCTTTAGTATCGGCTACTGGTTCTACAAGAATGGGACGTATTGTTGGTGCTAAAGTTGCTGAGCGTTTTGGTAAGTCTTTATTAGAGTTAGGAGGAAACAATGCAATTATCATTACTCCAACTGCTGACTTAAAAGTAGTAGTTCCTGGTGCTGTATTTGGAGCTGTAGGTACTTGTGGTCAACGTTGTACTTCAACACGTCGTTTAATCATTCACGAATCTGTATATGATAAAGTAAGAGATGCGATTGTTGGAGCTTACGGTCAAATTAAGATTGGAAATCCATTAGATGAAAATAATCACGTTGGACCATTAATTGATAAAGATTCAGTAAATACCTATTTAGCTGCTATTGAAAAAGCAAAAGCTGAAGGAGGTAAAGTATTAGTTGAAGGAGGTGTTTTAGAAGGTGAAGGTTACGAAAGTGGTTGTTATGTTAAGCCAGCAATTATTGAAGCTGAAAATCACTTTGAAATTGTTCAACATGAAACATTTGCTCCAATTTTATACTTAATGAAGTATTCAGGAGATGTTGAAAACGCTATTGAATTACAAAACGGAGTTGCACAAGGATTATCTTCTTCAATCATGACAAGCGAAATGAAAGAAGCTGAAAAATTCTTATCATTTGCAGGATCAGATTGTGGTATTGCTAATGTAAATATTGGTACTTCTGGTGCTGAAATTGGTGGAGCTTTTGGTGGTGAAAAAGAAACAGGTGGTGGACGTGAGTCTGGATCTGATGCTTGGAAAGTATACATGCGTCGTCAAACAAATACTGTAAATTACTCTGATGAATTACCATTAGCACAAGGAATTAAGTTCGATTTATAAGAAAGTGCAGAGTTTTCAAAATATAAAAAGTCTCATCATTTCGATGAGACTTTTTGTTTTTAACTAAGTTGGTGGCTATACTATTTTTCTAAAGCAGCAGCAATAACTGTATAAGCTTCATGCGCTTTCGACATTTTAGCATATTCTAAAGCAGTATATCCTCTTTCTGATTTTACTTTTAATTTTGCTCCACTATCAATTAATAATTGAACAATATCTGCTTTGTTATATCTAGCAGCAAACATTAAAGGAGTTAATCCAGTAGATTTTCTGTTAATATCTGTTCCGTTTTCAACCATAGCCTTCACAGCTTCAAAGTTTCCGGCTCTAATTAATTTACAAAAAGTACTTACGTTAGGGTATTCTAGGCTAGTTTTAACAGGAGCTTCATATGAAGTTGAAGCAGCAGTAATAGTTCCGAAAGATAAAGCGATTGCTAAAGCAGTTAATACAAATTTTTTCATGATGTTAAGTTTTTATTTTAAGATTAGGTTACAGCTAAAAGACGCCTATAAAAACAAAACGTTTCAAGAAATATGCACACTTAACAATTATTTAAGATAAGGTCTTAAAAATCTCTTAATAGATTAAATATTTTTTAATAAATTAACAATCAGTAATTTAACTAACTATTAACCGAATAATAAAATCATGAATTGGTGTATATTAATTTCAATAGCAGTAGCAATAATTACCGCTATTTTAGGCTATTTACTAGGAAAGCTATCAAGTAAAAACATTAAGAAAGATGAAATAGTTCTCTTAAAAAATAAAATAGCAAAGTTAGAATCAAGTTTAAGAAACTGTAAAGAGAGTAAATCGGTATTAGAAACCGATTTAAAATTAGCAAAATCTAATATGGCACCCTCTATATCTGAAGAACAAAGAACATTTAATATAAATGAAGTTAAAAAGGTTTTTGGTAAAAAAATAAAAGAGAATGATTTAAAAATAGTAGAAGGAATTGGGCCAAAAATAGAAGAGCTTTTTCATAATTTTAATATCAATACCTGGAAGTCGTTAGCAGAAACATCTGTAGAAAAATGTCAAGAAGTATTAAAAAGCGGAGGAGATCGTTATAGAGCTCATAAACCTAATACATGGCCTAAACAAGCAAAATTAGCTTACGAAGGTAAATGGCAAGAGCTAAAAAATTGGCAAGACGATTTAGACGGAGGAAAGTAAAAGACTATAAATAAATGATAATAATCCCTTGTATTTTATAAGGGATTTTTTCTTGTATGTTTATTATAAAACAAAAAGAAATAATAAGTTTAGAATTTTCTTTTTTTATGAATTTAGAAATTCAAATCAATATTTATGACTTTTTTTTATTTTTTTAGTGTTATCAATTGTATTTATTAACGATATGAAAAAAATAACAAGCTTATCACTTCTTCTTTTTATACTTTTATTAGGTATAGGGTGTAGCAAAAACTCTAAAAAAATAACAAAAGAGAGTACGGATTTAAAAGATTACACAAAGTATGTAAACCCTTTAATTGGAACCAGTAAAATGGGACATGTTTTTCCAGGTGCAACTGCTCCTTTTGGCATGGTACAATTAAGCCCTCAAACAAATTTTGAGGTAATGTTTGATGAAGATGGGAGGTATAACAAAGAAACATATGAGTATTGTGCAGGATACCAATATAAAGACTCAACCATTATTGGTTTTGCACATACAAACTTTAGTGGAACAGGGCACGCTGATCTTGGAGACTTTTTAGTAATGCCAACTACTGGTGATTTAGTTTTAGATCCACTAAAAACGAAAGAAGGAACCAAAGGTTTTTACTCTACTTTTTCACATGATACAGAAAAAGCTTCTCCTGGGTTTTATGAGGTAAACTTAGATAGTTATAATATTAAAGCAGAGCTTACTGCAAGTGAACGTGTAGGTTTTCATCAATATACGTTTCCAAAATCAGACAACGCACACATTATTCTAGATTTAGTATACAATGTATATCATCATGACAACAAAAATGTATGGACATTTATCCGTGTTGAAAATGATTCGCTGGTAACAGGCTACAGACAAACAAAAGGATGGGCTAGAACAAAAAAAGTGTTCTTTGCTATGGAATTCTCTAAACCATTTAAAAGTTACGGACATAAAAAATACAATAAGGAAACTTATGATGGTTTTTATAGAAAGTTTAAACAAAATGAAAATTTTCCTGAAATGGCAGGAAAAGATATTAGAGCCTATTTTAATTTTGATACTGAAGAAGGAGAGAAAATTAAGGTAAAATTTGCTTTATCTCCTGTAAGTACTAATGGAGCACTTAATAATTTAAATACTGAAATTCCTAATTGGGATTTCAATAAAACAAAAGAAGAAACTAAAAATAAGTGGAATAAAGAGCTTAGCAAAATTGATGTAGAAACCATTTCAGAAAAAGACAAAACAACATTTTATACGGCTTTATATCACACAAATTTATCTCCTATTTTATATGAAGATGTCGATGGAAAATACCGTGGATTAGATCAAAATATTTATACTTCAGAAGGATTTACAAACTATACTATTTTTTCTCTTTGGGACACCTACAGAGCGTTACACCCGCTATATAATATTACGCAACCACAGCGAAATAACGATATGATAAAATCTATGTTAGCACATCATGATCAAAGCGTTCATAAAATGCTACCTATTTGGAGTCATTATGCGAATGAAAACTGGTGTATGATAGGTTATCATGCAACCTCTGTAATTGCAGATGCATTGGCAAAAAATGTAGGAAATTTTGATGTAAATCATGCACTTAAAGCTTCAACTAATACAGCTACTGTTAGGTATTTTGATGGAATAGGAGACTATATGGATTACAAATATGTTCCAGAAGATAAAAGTGGTTCATCTGTTTCAAAAACACTAGAATATGCCTATAATGATTGGTGTATTGCTCAAATAGCTACTAAAGTAGGAGATAAGGATACAGAAAATGAGTATTTAGCGAGAGCTGAATATTATAAAAACGTGTATGATCCAACGATAGGTTTTATGCGTCCTAAGTTATCTAATGGAAAGTTTAGAGAGAGTTTTGATCCGATGGATACCCACGGTCAAGGTTTTATAGAAGGAAATGCATGGAATTATGGGTTATACGTGCCTCAAAACATTGATAATATGATTGAAATGATGGGAGGTAAAGAAAAATTCAGTAAGCAATTAGATGAGCTATTTACAACCGAAATAGATGATAAATATATTGCACATCATGAAGATATTACGAGAGATGGAATTATAGGTAATTATGTACATGGTAATGAACCAGGACATCATATTCCGTATTTATATAACTGGACAGGACATCCAGAAAAAACACAACAACGTGTTCGCATGATTATGGACACAATGTATGCAGATACTGTAGAAGGTTTATGTGGAAACGACGATGCAGGGCAAATGAGTGCATGGTATATTTTTAGTAGTTTAGGTTTTTATCCAGTAACTCCAGGATCGCCTTACTATGCTTTGGGAAGCCCAAACATAAAAGAAGCGACTATTCATTTAGAAAATGGAAAAACGCTTAAAATTATGGCAAAAAACCAAAGTAAAGAAAATGTATATGTAAAAAGCGTGACCGTTAATGGTAAGAAGTTAGGCAACTTTTTGTTAAGCCATCAAGATATTGTGAATGGAGGTGAAATAGTCTTCGAAATGAGTAACAAATAAACAATATAAGCCCCTCGCAAAAAAGCGAGGGATTTTCTTTTATCTTTGTTTGTAACAACTAACGTTACTATGAAAATTATCGATCTATCCAAGCCTATTCAGTATAACAAACAAGATCCTTGGTTTATGAAAGTTAAAATAAAACATAAACCACACCATAAAGCAAAATGGCTAATTAGAATACTAGGATTACCATTCAAGCTTTTTCCTAAAAACTTTACAGGATGGGCAGATGATACAATTCAAAAAATGGGAGTACACTCCACAACTCATATTGATGCACCTTGGCATTATTCTCCAACAGTTAATGGAGAAAAAGCAAAAACGATAGATGAAGTTCCGTTAGATTGGTGTTTTGGAGAAGGTATTGTGATTGACATGAAACATAAGGTAGATTTTGATCCAATCACAGTTGAAGATATTCAACAATTTTTAGAAGAAAATCAGCTAGAAATACAACCAAATATGATTGTATTGATTAAAACAGGACGCGATAAATTTAACGGAACAAAAGACTTTCATAAAAAAGGTACTGGAGTAAGTGCAAAAGCAACTGAGTGGTTGATTGATCAAGGAATTAAAGTGATGGGAATTGATGCTTGGGGATGGGATTTACCACTTCCGTACATGATTCAAAAAGCAAAAGAAACTAATAACTCTGAATTGTTCTGGGAAGGGCATTTAGTAGGACAAAACAAGGAGTATTGTCATATGGAACAATTGGTAAACTTAGATGTATTACCGTTAACTGGATTTAAAGTAGCGGTATTTCCGCTAAAAATTGTAGGAGCTTCAGCTGCTCCAGCAAGAGTGGTTGCTATGTTAGAATAAAAAACGATGAAAGATATTAACTTCATATTTTTACTATTAGCTCTAGTAGCTGAAGTTATTGGAACAATAGGTGGCTTCGGATCATCAGTTTTCTTTGTTCCGTTAGGAAATTTTTATTTCGATTTTTATTCCGTTTTAGGGCTTACAGCTATTTTTCATTTGTCGAGTAATGTGAGTAAAATTTTTTTGTTTAAAAAAGGATTAGATAAGAAATTGTTGATAAACATCGGAATTCCTTCAGTCGTTTTTGTGATTTTAGGAGGAATATTATCAAAACATCTAAACAGTACATATTTAGAAATATTTTTAGGACTGTTTTTAGTTGCATTTAGTGCTTTCTTCCTGATTAAAAGTAAGTTTACTATTTCTCCAAACAGAAAAAATGCTATTGTAGGAGGTTCTTTTTCAGGGTTTTCTGCTGGATTGTTAGGTACCGGTGGAGCTATTAGAGGTTTAACTATGGCAGCTTTTAATTTAGAAAAAAGTGTGTTTATAGCAACTTCGGCTTTTATAGATTTTATGATTGATTTTTCAAGAACATTTGTCTACTACAACAACGGTTATATTCATGACCATGATTTAAAATATGTGCCTTTTTTATTCGTAATAGGGCTAGTAGGGTCATTTTTAGGAAAGAAAATATTAGCATATATACCACAGTCAAAATTTAGAAAACTATCGTTGTCTTTTATTCTGTTAATTGGAATAGTTACAATTGTACAATTAGTGTTGAGGTAGAATTTCGAGGCATGAATTCTTTAAAGAATAAATTGATATGAAAAAGAGAATATTTGGTGAAATAGAAGGAGTTTTAGAAGGAGATACTTTTAAAAACAGAATAGACCTTTCTATTTCTAAAGTTCATAGACCAACTCAAGCTGGAATTAGTGGCTCTGAAAATGAAGGATCAGATTCAATTGTAATTTCTGGTGGATATGAGGATGATGAAGATTTAGGTGATATTATTATATATACAGGTCACGGAGGCAGAAGTAATAATTCTAAAATTCAAGTTGCTGACCAAACTTTAACAAGAGGTAATAAAGCATTAGCTATTTCTTGTGAAAATCAATTACCCGTGAGGGTAATAAGGGGATATGATAAGGATTCAAAGTTTTCTCCAGAAGAAGGGTATAGATATGATGGTCTTTTTTTAGTTAAAGACTATTGGCATGATAAAGGTAAAAGTGGTTATGTAATTTGGAGATTTAGATTAGAAAAAATGATAAATCAAGCACGGCGACTAAATGAAGAAGAAAATAATATAATTAATGAACCAGATTCAAATTATAATTCAACGAGGCGTCAAGAGTATATTACAAATAGAGTTATTAGAGAAACTAAGGTAGCCAAATATGTAAAAAAAATGTATGATGATACTTGCCAAGTTTGTGGAATTCAAATAAAAAGTCAGATAAAGAGTTATTCTGAGGCTGCACATATTAAAGCTCTAGGTAAGCCGCATGATGGACCAGATACTAAAGAAAATATCCTATGTTTATGTCCTAACCACCATATAATGTTTGACCTAGGAATTATATCAATTGATGATGACTTTAATATTCTAGGAGTAGATAGAGGTCCTTTAAAAGTGCACCCAAAGCATGTTCTTGATAAAGAACTTATTAAATATCATAGAGAACATCACTATAAAAAACTTAGCTAATTTTTTGTAATAAAAAATTGTTAATTATACTTCACTTTACGTATTACACGCATGGCTTCTTTGTATTTAATATAGGTAGTTTTATCTTCTAAGTTTTTGATATAATTTTTTGCTTTTTTAAGTTGTAGAGGAGCACTTTCAAAACCGTTTAAATAACAAATTAAATAGGAGGTGGGTAATCGATATACAT
This sequence comes from Tenacibaculum larymnensis, assembly GCF_028829235.1. Lineage (GTDB taxonomy): Bacteria > Bacteroidota > Bacteroidia > Flavobacteriales > Flavobacteriaceae > Polaribacter > Polaribacter larymnensis. The sequence goes on along the minus strand of NZ_JAIWJY010000001.1, from coordinate 305,694 downwards.
CTTCATGTTCTATAACCGAAAGTGGTTTCTTTTTTACAATTTTAGCAACAATACTATTATTGTTTTTATAAATAAGCTGTAAAATATCGTTATGATACTGAGGAGCTTCAAAGAGAAATTCGGTTACAATGTCATGCTTTCCGTTATCTTTAAAATTGATAATCGTTTTTTCTAACGGATAACGTTTTTCACTCTTATCAATCCCTAAAACAATGTACTCAGTAATAATAAATGATTGTTCGTTATAATTAATTTGTACATCATCTAACGAAGAAAAAAACAAACGTACTTGTTCGTTTATTAATTCAATATCAACTCGTGTAAAAAACTCTTCATTATTTATAATCTTCTTCTTTCCAGCCCAACAAAGCACAAACTGTTCGTTAAACACCTTGTATTGCGGATTATATTCTGGTTTATGCCTTTCAATAAAATCAAAAACACCATCGAGTGTGAGCTGTATATTATTACTTGCATTCTTTTCAATAGCTTCAACAATAGCCTTGTTGTTGTTTTTAATAATAAAGTTTTTCTCAGCAGGCATAGAGTTACTACCTCTACGATAAAAAATTGTTCCTCTACGATACTTCCAGGCATTTTTAGATAAAGAGGTAATTAATTTGGTAGGATAAATAGTTACCAAACCAATTACCTTATGACGTTGTAAACGAGGAAAAGGAACGTTTTCATACTCTATTTTAGGTGGGTTATTCAGATAAGCATTTACTAAATTTTGAATTTTACTATCATCATAAAAATCTACACCAATAATTTTATTTTCTTCATCTTCAATACCAATAACAATGTAAGAATTATTGTTAGGGTTTGAATTAGAAAGGGCGCAAACGTGTTTTATAAACTTAGCTTTTCCTTCTTTAGAACCTAAGGATAACTTTTGTTTTTTATCATAAAAACTATTTTCATCGTTATGAGACAGTAAGTTTTTAATTAAAAGACGTTTGTTAATCACAACTTAAGCATTTTTGTTCACAATAGTTGCACTAGCTTGGGCTGTTGGATATACAATTAAATCTTCAATATTAACATGGTACGGACGTGTAACTACAAAGTGAATAATATCTGCAATATCTTCAGGTTGTAGTGCTTTGTAGCCTTGATATACGGTTTTAGCTCTTTCAGAATCTCCTTTAAAACGAACGTCAGAAAATTCTGTTTCTACCAACCCAGGATGAATAGCGCTTACGCGAATATTATGTTGATTCAAATCTATACGCATTCCTTTACTTAAAGCGTTTACAGCAAACTTTGATGCACAATACACATTTCCATTAGGGTACACATCTTTTCCTGCAATAGAACCAATATTTACAATAAAGCCGTTGTTACGCTCTACCATTTGAGGAATAATTGCTTTTGAAACATATAAAAGACCTTTTACGTTTCCGTCAATCATGGCATCCCAATCGTCAATATTTCCATTTTGAATGCTATCTAATCCATGAGCATTACCAGCATTGTTAATAAGAATATCAATATGTTTAAATTCATCAGGTAAACTATTAATAGCATTTTGTACTTCTTCATTATAACGAACATCAAACGGAAGTATATGTACTTTGGTAAATTGAGATAGTTCTTGTTGAAGCTTTTGAAGCTTTTCTATACGTCTACCACAAATAATTAAGTTAATGTTATTCTTAGCAAAAAGTTGAGCGGTTGCCTTACCAATACCTGAGGTTGCTCCTGTAATTAAAGCAGTTTGTTGCATGGTGTTTTGTTTTGTATAAAGGTAAAGTTTTTTATGTTAAGCCACTATTATAAAATGAAAAACCGCCCCTTACGGAGCGGTTCCTTTTAGTTGGCTACTACACCAACCAAAAATCAACTAACCAAACTTTATTTTTATTTCCTTTTCGGAACTGTTTCTCTTTCTATTTTAGTACGCTTTCTACCACTATTTCTTACAGCTGGTTTAGCAGTACTTGTTTTTTCTCCTTTAAGATATTGTATAAAACCTCTTCCAGAAAAAACATATGTTGTTTGTGAACTAACATGGTATAACCTTATTGTTTCGTCATTTATAACGGTTAAATCAAACTCTTCAGTATCTCCGTTATCATAATTAAGTGTTAAATATTTTAAATTTTCTTCACCCTGAACATCACGAACTATATAGCTCCCTTTAAAGTCCCAACTTATGTAATCAATATTTGTGCCAAAAGGGTCGTGAGACGAGTAGAATGTTACATCATTTTCAGGAGTAAACTGTAAATAATTTTCATAATCAAATGGGTTTTCAACACCATTAAATCTTTCAGTTCTTTCCCAAGCTTCAAACTCTTGTAAAAAATACTCAATATTTTCATAGAACAACATGTCATAATCAAAAGTGTTTACTTGGTAACCTACTAAATAATAACTGACATTCTGCGATAAATCATCAATTCTAATTTCATTACTAGAAAGTTGTACCACGTCAAATTCAAAGTATCCATCTATATCATGACGCGTTTCTAAAACGGTTCCATAGGTTCCATAATTACCTACAGCTATTCCAAAACCATTCCCTGTTTTACCAATATCTACAATATTGTTATTTGCATACATGGTTCCGTTTAAAAAAGAAATGGTAAATGCTCTAGATAAAAAAGGAACTTCTCCACTACCTGTTGTTCTGTGATAATCTACATACCATAAATCATAACTTGAAATATATTCGTTTAATGAAAAACCATCATCTACAATTTCATTTCTTACAACACATGACGTAAGTGTTACACTACTAATAAGTAGTACTAAAAGTAATTTTATACGTTTCATAAGCATTCGTTTTATGGTTATGCTTATAAGTTTTCAAATTACGTGCCAAAAATAAAAACACCTCAAAAAAGAGGTGTTTCAAACTATTTTATGTTAAGATCTTTATTGCATAAAAACTTTATCTTTTTTTACAATGTTTTCTACTTTAACGTAGTATGTTTCCTCTCCTTTTATATAAGAAATCATTGCTTCATTCTCTTTTAACTCAAAAGGAAATTTTTCTTCTGAAACATTAGGAGTATTTCCAAACTCTTTTTTAGGATCCGCATGTAAAATCATATCTTTTCTATCATTAGATGAGGTTTTATAACGTGCAGCTATATATTGTTTGTCGTTATGTTGCTCAACAACAGCTTCAGTTATCTTGTTTTGAAAATATACTTTTTGAAAATTAACAGGTTTTTCAGCAGTGAAATTGATAATTAAGTTAGTAGAATTATAACTACCTTTTACTCCTCCTGTTACATGAGAATAACTTGCTGATTCTATTTTGAAAGGATGATTATTTTCCATTTTTACACTTGCGCATTTCGTAAAGCTTAAAGCTAAAATTAAGATTCCAATTAATTTCATAGAGTTGTTTTTTAATGTTTAAATTTAGACATTCAAGGAGTGTGCCAAGTCACAAATATAATCAGATTTATATGATATTGAATTTCAGTTACTGGGAACTAAAAGAATGGTTTACAAATATTGATTTTACTGTAGTAGGAAGTGGAATTGTGGGATTAAATTGTGCGCTACAGTTACGAGAAAAACACCCCAAGGCAAAAATTATAGTTTTAGAAAAAGGAATGTTACCACAAGGAGCTAGTACTAAAAATGCAGGTTTTGCTTGTTTTGGAAGCTTATCAGAATTAATTGATGATTTACAAACGCATACAGAAGAAGAGGTTTTTAACTTGGTAAAAAAACGATGGGAAGGGTTACAGCTTTTAAGAACTACGTTAGGTGATAAAAACATCGATTTCCAACAAAATAAAGGTTATGAATTGTTTTTAACAAACAAGTTATATGAATCTTGTTTGGATAAAAAAGAAGCTATTAACAAGCTTTTACAACCATTATTTAATTCAGATGTTTTTACGGTAGATTATAATAAGTTTAGCTTTCAAAACATCCATGAAAACTACATAACTAATCAATTTGAAGGTCAAATTGATACTGGTAAAATGGCTGCAAAGTTGTTAGAAAAGGTATTGTCTTCAGGAATAAAAATTATTAACAACATTCAAGTTGAAAAATTTATTGAAAGCAATGAGCAAGTAGTGGTTGAAACAAACCAAATTACATTTAACACAAAAAGGCTATTTATTGCTACCAATGGCTTCGCAAATGAATTGTTAAATGAAAATGTAAAACCAGCAAGAGCACAAGTATTAATTACGAAGCCAATTAAAGATCTACATATCAAAGGAACTTTTCACTTAGATAAAGGATATTATTATTTTAGAAATATTGATAATAGAATTTTGTTTGGAGGAGGAAGAAACCTTGATTTTAAAGGAGAAGAAACGACTGAATTTGGACAAACTACGCTTATTCAAAACAAACTAGAAGAAGTCTTAAAGACAACAATTTTACCAAATACTAAATTTGAAATAGAGCATCGTTGGAGTGGAATTATGGGAGTTGGAAATCAGAAAAAAACTATTGTAAAACAGCTTTCAAGTAATGTGTTTTGCGGAGTTCGTTTAGGTGGAATGGGTGTTGCTATAGGTAGTTTAGTAGGCAAGGAATTAGCTGAACTTATGGATTAATGATGTTTACATGGGTAAAATTAATATAAAAGAGGAACTATATAAACAATGTGAGTTGTATGTAAACAAACGTTTACAAACTGTGGAAGAAACAATTACCTCTCATCAAAAAGCTTTGCAGTCTGAAACAAAAAGTTCAGCAGGAGATAAGCATGAAACCGGTAGAGCAATGCTACAGTTAGAAATGGAAAAAGCGAGTCAACAACTTAGTGGAATTGCTCAAATGAAAGAAACACTAGCTAAAATTAATACAGATACAACTTCAAAAGTAGCCCATTTAGGTAGTGTTGTTACAACCACCTCAGCTATTAATTATTTTATTAGTGTAAGCGTAGGGATGTTAATTGTAAAAGAAAAAAAATATTTTGCTATTTCTCCATCTTCACCAATAGGTAGGTTAATTTTAGGGAAAAAGGAAGGAGAATCTTTTGAGTTTAATGGGGCAAAAAACATCATAAAAGAAATTTTTTAGAAAAAAAGTAGGGTAAAATAAAAGTTACTTGTTTTAGTTCTGGAAAGGTTGTTATAACCAGAACAGAAAAAGAAGCTATAATACACTTTTATCTTTTGGTGTTTAAGACGGTAAGGGTGTATTTTTTTTAGAAAAAATAATTTATTTTAAGATAGTTGAGTAATAATTATTGAGATAGTTATTATTGGTTTAAACAGTCTCTTTTAACTTAAATGAGACTGTTTTTTTATGTTCAATATTTTCAAAGTGATTTATAAAAACTGATTGGTTATTATATGCAACCTCTATTAACCAGTAACCACCTTTAAAATAAGAGTTCAAAACAGTTCCTTCTAGTTTTGATAGTTGTTTAGTAATCTCAAGTAAACTAGGGTATAATAGTAAAGTTTGATTGTTTATTGTAAGCTCATTTACATCATCAAACAAGGATGCAATATATTTTTCCTTCGGATTTTTATATAGGTTAGAAGGACTGTCATGCGCAATAATTTGATGATTACGAATTACCATCATAGTATCAGCAAAAGAAAGAGCATCGTTCCCGTCATGTGTTGCAACAATACAAGCAATATTTTTCTTTTTTAAATATGCAAATAGCCGTCTTCTTAACGAGTTCTTTTTAAAGTTATCTATTTGGCTAAAAGGTTCATCTAACAATAATAATTCAGGTTCTTTAGCCAACGCTCTAGCAATAGCTACTCTTTGTTGCTGTCCACCACTTAAGTTTTTAACTTTTTCGTTTGCCAATTCGGTCATTTCAATAACCTCTAAAAGCTCTTGAGTTCTTTCTTCAGCTTCTTTTGGGTAAAACCTAGATAAAAACTTCTTAATATTTTCACTTACTGATGTAAAAGGCATCAAATCAAAATCTTGTGCGACATATTTAAAAAACTCCATTCCTGGAACTAAATGGTGCTCAGGACCTAAAATTTGAATATCATTCCAAAATAAATCTCCTTTATCAATATCAATTAGGCCATATACAATTTTTAAAAGAGTAGATTTTCCACAACCACTTTCACCCATAACACATAAATGCTCTCCTTTTTGAAGTTTAAAATGGATGTTTTCTAGGGTTTTTTCTTTTGATGGATAAGTGAATGAAATATTATTTACTTGTAGCATAGTTGCAAAAATACATAAAGGATTAAGATAATTTATAAACATGATTTTTCATTTCAAGTTTCTCTTTAAAGAGTCTTCTTTTTTAAGAATTAGACCTAAGTATATTTGTTATAAATGGTATGAAGAGTTTTTTTTAAAAAAATGCAATAGAAAATAAAAAGTACGTCTTTATAATTGAGGAGCTCAAAGAAAGCCTGTAAATGAACCAAGAAACGGAAAATAAAAAGAAATTAAAAGCCTTTTTTGATAAAGAATATAGTGTTCTTAAGTCTTATGTTGGAACTAAAATTAAACAAAGTATTCATCAAGATGCAGAAGATATTATTCAAGAAGTTGCTTTAAAATTGTTTTCTGGAGTTAATGGAAATTCACCCATAAACAATGTAGCTGGCTTTGTTTATAGATCCTTAAAAAATAAAATCATTGATAATTTAAGAAAAAAGAAATACGAAGCTTCAGCTTCAGATATTGATGAAATGAAACTGATTGAATTTACAGAGGTTTTATATGGAACTCCTGATAATACGTATTCTGAAGTAATGAAAAAGGAGCTAGAATTAAGAATAATGAATCTTAAACCTGTATATAAAGAAATAATTATAGCTATTGATTTTGAAGGATATACATACAAAGAACTATCGGAGGAGCTTGAAATACCTGTTGGAACATTAATGTCAAGAAGACATAGAGCGTTAGGAATACTACTGAGAAAAATTGAAAACAAAAAATAAAAATAAAAGATGGAAAATTTGTTTAAAGAAAGAAGAGATGGAGAATCTCCAGGAATATTTGTAGGAAGAATAATATTCGGAATAATTGCTGTTTTAGCGCTTGCAATACTTTTTGGATATGCAATTATGTGGCTTTGGAATAATCTTATGCCAGAGATTTTCGGATTACCAGTTATTAACTATTGGCAGGCAGTAGGGCTATTTATTTTAGCTAAAATTTTATTTTCATCTAGTGAGTGCGGTGGGAAACAAAAATCAAAGAAATATTCAAGCAAAAGAAGAAAACACAAATTCAAATCACATTTTGAAAAAAACTGTAAAGGAAATTTTTCAGATTGGGAACATTATGATAGGTTTTGGGAAGAAGAGGGGAGTGAAGCTTATCAAAAATATGTAGACAAATTAAATAAAGAAACGGAACAAGAATAAAAACCAGTGAGTTATGAAACTATTCATTTATGGAACCGATATTGACACAAAGAAAAAAGAAGATTCTATACGTCAATTATTCAATCAAGATAATAATATAATTAACGTATCAATTGATCTTGAGGATGTTGATAATGTTTTAAGAATAGAGGCAACAGATATTACAACGGAAGCTGACATTATAAATAAGGTAAAAGAGAAAGGGTTTAACTGTATGGAATTAGCAGATTAAACATAAACAAAACCGACATTATTTAATGTCGGTTTTTTTTAAGCGCTTCTTTCTACGTAGCGTATAATACTTTTTGCTACATCTTTTCCAGTAGCTTTTTCTATACCTTCTAAACCAGGAGAAGAATTAACTTCTAAAATTAACGGACCTCTATCAGATTGTAACATATCTACACCAGCAATACCTAATTTCATTGCTTTTACAGCTTTTAAAGCAGCGTTTTCTTCTTCATCGGTTAATTCTATAATTTCTGAAGTTCCTCCTCTATGTAAGTTTGATCTAAACTCTCCTTCCTTTCCTTGACGCTTCATAGCTCCAACAACAACTCCATCTACTACAAAAACACGGATATCTGCTCCTTTAGCTTCTTTGATATATTCCTGAACAATTACACGTGCCTGTAAGCCATTAAAAGCCTCTATAACAGATTCAGCTGCTTTTTTAGTTTCAGCTAATACAACACCTAAACCTTGTGTTCCTTCTAAAAGCTTAACAATTAAAGGAGCTCCACCAACTTTTTTAATAATTTCAGAGGTGTCTTTTGAATAATTGGTAAAAACGGTTTTTGGAAGCCCTAAATTCGCTCTAGAGAGTACTTGTAAACTACTTAGTTTATCTCTAGACCTAACTAATGCTTGAGATTCTACAGCAGAAAACACCTTCATCATTTCGAATTGACGTACAACAGCAGTACCATAAAAAGTAACTGAAGCACCAATACGTGGGATAATAGCATCAACATCAGTCACAAGCTCATGATTGTATACTATAGCAGGCTTCTTTTTTTCTATTATAAGATCACATTTGGTATGATCTAATACGACCATTTCATGACCTCTTTTTTCGCCTGCTTCTACTAAGCGTTTGGTTGAATATAATTTTGAGTTTCTAGAAAGAACAACAATTTTCATTTTTTATATTTCTTTTGAAGTGATGTTTTTTTGTGAAACATCCACAATAAATTTTTTGTTTAAAAATTTTCTACCAATTAATACCGGGTAATTCATTTTACCTCTATCTGATAACGATAGTTTTATTTTATATTTTTTACCATAAAAAATAGCGGACGTAGAAACGACATATCTTTTTTGTTTCTTTCCGTTCGAACTTCTTATACTTTTAACTTTATACTTTGTTGTATGGAGCAATTTATTGTTATATTTTTCTGTTTTTGGACATAATAATATAAACTCTAATACACCGTCTTTTTCTTCAATATGCTTGCAATGTATTGCAGAAGTATAGGCTCCTGTATCAATTTTTACTGGTAAATCTTCTATTTCCCAGTTTAAAAAGGATATCTTTTCAATCCTTCCAATTAGTCTCATTCTTTTAAAAATTAAGGAGGGCGAATTACTTACTATTTTTTCAAATACACAATATTTGCTATTAATTTTTGAAAATAAAAAAAACCAGCGTGAAAACGCTGGTTTAAAGGTACTTATTTTTTAATTGAATTTACCAAATTCTTACACGATCTTCTGGTTTTAAGTACATTTTATCACCTTCTTTAACATCAAAAGCTTCATAAAAAGCATCTACGTTTTTAAGAGGCATATAAGCCCTGTACATTCCAGGAGCATGCGTATCTGTCATGATACGGTTTTTTAATGCTTCATCACGCATCTTAGTTCTCCAAATTGTTCCCCAAGAAAGGAAGAAACGTTGTTCAGGAGTATATCCGTCAATATTTTCAGGACGACCATTCTTTTCTAAGAAAATTTGTAATCCCTCATAAGCAGCTTGTACACCACCTAAATCACCGATATTTTCACCTAACGTAAATTCACCGTTTAAATTCATACTATCAATAGCAACGATATCGCTAAACTGCTTTATTAATTTGCTTCCTGCTTCTTTGAACTTTTCAGAATCTTCTTCTGTCCACCAGTTTTTTAAGTTTCCATCACCATCAAAACGAGCTCCAGAGTCATCGAAACTATGTGAAATTTCGTGACCAATAACAGCTCCAATTCCTCCATAATTTACAGCTTCATCAGCTTTGTAGTTATAGAAAGGAGGTTGTAAAATTGCTGCTGGGAATACGATTTCATTATTTACAGGGTTAAAGTAAGCGTTTACTGTTTGAGGAGACATTCCCCACTCAGTTCTATCCACTTCTTTACCTAACTTAGCCATATCTTTTTCAAAGTTCCATTTACGAACGTTTACGGCATTGTCAAAATATGTACCACCTTCATCTAATCCTTTAACAAGTAAAGCCGAGTAGTCTTTCCATTTATCAGGGTATGCAATTTTAACAGTTAATTTGTGTAATTTTTCTAAAGCTTTCTCTTTTGTTTCAGCACTCATCCAAGGTAATTGCGCAATACGTTTTTCAAAACCTAGCATTACGTTATCAATCATTTCCTTAGCTTTTTGCTTCGCTTCTGGTGGAAACTTTTCATCTACATATAATTTACCTAAAGCCTCACCAATAGCTCCATTTAAGTTTGCTAAAGCACGCTCGTTTCTTGGGCGTTGTTGTTTAGCACCACGCATTTCTTTGCTATAAAATTCCCAATTAGCTTTTTCTAAATCGGTAGATAATAAACCTAATGAGTTGTTAATAGCATTCCAACGTAATGATAATTTAACAGTTTCAATAGGACTATTCTTAAGTACATCATTCATTGCTTTGAAGTAACCTGGATCTGTAACAATAATCTTTTCAAGACCTTTAGCACCATCTAACCCTTCAATATCAACACCAATTCCTTTTAAATGAGCTTCCCAATCAATTACAGGAGCTAATTCAGTTAATTCAGCAAGAGTCATTGGGTTGTAAATTTTACGAGTATCTCTACGTTCTTCTTTTGTCATTCTAGGTTCAGCTAAACTCTTTTCAAAAGCAACAATAGTTGCTGCATTCTTTTTAGCTGTAGCCTCGTCATCACCAAACTCTTGTAACATTTTAGCTACAAAAACTTCATATTTTTCAAGCTTGTCTTTTACCTTTTCATCCACATAGTAATCTCTTGATAAACCAAGTCCACCAGCTCCCATGTAACCAGCATTCATACTACTGTTCTTAAGGTCGTTAAACACGCCAAAACCATAAAAACCAGCGCCTCCATAAGGAGCCATGTTAGTAATGAATGTTTGTACGTCGTTTAAATCTTTAATTTCTTCAATTTTTTCAAGAAAAGGTTGTACTGGAGCTTTACCAGCTTTGTTTCTAGCTACGGTATCCATAATGGTTTCGTAGTAGTTTACTGCTTTTTCTTGGTCAGAATCTATTTCTTTTCCTTCAGCATCTTTTACTTTTGGGAAGTTACCTTCTTCAATAGCTTTATTTAAAATAGCTAATACATCTTTGGTAGTAGTTTTTCTTAACTGATTAAAACCTCCCCAAGAAGTTTCGTCAGCTGGAATTTCAGTATTGTCAATCCAAGAACCGTTAACATATCTAAAGAAATCATCGGTTGGTTTAACCGAAGTATCCATGTTTTCTAAAACAATTGCCTGTACTTTTTCTTCAGGCTTTTTGTCTGTTTTACACGCAATAACCCCTAAAGAAGCAACAGCAGTAGTAAACAGTACTTTGTGAATGGTTTTCATTTTTAATGTTTTTTGAATGAGTTTTAATTTTAACAAACTACCTCGAGATTTTGTCCCGAGGTAGTAAATTTACTCTAATAAGAGTCTGTTTTTATAAAAATGTTACAGTTTTTAACTTTTTATTTTAGATTTTGGAGCATTTGGTAATGTTTCAAATCCCATGTTAAATAAAGTAAAACCAAAAATATCAGCATACTGCTCAATAGTTTTTGCTACAGGAGTTCCTGCCCCGTGACCAGCATTTGTTTCAATTCTAATCAAAACAGGATTGTTCCCTTGTTGTTTTTCCTGTAATTCAGCAGCAAACTTAAAACTATGAGCTGGTACAACACGATCGTCATGATCTCCTGTTGTTACCATAGTTGCAGGGTACTGAGTACCTTCTTTTACATTATGTACAGGTGAATATCCTTTTAAGTATTCAAACATTTCTTTACTCTGCTCAGAAGTCCCATAGTCATATGCCCAACCTGCTCCTGCTGTAAAGGTGTGGTAACGTAACATGTCTAATACTCCAACTGCAGGTAAAGCTACCTTCATTAAATCAGGACGTTGAGTCATAGTGGCACCTACCAACAAACCTCCGTTAGATCCTCCTCTAATAGCTAAGTAATCAGATGAAGTATAGTTTTCTTTGATTAAGTATTCAGCAGCAGCAATAAAATCATCAAATACATTTTGCTTTTTTAATTGCGTACCTGCATCGTGCCATTTTTTACCATACTCTCCACCACCACGTAAGTTAGGTACAGCGTATACACCACCTTGTTCCATCCAAACAGCGTTAGCAATACTAAAACTAGGAGTTAAGCTTACATTGAATCCACCATAACCATATAAAATAGTAGGGTTTTTACCATTTAACTCTAATCCTTTTTTATAGGTAATAATCATAGGAACTTTTGTTCCGTCTTTTGAAGTATAAAATACTTGCTTACTTTCATAGTCATCTGCATTGAATGAAATAGCAGGTTTCCAGTATAATTCGTAAGTTCCATCTTCTGGATTGAACTTGTATGAAGAACTTGGAGTATTGTAGTTGGTAAAAGAGAAATATAATTCTTTTGCATCAGTTTTTCCTCCAAAACCACCTGCAGAACCTACACCTGGTAATTTTACTTCACGGATTAATTTTCCATCAAAATCATATTGTAATACTTTAGAAACTGCATCTACCATATACTTTGCAAAGAAATATCCAGACCCTGTTGATGGAGATAATACATTTTCAGTTTCAGGAATAAAATCTACCCAGTTTTCTGGCGTTGGGTTTGCAGCATCTACAGTAACAATTTTCTTGTTAGGTGCATTTAAGTTAGTTACTAAGTATAACTTACTTCCTTTACTATCAATAACACCAGTGTCGCTATCAAAATTGTTAATGATAGGTGTTAGTTTGCTATTAGGATCTGTTAAATCCTTAATAAATAACTTGTTTCCTGAAGTTGAGGTTGAAGCAGATACAAATAGGTATTTGTTATCCTCTGTTAAATATCCACCAACATAACGGTGTTTTTCTTCTGGAGTAGCTCCAAAAATAACTTCATCAGAACTTTGAGGAGTTCCTAATTTGTGGAAATATAATTTATGTTGATCTGTTTTTGCAGATAACTCACTTCCTTTAGGTTTGTCGTAACTAGAATAGTAAAAACCTTCGTTTCCTCTCCAAGCAATTCCAGAGAATTTTACATCAACTAAAGTATCTTCTTTAATCTCCTTAGTTTCTGCATCCATTATAATAACCTTTCTCCAATCACTTCCTCCTTCTGAAATTGAGTAGGCTACAGTTTTTCCATCTTTGGTAAAACTTACCGAGCCTAATGATGTAGTTCCATCTTCAGCAAACGTATTAGGATCTAAGAAAACCTCTTCTTTACCATCTTTATCCTTTCTATATAAAACATATTGATTTTGTAACCCGTTGTTTTTATAAAAATAAGTATAATCACCTTCTTTAAATGGAGTTCCTACTTTTTCGTAGTTCCATAACTCAGATAAACGATTTTTTAATTGTTCACGATATGGAATTTTGTCTAAGTAATCGAAAGTAACTTCGTTTTCAGCTTTTACCCAAGCTTCAGTTTCAGTACTTCTATCGTCTTCTAACCAACGATAGTTATCGGTTACTTTAGTTCCAAAATATTCATCTACAACAGGTTTTTTAGTTGTTTCTGGATAACTCACACTAATATTGTTTTTAGGTTGCTTTTCTTCTTTACAAGAAACTAAAATAGTTCCTGCACAAATAATGGGAAGAAGGATTTTTTTCATGATTAAAAAAATTGGTTAATTAGACCAAAGTTAGAAGAAAAACATTCACAGCAATTTATTTTAAGATGACTTTAACAAAAAGGCCCTTGTAAATCTATTGAAATAAAAACGACTACCTTTACATAATTATAATATAATAAGCATGACTGAAAATTTAAACAAAGAAGCTTTTTTTAAAAAGGTTTTTAACTATGAAGAAAATAAAGAATGGAAATTTGAAGGAGATTTACCTGTAATAATTGATTTTTATGCTGATTGGTGTGGACCATGTAAAGCACTTGCTCCAGTTTTGGAAGAACTAAGTACAGAGTATGATGGAAAAATTAATATTTATAAAATAGATACAGAAGCAGAACAAGAATTAGCAGCTGCTTTTGGAATAAGAAGTATCCCTTCTATGTTATTTTGTCCTGCTAACGATGATCCTCAAATGGCTCATGGAGCATTGCCAAAAAAACAAATTGAACAGATAATTGAAGACGTTTTAAAGGTTACGAAATAACCAAAAAAAACAAGAAAATTAAGGTTTAAAAAGTGACACATTTTGTGTCACTTTTTTTATGTTGAAACACAAAATAAGAAACTCAGTGAGTATCACTTATCAAGCGTTTTTTTTAATTTTAAAGTATTGATTTATAAGTTTTTGTAAAAACTCAAAAATGTTGTAAATTGAAGAAGAAAAAGTAATTTGTTAAAAACTTCAAGGGATTTGTGAATAAGTATAGCTTTCAGAATTTAGCAAATTTTCCAATCTTTGTTTCTATACTCAGGGAATAAAAATAACACACTAAAAAGAGCTTAAAAAGCATGGCATCGATTGAACCAATTTTACAAGAAAATAAAGACAGATTTGTAATTTTTCCAATTCAACATAATGACTTATGGGAATGGTATAAAAAGCAACAAGCTTGTTTTTGGACTGCTGAAGAAATTGATTTACATTCAGACTTAACAGACTGGAATTCTAAACTAACAGACGATGAGCGTTACTTTATTAAGCATGTTTTAGCATTTTTTGCCGCATCTGATGGAATTGTAAATGAAAATTTAGCAGAAAACTTTGTAAACGAAGTTCAATATTCGGAAGCAAAATTCTTTTATGGTTTCCAAATCATGATGGAGAATATTCATTCTGAAACGTATTCATTATTAATTGATACGTATATTAAGGATGAAGAAGAGAAAGATAGATTATTCAAAGCAATTGAAGTTTTTCCAGCAATTAAAAAGAAGGCAGATTGGGCTTTAAAATGGATCGAATCTGATTCGTTTGCTGAGCGTTTAATCGCTTTTGCCGCAGTTGAAGGAATTTTCTTCTCAGGATCTTTTTGCTCAATTTTCTGGTTAAAGAAACGTGGGTTATTACCTGGATTAACATTCTCAAATGAGTTAATCTCTCGTGATGAGGGTATGCACTGTGATTTTGCTGTACACTTACACAACAATCACTTAGTAAATAAAGTGCCGAAAGAAAGAATAAGAAATATTATTATCTCAGCTTTAGATATTGAAAGAGAGTTTATTACCGAGTCTCTACCTGTTAGTTTAATAGGTATGAATGCAACGTTAATGACGCAATATTTAGAGTATGTTACCGATAGGCTACTTTTAGAATTCGGATGTGAAAAAGAGTATGAGTCTACCAATCCATTTGACTTCATGGAAATGATTTCTTTGGAAGGGAAAACTAACTTCTTTGAAAAAAGAGTATCAGAGTACCAAAAAGCTGGAGTAAAATCAGGTGGTACAGGAAGCATCAGCTTTGATGCAGATTTTTAGGAACCAATAAGCTGCTATTTCCCCTACATGCAGTATTACTCAGCTAGAGCACTTTTTTCAGTGCTTTAGCGTTATAATCGTTTCAAAAGAAACAAACAAGTATTAACATTTTACATGTTGTCATAAACAACTATGTTTTGGCGACGCTATTAACCAAAAAAACAATATCAATATGTATGTAGTAAAAAGAGACGGCAGAAAAGAGCCTGTGATGTTCGATAAAATCACAGCAAGGGTTAGAAAAATGTGTTATGGATTAAACAATATTGTTGATCCAGTAAAAGTAGCAATGCGTGTTATTGAAGGACTGTATGATGGGGTAACTACTTCTGAATTAGATAATTTAGCAGCTGAAATTGCTGCGACAATGACAACTGCGCATCCTGATTATGCGAAATTAGCAGCTAGAATTGCCGTATCTAACTTACATAAAAACACCAAGAAATCGTTTTCGGAAACAATGACGGATTTATACGAATACATCAATCCACGTACAGGAAATAAAGCTCCTTTACTAGCAGATGATGTGTATAAAATTATCATGGATAATGCTGATAAATTAGATTCAACAATTATCTATAGCCGTGATTTTAACTACGATTATTTTGGTTTTAAAACATTAGAGCGTTCTTACTTATTAAAATTAAACGGAAACATTGTTGAGCGTCCGCAACAAATGTTAATGCGTGTTGCTATAGGTATACATAAAGAAGATATTGACGAGGCAATTGCTACATACGAATTAATGAGTAAAAAATATTTTACCCATGCAACGCCAACGTTATTTAATTCAGGTACGCCAAAACCACAAATGTCGTCTTGTTTCTTACTACAAATGCAAGATGATAGTATTGATGGAATTTATGATACTTTAAAACAAACAGCTAAAATTTCACAATCAGCTGGAGGTATCGGTTTATCTATTCACAATATCCGTGCTACTGGAAGTTATATTGCAGGTACTAACGGAACATCAAATGGAATTGTACCTATGTTACGAGTATTTAACGATACAGCTCGTTATGTAGATCAAGGAGGAGGAAAGCGTAAAGGGTCATTTGCAATGTATTTAGAACCATGGCATGCTGATATTTACGATTTCTTAGATTTAAAGAAAAACCATGGTAAAGAAGAAATGCGTGCACGTGATTTGTTCTATGCTATGTGGATTTCAGATTTATTCATGAAGCGCGTACAAGAAGATGCTGACTGGACGTTAATGTGTCCGCATGAGTGTCCACATTTATATGATACTTATGGTGAAGAGTTTGAGCGTTTGTATACAAGTTATGAAGCTGCCGGAAAAGGGAGAAAAACTATTAAAGCGCGTGATTTATGGGAGAAAATCTTAGAATCACAAATAGAAACAGGTACTCCGTACATGTTATATAAAGATGCAGCAAACCGTAAATCAAATCAAAAGAATTTAGGAACAATTCGTTCTTCAAACTTATGTACTGAGATTATGGAATATACTGCTGAAGATGAAGTAGCGGTATGTAACTTAGCATCAATAGCAATACCAATGTTTGTTGCTGAAGATGAAAATGGTAATAAGTTTTTTGATCATCAAAAGCTATTTAAAGTAACTAAAAAAGTAATCCGTAATTTAGATACGGTAATCGATCGTAATTATTATCCAGTAAAAGAAGCGGAAAACTCGAATTTCCGTCACCGTCCAGTAGGATTAGGAATTCAAGGGTTAGCAGATGCTTTTATCATGTTACGTTTACCGTTTACTTCTGAAGAAGCAAAGAAATTAAACCAAGAAATTTTTGAAACCTTATATTTTGCTTCTGTAACCTCATCAATGGAAGTTGCTAAAACTAAAGGAGCTTATTCAACTTACAAAGGATCTCCAATGTCACAAGGAGAGTTCCAACACAATATGTGGGGAATTAAAGATGAAGAATTAAGTGGTCGTTGGGATTGGGCGAAGTTACGTAAAGATGTAAAAAAACATGGAGTTCGTAACTCTTTGTTAGTAGCACCAATGCCTACAGCATCTACTTCTCAAATCTTAGGAAACAATGAAGCTTTTGAACCATATACTTCTAATATTTATACACGTAGAGTATTATCAGGAGAGTTTATTGTTGTAAACAAACATTTACTAGAAGATTTAGTAGAGCTAGGTTTATGGGATAATAATATGAAGGAAGATATTATGCGTGCAAACGGATCAATTCAACATATTGAAGCAATTCCACAAAACTTAAAAGATTTATACAAAACTGTTTGGGAAATGAGTATGAAAGATATTATCGATATGGCACGCCATAGAGGATATTTTATCGATCAATCTCAATCGTTAAACTTATTTATGCAAGATCCTGATTTTGCGAAGTTAACTTCAATGCATTTCTATGCATGGAAATCTGGATTAAAGACAGGAATGTATTATTTACGTACAAAATCTGCTGTAAATGCAAAGCAGTTTACGTTGAATGTAGAAAAGAAAGAAGAAGACAAACCAATGAGTCCTGAAGAATTTAAGGCTATGGTTGAAGCTTCTAAAAATGCAGAAGGTCCAGATGACTGTTTAATGTGTGGATCTTAATTAGAATTAAATTAAAAGTGATAAAGAGAAGTCGAAAGGCTTCTCTTTTTTAGTATTTTCGAAAAAATTTTTTACTCATAATGATGAACTGGGAACAACTCCTTTCTTTAAAACGTTTTGGTGATATCCAAAAACGTGAACGTGCAAAACAAGATGAAACTCGTTTAGGTTTTGAGGTAGATTTTGATAGAATCATATTTTCGTCAGCTTTTCGTAGCTTACAAGATAAAACACAGGTAATTCCATTATCAAAAACTGATTTTGTCCATACACGCTTAACACATAGTTTAGAAGTGTCAGTTGTTGGACGTACGTTAGGACGTAGAGTGGGTAAGGAGCTGTTAGAACGTCATCCACACTTAAAAGAATTAGGATATACTTTTAATGATTTCGGTGCCATTGTGGCTGCTGCATCTGTAATGCATGATATAGGAAATCCGCCGTTCGGACATTCAGGAGAAAAAGCCATTGGAGAATACTTTAAAACAGGAAAAGGGCTTCAATATAAAGATCAATTAACTGATTTGGAATATCAAGATTTAATAGATTTTGAAGGAAATGCCAACGGGTTTAAAATTCTTACAGAAAACAGAGAAGGAGTTCAAGGTGGCTTGCGTTTATCGTATGCAACTCTAGGAGCTTTTTTAAAGTACCCTAAAGAGAGTTTACCAAAGAAACCAACCAATCATATAATAGATAAGAAATACGGCTTTTTTCAGTCAGAAAAAGATGCTTTTTTAGATGTAGCTGAAGATTTAGGTTTATTAAAAAAAGAATCTGAAAGAATTTCTTATTACCGACATCCGTTAGCGTATTTAGTAGAAGCGGCAGATGATATTTGTTATACAATTATCGATTTTGAAGATGGAATCAATTTAGGTTTAATTGAAGAAGATTATGCCCTAGAATATATGATTAAGTTGGTGAAAGATACGATTGATAGTAAAAAATACCATTCATTACAACACACTAAAGATCGTGTAAGCTACTTACGTGCTTTAGCAATAGGGGTATTAATTAATGAAGCAGTGACGATCTTTCTAGATAATGAAGAAGCTATTTTAAACGGAACATTTGATAAAGGATTGTTAGATAAGTGTAAATATGAAGCACAGATTAATGATATTATTAAAATAAGTGTTGATAAAATTTACAGAAGCAAAGAGGTTGTTGAAAAAGAAGTTGCAGGATATAAAATCATTGCAGATTTATTAGATGTTTTTGTAACGGCTTTAAATAATAAGTTTGATAGTAGACAATCTAATTATGATAAGTTAGTATTGAATTTAATTCCACAAGAATACCAACAAGAAAAAGAGAGTTTATATGATAGGATTATGCAAATTTCAAGCTATGTGGCTGGTTTATCTGATGGGTATGCTATTCGTTTACACAGAAAAATAATGGGAAATATTAGTTAGAAAGTGTTAAATAGTTGGTTTTTTGTTTAAAAAAGAGGTGTTTGGTGTATTATTGCTAAAACAATTAGGGTAAAATAGAAATTATCTGTTATAGTATTCATCAACTACTTTATTATGAATAAAAAAATACTTTTTTTTAGCTTTTTAATTATAGCTATATGTAGTGTTATTTTTAAAATTTCAGTTAATAGTGAAAAAGAGACTGACAAACTAAGAAAACAGCACGCAAAAACCTTACAAGAACATCCTTTTCAAAAAACGAGAAACCTACCTAAGAAGAAAAGAAAAGCACAAGGGCTACCTCCTAATGCTTATTTTGAACAGAAATATTTAAGTGAAATTAACCCTAGTACAGGAAGAACACATAAAGAAAATGTTTATAAACTTCAAGAGGAATTAAATAACAGAAGAATTGGACGAAAAGTACCTGGTGATTCCGATAATGCTTGGGTAGAAAGAGGGCCGGATAATGTTGGAGGAAGAACACGAGCACTTTTATTTGATCCAAATGATGCTACGAATGAAACTGTTTTTGCAGGAGGAGTTAGTGGAGGTTTGTGGAAAAACACAAACATATCAAATCTAACTTCTGAATGGGTTCGTGTGGGAATACCAGAAAACCTAGCAGTATCATGTATAGCTGTAGACCCAAATGACTCAAAAATCTTTTATGTAGGAACCGGAGAGTCATATGTAAATGGAGATGTTAATGGGGATGGCCTATGGAAATCAATAGATGGAGGAAACTCCTGGTCAAAAATTCTAGGAGGAGTTACAGGTAAAAGCTTTTTAGATACAAACTCTAAACTAACAATTAATTCACCTGTCGAAATAGGAGGAGACTATATATCGGTATTAACAACTGCCTTTGGTGGAGATATAACAACGCCTATTACAAAAGATTTAATTTTAGTTAATGATGGAACAGTTCCAACTGAAGACGGTTGTGAAACTATTACAAATACATCAGAATTAAATGGAAAAATAGCTGTTATTAGAAGAGGAACCTGTAATTTTTCAGCAAAAGCAAAAAATGCTCAAGATGCAGGAGCGATAGCTGTAATTATAGTCAATAATGAAGACACAATTCCTTTTAACATGGCTGCAGGTGATGGAGCAGAATCAGTAACTATTCCAGCAGTAATGATAAACCAAGAAATAGGTGATGCTATAATAACGAAGTTATCTACAGGTTCTGTAAATGGAACGTTAACAAAATTAAAAGAGGATGCTACGAATTCTACTATAGTTCCAGGAATACAGCACATAAATGATATTGTAATAAGAAATAATTCTGGAGTTTCTGAAGTATACATAGCAGCAGGAGAAGCTGGATATACAGGAGGAATTTCATTAGGAGGGAATAGTATTGGTGTTTATAAATCAATCAACGGTACGGATTTTACCAAAATAAACCTTCCAAAAACATCAGGAGGAAACCCTTATGAGCCAAATAACTTAGAAATTGCCTCTGATAACTCAATCTATTTAAGTACTACAAGAAGTTTTACTTTTGGAGATGGAGGAGGAGCAATTTTAAAGTCGACTGATGGAGAGAATTTTAGTTTAGTTCATTCTATTGAAAATGGACTTAGAACGGAAATAGCTTTATCACCTTTTAATGCAGGAACGGTATATGTATTAGTAGAAGTTAATGATTCCGAAGCTCCAGTAAAGATTTTAAAAACTATAGACAGCTTTATTACAGTTAATGAAACAGCATTACCAAATGATACAGATACTGATATAGAAGCTAATGATTTTACAAGAGGGCAAGCTTTTTATGATTTGTTAATAAAGATAGATCCAAATGATGAAAATACTCTATATGTTGGAGGAATAGATTTATTTAAGTCTACTAATGGAGGAGACAATTGGCAACAAATTTCAAAATGGTCAAACAATAATCTTTTATCATCATTAAATGTTTCAGTAGTTCATGCAGATCATCATGGTATAGCATTTGCATCTTCAAATAGAATGGTTTTTGGTAATGATGGAGGTGTTTATTTTTCTGATAATTCAGGAACTTCTATATATGCCAGAAATAATAATTATAATACACTCCAGTTTTACACAGTTGGAACTGCTCCAACGTCAGCTTTTGGAGGAAAAGAGTATTTCTTAGCTGGAGCACAGGATAATGGTACTCAGTTGGTAGAAGAAGCTTCAGAAGGAATTAATAGCTCAATAAGAGCATCGGGAGGTGATGGAGCTGCTAGTTTTTTTGATACAGATGGGAATGATAAATATTTTATAGCAAATTATGTTTACAATCAATCTATTTCACTTTATAACTATGGAAATAATAAGTGGGTTACTATTAATAATGAAGATTCTGTTAACGGAGATTTTATTAATCAAGAAGAATTAGATTCTAACCTTAATATTTTATATTCAAACTATTCTTCTTCGTCTTCTGGCTCAGTAATTAGAAGATATTCAAATATATTAGCAGACGGTTTTGTAGAAAAATCATTGTTAGCTAATACATTGATGGACTCTGACCCCTCTGCATTAAAAGTTTCACCGCACACTACTACCAGTAGTAAATTATTTATTGGTTTAAAAAATGGAAAGTTAATTAGAATAGATGGAGCAGAATCAGGAACAGGAATTTGGTCTAACATTACTGGTGAAGACTTTGTTGGTTCAATATCAGACATAGAATTTGGAGAAACTGAAAACCAAATTTTTGTAACCATGCACAATTATGGGGTAAAAAATATTTGGTACTCAAATGATGGAGGAACTAATTGGGTAAGCAAAGAAGGAGACTTACCTGATATTCCTGTAAAAGCAATATTACAAAACCCATTAAGCTCTAATGAAGTTATTATAGGAACAGATTTAGGAGTTTGGAAAACGAAAAACTTTAATGATGCTTCACCTAATTGGTCTCAGTCTTATAATGGGATGAGTAATGTGCCTGTTTTAGATTTAGATTTACGTGATGATAATACTGTTTTTGCTGCTACTTATGGTAGAGGTATTTTCTCTGGAAAATTTACGATAGACCCTAATGGAGATGCAGATGGAGATGGGGTTTTAAATGGGGTTGATAATTGCCCAAATACTGCAAATTCAGACCAGGCAGATGTTGATAATAATGGAATAGGAGATGTTTGTCAAGATACTGATGACGATGGTGTTTTAGATATTAATGATAATTGTCCAACAAGAGCTAATTCAGACCAGGCAGATGTTGATAATAATGGAATAGGAGATGCTTGTCAAGATACTGATGGAGATGGTGTAATGGATGATGTGGACAATTGTTTAACAACAGCAAATGTTGACCAAGCAGATGGTAATGGAGATGGAGTAGGAGATGTTTGTGATACTAGTTACAAGAATGCTGATAATATTTCGATCAAAACTACATCAGAAACCTGTGCTGATGAAAATGACGGAAAAATTACCGTAAACGTTAAGCAAACTTTTGTAAGTTATACTGTTACCGTAAAAGGAACCTCAACAGATGTATCTGAACAATTAACAACGGAGTCAATAACATTTTCAAACCTAGTACCTGATGTGTATGAAGTGTGCGTTAAGGTGAATGATAGAGATGATTATGTGCAATGTTTTGAAGTTCAAATAAAAGAAACAAGCACAGTTTCATTAAAAGTTGCTAAAAATAATGCATCGAAAGGATATACAATAAATGTTACATCGGGTACAGCTCCTTATAACGTTTATTTAAACGGAAACTTAATAGATACATTTAATCACTCAACGTTTGATATAAATGTTCAAGGGAGTGGTGTTTTAGAAGTTAAAACCGCTAAAGAATGTGAAGGAAAATTTAAATCAGTTATTGACAATATTTTCCTTAAGAAAAATCCAGTTTCAGAATCTATTGATTTATTAGTTCCTAACGATGCTGCCTCAACTATTGAGGTTATGGTTTATGATGTTACAGGAAAAGTTGTATTAAAAGACAAGGTTAACAAACAGGGTAATGAGTTATCTATTCCTTTCGATAAGTTTAAATCAGGAATTTATATCCTAAAACTAGGAACAGATGAAGCAAACACATTTAAAATATTAAAATAATGAAAAGAGTACTTAAAGCACTAGGATTATTTTCAACAGCACTTTTATTTAGTTGTGGAGGTGGAAGTAGTAATGATGGCGGAGGAGAGATTGCTAATGAAGCACCAACGAAGGTAACCCTAACTTACCCTACACAAAACTTACTATGTATTGATAATAGTATTCCTTTCGATTGGAATGATGCTACAGATCCAAATAATGACAACATTAGTTATAAAATAGAAATAGCAACTAATAGAGAGTTAACAAATATTATTAAAACTCAAACCGCAGTTGTGTCAAACATAACTATTACTTTAGATAAAGGATTGGCTCATTATTGGAGAGTAACAGCAGTTGATAATAAAGGAAAAGAAGGAGATCCATCGGAGGTATTTGCCTTTTATACTAAAGGAGAAGGAGAAACAAATACTGCACCATTTACAGCTGAATTAGTAAAACCAGAGGATGAAGGAATTATATCTGGAACTACTGTAACCCTTGAATGGAAAGGAGCTGATTCAAATACTGGAGATACATTAACTTATGATGTATATTTTGGAGAAGATGCAGATCCAACAACAATAAAAGAAGAAAACCTAAGCACTGCTAGTATAGAAGTGGATGTTGAAAGTGGTAAAACATATTACTGGAAAGTAAACACTAAAGACAATTCAGGTGCTAAGTCAATAGGACAAACTTGGAGTTTCACTATAAACTAAAATAATTATATAAAATAAAAAAGCGATGCAAAATAGCATCGCTTTTTTATTTTATATAATTATTTTTTTAAGTGTTTCTCAGCTACTTTTTCAAGTTCGTCGTACCAGTTTTGTCCAAATTTTCTTATTAAAGCTTGTTTTACAAATTTGTATACAGGAACACTCAACTCTTTTCCTAAAGAGCAAGCATCATCACAAATTTCCCATTTGTGGTAGTTTACGGCAGCAAATTCACTATAATCTTTTACACGAACAGGGTATAAATGACAAGAAACAGGTTTTTTCCAATCCACAATACCTTGGTTATATGCTTCTTCAATGGCACATAAGGCAGTGCCCTTATCATCAAAAATAACATAGGCACAATCAGCATCATTAATTAAGGGAGTTTCTAGTTCACCAAAATCACTAGTAATCCAAGTACCTTGCTTTTCAATTGCTTCAATTCCTTCTTTTCGTAAAAACGGTTTTATCTTAGGGTAAATTTCCTCTAAAATTGTTGTTTCCTCTTTTTCAAGGGGTGCACCTGCATCACCATCTATACAACAAGCTCCTTTGCATGCAGATAAGTTACAGACAAACTCCTTTTCTATAAGGTCTTCTGAAACTATTGTTTTTCCTAATTGAAACATAATTTGTGTTTAAAATAGGAAGTTTGTATTAACTTCCCGTAAATTTAAATGCAAAAATACTAGATTGTAACATTACTTATATAATTTTGCACGCGAAAATATATCAACTATGGACTTTAACTTCAAAGAAATTTTTACTGCCTTTATGGTATTGTTTGCGGTAATTGATATTGTTGGAAATATTCCTATCATTATTGATTTACGTAAAAAAGTAGGACACATTCAATCAGAGAAAGCTTCTGTAATAGCAGGGTTTATTATGATTCTGTTTTTATTCTTAGGACAGCGACTATTAAATTTAATAGGTATAGATGTACACTCATTTGCAGTGGCAGGTGCTTTTATCTTGTTTTTCCTAGCATTAGAAATGATACTAGGAATCACTCTTTATAAAGAAGATGATGAGGAAGCATTAAGTGCAACTGTTTTTCCTTTAGCTTTTCCATTAATAGCAGGTCCTGGTAGTTTAACAACATTACTTTCGTTACGAGCAGAATTTAATCTTGAAAATATAATTGTAGCTGTTTTATTAAATGTAATCGTAATATACATTGTATTGAAAACTTCTACAAAAATTGAAAAAGTAATTGGACCAAACGGAATTAAAATTATTAGAAAAATATTTGGTGTAATTTTATTAGCTATAGCAGTTAAATTATTTGCAGCTAATTTTAAAATGTTGATAGCGTAATATGATTTTTGATGTACTTATTGTAGGAGGTGGAGTATCAGGTATGCAATGTGCCTTAGTTTTAGGTTCTGCACTTAATAAAGAATATGCTAAAGACAAAAAAGTAGGTATTATAATGCATCAGCGTTCATCTCATTTACAAGATGCACTTTTTAACAATGTTCTTGGGTTAGTTTCTGGAACTTTAGGAAAAGATATTTTAAAGGAAGGTAGAGGTCAGTTGGAGAAGTTATACCCTGAGGTATCTCAAATTGAGAATGAAAAGGTAATAGCTGTTTTTGAAGAGGAAAATAGGTACAAAGTTGTTACAAATAAAAATGAATATTACAGTAAAAATGTAGTTATTGCGCTCAATTATTCTAAACCTTTTGATATAGCAGGATTAGAGCAATATGTAGAACGTCATATTCGTGCAAATGCAATGAAGGACAGAATACAACTACGTAATTTTAATCATTTAATTAAAGAAGGACTATATGTCTGCGGAACTTTAGCAGGTTGGAGAAGTCAGTTTGCAATAGCAGCCGGTAGTGGAGCAAGTGTGGCAACAGATATTTTGACTATATGGAATGATAATGTACCTACCAAAGTACACGATAAACATAAAAAAGACTAATTATTTAATATAAATCATGAAGAAAGTAATAGGAGTAATAGCAATGTTAGCATTGTTTATTAACTGTGGGGGAAGTGACAGTGAAGTTGTACCAGCTGAAGATAAAGTTGTAGCTGTTGATGATTCTTTTGAAGCAGAAGAAAATAAAGAGACTGTATTGCCTAGTTTTTTGGTAAATGATACATATACATCTGGAAAGGTAAAAATAACTTTTGAGGCTTCCTCAGCAAGAAATGGAACCATTACACAAACAAATAATATATTTAAGTATAAACCTGCAACAAACTTTGTAGGAACAGATTCTTTTAAGTATACAATTTGTAGTACAATTACACCAAGTAATTGCTCCACTGCTACAGTAATTATTGATGTAATTGCTTCTACTAATGGAAATTCAGGAGGTTTCAATATTCCTTCTGAATTATCAGAATATTATAAGGACGTAGATTTCACTTTAACAGGAAGTTCTTTAAAAGATGTTTTAGCCACTGAAATTATAGATAGTCATACTACCTTCTTAGACTATACACCAGGTATTTGGAATGTATTAAAACAATCAGATTTAGACCCTACAGACAATACTAAGGTGGTTTTAATTTATGGTTATGACGATACAGATGGTAATTATGTAACAGATAGAACTCGTAGTAAAGAGGCAAATGGCGGAAATACAGGAGACTGGAATAGAGAGCATGTGTTCCCAAAATCACTAGGAACGCCTGATTTAGGTACATCTGGTCCAGGAGCAGATGCACATCATTTAAGACCATCAGATGTGAGTTTTAACTCTCAAAGAGGAAATAAATTGTTTGCTACTGGTTCTGGAAATGCAGGAGATGTTTCTGGAAACTGGTACCCAGGTGATGAATGGAAAGGTGATGTAGCGCGTATGATGATGTATATGTACTTACGTTATGGTAGTCAATGTTTACCAAAAAATGTAGCTGTAGGATCTGTTGTAGCGTCAGATAGTAATATGGTTGATTTGTTATTAGAGTGGAATGCTCAAGATCCTGTTTCAGATTTAGAAATACAACGAAACAATATTGTTGCTAATGAACAAGGAAATAGAAATCCATTTATTGATAACCCTTACCTAGCTACAGTAATTTGGAGTGGTAATGAAGCTGAAAATACTTGGAAATAAAGTATAAGTAAAATTAAAGAAGCAAAAGCCTGAGTATATACTCAGGCTTTTTTGATTTAGTAATAGATAGTCCCCCACAGATTATCATATTGTAATCATTGGTAACAAATGTAGCTTCTTTCTATTCTTTTAAACTAAAAAAAGGCATGAGTGTTTAAATATTAAGCATAAAAAAAACCGAAGCACTAGCTTCGGTTTTTTCTATATAAGTAAGGTTGTATTTTACCCTTTAAAACTCGCTTTTAAGAACTCAGAGTTCATACGAGCAATGTTTTCTAAAGAAATTCCTTTAGGACATTCAATTTCACAAGCTCCAGTGTTTGTACAGTTACCAAAACCTTCTAAATCCATTTGAGCAACCATGTTTTTAACACGCTCAGTAGCCTCTACTTGACCTTGAGGTAGTAAAGCATACTGAGATACTTTAGCTCCCACAAATAGCATTGCAGAAGAGTTTTTACAAGTAGCTACACAAGCACCACAACCAATACAAGTTGCAGCATCCATAGCTTTATCAGCATTTTCTTTAGGAACTAAGATAGCATTTGCATCTGTGGTGTTTCCTGATGTGTTTACAGAGATATAACCACCTGCTTGTTGAATTCTTTCAAAAGAACCTCTATCAACTACTAAGTCTTTAATTACCGGGAAAGCAGCAGCTCTAAATGGCTCAATTGTAATTGTATCACCATCGTTAAACATACGCATGTGTAACTGACAAGTAGTTACTCCACGATCTGGTCCGTGTGCTTCACCGTTAATATACATAGAACACATACCGCAAATTCCTTCACGACAGTCGTGGTCGAATGCTACAGGCTCTTCACCAGTGTTTACCAATTGTTCGTTTAATACGTCCATCATTTCTAAGAAAGACATATGCTCAGAAATATCGGTCACCTTATATTCGACCATTTTTCCTTTATCACTTGCGTTTTTTTGACGCCAAATTTTAAGTGTTAAATTCATAATTCTCTCTTATTTGTATGAACGTTGTTTTAATTCAATATCGTTAAACTCTAATTCTTCTTTGTGTAAAACAGCATCAGCTGGTTCACCTTTATATTCCCAAGCAGAAACGTAAGCAAAATTAGCATCATCACGTTTTGCTTCTCCTTTTTGAGGTCCATCTAATTCAACAGACTCTTCTCTAAAGTGACCTCCACAAGATTCTGTTCTGTTTAAGGCATCTTTAGCGAATAATTCTCCAAGCTCTAAGAAATCAGCAACTCTTCCTGCTTTTTCTAATTCTGGGTTCATTTCATTCGCATCTCCTGGAACAGTTACGTTCTTCCAGAAGTCTTCGCGTAACGCTTTAATTTCAGCCATAGCTTCTTTTAAACCTTGTTCGTTACGTGCCATTCCACATTTTTCCCACATGATTTTTCCTAATTTCTTGTGGTAATAATCTACAGAATGTTCTCCTTTATTATTGATGAAGAAATCGATACGATCTTTAACCGCTTTCTCAGCTTCTTCAAATTCTTTAGTCTCAGTTGAAATTTTACCTGTACGGATATCGTTAGATAAGTAATTACCAATTGTATAAGGTAATACGAAATACCCGTCAGCTAAACCTTGCATTAATGCAGAAGCTCCTAAACGGTTAGCTCCGTGATCAGAGAAGTTTGCTTCACCAATAGCATAACAACCATCAATGGTAGTCATTAAGTTATAATCTACCCAAATTCCACCCATTGTATAGTGAGTTGCAGGATAAATCATCATTGGTGTTTTATATGGATTGTCATCAACAATCTTCTCATACATTTGGAATAAGTTTCCGTATTTAGCCTCTACTACTTTTTCACCTTCCTCAATAATTTTTTCTTGAGTAGGGTTTTTAATTCCGTGTAATTTACATTGCTCTTTACCGTAACGTTCAATCGCCGATTTAAAATCTAAGTAAACAGCCTCTCCTGTAGCGTTTACACCATAACCAGCATCACAACGCTCTTTTGCAGCACGAGAAGCTACATCACGAGGCACTAAGTTACCAAATGCAGGATATCTTCTTTCTAAGTAGTAATCTCTATCCTCTTCAGCAATTTGAGTTGGTTTTAATTTTCCTTCTCTAATTGCTAATACATCTTCCATTTTCTTTGGAACCCAAATACGTCCATCGTTACGTAACGATTCTGACATTAAGGTTAATTTAGACTGATAGTCACCTGAACGAGGAATACAAGTTGGGTGAATTTGCGTGTAACAAGGGTTTGCAAAGAAGGCACCTTTTTTATGAACTTTCCAAGCTGCTGTTGCGTTAGAACCCATTGCGTTGGTTGATAAGAAATACACATTTCCGTATCCACCAGAAGCAATTACTACTGCGTGTGCAGAGTGACGCTCAATTTCACCAGTAACTAAGTTACGAGCAATAATACCACGAGCTTTTCCATCAACAATTACCAAATCTAACATTTCATGACGATTGAACATTTCAATCTTACCACGAGCAATTTGACGGTTCATTGCTGAATAAGCTCCTAATAATAACTGCTGACCAGTTTGACCTTTCGCATAAAAAGTACGAGATACTAATACCCCACCAAACGAACGGTTATCTAATTGTCCACCATAATCACGAGCAAAAGGAACACCTTGCGCCACACATTGATCGATGATGTTTGCAGAAACCTCAGCTAAACGGTAAACGTTTGCTTCACGAGAACGGTAATCTCCTCCTTTTACTGTATCATAAAATAAGCGGTAAAAAGAATCACCATCTCCTTGATAGTTCTTTGCTGCGTTAATACCTCCTTGTGCTGCAATAGAGTGTGCACGACGAGGCGAATCTTGGTAAGCAAAAGCTTTAACGTTGTATCCTAATTCTGCTAAAGTTGCAGAAGCAGAACCACCCGCTAAACCAGTACCCACTACTATAACGTCAATTAAACGTTTGTTAGCAGGATTTACCAAGTCAATTTTATCTTTATAAGTTGTCCATTTATCTTTTAATGGACCTTTTGGAATTTTTGAATCTAAAGTTGCCATACTTGTTGCGTATTAGTGATTGAAATGATGAAATAATGCAATAATTACGAATCCTAACGGAATTAAGATTGCGTAAAGCTTACCAAAAGTTTTCAATCCTTTAGTATATTTATTATTTGCTCCCACAGATTGGAAAGCAGAATTAAATCCGTGTAATAAGTGTAATGCTAAGAATACAAAAGCAATTACATAAGCACCAACTCTAATAGGGCTTAAGAACTTGTGTTGTAATTCATGGAAGTACCTAAACTCACCATCGTGTAATCCACTCCAATCACCTTGAATAAATTTGGTGTTGATTTCAGGAAACCAAAAATCAATAAAGTGTAATACAATAAATGCTAAAATAGCAGCTCCACTGTAAATCATGTTTCTACTCATCCAAGTAGAATTTGCAGCTCCGTTATTTTTAGCATAGCTAACTTTACGTGCACTTTTGTTTTTAATTTCTAAGATGAATCCCATTACAAAGTGAAACACTACACCAATAATTAAAACTGGTTGCATTACATATTGAATTAACGGATTCGTCCCCATAAAGTGCGACAATTTGTTAAATGTTGCTCCGTTATCTGGAAAAATCGAAGTAATGTTAATTGCAAAATGTTGTAATAAGAAAAACATCAGGAAGAATGCCGAAAGTGCCATGGCAAACTTTCTTCCGATAGAAGATTTTAGTAATCCGCTCATTATTTTGTTTGTTGATTAAATAATAGCACAAATTTAAGAGGATGACAGTACTTGAACAAACTTTACGAATTGTTTTCTTAAATATTTAGAATGGGTTTAAATAGCGCTCTAAAAAACTATTTTACCTAATATTTATAAGGGAAAGAATGAGGGTGAGTTAATGTTTTTTGGTGTCAATACCTTTAGAAACCGTATTTTCTAAACGTTAAATTAACTCTTGGTTTTAAATATTTGGGGTTTTCGGGTAAGCTATGTTCGTAGTATTCTTGACAGCCTTCTTCCATAACTAACAAACTTCCGTGCTTTAAAAGTATTTTATTTTCAACCATCGTTTTGTTTTCTCGAATGTAAAACAAGCGTTCTTCACCTAAACTAATTGAAGGAATAATATCAGTGTTTCCAAAAGCCATTTTATCTGAATGATAATCAATACCAGAGTTTCCATCAGGATAATAAATACAAACACAAGTTTTAAACTCCTGTTCAGTATGTTCTTCAATCTGTTTTTTTATAGGTAGCATATATTTTGGCCATACCATAACGTTTCCCCAAGCTGATTTGGGAAAAATATTTTTCTCTACCAAACCAGAGTCAACAAACATTAATTTACCAAGGTTGTATTTAACTACATCACCAGAAGGAAGTTTCATTTCCATCATATTTGTGAGTTCAGAGAAGCTTGTTAATTGCTTAAATAGCTCTGTAGCATCTTTTTCAGTTAAAAAATTAGGGCTGTAACTGATAACATTATTGATATTAGTTGACATTTTATATTGTTAGTTGATGGTTAAGTTTAGTATTGATGCCAATTCTTCAGGTTTTTCAAGAGGAACCATATGACCACAATTCTTAATCATTGTATATGTTCCTTTTTCAGTTTTATTGGCAAACTCTTTTAGTTTTTTTGGGTTGATAAGCGCATCATTTTCGGCAGCAATAAAAAAGATAGGGATGTTTAAATTTAAAACTTCTTGTGAAATATTTAATCTAATTGAGGTTGCTTTTAACTGACGAAGTAGTACATCTTTTCCTAAATCAGCATCCATTTTTTTAATAACAGAAATAATTTCGGAATTACTGTGATTATCTGGGTGTAAAAATTGTTGAATTCTTGCTTGAGAAATTCCTTTATAAGTATGCTTTTCTAAAAAGTCAATAGTGCTTTTTCTTAGTTGAATTTCTGAATCACTCAATCCATCAGTGTTGGCAGCAACTACAACCAACTTTTTTACTTTTTCAGGATAGTGAACACTAAAGTTCATAGCAGAAAACCCACCTAAAGAAAACCCAATAATTGTAGCAGGTTCTTCAATATGATTTAGTATAATCTGATTAATTTCTTCAAAAGAAGTTGCTGGAGTTATATCGATATGTACTGGAAGTATATTTTTTAGTTTAGGAAAAACATATTGCCATAAATCTACCGTACACATGGTACCTGAAATTACATATACTTTTTGCATTTATCTATTATAATTAGAACTAACCAAACATTTACTATTTTCCCATTTACCAAAAAGCCTTTTTTTAGGAATAACCTCATTATTACAAGTTAGAAAATTACTGTTTTTATCTTTCTTTATAATTTTTAACTTTCCTTGGTGTATAGCATTGATTACTCTGTAGATTAATCCATTTTTTGGAAGGTTGTTACCCTTTTTTGATAAAGTTAAGCCAACCTCATTATTAAATAAATCCATTTCTGAGGAAATTTTATCAGGAATAACACCATCTTCTAACTTTCGGTTTTTGTATGTTTTATAGTTGTCTTTTTCATGGGCTTTACCAAGTGAACGAGCAGCATTTTCTCCAATTTCTTGTTGTAATAAAGCCATCCAAAAAGCATGACGAAAAGCATCTACTTGTCCGCCTGCATAATCGCCATCTAGTAAGGGAGAAACTCTTAGAGAGTCACTTACTCTCGATGCTTCACGTGAAACAATAAAAGCTTTTTTTGCTTTAAATGGATGGAGTAGTACCCATGTTTTTTGGGCTCCTTGTAGTTTTTTAAATTGTTGCCAGTTGGATTGTGCAGTGGTATAAAAAGGGAGTAAAAGAACTAAAAAAAGCAGTTTTTTAAGCATAAAAATTAATTTTTACTGCTAATTTGCTCTTCTAATTCAACAATTTTACTTTCTAAATCGTGTAATCTATCATAAACATCAACAGGTTCAGGCATTTGTTTAGAGGCGAACATAGTTACATACCAAACTTCCATAATTTCCTCAGCATTTATAGTGTAGGTAGGGTAGTTGCCATCTTTGTTATCACTTTTTAAGATAAGTTTTCCTCTTTCTTCTATTCTATTAATTACACGTTTTAAAACAATACCATCATTCTTACTTACAATTACATAGATACGACCATCTTTAATATCGTGTAAGTT
The DNA here is from genome assembly GCF_028829235.1 of Tenacibaculum larymnensis. Lineage (GTDB taxonomy): Bacteria > Bacteroidota > Bacteroidia > Flavobacteriales > Flavobacteriaceae > Polaribacter > Polaribacter larymnensis. The sequence continues at coordinate 272,656 of NZ_JAIWJY010000001.1, read as the reverse complement.
TTCAACATATTTACCAAAAACTAGATCTCCATCAAAAAAAGTACGCACCATGGAATTTCCTTGTACTTCAAAACAACGAAAGGTACCATTATTAAGATGTGGCATGTTAAAAGAAGGTAATTGTTCTATGTAATTTGAATCACCATAACCATTTAAATAACCAGCTCTTGCTTGTATAGGAACATAAACCACGTTTTCATTCCCTGAAGAATTTACAGAAACAACTTGAGGTACTCCAGAATATGTTTGAATATTGCTGGGTTCAGTCTTTAACATTATGTCACTTTTTCCAAATAAATAGTCGGGGTTTATGTTGAATTCATTAATAATAGAAGTAAGAACATCGTAACCAGGTTTTGTTTTTTTTCTACTACCGTCAGATTGAGGTCTTCCATTAATAATGCTGTCTATAGTGGTTCCAGTAACACCTATTTTTTTTGAAAAAGAAAAGTTGTTTAAGTTGAAAGCATCTCTAATTGCTGCTATTTTTTCGGAAATTCCCATAACATTTTATGTTTTTACATATTGCAAAAATAATTAAACTTTTGTTTGTTTAAATGTGTAATATGTTTTATATTTGCATCGTTAATGAATTGCTAATATACAAAAAAATTGTAATAATCAAACATTTGTGTGGTTTTAGCGATTGTGTTTTTAAGATTTCAACTTGATTTTCTTCACTTTTTTGAAATCTATACTCGTTTATTCAAACATTTTTTTGAATAAAACCAAAAATCAAGAAAAAAGAACTGTTAGAAAAGCAACTAAACAGGGCTCTTTTTGAGCTTGATTAAGAATTAATTAAATTTTATAAAAATGAGTAAAAAACCAATCAAATCAAACCTATTTAGGTTTGTAACATTACGTAGTCCACAATTAATTGAAGACAAAGAAATCGGATTTGTTTCGTTTCCAGAAGAAAAAAAAGCAGAAAGTTTAGCTTTTCAAGCAATACAAGGAGCTACTACAGATAAAGAAAGAAAAATAGCTTTAAAAGGAGCTTATAGCACGAATTTTACACCTATAGCGAGTAGGGTAGAGATTAAAAATTTACACGAAGCATTGTATCAGTTTTCAGGATGGTTAGTGCGCAATAAGACAGTATTATCGTATGCTGGTATTGATGCTAATTTATATGCAGCACAAGAACTTACTGTTGATGAAGAATTAGTATTATGGGAAAACTTATTTCATCAAACCATTAATAAAGAATCGGCTATTGTTCGAGAAGGACTGATTCAAATGTTGGTAGCGAATAAGTTTTTAAAAGCATTTAATGTATTTACTAACAGCTTTTCACAAGAAACAGAGGGGGAAATTGTTTTTACAGAAGAAAATGAAAAAGAATTTGTACGTAGAGCGAATGCAAGTGTTATTGTGCCTAAAGAAGTGGTTATCTCAGATCAGCAATTTGAAGGAGGGGCTACAAATATAAGTCCTAGTTCATCAGAGTATTTGACATCTAGTTTACAGGTTGAGATGGCTAAAACACGTTTGCAACAATATGAACTAGGTTTAAAGGAAATTGAAAAAGCTGAGTATGTTTATAATAAAAGTGAGCAGTTACGATATAAAGAAGCTTTACAAGCTCATGAATTAGCTGTAGAAGATATAAAAAATGCAGCTCAACCAACGATTCAAACAATTGTAGACGCTACATCAGGATTTGAAAAAAGATTAGAAATATATCCGGATTTAGAATTACCTAAGTTTGAATTTGAAAAAGCAGAAGAGATTAGTAGAGCTGCGGATGGTACAACGACAACTACTTTTCAGTATTCAGAAGAGACTAAAGATTTATTAAATTCTGAAGGACTTAAATTATATGATAATTTTTATGAAGCTAAAACGGTTCTTAGACAAAAAATAAAAGAAGAGAATCAGAAAATTTTAGAAAATACTCCAGAAAAAGTGAGAGCTGTTTCTATTCAAGGAGGTACTCTAAATTATAATCTTAGTAAAAGTACACCCTTATACTCTTATTCGGGAGATGTTTTTGGTCAAATGGGGAAAGGATCAAAAATTATTATGTTTTTAAAGGTTGAAGATTCTACTAATGTAAGAGTAACAGAAGCAAACTATACTTTAGATGATATTGATGCTCAAGTACCATATACCGGAACTTCATTTAAGAGTAGTCCTGCTAGTTTTGATAATACATTGTTAAGAATTGAGTTATTTCCAGAAAATTTACAACAGTTAATTTCAGGACCTGTATTTGGTTTGAACGGTAGTTTTGTTTTAAGTAACGGAGTGTCATTAGAGTTTAAAAACATTATGTTTCAGGTTAAGTTTGATGATGGGTACTATGAAATAACTAACAATTTTGTTGGTCAATGTATAGTTAGTGGTAATGTCTCTGAGGGGTCAAGTGCTGATGGAAAAGGTGTTCTTTATGGAGTATCTCAATTAGGAGTAGCAGATTTTAGGCGAGTAGAACAAGAGGTGTGTTGTTATGTACCAGGTGAAGTGTCACATATTGAAAATATCATGGCACGAGAATATAAAGAGCGTTCTACTAGAGACTTAAGAGTTTCAGAAACGACTACGGAAACAACAACAGAAAAAGAAGTAGAAAACCTAACAGACACTACCTCAACAGAACGTAATGAATTACAAAGTGAAGCTTCCTCGATTGTAAATAGTGATAATGCTACTAGTTTTGGAGCAAATGCAAGTGTGTCTGCTGAATTTGCTAAAACTAGATTTTCTGCAGGAGCTAATTATAATAACTCTTCATCAACTTCTGCTTCTGATTCTAATTTACAAGCGCAAACGTATGCGCAGGAGGTAACAGAAAGAGCTTTAGAGCGTGTGGTTCAGAAAATTAGTACTAAACGTACATCGCGTATGCTACGTGAGTTTGAGGAAAATAATACTCATGGATTTGACAATCGTAAGGGAGATAAGCATGTAACGGGAGTATATCGTTGGGTAGATAAGATTTATAAGAATAAGTTGATAAATTATGGTAAACGCTTAATGTATGAATTTGCGTTACCAGAACCTGCGAAGTTTTATATTGAATCATATTTGAAAAATGGAGAAGGAAGTAGAAAAACATCAACAGGATTTGATATTTCGGGAAAACCTGTTCATCCAAGTGGTTTAAGAATGTATGCGATTAATAACTCAAAAGAATTAAACCAAAACAATTACCAGTATCTAGCTTCGATTTATAATGCAGAGGTTGAAACCGCACCAGTTAATGAGATTTATGTTAGTGAATCTTTTAAATTAGATTCGACTAAAACTATTAACGCTTATGAGTCATCTTCAATTGAAGGGGATGTAAAATTACCTGAGGGTTATGAGTCGGTTGAAGTTAGTGTAAGTTATTCAGGTGTGGAGGATGATAAAGCTGCAAATGCAAAAGGATTCTTTATTAATGTAGGAAGCATTAAAATAACAGATAGAGAAAATCAACCGAAGTTGCATAAAGAGGTTACTAGAACAATGTCAGGACATACAGGTAATGTTGCTGTTTCTGCTACACAAGTTGATTTTTTTACTGGTAGTTTAAATGTAGTTATAAAGTGTAGGGTAGATAGAAAAGGTATTGAAAAATGGCAAAATGAAACTTATAAAGCTATTATAGATGCTTATAATGAGCGTTTAAAAGAGTATGAAGATTTAAAAAAATCTCAAGAGACGGAAAAAGAGCCTAATGAAAAGAAAAAAGAACTAAGTTCTCAAATAAACCGTAGTATTGAAAAACGTGAACTAAAACGTATTGCTATCGACTTGATAACAAAACCTTTTGATGTTGTTACCGCTCAAGATAATTATAAAGAAGAAGGTAAAGAAGTGGATGCCAAACATGTTGTAAGAACGTCTAAATTTCAAAAGCACGCTGAAACAGTAAAGTTTTTTGAACAAGCATTTGATTGGGAAATTATGGCGTATACATTCTATCCTTATTTCTATGGAGCAGAAGGTAGTTGGGATGCTAATTTTGAGTATAACGAAGGTAGCGACCCTATTTTCCAAGCTTTTTTACAAAGCGGTATGGCAAGATCTGTAGTACCTGTACGTCCAGGTTTTGAAGAAGCTGTAAACTGGTATATGAAAACTGGTGAAATTTGGAATGGTCAAGGTATGGTTACCGATATGGATGATGATTTATATGTATCTGTTGCCGAAGAAATGCAAACCATTGAAGGTGAAGTGGAAGGTACTTGGGAAACTCGTGTACCAACAACCTTAACCGTGTTACAAGCAGATTCTGTTGTGTTAAACGAAGGAGGTTTGCCGTGTAATCCAGACTGTGAAGGTCAAGGCTTATTTGATGTAAGTACCTATAAGATAGGTCAAGGACCAGATGGTGTAGATTACGATATTGTGGGCGATACCAACAATGTAGCATAAGTGCAGTAAAAATGTTTGTTTAACAAACATTTTTCTATACACACAGTCACAAACCTTACCCAAAAAAATCAGTAAAGCGTATTGTATTTGTTAGTTCCTTCCTCTTTTTGAGAAGAGGAAGGCTGGGTGAGGTTTGTTTTTTACTAATCATAAAAAACAAAAAAATATGCATGCTCATGAATATGGAAGTAAACAATTTAAACACAAAACCAATTTTAAAGATTTGGTGGTGTTTTCAGATGTTCAGCAACAAAAAATAAAAGAAACAGCAGTTCCAAGCCCCAATATATATGTAGAAATAGAAAAAGGAGTACAAAATCCCAATAAGTGGTTTTTACATATCAATAGTACATTATCTGGAGAATATGGAGATTTTTTTTTGCAAGAAAATCCACAACCAGTAGGTGAAATTTCAAATGATTTTGATTACGATATAAGTCCAGAAAACACAGCTTTTATAAAGTCGTATTATGACTTTAGTCTTGGAGAAATTTCCTATTATAAAATAAACGAGAAGTTTTATATAAAGCTTTGGGGAGACATACTTAAAGATGATGTTTTTTTTGAGATTCAAAACAGCTCAAAATCAAAACAGAAAGAAGAAATCAGCATTGAATACGATGCGTTTATCACGGTATTTGTTTCAGATAACGGAGCAAAACTAGAAAGAGCATACCAAAACATTACCAAAGTAAATACACATCAAATAGTTGTGTTTATAGAATCTGGTGGAGGTACGAATGCCTTTGGTACGGTATTCAGAATCCATAAAGGAAAAAATGTAAAAACTTTACCAGAGGTAGATAGATTAACCCTTTCTAAAGTAGCAAAAGCTTTTGGAGTTCAGGTACAAACCAATGACCTTTCTGAAATGATCAAAGAAGAATTAGCAGAGGAAGATAGTTTGTTTTATTTACTGGTTACCAAAAAGCTACTGAAAGGAGGCAGAATCATACGATGGTCTACCAAAGATGTTTTTACAGATATATCAGGAGGGTTAAAAAACGCAAGTAAAGAAGTAAACAAATTAAAGTTAGGAGAAGAACGGTGGAATACGGCTTTTAAAGATGAATCGGGGTCTAAATACAATCCATTATTACCTAAATTACGAGGGGAAGATAATTTGTTTGATGTAGAAAAATTTAGCAATGACGTTTATAAAACCTATATACAACCAGCAGCTACACAAGCCACTTCAATAGCAAAATTACTGCTTAAAAAAAGACGATTTGCAAAACTGATACCATTTGATATTAGTAAGGCAGTAGAGGTGTTAGATGCTATTCCTACACAGTTACAAGATTTTTTTGATAGCGTATCAAACCATTTGTTGGATTTATATGAGTATATCAATGGATTATTAGTAGGGTTAATTAACAGTATTATAGAGTTTGTTAAATCGTTTATTGATATTTTAGCAATGCTCTTTGATGTGCTAAACGCAGCCATACAAAGCGCTGAGTTCTTTGAAAATCCAGCGAGTTACCTAAGTTTGTTTGCAGAGAGTTTTGAAAACCTTATGGATGGTTTTGTAGCGCTGTTTACGCTAGAGAACTTAAAAGCTATTTTTGGCTTTATAGCCAGTATGCCAGCGTATGCTGTAAAAATTGTATTTAGATTTTTAACCTCAGATATAAAAGTAAAAATAGACCCAGGAGCCTTAGGTTATTATATTGGTTTCTTTGTTGGTTTTGTAGCTTCAGAGGTAGCTACCTTCTTTTTAACAGGAGGAACAGGAACGGTTGCTAAAGCATTAAAAGAAACGTTACGATCGTATAAAGCGTTAGCAGAAATACCTAAAAAAGCAGCAAAAGCGTTAGGGGGTACTGTACAATTTGGTATCGATACATTTGTAAAGCTAGGTACTATTATTGCGGACTTTATAAAAGATATTCCAAAACACCTTAAAACACTAAGAAAATGGATTGATGAGTTTTTTGAAGGGTTGTCTAAGGCAACCAGAACTTTTAAGGATGATATTTATACACTTTTTGAAAAGCTTGATGTAGCCATTAAAAAAGTGCCACAGCAACCCCTATTGGCGAGTGGTGTTCCAGTTCCTGTTGGAGAAAATCTATATGCTTTAGTAAAAGATGGTAAAGAAGTTTTTCGAGGCTCTAAAAGAGAAGTAGAAGAACTTGCTGAGAAACTAAAAAAACTTGGTGAGGCTGATGCAAAAAAGTACTTGGATGAGTTAAGTAATGTGTTTATTACTTTAGAAGAAGCTTACAAAAAAGGGTATAAATATAGAAAACCTATTTTACCTGAAATTGATGAAATAAGACTTTTATTTGGTGAAAATGGAGTAGATTTATATAGTAAAGTTACAAGACAAGTAAGAAATATTAGAAATACTACTTCTTCTAATAATAAACTTAGAGATATAGTTTTAGTTGCTGGAGTAACAAGTAAAAAGTATGTTAAAGAGGTTATTTTACATACTAATTTTTCAAATAAAAAGTTAGAAAAATTTTTATCAAAAAGTAATATAAATAGACAGAAATCCTCTTTAGAGGATATTAAAAAGATTTATAAGTATTTCCTTTCAGAAGGGCATATAAAATATGATATGCATCCTTTTATAGAGAAAAGATTAAGTATACATTTTGAAAAATTAGGAGAACTTCATAACGGAATAAAGCATTCTGCAAACTACAGATGGAGAAGAACAGGAGATTTACCGGGTATTCATGCTGAAGTACTATCTTTGAATGAGCTTTTATGGAAGGTAGAAGCTAAAGGGTATAAAGTAAATGATGATATATTAAAAGAATTGATAGGGTTTAATAGAAATTTATCAAGAAATAAGGTGATGGTACGTTGTGGAGATTGTAATTTTATTACGCATGGTGTAAAGTTTATTGAAAAATTTATTTAAAAATTAAAAGAAATGAATCAAGAATTAAAAAGACCTGAAAAAATAAGGGTATTTCACGAAGATTTGGATGATAATGGCTCAGGGAAGTATACAGGTTTGGAATATTGGTATAAAGGAAAACCATTTACAGGGTTTGTTGTATTTGAGTATTATAATAATGGTTTTGTGGCTTCTGAACAGGAATATGTAGATGGACAAACGATGGGTTGGGCAGTAGATTACCATGAAAATGGTAAAATTGAATATGAATCTTTAAGGTATGGAGCTTCTTCAGTCGTTTTTTATGAGTATGATGAGCAAGGGAAACAAACTGATGGAGGTTTTGTTAATACAAAAGCTTTATATAATTCAGTTGCTCGTTATACAGGGATGCCAACAATAGATGAATATGGATATACTGATGAATAAAGAGTTATTACTAGCCATAGATGTTTATTATTATAAGCAAAGCGCCAAGGTAGTTGGCGCTTTGTTTTCTTGGGAAGATGAAAAACCTAAAAAAATACTAACCACAGTTTATGAGGGAGTAGAAGAGTATCAGTCAGGAAACTTTTATAAAAGAGAACTTCCTTGTATTTTAAAGTTATTAGCGTCATTAGATTTGAATACATTGGAAGCCATTATAATTGATGGACATTGTTACATAAGTAATCAAAAAGAATTTGGTTTGGGTGGATATTTGTGGAAAGAATTAAAAGAGAAAGTGCCTGTGATAGGAGTTGCAAAAAACAGGTTTCATAACACAGAAGATGTCTCTTTTCCTGTTTACAGAGGAGAAAGTAAAAAGCCGTTATATGTTTCATCAATTGGTTATGATGTAGAGCAAGCAAAAACCAATATTCTTATGATGACGGGAAAATATAGAATTCCCGATATTTTAAAAATAGTTGATCAACAAACAAGAGTTTAATATTTGAAACCAAAACCGCCTAAATTTTAGGCGGTTTTTTTTATGTAAAAAGTTATAGTAAATTTTAAAGAATACTTCTAAATTAAAACATAATGCAAAATATTTGTAATTTGTTTTGTTTTTAATTGTAATATGTTGTATATTTGTCTTGCTTTTCTAACAGTTCATTGTTATTTATTAATCTTTAATGTAAGCAGAAACGAAAAAAAGTTATGATTAACCCCTTTCAGGTCTAGGAAAAAGAAAAAGAATCAACAACTTACAAGTTTTGTCTGCAAGCGCTTTAAAAAAATTAAACATTTGTATGAATAATTTAATATCAGTAGCGTTATCGCAATACGGAGTCAAAGAGGTGAAAGGCTCAAAAGATCATCCTCAAATTGTAAACTATTTTACTTCATTAGGTTTTGATGGAGGAAAGTTTAAAGATGAAACCGCTTGGTGCAGTGCCTTTGCAAATTGGGTAGCTAAAAAAGCAGGTTATGAACACACAAACCAGCTAACAGCACGCAGTTGGTTGTCGGTAGGAAACTCTACTACAAATCCAGAACCAGGAGATGTGGTGGTTTTATGGAGAGAAAACCCTAATAGCTGGAAAGGACATGTTGGGTTCTTAATTAAAGAAACCCGACGATATGTATACCTATTAGGTGGTAATCAAGGAAATAGTGTAAGTATTAAAGCATATCCTAAAAACAGGGTATTAGACTTTAGAAAACTAAAAAAGAATGGATAAATTTTCGCATTTCATTTTTTGGTTGCTTGCTTTACTGTCGCCTTTAAATGGAGTGTTAACTACCATGATGTTACTAATAGTAGTTGATTTTATTACAGGAGCCTATGCCTCTTTAAAATTACAAATACCTATAAAAAGCGAACGAATTGGACATACCATTTCTAAGTTTGTTATTTATAACTTGGTAATAATATCAGCTTATTTTTTAGAAAAGCACATTGTAAATGAAGTTCCTTTTTTAAAAATAATAGCAGGATTTATAGCTATTACCGAAACAAAGTCAATTTTAGAAAACTACAACAAAATTTATGGAGTAAACCCCTTTAAAGCATTGCACAGTTTGTTAAAACAAGCAGGTATGCAAAGTACCTTAGAGCAAACAACCGAAAAACAAAAAAACAACGACAAAGAAAAAGTTTAGTCGCTAACACTCTTTTTAGCGACTCTTTTTTATCAAAAACAAATTTAAAAACGATAAAAAAGAACAAAAATGAAACAAAACAAAGAAACCTTAAAGCAATTTTTTGAAACAGGCGATAGACCTACTCAAGAGCAGTATTCCGATTTAATTGATAGTTATATCGACGCCAAACAACCCGAAGGAGAAGCAAACCGAAGGTTTGTTATTGACGAATTAGGAGAAGTAAGTATAGCTTCTGAACAGCAAGTACCAACTTACCAAGCAGGAACTAATATTATGATTGATGAAACAGATCCTTTACAACCAGTGATTAGTGCAGCTCCTAGAGTTAATATTACAGAAGGTGTATTTACACCTAGTTTTTTTACTACAGGATCTTTGTTTTCAGTACAACAAGTAAAAGGTGAGTATTATACTATTGGAGACCGTGTTTTTGTTGATATGATACTATCAGGTGTAACGTCTGATGGTCAAGCTACTTATGGAGAAGTATATATAGCACCTAACATTGACGGTTTCCCTATTGGTGTCTCCGTCTCAGGAACCGTTTATAATATACAAGCTCATGAGAATTATGGTTGTTATGTAAGACATGATTTAGGAAGAGTAAATATTAAAGATAGAGTTTGGGATAATGAAACATTATATATAAACTTCTCATATACATCAAAGGAGATATTAAGCTAGTTGTATTGTATTAAAAATAAAAATTAATATTTGAAATAATTACAAAGTCTAGCCCCTAACAAATACAGTTTTTAGCGGCTCTTTTTTATCAAAAAATAAAAATTTAAAAACGATAAAAAAGAACAAAAATGAAACAAAACAAAGAAATATTAAAGCAATTTTTTGAAACAGGCGATAAACCTACTCAAGAACAGTATTCCGATTTAATCGATACTATGAATACACCTTTTATGGGGGAAATTAAAATGATAGGCTTTAATATTGTACCACAAGGGTGGGCAAAATGTGATGGACAACTACTCAATATAGAAGAGTACCAAGAGTTGTTTAATTTGATAGGAAATATTTATGGAGGAGATGGGATATTAACTTTTTCTTTACCTGACTTACGAGGAAGAACCCCTTTGGGAGTAGGAAGTAACCCAGAATTAACAGAATATTTATTAGGGGAAAAAGGAGGAGAAGAAAATCATGTCTTAACAGGAGAAGAAATGCCTTCACATACTCATTCAGGTTATGGTACTATAAAAGCATCTGACATGGAGGGTACTACGGATATTCCAGAAGGAAATTATTTAGCTGTAGCAAGAACAGAAATAGATAGATCAAATATTGTGTACCCTAATATTTTTACTAATAGCTCTAATATAGAAATGGCAGAAAATGGTGTTTCGGTTAATATTAATGAAACAGGGAGTAATCTACCTCATAACAATATGCAACCTTATTTGGCAGTCAATTATATTATAGCTTTAGAAGGAAGGATTCCTAGAATTGATATATAATTTCTAAATCCAGTAATAAAAAAAACAAAAGTCTAGCCTCTAACAATACAGTTTTTAGCGGCTCTTTTTTATCAAAAACAATTTAAAAACGATAAAAAAGATCAAAAATGAAACAAAACAAAGAAACTTTAAAACAATTTTTTGAAACAGGCGATAAGCCAACACAACAACAATATGCCGATTTAATTGATAGTTATATCGATGCAAAACAACCAGAAGGAGAGGCAAACCGCAGGTTTGTCATTGACGAATTAGGAGAGGTAAGTGTAGCTTCTGAGCAACAAGTACCTGAATATACATTGTCACCTATTTCTGGAACCAATACTGTTGATTTATTAAAAGACGGAATAAGTGTCTCACAAATTGACTTAACACCGTATTTAGACAATACGAATTTAGCGCGATTGGTATCAGGTACTGTTGATGCCAATGGATTGGCAACGTTTACACGAGACGATAACTCTACGTTTACAGTAGATTTGAGTAATTTGAAAGATACCCAGATACAGGCAGATTTTAATCAAACAGATCCAACTAAGCTAGATTATATTAAAAATAATCCTAGGTACTTTTTAAATGTTTTGATAGAAGAAGTAGAAAGTTACAGTGTTACTACTTATGAAAAACAAACCAACGATTTGGATGGTTTAGACTTTAGTTTTAAAAAAATATATGCTGTTTTAATGCCTACAGCTACTTATGTGTTTTTTTCTAAAGATATAGGAAGCACTGAAGGGATTTTGGACATAGCTAATAATAGTGATCTTTGCATGATGTACACAAACGGTCGCGCTCTTTTGCAAAGAACAGATGATTTTAGCATACAAAACTTTAATTCTTTTAAGTTTTTAAATAAAGGTGGTTCTCAGATATTTTCTTCGGAGGGGACAAGAACTGTAAAAATGGCACTAAACTCAGTTAAAGGAGTCAATGAGTTAGCTATTTTAGATAACAACGGAGTAGAACAATTCAAAACAAAGGAACTTCAGTTTGATGAAAACTTTGTGTATAATTCTGCTGAAAAAGAGGTTCAAATAAAAAATAATAGTAAAAAAACATATACCCCAATTTTAAAGGCTGACACCACTGAAATTTCTGTGCCTACATATAAAGGAGTGTATTTTGAAAGCTTGGGTATTGTTCATGTAATTATTGAGTTACAAGACTTTGAATATATTACTAATGATGGAAAGGGGTATAACATTTCTTTGCCAGTTCCAACAACTTTAAATACAGAGTTAATTTCTCAGAATGTAATTTATTTTAAAGGAGGCAGTGGTGCAAATTCTATCAACTATTCAAGTGGAACCGAAATAGGAGTGTCAATTGACAAAGTAAATAGTACAATCAAATTTATAACTCAATTAAAAGAAGACTCAAATCCAATAACCTCAAGTAGTATTAGATTTGATCCAAGTGGGACAGACCCAACTAACATTAAAGTGTTGCTATCTTATAGTGTTTATTAAAAAGAATAATATTTAAGAGACAAAGAATTTAAGTCTATTTTAATTATTCACCATCAAAATTAATAAAGTCTAGCCCCTAACAAGTACAGTTTTTAGCGGCTCTTTTTTATCAAAAACAAATTTAAAAACGATAAAAAAGAACAAAAAATGAAACAAAACAAAGAAACCTTAAAACAATTTTTTGAAACAGGCGATAAGCCTACACAACAACAATATGCCGATTTAATTGATAGCTATATCGATGCAAAACAACCAGAAGGAGAAGCGAATCGCAGATTCGTAATTGACGAAACAGGAGAGGTAAGTGTAGCTTCTGAACAGCAAGTACCTGAATATAGCTTATCACCCATTTCTGGAACTAATACCGTTGATTTATTAAAAGACGGAGTAAGTGTATCACAAATTGATTTAACACCGTACTTAGATAATACCAACCTAGCAAGGTTGGTTTCGGGAACTGTTGATACCAATGGGTTAGCTACGTTTACACGTGATGATAATTCTACGTTTACGGTAGATTTAAGTAATTTGAAAGATACTGTTCCACAATACCAAGCAGGCTCAAATATTACAATTGATACTACAGATCCGTCACAACCAGTAATAAATTCATCAGGCTCAAGCATTGATTTTGCAGATGAAAATGGTGAGATTAAATATTCTTCATTGATAGATAAAAGAACAGGGTATTACGATACGACAAACGATGTTTATTACCCAAACATACACAGAAATTCAGGTACTAATGGGTTTCCGTCTTTTTCAATAGACCCGATAGATAGTTTTAATTACTTTGCTTCTAGCGGGTCTGGCAGTAATAGATTAGAGTACATATCTATACCAGATAATAGAAGATTGCATTATAGTATGGATGTCTATTTTTTAGAGGTAAACCAGCCGAATTATGTAAAAGCAAATCTGCAGTTTGAAACTAACGGTTCAGGAGGTTTTAATAATAAACACGTGACGTTATTAACGTCTGATAACACTAGTGAATGGGCTTTTTATTTTGAAAATTACAATGGAAAATCATCAATTGGGATTAAAAACCTTTCAGAGCCTAATAATTATAGGCAATGGGTTGTGTCTGTTGACAACATCACTGTGCATGATAGAATAGCTGCAAATTTCGATCCTACTGTTTTGAATTCAGGATGGGAATTCGGAACTGCTTTGACATCCTCATTCAGTACTTCACCTTCAAATATATTGCAAGGTGAAGATATTTTACCACACGCTAAACCTAACGGTGTTCAATCGGTGGTTGCTGGAACAAACGTGACAATTGATAATACTGATCCATTAAATCCAATAATCAATGCAGCTGGTGGCGGCGGATCAACAAATCTAACATACACGCCTTCAGCAACACAAGGAACAGTTGAATCAGAATCGGGAACAAATGCTGTAATTCCAGCAGCAGACGCTATCAATGCAGGACTAATGAAAGCTAATTTTTATGAGGAAGGGACTTTTACGCCTACTTTAATTGATACAGGAGGAGGAGCAACATATTCTATAACTGTTAAAGAGGCTAGATATATTAGAACAGGAAATAAAGTTTTTTTTACTATTCAATTATCTGATATAAATACTTCTGGAACTCCTTCTACATCCAGAATGGAAATACAAACAACAGGTTTACCTTTTATTTTAAATGCTGATGATGCTTTTAATGTTGGTACATTTTATGGTAATTCAGCAACTTTTTATAGTGTACATGCGTATAGGTCAACATCTAATAATATAGCTTTTCATAGGCAAACAACTTTAGATGGTAGTAATTTACAGATATTTTCATCTAACACTATAACTGGAGGAATTATAAATATATCAGGAACATACATTACAAATGTATACACTCCATAATGAACAACCAAAGTCTAACCACTAATATCAGTTTTTAGTGGTTCTTTTTCAAGTAATTTTTAGTGTTCTGTGTCATTTCGATCGCTACTGAAATCAAAATATATTTTGATTGAAAGTATGTTGCGAAGCAATCGAGGAGAAATCTCATCTTTAAGAGGTTTCTCGTCACTCATCCTTTGCTCTTTGAACTGACAAACATTTTTCTAAACGCTAAAACAAAAACATCATGAATTTTTTTAATAACAAAACCGATAGGTTGCTATTGGGGGTTATTATAGTGCTGTTACTTGTCAATCTTTTTAATAAAAGATATCAAAAAACAAACCCACAAACCCCAAAAATAACCGTAGTAAAAGATACGGTTTGGCAAACCAAAATAGATACGTTTAAAGTACAAACCATTAAATACCAAAAAGTGTATGTGTATAAAAATGATGTAACTAATGTTGTAAAAGACACCATTTTTATCAAAGACACTACCGACTATGTAGCCGCAAAAATATACCGAGATACCTTAAAGAATGCCGATATAGAAATTTATAACTACGATTTGGTAAAAGGAAAATTGTTAGATAGTCAGTTATCGTATAAACTCAAAGTACCACGAGAAATAACCATTACCAAAACGATTGAGTATCCAAAAACCTACAGAAGTGGCTTGTATCTCTTTACCGAGATAGGAGGAAATCCACAAACCTTTGACAACCTCAGTTTCGGATTGCAATACAACCGAAAAGGAAAATGGTTCGCTAGTTACCGAGTAAATATCAACCAACTCAATCAACTCACCCATAACATTGGGTTAGGTTACCGATTGTTTAATTAAAAGAATTAATATTCAATCACAGAAGTTGAAAATTCGTTTTAAAACCCGAATTATAAGTTATTCGGATTTTAAAACGAATTTTAAGGTTTAAAAACTTGTCAGCTCTTCCTGTTTTTTTCGACAAACGATAAAACTATGTATAAATGGCGGTACAAGATATTCAAAACTATTCCTATCAAAATATTTTTTCGTTACAAACAGTTCAGTTTGAAGAACTATGTGTGGTAAACTCACCACAGCAAATAGATCAATACAAAGTATTTTGGATAAAAGAAGGAACAGGTAGATATAACATCGATTTTAAAAGTTATTCTTTTGAAGATGGAGTATTGTTTTTTTTATCACCAGGACAAGTGTTTTCAGTAGAATCAGAAAAAATTAAAGAAGCTTATCAACTTAGTTTTACTAGAGATTTTTACTGTATTCAAACGCACGATGCTGAGGTATCGTGTAATGGAGTATTGTTTAATAATATATATGAAACACCTTTTGTAGTACCTTCAGGAAAAGAAGTCTCAAAATTAGATTTTATTCTTCAAAATTTAATAGAGGAGTTTGAGTTAGAAGAAACAGCGCAATACGATATGTTACAATCGCTTTTAAAACAATTTATTGTATATTCTGTACGGATAAAAAAAGAAAAAGATGTTGTAAAGGAGAGTGTAGAAACCAAGCTTTTTAAAGATTTTAGTTTATTGGTAGAACAAAATTTTAAAAAGATACACCGAGTTACAGAATACGCCTATCGATTAGGTTTATCACCAAAATCCTTAACCAAACACCTTCAAAAAATAGGAACAGAAACACCAAGTGATTTTATAAAAAACAGAATTATTACCGAAGCAAAAAGGTTGTTGTTATATACAGATGATTCTATTAAAGAAGTTGCTTTTGATTTAGGATTCAATGACCCTGCGTACTTTTCTCGATTTTTTACAAAATCTACTGGGCAATCGCCAAAACAATTTAAAAGAAGCTATAGCTTATAAAAGAAAAAACCACGCAACGCGTGGTAAACTACACAACTAATAAAGTTTTTTGTTACACTAATACAAACAACCTTTTTTCGACGAGATAAAAGTACTACAGTAAACATGTTAACGCGTTACCTGTACTTTATGAAACCGTGAATAAAAAGCTAGCTTTTTGTAAGAAAATTGTTAGCAAAACAGTATGTCCAAGTTTTAAGAACCTTTGTCCATTTTTTAAGGTCTATTCCTGTCGCACCTTTGTACCAGAATTCAAAAACAACGAATTATGAGAACAGAAATTAACCAATGCCCAAATTGTTGGGGATATCAAGAATACGACGAGCAGTTTCCAGAAAGAGAATTATGTAACTGCGAAAAAATAAACTAAAAAGACAACATTAAAATTATGAGTACAAGAATTGAAACTTTAGATCCAGAAACCACAACAGGAAAATCAAAAGAATTGTTTGATGCAGTTCAAAATAAGTTAGGATTTATCCCAAACCTAATTAAAGTAATGGGGAATTCACCAGCTCTTTTACAAAGTTATTTAAGCTTAGGAGAATTAAACGGAAGTGGAAACTTTTCAAACAAGTTTAGAGAGCAATTAGCTTTAGTTATTGCAGAAGAAAATGAATGTAACTATTGTTTATCTGCACACACAGCCATAGGAAAAAATAATGGTTTATCAGAAGAAGAAATTGAACAAAATAGACAAGCTGAGGCTTCTGATGCAAAAACCAAAGCAGGTTTAAAATTTGCACAAAGTGTTACAAAAAACAAAGGAAATGTGAGTTCAGCAGAAATAGCTGAGGTAAAAGCAGCAGGATATAACGACGGAGATATTTTAGAAATTGTTTTAAATGTTGTTGCAAATACCTTAACAAATTATGTAAACCATATTGCAGAAACCGAAGTTGATTTTCCAAAAGTAGAAGCAGGTAAGTTTAAACAAAATGCATAAAAAACGAATAGCTCTTGTAGCTTTATTAACAGAGTGTAGTTATGGGGTTTTGGTTGCAAAGCTATTCGTCTTAAAAAAAGTAAAACCATAAAAATCAATAAAAATGAAAAAAGTAGTAGCTATTTTAGTATTATTAGTAGGATTTGCATTTACAGCAAATGCACAAAAAGCAAAAACCATTTCTTTAGAACAAACAAAAGGAAAATTTACCCAACAGTCTTTAATACTTTCTGAAGGAACTTATGTTTTTGAAATTTCTAATAAAAATGTTGGACATGATGTAGGTTTTGTATTAGCGCCAAAGGGAAAAACAGATGAAAAGCATCATATAAAAAATGCATACGTAACATCTTTGGTAAAAAACAATAGTAAGTCAAGCTCTAAAAAAGTAACCTTAACAAAAGGAGAGTACGTTTACTTTTGCCCGTTGAATCCAACACCTCAATACACTTTAACGGTGAAGTAATAATTAAAATTTGATTAATAATTTTAAAGAGCCCTTATTTAGGGCTCTTTTGTGTTTTTAATAAAAAAAGATTTTATTTATTCAACACGTGAAAACATGCTTCCTAGTCCGTCGTAATTATTATCGGAAATCTCTAAGACGTTAGGTTTTGTAACTCTAATGATTCCTGACAGTATAATTCCAGAAATTTGTTGGTCACCAGATAGTTGTATGAATCTTTCTTTTTTTTTTGAATAAATAGCTTTTTTCATTGTTAGAGTATAGGTACCTTTTAAAGTTTCTTTACCATCTTCAAAAATTGAAAACTGATAGTTTTTTTCTAAGGTAAGTTGTACTTTTTTACCAAGTGACTCAGGGGTTTTATGAATGTGGTTTCCAAAACCACCATCGGTATTGGTCCAATTCCAAGTTCCGACCAAATCGGAATTATCAAATTTGTTTATTTGGCTAGAAGCACATGAAATAAGTGCGAAAGCGAATATGTAAAGTAGGTTTTTCATCGTGAAGGGTTTTTGTTTACTTTTTTATCTTTTGTTCTCTTCCAATTAGGAAATATAAAACATTACCAAAAAAGTTAGCTAATAAAACAACGAGAATCCAAACAATTTTATTGTTTCCTTTAAACTCACTTTTTAAAATATCAACAAGAGCAATAATTGTTGGAATAATTCCAATTAAAATAATTAAGATTAAAATTAGTTGCCATACTCCAATCATTTCTAAATAAGTCATCATCACAACAATTTTTAAACACTTAAAATAGTAAAAAACAAGAAAAACAAAAACGCCATTAAAATTTCCAAAAAAAGGAGTTTTAATGACGTTTTAAAAGTATGGGAAATGATACTATTTATTCATAATATCTTCTATTTCGTCAGCTTCAATAGGTATGTTACGCATTAAGTTGAATGGCTCACCTGTTTCTTGAACAACAACATCATCCTCTAAACGAATACCAAAACCTTCATCAGGAATATAAATACCAGGTTCAACTGTAAATACTTGGTTTGCTTGCATTGGCTCATGTAACAGTCCGTAGTCATGCGTATCTAGCCCCATGTGGTGAGAAGTACCGTGCATAAAATACTTTTTATATGCTGGCCAGTTAGGATCTTCGTTTTGAACATCTGCTTTATCTAATAACCCTAAACCTAATAATTCCGAAGTCATTAATTTACCAACTTCAACATGATACTCAGCCCAAAGAGTTCCAGGAACTAACATTTTTGTCGCGTCATTTTTTACACGATTTACAGCATTATATACCTCTTTTTGTCTGTCTGTAAAACGCCCAGAAACAGGAATTGTACGAGACATATCTGATGAATAGTTAGCGTACTCAGCACCAACATCCATTAAAATTAAATCACCAGCCTTACATTGTTGGTTATTTTCAATGTAGTGTAACACGTTTGCATTGTTACCTGAAGCAATAATAGGTGTATAAGCGAATTTCTTAGATCGATTTCTGATGAATTCGTGAATGTATTCTGCTTCAATTTCGTATTCCCAAACTCCTGGTTTTACGAAATCTAAAACGCGTCTAAAACCTTTTTCAGTAATATCACAAGCCTTTTGAATTAAATCAATTTCAATTTGATCTTTTATTGAACGTAAACGTTGTAAAATAGGGTTACTTTTTGCTACAGAATGTGCAGGGTATTTGTTTAATAACCATTTTGTAAAACGAGCTTCACGAGTTTCAGTTTCAATATTTGCACGATAGTGCTCGTTGGTATTAATATAAACGGTATCGGCTAAAGCCATCATTTCAGCTAATACTTTTTCTAAATCTTGTAGCCAATGTACGTTTTTAATCCCACTAGTTTCTAAAGCCTTTTCTTTGGTTAGTTTTTCACCTTCCCAAACAGCAATATGTTCATTAGTTTCACGTAAAAATAGTACTTCACGTAAATTTTCTTTCGGAGAATCAGGAAATAAAATTAAGATACTTTCTTCTTGATCAACACCACTTAAAAAGAAAATATCACGATGTTGCTCAAAAGGTAAAGTGCTATCAGCACTTACAGGGTAAATATCGTTTGAGTTAAAAACTGCTAAACTATTATGCTTCATTTGAGCCATAAAGTTCTTGCGGTTTTTTATAAATAATTGACTGTTTATTGCGTCGTACTTCATAATGATTCAATTAAATTGATAAGATTCCCTCAAAAATACGGAAAGAAACTGTGCAAATATTAGCCATTTGGCGCTAATTTATATTTTTTCGAATTCTACTCATATGTCGAGTAGAGATTCCTAAAAATGAAGCTAAATAATGTAGTGGAACTTCTTGAAGTAATTTGGGTTCATTTACGAGTAGCTTTTTATAACGTTCTTCAGGAGTTAAAGTCAACAAATCAATACGGTAATCATCAATTAAAAAAATTTGATTTTCTATAAAGTTGTAATAAAATTGATGAAAAGCTTTGTTATTTTTCATTAGGTGTTTAAAGTCATTAATCTTTAAACCCCAAAGTTTACAGGCGCTTAATGCTTTTATATTTTTAGGGGATGGAGTTTGTTGTAAATAACTCTTTAAGGAAGAGGCGAATCCGTTTCTTAAAGCTAAATAGGTGGTTTTTTCTTGTCCAGAAACGGTAACAGCGTATTGTAAAATACCACTTTCTACAAAACAGAAATACCGACAAGCTTCTCCTTTTTTCACTAAAAATTCATTTTTTGATAAGGAAAACTCTTTAAAACAGTCAATAATTTCTGGAATTAACGTGTTTAAGTTTTCATCATTTATGATGTTTTGTATGCGCTGTGTAATAGCTTTTTTAGAAGCGTCCATTTATGGAAATAAATTTTAGCTTAAAAGTATAAAAAAAGGATGCTTTTTACAGCATCCTTTTTAATAATTTATGTTGAGTGAGTTATTCTAACTCAACCGTCCCCATATCTGTATTTTCTCCTAATACTACAGTAACTTCTTCAACTGTTTTAGCAGTTAATCCAGAAGCTTCATCAGGAGTAAAAGTTACACTATAAGTACCAGCAGGTACTCCGTGTAACATAAATTTACCTTCTTCATTTGTTAAAGCAGTGATAGGTTCTTCGGTACCAGAAACAGCACTAACCTCTACTTGATACTCAAATGGGTTTACCATTCCAGAAATAGCACCAGAAGCAGCTTCAGTAGTTACTCTAATAGTTGGCTTTAAGCTGTAATCACCAGTACCTTCAACTACGATTGACTTATCAACCATAAAGTCTAAGATAAACGTGTACTTTACACCACCTACTAAATCTTGGTGTACGTTTAATTTTAATCCTGATTGTTGTGCGCTTGGGGTTGCTAATGGATACGTTTCTCCATCTACTACAATAGAATTGTTTTCACCTAAAACTAAACGAATTTGCCCAATTTTACCAGCAGGAATTTCAGTGTCTACTAATAAAGCGTCAATTCCACCTGTTAACTCAAGTAAGTTGTATACTTGTGGAGTAACGTTTCCAAGGCTTTGCCAACCATTTTCTTCGTCTCCAGCGTTAATCATAACATCCTGTACGTCAATGTTTACTTCATCGTAATCTCCAGGAGCATCTACTAAGCGAACTGCTACTTGAGACGTTTGGGGGTCGTCACTAGAACAGCTAACAAATGCGGTAAAGAAAGTTGCTAATGCAACTAGTAATAAAACATGTTTTTTCATAATTATTGGTTTTTGTAATACACGGTAATTATAACAAGATTTATACCAAAATATTGCTTTGTTTAATTAGTAAAATTCTCAAATAACTGATAAAGAGTAAGATAAATTTGTTATTGAGGTGTTTTATTATTATTCCTTCTATTACGGTTATTTCGTTTTCTAGGTGTATGTTTTTTTGAACTTTCTGTTGAGGTTTTTTTGTTTTTTTTCTTTGAATTAGAAGATGTTTTAAACGGTTTTTTAGCAGGTTTATTTTTAGATTGCTGCTTTGGTCGTTCAGTTTTAACTTCATTTTTTATAGTAGATAAATCAAACCCTTCTAACTCGGAAATAGTGATTTTTTGTCCTAATAACTTCTCAATACTTTTTAAGTAAGTTTCTTCTTCTTGGGCTACTAATGAAATAGCTTCTCCACTAGCACCTGCTCTTCCTGTTCTACCAATTCGGTGTACATAATCCTCAGGAACGTTTGGAAGTTCAAAATTAATAACATGTGGTAGCAATGGAATGTCTAATCCACGAGCAGCAATATCAGTAGCTACCATTACTCTAATAGAATTGTCTTTAAAACCTTTTAAGGCTTTAGTTCTTGCTCCTTGACTTTTGTTTCCGTGAATAGCGGCGGCAGAAATTCCTCTTTTAATTAGTTTTTCAGTCAATCTATTAGCACCATGTTTAGTTCGAGTAAAAATTAAAACTTGACTCCAATTTCCTTTTGAAATTAATTGACCAACTAATTCGGTTTTCTTGCTTTTCGGAACTTTGTATAGTTTCTGATTTACTTTTTCAGCAGTCGTATTTTCAGGAGCTGCTTCAACCATCACAGGATTGTGTAAAATACCTTGCGCTAATTTTTTTATTTCTTTTGAAAAAGTAGCTGAAAACAATAAATTTTGACGTTTTTGAGGTAAAAAAGAGATGATTTTTTTAATATCTCGTAAAAAACCCATGTCGAGCATTCTGTCTGCTTCATCTAAAACTAAAACATCTACACGTTTTAAAGAAAGTTGACTTTGTTCGTGTAAATCTATTAATCTACCAGGCGTAGCTACCAAAACATCAATTCCGTTTTTAAGTGTTGCTATTTGTGAACTAGGTTTTACTCCGCCAAAAATAGCGGTAGATTTAATATTTAAATGTGTACTGTATTCGCGCACATTATCATATACTTGTGCAGCTAACTCTCTTGTAGGTGTTAGTACCAATGCTTTGATTGGACGATATTTTGGATTCTTTTTTTCTGATATGTTTTGTAAAATAGGCAAGGTAAACCCTGCTGTTTTACCTGTTCCGGTTTGTGCAGAAGCTAATACGTCTTTGCCTTCTAAAATAACTGGAATTGCTTTTTCTTGAATAGGAGAGGGGGTTTCATACCCTTTTTCGGTTACAGCTTTCACTAAAGCTTTTGATAAACCTAACGATGTAAATGTCATATATAATTCTTCAGTAGTATCTAAAGAAAATACTACTATGAGCCAACAAAGGTACTGCTATTTTATTGGGCTTCGGCTATAAATAAAAAAGACGCCTTATTTAGACGTCTTTTTTTTAAAGTTTTAATATGTGTTTAACTTTTAGCCATGGCGCTTTTAATAACACCAACAATAACTAGTAAAACAGCTCCACCAACACCACTGGCTGCAATGTTACCGATAATACCAGAAATATCAATATTTAACATTCCTAGTAATTGAGCTCCTAGCCCCCCACCTAAAATCCCTACAACAGAGTTCCAAAGGGTACCTAAAGAAAACTTTTTTAACAATGCACCAGCAAGATTACCACCTACTGCTCCACTTAATAAGCTAATAAGAAATTCCATAATTTATAATTTTTGATTAGTTAATTGGAATTAAAGTAAGTGAAAATTAACGGATAAAACAAATAAAATCAGATTGTTATATTTTTCCTAAATGAAATAAAGCGTCTCCCATATTAATAATAGGGAAGTTGTTTTTAGCAATAATATAACCTTCATAAGGAGATTTTACTGAAAAATTTGTTTCTCCATAGGTATCCATAATATGTCCTAAAATCTGTCCTTTTTTTACTTTTTCTCCATTGTGAACAATAGGAGTAAATAAGCCCGCAACTTTAGCTCTAACCCATTTGTGTTTATTAATGTGTATTGAAGTTGGTTTTTTAGGTGTTTCTATACTTTCTTTTACCATTTTAAAATGTTTTAAAATACGAAGAGTTCCATTAATACCTTGTTGAATAGCTTTTTCTTCTAGTCTTAATGATTCCCCTCCTTCATATACAATTACAGGAATATTGTTTTTATAGCATTGATTTCTAAAAGATTTTGGAATAAGTTTAGAACCAAACATAAAAGGAGCATTAAAAATATTGGCTAGCTGAAGAGCTCTATCATCTTCAGGAGTATATCGTATTTGCGGAAAGTTGTTTCGTTGTTCTCCTCCTGTATGGAAATCAATAGCAAAATCTACATTATTTGTAATTTCTTTCATTAAGTAATATGCCATTCTGCTTGCCAAAGAACCGGTTTTTGAACCTGGAAAACTTCTATTTACATCTTTGCCATGCATATCGCGAGACATGTTTAAAAAACCAAAAATGTTCAATAATGGAACTACAATAACACAGCCACGATGAATTTTGTACGATTTATCAATTAACATTCTACGCACCAATTCAACACTATTTACTTCGTCACCATGTAAACCACCTTGTAGTAGAATGGTTGGTCCTAATTGGTCACCATTAAAAATATACACAGGAATTTCTATTAGAGTTCCTGTAGGCAATCTATCAATAGGAATTTTAATTAATTTAGATTCACCTAAACCAATTTTTTGTCCACGAATTTCTATGATTCCGTTTTTAAAATTTTGTTCGAACATTTTTCTTCTAAAAATTTAATAATAGCCTTAGCAATATTATCCTTAGTGTAAGCTTCAATTCCTTGTAATCCAGGAGTCGAGTTAACTTCAATTAATAAGGGACCTCTTTTTGATCGTATCATATCAACGCCTGCAATAGGAAGTTCTAAGTATTGAGCCGCTTTAATAGCTATTTCTTCTTCTTCAGCAGTTAAAGTAACCTTGTGTCCACTTCCACCTTTATGAATATTAGAACGAAAATCTTCCTTCAATCCTTTACGTTTCATAGAAGAGACTACTTTACCATTTACAACAAAAGCACGAATATCTTCACTGTTACTTTCTTTTATAAACTCTTGAAGTAAAATACTGGTATTAGTTCCGTGCATGGTATCTATGATAGACATGGCAGATTTTTTACTTTCAGCCAAAATTACACCTGAGCCATGTGTTCCTTCTTGTAATTTAATAATTACAGGAGAGCCACCTAATAAATCTATTTGCTCACCAATATTTTCAGCGTCAACAGAAAAAACAGTCTGAGGAATAGGAAGTCCATTTCTACTCATTATTTGTAAAGTACGAGCTTTGTTCTGTGCATCAACAATACCTATATAACTAGCAGTACTATATACTCCGTTCATTTCAAATTCTTTTACAACGGTAGCCCCGTGTTTCATAGCAGAAACACCTATTCGAGGAATAATTATATCAGGAATATCAATAATATTTTTGCCTTTATATATAATAGCAGGCTTACCATCACCAAGTTTTATAGAACATTTTAAATGGTTTATAATTTCAACTTTATGTCCACGACGACGAGCTTCTTTGTATATTCTTTGTGTTGAATAAATTTGGTCACTAACAGAAAGAATAAAAATAGTCATAGCCTAAAAATTTTGAGGTTAAACAAAGCTAATAATTTTTTGTTTGACAAGAGCTTCAAAAAGAAGTCTCTCAATATTCTGTTAATTTTTTTGAAATACTATTAGCTTACTGTATTTTCACTTCTTCTAAACCAAATTATAATGAGAATTTTAGCCAAAGTTTTTATAGTTTTATTTCCGTTTACAGTAGTTGCACAGCAGCCTACATCAGCAGAAAAAATACAGCAAGCTTTACAACAAAAGAAAGCTTTAATAAAAAACTCCACCGTAAAAAATATACCGTTTAAAAACATTGGACCTACAGTTATGAGTGGGCGTGTGGTAGATATTGATGTAAATCCAGAAAATACTACAGAGTTTTATGTAGGATATGCTTCAGGAGGAGTATGGCATACCAATAATAACGGAACTACTTTTACTCCAGTTTTAGATAATTCTCCAACACAAAACGTGGGTGATATTGCTGTAGATTGGAAAAATGGGACAATTTGGGTAGGTACAGGAGAAAATAATTCTTCTCGTTCGTCATATGCCGGAATTGGAATTTTAAAATCTACCGATAAAGGTAAAAATTGGAAAAATGTAGGGCTACTAGATTCACATCACATAGGTCGTATTTTAATTAATCCAAACAATCCTGATGAGGTAATTGTTGGATCTATTGGTCATTTATACTCATCAAACAAAGAAAGAGGAGTTTTTAAAACCACTGATGGAGGAAAAACATGGACAAAAACTTTGTTTATTAATGAAAACACAGGGATTATAGATATTCAACCAGTACCAAACAACTTCAATATTTTATATGCTGCTGCTTGGGAACGTGAACGTAAAGCATGGAATTTTGATGGAGATGGGAAAAATTCTGCAATTTATAAATCAACAGATGCGGGAAATACTTGGACTAAAATTTCTGATAATAATGGTTTTCCAAATGGAAAAGGAGTTGGTAGAATAGGATTAGCCGTATATGACGAAAACACAGTATACGCTTTTCATGATAATCAATTTCGAAGAAAAAAAGACTCTACTAAAAGTGCAAAAGGATCTGGTGCTCTGACAAAAGAAGAACTTGCATCAGTTTCAACTGATGAGCTTTTAAATATGAAAGCCAAAAAATTGAATTCATATATCAAAATGAATGGTCTTCAGGAGAAATATCGTGCAGAAAATATTAAACAAATCATTCGCTCAAGCCCAGGAGAAATAAGACCAAGTGATTTGGTTGGTTACTTAAAAGATGCTAATGCTGCATTATTCGATACTCCAGTAATAGGAGCGGAGGTTTTTAAAACTACTGATGGAGGAAGAACTTGGAAAAAAACACATGAGGGTTATTTAGATGATTTATACTATTCATATGGGTATTATTTTGGGGAAATTCGTGTTGATCCGCAAGACCAAAATGGAATCTATGTATTAGGAGTTCCAATTTTAAAGTCGAAAGATGGAGGAAAAACATTTACATCTATTAGTAAAGAAAATGTACATGCCGATCATCAAGCATTATGGGTAAACCCTAAAAAACAAGGGCACTTAATTGATGGAAATGATGGTGGGTTGAATATTTCTTATGATGATGGTGAAAGCTGGATTAAATTAAATCAGCCAGCAGTTGGGCAGTTTTATACCGTATATGCGGATAACCAAGAAAATTATAAGGTGTATGGAGGAATGCAAGATAATGGTGTTTGGGTAGGAAACCACAATGCAAAAATTGATAAAAGATGGTATCAAACAGGGAAGAATCCTTATGAAAGTTTAATGGGAGGTGACGGTATGCAAGTTGCCGTTGATGATAGAAATCCAAATATTGTATATGCAGGATATCAATTTGGAAACTATTATCGAATAGATAGAGCTACAGAAAAACAAACTTATATTCAACCAAAACCAGAAAAAGATAAACCAGCATATCGATTCAATTGGCAAACTCCTATTCAGTTATCAAAACACAATCAAGATATCCTGTATTTAGGAGGGAATAAGTTACACCGTTCACTAAATAAAGGTGATGATTGGGAAGAAATCTCAGGAGATTTAACCAAAGGAGAAAAGGAAGGAAACGTAGCTTACGGAACTTTAACCACCATTTCTGAAAGCCCATTTCAATTTGGACTAATCTATGTAGGTTCTGATGATGGATTGGTACAGGTGACAAAAAACGGAGGAGGAAGTTGGGAGAAGATTTCAAACTCTTTTCCACAAAATTTATGGGTAAGTCGTGTAATAGCTTCAAAATATAAAAAAGAACGTGTGTATGTTACGTTAAACGGATACCGTTTTGACGATTTTACTCCGTATGTATACGTTTCTGATGATTATGGAAAAACATGGAAAAACATCAGTAATAATATTCCAACTTCTGCGGTAAATGTGATTAAGGAAGATCCTAAAAAAGAAAATGTTCTATACTTAGGAACTGATAACGGATTGTATGTTTCTTTTAATCAAGGTTCAACATGGGAGGCTTTTAGCAACGGATTACCAAATGTTGCAGTTCACGATTTAGTAATTCAACCTAAAGCAAAACATTTATTAGTAGGAACACATGGGCGTAGTTTGTACAAAGCAAATATTACTTCTTTACAAGAGTTTGATAATAAAGAGGCTGTTTTCAGTATTAAGGATATTAAGAAAAGAAAATCTTGGGGTAGTTCTTGGAGTAAATGGTTAGAACCAAATACACCAAAAATTACAATTCCGTTTTATGTAAATGCAGATAAAGAAGTTGTATTAGAAGTATATTCAGATAAAGTTTTGGTAAACACTATAAAAACGAATGCAACAAAAGGATTTAATGAAGTAATATATGATGTTTCTTTTTCTGAAAAAGGAAGAAAAAAGTACTTAAAGAAACACAAAGATGCTGAGGTAAAAAAAGCAAAGAACGATAAATACTATTTGCCAAAAGGAAAGTATAAAGTAACGATGGGTGAGTTGAATCAAACATTTGAAATAAAGTAGTTTGTAACATTTTTTAATTTTTCGACTCTTATAAATAAAAACTAAAAGTATTTATGAGTAAGCCATTAAATTATACCTGTCCGAAATGTAATAATAAAACCTATGAAGTAGCTGAAATGAGGGCTACTGGAGGGACATTGTCTAAAATTTTTGATGTACAAAACAAAAAGTTTACGAGTGTAACATGTAAAAGATGTAGTTATACTGAGTTTTACAAAGCGAGAACAAGTGCTTTAAGCAACATATTCGATTTCTTTACGAATTAATAGACACGTTATTTCGAACGAAGTGAGAAATCTTATTATTTTAAGAAATGAATAATATTGTTAAGGTCTTTTACGATTATTGAAAAAACACGAAGAATGCTTTTAAATAAGTAAACATTGCTATTTTTGCGGCATGGGAATTATACGTGTAAACGACATTCGTGTTTTTACAAATCACGGATGCTTAGATGAAGAAGCAAGAATAGGTTCGGAGTATAGAGTTGATATCGAAGTAAAAGCCGATTTACAAAAATCAGCACAAAGTGATGATTTGGTTGATACAGTAGATTATGTGCATTTGAATCAAATTGTAAAAGAAGAAATGGCGATTCGTTCTAAATTACTAGAGCATGTTGCTCAACGAATTTTAGATAGAATTTTTAAAGAAATACAACTGGTTGATAAAGCGGAAGTTATCGTAGCAAAAATTAACCCACCAATTGGCGGAAATGTTGCTGAGGTAGCAATTGTTTTATCAGATGTGCGTAAAAAGTAAAAAAAGCTTGCAAAAAAAGATAAAAGCTGTAAATTTGCAGTCCTTATCAATATAAGGTGTCGTGGCCGAGTGGCTAGGCAGTGGTCTGCAACACCATCTACAGCGGTTCGAATCCGCTCGACACCTCAAAAAGCTCAGCAATTATTGCTGAGCTTTTTTGTTTAATTCTATTTGAGGCATTTGTTGTTGCCATAAGTTGTAATATTCTTATTTAAATGATATGAAAAAGGTAGTTATTTATAAATATAGATTAATATCTCTAGGTATATATCCGTATTTGCCTTGTCTGCTATTACATTTGCCTTTGTAAAATTTAAAAAAACATTGAATGGTTTTTTTAGTGAAAAAAGTAAAAGGAAATTAGTAGAGGAATGAAAAATAAATCAGAGACATATAAAAAACAGACAGCATTATTCTTTTTTTTGTTTTTGTTTATAAGCTCTTTTGGGCAAAGTAAAGTTGATACGCTTTCAGACAAAACAATGGAAGAATTATTCTCTTATTCTGAAAAAAGTGAGAACAAAGAAGATAAAATTAGGTATATAAAAGCTTTCTTAAAGGTAGCTAAAAGAGAAAAACACAAACAGAGAATTGCTGGAGGTTATTGGGTTTTGTCAGAGTTATATAATGATGCTAGCTCTTTAATTTATTTAGATAGTATTGTTTCATTAACAAAAAATAATGGAAATAAATATTATCCAGGGTATGCATATCATTCAAAAGCAAATTTTTATTTTGTTAAAGGAGATTTTAAAAAAGCATTAGATAATTATTTAAAAGCTAATAATTGTGCTAAAAAACAAGGAAATACAGATTTAATTATGAGTACTAATTACAGTATTGGTACAATTAAGAGAAATTTAAAGGAGTATGACGAGGCATTGAAAATTTATGTAGAAAATATTAACTATATAAAAAAGAAAAATAAATCGTTAGATGGTAGCTATTATTTAACTACCATAATGGCTATATCTAATGTGTTTTCTGAGAAGAAAGATTTAGATTCTGCTACTTTCTACAATGAATTGGGGGTTAAGAAGTCACTAAAAAACAACTTTATAGACAAATATCATCACTTTTCAATTAATCAAGGAATTGTTAATTATCATGCTAAAAAATATCACATAGCTATAGATAGTATAAAAAAACACGTCTCTTTTTTAAAAGAAAATGAAAAATTATCTGACTATTCTTATGCTTGCTTTTATTTAGGAAAATGTTATCAAAAAATTGGAAATAAAATATTAGCTGTTAAATACTTTAAAGAAGTAGATTCTATTTTTCAAAAAAATAAAAATATACCTTCTGATAGTAGATATGCTTATGAGTTTTTGGTTGATTTTTATAAAGAAAAAAAGGACTTGAAAAAACAATTATTATATGTTAATAAACTAATCTACTATGATAGTATTAATTACAATAAATATAATTACATAAATAAAAAAATATTAAAGGAGTATGATATTCCTAAATTAAAAGAAGAAAAAGAGATTATAATAAAAAAGTTAGAAAAAAAATACTCTGGCTCTAGAAAGCTAATTTTTACTATATCTGTTTTTTGTGTAGTTTTATTAACACTCTTATATTTTCAGTACAAAAAAAGAAAAACATACAAAACTAGATTTGAAGAAATTCTTAAAACTACAAAAAGTACAGAAGCAATTGAAAGGACTAAAACCACGGATATAAAGTTAAATATTCCCAAAGAAACAGTTGATAAAATACTATATGATCTGTCTGCTTTAGAAAGAGAAAATAGGTTTGTTGTAAAAAATATAACGCTAAATTCTTTGGCAAAAGAATTAAATACGAATACAAAATTACTTATCAAAAATTATCAATCATTTTAAAAAAGAATCTTTTTCAAACTATTTAAATAACTTAAGAATTGAATATATAGTTCATAGATTAAAAGAAGATAAGGTTCTCAGGAAATTTACAATTAGAACCATTGCAGATGAAGCAGGGTTTAATAACGCTGAATCATTTTCTAAAGCATTTTTTAAAGCTAAAGGAATTAAACCTTCTTATTTTTTGAAAGAATTAGAAAAAAGAGATGGATAACCTTTTATGATTTTTTAAAAATCACTCGGAAAGTCTAAATACTTACAATGCTTTAATTATGGCAGATAGCATTTCTAGAAACTAGGTACTTTTTGTTTTTCTTAACAAAATAATTCGCTAAAATTCTGCATCTTTGTAGCTATGCGAATTTATCCGATAGAGACAGGAAACTTTAAATTAGACGGAGGTGCTATGTTTGGCGTAGTTCCGAAAACGATTTGGCAAAAGACAAATCCAGCCGATGAAAACAACATGATCTCAATGGGCATGCGTTGTATGTTGATTGAAGATGGAGATCGATTAACCCTAATCGATACGGGAATTGGAAATAAACAGTCTGATAAATTTTTTGGATATTACTATCTATATGGAGATTTTTCATTAGATACTTCTTTAGCAAAATATGGTTTTCATAGAGATGATATTACCGATGTGTTTTTAACACACCTACATTTCGACCATTGTGGAGGAGCAATCCAATGGAATAAAGACAGAACAGGGTACGAACCAGCTTTTAAAAATGCACGTTTTTGGAGTAACCAACGTCATTGGGACTGGGCAGTACACCCAAATGCGAGAGAAAAAGCATCTTTTTTGAAAGAAAACATCTTACCCATTGAAGAAAGTGGACAATTAAACTTTTTACATCTAAATGCAAAAGATTATGTTGGGTTTGATGTACTGTTTAAAGATGGACATACCGAAAAACAAATGCTACCGAAAATAGAATATCAAGGAAAAACATTGGTGTTTATGGCAGATTTATTGCCTACAGCAGGACATGTTCCTTTACCGTATGTAATGGGGTATGATACCCGACCTTTATTAACTTTAAAAGAAAAAGAAGCTTTTTTAAACGAAGCAGCCGATAAAGAATTTTACCTGTTTTTAGAACACGATGCTTACAACGAAGTAATAACAGTAAAGCATACAGAAAAAGGAGTTCGTTTAAAGGAAACATTTAAGTTTACAGATATTTTTAATTAAGATAGAGATTATGAGAGTTTTAAAGCCCGTATTTTATTCGGCAATTGCAGTGGTTACCTTAGCTAGCTGTAAGACAATAAGCAAAATCCCTGTGCCAGCAGGTAGTAATACCGTAGTGAATATTCCAGCAAAAAAAGCTGAATTGACAGACTATGAGAAAGAAAACTGGCAACATTTAGACTTGGCTACAGATACAATTCCAGGAATGAGTGTAAATAAAGCGTATGAGTTCTTAAAAGGAAAAAAGAGCGTCCAAGTGGTAGTAGGAATTGTTGATTCGGGTACTGATTTAAAACATGAAGACTTAGTTGATGTAGCTTGGGTAAATACTAAAGAAATAGCTGGAGACGGAATTGATAATGATAAAAATGGTTATGTTGATGATATCAACGGGTGGAATTTCTTAGGAGATGCTTACAAAGAGCATTTAGAGTATGAGCGTATTTTGATGAGACCTTCTATAGCAGATACGAAAACCCTAGCAGAAGCAAAAGCGTATCAAGCAGAAAAAATTAAGGAGGCAAAATCTAATGAACAACGTTATAGTCAGATCTTAGCAGCAGTTAGTAAGTCAGATGAAGAGTTAACGAAATATTTTAATAAACCTGATTACACTATTGAAGAAATTGAAGCAATTAATACTTCTAACTCTAATTTACTTTTAGCTATAGAAACAGCTAAAAGAATGAATGGTTTTGGACTATCTTTATCGAAAGCTAAAAAAGAGATAACAAGTTTACTAGATAAAGCTAAGAAAACAATAAAAGGAGATAACTTAAAAATAGATTACCGTACAGTAGTTGGAGACGATGCTTATGATATTAATGACAAACCAGGTTACGGAAACGGTAATACAGGTCATACTGTGAAAGATGAAGCACACGGTTCTCATGTATCAGGAATTGTAGGTGCTACTCGTAATAACGGAAAAGGTATGAATGGGGTTGCTGCTAATGTTAAAATTATGGCAGTACGTTCAGTTTCTGATGGAGATGAGTACGATAAAGATGTTGCTTTAGGTATTCGTTATGCAGTAGATAATGGAGCAAAAGTAATAAATGGTAGTTTTGGTAAAGGTTTTTCTCCTAATAAAGAATGGGTTTATGACGCGATTAAGTATGCAGCATCAAAAGATGTTTTAGTTGTTATTGCAGCAGGAAATAGTGGTAAAAACATTGATGTAGAAAAAACCTTCCCTAATGATACTCCAGATTTAGAGAATGAAATTACAGACAACGTATTAACAATCGGAGCAATGAGTGCAAAGTATACTGAAGAATTACCAGCAACTTTTTCTAATTATGGTAAAAAGAATGTTGATGTATTTGCACCAGGGGTGAAAATTTATTCTACATTCCCAGATAATACATATGAATCGATTAGTGGAACTTCTATGGCGTCTCCAGCAGCAGCAGGAGTTGCAGCATTAGTACGTTCTTACTATCCTGAGTTAACGGCAAGTCAAGTAAAGCATATTTTAATGAACTCTGGAACTAAGATAGATTTAGAGGTTGTTAAACCAGGAACCAGAGATGAGATGGTACCTTTCTCAGAATTATCAGTATCAGGACGTGTTGTAAATGCATACAATGCAGTTAGAATGGCTGATAGAATGGTAAACGGAAGAAAGTAATATAATATATAGATAGATTAAAAAAAGAGCATTGTTATTTGATGCTCTTTTTTTGTTATAACAAGTATCATGCAGCTAGAATTTAACAAAAAAACACAGGAATTAACAATTAAAGATGAAGTACCAATGCATTCATGGTTAATAATCTCTTTGATGTTAATTAATGGAATTAATATGGGAGTTCAGTTGTATTTAATGAGTTACAAAAACAATGAAACTCTTTTTGTTTTTATGTTTTTACTTGCAGTAGTTTCAGTAGTAGTAATATTTTATTACATGGTAAAAAGATCATGGAAATCTAAATATCATCTTAATGAAATTGAAGGAATAGAAACAAGAAAAGTTTATGGGAAAGAACGAATTTTTCTAAAATTACGTAACGGAAAAAGACGTAGTTTTCCAGTGTTAAAAAATGAAAAAGAATTAAGTGATTTTAAGAAAACACTAATCTCAATGGGAATTAAACTAGTTTAATATGAAGAAAATAATCTTAAGCCTTTTATTGTTACCGGTTATTTCTTGTGCTACAGTAAATAGTACAACTAACAAAACCATAACAAAACCAAAAGTACACAAACAGTCTAACAGAGGGTATTGGCAACAACATGTTGATTATACTATGGATATTGATATGAATGTTAAAACATATCAATACAAAGGAACACAAAAATTAGTGTACACAAACAACTCACCTGATGTATTAAATAAAGTATTTTATCACTTATATTTCAATGCATTTCAACCAAACTCTCAAATGGATGTTCGTTCAAGAAACATTAAAGATCCAGACAGAAGAGTAGGAGATCGTATTAGTAAGCTATCACCATCAGAAATAGGGTACATTAAAGTTAATTCATTAAAACAAGATGGGTCGATAGTAAAACACGAGACTGTTGGAACGATTTTAGAAGTAACGTTAAATAAATCAATTCAACCAGGAGAAAGTGTAACGTTTGATATGATTTTTGATGCACAAGTACCAAAACAAATCCGTCGTTCTGGGCGTAATAGTGCAGAAGGAGTTGCTTTGTCAATGACACAATGGTATCCTAAAATGGCAGAATACGATTTTGAAGGTTGGCATACACCACCATACTTAGGAAGAGAATTTCACGGAGTTTGGGGTAATTTTGATGTAACACTTCATATTGATAAAAACTATGTAGTTGGGGGAACTGGATATGTGCAGAATCCGCAAGAAGTAGGTCATGGTTATGAAGACAAAACGAAACCATTAAATGTACCTTCAGGAGATAAATTAACTTGGAAGTTTACAGCACCAAATGTGCATGATTTTACTTGGGGAGCTGATCCAGAGTTTATTCACGATACGTATAAAATGGATAACGGAATCGACTTACATTTCCTATACAAGAAAACATTAGATGCGGATTATTTAGAGAACTGGAAAAAACTACAACCTAAAACAGCTGAGTTAATGAACTACTTCAGTAAGCATATAGGTCAGTATCCATATAAGCAATACTCAGTTATTCAAGGAGGAGATGGAGGTATGGAGTATGCAATGTGTACATTAATTACAGGACAACGTAAATGGGGAAGCTTATTTGGTGTAACAGCACACGAATTAGCACATACTTGGTTCCAGTTCTTGTTAGCGACCAATGAAAGTAAACATCCTTGGATGGATGAAGGGTTTACAACCTATATTTCAAACAAAGCAGAAAATGAAATCTTAGGAGAAGGAAAAGAAAATCCGCATGCAGGTTCTTATCGAGGGTATAATTACGTAGTAGGCAATAATATTGAAGAACCTTTAACAACGCATGCTGATAGGTATAATACAAATACAGCGTATGGAGTTGCAAGTTATTCTAAAGGAAACATTTTCTTATCTCAGTTGGAATATGTTATTGGAAAAGAAAATGTAGCAAAAACGTTGAAGAAGTATTTTGAAGATTTTTCTTTTAAACATCCAACCCCAAATGATATCAAACGTACTGCTGAAAAAGTTTCAGGACTTCAGTTAGATTGGTATTTAAATGAATGGACGCAAACAACACATACTATTGATTACGGAATTAAAGCAGTAAACGGAAAAGAAATCACATTAGAGCGTATTGGTCAAATGCCAATGCCAATTGATGTTGAGGTTACGTATACAGATGGTTCAAAAGAATCATTCAATATCCCGTTACGTATGATGCGTGGAGAAAAACCAACTGATGCAACAGTTATTACCGATTGGACTTTTGCACATCCAACCTATACTTTTACAGTCAAAAAAGATGTAAAATCAGTTGAAATTGATCCATCTAAATTAATGGCAGATGTAAATCAAGCAAACAATTCGTACAGTAAGTAAAACTTAGTGATAATAAATACTTAAAACGGAAAATCTATATAGGTTTTCCGTTTTTTATTATAAAAAATCTAATCCATAATTTTCTTTGTGTAATTATCTCATAGATTCTATGTAATTTTGTTGCTTAAACCTTTTAAGTAGCTCTTAATTAATTATGTTTTAAAAGAGAATTACATAAGGTTATAAATAGAACACGTACATAATTTATAAAGATGTCAGAAGAAAAGAAATCATTGAATTTTTTAGAGCAAATTGTTGAAGAAGATTTGGCAAATGGAATGCCAAAAGAAAATTTGCGTTTTCGTTTTCCACCAGAACCAAACGGATATTTACATATAGGACATACAAAAGCTATAGGTATTAGTTTTGGTTTAGGAGAAAAATACAATGCTCCAGTAAATCTTCGTTTTGATGATACAAACCCAGCAAAAGAAGAGCAAGAATATGTAGATGCTATTAAACGTGATGTAGCTTGGTTAGGATATCAATGGGAAAAAGAATGTTATTCTTCTGATTATTTCCAACAACTATATGATTGGGCAGTCCAATTGATTAAAGACGGAAAAGCATATGTAGATAATCAATCTTCCGAAGCTATGGCTGAGCAAAAAGGAACGCCAACGCAACCAGGAGTCGCAGGTCCGAATAGAGACAAAAGTGTTGAAGAAAACTTAGATTTATTTACACGTATGAAAAATGGTGAGTTTGAAGAAGGATCTCATGTGTTACGTGCTAAAATAGATATGGCTTCACCAAATATGTTAATGCGTGATCCTATCATGTACCGTATTTTAAAGAAAGAACACCACCGTACAGGAAGCGATTGGGTAATTTATCCAATGTACGACTGGACTCATGGAGAAAGTGATTATATAGAACAAATATCGCACTCATTATGTTCATTAGAGTTTAAGCCTCATCGTGAACTTTACAATTGGTTTAGAGATAATGTGTATGAGTACAGCCAATCAGAATACCCATTACCACCAAAACAACGAGAGTTCTCACGTTTAAACTTAAGCTATACGGTAATGAGTAAGCGTAAGTTGATGAAATTGGTCGAAGAAGGAATTGTTTCAGGATGGGATGATCCACGTATGCCTACTATTTCAGGGTTACGTCGTCGTGGTTATACACCTGCTTCTATCCGTAGTTTTGTGGAAACAGTAGGGGTTTCTAAACGTGAAAATGTGATTGATGTGGCGTTGTTAGAGTTTAAAATCCGTGAAGATTTAAATAAAACAGCAAATCGTGTAATGGCGGTTTTAGATCCAGTAAAAGTGGTAATTGATAATTACCCTGAAGATCAAGAAGAGATTTTAATTGCTGAAAACAACCCAGAAGATGAAAACTCAGGAACAAGAGAAGTTCCATTTTCAAGAGAAATTTATATAGAGCGTGAAGACTTTAGAGAAGAAGCAAACAAAAAATTCTTCCGTTTAAAATTAGGAAAAGAAGTTCGTTTAAAGAATGCTTATTTTATCACAGCTAATAGTGTAGAAAAAGACGAAAACGGAAACATTACTGTAATTCACTGTACGTACGATCCATTAACAAAATCAGGAAGCGGTACAGAAGAAAGTAAACGTAAGGTAAAAGGGACATTGCATTGGGTGTCGGTAAAACATGCTGTAAAAGCTGAGGTAAGAGCGTATGACAGACTGTTTTCAGATGAGGCACCAGACAGTCATAAAGACAAAGACTTCATGGAATTCTTAAACCCTAGTTCTTTAGAAAAAATTACAGCTTATGTTGAACCAAGCTTACAAACAGCACAAATTGGAGACCGTTTTCAGTTTCAACGTTTAGGATACTTTAATGTAGATGACGATTCGACATCTGAAAGTTTAGTATTCAATAAAATTGTTGGGTTACGAGATAACTGGGCAAAAAAGAACAAATAGTACCTAAAGACATAAAAACAAATAAAAAATGCTGCTTTTTAACTTAAAAGCAGCATTTTTTTTAACAAAAAAATCAATTTTCACTTTTCATTAGAATATGTATCTTTACAGATTAAGTATAGTTGTTATAAAGTAAATTTTATGCAGCTGAAAATCAAATAATAAAAATGTTTTTTGATACTGTAAATATCACAGGTTTAAAAAATATTTCAAAAAAATATACTATCGTATGAGTTGTAGCAGTTGCTCAACTAACAAAAGCGGTGTGCCAAATGGCTGTAAGAGTAACGGAAATTGTGCAACAGGCACATGTGGAAGTGGAAATAAACTCGCTGTTTTTGATTGGTTATCAAATATGACTTTACCTTCAGGTGAAGCACCATTTAATATTTTTGAAGTCCGTTTTAAAAATGGACGAAAACACTTTTATAAAAATCCTGAAAACTTAACTCTTTCAATGGGAGATGTGGTTGCGGTTGAAGGATCTTCAGGGCACGATGTTGGTATTGTTTCTTTAGCAGGAGAGCTTGTAAGAGTTCAAATGAAAAAAAGAAAAATTACTGCAGATAGTGATGAAGTAAAGAAAGTTTACAGAAAAGCCTCTCAAAAAGACATTGATGTTTGGCAAGAAGCCAGAGGAAGAGAGCTAGAAACACAACGAAAGGGAAGAGAAATTATTAGCCGTTTAGGGTTGAAAATGAAACTTTCTGATGTTGAATATCAAGGAGACGGAACTAAAGCTACTTTTTACTATACAGCAGATGAACGTGTAGACTTTCGTCAGTTAATTCGCGATCTAGCAAGTGCTTTCTCTATTCGTGTAGAAATGCGTCAAGTAGGAATGCGTCAAGAAGCTGCTCGTTTAGGAGGAATAGGTTCTTGTGGTAGAGAACTATGTTGTTCTACTTGGTTAACTGATTTTAGAAAGGTAAATACCGCAGCAGCTCGTTATCAACAGTTATCACTAAACCCACTAAAATTAGCAGGACAATGTGGTAAGCTAAAGTGTTGTTTAAACTACGAATTAGATACGTATTTAGATGCACTACAAAGCTTCCCTAAACAAGATAAAGTACTAAAAACAGAAAAAGGAGATGCTGTTTTCGTTAAAATGGACATCTTCAAAAAGTTACTTTGGTATACCTACAAAGAAGAAAGCTTTAAGTGGTATAAACTATCGTTAGACCAAGTTCAAGAAATTATAGAATTAAACAAAAATAATGAACTTGCGTTACCGTTAGAAGAATATGAATTAGAGATAACCGAAGAAGTTTCAGTTGACTTTGAAAATGTTGTTGGCCAAGATAGTTTAACGCGTTTTGATACGCCTAAAAAAGGACGTAAAAATACTAGACGCAGAAAAAGAAAGCCAACAGGTAAAAAGGAAGAAAATAAACAACCTCCTGCAAATAAAAGACAAAGGAAAAAGCCACAAGGAAAACCAACCAAAACTGAAGGAGGGCAAAAAACGGAAAAAAAGAGAGTTGATAATAGGAAACCAAGACCTAAAAACAACCCAAAGACTAGAAAGCCTAAACCAGAAAATAAAACAACTGATAAAGCACAAGGGCAACAAAAGAAACCAAGACCCCCTAGAAAAAAAAATAACAATCAACGTAAAAAAAACAATAGCGATAATAAAAATAACACCAATAATGAAAAGTAAAATTGGCATCTTTTTTTTAGTAGCTATGCTATTAGCTTCATGTGACTCAAATAGTGAATTTGATAACTATGTTACACTTCCAAAAAGTGCATGGAATAAAAAAAACACAATACAATTTACATTTCCAATTAACGATTCCATTGGTAAGAAAAACCTTTTTATAAACCTTAGAAATAATAAGGATTATGCGTACAGTAATCTTTTTTTAATTACACAAATGGATTTTCCTGATGGACAAATAATCATAGATACTCTGGAATATGATATGGCTGATGTTACAGGAAAGTTTTTAGGGCAGGGTTTTACTGATATTAAAGAAAACAAACTTTTTTATAAAGAAAACATAACGTTTCCCCGCAAAGGAGAATATACCTTTAAAGTTCGACAAGCTATGCGAAAAAATGGAGAAATAGAAGGGATTGAAGAACTAGAAGGAATAACTCATGTAGGGTTTAGAATTGAAAAAATAAAGTAATGACAGAGAAAAAAACAACAAATTTTAGCAAGTACATTAAATGGTTTTGGGGAATCATTTTAGGAGGTTTTTTATTTATTAGCCTGCTATTTTTACTAGCTTCTTGGGGAGTGTTTGGGGTATTGCCAACTTTTGAAGAGTTAGAAAACCCAGAAAATAATTTAGCTACAGAAATTATTTCATCAGACGGTAAAACTTTAGGAAAATACGCTGTTGAAAATAGAACACCAATAAAATATAAAGATATTCCAGAAAGTATGGTAAAAGCGTTAGTTGCAACAGAAGATGAGCGCTTTTATGAACACTCAGGAATAGACTTTAGAGGAACAGCAAGAGCTATTTTAAAACCAGGAAGTGGAGGTGCGAGTACAATAACCCAACAGCTAGCAAAAATGCTGTTTACGAAAAAAGCATCTCGAAACATTTTTAAAAGAGTACTTCAAAAAGTAAAAGAATGGGTAGTAGCTGTAAAGCTAGAACGTCAATATACCAAAGAAGAAATCATAACCATGTATTTAAATAAATACGATTTCTTAAATCAAGCGGTAGGAGTACGTTCGGCAGCTAGAATTTATTTTGGAAAAGAACCAAAAGAATTAGATGTAGAAGAATCTGCAATGCTAGTAGGAATGCTTAAAAACTCTTCTCTTTTTAACCCGTTAAGAAGGAAAGAGATGGTAAAACAACGAAGAAATGTTGTTTTAAAACAAATGACCAGAAATGAGTTTATTACTCAGCAACAAAAGGACTCATTACAAAAACTAGGTTTAGGACTTAATATAAATAGAGAAGGGCATAGTGATGGTTTAGCAACATACTTTAGAGAGCATTTGAGAAGTATTTTAAAAGAGTGGGTAAAAGAACATCCAAAGCCAAACGGAGAAGAGTATAATATTTATAGAGATGGATTAAAAATTTATACAACAATAGATTCTCGTATGCAAAAGTATGCTGAAGAAGCAGTATATGAGCACATAGCAAACCTTCAAACATATTTTGATAAGGAACAAAAAAGAAATAAAAATGCTCCTTTCTATGATATAAACAAAAAGGAAATAGAGAAAATTATAAGAAGAGCAAAACAAAATTCAGATCGTTATAAGCGAATGAAAGCAGCAGGGAAATCTGAAAAAGAGATAGATAAGGTCTTTAATACAGCTACCGATATGCGTATTTTTACATGGAAAGGTGAACGTGATACGGTAATGACCCCTTATGACTCAATACGTCATTATAAATATTTCTTACGTTCAGGTTTGGTATCTATTGAACCTCAAACAGGTCATATTAAAGCTTGGGTTGGAGGAATAAACCATAGGTATTTTAAATATGATGCAGTAGAACAACAAAAGCGTCAAGTAGGTTCTACATTTAAGCCTTTCGTATACGCTACGGCAATTAACCAGTTAAAAATGTCACCTTGTGATAAATTGCCAAATACTCCTTACACTATTCCTAAAGAAAAATACGGAATGCCAGAGGATTGGACACCTAAAAATGCAGGAGGAAAATATGGAGGTGAATTAACGTTAAAAGAAGCTTTAGCAAAATCAATAAATGTAATTACAGCACAATTAATTGATAAAGTCTCACCTATAAATGTAGTTAGACTTGCAGAATCTTCAGGAATAACATCTAAATTAGAGGCAAATCCGTCTATTGCATTAGGAGCAATTGACTTATCTTTATTAGAAATGGTAAGTGCATATTCAACCTTTGCCAATAAAGGGTTACGTGTAAGTCCGCTAATGATTACACGAATAGAAGATAAAAATGGAACTGTTTTAGAAGAGTTTGTACCAGAAACTAAAGAGGTATTAAGTGAAGAATCTGCTTATGTAATTTTAGATTTAATGCAAGGGGTGACAAGATTAGGTTCAGGAGCACGTTTACGATCAACTTGGACATCAGGAGGAGATGCAGTAACAGGTTTTCCTTATAAATTTACTAACCCTATTGCAGGTAAAACAGGTACAACACAAAATCAATCTGACGGTTGGTTTATGGGCATTGTTCCTAATTTAGCAACGGGTGTTTGGACAGGAGGAGAAGACAGGGCTACACACTTTGCAGGACTAAGATATGGACAAGGTGCGACTATGTCATTACCAACATGGGCTATTTTTATGAGAAAGTGTTATGAAGATAAAACATTAGATATTAGTCAAGAAAGTTTTGAAAAACCTAAAGATATAAGTATAAATTTAGACTGTTCAAAAGTAGAAGAACCAAAAGAAGGAGAGGAAGAAGAAAGAGCGCCAGACGATACAGATTTTTAGTATATTATAAGATGTTTAATCACTTAGTAAGCAAAGCTTAAAAACAACAACTATAATGATAAATAAAAAAGTAAATAACGTACAAGAAGCATTGCAAGGTGTACAAGATGGAATGACCTTTATGTTAGGAGGATTCGGTTTATGTGGAATACCTGAAAATGCTATTGCTGAGTTAGTAAAAATAGGAGTAAAAGAAGTTACTTGTATTTCTAATAACGCAGGAGTTGATGATTTTGGCTTAGGGTTGTTATTACAAAATCGTCAAATAAAGAAAATGATTTCTTCTTATGTAGGAGAAAATGATGAATTTGAACGTCAAATGTTATCTGGAGAATTAGAGGTAGAGTTAACACCACAAGGAACTTTAGCAGAAAAATGTAGAGCAGCACAAGCAGGTTTTCCAGCATTTTATACGCCAGCAGGTTATGGAACAGAGGTAGCTGAAGGAAAAGAAACTCGCGAGTTTGACGGAAAAATGTATGTGTTAGAACCAGCATTTAAAGCAGACTTTGCTTTTGTAAAAGCATGGAAAGGAGATGCTGCTGGAAACTTAATTTTTAAAGGAACTTCAAGAAACTTTAACCCAAATATGTGTGGAGCAGCTACAATAACAGTTGCTGAAGTTGAGGAGTTAGTCCCAGTAGGAGAACTAGATCCAAATCAAATTCATATTCCAGGAATTTTTGTACAACGCATTTTCCAAGGAGAAAAGTATGAGAAGAGAATTGAACAAAGAACTGTAAGACAAAGAAGCTAGTTATGTTAGATAAAAACGGAATAGCGAAGAGAATCGCAAAAGAAGTAAAAAACGGATATTATGTAAATCTTGGTATTGGAATACCAACATTAGTAGCCAACTTTGTTCGTGATGATATTGAAGTAGAATTTCAATCAGAAAATGGAGTGTTAGGTATGGGACCTTTTCCTTTTGAAGGAGAAGAAGATGCTGATATTATCAATGCAGGAAAACAAACTATAACAACTATGCCAGGAGCTAGTTTTTTTGATTCTGCTACTAGCTTTTCAATGATTCGTGGAAAACATGTTCACTTAACTATTTTAGGAGCTATGGAAGTAGCTGAAAATGGAGATATAGCAAACTGGAAAATACCAGGAAAAATGGTAAAAGGTATGGGAGGAGCGATGGATTTAGTAGCATCTGCCGATAACATTATTGTAGCAATGATGCATACCAACAAAAGGGGAGAATCAAAGCTACTTAAAAAATGTTCATTACCATTAACAGGTGTAGGTTGTGTAACAAAAATTGTAACAAACCTAGCGGTATTAGAAATTAAAGACAATAAATTTCACTTATTAGAAAGAGCTCCAGGAGTATCTGTAGAAGAAATTCAAGCAGCTACAGAAGGAACTTTAGTAGTCGAAGGAGACATTCCAGAAATGGATATTTAACAAAATTATAGGATTAAAAAAAGACGTAAAGCACTATGCTTTACGTTTTTGTATTTTAAAAAGTAGATGAAAATAATCTCATACAACGTAAACGGAATTAGAGCAGCATTAAAAAAAGGATTTATCGATTGGTTACAAGCAGCAAATCCTGATGTAATATGTATTCAAGAAACCAAAGCACATAAAGAACAATTAGATGTAACAGAGTTTGAAAACGCAGGCTATCCACATCATTTTTGGTTTTCAGCAGAAAAAAAAGGGTATTCATCAGTTGCAATTTTCTGTAAAGAAGAACCAAAACATGTAGAGTACGGAACAGGAATTGAATCAATGGATTTTGAAGGAAGAAATCTTCGTGTAGATTTCGATGAGGTTTCAGTAATGAGTATGTATTTGCCTTCAGGAACTAATAGTGCTCGATTAGACTATAAATTCAACTACATGGATGAAATTCTAGACTACGCTACAGAGTTAAGAAAAGAAATTCCTAACTTAGTTATTTGTGGAGATTATAACATTTGTCATGAAGAAATAGATATCCACAACCCAAAAATGAAAGGTGTATCTGGTTTTTTACCAGAAGAACGAGAGTGGTTAGGAAAATTT
This sequence comes from Tenacibaculum larymnensis, assembly GCF_028829235.1. Taxonomy (GTDB): domain Bacteria; phylum Bacteroidota; class Bacteroidia; order Flavobacteriales; family Flavobacteriaceae; genus Polaribacter; species Polaribacter larymnensis. Next base: position 228,832 of record NZ_JAIWJY010000001.1, on the reverse strand, counting down.
ATTAATAGTGGATTTATTGATAGTTTCCGTCACTTACATCCAGAAAAGCAAGAATATTCTTGGTGGAGCTACCGAGCAAATGCAAGAGCAAATAACAAAGGTTGGCGTATTGATTACAACATGGTAACCGAAACATTAAAAGATAAAATTTCAAGAGCGTATATTTTACCAGAAGCAAAACATTCAGATCATTGCCCAATTGCTGTTGAATTAGATTTATAAAACCAACATGAAGAAATTACTAACACTACTCCTTTTTACAACTTCTATTTTTGCGCAACAACCTGTTGATAGCTTATTCGTAGCTAAAGACAGTGTTAATGTTGTAGTAAATGATTCTATAAACCCAACACAAAACCAAGAGTTATTTTCTACGGAAGATTTAAAGATGATTGATAGCTTATTAATTGAAGAAAAGTTTAACTCATCGTTGTTTGACAGTATTCAATACGTAATTAATGATAAAGACATTTTAGGTAATACAACCACAATTCTTACGACCGACTTATTAAAGAAAAGGCTACAAGATTTAAATGTAAAAACACCATTTCATTTAGAATATAATCCTGCGTTAGAAAAAGTAATTAACAGTTATTTAAAGTATCGTAAAAAATACTATCCAGCCTTAATGGCTCGTGCTCAATATTATTTCCCAATGTTTGAGCAATACCTAGATCAATATGATATTCCGTTAGAAATGAAATATTTGGCTATTGTAGAGTCAGCGTTAAGACCAGACGCACGATCTTGGGTAGGAGCTACTGGCTTATGGCAGTTTATGTATGGAACAGGAGTTCAGTTTGATTTGAAAGTGAATTCATATGTAGATGAACGTCAGGATCCTGTAAAATCAACAAAAGCAGCCTGTCAATACTTAAGTCAATTATATAAAATTTTTGGAGATTGGGATTTAGCCTTAGCTGCATATAACTCTGGACCTGGAAATGTATCAAAAGCGATAAAGCGTTCAGGAGGGTATAAGAACTATTGGAATATTCGTCCATTTTTACCTCGTGAAACAGCAGGTTATGTACCAGCATTTTACGCAACGATGTATATTTTTGAATACGCAGAAAAACATCACATTTACCCTGAAGCACCAAAAATTTTCAACTTTGAAACAGATACGGTTCGTGTAAAAAGAACTATTAGTTTTGATCAGATTTCAGAAAAAACAGGAATTGATTCTGATTTATTAGCTTTTTTGAATCCGTCGTACAAACTAGACATTATTCCGTATGTAAAAGAAAAAAATTATGCAGTTCGATTACCTCGAAGAAACTTAATGGACTTCTTAGAAAAGGAAAAAGAAATTTATGCCTTAGCAAATGAAGATGATGCTAAAAGAGAGAAACCATTACCAAAGTACTTTGAAATGGATAAACGCATTCGTTACAGGGTTCGAAGTGGAGATTATTTAGGTAAAATAGCTAATAAATTCGGGGTGCGAGTAAGTGATATTAAACGTTGGAATGGTTTACGAACACATCACTTAAAAATAGGTCAAAGATTAAGTGTTTATCCTAAAAGAATGGCTGTTCCAAAAAAGGTTTCAAAGAAAAAATATAAAACACCAACAGGCAAGCATGAGGTGTATGTTGTTAAAGAAGGAGATTCATTATGGACCATTTCAAAAAAGTATCCATCAGTTTCTGTTGAAGAAATTAAAAAATGGAACAATATTTGGAGTGTTAAAAGTTTGAAACCAGGAATGAAACTTAAAATTTTTAAAAGTTAAAAAACAACTACTAAACACCACAAACTATGAATAAACTAATAGCATTATTTGCCCTAATTTTTATAACAGTTTCGTGTAAAAATAATGGAGGAAAAAGCGACTATGTTTTACCAACATCAAATGGAAACACCAATAAAATATTGGTAGTGATTAAAGGAAATGATTGGGAAGGTAAAATTGGTGACGAAATCCGTTCTGTTTTTGGAGAACACCAAGTAGGTTTACCACAACCAGAAACACTACTTTCTGTAGGTCAAATAGACCCTGTTGGGTTTAATGGATTTATGAGGCATGCAAAAGCCGTTTTAATTCTTAGAGAAGGAGAGAAAGAAAAAATTGAAGTAGAAAAAAACAAGTATGCTGAACCTCAAATATTAGTTTACGCAACAGCCAAAAGCAAAGGGGATTTGGTAGATTTAATTCGAAATAGAGGAAAAGAAATAATTAAGTTATTTAAAGATGAAGATGTAAGGTTTACTCAAAGAATCTTTAAAAAAGAAAAACTGGATGAAAGTAAGTTTCAAACAATTAAAAATTTAGGGATTACATTAACCATTCCTGAAAGATTTAAACTAGTTGAAGATACAGGAGACTTTTTATGGTTACGCCAACACTTAAAAAGTGGAATTGCTAGAGGAGATGGAACGAACAATATTTTAGTATATAGTTATCCATTAGAAGATGAAAGTAAAGTGGCCGATAATATTACAAGAATGAGAGATACAATCGGTAAAAAATATATTCCAGGAAGTAAAGAAGGGATGCACATGATTACCGAACAAGCGTATACACCATTTACTTTTGATGCAGAGATTGATGGAAAAAAGGCCTTTGAAACAAGAGGTAAATGGGAAGTGAAAAATGATTTCATGGCAGGACCATTTATCAATTATACAGTAATTGATAAGGAAAACAAACGTGTTATTGTGTTTGAAGGATTTACTTACGCACCATCAGTAAATAAAAGAGATTTTATCTTTGAGTTAGAAGCGATAGCAAAATCGTTAAAAATTAAATAAGAAGAATATTACTTCATAAGAAACAAGTAAAAGCATTAAACGTAAGTTTGGTGCTTTTTTTGTTATATTTGATTGACAACCAAAACTTTATAATCTTATGAAATTTAATTTTTTAATTACAGCAATTGCTGCCTTAGTACCTATGGTAATGGGTTTTATTTGGTACGGACCTATGTTGTTTAAAAACGCTTGGATGAAAGAGGTAGGTTTTACCGATGAATCTATGAAAGGCTCAAATATGGGGCTCATTTTTGGTTTAGCTTATGTGTTTAGTTTTTTGTTAGCTTTTATCTTACAAACATTAGTAATCCATCAATGGGGAGTGCAATCAACCTTAATGGGAGAACCGGGTTTTGTAGAACAAACAGGGGGAGCATATGCCTACTTTCAGGAGTTTATAGCCAACTTTGGAGACCGATTTAGAACATTTAAACATGGGGCGTTACATGGAACTATGATAGGTTTACTAATTGGTTTACCTATTTTAGCTACACAAGCATTATTTGAAAGAAAAAGTGTTAAGTATGTAGCTATTAATGCTGGTTATTGGATTATTACATTAGCCTTAATGGGAGGAGTAATTTGTCAATGGGCATAACTGATTTATTTAAAAAAGATAAATTTAAAAGCATCAATTTTTAAATTGGTGCTTTTTTTATGTAACAAAAAACTGTAGAAAAAGACAAATAAGATAATCAACCAAATACAAAACCAAATGATTGCACATTTTTTAAAGTTAGAGTGGAAGCAGTTTTTTCGCTCCTCTTATTTCGGAAAAAGTATTGCACTAAAAATTATCATGGGCTTTTTTGCATTGTATATGCTAGTTTCATTTTTAATGATAGGAATAGGAGGGTATTTTTTCATAAAAAAAGAATATCCAAATACAGATCCACTATTTCTTGTTAATGGTCTTCTTGTTTTTTTACTACTGGGAGATTTAATTTTTCGCTATTTAATGCAAAAATTACCAGTACTAAACATTAAGCCGTTTCTAAACTTACCAGTAAAAAAAGAAAAGTTAGTTCATTTTGTGTTGGGAAAATCAGCATTGTCATTTTTCAATATAATGCCACTGTTTTTTTACGTGCCTTTTTCAATAGTACTAATAGGTGAAGGTTATGATATTATGGGAGTTTTAGGATGGTTGTTTTTAATGTTAATGCTGGTGTTAAGTGCTAACTATGTAAATTTTCTAATCAACAAAAATAATTATGCACTAGGAGCAATGATTGCTGTACTAGCGATATTGTTTTTTGCAAATAAATACCAGCTATTTAATGTAAACGATGTATTTGCACCTGTTTTTCAATCAGTATATAATTTTCCTGCATTATCTTTAATAGGAGTGGTTCTATTGATAGGTTTATATTATGTAAACTTTAAATTATTAAGAGAAAAAGCATATTTAGATGATGCTATAAAAAGTAAAGAAGAAGTAGCTAAAGAGTCAAATTTATCTTTTGTTGATAGACTAGGAGATGTAGCACCATTTATAAAAAATGATATCCGTCAAATCTGGAGGAATAAACGAACTAAAACAGTGTTTTTTATGTCGTTTTTATTTCTTTTTTATGGAGCTATTTTCTTTGGAGAAGAAACTTATCGAGAAAAAATGCCAGCTTTCTTAGTATTTGCAGCAATTTTTGTAACAGGAGGTTTTACATTAAACTATGGTCAGTTCATCCCAGCATGGGATAGTGAGTATTATAAAATGCTTATGAGTCAAAACATTCGTTATAGAAAGTTTTTAGAAAGTAAGTGGTATTTAATGGTTGTAGTATCAGGAGTGTTATATCTTTTAAGTATTCCTTATATTTATTTCTACGGATTAGATATTTTTTTAATGATAACCGCTGGGGCAATATTTAATATAGGGTTTAATTCACTCTTTTTGTTATTTGCAGGTTCTTTTAACCGAAAACGTATAGACCTAAATAAAAGTGGGTTTTCAAACTATCAAGGAACCAGTGCAACACAATTTTTAATAATAATTCCAATAATGGGAATTCCTATGTTCCTATTCTGGATTTTCAACAAGTTTGTTAGCTTTAATGCTGGAGTTTTAGCAATTGCTATTGCAGGAGTACTAGCATTAGCGTTCAAAAATTACTTTATGAATTTTATAGAAAAAAGATACATTAAAAGTAAGTACGCAGTAATACATGCATTCAGCCAAAAATCATAACCAACTAAAAAACTAAACAAAATGATATTTATAAATAATATTTCAAAAACATACGGAACTACACAAGTCTTAAATCTAGAAGAATTAAAAATTCCTAGCGGACAATCTTTTGGGTTAGTAGGAAATAATGGAGCAGGAAAAACGACGCTATTTAATCTGCTGTTAGATTTAATTAGACCAACTACAGGAGAAATTATAAATAATGAAGTTACTGTAAATAAAAGTGAAAATTGGAAGACGTTTACAGGGTCGTTTATAGATGAAACTTTTTTAATAGGGTACTTAACACCTGAAGAATATTTTGATTTTGTTGGAGACTTACGTGGAATGAATAAAGCTGATGTAAAAGCTTTCTTAGCTCAATTTGATGAGTTTTTTAATGATGAAATTTTAGGAAAGAAAAAGTATTTACGAAGTTTAAGTAAAGGAAACCAGAAAAAGGTAGGTATTGTTGCTGCAATGATGGGGAATCCGCAAGTGATAATTTTAGACGAACCTTTCGCTAATTTAGACCCTACAACACAAATTCGATTAAAAAAAATAATTAAAAGGCTAACAGAAAATAATGATGTAACCGTATTAGTTTCTAGTCACGATTTAAGTCATGTAACTGAGGTTTGCGAACGTATTGTAGTTTTAGATAAAGGAAATGTTGTAAAGGACATAAATACATCGCAAGAAACCCTACAAGAATTAGAAAGCTATTTTTCTGCATAAAACAAGGTGAAAATCATCTTATAATTATTATTTTTACCTCTTTACGTACAAAAAACACAATTATTACGTTGTTGTACTGTAAAAGTAATAGTATATGAAAAAAGGGGTAAAGATAATAGTATTCAGTGTTTTAGCAGCTATCGTGTATTCGTGTAGTGTTAAAAAGGATGCTTTTTTAAATAGAAATTACCATGCTGTTACCACCAAATACAATGTGCTTTTTAACGGGGAGCAAGCGTATTTAAAAGGACTTGAAGAAATTCAAGAAAAGCACGAAGACAATTTCTGGAAACGCTTGCAAATAGAGCCTATAACTTTTAATGAAAGTAAATTAACTACAAAAGTACTTACCCCAGGTACAGGTTTTAAAGCAGATGAAGAAGAAGAAAATAAGAATCTAACGCCCTTTGAAAAAGCAGAAGAAAAGGCTATAAAAGCAGTTCAAACTCATTCAATGAACATTAATGGTTATGAAAGAAATAGCCAAATAGATGATGCTTATTTATTATTAGGAAAATCAAGATACTACACACAACGTTTTATTCCGGCATTAGAAGCTTTTAACTATGTAATAGTTAACTATCCAAAGGCTGATTTAAACTATGAAACAAAAATTTGGAGAGCGAAAACCAATATTCGTTTAGGGAATGAAAAAAGAGCCATAGAAACATTAATGCTATTGTTAGATGTTTTAGATGAGAAAGAAAAAATAAACAAATCGGTAAAAGAGCAAGCTTACACAGCTATGGCTATGGCTTATGAACAAACAGATACCATCCAAAAAATGGTAGATTATCTAAAGTTAGCTACTAGAACACATTATAACAGAGAACAATCAGCTCGAAATATGTTTGTGTTAGGTCAGGTTTACAGCGAATTAGATAGAAAAGATTCAGCAAGAATGGTGTTTCGAAAATTATCAGAATTTAAAAGAGCACCAGACAAGTTCCGTATTCGAGCAAATATAGAACTAGCTAAAAATACACCAAATGATTCAACATCAATATTAATGTTGGCGAGGTTAAGAAAACTGATTAAAAATTCAGATAACCGTAAGTTTTTAAACGAATTATACTATCAGGCAGGAGTAATTCAAGAAGGAAGAAATAACCCTGAAGCTGCAGCAGAATATTATAAAAAGTCTTTACAAGCAAAGCATAATAACAATTATCAAAAAACATATGCGTATGAACGCTTGGCAAACATGGCTTTTGAAAAAGAGAATTATTTGTTAGCAGGCTCGTATTACGATAGTGTAATGCAAGTGGTTTCTAAAGAGTTTGATCAAGAAAAAAGAATCCGTAGAATTCGAAGAAAAAATAAAGGACTCACAACTCTAAGAAAGTACGAGGAAACTGTTAAAAATAACGACAGTATTCTTGGTTTGGTGGCAATGACACCAGATGAAAGAACTTCTTTTTTTGAAGCATATATTGAAAAAATAAAAAAAGAGGATGAAGAAAAAAGACAACAAATACTCAATGCTCAAAACTTTGGAAGTGGTTTTGGTGGAGGAACATCTATAAATAATACCGCGAATAAAGGGAAGTGGTATTTTTATAACACACAAGCCTTAGGGTTCGGAAGAGCGGAGTTTCAAAAAATATGGGGAACACGTCCTTTGGAAGATAACTGGCGATTATCAGATAAATCTATCAGTGTTGCAGATAATGTGTCAAATGACACTGATGCAAACAAAGTAAATAAGAGATATGAACTTTCAACATATCTTGATGCTATACCTACAGATGAAAATGTAATTAGTGAGCTAGTAAAAGAACGCAACGACGCACTATATCAACTAGGTTTAATTTATAAGGAGCAGTTCACAAATGAAACACTAGCTATTAAGAATCTAGAGCGTTTAAAAGAAGTAAGTACAGATGATAAATTAGAATTGCCAATAAGTTATCATTTGTATCAGATATATAAAAACCAAGGAGAGGTAGCTAAGGCAAATGAATACAAGAATGTTATCTTGCAAAAGTATCCAGAAACAAGTTTTGCTCAAATAATTTTAAATCCTGAGAAAAAACTTGTGGAAGAGAAAAAAGAAGATGAGGTTTTAAATAAATATAAAGAAATATATTATTTATATAAAGAAAATAAGTTTGAAGAGGTTGTTAATGAGGTAGATAATTTTTCAACGACCCTAAAAAATTCAAATTTAATCCCTAAATTTGCGCTCCTAAAAGCCTTGGCTATAGGTAAATATCAAGATAAAGATACCTATAAAAAAGCATTAGAGTTTGTTGCAATTAGTTATGCAACTACGCAAGAAGGTAAGAAAGCAAAAGAAATCATAGAACAATTAAATAAAACATAAACACCCTTAAATTCCCCGAATATGTTTGGTAAAGAGAGTAAAAAAACAGGAGAAAATAAAGTTGCAGAGAGAAACATTATAGGAAAAAACACTAAAATTACTGGAGAAATCATTTCTGAAGGAGATTTTAGAATCGACGGAACCTTAGAAGGAACTATAGAAACTAATGGTAGAGTAATTATTGGTAGTACTGGTTTAATTAAAGGAAAAGTAGAGTGTACTAACGCTGATGTGGAAGGAGAGTTTTCAGGAGAGTTATTTGTATCAAATACATTAACAGTAAAATCTTCAGCAAATATTACAGGAGATGTAGTTATAGGAAAGCTATCTGTAGAACCAGGAGCAGAATTCAACGCTACTTGTGCCATGAAAGGAGCGGTAAAAGAATTAAATAAGAATGAGCAAGGACTCAAAGAAAAATCCGCTTAATAAATACATACGATTCACAGGAATCGCACTTCAAATGGGACTAACTATTTACCTAGGAAGTTTACTAGGTGAATGGTTAGACCAAAAATACCCAAACGACAATCAACTTTACGTAAAAATTTGTACACTTGTAGCGGTTTTCGGAGCCATGCTTTCGGTAATTATACAAGTAACCAATCTAACAAAAAACGATGATTAAACGAATTTTAATTTTTACTGTAGTTGTAGTTGTATTAGCTACTTTAGGATTCTTTATTAATAATTACTTCATAGAGAAAAACGCTGTAAGTTTATCTTTTTCGTTACTATCAGTGTATACATTTAATTTAGTAGCTTCGTTAGTAATTTATATTGCAGTTGAAATAGTAATAAGCTATTTACCTAATGAAACAGGTTATTTATACCTTGGTTTAATGTTGGTGAAGTTTGGAGTGTTTATTTTATTATATCAAGATTCCATTTTTTCTGAAACAGGTTTAACTAAACCTGAAAAAGTTTCAATACTACTTCCTATTCTTATTTTTTTGTTAGTAGAAGCTATTGGTGTTTCAAAGTTGTTGAATAATAGATAGTTTGCTGTTTTTTGATGTCTTTGGAAGGCTTAGGAAAACTAAATAAAAAAACCGTTTGTAGTTTTAATTTATTGTGTACCTTTGCACGGAAATTTAGAGACCATAATTCTATATTTAGTAAGGTATGATGATAGCAAAAAAACCTATCTATTTTTTAACGGTACTAGCAATAGTATTTAGTTCATTTACAGCATTCGCTGGAGGAGGTGATACTTCAAACGGAGGTCAAATTAATACACGAGAGCAAATTGATGGATATATTAAACATCACTTAGCTGATTCACATGATTTCACATTGTTTTCGTATACAAATGATGCAGGAGAGCGTAAGCATGTTGGTTTTCCTTTGCCAGTAATCGTTTGGACAAGTCAAGGATTAAAAACATTTATGTCTTCAGAATTTCACCACAATGATGACGGTCACGTTGTTTTAGAAAAAGGTGGAGTAAAACTTACTAAAATTCACAGTAAAATATACGAGTTAAACGAAGGAGAAACAGCTGTTTCTTTTGATGAAGCTCATCATGCTACTAATGCACACAGAGTATTAGATTTTTCTATAACTAAGAGTGTGTTTGGTATGTTGTTCGCAGGTTTGTTAATGTTGTTAGGTTTTGGGTCTTTAGCTAAAAGCTATAAGAAAGGAGCAATCCCAACGGGAGTTGGACGTGTGTTAGAGCCTTTAGTACTTTACGTAAGAGATGAAATAGCACGACCAAACATAGGTGAGAAAAAGTATATGAAGTTTATGCCTTACTTATTAACGGTATTCTTCTTTATTTGGATATTAAACTTGTTAGGATTAACTCCGTTAGGATTTAACGTTACAGGGCAAATTGCAGTAACAGTGTGTTTAGCATTGTTTACGTTAGTAATTTATTTAACAAATGGTAGTAAAGATTTCTGGGCTCACACATTATGGATGCCAGGTGTTCCAGTAATTCTAAGACCAATATTAGCAGTAATCGAGTTGATTGGTTTTATTTTAATTAAACCTTTCTCATTATTAGTGCGTTTATTTGCAAACATTACTGCGGGTCACTTTGTAGTAATGAGCTTAATAGCATTAATGATTACATTAAAAAATCAGTTCGGATCTGTAGGTTCAACAAGTATTTCATTATTGTTAGCATTATTTATTACAGTAATTGAAATTTTAGTAGCGTTCTTACAAGCATTTATTTTTACAATGTTATCGTCATTATTTATTGGTATGGCGGTTGAAGAGCACGAACATCATTAATTTAGAATAAGAATTTGTTTAATTATATATAAATCAATTAGTATGTACAATTTAATTGGAGCAGGATTAATCGTTATCGGAGGAGGATTAGGATTAGGTAAAATTGGTGGTAGCGCAATGGAAGCTATCGCTCGTCAACCAGAAGCAGCTGGTAAAATCCAAACAGCGATGATCATTATCGGAGCATTATTAGAAGGATTAGCATTTGGTGCTTTAATCTTAGGAAAATAATTCCGAAACAAAACAGAAGTAAAACATTTTCCTGTAACGATTGGTTGCAGGAAATGTTTTCAAATTAAACAAAAAACAAAACAGTAAAAAGATTAAATTTCAGATACAATGGATCAGTTAATAAATGATTTTTCTCCAGGGCTATTTGCTATGCAAGCATTAATATTAGTAATCTTACTAGTTTTATTGTTCAAGTTTGCATGGAAACCAATTATGGCTGCTTTAACAGAACGTGAAGAAGGTATTCAAAATGCATTAGATCAAGCAGAAAATGCTCGTAAAGAAATGCAAAATTTACAAGCTGATAACGAGCGTTTATTAAAAGAAGCAAGAGCTGAGAGAGATGCGATGATGAAAGAAGCTCGTGAGATTAAAGATAAAATCATTGCTGATGCAAAGCAAGAAGCTGAAGAGCAAACATCTACTATGGTAGAGAATGCTAAAGCTACTATTAAGCAAGAGCAACAAGCAGCAATCGCTGAGTTAAAGAAGAAAGTAGGAGACTTATCTATCGAAATAGCTCAAAAGGTTGTAAGAAAAGAATTAGCTTCACAAGACGATCAATTAAAGCTTGTTGAAGGAATGTTAGAAGAGGTTACTTTAAACTAATCAGTAGATGAAAGAAGCAAGAGCAGCATTACGTTACGCAAAAGCAATTTTAAAATTAGCTAAAGATTCAGGTAATGAAACTTTAGTAAACGATAACATGAAGTTAATCGTAGATACAATTGCTGAGAGCGCTGATTTAGATGTTATGCTTAAAAGTCCTGTAATCAAAGCTGCAGATAAGAGTAAAGTTTTAAATGCACTTTTTGGTGATAAAGTAGATAACATTGTAAAAGGGTTATTTAACTTATTAGAGGAAAATAAGCGTATGGTGATGTTAGAGCCTATTGCTAAGCAATATGCTGTTATATATGATCACTACAAGAACATGAAAGTTGCTAGAGTTACTACAGCAGTAGCTTTAACAAAAGAGTTAGAAGATAAAATACAAGCTAAAATTGTAGCCCTTACAGGAAACAATGCTAGTATTGAGAATATAGTAAATCCTGATATATTAGGAGGATTTATCTTACGAGTTGGAGATGTGCAATACGATGCAAGTATCTCTAGCCAATTTAATGAGTTAAGGAGAGAGTTTGACAACGGTCATTACATTCCAAAAATTTAATTATACATCAAAAGAAATAAGATGGCAGCAATTAAACCAGCTGAAGTATCAGCAATTTTAAAGGAACAATTAACAAATTTTGAGTCTAAGGCTTCATTAAACGAAGTAGGGACAGTATTACAAGTAGGTGATGGTATTGCACGTGTTTATGGATTATCTAACGTACAATACGGAGAATTAGTAGAATTCGATAACGGATTAGAAGGTATCGTATTAAACTTAGAAGAAGATAATGCAGGTGTTGTATTATTAGGAGCTTCTACTTCAGTAAGAGAAGGATCTACTGTGAAACGTACAGAAAGAATTGCTTCTTTAAAAGCTGGAGAAGGAATCGTAGGACGTGTTGTTAACACTTTAGGACAACCAATAGATGGTAAAGGACCAATTCAAGGTGAAACTTTTGAAATGCCTTTAGAGCGTAAAGCACCAGGGGTTATCTTCCGTGAGCCTGTAACTGAGCCAATGCAAACAGGTATCAAATCTATTGATGCAATGATTCCAGTAGGACGTGGTCAACGTGAGTTAATCATTGGAGACCGTCAAACAGGTAAATCAACTGTTGCTATTGATACTATCTTAAATCAGAAAGAATTTTATGATGCAGGACAACCAGTGTACTGTATCTACGTAGCTATCGGTCAAAAAGCTTCAACAGTAGCAGCTATTGCTAATATGTTAGAAGAAAAAGGAGCGTTAGCTTATACAACTATCGTTGCTGCAAATGCATCTGATCCTGCACCAATGCAAGTATATGCACCATTCGCAGGAGCTGCAATTGGAGAATATTTCCGTGATACTGGTAGACCAGCTTTAATTGTTTATGATGATTTATCTAAGCAAGCAGTAGCTTACCGTGAGGTGTCTTTATTATTAAGAAGACCACCAGGACGTGAGGCTTACCCAGGGGATGTATTCTACTTACACTCAAGATTATTAGAGCGTGCTGCTAAGGTAATTGCTGATGATTCTATCGCAAAAGAGATGAATGATTTACCAGAATCATTAAAGTCTAAAGTAAAAGGTGGAGGATCTTTAACAGCTTTACCAATTATTGAAACTCAAGCAGGAGACGTTTCAGCATATATTCCAACAAACGTAATTTCGATTACTGATGGTCAGATATTCTTAGAGTCTGATTTATTCAACTCAGGGGTTCGTCCAGCGATTAACGTAGGTATCTCAGTATCACGTGTAGGAGGATCTGCTCAGATCAAATCAATGAAAAAAGTATCTGGTACTTTAAAGTTAGATCAAGCTCAGTACCGTGAATTAGAAGCATTCGCTAAGTTTGGTTCTGATTTAGATGCTGCAACTTTAAATGTAATTGAAAAGGGTAAGCGTAACGTAGAGATCTTAAAGCAAGCTCAAAACGATCCTTATACTGTAGAAGATCAGGTAGCTATTATCTACGCAGGTTCTAAGAACTTGTTAAAAGATGTACCTGTAAACAAGGTGAAAGAATTCGAAAAAGATTATTTAGAGTACTTAAATGCTAAGCATAGAGATACTTTAGATACTTTAAAAGCAGGAAAGTTAACTGATGAAGTAATTGATACTTTAAGAGACGCTGCTAAAGAAGTTTCAGCTAAATTTTCAGCTTAATAAAAACAAAAAAGGCATCCCCGCATAACAATGCGGGGGTTTTATAAATTTTAAGTTCAATTAAATGGCAAACTTAAAAGAAATACGTAACAGAATTACTTCGATTAAATCAACAATGCAGATTACCTCTGCCATGAAAATGGTATCGGCTGCAAAGTTGAAAAAAGCTCAAGATGCAATTACAGCAATGCGTCCGTATTCATCTAAGCTTACCGAATTATTACAAAGCTTAAGTGCTACATTAGATAGCGATGCAGGTGGAGTATATTCAACAGAAAGAGAAGTAAACAAAGTATTGTTAGTTACTGTAACTTCAAATAGAGGTTTATGTGGAGGTTTTAACTCATCTATTATTAAAGAAACGGTTAAAACTATCAACGAGAAATACAATGATGATGCTGTTGATTTATTGACTATTGGTAAAAAAGGAAACGATATTTTATCAAAAGACTATACAGTTATCGAGAATAGAAGTAATATTTTTGATGACTTAACTTTTGATAATGTTGCTGAAATAGCTGAACAGTTAATGAATTTATTCGTAGATGGTTCTTATGACAAGATAGAAATCATATACAACAGATTTAAAAACGCAGCGACTCAAATACCACAGGTAGAGCAATTCTTACCAATTCAACCTGTAGAAGGAGAATCAAAAGCTAATTTAGATTACATTTTTGAGCCTTCTAAAGAAGAAATCATTTTAGAGTTAATTCCTAAGTCATTAAAGACGCAATTATACAAAGCTATTCGTGATTCATTTGCTGCCGAACACGGTGCTCGTATGACTGCAATGCATAAAGCAACTGATAATGCTACGGAATTACGTGATGAGTTGTTATTAACTTATAACAAAGCACGTCAAGCTGCAATTACAAACGAGATCTTAGAAATCGTTGGTGGAGCAGAAGCTTTAAATAACTAAGAAAAGAGAATTTCTCAGAAATATTCTGAGAGTTACCATAAAAAAAGCGAACCAATTTGGTTCGCTTTTTTATTTATATAATTTTATTATTCAAAATTAGATGATAAGTAATAGTTTTCTAATGTTACTGGATATAAATCATTTTCAAAAAACTGATTCATAATTCTTGTGGTAACAGGGCTAATTCCTGTACTTACTCCATCTACTTCATGAGGGTATGTCATATTTGAAGAATGGTTATAACCAATAGTATGTCCTATTTCATGTGCTGTTATAAAACCAGTTTCTTTACGAATATAATCTCTTAGTACATGTTCAGCTAAACCAAAGGTTGCGCCACCACCTAAACCAGAAACATTAACAACCTTACCACAGTTATAGCGAGTTTTGTTTAAAATAATATTATAAGCTCCTTTCTTTTCGTTTTCTGTTAAAGCAGTTGTTCCATCATTTCCGATAATATTTTCATTAATAAATTCATTTTTAAAATTATCAGAAGCAAAAACAACTCCAAGGTTAATCATTAACCCAGTAAACCTACGGATATCTTTTGCAGTAATATCTTCGGCCCAATTGTTATCTGGATTGTTGTCTGTATCAAAGTCATGGTATTTTATCGTCCACTTTAGTTTATGTAAACCTTTAAGCTTTTGGATAATTTCGTTATCACCAGTAAAATTAAAAACAATATTACTAGGGTCAATACCTGTATCTTTAAAAATTGAAAGATCAACTTCTTGATTGCTTGTATTTAAAAACAAGGAAGAGTTGTTTATAAAAGGGTAGTTAATTTCTTGCTTACCATGGGCTCTTATTTTATCAATTTTAAATAATTTAATAGGTTTATGAAAACCTTCAGCCTCAATCGTAGCTGTAATAGTTATATCTTCTAAATCTATCGGAGCAAAATTAGCAATCTCAATAGTTTTATTATCAATTGGCTTAACTCTTATTACTTTACTTATTTCATACACACGAGATTCTGAAGTCATTACTTCTTGAGGTTCTCCGTCTTGAAACATTAAGCTAGAATTGGTTTCAGAATCAAAAGAATAAGTTTTAAGCTCAACGTTAGGGATACTTTCTTTATCACTACATGAAAAGAATAAAAAGGAAGAACAAACTAATGTTTTAAATAATAGTTTCATTTTTGAAATATTAGGGGGTTATTTTTTGGCGAATATAAAGCTTACAAACTATAAGTTTCAGAAAGCACTAAAAAACAACTTCAAATTTATTTCTACCTATAATCATTCACATGTGGTAAGGTATAATTAGGTAAATAAATTAGACAGAAACTAAACTGTTGTTAGTTCTAGACTTTTCAGAATTGTTTTTGACTAAGTATAGATAAACCAGTAGTGGTATTAATCCGTGAGGAAGTCTATATATTGTTAAGTATAAATACTGATGCATAATACTTAAAGAAAAATCATAATGAAAGCCACTAAGAATTCTTGCTAAAGCAGTAACAATACCCCAAAAGCATGCATATAGCAAGGCTACTTTTGAAAGTTTAGGAATAAATATAGCAATAGCAATAATAAAATCTAAAAGACCAGCTACAAATAATAGGTTTTTAGCCATTTCTTCTTGTACAGGAAGTATATTCAACGTCATGGTAACGAAATTACCTGGTAATGGGTAAAAAACACCAATAGCGTACATTCCATGACAAGTGAAAGCTAATGCAATAAAAACTTTTAGGTAAAAAAGTAAGATAGGTATGTTTTTATGTTTTAAAAAATATAATAAAGCGATAGGAACTCCAAACTGAATGGTGTGCTCAAAAAACATTATAAGGTGATAAAACTTATTTTTTGTAATCATTAAAGCTAAAAAAACTAAACTTACTGCGCCTAATTTTAAAATGTTACTCATCCATTTTTTTGAGTTTTCATTTATTAAAATTGAAATAATAGCACAAACTAGATATAAAACACCAATGCTTCTGGTTAAAACTTGAATAGCAAAATCGGTGTTAAGATTTGTAACGTATGATTGCCAACTAGTGTTAAAAAGAAAATTAATAACAGGCTCCAATAAATGCTGATCCCAAAAAAAACTTCGGTAGGGGGCATCCCAAAATAAATGCTGGTAAGCTCTGCCAAAAAAAATAAAAAAAGAACAGAATTTTAAAAAAGTAAGAAGGGTTTTAGTGTTCATAAATTAAGGTTTAAACAAAAGTAAAAATAGGGGGTATGTAGTTTGTTAAAATAAGATTAGTAAACTATAAAACAATAGTTAGGTTAATGTTAGTCAGGTTATTATATAATTAATTTTAATAAAAATAATCTATTAATTTGAAAGGGAAAAAATATATTTGTGTAACTAACTAGTAAACTTTAAAGTCCCTCACCATGAAAAAAATTATTTTAATACTGTTATTCTTAACAGTTCTTAGTACTTATGCCTCTAATGATAAGTATCGATTAATTATCACAGACAATCCAGCAACTACTATAATGATTGGTTGGAACCAAATTTCAGGATCTAATCCTGTTATATACTATGGAACGATAGATAACGGAACTAACTGGTCAAATTATCCAAATTCCAAATCTGTAGACCGTTCTGTTTCTTATAAAGGAATGAGTAATACTTTTGCTAAACTAACAGGTTTGAGTCCTAATACTAACTATTATTTTGTAATTAAAGATAGCCAAGGAGTAAGTAGTCGATTTTGGTTTAAAACAGCTCCAAATACCAACGATAAAATGTCTTTTATTGCTGGAGGAGATTCAAGAAATAATAGAACACCAAGAAGAGATGCTAACTTGTTAGTTTCTAAATTAAAGCCAACCGCAGTGTTCTTTGGTGGAGATATGACTAACGGAGACTCTAGTTCTGAATGGCAAGACTGGTTTAATGATTGGCAATATACCACAGCAAATGACGGAAGAATGTTTCCTATAGTGCCGACAAGAGGAAATCACGAAGGTTCCAATAATAGTATTTATAACCTGTTTAATGTTCCATCAACAAGTGTTTATTACGATATAACTTTTGGAAACAACTTGTATACAATTTATACACTGAATTCAGAAATTTCCGCTGGTGGTACTCAGTATTCATGGTTAAGTCAAAAATTGAATGCAAATAATTCTATTTGGAAGTCTGCTCAATATCACAAACCGATGCGTCCACACGTATCATCAAAATCAGAAGGAAATGATGAATACTCTAGTTGGTCTCAATTATTTTATGATAAAGGAGTGAATTTAGTATTCGAATCAGATTCTCATACAGTAAAAACAACATGGCCGGTAAAACCTTGTGCCGGAGGAAGTAATTGCGATGAAGGTTTTGTTAGAGACGATGTTAACGGAACCGTTTATGTAGGAGAAGGTTGTTGGGGAGCACCTTTACGATCATCGAATGATTCAAAAAACTGGACAAGAGACGCGAGTACCTTTAATCAGTTTAAATGGATTTTTGTTGAAGAATCTAAAATAGAGATTAGAACAATTAAGGTAGATAATGCGAGTAGCGTTGGTTCTGTTTCAAACCAAAATCCATTCACAATACCATCTAATTTAGATATATGGAATCCATCTAATGGAAGTGTAGTAACAATTATAAGTAGTAATGTTAGCTATCCAGAAGTTACAATTACGAGTCCGTCTTCAGGTTCATCACATACCGTAAATACTCCAGTAACAATTTCCGCTACTGCTACAGATAGTGATGGAACAATTTCAAGTGTTAAATTTTATGTAAATAACACTTTAGTAGGCACAGATACAAATACTCCATACTCTTTTAACTGGATACCTACAATTGATAACCAATCATATATAATTAAAGCAAAGGCTACAGATAATGACGGATACGAAACTACTTCTGAAGAGGTTTCTGTTTTTGTAGGAAATGTTTCTAAGACAATAACTTCAACAATTAATAGTACTAATGATGATGCTGAACAATATGAGTCGTCAGGAACAATGTATATGAACAGTTCTGATTTAGAATTAGTGTATGATGGAAGTTCCAAAGGAAATCAACATGTAGGGTTGTTGTTTAGAAATTTAAACGTACCAGCTAATGCTACGGTAACGAATGCGTATATACAATTTACTACCGATGAAACAAATTCAGGAAGTACATCATTAGCAATAAAAATTCAAGATTCATCAAATGCACCTGATATGACTTCTCAAAGTTATGATATAACATCAAGAAGTTATTATAATCAATCAGTTGCTTGGAGTCCTAGTTCATGGAGTTCAGTTGGAGCTTCGGGGACAGCACAAAGAACTCCAGATTTAAAATCTCTGGTACAATATGTTGTGAACAGATCTAATTGGGCAACTGGTAATTCAATGATGTTTTATATTTCAGGAACAGGAGAACGAACAGCAGAGTCATACGATGGAAGTAGCGCGAGTGCACCCAAATTAGTGATTACTTATAGCACAGGGAACCCTGATGATGGAGATGGAGGAGGAGAAATCCCAAAATGTGAGGATGTAAGCGTGACAATTATTTTCGATAAGTATTCTTCAGAAACTTCTTGGAGTTTAAAGGATAGTACAGGACAAACTGTAATGAGTGGAGATAATTATACTCAAGGAAATGGAGAATCTATTACTGTATCAAAATGCTTGCCGGTAGGATGTTATGATTTTACAATTAATGATACATATGGTGATGGCATTTGCTGTAGTTATGGAAGCGGTTCGTATAAAATAACTAATAATAATGGAGATGTATTAGCTTCAGGAGGAAGCTTTGGGTCTTCGGAGACTAAACAGGTTTGTTTAAACACTAACACTTCTGCAAAAACACAATTAAGAAGCCAAGAAAAAGAAGAAACAAATACTTCAGGAATGAGTATTTATCCAAATCCAGCTGTTGATAGGATTTATATTAAAGGAGGAAAAAATACAGTTTTGTGGACCGCGAAAATAATAGACGTATCAGGAAGAAAAGTAATAGAAGCACCTGTAATTAATAATTCAATAGATGTTTCTACAGTTTCAAGTAACTCAATTTACATTGTTGAAATATATGATGAACTAGGACAAAAGAAACTTTCTGAAAAGATAATGAAGAAATAAACTTTGAAATAAAGAGTTGAAAAGCGAACCAATTTGGTTCGCTTTTCTTTTATAGTAGACTTTGAATTACTTTTTGAATGGAGATTGTATCAATTCCACATACTTCTTGCAACTGTTGAATCGTACCATGATGAATAAATTCATCAGGAATTCCTAATAGTTTAATTTTTCCTTGATAGTTTACTTCATAGGCATATTCTGATACTTCACTCCCAAATCCACCTTTGATAGTGCCATCCTCAACAGTGATAATAGCATCAAATTTTTTGAAAATAGCGTCTAAAAGTTGCTTGTCTAAAGGTTTTACAAAACGTAGGTCGTAATGCGCAACCGATTCGTTACTTTCAAGCTGACTTATTGCTTCTGAAACATTATTTGAAATAGTTCCTATAGATAACACTGCTACTTGATTACCTTCTTTTAAACAGGTTCCTTTTCCAACTTCTATGGTTTCGAATGGAAGTTGCCATTGCTCTAATTTGCCTTTCCCTCTGGGATATCTAATAGCTATCGGATGTTCAAGACCCTGTTGAGCGGTAAACATAATGTTACGTAACTCAATTTCATTACGAGGAGCAAATACAATTAGGTTTGGAATACAACGTAAATAAGCCAAATCAAAAACTCCATGGTGAGTTGCTCCATCTTCACCTACTAGTCCAGCCCTGTCTAAGCAAAAAATTACAGGTAAGTTTTGTAAGGCTACATCGTGAATTACTTGGTCGTAAGCACGTTGTAAAAAGGTAGAATAGATATTACAAAACGGAATCAATCCTTGGGTAGCCATACCTGCAGCTAAGGTTACTGCATGTTGTTCGGCAATACCTACATCAAATGTTCTATCAGGAAACTCTTGCATCATAAACTTTAACGAGCTTCCGGTTAACATAGCAGGCGTAATTCCTACAATTTTTTCGTTTTTCTGTGCTAGTTCAACAATAGTTTCCCCAAAAACATCTTGAAATTTAGTGTATTTACTTGCCTCTTTAGGTAGGACGTCTCCAGAAATTTTGTCAAATTTACCAGGAGCGTGATACCTTACTTGGTCTTGTTCAGCTTGTCGTAACCCTTTCCCTTTTGTAGTTATTACGTGTAAAAACTTAGGACCTTGAATACTTTTTAAGCGTTCTAGTTCACGTAACAACTCTTCAAAATTATGTCCATCAATAGGTCCAGAATAATCAAAGTTTAAGGCTTCAAAAATATTGTGTTGTTCTATCTCTAATCGAGGAGCTTTAATTTTTGTTAAATAATCTTTCAAAGCGCCTACCGATGGGTCAATACCAATGGCATTATCGTTTAAAATAACTAAGAGATTTGCATTCGTGTCTCCTGCATGATTCAAAGCTTCAAAAGCCATTCCACTAGCAATAGAAGCATCACCAATCACCGCAATATGATGTTTTTCAATATCTTGTAATTTCGAGGCAATTGCCATTCCTAAAGCTGCTGAAATAGCGGTAGAAGAGTGACCAACACCAAAAGTGTCGTACTCACTTTCTGAGCGTTTTGGAAATCCTGAAATACCATCAAACTGGCGGTTGGTATGAAAAACGTCTTTTCTTCCTGTTAAAATTTTATGCCCATAGGCTTGATGTCCTACATCCCAAACTAATAAATCGTTTGGAGTATCAAACAAATAGTGAAGTGCAATGGTCAATTCTACGACACCTAAGCTTGCGCCTAAATGTCCTTCTTTTGTAGCAACCACATCAATAATAAACTCACGCAATTCTTGAGCGAGCTGTGGCAATTCTTCTGATGTTAATTTACGTAAATCAGCAGGAATTTGAATGTTTTTCAATAGGTCGTTCGACATATAGCAAAAGTACAAAAAGGTAGAGATTCCTAACTTTTTAGACTAAAAACTTTGTAGTTTTGTTGTATGAGCAAATTGTACTTGGTGCCTACACCGATTGGGAATTTAGAAGACATTACGCTGAGAGCGCTTAAAGTCTTACAAGAAGTAGATTATATTTTAGCGGAAGATACACGTACGAGCGGAAAACTACTGAAGCATTTTGATATTTCTACACCGATGCAGTCGCATCATATGCATAACGAGCATAAAACGGTAGAAATAATTGTGAAACGTTTGCAAAGTGGTGAAACGTTTGCGTTAATTTCAGATGCAGGAACCCCTGCAATTTCAGATCCTGGTTTTTTATTAACTAGAGCGTGTGTACAGAATGGGATAGATGTAGAATGTTTACCAGGAGCTACTGCTTTTGTTCCAGCTTTGGTAAATTCTGGCTTACCGAATGACAAATTTGTTTTTGAAGGTTTTTTACCTGTAAAAAAAGGACGTCAAACACGGTTAAAATTCTTGGCAGAAGAGACACGAACTATGATTTTTTATGAGAGTCCACACAAGTTATTGAAAACACTCGCAAATTTTGCAGAGTATTTTGGAGAGGATAGACAAATATCTGTTTCTAGAGAACTGACAAAATTGTTTGAAGAAACCAAACGAGGAAGTGTAAAAGAAGTACTAGCATATTATACTGAAAAACCAGCTAAAGGAGAAATCGTGGTTGTAGTTGATGGGAAAAAGTAAAGAAATTAAAGTTTTATAAAAACCCTAACTTTTCTTCTTCTTGAGTTTCTTATTTTTGTAACTCTTTAAAAAGATTACATGTCTACATTTCATAAACTACGTATAGAAAAAATAATAAAAGAAACAGCAGATGCTGTGTCTATTTTATTTGATATCCCTGCAGAACTAAAAGATAACTACACTTTTTTTGCAGGTCAATATATTACAATAAAAGCTATCTTAGACGATAAGGAAATAAGAAGAGCTTACTCTATTTGTGCTTCTCCTAACAGTAAGCAAATTAAAGTTGCTGTAAAAGCAGTTGACCACGGAAAATTTTCAACCTATGCAACAACTAAGCTAAAAGAAGACACTTTTTTAGAGATTTCTGAACCAGAGGGGAAGTTTATTTTAGAACCTCAAGCACAAAAAAACTATCTTGCTTTTGCTGCAGGAAGTGGAATTACCCCAGTTTTATCAATGGTAAAAACAGTGTTAGAGAATGAACCAACTTCTACAATTACACTAGTTTTTGGAAATAAAAGAGCTGAAAGCACAATTTTTTATGATGAGTTAAATGAGTTAGCTGAAAAGTATTCTTCTCAATTAAACTTACATTATGTGTTTAGTCAAGAGGTGAGAACTAATAGTAAATTTGGTAGAATTGATAAAGGACATGTAAACTATTTCGTGAAAAATATACATAAAGATATTTCTTTCGATTCAGTCTATTTATGTGGACCAGAAGAAATGATCCAAACTGTTTCTGAAACACTTCAAGAAGATGGATTTGATGAAAGAGACATTCATTTTGAATTATTTACCGCTAATATTTCAGATGAAGAAGCGGCATTACATATTCCAGACGGAAAATCAGAAATTAAAGTGGTGTTAGATGATGAAGAACATACTTTTATGATGGAGAAAACCGATACGGTTTTAGCAGCTTCTTTACGCAACAAGCTAGATGCCCCATATTCTTGTCAAGGAGGAGTTTGTAGTAGTTGTATTGCAAAAGTTACGGAAGGAAAAGCTGTAATGGCAAAAAATTCTATTTTAACTGACGACGAATTAGAAGAAGGTTTGATACTTACATGTCAAGCACATCCAACTACACAGAAAATAGTGGTAGACTTTGATGATGTTTAGGTAAAATCGTAACTTTATAGAATGGATTTTTACGACTTTAAAAACGCATTTTTTGTAGGTGTTTTCATGGCTTTTATGATAGGGCCTGTATTTTTTATGCTGATTAAAACCAGTATTTTAAAAGGAGCTAGAGCAGCCATTGCCTTTGATGTAGGAGTGATTTTAGGAGATATTTCTTTTATGTTAATAGCCTACTTTGGAAGTAGAAGTCTGTTAGAAAAAATAAAAGATGACCCGCGGTTGTTTCTTATCGGAGGGTTAGTGCTTATTGTTTATGGATTAATTACTTATTTAGATAAAAACAATAAGAAAGAAGCAAAAGCTCCCGATGTTGTTTTACCTGAAAGTAATAATTATTTAAAGCTCCTTTTTAAAGGCTTTTTCTTGAATTTTATAAATATAGGAGTATTAGCTTTTTGGCTGGGGTTAATTGTGGTTATAGGACCAACGTATGATATGAATCCGAAGTATTTGGTTTGGTATTTTGGTACTGTAATAGCAGGTTACGCAATTACAGATTTAGGGAAAATATTATTAGCTAAACAACTTAAGAGTAGGTTAACTCCATTGGTTATTTATCGAATAAAACGTGGAATGGGAGTATTATTAATCGTTTTTGGTGCTGTGTTAATGCTAAAAGGATTTATTCCTGAAAGTAAGATTGATAATCTGATTGAGAAAGTAGAATCGCTAGATTAAAAGCCGATAATCATTTTTGCTATCCAAAAATAGATCAAAATCCCAAAAATATCGTTACTCGTTGTAATAAAAGGCCCTGTAGCAATTGCAGGGTCAATACCTCTCTTATCTAAAAATAAAGGAATAAAAGTACCTACCAAACCAGCTACAATAATTACCGTAAATAATGAAGATGAAATAGCAGAGGCAATTGTTATATCTCCTTTCCAAATCCAAATAAAGAAAAACAAGATAACAGCCAAAACAAGTCCATTTACAGCAGCTAAAGACATTTCTTTTAATAATCTATTAGTAACACTTCCTTTTACATCATCGTTAGCTAAACCTTGTACAATAATTGCTGAAGATTGTACCCCAACATTACCAGCCATGGCTGCAATAAGAGGTGTAAACATAAAAAGAATAGCATTTTCTTCTAATGCACCTTCAAAAAAGCCCATAATTCTTGCAGCTCCAATACCTCCAATTAAACCTAGGAACAACCATGGTAATCGAGCTCGGGTTAACTGTAAAATGCTATCTTCAGAGTCAACATCTTGGGTAATACCTGCTGCTAATTGATAATCTTTTTCAGCTTCTTCTTTAATTACATCAACAATATCATCAATAGTAATTCTACCCACCAAAACACCTAATTCATCCACAACAGGAATAGCTTCTAAGTCATATTTACGCATAATGTTAGCTACATCTTCCGCGTCATCGTGTACATGAACAAAATCTACTTTAGGAATATAAACATCCGAGATTTTAGAACGAGTAGAAGCCATTAACAAGTCTTTTAACGACAAACGCCCTTTTAACTTACCTTCATCATCAACCACATAAATAGAATGAACTCTAGTAACCTCTTCTGCTTGCTGACGCATTTTTTTAACACAGGTAAGTACATTCCAATTCTCATTTACTTTTACAAGCTCTTTTGCCATTAATCCACCAGCAGAATCTTCATCATATCGTAGTAATTCTACAATTTCTTTAGCATGTTCACGGTCTTCAATTTTCCGAATTACATCTTGTTTTCGTTCTTCAGGAAGTTCAGCAATAACATCGGCAGCATCATCGGTATCAAGTTCATTAACCTCTTCGGCAATTTCTTTGGCAGATAGTTGTTCAAAAACTTTTTCACGAACTTCTTCATCAACTTCCATTAATACATCCGAAGTTGTTTCACTATCTAATAAACGTATAATGTAAACTGCTTCTTCAAAAGTAAGTTCATCTAAAACTTCAGCAATATCAGCGTAGTGAATATCTGAAAAAACCTCAGAAAGAGCTGTGTCTTTTTGTTGCTGAATCAGGCTTTGTACGTTTTCTAATAAGTCTTTTGTGATTTCTAATGCCATTGCTTGCAATTTTGCTCGATAATCGAGGTTTTGAATATGTTGAAATCTAATTCAAAAAGAAGACTTGTTCTTATCTAAAAAAGGACTCTTAACTATTGTTTTGAGCTATTTTTCGTGTCAACTCAATGAATTTTTGTACCGACAACTGTTCGGGACGCATCGCAAATATAGGGTCTTCTTTTAAGGTATCCGAAAGATTAAAAGATTTTAAACTGGAACGTAACATTTTTCTTCGTTGATTAAAAGCTGTTTTTACCACTCTAAAAAATAATTTTTCATCAACAGGAAGTGTGTAGTTTTCTTTTCTGATAAGTCTAATAACTCCAGAATCTACCTTTGGCGGTGGATTGAATACAGAAGGAGGTACGGTAAATAAGTATTCAGCATCAT
Organism: Tenacibaculum larymnensis; assembly: GCF_028829235.1. Taxonomy (GTDB): domain Bacteria; phylum Bacteroidota; class Bacteroidia; order Flavobacteriales; family Flavobacteriaceae; genus Polaribacter; species Polaribacter larymnensis. The sequence continues at coordinate 203,488 of NZ_JAIWJY010000001.1, read as the reverse complement.
AAAAAGCTTGTGTTAATACCGAGAGTATTCCGTAAGTTTTACTTCCTTCTTTTTCAGCAATTCGTTGAGCAACTTCCTTTTGAAACATTCCTGAAAACTCTGGAACAAATTCGCGGTTTTCAATAGCTTTAAAAACAATTTGTGATGAAATGTTGTATGGAAAGTTTCCGATAATTGCTACTTGCTGATTATTGAAAGTTTCAGTGAAATCCTTTTTTAAAAAGTCACCTTCAATAATGGTAAACTTTTCTTTTGAAGTATTTAGTTTTATGTGTTCAACAGGGAATGTTTCTTGTAAATAGGTTACTGATTCTGAATCTAATTCCATTACCGTAACTTTTGGTTTCTTTTCTAATAAATATTTAGTTAGAACTCCCATACCAGGACCAATTTCTAATACGTTATCGTATCCTTTTTCGGTTAACGAATCAGCAATTTTCTTAGCGATGTTTTCATCGTTTAAAAAATGTTGTCCTAAATGTTTTTTTGCTCTTACGGTCATGGATTCAGGTTAATAGATTTTTATAGACGTAATACGTTTAGAATCTTGGTTTTGGGTCTTGACTAATTACTATTTACTGTAGGGAAAAACTCATTAACAACTTTTAATTCAGTACGAAAAGCAAGCATTTTATCAGCAAACTTTTTTAATCCGTCGTTGCGTAGTTTGTCTGCACTATGTTTGTAATAGTTGTCTAAATCTTCACGTGTTTTAGCAGTATATTGAATAGAGTAGGTAATACCTCCCATTTCTTCTTCAACCAACACTTGCGTCATTTTAGCACTTAAAAAGTGTCCTGTTGCTAATACTTCAGGTATATGGCTTTCAATCCAAGTTAACCATTCAGCATGTATACTTTCGTCTATATTTATTGTTACGTTGTATATGTACATAGTTTTTAATTTTAAAAATAAAGTAATAAGAACGTCTTCAGTTTTTTAAATGTCGTCTCCTCTTAATTTTCTAAACTTTTTTCGGGCCTCTACTAGGTAGATACTCGATGGGTGGTCAAAAATAATCTTTTGATAGTATTCTTTAGCCTTTTCTAGATTATTTAATTCATTGTTATATAAATCAGCCATGTGATAATATACATCGTCAACATAAATCCCTTTTTTATCTAAAGCTATTATTTTGGCATAATTTAAAATGGCTTCGTCATATTGTTTCTTTTTAACAAATAATTGAGCTTGTTTAAATAATGCTTCATCTTCAATAGATTGCCCACCGTAATTAGCAATTATATTGCTTAAAATAGCAATTGCTTCATCATTTTTATTTTGATAAGCTAACAGATCAGCTTTGGCATATTCTTTTAAGCCAGTACCAATACTATCTTTAGGTTCATTATCTGAAATTGTCAAGAACAAATCAGCAGCATCGTTAGCAATAAGTTGTGTTGCTGATCCTTTTAAAACTTTTAGCTGAGCCTTTGCCCAAGTAAAATCATTTTTAAAATAAGAAGCTTGTGCTACTTTAAAGCGGGCTTCTTGACCTATATAATTGTTTTTGAATAGCGTTTGAACTTGAGAAAAATAAATTAATCCTTTGTTAAATTTACCCATATATACAAAAACATCACCAAGCTTAAGTTTTATAGTTGCTTTTATAAACTTTGAATTGGTAAAATTTAAGGCATTCTTTAAAATAACAGATGCTTCTTGTGGGTTGTTCTTTGTAAATGTTAAATAGTTAGCGTACTCTATTTGTGTGAAAAGTGTTTTAGAGTTAATTCCATATTCTTTAAAAATAGAATTAAAACGTTTATCTACATCAGGTTGTTTTGTCTCAATTGCTATTTTAAGGTTATTATTTATAGCTTTAAACTTGTCTCTAGGGTAATTCGTTTTTTCAATAATAAGATCAAAACACTCTTTTGCAGTTTCATAGTCTTTGTTCTCTAGAGCTATTTTACCCAAATCATTAATTTTACCCAAATTATCTGGGTCTCTTGCAAGTAATGCCTTGTTTTGAATAAGAGCTTTGCTGTATTGTTTTTGCCTAATAAATAACCAAGAAAGTAAATCATTCCAAATGTCTTTAGGGTTGCTTATAGATTTTCGTAATAGTGCTTTTTTGAATAAAACATTGTTCTCATCTTCGCTATCATCAGTTAAATATTTACCAGCATAACGTTTTACATTGTTGAGGTAACCACTATTTTTGTCAACCAAATCAATGTATGATTTGAACATTTGTTCAAAATCTCCCTTTTCACCATAAATTTGCGCTAATTGAAACCCATAATTAGCTTTTGGGTTAATTTCCATTACTTTATTAAAAGCTTCAATAGCTAAATCTAATTTACTATAGTTTTTAAACAACCCTGCGATTAAAGAACCGTAATTTGCTTTTTTATTAATGGATTCAATTGCTTTTTGATAGTATTTATTAGCGTCTTCTATTTTTTCTTGCCGTTCACTATTATAACCTAGAATTACATATAAGTAAGATAAGTTAGGTTTTTCTTTTAGTTTTTGAGTGAGTAAATTTTCAGCAGCAGTAAATTGTTCAGTCTCCTGATAACAAGTGATTAACTTTTTTAAATAAGTTGTGTTATATGGGCTTTGATCGTATAATCTTTTATATAACTGAATTGCCTTTTCATATTCATTATTTCTAAAATAATTTTCAGCAATGATAAATTCGTTTTGCTGTGCTTGGCAAAACAAACTTAAGATCAGTAAATTAAATAAAATAATGGCTTTTTTCATTTTGAAAATTTTAAGCGTTGTGTTTTTGTGCTTAATTCAGTTAAGAGGATTTTGTCTATCAAAAATACAGAAGATAATTGTTAAAATACTATTAAAAGAGGTGCTTTTTTGAAAAGCAGTGTAACATTTTGGCACGAACTTTGTCTTATTAATAAAACAACTAAACAATGTAAACTATGAGAAACTTTACGACACAATATGAAATAGCAAAGCAGAATGCAAATGAGTTTATGAGAAAAGGTCAAATAACTCAATATTTTGAGGCATTGTTAGAAATGAATAAATACAAGAGATTAATGGTAGCGGTAGTTGCCAACTAAACATATTTTTTTCAATGGGGATTGATTAATTAAAAATCCCAAGCATCGTAATTGAGGCTTGGGATTTTTTTATTTTTATATTGAAAATTGATTAATCAATCATGTCAAAACCACAATAAGGAACTAATACTTCAGGAATTTTAATTCCATTCTCAGTTTGGTAGTTTTCTAAAATACCAGCCAACACACGAGGTAAGGCTAAAGAACTTCCGTTTAAAGTGTGTACTAATTGACTTTTACCTTCTTTATTTTTAAAACGTAACTTCAAACGATTTGCTTGAAAAGTTTCAAAGTTTGAAGCAGAACTAATTTCTAACCAACGTTCTTGAGCTGTAGAATATAATTCAAAGTCAAATGTAAGGGCAGAAGTAAAGCCTGTATCTCCACCACAAAGACGTAAAATACGGTATGGTAATTTTAACTCACGTAAAATTTCTTTGATATGTTCAACCATTCCATTTAAAGCATTGTATGAATTGTCAGGGTGTTCAACACGAACAATCTCAACTTTATCAAATTGGTGTAAACGATTTAATCCACGAACATGAGCTCCGTAACTTCCAGCTTCACGACGGAAACAAGGAGTATAGCCTGTAACTGCAATAGGTAAATCAGCTTCTTTTACTAAATCACCTCTAAACATATTAGTTACTGGAACTTCAGCGGTAGGGATTAAGTATAAGTTATCTCCAGTTACATGATACATTTGTCCTTCTTTGTCAGGTAATTGACCTGTACCAAAACCTGAAGCTTCATTTACTAAATGAGGAACTTGTACTTCGTTATATCCAGCTGCTGTGTTTTTATCTAAGAAGTAATTAATTAAAGCACGTTGTAAACGAGCTCCTTTTCCTTTATACACAGGAAAACCAGCACCTGTAATTTTGGCACCTAAATCAAAATCAATAATATCATACTTCTTCGCTAATTCCCAGTGAGGTAATGCTTTTTCTCCTAAATCTGGAATAATTCCTTCTTTAAAAATCTCTTCGTTATCTTCTTCATTTTTTCCTGCTTTTACAGAAGGATGAGGAATATTAGGAATTTGGTACAACAATTCGTTTAACTTATCAGCAGCAGAGTTTAATTCTTCTGTTAATTGTTTAGATTGCTCTTTTAACTCACCTGTTTTTGCTTTAAGTTTATTTGCTTCTTCAACTTTTCCAGATTTAAAAAGCCCTCCAATTTCTTTGGATATTTTGTTCGATTCAGCTAAAACATTATCTAAAGAAACTTGTGTAGCTCTACGCGTTTCATCAGCAGTTAATACTTCTTCAATAATTGTTTCGGCATCAGCAAAATTACGTTTTGCTAATCCGTCTAAAACAGTTTGTTTGTTTTCTCTAATAAACTGAACCTGTAACATCTTTTTAATTTTTTAAGAAAAGCAAAGATAAAAGAAGCTATAGACTTAAGCAATGTGTTTTGTGTACTAAATTTCTTCAAGCATCATAAAGAAGTCTGATAAAGTAATATTGAAATAATCACATATTTTCTGAAGAGTAGTAATAGTGACATTTGTTTTTCCTTGTTCTATTCTTGCCAAATGTATTCCAGTATCAATATAAAACTCATTTGAAGTAATATGATACTCTTCTCTTAAAGTTTTTACGCAAAGGGCTACCTTTTTTAAGGTTATCTCATTTTTTGACAGCATTATTCTTTTTCGATACAAAATCTTAAAAACATATGAAATACATAATGACATACTTGTCATTATGTAGGTTTTAAAAAAATTAACTTTGTATGCAGTTACGTCAATAATACTAATTCTAAAGCTATTTGAAACCGGGGGGCTTTGAGTATGATATAAGGTTAGAGCTTGGCGTAACTTTTTAAAAAGAGTATTGAATTTTGCTTGTCTTTTTTTAATTGAGAAATTAAGCCAGAAACAGAATCGAACTTTTGTTCGTCTCTTAAATAGTAAAGTAGCTCAATAGTTAGCTCTTTACCATATAAATTTTGGTTAAAATTGAAATAATGTACTTCAATTGTTTGATGTTCTCCATCAACCGTTGGTCGATTTCCAATATTCATCATTCCATAAATAGTAGTGTTATTAATAGTAGACTTTACTATATAAACACCTGTTTTTGGAATCAACTTGTAGTCTTCAGGCACATCAATATTTGCTGTAGGAAAACCTATTTTTCCACCTAGTTGTTTTCCGTTTACAACTTTTCCTGTAAGTGAAAAGTTATATCCTAAGTAATTGTTAGCAGTTTTTAAATGCCCATTAGCTAGAGCTTTTCTAATTTTGGTAGAACTAACTGATACTTCATCAATATCTTGAGCAGGAATTTCTTCAACAGTAAAATCATATAAGTGAGAATACTCAGTCAATTGTTCAATATTACCTTCTCTATTTTTTCCAAAATGATGATCGTAACCAATAATCAATTTAGAAATGTTTAATTGATTAACTAAAATATCACGAACAAAATCTAAAGCGGTTAATCTTGAAAACTCTCTACTAAAAGGATGAATGATTAAATAATCTAATCCTAATTTTTCTAAGTGTTGAGCTCTTTCATCAATAGTGTTTATTAGCTTAATAGAAACATCTTTTTGCAATACCATTCTTGGGTGAGGGAAAAATGTTAGCAATACCGATTTTTTATTACTAGCATTTGCTTCACTAACTAGTTTCTCAATAATTTTTTGATGACCAATATGAACTCCATCAAAAGTACCAATTGTTACCATTGTTTTTTGAGAAGGGGTAAGATCAAAAATAGAATGTATAATTTCCAAGACTACTAATAAGTTTAGGCAAAAATACAATTTGTATAAGATGATAAATAATAAATTAATAAATAAAATCTAAAATTAGTTTTTGGTAAGTTTTTATCTTTATAATTACTATAATTACAAAAAAAGAGGGTAAATATTTCGCAAATGAAAAAAAATTGTATTTTGCACTACAGTTAACAAATTATTTTACATTATGATGAAAAAACTATTACTTGTTGCATTTGTGCTATTTGGTACAGCAATGATGGTTGCTCAAACTACCATTACAGGTACGGTTAATGATGCTTCGCTTGGTGGACCATTGCCAGGAGCAAACATTAAAGTTTCGAGAAAAGCAGTAGGAACGTCTACTGATTTTGATGGTAAGTTTACAATGACGGTAACAGATATCCCTCCGTTTACCATTGAAATTTCTTCTTTAGGGTATCAAACAAAAACAGTTGAAATAACAAAAAACAACCAAGTTGTTGAGGTTAGCTTAACAGAAAATGCAACATCTTTAGATGAGGTAGTTGTATCGGCTTCGAGAACTCCAGAACGTGTTATGGAATCACCTGTAACAATTGAACGTTTTGATATAAGAGAAATTAAAAACACATCGGCTCCATCTTTTTATGATGGGTTGGAGAATTTAAAAGGAGTTGATATTAATACAAGTAGTTTAACATTTAAGTCTGTTAACACTCGTGGTTTTGCTGCATTTGCTAATGAGCGTTTTGTTCAATTAGTAGACGGTATGGATAATTCTTCTCCAGCATTAAACTTTGCATTGGGAAACTTATTAGGATTATCTGAATTAGATGTGAAGAGTGTAGAGATTTTACCAGGAGCGTCATCTGCATTATATGGAGCAAACGCATTTAATGGTATTATGTTAATGCGTAGTAAAAATCCTTTTAACGAGCAAGGAATTAGTGCAGTAGTTAAAAGTGGTTTAACCAGCCAAGAGGCAGCAGGAGATAATAAGTTTTACGATTTTAGTATGCGTATGGCTCATACGTTTAACAACTATTTTGCAGCAAAAGCAACTTTATCTTATTTAAAAGGAGAAGAGTGGCATGCAACAGATTATAGAAATACATCAGGAGTTGGAGGTACATACAAAGCAGGTTTTAGAAGAGAAGGAGATGCAGACTCTGCTATTGATTATGATGGTGTAAATGTTTACGGAGATGAAGTAGGGACAAATATAAGAACAGCTTCAGGTTTAGGAATTATTCCAGATGTGAGAGTTACAAGAACAGGATACAATGAGGTTGATTTAATGAGCAATGAGGCTAAAAGTATGAAGTTTGGAGGATCATTACATTTCCGTCCTTTAGGAAATGATCGTGTTGAAATTATTTGGAATTCTAAATTCGGTAGAGGAAATACTATTTATCAAGGACAAAACAGGTACAACATTGCTAACTTTTTTATGGAACAACATAAGTTAGAGGTTAGAGGTAAAAACTTCTTTGTAAGAGGATATTACACAGGTGAAGATGCAGGAGATTCTTACGATACTCGTTTTACAGCAATTAACTTGAACAGACAATGGAAATCTGATAAAGATTGGTTTGGAGATTATATCCAAACGTATGCAGGTATTATGTTAGCAGGTAACCCACAAGGATTATCTGAAAAACAAATGCATCAAGCAGCAAGAGAAGCAGCAGATACAGGGCGTCTTATTCCAGGAACACCAGAGTTTAAAGCAGCTTTTAACAAAGTTACTAGTGATCCAGATTTAAGAACAGGGTCTAAATTTAAAGACAATACACAATTGTATCATGTAGATGGTAACTTAAACTTACGTGATTATATCGACTGGGCAGAAGTACAAGTTGGAGGTTCTTACAGACAATACAGTTTAAATTCATTTGGAACAATTTATACTGATGATAACGGACCAATTGATTATGATGAGTTTGGTGTATATACACAAATTCAAAAGAAAATGATGGATGATCGCTTAAAGTTAACTGCATCTGCACGTTATGATAAAGCAATGAATTTTGATGGAAATGTTTCACCTCGTTTATCGTTAGCGTATGCGGCAGGAGAAATGAAAAACCATAACTTCAGAGCTTCTTTCCAAACAGGTTTCCGTAATCCAACAACACAAGATCAATACATTGGTTTAGATACAGGTGGAGGAACTTTAATAGGTACTGCTGAAGATAACTTAGATAGATTTACTTCTGCACCGATAGATTTAAGTCCAACAGGAGCAGCAATTTTAGGTTCACCTACAACAACATATACAGGTAGAGATGCATATACTAATGCTTTTTCTGCAAAATCAATTGATGAAGGAACATATCAAAAGTCAAATTTTGATTTAGTAAAACCTGAAAAAGTAACATCTTTTGAAGTTGGGTATCGTGGAGCAATCTCAACAGGAGAAAGTAAATTAGGTGTTGACTTAAGTGCTTATTATAACGATTATAATGATTTTATTTCTGTTAAAAACATAGCAGTTCCTTTTTACGGAAAAGTAGGAAGTACAGAGCCAAGTGGTATTCCAAATGTAACTAAAGGAGAATTAGCTTTATTAGCTTTACAAAATGGAGATTATGCAGGTGTAGGTTTTAGAACAAACTCTACTGCAGATATTAGTTCATACGGTTTAGGTTTAGGTTTAAGCACAAAAGTTAAAGGATTTGACCTAGGATTAAACTATACATGGTCTAAGCTTGATTTTGACCAAGCTTCAGATCCAGATTTTGAAGCAGGGTTTAACACGCCAGAGCATAAAATTAAATTACAATTTGGACACACAAATTTATTTGAAAACTTTGGATTCAATGTTAACTTACGTTGGCAAGATGAATTTTATTGGGAGTCTTCTTTCTTAGAAGGAACAATTGAAGATAGAACAGTTCTTGATGCTCAAGTTAACTACTCTATTCCATCAATAAAATCAATATTCAAAGTAGGAGGTTCTAACTTAACAGGACAAGAATACTTAAGTGCTCCAGGTGTAGGAGCTGTTGGTTCTCAATACTACATTTCATGGACTATCAACAACTAAAAAAAGAAACAATGAAAAACACAATAAAATATACTTTTTTATCTGCGTTATTTTTAGGTTTTGCTGCCTGTGATGTAGATAATACCTTACCAGAAATTAAAGCAGAAGCAGAAGTAGAAAATAATATAGCTCTAAGTGCGGGAAGTGTAGATTTTTCTAAGTATATCGCAGTAGGAGGTTCTTTTACAGCAGGATATACTGACGGGGCATTATTTAGAGCTGGTCAAGGAAATTCTTTTCCAAATATTTTAGCAAGCAAATTTGCTATGGTAGGAGGTGGAGATTTTAACCAACCTTTAATGGAAGATAATATTGGAGGAATGATTCACCCAGTAACAGGTGATGTTGTTTTAGATCCAAGATATTATTTTGATACATCAACAGGATTACCAACAGGGCTTGATAAAACACCAACAACTATAGCGGGTTATCCAGCAACAAATGCAGCAAGCTTTAGTAACTATGGAATTCCAGGAGTAAAAAGTTTTCACTTTTTAGCCCCAGGTTATGGTAATCCAGCAGGGTTACAGGCAGAGCCAGCTACAGCTAATCCTTATTTTGTTAGAATGAGTCCTACTCAATCTACTTTATTAGCTGAAATAGCATCTAAACAACCAACTTTTTTCACTTTATCTGAAATAGGAGGGAATGATGTGTTAGATTATGCTGTTGCAGGAGGTGCTGCTGGAGAAATCACTCCGCAATCAGTTTTCGAGCAAGTATTTGGCGCTATTATTAATACTTTAGCGCCAACTTCAGATGCTAAAGGAGTAGTAGCAAATTTACCTTATATTACAACTTTGCCACATTTTACTACTGTGCCTTATGCACCATTAGACCCAACTGCAGACACAGAAGCTGCTGCTGCTTTAGCTGCACAAATACCTACTCTTAATTTAGTTTACGGAGCCTTAAATCAGATTTTCACAAACCCTCAAATAAACCAACCTAACAGGGTAATTCAATTTTCTGCTACAAGTGCAAACCCTGTTGTTATTAAAGATGAAAATTTAGCTGACTTATCTGGAACAATTACTGCAATTTTAGGAGATCCACAAAATACAGCTTTTATTGGGTTTATTCAAACGTTAGGACTACCAGCAGAGTCTGCTCCTTTAGTAGCACAACTTTTGGGACAACAGTACGGACAAGCAAGGCAAGCTACTGCCAATGACTTATTAGTATTACCTAGTAGTGGAATCATAGGAACAGTGAATAAAGCTGCTGCTGCAGATTTGATAACTAAAAGTGGAGGGTTATTACCAGCTTCGTTAGCAGGACAGTTTTCAGCTGAAGGGGTAACATTACCTCTAGAAAATAAGTGGGTATTAACTCCAGAAGAACAAGCAGAAATTAAAACAGCTACGGATGGATACAATGCTACAATAAAAGCAATGGCGGAAGCAAAGGGATTGGCTTTTGTTGATTTGAAAGCTCTTTTAGAAAAAGCGTCAACTGCTAGCTTAGAGTTTGATAACTATAATATGAATGCCAGTTTAGTTACTGGAGGATTAGTTAGTTTAGATGGAATTCACTTAACAGCTAGAGGATATGCTTTAATGGCTAACCAAATGTTATTAGCTATTGATAAAACATATGGTTCTAATTTTAAAGATGCTAAAGATGGTTTAGCAAAAGCAGTAGATTACCCAACAAACTACTCACCTATGTTACAATAAAAAGAAATTGTATAAATGAAAAAGCTGAGGATTAATCCTCAGCTTTTTTTTTGTTCTTATCAGAATTAATGATATATTTTTTATACTTACCATCTTTATATCTATAGTAAATAAATAAAGGCATTAATATAAATGACATGTATAAAACACCTAGGCCCATTACTACTTGTGATTTAGGGTGCTCTGTGTTTAAAAGATAAGCTCCTGCTATCATCCAAAGTAAAAAGATGATGAATAATATTTTAAGTACAGTTTTCATCTGTTTTCTATTTTATCGGTTAGTTAAAACTCTTACTTGATATTAAGATTTGTATGTAAAGTTATTTACTATTGCAAAAATAAAAATCCTAAACAGTTACGTTTAGGATTCTTGCTTTATTTTGTCGTTTTAAGATTTATGCTTCCATTTTTTGTAACCAAGAGCGTACATCTACCTCTTGTTTAATAATGTTGCTTAATTCTTCTATTTTAACACGTTTTTGTTCCATAGTGTCTCTATGACGAATGGTAACAGTATTGTCTTCTAAAGTATCATGGTCTACTGTAATACAGAAAGGTGTACCAACAGCATCTTGACGACGATATCTTCTTCCAACAGCATCTTTTTCATCATAAACAACATTGAAATCCCATTTTAAATCGTCAACAATTTTACGAGCAATTTCTGGTAAACCGTCTTTTTTAACCAACGGTAAAATAGCTGCTTTGGTAGGTGCTAAAACTGCAGGTAATTTTAAAACTGTTCTTGTTGAACCATTTTCTAGCTCTTCTTCTTGTAAAGAGTTAGAGAAAACCGCTAAGAACATTCTGTCTAAACCAATTGAAGTTTCAATTACGTAAGGAACATAACTAGTATTGTCTTCGTGATCGAAGTACTGTAGTTTTTTTCCAGAGAATTTTTCATGCTGACTTAAGTCAAAATCAGTACGAGAATGAATTCCTTCTAATTCTTTGAATCCAAAAGGAAAATTAAATTCAATATCAGCAGCAGCATCAGCGTAATGAGCTAATTTATCATGATCGTGGAAACGGTAGTTTTCTTCTCCCATTCCTAACGACATATGCCACTTTAAGCGAGTTTCTTTCCACTTCTCATACCATTCTTTTTGAGTGCCTGGTTTTACAAAAAATTGCATTTCCATTTGCTCAAACTCTCGTTGTCTAAATATAAATTGACGCGCAACTATTTCATTACGAAAAGCTTTACCAGTTTGTGCAATTCCAAAAGGAATTTTCATACGTCCAGTTTTTTGTACGTTTAAGAAGTTTACAAAAATACCTTGTGCTGTTTCAGGTCGTAAATATACTTTTGTTGAACTGTCAGCAGAAGCTCCAAGTTGCGTTCCAAACATTAGGTTAAACTGCTTAACTTCTGTCCAGTTTTTTGAACCAGAAACAGGACATGTTATACCTAAGTCTATAATTAAATTTCTAAACCCTTCTAAATCGTTTTCCTCCTGAACTCTAGTTAGTTCAACTGTTATTTCGTCAATTTGTTTTTGACGTCTTAAAACGTTAGGATTTGTACTTCTAAATTCATCTTCATTAAAAGCATCACCAAAACGCTTTTTTGCTTTGGTTATATCTTTTTGAATTTTTTCGTTGATTTTTTCTCTGTAATCTTCAACTAAAACATCAGCTCTATAACGTTTTTTAGAGTCTTTGTTGTCAATTAAAGGATCGTTGAAAGCATCAACGTGGCCTGAGGCTTTCCAAGTAGTTGGGTGCATTAGTATTGCTGCATCAATACCTACAATGTTTTCGTGCATTTGCACCATTGCTTTCCACCAATAATCACGAATATTTTTCTTTAATTCTACTCCGTTTTGAGCATAATCATACACCGCGCTTAAACCATCATAAATTTCAGATGATTGGAACACATAACCGTATTCTTTTGCGTGCGATAATACTTTTTTAAATCGATCTTCTTGTTTTGCCATGTTGCAAAAATAAATTAATTAAACTAAATAGTTATTCTCAAAAACATACATTTGTAAAAAAAAGCTAATTAATAAAATTCTTTAAAAATCTATGAAAAAAAACTACATCATTTCTTTAGTTTTTGCTTTAGTTTTTGCAACATTAAATTGTCAAGTAAAAAAGGTTAATGCTCCTAGCTGGGTAACTTTTACCGAATATGAAATCAATCCAAAAATCAATTCAGAGGAAGTTAATCAAGGTAGTTTGATATTGTTGTATGATCAGCAGATTGATTTTGATAGTCAGGAAGATTACTTTAAAAAAGTGACAAAAATCACTGAAAATGTTGGAGTACAATCTTCGTCTACAATTAATGTGGAGTACGATCCTAATTATCAAATATTGCTTTTTCATTCTTTATTTGTAATTAGAGATGGAAAGAGAATAGATAAATTGAAGTTTTCTGAGTTTAATTTATTGAGGAGAGAACTTAATGCTGAAAACTATATTTATGATGGTTCTATTACTGCAATGACTAATATTAGTGATGTAAGGGTAGGAGATATTATTGAGTATAGCTATACTATAAAAGGGTTTAATCCTATCCATAATGGTAAATATGCATCAACTTTCAACCTTGAAACTTCAGCTCCTTTAGGAATGTTGTTTTTAAAGTTTCAATCGACAAAACCACTGCACACCAAGTTCTTTAATACAGACATTAAATTAATTTCAGAAAAAAAGAATGGAAAAAACATTTACACTATAAATAGGAAAGATATAAAACCTCTTGAGTACGAAGATAATATCCCTTCATGGCATATAACTTCGGCAATTATAAATATTAGTAATTATGGTAGGAACTGGAAAGAAATTGTAGACTGGGGTATTAATGTTTTTACTTATAGAAATAAACTTTCAAGAGAACTTAAAAAAAAGGTTGCTGAAATTCGGCAAAATAATAAGACAGAAGGAGAAAGAATAAAAGCAACGTTAAATTTTGTTCAAAATGAGGTAAGATATTTAGGTTTAGAAAACGGTATTGGAGCCTATAAACCTTTTTCTCCTAATAAGGTTTTTAAGCAACGTTTTGGAGATTGTAAAGATAAAAGTTTGTTACTTGTTACAATGCTTAACAAAATGGATATTGAAGCTTATCCAATGCTGGTTAATACCTATTTAAAAAGTACAATAAATGATTTATTGCCATCGGCGTATTTTTTTGATCATTGTGTTGTGAAAACTGTTGATAGTAATAAGAATGAGTTTTATTACGATCCTACTATAACAAATCAAGGGGGAGAATATAATAACACTCCGTTTCCTGATTACAGATATGGTTTGGTATTAAAAAAAGGAAATACTGAACTAGATGAGATAGTTCCTGTTAATAATAATTTAGTTGAAATAACCGACAAATATGTTTTAAATAAAGAAACAAAAGGAGCTAGTTTAACTATAACATCGGTTTACCATAGTTCTGAAGCAGATGTGATTAGAGAGTATTATAAAAATAACAGTATTTCTTCAGTAAAAAAGGAATATGAAAACTTTTATTCTAATTATCACCCTACTATACGTAGTCAGCAAAACCCTGAGTTTATTGATAATTTGAAAGAGAACAAATTAACAGTAATAGAGTCGTACCAAATTGATAGTATTTGGAAACCTTCTGTTTTTAACGATAAACAAGGTATTGTAGAGTTTTATCCATATTCAATTACTAACATACTTAGTATGCCTAGTAAAAATGAAAGAGAAACACCTTTTTATTTAAGTTATCCTGTTGAAAGAAATCATAAAACGATTGTACAGTTACCAGGAAATTGGAATGTAGATCAAACCAGTTTTTCACTAAATAATGACAACTTTTTTTATGATATGAATGTTTATTATAATAACAAAAGTAACATAGTTACAATCGACCATGTATATAAAAGTCAAAAAGATCATGTAAGTGTAGATGAATTTAAGTCTTTTTACTCGGACTTAAAAAAGGTAGACAATAATATTGGTTATAGTATTATGAAATACCATGATAATCTGAGCGGAGGTAATTGGCATAAGGTTTTAGGTCCTATTATTTTTATCGCTTTATTAATTTTTTATTCATGGTTAGCTTTAAAGATATATGGATATGATCCTGAGCCAGTGATAGAGTCTTATTTTGAAAAAAACAAACAAATTGGAGGGTGGTTAGTATTAATAGCTATTGGGTTGTGCTTTTCTCCTTTGAGAATTATTTCTAATTTAATTTCTAATGATGTTTATATAACGGGAGAATGGATTTTATTATCTATGAATTCAAACTTTATGATTGGAGTTTTGTTGTTTGTTGAGGTTTTGTTTAATTCTTTTATTCTTATTTTCCTTCCCTTAGCTATCGTTTTATTTTTTAAGAAAAGAAGTAGTTTTCCAAGAGTATATTCTATTTTTTTAATTGGAAATTTTGTTTTTATGTTAGTAGACTATGTATTAGCTAATAGTCTTTCAAATGAAAATATAATTGATTCCAATACAACTAATGCATTATTAAGAATGTTTATATCAACATCATTAATAGTTCCTTATTTGTTAATCTCAGAGCGTTCAAAAGAAACTTTTGTTGTAAGATTACATAAAAAAAGCGATGTTTAAACATCGCTTTTTTTATTTTTTATCAATTCTTATCTTAGTTTTATTATTGTGTTTCCAGAGTAAACACCATCAACAAAAGCGCTAATTACATATTTTCCTTTTTTAATATCGTCTCTGTTTACTAATACTAAAGACACAAGGCTTAAACGATTGTTACTGTAGTTAACCTCAAGAGAGTCTGTATATTGAACTTTTTGTCCATTTTTTAGGTCAGTTTTCCCTTTTGGAGCAACTACATTTTTATTTTCATCAGCAATTTGAATATATACGCGTTTTTCACCTGCCGTAGTTATTGGGTTTTCTAACAAATCAAAATTTATTCTAAAAGCATCAGTTCTGCTAGATCTACTTGTAGATGTTAACTTTCCGCTGCTACGTTCTTTCATAGCAACTGCTTTTACGGGGCTTGTTTTAATAATTCCACCAATAGCAACTTTAGCTTCTAATTCTTTGTTCTTTTCAGTTAATGTTTCATTTACACTATCTTTTTGCTGTAAAATTTCATTAGCTATAACATTTTCTTGAGTTAAAGCATCATTAGCACTATTTAAAGAGTCTATTTGAATAAAAAGCTTTTTGTTTTCACGCTCTAAACTAGCAATTCTACTTCTGTATTTTCTTATAAGTCCAAAATTGTCAGATTTTAAGAGTTTGATAGAGTCTCTTAAGTTTTTCATTTTTATTAGCTCTACTTCTAATCTGTCAGCTAAACGTTTTTTTCCAACAACAACATCGGTGTAGTCTTTAATCATTTCGTCGAGATCTTGCTGTAATTCAGCTTTTTCTTCTAAGAAGATGTTTTGAAGGTTTTTGTTTTCATTTGACTTTTGAAAAGAGTAATAAAAAAGGAAAAGAGATAAGATAATTAATACTAAAATTAAAACATTCTTGGTTTTTGGTTGATTCATGGTTTAGGGGGATTGATTTATATTAAGTTTTATTAATTTAAGGGGGTTATTTTAGTGCTAGGGATTTATTACCGGCCTGAATACCGTTTACAAATGTATTAATATGATAGATTCCAGCACCAATTTCGCCATCTACATTAACAAAAGAAATCATAGATAACTGTTTGTTATTATATTCGGCAGTTAAAATATCACTACACCATATTTTTTTATTGTTCTGCAAACTTACTTCTTTAAATGGGGTAATAACTTTTTTATTTGTATCCATTACTTGAATATAAACTTTTTTAGGACCAGGGGAGGCCACTTTGTTTTCTAGTAAATCGAATTCTATTTTAAATGCATTTACCTTATTAGATCTTGTTGTTGAGGTAAATTTCCCATTTCTTTTCTTTTTCATAGCCTCTGCCTTTATGGTAGATATTTCAATAACTTCAGCAGTGGCTATTTTTTTCTTTAAGTCTTGCTTTTCTTTACTTAAAAAACGGTTTATGCTAGTAAGTTTAGCATTTTGTTTTTCTTTTACTAATAAAGCTTCTTGAACACTATCGTTTTTTGTAATTAATTCGTTGTTAATTGTATTAAGATGATTTAATTGAGTGAAAAGTTTTTCGTTTTCTTCAATAAGTATTCCTGTTCTTTTTCTGTAGTATCTAATAAACTTATAATCTACTTCCTTTAAGTTTTTAACAGAATCTCTAAGTTGGATTACTTTATGAATCTCATCTTTTAGTTTTAATGAATATTCACTTTTCTTATAATTTGTTTCTTCATAATCTTCAATAATATTTGTTAACTCGTTTTCTAACTCCTTTTTTTCAAGCTCAAAAACAGCTTTAAGCTCAGAGTAATCTCTAGCATTTTCGTAGGATAAAAATCCAATAACAAGTATTAGTAAAATTAAAAAGGCAATGAAGCCGTTGTTTTTTATTTTTGAGGCAGGCATCATTTAAGGGGTTATAATGAGGGTTATGCTCCGTGCTAATATACTATTTATTTTTTAACACATTTGTAAATAAAAGCAGGAGGAAAATTTAGAGGCTCAAAGCTTAAATCGATAGCATTACCAAATACTTCTTTTAGTTTTTTGTAGTAAGTTAAACTATATTGATATTGAATAAAAAGCCCAGTGGTAGTCAAAAAACTATAGCTTTTTGTTAAGATAGAGTGTGATATTTCTTTAGGAATTATAGTTAAGGGCAAGCTAGAAACTATATAGTCTGCCTTTGAATATCCTAACTTTTCTATTTCAAACTTTATGTTTTCAGCAGAGGCTTTTAAAACAACCAATTGTGGATGTTTTATTTTTTTTAGCTCTTTGTAAAAAGCATCATTTATTTCAAAACATATTAATATAGTGTTGGGGTGAAGCTTCTTTAAAATATACTGTGTAATGGCTCCATTTCCAGGTCCTAGTTCTACAATGACTTCAGCAGTTTTAAAATCAATTTCTTTTAGCATCTTATTTGCTAAGTATCTAGAGCTAGGTACTACAGTACCAGATGTTTTGTAGTTTTTTACGGCTTCTTTGAAAAAATTAAACTTTTTACTCAAAATATAACTTTTGTTGTTTTTTGTATCTTTCTGTTAAAAAAGGCTTGTAAAGATGCAATTTTTAAAAGAGATATTCTATTTATTCTATCCCAATTTATGTGCTAACTGTGAAAAGACGTTGTTACAAAATGAAACATTCGTATGTACTATTTGTATAAACGACTTACCAATTATAGACGATAATAAGCATACAAATGTTACATTAATGTCAAGTTTTTATGGAAAAGTGCCAGTACAAGCTGTACGTTCTTTTCTTTTTTATAGAAAGAAAGGAGTAACCCAAAAACTTATTCATCAGTTAAAATATAAAAACCAACCAGAAATAGGAATATTTATAGCAGACTGGTTTGGGGAAAAATTAAAGAAATCAAATATTTTTGTGGATGTAGATTACATTATTCCTGTGCCACTACATTCAAAAAAGTTTAAAAAGAGAGGGTATAATCAAGTAACTATGTTTGGTGAACGATTGAGCGATATTTTGAATATTGAGTATAAATCAGATATTCTAATTAGAACTTCTAAAAACAAAACACAAACTCTAAAACAACGATTCGAACGATTTTCTAATAATAAAACAAAGTTTAAACTTGTTGATACTGCTTTTTTTGAAAACAAGCACGTCTTGCTTATTGATGATGTTATTACTACAGGAGCAACATTAGAAGCATGTGCAAACGAACTTTTAAAAACGCAAAACATAACTATAAGTGTAGCGACAATGGCTTATACACAAAAAGACTAATACCATTCCATCTTAATTTACTACTTTTGAAAATGGATTTTAAACCATTAATTTGTGAAAAATAAACACTTTATTTTAGTAACTCTTTTCGCTTTTTTAATAAGTAGTTGTGCACGTAAGGGACGACCAGAAGGCGGTCCAAAAGATGAAACTGCACCAATAATGGTTACTGCAAATCCTCCTTATGAAACTATTCATTTTGATGATGATAACATTCGTATTTATTTTGATGAATATATTGTTTTAAAAGACTTACAAAAACAATTGGTAGTTTCTCCGCCAATGAAAAATCCACCATTAATTACACCTCAAGGAACACCAAGCAAGTATATAAATATTAAAATATTAGACACATTACAACCGAACACTACTTATACCTTTAATTTTGGAAACGCAGTTCAAGATAACAATGAAAACAATAAGTTAGAGAGTTTTAAATACGTGTTTTCAACGGGAGATTATATTGATTCTTTGAGAATTAAAGGTGCGGTAGCTGATGCTTTTGATAAGAAAGAGGTGAAAGAAGTAAGTGTTTTGTTGTATAAGCTTGATAGTACATACAACGATTCTATTATTTTCAAACAAAAGCCAAATTATGTAACAAGTACATTAGATTCTACAAATTTTGAGTTTAGTAATTTACGTGAAGGAAAATATTTAATGTTAGCGTTAAAAGAACCATCAAACGATTATATTTTTAATAGTAGAACAGATAAAATTGGGTTTGTAGTAGATACAATTACGTTACCTCAAGATACTTTAATAAGTAAGCCTGTCCGTTTCTTTAAAGAAATTCAGACATATGAGTTTAAAAGAGGAAAAGAGGTAACGAAAGGGAAAATTCAGTTTGGTTTTGAAGGTAGGCAGAAAAATATGAATATTGAATTGTTGTCAGAGGTTCCACAAGATTTTAAGTCGTTTACTCAGTTTGAAAAAGATAAAGACACTCTAAATTATTGGTACACGCCTATAGAAAGAGATTCATTGAATTTTATAGTGAATAATGAGAATTTTAAAGATACTGTTACAGTGTTTTTAAGAAAAAAGAAAATCGATTCTTTATCTGTGTCATCTAGTGTAAGTGGAAACCTGAATTTAAAAGATACAATGTTTATCAAAACAAACAACCCAATTGTTTCTTTTGATAAATCTAAATTCTCATTAATTGATAAAGATACTGTTGATGTACCTTTTGAATTGAAAAAAAAATCAATTAATAAGATAGCAGTATTGTTTGAAAAGAAACCCAAATACGGTTATATTTTTAAAGGGTTACCAGAAGGGATAACTGATATTTATGAAACTACAAACGATACGTTAGATTATAAGTTTTCGACACGAACAGTAGAAGATTATGGAAGTATTGTATTAGATGTTAAAAAAGAAACAGAATCTCCGGTTATTATTGAACTATTAAGCCAAGATAAGGTATTAGAAAAAAGATATATTACTTCGTCTAAAAAAATAGAATTTACACTATTAGAACCTAAAGAATATAGTGTTAGAGCGATAGTTGATGAAAATAACAACCGTATGTGGGATACTGGAGATTTCTTATTAAGAAAACAACCAGAGAAAATCATCTATTATGGAACAATATTTAAATTAAGGGCTAACTGGGTGGTAGAAAATGAAACATTTGTAATTAAGTAGATAATATCATCTTGAAAGAATAAAGAAACCGAATACAGAAACTAATTGCTTCTCTATTCGGTTTCTTGTTACATTATACTTTATTGTTTTTACAACAATTCTTCACAATAAAAACCATGATGTTGTATTGCTTTTAAAACGTCATCAGCTTTAACCATTTGAGTCTCTACTCGAAGGATATTATCACAATCTTCTAAGTCAAAATTCCAGCGGTCATTTTTGGTAATCAAACGATTTAAAGTAGGTTGAACAATTTTAATTTCTTTGTTTTTTGTAACTGATGTTTTAAATACCAAAACTGTTTTCATTTTAGGTGCTTTTTATTAACGTTCATAAAAATATGGAGGTTCAATACCTAAAGCACGTAAATAAACATACGCTTGTCCTCGATGATGGATTTCATTATCAATAAAATAGAATATTGATGACCAAACCGTACCTTCAAATTGACCAAAAATTTTAATGTTTTGTTGAAACTGCTCTGGTTTAATTTGTGCCCAATAGGTGTTTATTTCATCAGTAGCTTTATCCCAAAGTTCAAGAATTTTTGCTTTTTTGTTACCGTGGTCAACCTTTTCAATTAATTCCTGAATTTCTCCTGTAGCAATTTCTTTAATACCTGGAGCTGCTATACCTAAAAGCTCCATTACCATATCAGCAAAAGTACGCATCCCGCCTATAGAATAATTAAAGAAGGCTTCTTCAGGAAAAGCTTCAATAGTTCTTCGGGTTAAACCTCTGTGCCCTTGCCAATGAGTTAATAAATCAGATGGTGTAATTACTTGTTCTAATAATGTGCTTGTTGTTGATTCCATAATTGTAATTTTTATTATTTGAAACCAAAATTAATATGGGGTAGTGACAGCATTATGTCAGTAGGAAAAAATAAAGTTTAAAAATATCTATTGACAAGCAGTTGTCACTTACTGTATGTTTATTTGTGTATCATGAGAAGTAGAGTTATTATGTTGAAGCTAAAATTTAAAAAATACTTCAGCCTGAAATCCTATCTTTGGGAAATATGTTATAGCATTATGAGTTTAGACACGGTAAAACGGTTTGATAGAATTGTAGCCATCCTTATTCAGTTACAATCCAAACGTATTGTAAAAGCACAAGAATTAGCTGATAGATTTCAAGTAAGTTTACGTACTATTTATCGTGATATACGAACACTTGAAGCTTCGGGAGTACCCATTATAAGTGAGGCAGGAGTTGGTTATTCTATTATGGAAGGATACCGTTTGCCTCCTGTTATGTTTACTAGAGAAGAAGTAGGAAGTTTTGTGGCTGCCGAAAAACTAATGCAGAAGTTTGTAGACAAATCATTAGGAAACTACTATGAGTCTGCTATGATGAAGTTAAAATCAGTGTTGCGTGGTCGTGAAAAAGATTGGATTTCTGCCTTAGAATCACAAATATTGGTGGATCCTACAAATAAATTGTTTAATGATAGTCTGCCAAATGCACTTGAAACCTTGTTTGAAAGCATTGCTGAAAAAAGACAGGTATTTTTAAAATATCAAGCATTAAATAGAGAAGCACCTTCTGAACGTTTTGTGGAACCTGTGGGTATTTATCACGAATCAGGATTTTGGTATGTATTAGCTTTTTGCCATTTAAGAAGTGACTACAGGCAATTTAGAACCGATAGAATGTTAGCTATAAAATCAACTCAACATAGTTTTACTAGAGAACACATTACGTTAGATGAATACCGTAGTCAATATGAAAAAACACCAAAAACAAAAGTTATTATTTCTGTTGATAAAAGTGTGGTACGGTATATAAGCAATAGTAAAATGCAACATGGTTTTGTCTCTGAAAAAGTGAAAGGAAACCAAGTAGAAATGACATTTATGACTTCCTATGTTGAACACGGCTTTTCCAGATGGTATATTGTGTTTTCTGACTATGCTAAAATTATTGAACCTGAAAGTTTAAAACTTCAGGTAAAAGAGATTTTAGAGAAAGCAATTACTAAACTTTAATGCGCTTCTAACCAATTAGTTCCTGTATCTATTTCAACATCTAACGGAACACTCATTTTAAAAGCGTTTTCCATTTCTTGCTTAATAATAGGTTTAATGATGTCTACTTCATCTTTATGTGCATCAAATACCAATTCATCGTGTACCTGTAATAACATTTTCGACTTAAAATTTTCTTGCTCAAATCGCTTGTAAATGTTAATCATGGCAAGTTTAATGATATCGGCAGCAGAACCTTGAATAGGCGCGTTTACGGCATTTCTTTCCGCAGCACCACGAACAATAGCGTTACGAGAATTAATGTCTTTTAAATAACGACGACGATGTAATACAGTTTCTACATATCCGTGTTCACGAGCAAAATCTACTTGTTTAGAAATATAATTTCTTAGTTTCGGATAGGTTGCATAATAGGTGTCAATTAATTCTTTTGATTCTTTACGAGATAAATCGGTTTGATTACTTAATCCGAAGGCAGAAACCCCATAAATAATTCCAAAGTTTACCGTTTTAGCATTGCTACGTTGCTCACGAGTTACCTCTTCAATAGGAACGTTGAATACTTTTGCAGCAGTAGAAGCGTGAATATCTTCACCATCTTTAAATGCCTTAATCATGGTTTCTTCTTCACTTAAAGCAGCAATGATTCGTAATTCTATCTGACTGTAATCTGCTGCTAACAACACATAATTTTCATCTCTTGGAATAAATGCTTTACGCACTTCCTGTCCGCGCTTAGTACGAATAGGAATGTTCTGCAAGTTCGGGTTGTTAGAACTTAAACGCCCAGTAGCAGCAACAGCTTGAGCATATACAGTGTGTATTCTTCCTGTTTTTGGATTGATTTCGTTAGGAAGCGCATCAACATAGGTACTTTGTAATTTTTTATACTGACGATATTTTAAAATATCTGCAACAATTTGGTGGTCTTTAGCTAAGTAAGAAAGCACATCTTCCGCAGTAGAATATTGCCCCGTTTTGGTTTTCTTAGGTTTGTCAACCAACTTTAACTTGTCAAATAGAATAGGTCCTAATTGCTTTGGTGATGCAATATTAAATTCTTCACCAGCTTGTTCGTATATATTTTGTTCAAGTTGAGAAATATCTTTAGATAATGCTTCAGAAAGAGTTTTTAAGAAGTCGACATCTAAATTAATACCTTCAATTTCCATAGCTGTTAATACAGAAACTAACGGAGTTTCTACTTCGTTAAATAACTTGGTAACATTACCACTTTCTAGTTCTTTAGAAAAGTGCTCTTTTAATTGATAAGTAATATCAGCATCTTCAACAGCATATTCAGTTTGTTTAGGTAGTTCAACTTGTCGCATTGAAAGTTGATTTTTACCTTTTTTACCAATCAACTCTGTAATAGGTTGTGGTTGATAGTTTAAGTATGTTTCTGCAAGTACATCCATATTATGACGCATATCTGGATTGATAAGGTAATGCGCAATCATGGTGTCAAACAATTTACCTTGTACAGGCATGTTGTAGTTTGACAGTACTTTAATGTCGTATTTTAAATTATGACCAATTTTTTCAATAGTTTCGGCTTCAAAAAATGATCGAAACTCTTCTAGAATAGTCTTTGTTTCTTTTTGGTTTTCAGAAAAAGGAACATAATAGCCTTTGCCAGCCTCCCAAGAAAATGCAATTCCAACAAGCTCAACTTCTAAGGCTTTTAATCCTGTAGTTTCAGTATCAAAACAAACAGAGTTTTGTTGCATTAATTTCTCTAACAATAATTTTCTTGAAAGAGGTGTATCTACTAATTGATAGAAGTGATTAGTATTTTCAATGGTTTTAAACCCGTTGATATTTGTGTCTTTAGAGGCACTTCCACTACCAGGAGCAGCAAATAAATCAAACTGTCCAGCTGCACTAGCCTTTGTTGCTTTTGGTTTTTCAGTCGTGGTAGTACTTTCTTCAGTAGGAGCAAATGTTTTTAAGAAGTTTTCTGTTAAACGACGGAACTCTAGCTCCGTAAAAATTTCTTTGGTAGCTTCTATATTAGGTTGTTCAAAAACTAATTTATCCAACTCTAATTCAACAGGAACATCTAGCATAATAGTAGCTAGCTTTTTAGAAAGTAGACCTAATTCTTGATTAGCTTCTACCTTTTCTTTCATTTTTCCTTTTAGCTCATGTATATTTTCAAATAAGCCTTCCATACTTCCGTAAGCAGCAATGAATTTTTTGGCTGTTTTTTCACCAACACCAGGTAAACCAGGAATATTATCAACAGCATCACCCATCATTCCTAAAAAATCAATTACTTGCAATGGGTCTTCAACACCAAACTTTGTTTTAACTTCTTCAACACCCCATTTTTCGTAACCATTTCCCATACGAGGCGGACGGTACATAAAAATATGTTCAGAAACTAGTTGAGCAAAATCTTTATCAGGTGTTACCATATAGGTGTGAAGACCTTCTTTTTCGGCTTTTTTAGCAAGTGTTCCTATAATATCATCAGCTTCATACCCTTCTTTTACAATGGCAGGAATGTTCATGGCTTCTAATATTTTTTCAATATAGGGCACAGCTAAACGAATGGCTTCAGGTGTTTCTTGTCGGTTTGCTTTGTAATCTTCAAAAGCTTCAACACGATCTACACTTCCGCCTCTGTCAAAACATACTGCTAGGTAATCAGGCTTTTCACGCTTTATTACATCTAGTAAAGAGTTAGTAAACCCCATAATTGCAGAAGTGTCTAATCCTTTAGAGTTGATACGTGGATTTTTAATAAAGGCATAATATCCTCTAAAAATTAAAGCGTATGCGTCGAGTAAAAAAAGTCGTTTATGATCTGCCATGTTTTGTCTTAAGCCTATTGAAATAAAATGTTGATACCGATTTGTTTACAGAAAAAAGTAGAAAACTATAGTTTCTTTGAACTTTGGAGGTAAAGCTACAAAACTTTAACAAGATGTTAAAAATCAATTTTAAGAATCGCTGTATCTTTGTTTCTCCTTAAAAATGAAATAGATGTCTCGTTGGTTAGTAACAGTTATTATAATATCAGCAATAATTATTGTGTTTGAAGCATATGCTTTTCAGGCAATAAAAACACTTACTAAAAGTAAGATTATTCGTTATGGGTGGTTGTTTATTGGACTGCTAGCTTATGCAAACTTTTTTTATGTGATATTTACTTCTGATAGAAGTTCTGGTCAAACAAGAGAGTTTCAATGGGCAATGGGGATGCTTTTACTTGTTTTAATTCCTAAAGTGGTAGTTTTTATATTAATGTTTGGAGAAGATGTGGTGAGATGGATTCAAAAGGGAATTTCTTTTTTATCTAAAGGAGAAACTAAAGATTTGAATGGAAGAAGAGCTTTTATATCGAAAATAGCCTTAGGATTGGCAGCTTTACCATTTGCAAGTTTGTTGTATGGTATGGTTAGAGGAAAGTATAATTACAAGGTGTTAAAATATCAATTAAGTTTTAAAGATTTACCAGAAGCTTTTGATGGTTTTACTATATCTCATATAACTGATATTCACTCAGGAAGTTTTGATAATAAAGAGAAGATTAAATATGGAGTAGATTTGATTAATGAGCAACAATCAGATATGATTTTATTTACAGGCGATATCGTAAATAATTTTGCTCATGAAATGGATGATTGGGTACCAATGTTTTCGGAACTAAAAGCTCCTATGGGAAAATACTCTATTCTTGGAAATCACGATTATGGAGATTATTCTGATTGGAAAACACCAGAAGATAAAAAAGCAAATTTTCAAGCGGTAAAAGATATTCATCCAAAAATAGGGTTTGAGCTATTGTTGAATGAAAATAGGTATATAGAAAGAAATGGAGAGAGAATTGCTTTAGTTGGTGTAGAAAATTGGGGAAAAGGACGTTTTAGCAAAGCAGGAGACCTTAAAAAAGCATCAGAAGGGGTAAGTAAAGAAGATTTTAAAATTTTACTGTCTCATGATCCTAGTCATTGGGAACATAAGGTAAAGCAAGATGACTTTAATTACCATTTAACCTTGAGCGGTCATACCCATGGTTTACAGTTTGGTATTGAAATTCCTGGTTGGATTAAGTGGAGCCCTTCTAAATATGTATATAAACAGTGGGCAGGATTGTATAAAGAGTTTGATAGATATATTAACGTAAATAGAGGTTTTGGGTATCATGCTTTCCCAGGTAGAGTAGGAATTTGGCCAGAAATTACTGTAATTGAGTTAAAAAAAGCTTGATTTTCAGTATTTTTAAGATTTTCATAATAATTACCTAACAAAAAATTAGTAATTTTAGGCTCTTTAGTGATTAAACGTATGCAAAAGATGACAAAGTTTGGTGAAATTATAAGCATTAACAAACCTGTGTTAATCGATTTTTATGCAGATTGGAGTGAACTAGAACCTAGTTTAGATACACTTCGTGATGTAGCTGCTGCATTAGGTGATAAAGCCAAAGTAATTAAAATAGACATTAAAAAGAATGAAATTCTTGCCGATGCCTTACGAGTTAAAGGGAATCCTACTTTTATGATTTATAAAAACGGTGAGATGAAATGGCGTCAAACAGGAGAGCAAGATGCTAATACGTTAATAGGATTGGTTCAGCAGTTTGTTTAAGTTATTGCTTTAAAGTCATACCCTTTTTGCGAAAATTCTTTTAAAACTTTTGGAAGCGCATAATACAATTTGTCGCTAGCTTTTATACTATCGTGAAAAACGATGATACTTCCGTTTTGTGCATTTTCAAGTACGTTTTGCAAACATTTTTCCTTTGTGACGCTCGAATCAAAATCTGCGGATAATACGTCCCACATAATAATTTTATAGCCACTAGCAAGAAGTTGTTTAGCTTGTTTTCTTTTTATTTTTCCATACGGAGGACGAAATAATTTTGTTTTTTGATTAGGTAATAAGCCTTCACATTTACTAGTATTTTCAATATAAGTCGTATAGCTACTTTTCCAGCCGTTTAAGTGATTAAAAGTATGGTTTCCTACCGAATGTCCTTCTTTAACAATTCTTGAGAAAACAACAGGGTGTTTTCGAATATTATCACCAATACAAAAAAAGGTAGCTTTTGCATTAAAATTATGTAGTTGGTCTAATACAAATTCAGTAACCTCAGGAATAGGTCCATCATCAAAAGTGAGATAGATTTCTTTCTTATTGGTAAAAAAAGACCACGTATACTTAGCAAATAAACGTTTAAGTATACGTGGTGTCTTTATAAAATATAACCTCATTAAATTAAGGTTTAATAGTATCGAGTTCTTGAGGTAACTCAGTTTCTTCTTCAGGCATTAAATGACTAAATAAGCGAGCGTGTGTTATATAATTTTCAAAAAACTTTTTACCGTATTCTTCGTCTTTGTCGTATCGAGTAATTTGTTGAACTAAGTTTTGATACATGTATAAACTAGTCTCTAAATTATCGATGATTAAATCAATATCCTGAGTATTAAATGTGCTGTAATATTTTAATTTTTGTTGAAAAATATCAGCTAAAGTTTCTGCAGTTTCTCTAGCTTTTTCAATATCACCTATGCGATAATATAACTCTGGATAACCTAAAGAGAAATTGTAATGATCAAAATCTTTAATAGGCATTTTGTGTAACGATAAATCTAATACATCTTTTGCGTTTACAGAATCTCCCTTCTGTAAAAACTCTTCTGATAGACGAATTAAGTTATTACGTAATGAAATTGCGTTACGCTTACTTTGCTCATCTAGGTAAATTTCTCCGTTATTGATTGTTTTCCAATCCCATTTTTTAACATTATCATACATTTTTTCAGGATCTATACGCCCCATATCAAAAATTGTACGCCCTTTATTAGATGTTTTAATAGGTACTAATTTGTATGCCATTCCATCTAATTGTAAGTAATCTTTTAACCAAATGTATTCTTCATCTGCATTTGCACCACCAGTGAAGTAAATAGGTCGCTTCCAGTCGAAATTATTTAAGATATCTAGCATTAAAAGTCTAGCTTTTGATAAGGCTCTATCATCAACAGTAATGTCAATATAATCTACCATTTTATCAGCATCTTTTTGTGCCACTAATCCAGTTTTTAACGCGTTTTCTTTGTTAACAGGAATGCGAATTTTGTTAGTTGGGTAAAATTTTTCTTTAGCGCCATCACCAGCGTCTAAATAGGTAGCATCGTTATCACTGTCAATCCAACGCATAAAATCTTTTATAGTAAGTAGAGAATCTTTTAATTGTGGAAGAGGGTAGTAATATGCCATATCTAAGGTTCCATACTTGTACTGATCGTGTGTTAGCTGCGACGGTATAGGGTCTGCATCATAGGTTTTCTTTTTCATTTGGTCGATGTACCAATCTGTTTGAAAAAGACTTGTATTTACTATTTTAATATCTCTACGAACACCTTCTACTTGTTGCATATACCAAAGAGGGAAAGTATCATTGTCTCCAATAGTAAAGATGATTGCATTCGGATCGCAACTTTCTAAATATGTTTGTGCATTTAACTGTGCTAAATAACGGTCAGATCTATCATGATCATCCCAGTTTTGGAAGCCCATTAAAGTAGGAACAGCTAGTAATGAAACCACTGAAACAGCAATAGCAACTACCTTTTTACTAGCGTACTTTTTAAAATAATCATATAAGGCAAGTACTCCGAAACCAATCCAAATGGCAAATACATAAAACGAACCAACTACCGCATAATCACGCTCACGAGGTTCAAAAGGTTTTGGGTTTGTGTAAAATATAATTGCTAACCCAGTAAATAAAAAGAATAGTGTTAACACATAAAAACTCTTCTTATCTCTATTGAGTTGATATAATAAACCAATAAGACCTAAAATAAAAGGTAAAAAGAAGTAAGTATTACGTCCTTTATTATTTTTAATATCGTCTGGTAAGTTTTGTTGTGAGCCTAGAAAGAATTCATCAACTAAAGTGATACCGCTTAACCAGTTTCCATTTTCATCTAAATGTCCTTGAATATCGTTTTGACGACCTACAAAATTCCACATAAAATAACGTCCGTACATATATCCAAATTGAAAATCAACCATGAATTTTATGTTTTCTAAAAACGTTGGGCGTCTTTTACTACGAGCAGGAATTCCAGCAATGCTTTTGTATTGTTGGTCAGAAGCAGGATTTACCATACGAGGAATAAATCCTTTGTGTTTACTTGAATAATTTGGAAGTACGTTTTTGTATCTGTTTACAATAACATATTTACCATCTATTTTTTCGTACTTAGGTTTGTCGTCTTTATAAGGATTGTCAGCATCTTGTTCTCTATCATAAGCTACAGAATAGTAATTATCATAAAAAACATTAGAGTCACCGTATTGTTCACGGTTATAGTAAGCTAATAATTCACGTGCACTTGATGGATTATTTTCATTGATAATAGTATCAGCATTTGCACGAATTGGTAACATTAACCAAGACGAGAATCCAATCATAATAAATAATACTGAAAGCACTAAAGTATTTACCGTAACGAGGTTCTTTTTACGAGTGTATTTTAAACCGTAAAAGAATAAACCTATTAAAACAATTCCAGCAATGATGGTTCCTGAGTTATAAGGCAATCCTACTTGGTTGATAAAGAAAAGTTCAGCAGCACTAAAGAATTTTAAAGTAAAAGGGAATAAAAATTTAAACACAAAAGCTAATACTAGTATAGCAACTAAGGTAGCAATTGCCGTTGTTTTTATGTTGATGTCTTTATATGTTTTGAAGAAGTATACTAAAACGATTGATGGAATTACTAATAAAGAAAGTATATGAACCCCAAAAGATAGTCCAACTACAAAACTGATTAATACCAACCATTTATTTCCTCTAGGAGTATTTAACTCACTTTCCCAACGTAATCCTAACCAAAATAATAGCGCCATTAAGAAAGAAGACATGGCATACACTTCACCTTCAACAGCACTAAACCAAAAACTATCAGAAAAAGTATAGGCTAAAGCACCTACTAATCCACTTCCTAAAACAGCAATAGCTTCATTATTGCCTAACTTTCCATTTTTAAATGCCATTTTTCTGGCTAAATTGGTAATTGTCCAAAACATGAAAAGAATGGTAAAAGCACTTGCTAACCCAGACATAAAGTTGACCATTTTTGCCAACTGACTAGGGTCACTAGTAAACATAGCAAAAAAAGCACCTAACATTTGAAATAAAGGAGCACCAGGAGGGTGTCCAACTTCTAAATTTACAGCAGTTGCAATGTATTCTCCACAATCCCATGAACTCACTGTAGGCTCAAGAGTTAAGGTATAGGTAATTAACGCTACTGCAAACGAAACCCATCCTAAAATGATGTTCCACTTTTTATAGTTAAACTCAGTCATAGTTTTTTATCTAGATATAAAGTACGAATGTATTAATTACTAATGATTTTTTAGTTGAAAACAAAAATATAATTTTAACAGTTTCTCTAAAATAACCTCCTATATAAAGTTCTGTTAAATGAATTTTAAGGAGTAAAAAAGATGTAAACGAAAAAAAGTGTAAAAAATTTGCTAAAATAAAAGTTTGTTTTATATTTGCACCCGCAATAAGCAATTGGCCTATGGTGTAATGGTAACACACCGGTTTTTGGTACCGATATTCAAGGTTCGAGTCCTTGTAGGCCAACAAAATCCTTACGAACTTCGTGAGGATTTTTTTATAAAAAGTGTTTAATGATTTCTAAATATAAAACTTTGTTTTTATATTTGCACTGTAAACATTGGCCCATGGTGTAATGGTAACACACCGGTTTTTGGTACCGATATTCAAGGTTCGAGTCCTTGTGGGCCAACTAAAAAGTCTTAACTTATTCAGTTAAGACTTTTTTGTTTGTAACAAATTCTTATTAGCGTCGTCTTCATTTAAAACACTATTATTATGAAACGAATTGCAACCATCTTTTTCTGCTTTTTTGTGTTAAGCTCTTTTGCACAAAAAGAAAATTTTAAAACATTTTACCAATCTAATAAAGATAGAGCTGAAGTATCTTTAAATATTCCTAGTTTTTTTGCTAACATGTTCATCTCTGATGAAGACACCGATGAGTTTGGCGTTTTCTTGAAGAAATCTAAAAATTATAAAATCATGGTGTTCAATAACAACATGGCTTCAGTGCAAAAAGATTTTAAAAAGTTTGCACGAAGAAATAATTTAAAAACTTTAGTAAGAGTGAAGGATGGTAAGGAAAGAGTTACAGTATATTTTAGAAAGACAAAAGATCGTATCAAAGAAATTATTGTAAATGTTCACGATAAAAGTGACGAAATGGTATTATTGGGAATTAAAACTAACCTTACGATGGATGAACTATCGGCTATGGTTGAGGCTTCCACCAAGAATAGTAGTGTTGCTGTTAACTAATATCGTTATGTGTAATTAAATATACTTCCTGAGCACAGTAGAAGGAATATAAATAATAAAGAATCCTATTATAAACTCCGACTTTTAAAGTCGGAGTTTTTCAATTAATTAAGTAATGCTTTTAAACTTTCCACCACCTTTTTACTGTTCCCAATAAAAATTTGGTTATCAACAATAAAAACAGGACGTTTTAAAAATGTGTACTCATCTAAAATATATTGTTTATAATCAGCTTCCGTTAAATTCTGATTTTTCAAATCCATTTCACGATATAGTTTTGCGCGTTTGTTAAACAAGCTTTCGTAGCTATCTGTCAATTTGCGCATTTCTTCTAATTGAGCAACGGTAACCGGATTTGCCTTTATTTCTTGCTTTTCAAATCCGTCAAGATTTACTTCTTTTAAAATTCGTCGGCAAGTATCACAGGTTTGTAAAAAATAAACTTTCTTCATTTATATAAGTTTTATTGTATTAGCTATAGATTAGTTTTAACCATTAAATAACAAATACTCATTATAGGTTTTCATGGCTAAATAGGTATCTTTGATGTAGCTAAAATAAGTAGAAAAATGAACAAACAGTTTGAAGTTTTAAAAAGATCAAGAGACTTAGTTTTAAAAAGAATAGAAGGATTATCATTAGAACAATTGCATATAACTCCTGAAGGATTTAACAATAACATTGCATGGAATGTAGCACATTTAGTAGTTACACAACAATTATTACATTACAAGTTATCAGGATTAAATTGTTTAGCACCAGATGAGTTAATTGAAGGTTATAGAAAAGGAACTTTTCCAACGAAAGATTTTACCGAGGAAGAATTTGAAGAGGTAAAAGAACTATTAATTGGTTTACCAGAAACCTTAGAAGAAGACTTTGAAGCAGGTATTTTTAAAGAATACCAAGAATATGAAACAAGCACAGGTTTTGTAATAGATTCTTTTGAAAGTGCTGTAGCTTTTAATAATTTACATGAGGGAATGCACTTAGGAATTATCATGAACCTGAGTAAATTAGTTTAGTTCTCTAATAATATAATGTTGCTTTAAAGTAAGGGAACAATAAATGTTAACAGATGAAATTCAACACAAAAACCATACATGGAGGTCAACAACATGAAGAAGCTACTGGAGCAGTTATGCCTCCGATTTTTCAAACGTCAACCTATGCACAGTCAAGCCCAGGAGTGAATAAAGGATATGCGTATTCACGTTCAGCGAATCCAACGCGTACGGCTTTAGAAAATGCTTTTGCTGCTCTTGAAAATGGAACACACGGATTTGCTTTTTCTTCTGGTTTATCGGCTATTGATTGTGTGCTTCGCACATTAAATCCAGGTGATGAGGTTATTACAGGCGATGATATTTATGGGGGGACATATAGAATGTTTACCAACATGTTTGAAAAATATGGATTGAAGTTTCAGTATGTTGACATGAATGAAGTTGCCAATGTAGTTAATGCAATTTCAGAAAAAACAAAACTAATTTGGATTGAAACACCTACGAATCCGTTAATGAAAATTGCGGATATTGAAGAAATCACCAAAGCAGTGAAAAATAAAAACCAGCTATTATAGTAGCGGTAGATAATACTTTTGCAACACCGTATTTACAGTGTCCGTTAGATTTAGGTGTAGATATCGTAATGCATTCAGCTACCAAGTATTTAGGAGGGCATTCTGATTTGGTGATGGGAGCTTTAATGACTAAAAATGCTGAGTTAGCAGAACAATTACACTTTATTCAGTTTGCTGCGGGAGCTATTGCAGGACCTATGGATTCGTTTTTAGCACTTCGTGGAGTAAAAACCTTGCATTTACGTATGCAGCGTCATTGTGAAAATGGAAAAGCAGTAGCTAAATATTTATCAGAACATCCAAAAGTAGGAGAGGTATTTTATCCGGGATTAGAAAATCATCCAAATCATGAAATAGCCAAAAAACAAATGGATGATTTTGGAGGTATGGTTTCTTTTAGATTGAAAGATGAAAGTAAACAAGCAGCCTTAACTTTTTTAGAAAATACTCAACTATTTACGTTAGCGGAATCACTAGGAGGTGTAGAGAGTTTGGTAAGTCATCCAGTAACAATGACACATGCTTCTATTCCTGAAGCGGATCGTTTAAAAATAGGAATTACCGATTCTTTAATTCGTTTGAGTGTTGGAGTAGAAGATATAGACGATTTATTGACTGATTTAGAACAAGCGCTTTCAAAGTAGAAAGACTATTAAAAATAAAAACAAAAAATTCGAAGTATGTAAGCTTCTGATTTTTATTCTAAAAAACACAAAATATACCGTTCAGTATATTTTGTGTATATTTGTATCTCTAATATTTTTGAAAAGTGTCTAAATCAGAAAGAACAAAGGCTTTTATAATTGAAACAGTAGCTCCTATTTTTAATAGAAGCGGTTTTTCTGCGATGAGTTTATCAAAAATAACAGAAGCAACTGGTTTAACCAAAGGAGCTATTTATGGACATTTTGAAAATAAAGAAGAGCTAGCTATAGAATCGTTTAAGTTTTCAGTAAGAAAGGTACTAAAGGACTTAAATAAGACTGTAAACAAAGGAGAAACACCTTTAGAGATGCTGAAAAACATAGCAGTTTTTTATGAAGATTATTATGAGTACAATAAACAATTTGGCGGTTGTCCTATTTTAAATATCGGTGTAGATGCTAACAATCAAAATAAGGTAATTACTCAATTGGTTCAATCGTACAATCACAGAATTTTAGAGCGGTTTTCTCAGTTAATTGAAAAAGCAAAAGAAACCAATGAAATAAAAAAATCAATAGATAGTATGTTGTATGCAAAACGTTTTTTTTACATGATTGAAGGAGCAGTTTATATGACACATATTATGAAAGATGACAGTTACTTAAAAGATGTATCTGCAGTATTACAGCAAATCATAAAACAAGAATTACAGAAATAACTATTTTTTTAATCAAAAATATACCAAATGGTATATTTTAAATATAACACCATGGAAATACCAAAAATTTTAGAAAGTAAAACAAAAATCAGATTTCAAGATTGCGATCCTTTTAATCATTTAAATAATGCATCTTATTTTAATTACCTTATCAATGCAAGAGAAGATCAGTTGATCGCTAATTATAATTTAGATATTTACCAACACGGAAAAGAAAGAGGAAAAAGTTGGGTGGTTGGTTCACATCAAATAGCGTATTTAAAACCGGCAACCTTAATGGAAACCGTAACGATAGATTCTCAGCTAATCAATTATGGCGATAGAAATTTGTTAGTTGAAATACGTATGTGGAATGAAGATAAAACAGCCTTAAAAGCCATACTTTGGAGTTCTTTTGTGTATTTTGATTTATTAAAATTATCTTCAGCTAAACATACTGAGGATTTACTAGAGTTATTTGAAAATGCAGTATTACCGATAGAACAAACAAGTTTTGAAGAAAGAACAAAAAGTTTCCGACTACAAAAAACGGTATAAAAAAAACCTGCAAAATGCAGGTCTTTTTTTATTTATTGCAAGAGCTAAAATTATTTAGCTGCAGCATATCTTCTTTCTACCTCGTTCCAGTTGATTACTTTGAAGAAAGCTTCAATATAATCAGGACGACGGTTTTGGTAGTTTAAGTAATAAGCGTGTTCCCAAACGTCTAATCCTAAAATAGGAGTTCCGCCACAAGTAACACCTGGCATTAATGGGTTGTCTTGGTTAGGAGTAGAGCAAACTTCTACTTTTCCTCCTTTGTGTACACATAACCAAGCCCATCCTGAACCAAACTGTGTAGCAGCTGCCTTAGAAAAAGCATCGATAAAAGCTTCTTTTGAACCAAATTCAGCTTCGATAGCATCTTTTAATTCTCCAGATAAATATCCTCTATCTTCTGGGTTCATTACTGTCCAGAATAAAGAGTGGTTGTAAAAACCACCACCGTTATTACGAACAGCAGCATTGTTCATATCTAAATTTGTTAAAATATCTTCGATAGATTTTCCTTCTAAATCAGTACCTTCAATAGCAGCATTTAATTTAGTAGTATATCCGTTGTGGTGCTTGCTATGGTGAATTTCCATAGTTCTAGCATCTATATGTGGTTCTAAAGCGTCGTAAGCGTATCCTAATTCTGGTAAGTTAAAAGCCATAATTATTTGTTTTTTAATAGATTAATTTTTTCGTTTTTCCGAATGTAAATTTAACCTAAAAAAATAAGGCAAACAACTGTTTGCCTTATGGATAATTTATTTGAGTATAAATAATAACTATTCTTTAATAGGTTGGCTTTTCATTAGCAGAAAATTCAGTCATAAATTCTTCAGCTTTTTCAACCATTTGTATACTACCACAATAAAAAGGTACACGTTGGTGTAACTCGGTAGGTTTAATATCTAAAATACGAGTAAAACCATCAGAAGCTTTACCACCTGCTTGCTCACAAATAAAAGCCATAGGATTACATTCGTATAACAAGCGTAGTTTTCCTTTAGGTGTTATGGCAGTTGCAGGATAAATATAAACACCACCCTTTATCATATTTCTATGGAAATCTGAAACTAACGATCCAATATAACGAGCTGTGTACGGACGGTTATCTGCTTCGTTTAATTCTTTACAGTGAATTAAGAAACGTTTCATTCCTTCTTGAAAATGTGTAAAATACCCTTCACTTACTGAGTAAATTCTACCAATTTCAGGATAACTCATGTTTGGGTGCGATAAGTAAAAAGTACCAATGGCAGGATTTAAGGTAAATCCATTCACTCCATTACCAGTAGTAAAAACTAACATGGTTGAGGTACCATAAGCCACATAACCAGCGGCTACTTGTTCGCTACCTTTTTGTAAAAAGTCTTCTTTAGTTACAGGAGTTCCAACAGGAGAAATTCTTCTGTAAATAGAAAAAATAGTTCCTACAGAAACATTTACATCAATGTTAGATGATCCATCTAAAGGATCCATTAACAACACATATTTATTTTCGTTGGCTTTGTTTTGACCTTCAACAATTACAAAATCGTCTTCTTCTTCACTAGCAATACCACAAACAATCTCACGATTAATTAATGTTTGTTTAAATAAATCGTTTGCTAAAACATCTAGCTTTTGTTGTGCCTCACCTTGTACATTAATATCACCAGCAGCTCCAGTAATATCAACCAATCCAGCTTTTCTAATTTCGTGGTTTACTACTTTAGCAGCTAAACGGATAGAATTTATTAAACGAGATAATTCACCAGAAGAATATTTAAAGTCTTTTTGTTTGCTGATGATAAACTCACCCAGCGTCATATGCTTGTTACTCATGTCAAATTTTTGTGTTGTGCGTACAAAGATGCCAACTTTTATTTAGTAATTTAAAATTTTCAACAAAAAAATATGATGTGTTTTAATTTTTCATTTGTTTTATCAGAAAGTTTTAAGAGAAGTATCTTTACCAAAAAAAGTAAGAAATGAGTTTTATTATCAGACCAGGAGAGCAAAAAGATGCTCAAGCTATATTAGATTTAATTATTGAATTAGCTGTTTTTGAAAAGGAACCAGATGCGGTTAAAATTACGGTTGAAGACATTGTTAAAGATGGGTTTTCTGATAAACCGAAGTTTAAAACCTTTGTGGCTGAAGAAGATAATAAGATTATAGGAATGGCGTTGTTTTATGAACGTTATTCTACATGGAAAGGAAAAGCAATTCATTTAGAAGATTTAATGGTGACGCAATCTAAAAGAGGTATAGGTGCAGGAAAAGCATTATATAGTGCTGTAATGAATTATGCACATAAAAACAACTGTAAAAGAGTTGCTTGGGAAGTGTTAGATTGGAATACAGGAGCTGTCGATTTTTATAAAAACACAGGTGCTACTGTATATGATGAGTGGAGAGTATGCCATATGAATGAACAAAGCTTAGAACAATTTTGTAATGAGAATATTTAAGTTTGGAGGAGCATCGGTAAAAGATGCGAATGGAGTGAAAAATGTTGCGAAAGTATTGCAACATGAAGGAACAGAAAATATACTAGTTGTAATTTCTGCTATGGGAAAAATGACCAATGCTTTTGAGCAAGTGGTTAATGATTATTTCTACAAAAAGGAAAGCCTTAAAGATTCTTTGAACTTTGTAGAAGACTTCCATAAAAAAATGTTGGAGGATTTATTCAGTCCAAATGACGAGATATATAACAAGGTAAATCATTTATTTGGTGAATTGAGCGGTTTCATGGCTCGAAATACATCCAAAGATTATAACTACGTGTACGATCAAATGGTTGGTTTTGGAGAGTTACTATCTACCACTATTGTAAGTGCTTATTTATCTGAAATAGGAGTAGAGAATCAATGGTTAGACGTAAGAGAGTACATAAAAACTGATGGTACTTATCGCGATGCTAAAATAGATTGGGAGCAAACTGAGCAACAAATCAAAGAAAAAGTTGATGTATCTAAATTGAATATTACACAAGGGTTTTTAGGAGGATTTGGAACAGAAACAACTACTTTAGGAAGAGAAGGTTCCGATTATACCGCAGGTATTTTTGCTTATTGTTTGGATGCTGATAGCGTTACTATTTGGAAAGATGTTCAAGGAGTATTAAATGCTGATCCTAGAGTGTTTTCAGAAACAGCTTTGTTACAAGAAATTTCGTATACAGAAGCTATTGAAATGGCGTTTTATGGAGCATCGGTAATTCACCCAAAAACAATTCAGCCTTTAGAACAAAAAAATATTCCGCTATATGTGCGTTCGTTTGAAGATGTTACAAAATCAGGAACATGTGTTGGAAGAGGAAAAAAGATAACACCAGAGGTTCCATGTTTTATCGTAAAGAAAAATCAAATTTTAGTAGCGATTTCAGCAAAAGATTTCTCTTTTATGGTAGAAGATAATATTAGCGATGTTTTTAAGAAACTACACGACTATAATTTAAAGGTAAACTTAATTCAAAATTCGGCGATCAGTTTTTCTGTATGTATAGAAGATAAGTATAATAATTTTGAAAACTTTTATAACGATTTAAAAGGAGCGTATAAAATTAGAGCTTATAAGGATACTACTTTATACACAATCCGTCACTTTAATGATGACGCGATAAAAACGATAAGAAAGCGAGGAAAATCAATCATTCGTCAAATAAATACTGAAACTGCACAGTTAGTGATTCAAGAAAACATGTAAAGCTTGCAAAAAATCGATTATATTTGCAGTTATGTCAATTGATAACTATGTATGGGATTAGTAACACCTAAAGAAGTTGCAAAAGCAATAGGGGCCGACAAGTTCGGCGTTTTCGGA
This sequence comes from Tenacibaculum larymnensis, assembly GCF_028829235.1. Classification (GTDB taxonomy): domain Bacteria; phylum Bacteroidota; class Bacteroidia; order Flavobacteriales; family Flavobacteriaceae; genus Polaribacter; species Polaribacter larymnensis. The sequence continues at coordinate 164,946 of NZ_JAIWJY010000001.1, read as the reverse complement.
ACGTTTTCAGGTTGGTTGCTGATGAAAGTTTTGCGAATTTCTACCGCCAATGAAATTTATAACAAGCACAAGCACAAAAAAGATTTACCTTTTTTAAATGGTTTGTTAGATGAGTTTCAAATTGAGTTTGAAATTCCAGAAGAAGATTTAAAACGTATTCCTAAAGAAGGACCATTTATAACTATTTCTAACCATCCGCTTGGAGGGATAGATGGTATTTTATTATTAAAACTCTTATTAGAGCATAGAACTGATTACAAGATTATAGCAAATTTTTTATTGCACAGAATAGAGCCTTTAAAGCCCTATGTAATGCCAGTAAATCCTTTTGAAAATCATAAGGATGCTAAATCGAGTGTATCAGGAATTAAAAATGCCTTATTACATTTAAGAGAAGGAAAGCCATTAGGACTTTTCCCAGCAGGTGAAGTATCTACGTATCGTGATGGAAAGCTAATGGTAGATAAAGAATGGGAGCAAGGAGCTGTACGTTTAATTAAAAAAGCTAAAGTACCTGTAATTCCTATTTATTTTCATGCTAAAAATAGTCAGCTGTTTTATACATTATCTAAAATTAGTGATACATTAAGAACAGCAAAACTTCCGTCAGAATTATTATCTCAGAAAAATAGAGTTATTAAAGTAAGAATTGGTAAACCTATATCAGTTAAAGATCAAGATTCATTTACAGAGATACCTGATTTTTATCAATTTTTACGTAGAAAAACGTATATGTTGGCGAATCCGTATGAGAAAGCATCTCCAAAGATATTGTCAACACACAATTTAAAAATTCCGAAGAAAGCTAAAAAAATTACATCTCAAAAATCACCAGATTTATTTGTAAAAGAAGTTGATGCTTTACGAGAAAAAGGAAGTAGATTATTACAAAGTAAGAACTATGAGGTGTTTTTTGCAAGCGCAAAAGAAATACCAAATATTTTGCATGAAATAGGTCGTTTACGTGAAATTACGTTCAGAGAAGTAGGAGAAGGAACAAATAAACCTATTGATCTAGATAGATTTGATAAATATTACCACCACTTATTTTTATGGGACGACCAACAAAATAGATTGGTAGGAGCCTATAGAATGGGGTTAGGAAAAGATATTTATAAGAAACACGGAATAAATGGTTTTTATATTCAAACATTATTTAGAATAGAGCCAGAATTGTACCCTATGATGGAAAAAACCATTGAAATGGGACGTGCTTTCATTATTAAAGAATATCAACAAAAACCAATGCCATTATTCTTACTGTGGAAAGGAATTGTGCATGTTACATTACGTTATCCAGAGCATAAGTATTTAATGGGAGGAGTAAGTATAAGTAATCAGTTTTCTGAATTCTCAAAATCATTAATGATTGAGTTCATGAAATCTCATTATTACGATCCGTATGTGGCACAATATATTAGACCAAAGAAAGAATTTAAAGTAAAGCTAAAAGATGCTGATAAAGATTTTGTATTTGATGCTACAGAGGCAGATATGCAAAAGTTTGATAAGATTATTGATGAGCTTGAGCCAGGAGAGTTACGTATTCCGGTATTAATTAAAAAGTACGTAAAACAGAATGCTCGTTTAGTTGCGTTTAACGTAGATCCTAAGTTTAATAATGCAATTGATGGATTAATGTATATTAAGGTAGCAGATATACCAGAAAGTACAGTAAAACCTGTTATGGAAGAGTTTCAAGCAGAGTTAGAACGTCGTGCAGCAGAAAACTTAAATAAGTAATCAAGCCAAGTTAAAATATAACATAAATAAAAAAGCATCGTACTTAGTACGATGCTTTTTTATTTTGTATTGTTTATAGGTTATTTAAACAACCTAAATATATCGTTTCCATTGGCGAATAGTAATAATGCTATTAATAAGATAAATCCTGTAATTTGAGCATATTCTAAGAACTTATCACCTGGTTTTTTACCCGTAATCATTTCCCACAAGGTGAATACAACATGACCACCATCTAAAGCAGGGATTGGTAATAAATTCATAAATCCTAACATAATTGATAAGAATGCTGTAATGTTCCAGAATGTTTCCCAGCTAAATTCTGAAGGAAATATACTTCCGATAGAGATAAATCCACCTAAACCTTTATAAGCACCCGTACTAGGGTTTAAAATCTTTTTCATTTGCTTAATATAGTTGGTTAAGGTTGTCCAAGCTTTATTTGTACCAGCAGGAATAGCTTCTCCAAAAGTATATGTTTTTTCCGCTAAGTTATAGTAACCTAGTTTTTCTAAATCTGTTAAAGGTAAGTTTGTAGCATAAATTCCTAATTTTCCTTCATCAGAAACCTTAGCAGGAATAGTTATGTTTTGGTTACCTCGTTTAACAGTAACATTTATTTCTTGACCTTTTTTACTTTCTAAAACTACTTGAACCTGATCAAAATAAGGAGTAGAAATACCATTAATAGCAGTTATAATATCTTTCTTTTGTAATTCACTTTTTATATTTGGAGAATCTTCAGGGATTTGTCCAATAACAAAAGGTTGTCTGTACATTATAAAAGCTCCAGCATCCTTACCTCTATCAACTAATTTTGAAATAAAATCGGTTGGAATTTCTTTTTCAAGAACAGTTCCGTTTCTTTCAACAGTGTAATTAGTACCGTTAATAAACTCTAACGGAAGCTCTCTAAATTTTTCAATTTTTTGTCCGTCAATTGTTAAGATTTTATCTCCAGTTTCTAAACCTAAATCTTTTCCTAATTGATCTTGAACCCAAACACCATCTTTTAAACTTTCATTAGGTAAGTATTTCTCACCATAAGCCCACATTAAACAGATGTAAATTAAAATACCTAACACAAAATTAACAATAACTCCACCTAGCATAATAATTAAACGTTGCCATGCAGGTTTAGAACGAAACTCCCATGGTTGCGCAGGTTTTTGCATTTGTTCGGTATCCATACTCTCATCAATCATTCCTGCAATCTTAACGTAACCACCTAACGGAATCCAACCAATACCATAAACTGTTTCACCAACCTTCTTTTTAAATAAAGAGAATTTATAATCGAAAAAAAGGTAGAATTTTTCTACACGGGTTTTGAATAATTTTGCTGGAATAAAGTGTCCTAACTCGTGTAAAACGATTAAGAGCGATAAGCTTAAAATGAATTGTGATGCTTTTATTAAAATTTCCATAAATGGTGTTCGTCTAAATTTAAAATCTGACAAATGTACGTTTTTCAGTACAGTTCTAAAAGTTTGTGTAACAGTTGCGCATTTGTTTTAACAAAGTTTTTAGTATAGTGGTTTATAAACGCTGTTTTTAGTCGTATTTTTGCAGAAAATTTTAGTACTGTGGATTTTAAATTCTTTAAAAAGTCAAAAAGCACCTTAATTTTTATTTTAGTTTTCTGTGCTATTGGTGTACCTGTTTTTTATCACTTAGTAAAGGTTGACAAAAAGTTGCCTATTTATAACCCTGCTGATATTAATCCAAAATTGGTTGATGCTTCTGTGAGAAATAGAACAAAAAACCATAGAGTAGGAGATTTTACCTTAATTAACCAGAATGGAGATACCATTACGAACGCTGATTATAAAGGAAAGATATATATAGCTGATTTCTTTTTTACCCGTTGTCAAACTATTTGTATTGCGATGGCGTATAATATGAGTGAGCTGCAAGAACATTATAAAAATGATGACGATATTATGTTTTTGTCACACTCCGTAACTCCAGTAATGGATAGCGTACCACAATTACGAAAGTATGCTGATGAAAAAGGTGTGATTGATGGAAAATGGAATGTAACTACAGGAAAAAAGAAACATATTTACAACTTAGCACGAAAGCACTATTTTGCTGTGTTGGATGAAGGTGATGGGGGAGAGAATGACTGGGTTCATACTGAAAACTTTGTGTTAATTGACAAAGAGGGACGTATAAGAGGTTCGTATGATGGAACCAAAAAAGAAAATATGCAGAAAATTATTGATGATATTACACTGCTTAAAGAAGAGTATAAAAAATAATGAATTAAGACGGTCAATAAAAAAGACACGTATGAGTTTAAAAAAAGACCTTGATGTTTTTACAAAAACATCAAGGTCTTTTAGTTAAAACGTTTAGATAAGTTTGTCTTAAGAATATGAATACTCGTTAATTTACTTGTAAAACAGTAGCTTTATCATATTCTGAAATACGCCCAATTAGCCAAACAAAAGGCTCTATTTGACCTTTTAAAGTACAATAACCATTTGAAATAGTACTTAATAAGTCTTGAATATTAAAAGACTCTAAAGCGTCTATAGCAGCTTTTTCACTTATAAGTAGAGAACAAGTAGGTAGTTCATAAGTAGAGTTATGATTAAGAGTAACCTTGTTATCTTTTATTAAGATAGATATAGTGTCAGGATTTTCATTGTTTTTTAACTCTATAGCTAAGTTAGGTGTGTTTTCATTGATTACTGTTTTTAAGTAGTATGAAAAACTTTTAGCCCAATTTTCTAATTCAGAAAAAGAAACAGTTGTGTTTCTTTTATCTTTTTGTTGTTCTTTAAGTAAAACGTCAACTTCTCGTTCCGCTTTAATCAGAGCAGCCAATGTTTTATCTACATCTTCACGGGTATGTGCGGCGGAGCAAATTAATCGAAGACGCCCTCTTCCACTTTCAACAATAGGATAAGTAACTGCAGATGTTTGAATACCTAGTTTGTATAGTTTTTGTACAATAGCGTAAAGCTTATCTTTATCTGCAAAATGAGGCGTAACAATAGGACCATCACCAGTGCCTAAATCGTATCCAGCTTCTTCAAATTTTTGACGCATGTAGTAAGTCGTATCCCATAATCTCTGACGTAGCTCATCATCTTTTCTCAGTCTTCTTAATGCAGTTAATGCTGCTGCCATATCAGCGGGACTAATAGAAGCTTGAAAGATATAGGCTCTCGAAGATGATTTTAATAAGTCGATATGTTCTTTACTGGCAGCTACCACGCCTCCAAGACTTCCTAAGGCTTTGCTTAACGTTGTCATGATAAAATCTGCTTCTTCGGTTACTCCCTGTGCTGCACATATTCCTGCACCACCTTTACCATAAAAACCGAAAGAATGAGCCTCATCTACTAAAGTGAGGGCATTATATTTTTTAGCCGTTTTAACAATTTTTGCTACTGGAGCTGCTCCTTCTCCCATACTATAAACACCTTCTAGTACTACTAAAATAGTACGATACGGAGATGCTTCTGACTGTAAAATATCTTCTAGATCTTCAGCATCATTGTGTTTAAAAGTTCTTACAGTAGCACCACACAACCTTGCTCCATCTACAATTGAGGCATGACAGAGTTGATCTATAAGAACCATGTCGTTTCTTCCTAAAAGTCCAGCCACAGCACCTACATTAGCAGTATAACCTGTAGGAAACAAGCAAGCACTGGGCTTTCCTACTAAATCAGCAAACTCTTCTTCAAATTCAAGATGCTGATGCGTCATACCTGAGGCTGCAGCAGATGTTCCCATACCTGTTCCATACTTTTCTAAAGAAATAGCAGCTTCTTTTATTACTTCAGGATCACGATTTAATCCTAGGTACAGATTTGTTGTCCAAATAATTGCTTCTTGTGTTTCATCATTATAAGCGTCTCCTACTAATCCTTTGGTAGCACTACCAGTAAGTAACACTTTACTGTATGGATTTCTACGGGTATCGTTTACCATTTGCAATACTTCTTGCACTAGTTTGCTTTTATCGTTTACTGACCATGCAGAAACCTTAGCTGCTTGAAAAGTAGGATGACTGGACTGGATATGGGTTTGAAAACTTGTAAGCGTATCTGTTTTTAATTTTAAGTTCTTGTTTTCTTTGGTGTTTTCTTTTGAGCCAATTATATGATTAATTAAGGCATTGGGCGTAGGGTTTTCAAAGATATCATACGCACTAATATCTAGCTGTAACATGTTACTTAACCTACTACTGAGCTCTAGTGTGGTTAACGAATCTATTCCAAGGTTGTCAAATGAATCATCAGGCAATACATTTGCTGAGTTGTTCATGGTAAGAAGTTTAGCTACTTCATTTTGAATGGTTCGTAATAGGTGTTCTTTATAATCATTTGAAAAAGTGTGTTGCTTTGTAGGTTTTTGATAGTGTTGAGAATCATCGGTTACCAGTTCAGAAGATAGCTCGATAGAAAGGTTGGTTAGTTTTTTTCTGTCAAGCTTATCATTAGGAAGCAAAGGAAGCTCATCTATTTGTTTAACAATTTGTGGAACCATGTATTTGGGTAATAATTGATGCACGTGGGATATTACATCAGTAGTCTTTACTTCTTTTCCATGAGTATTAACTACGTAAGCAACTAATATTTTTTGTCCTATATTTCCTTCAGAAATCGCTACAGCGGCAGCATCAACGGACTCAATTTCCTCAATAACTGTTTCTATTTCTTCAAGTTCAATTCGATGTCCTCTTATTTTAACTTGTTGATCGGCGCGACCAACAAACTCTATTTCATTATTAGTAGTCCAACGACATAAATCACCTGTTTTATATAAACGAATACTTGTATTTTGGTTGTTAAACTTTACATTGATAAACCTTTTTTTTGTTAGTTCTTCATCAAATAAATAGCCATGGGCTACTTTATTTCCTGAAAGGTGTAATTCTCCCACTTCTCCATTGGGAACAATTTGAAGATTTTCATCTAAAATATAAGCACGCGAACCAGGTACAGAAGTACCAATAGTAATAAGCTCATCTTCTTTATGTATTCTAGCTATGGTAGCATATACAGTATCTTCTGTAGGTCCATAAGCATTGAAAATTTTTAAATTAGGTTTATGTTGGTATACTTGTTTTACTAAAGAGCGCTTAAGGGCTTCGCCTCCAAACACTAAACACTGTAAGTTTTTAGGCAATTCTTTTGATGAGATAATGGCTTGTACTGCTGAGGGAACCATTACAATCATTGTAATAAGATTAACGGAAGGAAGAGAAGTAAGCTCTAGCGCATTTTTGGCTAGTATAACAGTCCCTCCTAATGATAGCGTACCAAAAATTTCCATGACAGAGGTGTCAAAACAAACAGAAGCTGCAGCGAGTGTACCTTTTAAATCGTCTTCAGTAAATAGTTGTTTCATAGAGTTTACCAGAGGAATTAGGTTTTGATGTTCAATAGCAACACCTTTGGGTCGTCCAGTAGATCCTGAGGTATAAATCACATAAGCTAATTCATTTGGTGACGCATAAATTTTTGTGTCTGTATGGTTGCCTATTTTATCAATCCAAATTAATTCTTGAACTTTTTTACATAGGTTTGCACTAATATCAGAGTCGACAAAAACTGCAGAAGTACGAGAATGTTCTAACATATATTCTATGCGATCTTTAGGGTATGCAGGGTCTAATGGTATATACGCGTACCCAGCTTGCATAATACCTATTAGAGTTGCTACCAATTCCCACGAACGGTTCATGCAGACTCCAATTAAAGCTCCAGGTTTTATTCCTTTACTTTTGAGTTCTCCAGCTACTTTATTACTACGTTTAATTAAAGTAGTGTACTCTATATGAGTAGTTCCGTCTATAATAGCGTCTCGTTGAGGATGAGCTATCATTTGTTTGTTAATTAGCTCACAAATTGTTGTAGAGCCATCATTGTTGTTGAGTAAAGCCATTGTAATTAATTGGTTTAATTATGTGAATTAATTTTACAGGCCCTTCATTTTGTTGTTATATAGGTTAACAAATACTTTTATCCAGTAGTAAATATACTATGTTTTTGTTTGCTCTTAGGGTCATTGTTGTATTTAACTCATAAAAAGAAAGTTAAAGTGTTTGTTTAAAGTTGTTGTGAAAACAATTTTTTACTGTTGGCTTTTTTGCGGATGTAAGATATGAGTAGATATAAAAAAAGACCTTGATGCTTTGTAAAAACATCAAGGTCTTTTGATTAAAACATCTTGAAGAATTTTTTACTTCTTATTTCCATCCTGATCAAAATTCTTATTTATCTCTTGTTCAGTTTTAACAACAGATACCGCTAGTGACAATAACATAATTGCCATAGGTTGCCATGTTAATTCTTTTGATATGAAGGCTAAAACCAAAGCTGCAACTAATGAAATTGCTGAGTATTTCATAAATTCTTTGGTAAAAAAGGCATTGGCAAATTGCCATATAGTATCATTCTTCATAGTTTTATTCGTACGGTACCCATAAATGGCATTAATCTTTTTAGGTGGGAAAAAGTGAAAAATAACACTGAATAAAAAAAGCAATCCGTTTATAGAAAGCACGTAATAAAAAGGATTCATGGTTTAATTTTTAATAGAATTTATAATTCCTTTTAACAAGGTGTTTACGTCTGCATTTTTAGTAAGTCCTGTACGAACAACTACCAAATTTTGACTAGGCAAAATAAATACATTTTGACCTTTATACCCATTAAAAGAAAACATATTTTTTGGTGCATCAGGATATCTACCACCAGCATTTAACCAAATTTGAGCACCATACCAACCATTTGAAGTAGGAGTAGGGGTTGTAGCATAGCTTACCCAATCTTTATCAAACAAATGTTCTCCGTTCCATTCACCATTATGTAGGTATAATAAGCCTAGTTTAGCCCAATCTCTTGCAGTTGCCCAAGCGTATGAAGAACCTACAAAGTGATTGCTCATGTCGGTTTCAACAATCATAGAGTTCATGCCTATTTTATCAATCAAAGCACTATACCAAAAATCAAGATACTCTTGGTGTGTTTCGAATTTTGTTCGTAAAATACCAGATAACAAATTAGAGGTTCCCGAAGAATAATTCCAAGTTTCATTGGGTTTTCCTACTAAAGGTTTGTTCACTTGAACTTTGGTCATATCCTTTTCTAAAAAAAGCATCTTGGTAGCATCAGAAATACTATTGTAATCTTCGTTCCATTCTAAACCAGAATTCATTTGTAATAAATTATGGATTGTAATGTTTTTACGGTCATCGTTTTCCCATTCAGAAAACAAGTTATTTTCTTGAACATCAACTTTTCCTTGACATTTTAAAATTCCGAACAAAGTACCCGTAATACTTTTAGTCATAGACCAACCTAGTTGCTTCGATTCTTTGGTAAAACCAGTATCATATTTTTCAGCAATAATTTTGTTTTTATATACCACTACTACCGAACGTGTTTGATTTCTAACATTAAAAATAGTATCAATAGTCTCATTTAGTTTTGTATAATCAATGTTAGTGAAAATAGTGTCTTTATGATTTGCATTTCCATAAGGAAAAGGAGTGATATTGTCTGGTTTAGAACGTTTAGGAGTGAGTTGAGGTTTGGTGATGTCAAAATCATCTGTAACTAAAACAGCACCAAGGCCTTCTCTGTATACAGCCTTTCTTTTTAGTAACCCGTATACGGAACCTGTAGCAGATTTTTCTTCTGTATTAATTTCATCAGAAGTAATATTTATAGGAGAAAAGTTATTGTCATTAGCATCGGTAAACTCTAAACTTCTTTTGGCTAGAAATACTGATGAAGCTGTATTTTTAGCGGAGTATCCTGCAAGAATATTTAGCTTCGGATAGTTGTAAAAAATAGTAATTGCAAGGGCAATTAAAATAAGAAAAAGGATTCTTTTAAAATTTTTCATGTGAGAGGTTTCTAGCAAATGTAAGAATTTAATTGTTTGATGTTTGTATTTGAAACGCAAGCCCTACCTTTGTGCTAAATTTGATATTTTACATGTTTAGTATAGATAAAATTCGAGCTGATTTTCCTATTTTAAATAGAGAAGTACATGGGAAAAAATTAGTGTATTTAGATAACGGAGCCACTTCGCAAACACCTCAGGTAGTAATTGATGCTATTGTTGATTATTATTCCAATTATAATGCAAATATTCATAGAGGTGTACATACATTAAGTCAGGAAGCAACTGATAAGTATGAGGAAGCCAGAATTAAGATTCAAAAACATTTCAATGCGAAGCATTCTTATGAAATTATATTAACTTCAGGAACAACACATGGAGTTAATATTGTAGCATCTGGTTTCGCATCTATTTTACAAGAGGGTGATGAGATAATTGTATCTGCTTTAGAGCATCATTCTAACATTGTGCCTTGGCAAATGTTATGCGAAAAAACAGGAGCTGTTTTAAAAGTAATTCCGATGGATGAAGATGGTTCGTTACGAATGGATATTTATCATGAATTATTGAATCCAAAAACAAAATTAGTTTTTTGTAACCACGTGTCGAATGCATTGGGAACAATTAACCCTGTAAAAGAAATTATCCACGCTGCTCATAAATTTGGTGCTTATGTGTTGATTGATGGTGCACAAGCAGTACCTCACATAAAACCAGATGTTCAAGCATTAGATGCTGATTTTTATGTAGCTTCAGCTCATAAAATGTGTGGGCCAACAGGTGTTGGAATGTTATATGGAAAAGAAGAATTGTTACAGTTATTACCACCATACCAAGGAGGAGGAGAAATGATTGAAACTGTAACATTTGAAAAAACTACCTACGCTGGATTGCCTCATAAATTCGAAGCTGGAACACCTAATATTTGTGGAGGAATAGCCTTTGGAGTTGCTATTGATTATATGAATTCAGTTGGTTTTGATACTATTGAAAAGCAAGAAAACGAATTGTTATCGTATGCAACGCAAGAGTTAGAAAAAATAGATGGATTGAAAATTTACGGTACTTCTAATAAAACATCAGTAATATCTTTTAATTTAGAAGGAATTCATCCGTATGATGTCGGTGCAATTTTAGATAAACTAGGAGTAGCGGTTCGTACAGGACACCATTGTGCTCAACCTATTATGGACTTTTATTGTATTCCAGGTACAGTACGAGCTTCTTTTTCTTTTTATAATACTAAAGAAGAAGTTGATGTATTGGTAAGTGCTGTTAAGAAAGCACAGATGATGTTAAGTTAAAAGGAACTTAATTTAGATAAGAATAAAAAAAGCCTCCAAGTGGAGGCTTTTTTATATAATAGTTTCTTATTAATCTCTTGACATAAATATTTGTAATACATACCAGAATAATAGCATTAAAGAAGCAAATAACCCTAGTGCAGCAGGAATGTAATCATCTGTAGAAAATTTGTGAACTAAGTTAGAAGTTTGATACAAAATAGAACCAGCTGCTAACACACACATTCCAACAGAAAACCATAACCCTAAATTAAACCCGAATAAAGCACCAGCGATAATCAATCCTATTGCAATAAAGAATCCAACTGACAATCCAGCTCTTATAAAAGAAAAATCTTTTTTGGTAATAAAAACGATTGATGAAATTCCAACAAACAACGATAGTGTAACAATCCCTGCTTGTTTAATAACATCAAAGTTGTTAGTGTACGCTATCGCAATATAAATTAGCGGAATAAAAATAAATGCTTCAGCAAAGATATACCCTGAATATGCTAAGTATTGTAAGTTTTTATCAGAGGTTTTTAAAGCAGTACTTTCAGCGTAGTTGGTAATTAACATAAAACCACCTAGTAGTAATAACCATTTATAGCCTTGCGTCATAGATAAGGCAAATTCAACAATAGTAGCACTTTGTAAAAATAAATATTCAAACAAAACAAATAATAATACACCTCCAGCAACATGTGCGTAAGTTTTTTTGTAAAATGCAATTCTATCAGCTTCTGATACTTGTGCAACAAGCACTTTTGAGTTAAATGAGTTTTCCATAATTAATTTTTTAATAGAGTGTAAAGATATGTTTTTTAGACTACTTTAAAACAGTCTGTTTGTGTTGTGTAAAAAATGATTTTTTGACTTTAAAATTATCGTATTGACGATTTAATTTGTTTAAAATTGACGTTTTTTTATTCTTTTTGTTAAATTTTAACATTTCGGTAATGTTAAAAAATGGAAGGTCGCAAGTGATAAAGCCTAAGAAATTAACTTTTCTTTAACTTTTTCTTAGCATTAAAAAAAAATTATATATTGCACATCGTTAAAAAACCCTTCAAATAATTGTCAAAGTAGTAGGTATTTAACAATTTAATTGTTGAAACTTTCTCTTTTGAGTTTTTTAACGAGTTTATTGCCTTTAAGGCAGTTTTTTTCAATAACTAATTTTTTTAATTTTTCACAACATGAAAAGAATTTTTTTAACACTAGCTGTAGCAGCCTCAGTTTTAGTAGGATGTCAGGAAAACGCTAAAGATGAAGCGTTAGACCCTCAACAATCAATTGATATGAGCGACTTCTACGTAGAAACTGAAGAAGTTTCTCACAAAGGAGGATCTGAGCAATGTCACTCAATGAGAGTTTTAAACAGACAAGTAAAAGAAAACCCAGGATTATACAAGAAAATGTATAATATTGAGTATGCTACAAGAAAGTTAACAACAGCGAAAGGTAAACCAGGAGGTGGAGATACTGGTGGAGGAGATGTGGATGTATTACCAATCGAAGACGGTTTAGGAACTATTAATATTCCTGTATACGTACACGTTGTTTTACCAAATGCAAATAGTGTTTCTGATAGTCAAATCCAAGCACAAATGAATGTGTTAAATGATGACTTTAGTAATCCAAATACAAATCAACTTCCTTCAGGAGCTTCTGATTTTATCAATGATGCTACTGATACAGGAATTCAATTTACATTAGCAGGTACTTTTAGACATAACGACTCTAAGTCTTCTTGGGGAACTAACGATGCTGTAAAAGCTGCTTACCCTCCAATTACTCCATCAACTCACTTAAACATTTGGGTGTGTGAAATAGGAGGAGGTATCTTAGGATATGCTCAATTCCCAGGAGGAAACTCTTCTACTGATGGTGTAGTGTTATTAGCAGGAAGTTTACCAGGTGGTTCTTCTGCTCCATACAACATGGGTAGAACTGCAACTCACGAAATTGGTCACTACTTAAATTTACGTCACATTTGGGGAGACGGAAGATGTCGTCAAGACGATTTCGTAGCTGATACTCCATCTTCTGATGCTTCAAACTACGGATGTCCAACTTTCCCAGATGTTAGCTGTAAATCTGCTGATATGACAATGAACTATATGGACTATACAAACGATGCTTGTATGTATATGTTTACAGATGGTCAACGTAACAGAATGAGAGCTTTATTTGCTTCTGGAGGAGCTAGAGCTTCTATGTTAAACTAGAAAACCAAAGTCTTTTTTTAAGACGTTCTCAATAATTATTACAATTATTATAAAGCCAAGAGATTTAAATCTCTTGGCTTTTTTATTTAGAAAATAACTAAGCTCTTAATGTTAAAAAGGAGGTTAAGTTGATGTTTATCAGGTGTTTTCCCTGTTTTTATTTGTTTTTGTTATTTGTAAATTGGATAGCTATAAAATGAAAATTTTAACTAACTCTTTAAAACTTAAAAAATGAAAAAACTTTTTCTAGGGCTTGTAGTAATAGCAAGCTTGTTAACAAGCTGTCAAGATGAAACTAATGATAAACAAGAAATATCACAGGAAGTAGCTGTAGATATGAGTGACTTTTATGTAAAAACTGATGAGGTCGCATCGAAAGGAACTGTATCTAGTAAATGTTATTCCATGAAGGTTTTAAATCGACAAGTAAATGAAACTCCAGGATTGTATAAGAAAATGTATGACATAGAATACGCCACAAGAAAGTTTTTAAACAGTAAAAAACCTGATGGAACACCAGGAGGTGGAAACGGAGGAAATAATGGAGGAGGTGATGGAGATGTTGATGTTGAACCAATAGATGATGGTTTAAGTATTGATATCCCTGTATACTTTCATATTGTACTTCCAAATGCTAGTGCGGTTACAAACTCACAAGTACAATCACAAATGAATGTCATTAATAGTGATTTTACAAGTCCAAACACAAATCAATTACCATCAGGAGCCACTGATTTTATTAATGACGCTACTAATACTGAAATAACTTTTACGCTAGCAGGTACTTTTAGGTATGATGACTCTAGATCTTCATGGGGAACAAATGATGCAGTAAAGCAAGCTTATCCACCAATTACTCCAGAAACTCATTTAAATATATGGGTATGTAATATTGGAGGTGGAATTTTAGGATATGCTCAATTTCCAGGAGGAAACTCAGCTACCGATGGAGTAGTTTTATTATATTCTAGTTTACCAGGAGGTTCTGCAGCACCTTATAATGAAGGAAGAACTTTAACTCATGAAATAGGACATTATTTAAACTTACGTCATATTTGGGGTGATGGTAGATGTCGTCAAGACGATTTTGTAGAAGATACACCAGCTTCTGATGGACCTAATTATGGTTGTCCTTCATACCCAACAGTTAATTGTAAGTCTGCGGATATGACAATGAACTATATGGATTATACAGACGATGCTTGTATGTATATGTTTACAGACGGTCAACGAAATAGAATGAGAGCAATCTTTCAACCAGGAGGAGCTAGAGCTTCTATGTTAAATTAGAAAACCAAAGTCTTTTTTCAATATTCCCAATAATTATTTTAATTATTATTAAACCAAGAGATGTGCATCTCTTGGTTTTTTTTACTTTTATGGATATAAATAATAATTCATTGTCTTGAAGAATATTAAATTTCCAACTCCACATACTATCTTATTATTAATAGCAGGATTAGTTGCTGTTTTAACATGGTTTATACCTGCAGGCAAGTTCGATACCTTACAATATCAAGAAAACAGCAATTCTTTTACTTACATACATTTAGAGGATAAAAAGACAATGCTTGCAAGTCAAGAAACATTAGAAGACTTAGGTATTAAAATCCCATTAGAAAAGTTTACTAACGGAGATATAGGAAAACCAATTAGTGTACCAGGAACATACACACAGTTAGATCCAAAACCACAAGGTTTTTTAGACTTTTTTAAATCTCCTATAAAAGGAATTATTCAATCTTCTGATATAATTTTATTTGTTTTGATTTTAGGAGGCATTATAGGAATAATGAACTTCACAGGCGCTTTTGATGCTGGAATAGCTTGGTTAGCAAAAACATTAAAAGGAAAAGAATACTGGCTCATATTTGTAGTAACAACCTTAATAGCCGTAGGAGGAACAACTTTTGGATTAGCAGAAGAAACCATTGCCTTTTATCCGATATTAATTCCAATATTTTTAGCAGCAAAATACGATGCCATAGTAGCTTTAGCATGTGTGTATATTGGATCATCTATAGGTACAATGTGCTCAACAGTAAATCCGTTTAGTGTTATAATAGCTTCAGATGCAGCAGGAATTAATTGGACAACAGGCTTTACAGGAAGGTTATTAATGTTAATTGGAGGAATTATAATTTGTGTCATTTATATTTTACGTTACGCAAACAAAGTTCAAAAAGACCCAACAAAATCTATTATTTACGATCAAAAAGAGATGATTGAAAATCTTTTTGGGAGCTCAACTTCAAATACGCACAGTTTAACAGGTAGGTTAAGAATTATACTAACCATTTTTGCAATGTGCTTTGTAATCATGATTTATGGAGTTTCTCGCTTAGGTTGGTGGTTTGAAGAAATGACTGTTGTGTTTTTAATAGGGGCTATTTTAATAGGTTTTTTAGCTAGAATGAAAGAAGAAAACTTTGTAAATACTTTTATTAAAGGGGCAGGAGATTTATTAGGAGTAGCTTTTATTATTGGTATTGCTCGTGGAGTTTCTGTATTAATGGAGCAAGGTTTAATTAGCGATACTATTTTACAACATGCAAGTGAGTTTACTACTGGGATGTCTAAAGGAATTTTTACTAATGTAATGCTGTTTATTTACTCAGGTTTATCCTTTTTTATTCCAAGTTCATCAGGTATGGCAGTACTAACAATGCCTATCATGTCACCTTTAGCCGATACCGTTGGAGTAGGTAGAGAGGTGATTGTAAATACGTATCAATACGGTATGGGTTTATTTGCTTTTATCAACCCAACAGGGTTAATTTTAGCATCCCTAGCTATTGTGAAAGTTGGTTATGATAAATGGTTGAAGTTTGTAATTCCATTAGTAATTATTTTAACAGTTTTTACAATGTTAGTTCTAACCGCTCAAGTATATCTGTAAATAATGAAACAAATTTATGTACTGTTTTTCTTATCTCTTTTCTTCGGATGCAAGACAGAAACTAAAACAACTAATATGCAAAAGAAAATAGTAATTGCCCATAGAGGTGCCTCAGGATATTTACCAGAACACACTATGGAAGCTAAAGCCATGGCGTATGCTATGAATCCTGATTATATAGAACAAGATCTAGTATTAAGTAAAGATAATGTTCCTGTAGTGATTCATGATATTTATTTGGATGATGTTACTGATGTGGCTGAAAAATTTCCAGAAAGAAAACGAGAAGACGAACGTTTTTATGTAATTGATTTTACATTTGATGAGTTACAACAATTGAGTGTAACTGAGCGATTCAATCCAAAAACAGGAGTACAAGTGTATCCGAATCGATTCCCAAAGGGAAAAGGAAACTTTAAACTACATTCTTTACAAGAGGAAATAGAGTTAATTCAAGGATTAAATACTTCTACAGGAAAAAATATTGGAATTTATCCAGAAATTAAAAACCCTGAATTTCATCATCAAAATGGAAAAGACATTGCCAAAATTACGCTGAACATTCTTTCAGAATACGGTTATATAACCAAGAAAGATAAATGTATGTTTCAATGTTTTGACGCCAAAGAATTAGAGCGAGTGCGTACTCAATTACAATCGGAATTGTTTTTAGTGCAGTTAATTGAGTTCCCTGAGGAAACCAAACAGCTTAAACATTTTGCAGCCTATGCTGATGGGTTAGGACCTTGGTACAAGCAAATTTTAGATAAGAAAGAAGGAACTCAGTGGAAGTTTACAACATTGGTTGAAGAAGCTCATAAACTAGGCTTAAAAGTACATCAATATACCTTTAGATCAGATCAACTAGATGAGTTTACTTCTTTTGAAGAAATGATGCAAGTATTGCTTTTCGAAGCAAATGTTGACGGCGGTTTTACCGATTTTCCTGATAAAATGGTTACTTTTTTAACTAGATAATAGGCTTATATATTTCAAGAAATTTACGAAAATCAGAGAGCTATATTTTTTAAAAAATTTAAGAGTATAGCTCATGTTGCTATGGTAACAACCACATTACTTGAGTTCAGTTAACAAGGTTTTTTGTAGATGATTGTAGGTGTAATACTTCATTATATATATCAAAAAAAGTTTGTAACACACTCATTTGTTTAAGAAGTTTTATGGAGACGCTCATAAAAAAACAAAAAACGATTTTAGAATTAGAAATTAACTTTATTAAGCTGTTATAATTTTTAAATAGTACCTCCTAATTTTATAAATAGTTCCCTAGTACTTCAATTTTACCTTGTTAAAAATTCAATATTTGTATCTAACTTTTTAAAACAGGGAAGTAAAAATATTTAAGAATTGACATGGTTAGTAAAGGGAGTAAGCCGAAAATCCCATAGTAAATAGAGTAGGTAACCAAATTAATATTTATTATGAATTCAAAAATGAAATCATTAAAAGAGTTTGAAATGTCTCAAAATGAGATGGACACAACTAAAGGAGGTCTTTACTACGGATCTGGAGTTTATTGGAGAGACGAGAGAGAAGAAGACTACGTGGGTAGTTTTAGTATTGGAACCTATGTAGACGGGGTTAATACTGGAACTGATGGTTATAAAGATTAATTAGTTCTTAATAACCCATTCTGTTAATTCTATTTTGGCAGAATGGGTTAAATAATTGAAGTATGATATTAATTTTATCTATAGAACAAGATGAAAGTACCATTGATATAATAAGATGGCTTAGCTATTTAAAAGAAGATTTTATACTGCTTAATAATAATGAGCTTATAAACAGCTTAACCGTAAATATAAACACCTCTGAGGTGTTTATTACCACTAAAGATGCAATAGTTAATTTTAATGAAATTACCTCGGTTTGGTATCGTAGAGGAAACTTTAAGCTGGATGATTGTATTGAGATAAAAGATTTTATAGGAGATAAAATAACTGAGTTTTATAATGGGGAAAAAAAAGATTTATTTGAGTACTTACATTTTTTACTACATCAAAAACCTTCTATAAATAATTATAACTTTAAAAAAGTTAATAAACTTATTGTATTAACCTTAGCGAAACAATTGGGGTTGTGTATTCCTAAAACCACCATAACAAATCAAAAAAAAGTTTTAAGAGAAGAATTAAAAAACAAATTGTTAATTACAAAGCCAATCAATGACCCCATGAGTTTGTATGGTGATACTTATTGGCTGCCTACCTATACAACATCGATAAATACAGAGAAAACTGATTTATTTGACAATACTTTTGGGATTAGTTTATTTCAAGAAAATATTAAAAAGACACTCGAAATACGCAGTTATTTTTTGGATGGAGAGTTTTATTCAATGGCTATTTTCTCTCAGTTAGACGAACAAACTAAAACAGATTTTAGATGTTATAATAATCAAAAACCTAATAGAACAATTCCGTTTAATCTACCATTAGACATTGAAATAAAATTAAAAACGTTGGCAGAAAAACTAAATTTAACGAGTTGTTCTTTCGATTTAATTTACACACCCTCTAAACAATATGTTTTCTTAGAAGTAAATCCTATAGGGCAATTTGGTATGGTTTCTTATCCATGTAATTACTATTTAGAAGAAAAAATAGCGTACAAACTCAAAAACTATGATATCTCAAAAAGAAGCACAACAGTTATTAAACAAAACGAAAGAAGAGTATAAAAACAAATTACCAGCAGTAATCTATTTATCAGAAATAAAATCTATTAGTAACAGCTCTATGTCGTTAATTCACAATAGAATATCGATAGAAAAATATCACGATAGGTATGCTTTAAAAAGAAGTTTTTACAAGTCAATAACAATACAACACCCAATTAATGAATAACAGTAATAAATATGTAAGAATGTTTTCTAATTGTATTCCGGTTTTAGGGAAAGATAAATCTATTATATACGACTTGCAAAGAAAACAAATGTTTAATATTCCTAACGATTTATACAACTTCATTCAGTTATTCGAAGAATGTACTATTTCAGAAATATTTGAATTTTGTGGTAAAGATAATGAGCAGGTCGTAGAAGAGTACCTTCAATTTTTAACAAATAAAGAGCTTACATTTTTAATAGATAAAGATGAGCTGGAGTTGTTTCCTAAATTGAGTATGAAATGGACGTCTCCTGCTAAAATATCAAATGCAATTATTGAGATAAGTGAAATAACATATCCTTTGTTCGAAAAAATATTAGCATACCTTACAGCATTAGGCTGTGAATACTTGTATCTTAAAATTGACGCTCCTAAATCATTTCTTCTTATGAAAGATATTATGGAAAAATTAACCACCTCTTCTATTTTCTCCGTTGTGTTTGAAACACCATTTAATAAAGAAAAAAAAATAACCGATTATGAACAACTTATAGTTGAGAATAAAAGGATAGAAACAATTTTTCTCTTAAGTGACGAACAGTTAAAAACATCATCTTCAAAAATTCTTATTACATCACCTAAGCAATTTGTAAATAAAAAAGAATATTTTTTCAAGATAAACATATCCTTATTTACAGAATCTCAAAAATATAATACATACTTTAATAAAAAGATTTTTATAAATAAAGAAGGAGGGGTATTAAATGCTCCAGAAACTGAAGAGCTATTTGGTAACATAGCAAGACTAAGTTTAAAGGAGCTGGAAGCGGTTGTAGATTCAGAACAGTTTCAAAAGTATTGGAGTGTTAATAAAGATGTAATAGATGAATGTAAAGATTGTGAGTTGCGTTATATGTGTGTAGATAATAGAGTGCCTAAGCAATCTAAAGAAGGGAGCTATTTTTTTACTTCAAAATGTGAACTAAGAGTATTGAACTAAACAGTAACCTCAATTAGTTTGTTTCTATATACAGAAAGCAGTTTTGATTTAGATATAAAACCAACATAAACTCCATTTTTAACAACAGGTAAGTTCCATGCGCCACTTTCTTTAAATTTTTGCATCACTTTTTCAGTGTCGTCATCATAAAAAATAATGGCGGGAGCTATTTTCATAATATCCCTTACTGTAGTTGTTTCGTAAAGATCTTGATTAAACATCATGGGACGAATATCATCTAATAAAACAATTCCTCTAAACTTATTTTCACTATCAACCACAGGAAAAATATTTCTTTTTGATTTAGAAACAGCTTGTTTTAGCATTTCTCCCAAAGTCATCTCAGGATGAATTTTAATAAAGTTTTTTTCAATAATTTTACTAATCTTCATCATCATCATTACATTCTTGTCCTTATTGTGAGTAATAAGTTCACCACGTTTAGCTAGTTCGATAGTGTAAATAGAATTAGAAACAAAATACTTAGTAATAGCATAAGAAACGGCAGAAACAAGCATTAGCGGAACAAATAAATCATAACCTCCAGTAATTTCAGCAATTAAGAAAATAGCCGTTAAAGGAGCATGTAAAACCCCTGCCATTAAGCCTGTCATTCCAATTAACGTAAAGTTAGTTTCTGAGACATCAAATCCAAATTGGTTAATAATTTTAGCAGTAACATTTCCTAAAGCGCTTCCCATAACAAGTGTAGGGATAAAAATTCCACCAACTCCACCAGCAGCAAAAGTTGTCGTCATGGCAATTACTTTAAAAACACCAATAATTAACAGAAAAATAATAATCATCCAAACATTTTCAAAATCAATGTTATAGTGAATGCTTTTAAGCGCATCACTAGCGTTTTCAGATAATAAATTATTGATAATTCCATAACCTTCACCAAATAGTGGAGGAATTAAAAAAAGCATTAAACCAATGGCGATTCCGCCAAAGACTAATCGCTTAAAAGGATTGTATTTTTTGAAAAAATTAATAATTCTAAAATAAATTTTAGAAAAATATACAGAAGAAAACCCTGTAAAAATTGCCAAAGCAATGTAAAAGATGAGGTCGTTAATTTCAAAAGCATCCTGAAGTTGCACACTAAATAGTACATCCTTTCCTAAAAAGAAATAAGAAGTAATTACAGCAGAAACAGATGCTAATAATAACGGAACTAACGATGCAAAAGCAAGGTCTAAACTAAAAATTTCTACTGCAAAAATAATAGCAGCAATAGGAGCTTTGAACATTGAAGACATAGCCCCTGCAGTAGCACAACCAATTAATAACATACGAGTTCTCATGTTCATATGAAATAATTGCGCTACTCCAGAACCTAAAGCGGCACCGGTACTTACAGCAGGGCCTTGTAGTCCTACTGACCCTCCAAAACCAACAGTTATGGGAGCTGTAATTAAAGAAGCATAAATCTTATAACGCTCTATAATTCCATTTTTTTTAGAAATGGATTGTAGGGTGGTAGAAATACCATGACCAATATCTTTTTTGATGAGGTATTTTTTAATGTAATACACTAAAAACAGCCCTAAAATAGGGAAGATGAAGTATAAAGAATGATGATAGTCCTTAATAAGACCATCTTCTAAAATCCTATGAAAGTAGAAAGTAAGGTTTTTAAGAATTAAGGTACCAATACCTGCTAAAAATCCAACTAAAACACTTAAAACATATACAAACTGTCGTTCAGAGATATGTTTATATCTCCAAATTAATACTTTTTTATAAGCTTCCTTAGATGTAGGCATTGTTTTCTAGACTCTTAGTTGATTTTTGAAAAGCTAGTTAATAATACTTAAAGATACTATCCTCTTTTGATTTATTAAATAAGAAGAGATATTTTTATTAAACGATTAATCGGACACCACCAAGCTCTTCAACTTTATAAGGAAATTTATTACTTGGAGCTCCTATAAACATAAAATTAATAGGAATGTTCCATTTTTCAGAAAGTTCCTTAATAAGTTCAGGACTAAACTTTCCTTGAACAACTTGAAAGTTTACTTTAATCTTTGGGTACTCTCTATCTAAAAAAGTAATCTCATTAGGCAAGTTTTCAGGAATTGTGTCTCCTTCATCAAGAGCTAATACAATTTTTATCTTTTTAGTGTGTTCATTTTTAATAATGTATAGCATAACTTTATTAAGAGTAGCTATATTATCTCCTTTGGTAAAAAAGACGAACTCTTGATCGTTTATTTTGTTAATGGTCTTGGTTATTTTTCTATCCATACTTGAAACGAGTCGTCTCAAAGGATTAAAAATAGCATAAATTATCTGGAGCACTAATTTTAATAAAGCAGTGCGGTTTAACATAATTATGATAAAAATTATGGTTGGAATAAAATAATTTAAAAAGACTGAAGTATTGCTAGGTAAACCATCTTTTGGCTCCATTAAAATATTACCAGCTAAAGCACATAACACAGCAATTATAGCTAATAAAACAGAAGCCCAGGCTGCTTTTTCAGGTCTAGGAAGCTGATTTCTACGTATCTTTAACAAGATGTTTCCTATCGCAAATAATGCCATTACCGATAAAAAGGAAATAGTATATACACCAGCTAATAAGCCAACATTTCCATTAGTTATTAGTAATACAGAAACAGCGAGGATAAAGAATAAAATAATAATTCGGTAAGAGCTACCTCTTTTATTCTTTTTTAAAAAGAATTGAGGCATAATTCGGTCTAATGTCATACGTTCCAGCAATCCAGTAACACCAACAAAACTCGTTAAAACGGCTCCACTTAATACTAAAAAAGCATCTATAGCTATAACGGCAGCAACCCAATCACCTCCAACATATTCTCCCATTTGAACTAATAAAGTATTTTGGTAATCAGCACTCTGTAAAACAGGGATTGCGAAAAGAGATAATGCAAAAACAGCCATTAGAGGGTTAATGATACTTACAATTACCCACATGTTTTTTAACGTTTTTGGAAACACCCCTTTCTGTTGTTCTTCAACAAAGTTTGCAGAACTTTCAAAACCAGAAACTCCCAACATTGAAGCTGCAAAACCAAAAAATATAGCATACCAAATACTGTTTTCTGATTGATACCCCCAGTTGTTAAAAAGAATGTCAATTCCATTTTGAGACAAATAAATAATGATAAAAAGGGCAAGAACGACTAACGATAGTAGATGAAATAAAAAAATTCCGACAGCTACTTTAGCGGATTCCGTTATACCTCCAATAGTTAATAAAGCAAAAAACAACAATAGACCAACAGTTGATATAATAATGGGCATTGAAGGAATTAAGTGATGCAGGTAATGAATTGCTTCATTGGCAGAAATAACAGCTGTAGCCATATAAGAAAGTATGGTAAGTGTTGCAGCAAAAGAAGCCATTAACTTACTGGTAGTATTAAGTAAAGCATTGTATGCGCCACCATTTAAAGGCATTGCACCAACTACTTCACCATAAATTTTCCGAAATAAAAATAATACTACTGATACGATTAATAATGTTATCCATGCGTATTGACCAGCAAACGCAATAGCCAATGCTGATACATACAAAACAGAAGAGCTAATGTCGTTACCGCAAATAGCAGTTGACTCTAATTCATTAAGCTTTTTAGAAATAGCTTGTTTCATAATATGTTATTGGTTTGTTTTCGTGAAGTTTTTACCTTTTCAAGACGTACATTAAAGGTAATAAAAAACCCTGCAAATTTTGCAGGATTTTTTATTTTTTAAGACTTAATATCTGTTTCATTGTTTGAAGAAAAAATATTTAAAGGTGAAATACATTAAGCTTTTGTTGTTGTAATACGTGTTAAAAAGTATGAGGAAAATAGAAACAGAATAAAAAAATTAGTAACATTGCGCCTTGAAATAAAAAATTAAATTCTATGTTATCAAAAGAAAAAGAAATCCGTTTTACCAATGAAGGTACAGTGGAGCTTATTGTTAAAGAGTATAATGAGGTAATAGTATATCAGTATGCTGGATTTTGGGAGCGTTTTCTAGCCAGGTTTTTAGATACGTTAATTATTATTATACCTCAGTTATGTATCCCTTTGGTGCCTGCTTGGTTATATTGGTCGTTACAACAAAGTAGTGAAAAAGAAAGAACAGTTGGTCAGGGAGTAGCTCAAATAAAGCTAATGAGTATTGATGGTAATAAAGTAACTTTTGGTCAGGCAACAGGAAGGTTTTTTGGTAATTTTTTAAATGTTATCACTTTTTTTGTAGGATATTTATTATTCTTTACGGGTGAAAAAAAGCAATGTTTACACGACATGCTTTCAGGAACAATTGTAGTAAAGGAAATCGGGAGAAAAAAGATAAACGAATAATATAAATCAAAAACCCATGGCATTGCCATGGGTTTTTGATTTATATAAAGTTATTACTTTTATTCTTTTACATCTAACTTGATGCTTAATTCTTGTAGTTGTTCATCGTCTATAGTTGCAGGTGCATCAATCATTACATCGCGTCCTGAATTGTTTTTAGGAAAGGCAATAAAATCTCTAATTGTTTCTTGACCTCCTAAAATAGCTACCAATCTATCTAAACCAAAAGCTAAACCTCCGTGTGGTGGTGCTCCGTATTCAAAAGCATCCATTAAGAACCCGAACTGAGCTTTCGCTTCTTCTTCGGTAAATCCTAAATGCTTAAACATGATAGCTTGTGTTTCTTTATCGTGAATTCTAATGGAACCTCCACCAATTTCGTTTCCGTTTAGTACTAAATCGTAAGCGTTCGCTTTAACAGCTCCTGGGTCAGTGTCTAATAATGCTAATTGTCCTGGTTTTGGAGAAGTAAAAGGATGGTGCATTGCGTGATAATGACCTGTTTCTTCATCTAATTCTAATAAAGGGAAATCAATTACCCATAACGGAGCAAACTCATCAGGTTTACGTAAACCTAAACGCTCAGCCATTTCCATACGTAAAGCGCTTAATTGTGCGCGAACTTTGTTAGTGTTTCCTGAAAGCACACAAATTAAATCTCCTGCCTTCGCACCTGTAGCTTCAGCCCATTTAGCTAAATCTTCTTGATCGTAAAATTTATCTACTGAAGATTTAAAGCTTCCGTCTTCGTTACACTTCACATATACCATTCCTAAAGCTCCTACCTGAGGACGCTTTACCCAATCGATTAATTTATCAATTTCTTTACGAGTATATGAAGCTCCTCCTGGTACTGCAATACCAACCACTAATTCAGTATCGTTAAATACTTTGAAATCTTTATGTTGTGCAACTTCATTTAACTCACCAAACTCCATTCCGAAACGAATGTCTGGTTTATCGTTACCATACTTACGCATTGCTTCATCAAACGTAATTCTTGGGAATTTCTCTACTTCAACTCCGTTGATTTCTTTTAGTAAATGACGCGTCATTCCTTCGAAAATCTCTAAAATATCTTCTTGCTCAACAAACGCCATTTCACAGTCTATCTGTGTAAATTCTGGTTGACGGTCGGCACGTAAATCTTCATCTCTAAAACACTTTACAATCTGGAAGTATTTATCCATTCCACCTACCATTAACAACTGCTTAAAGGTTTGTGGTGATTGTGGTAAGGCATAAAACTGACCCGCATTCATACGCGAAGGTACTAAGAAATCACGTGCTCCTTCTGGAGTAGATTTAATTAAATATGGAGTTTCCACATCAATAAATCCTTTGTCAGATAAATATTTGCGAACTTCCATTGATACTTTATGACGGAAAACCAAGCTGTTTTTTACTGGGTTACGACGGATATCTAAATAACGATACTTCATACGTAAATCTTCACCACCATCAGTTTCATCTTCAATCGTAAAAGGGGGTAATTTTGCCTCGTTTAATACAGTTAATTCAGAAACTAAAACCTCAATATCACCAGTTTCCATATTTTTAGTTTTAGACTCACGTTCTATAACTTTTCCTTTAACTTGGATAACTGTTTCTCTACCTAATTTTTTAGATAATTCTAATAAACCTTCAGGACTTTCCTCATTAAATATTAACTGTGTTATTCCATATCTATCACGAATTACGACCCACGTTAAATTACCTCTATCCTTAACTCTTTGTACCCATCCTGCAAGGGTAACTTCAGTATTGATGTGCGATGCTCTTAATTCACCACAAGTATGCGTTCTGTACATTTCTTGAAATTTTTGCTGTGCAAATTTAACTATAAATGTTAGTTTGTAAAAAATTACTACGAGTTAGTTTTTATGAGTTTTAATCTTTTGTTTTGTAGCGTAAAACCTTTTTAAAATGACACTAGATAGATTTAAAGAAACGATACAAAGTACACCAGAAAAAGTTGAGTTTTCTGATACTATGTCAGTGATTGAAAACGTATATAATTTTACACCCACTGCCTTTAAAAATGGAGATTTATACAATGAAGCTGAAAAAAATCAAGGTTCATGTAAAGTGTTTTCATTTGCTATACAACAGGGGTTCAGTAAAGAAGAAACCTTGGCTTGTTTTGGACAGTATTATTTTGAAGATGTTTTAAAAAATCCTGAAGGAACAGATCACCAAAACATTAGAAATTTTATAAAAACTGGTTTTGAAGGCCTATTTTTTGAAGGAGAGGTGCTAAAAAAACGTTAAGGTTTTTTTAGAGAATTAGTCTACTTCTTCTATCTCAAATAAATATTACAAAGTCATCTTAAAGATTAAAAAGACTCTTTATAAGGTGATTAGAGTTTTATTAGTTGTTGATTTTTTTGTAAATTATAGGGTAATGTGTGATTATGAAGAATTCGGCGATGTTTTGGGTGTTGTTTGTCACTATTTTTTTATTAGTGCTTACTGTTTTGGTCTATACTAATATAGGCTTTAGCTGGGTGTTTATACTTACAGTTATAGGTCAGTTACTAGTAGTGTTAATGGTTTACAAAGTATTAAAAGACCATTACACCACCGATAAAACCTTTGAAGATTTTTATGAAGATTATCCGATAGGGAGAGAGTAAAGCCACCAGAGCCAGATAATAAGCCGTAAACTATAAAGCAGATAAGAAATTAATTAATTTTTCATTAGCATATACTATTAATAAAATTGTTGCTATTATGACAGGGAAAACTATCCAAAACACAATCAATTTTATTGATTTATGAATGTATTTTCCAGTAACATTAGGAAGTATGTTGAAGTTATTGTTCATTGTTTTTTTTGTTACTAATTATTTTGAACAATATTAATATTGAGGGTCAAATAATAAAAGGACAGTTTAATTTGCTGATAAATAGATATTTGAGTATTTGGTTGTTTGTAGATAAAGGGCTTGAATAAAACTAACAGGACATAAAAAGGTTAATTTATATAAACTGCTGTATTACAGGTTTTTGTGTTGGTTTTTTAAGGTGGGTTTATTCACTTTGATTTGGAAAAAGAAGCTAATTATGATTGAATTTCTGGTTTTTTAGAAAAGTTAAAACGGCATCTTTTCTGAAAATTTTTATTTTGTCCTTTTCAATAAGTAAAAGAACTAAAAATAAAAACTATAAAAAGTGTACTTTTAAAGCCACAAAATCCCGTTATGCTAAAAAAAATCTATCTATTACCTATCATTCTATTACTTATAAGTTGTAAGAAAGAAAATGTTGTTCCAGTTTTAAACACCTCTAATTATTTCGATGTTTTAAATGAAGAATTTACGGGTGATTTGGCTTATGAAACAACTTCTTTTGTAGAAAAATATTGGCGTGTTGTTGGTAATACTGGCTTTAATAAAAGTGTATATAAAATTGCTGAAGAATTAGAAAAATCAGGTTTCGTTAAAGAAGATAGTGCTACGAGTAATGATATTTTAACCTACAGGATAGAAAAAAGACCCTTAAAAAATCCTACTTGGGAATCTGTGGATGCTTCTGTAAAAATAGATGGAGAAGAGGTTCCTCTATTACAACATAGCACAAATAGGAATATGATTGCTTTAAACTCTTACAGTACACCTAAAAAAGGAGTTAAAGCAGAGGTCGTTTACGTTAAAGACTTAAAAAAAATAAAAGATTTAGATATAAAAGGAAAGATTGTTTTTGCTGAAACAAGTCCTCATAAAATCTTTAACCAAGCTATTGTAAAAGGAGGAGCTTTGGGGTTGGTTACCTATAGTAATCCAAAATATTTACAACCTCAAAAAAACACCACTTCTATTCAATTTAGAACTATTCCGTTAAATGAAGAAGTTAAATCTTGGGCAATTGCTATGTCTTACAAGGCTAAAGAAAAATTAAAAGAGGAATTGTTAAAAGGAAAAGTTTTTCTAGATGTACATATTGAAACGAATATCTATCCATCAGAAGAGTTGACAATTGTAGCTGATATTAAGGGGAATAAATATCCTAAAGAACGATTAGTTTTTAGTGCTCACATACAAGAACCTGGTGCAAATGACAATGCTACAGGTGTAGGTGTTGCTTTAGAAATGGCTACACTTACAGCTGAGCTTATCAAAAATAACATATTTATACCTAATAGAACCTTAACCTTTTTATGGGGAGATGAAATTATTTCTACAAACAGGTATGTAAAAGAGGATAGTATAAGGGCAAAGGATATTAAGTGGGGAATTTCTCTAGACATGGTAGGAGAAGATACCCAAAAAACGGGCGGTACTTTTTTAATTGAAAAAATGCCTGATCCTAGTGCAATTTGGACAAGAGGAAAAGACAAACATACTGAGTGGGGAGGAAGAAAAATGAAACTTAAAGAAATGACTCCACACTATCTAAATGATTTTTTAATTGATAAATTTAAAGAACAAGGAAAAAGAGCGAATTGGATAGTGAATACAAATCCGTTTGAAGGTGGTAGCGATCATGTGCCTTTTTTAAAGAGAAACATTCCTAGTGTTTTATTCTGGCATTTTACCGACCAATTTTATCATACCGATAACGATCGAATCGATAAAGTGTCTCAAAAAACGCTAAAAAATGTTGGGATAGCTTCATTAGCTTCTGCTTATACTTTATTAAATGCGGATAGTACCACAGCAAAATCAATACTCCAAAATATTGAAAAAGCAGCTTTATCAAGACTTCAAGAAGAAAAGAAACAAAGTGAAATAGCATTAAAAAAAGGCGATTCTTTATCAATACAACTATCAATTATTTCAGCATGGAAAGATTGGTATATCAACTCAACCAAAACAACGTTAGATGTTGTAAAAGATTCAGCAAAGCATCAAGATTATATCAAAGAAACATCTAAAAAAATAGATTCTGCCTCTTCTAAAATTATAGAAGAGCTAAAACTTATTAGAAAGAATTAGTCTTTAACTTTTGAAAATACTTTTTGGCTTCTTTTTTTACTTTAGGAGCTAAAATTAATGTTGAAATTACTGTTGGTATTGCCATTAGGGCATAGGCGCTATCAATTAAGTTAATTACAAAGTCTAGTTTTATAATAGAAGCAACAGCAATTGTAAAAATATAAATATAGTTGTAATTCTTTCCTATTTTAGTGTTGGTCAAGAAGCTTAAACAACTCAACCCGTAAAAAGAGTAAGTAAATAACGTTGAAAAAGCAAAAATCAATACGCAAATAGTTAAAACAACACTCCCAACATTATGAGGAAGTACAGCATCAAACGCAGCTAAAGTCATAGAAATTCCGTTACCTTCAAAATCTTTCCAAACTCCCGAAGCCAAAATAGCCAGTGCGGTCAAAGAACAAACTAACAAGGTGTCAATAGCTGGGCCTAACATAGCAACCAATCCTTCACGAATAGGTTCTTTTGTTTTAGCCGTTCCATGCATCATAGGTGCAGTACCTAAACCAGCTTCATTAGAAAAGGCAGCACGTTTTACTCCTGTAATTATCAATGCTCCTAAAGCACCACCCAAAACAGATTTTCCCGAAAAAGCATCTTCAAAAATTAAAGAAAAAATTGCAGGAACTTGTTCTAAACGTAACATCAAAATTGTTAAAACGGTGAGAAGATATACTACAACCATTACAGGAACTAGTTTTCCTGCAACACTACCAATTCGTTTTATTCCACCAAAAATCACCATAGCTACAATAATAGCAGTGGATATACCTAATAATAATTTAGCTGTAAAATGATTGGTTTCGTGTACTTGAAAAACATCTACCAGTGTTTGTGTAAGTTGATTTGCTTGAAAAGCAGGTAAAGTTCCTATTAATCCTGCAGCAGAGAAAAATAAAGCTAAAGGTTTCCACTTTTTTCCTAACCCTTCAGTAATAACATACATTGGTCCACCCTTTACATTTCCGTTCTCATCAGTTCCACGATACATTACCGATAGGCTACAGGTAAAAAACTTAGTAGCCATACCTACAAAGGCACTTACCCACATCCAAAAAATAGCACCAGGGCCTCCAGTTGCAATAGCAATAGCAACTCCACTTATATTTCCCATACCCACTGTAGCTGCAATGGCAGAAGATAAAGCTTCGTAATGCGATAAATCTCCAGGAGAATCAGCTTTGTCATATTTTCCTCTTAAAATAGCAATGGCATGACCTATATATCTAAAAGGAATTAAACCAGAATAGACAAATAGGTATAAACCGCCACCAATAAGTAGTATTAATAAAGGAATTCCCCATACCCAAGAAGAAAATTGAGTAACTAAGTCTTGAATGTTTGCAAACATAAAGTGATATTTTAAGCGAAAGTACTAAAAGAGAGTATAAACGAAAGAACGATAGCTGTGAATTAACAACTATCGTTCTTTTGTGATTTTTATTTACAAACGATTCCTCTTTTTCCTAAGAATTCAATATCTCTTAAAAAGCCTTCTTGGATAGTCTCGGCTTGAAAAATAAAGGTTTTATCGTGTAACCTATTGTTTTCAAAAAAAGTTACCTGAAAACGATTGTCCAAATCAAATAACTCAGGTTTCATTAATTCAAACTTTTGATAACTATTTGCAGGAAGCTTGTCTATTTTTCTTCGGAAAACAGAAGTAGTTTTAGTGTCTGAGAATCCTTGAGAAACAATAACTACCATTTCTAAATCAACATCTTTCTTGTTAAGAATGTATACATTCCAATCCTCTTTGTTATCGATTTCATTTGTTTCTAAAACAACGGCTATTTCTACACCGGTTACTTTAGGGATTTCAATATCTTTTTTCATTGAATACTTCTTTAAAAGGAAAGACGAAAGTTTAGTGCTTTCGTCTTTTATTTTGTTTGAACTTATTTAAAAATCAAATAAACAGGGGTAAGTTTACGAGATGCTTATAGGATGCTAATTTTAGCACTTAAATCAAGTCTCAATACCCTTGGCTATCGTCCTGCGATTAAATTACAGATTTAAACTGCTCTAAGAAACGCTTGTCATTTTCGTAGAACATACGAATATCTGGAATTTGGTATAACAGCATTGCAATACGCTCAATACCCATTCCGAAGGCATATCCACTATACTTAGTTGGGTCGATATTACAGTTTTTTAATACATTAGGATCTACCATACCACATCCCATAATCTCTAACCAACCAGTTCCTTTGGTGATTCTGTAATCAGTTTCAGTTTCTAAGCCCCAATAAATATCCACTTCAGCACTAGGCTCAGTAAATGGGAAATATGACGGACGTAAACGTATTTTAGATTTACCAAACATTTCTTTGGTAAAGTATAATAAGGTTTGTTTTAAGTCAGCAAAAGAAACATCAGTATCAATGTATAATCCTTCTACTTGGTGGAAAATACAGTGTGCACGTGCAGATATATCTTCGTTTCTAAACACACGCCCTGGAGAAATTGTACGAATTGGAGGTTCGTTGTTTTCCATATAGCGTACTTGTACCGATGAGGTATGTGTTCTTAGCAACGTGTCAGGATTCTTTTCAATGAAGAAAGTATCCTGCATATCACGTGCTGGGTGATATTCTGGTAAGTTTAAGGCAGTAAAGTTATGCCAATCATCTTCAATTTCTGGTCCTTCAGAAACAGTAAAACCAATACGGTTAAATACTTCGATAATTTGATTTTTCACTAATGAAATTGGGTGGCGTGAACCTAAGTTAATTGGCTCTGATGGACGTGTTAAGTCACCATAAACACCTTTTTCTTCAACAGCATTTTCTATAGCCTCTTTTAAAGTGTTTACTTTTTCTTCAGCAGAATTTTTAAGTAAATTAATGGTTTGCCCAAATTCTTTCTTTTGGTCGTTAGGTACATTTTTAAACTCAGCAAATAAATCTTTTAAAATTCCTTTGCTTCCTAAATACTTAATTCTAAATGTTTCTATTTCTTCTTTTGAAGTGGCGTTAAAAGCATTTACCTCTCCAATCAATTCTTTTACCTTGTCTAACATAATCTTTCCAAAAGTTAAGGTGCAAATTTACGTTTTTTTGTGTAAAAAAAAGGACTTTTGGTTGTGTTTGCAAAAACACCAATAAAATAAGGGAAATAAACAGAAAAATAGAAATTAACGAATAGTAAAATAATTATATTTGCATAGTAAAATTGTTAATATTATAAAATAACAGAACAACAACTAAGTTTATGGAATCTAAGATACAAGCATTTATGGATTACGTAAAAGAGCGTAATACATATGAACCAGAGTTTTTGCAAGCTGTACATGAAGTAGCAGAAACAGTAATTCCGTTTATAGAAAATAATCCAAAATATCAAGGTAAGAAATTAC
This sequence comes from Tenacibaculum larymnensis, assembly GCF_028829235.1. Classification (GTDB taxonomy): domain Bacteria; phylum Bacteroidota; class Bacteroidia; order Flavobacteriales; family Flavobacteriaceae; genus Polaribacter; species Polaribacter larymnensis. The sequence continues at coordinate 132,431 of NZ_JAIWJY010000001.1, read as the reverse complement.
TTGAGCGTATGGTTGAACCTGAACGTACTATTATGTTTAGAGTACCTTGGGTTGACGATAGCGGAGAAACTCAAGTAAACAGAGGGTATAGAGTTGAGTTTAACTCAGCAATTGGTCCTTATAAAGGAGGGTTACGTTTTCACCCTTCAGTAAACTTATCAATCTTAAAATTTTTAGGATTTGAGCAAGTTTTCAAAAACTCATTAACAACATTACCTATGGGTGGTGGTAAAGGAGGATCTGACTTTAACCCTAAAGGAAAGTCTGATCGTGAAGTTATGGCGTTTTGTCAATCTTTTATGACAGAATTAGCACGTCATATTGGTCCTGATACTGATGTTCCTGCTGGAGATATTGGTGTTGGTGGTCGTGAAATTGGTTACATGTTTGGTCAGTACAAACGTTTACGTAACGAGTTTACTGGAGTATTAACTGGTAAAGGAGCTTCTTGGGGAGGTTCATTAATTCGTCCTGAAGCTACAGGTTATGGAGATGTGTACTTTGCTGAAAACATGTTAAAAACTAAAGGAGATTCTTTCGAAGGAAAAACTGTAGTTGTTTCTGGTTCTGGTAACGTAGCTCAGTATGCTACTGAAAAAGCAACTCAACTAGGAGCTAAAGTTGTAACTTTATCTGATTCATCAGGTTATATCTATGATGAAGATGGTATTGATGCTGAGAAATTAGCTTTTGTACAAGAGTTAAAGAATGTAAAACGTGGAAGAATCCATGAATATGTAGAGAAATACCCATCAGCAAAATTCTTTAAAGGAGAAAGACCTTGGGGAACTAAGTGTGATGTAGCTTTACCATGTGCAACTCAAAATGAGTTAAATGGAGAAGAAGCAAAAGCATTAGTTGATAATGGATGTATTTGTGTTGCTGAAGGAGCAAACATGCCTTCTACTCCAGAGGCTATTGAAGTATTTCACAATGCAAAAATCTTATTTGCACCAGGTAAAGCTTCAAATGCAGGAGGAGTAGCAACATCTGGATTAGAAATGTCTCAAAACTCATTACGTTTATCTTGGACTCGTGAAGAAGTAGATAGTAAGTTACACTCTATTATGAATAATATTCACGAAGCTTGTGTAAAATATGGTACACAAGAAGGTGGATATGTTGATTATGTAAAAGGAGCAAATATTGCTGGTTTTGTTAAGGTTGCTGATGCAATGCTTGATCAAGGAGCAGTATAATCTACAGAACAATAAATAAAATTAAAGCCTCATAGAATTCTATGAGGCTTTTTTTATTAGGGGATAATCGGATAGTAATTATTTACTACTACTTTTTTCTATGGTTAAAGGCATCTTGTAGATGTGGTTCTTTACTGTTAATTCCTTATTTATAAGTTTATAGTTTAATCTACTTTTTACATAGTGACAAACTTGTTCTGTATCACAGTTAACGTTTAAAATAACGATCTCGCCGTTTTTGTTTATTATAAACTCTACAGTAGTTTTTACTTCCTTATCAAGAACAAAATTAGGGTTACCTAATAGTTCAACTATTTTTGATCTAATCTGCTCTTTTGCAGGGTTCTCGTTTGTTGAAAATACTGAAGTACTCATTAGAGTAACGAACATTAATACAAATAACTTTTTCATTTTTTAAGTTTTAGGGTTTGTTTTTAAGTTTTTTTTGTTAAGAATTAACGATATAAAAGTATTGTAAATGAGTTTTTTAAGGTGTTATTTTTAATTAATAAAATATTGTTTTAAAGTAAAGTATATGAGCGTTTTATAACTGTTTTACATATAATTAATATTAAAGATATTTCTATTTTTCACTTTCCTTTTTTGACGAATTTTAAATAAACCAGTGGTTTTTATTAAAATCGATAAATTTATTTTCAAGCTTTATATAATTCGTTAATCACTAAGGTTAGTTTTATGTTATAAGATCCATACATTTTTGTACTTTCGAGAAGTAAACAAATCTTAAATGACATCAAATAGAAGAAGAAATAGGTATACCGTTGCTTTTTATAATGTCGAAAATTTATTTGACACTGTTGATAATCCAAATACCTATGATAATGATTATACACCAAATGGTAAATTAAGATGGGGAAGGAAGAAATACAATCATAAACTTAGAAAAATAACATCTGTTATTAGTCAGTTAGGAAGTAATCAATCTGCTCATCCACCAGTTATTGTTGGTTTGGTAGAAGTTGAAAATGCCAAAGTTGTTAAAGACTTAGTAAAGCATGAAAATCTATCAAAGTTTAATTACGACTATGTTCATTACGATTCACCTGATGAAAGAGGTATTGATGTTGCTTTGATGTATAATAAAGATTTCTTTGAAGTGATACTTTCTGAAACACACCCACTTTTACTAACAGATGATGAGGGTGAAGTAGATTATACGCGTGATTTGTTAGTGGTTAAGGGAGTTTTTAATGATGAAATAGTACATGTTTTAATAAATCATTGGCCTTCACGAAGAGAAGGAGAAACAGAAACAGAAAGAAACAGAATTAAGGCAGCTCAATTGACTCGTAGTGTTATGGATAAGATTAAACAGGAAGAAAATGCTCCGAAATTCATTGTTATGGGAGATTTTAATGATAATCCAATAAATAAAAGTATTGAAGATCATTTAATGTCTAACGACTTGTATAATCCAATGAAGTCTTTGTATGAAAAAGGGATAGGAACCACAACCCATTATAAGAAATGGCATTTGTTTGATCAAATTATATTTTCAAGAGATTTTTTTGATATGGGAAAAAGTAAGCACAGTTTTTTACATGCTAATATTTATAACAGAGATTGGTTAAAAATATATAAAGGAAAATATGAAGGAAGTCCATTTAGAACTTTTATAGGACCTTTTTATAAAGGTGGTTTTTCAGACCATTTCCCTGTCTATATTACTCTAGAAAAAGAGGTATAAAAAAATCCTGAGAAATTTTTTCTCAGGATTTATATTTTAAATAAAATCGATTGTTATTCAACAGTAACCGACTTTGCTAAGTTTCTTGGTTGATCAACATTTTTACCTAACATAACAGCTATATGGTATGACAATAATTGAAACGGTATTGTTGTTAACAAAGGAGAAAAAGCTTCCTCTGTATCTGGAATTTCAATTACATGGTCAGCTATTTCCTTAACTGTTTCATCACCTTCAGTAACAATTGCAACTATTTTTCCGCTACGAGACTTAATTTCTTGAATATTACTTACTACTTTCTCATAATGTCCTCTACTTGTTGCAATAACAAAAACAGGCATGTTTTCATCAATTAAGGCAATAGGTCCGTGCTTCATTTCAGCTGCAGGATAGCCTTCAGCGTGGATATAGGAGATTTCTTTTAATTTTAAAGCTCCCTCTAAAGCCACAGGGAAATTAAATCCTCTACCTAGATATAAACAGTTTTTAGCGTCTTTATAAACGGCTGCAATTTCTTTAACTTGGGCATCAATTTTTAATAAACTTTCTACCTGAGCAGGAATTTGCTGCATCGTTTGTAAATAAGTATTCACAGCAGATGTAGATAAAGTTCCTTTGGCTTGGGCTAGTTTTAAAGCAATTAATGAAAGTACTGTTATTTGTGTTGTAAATGCTTTAGTTGATGCTACACCAATTTCAGGTCCAGCATGTGTATAAGCACCTGCATGTGTTTCTCTAGCGATAGAAGAACCAACAACGTTACATACACCGAAAACAAAAGCTCCTTTAGATTTAGCTAATTTAATAGCTGCTAAAGTATCAGCTGTTTCTCCAGACTGAGAAATGGCAATTACCACATCTTTTGGAGTAATAATAGGGTTGCGGTATCTAAACTCAGAAGCATATTCAACCTCAACTGGAATACGAGCCATGTCTTCAAAAAGATATTCTCCTACTAATCCAGCGTGCCAAGAAGTACCACATGCTACAATAATAATTCTGTCAGCGTTTAAGAACTTAGACATATTATCATCAACACCTGCCATTTTTATAATTCCTTCGTTGGCAAGCATTCTACCTCTATAGGTATCTATAATAGCTTTAGGTTGTTCGTAAATTTCTTTTAGCATAAAGTGGTCATAACCACCTTTTTCTATTTGTTCAAGGCTTAATTGTAATTTTTGAATATTCGCATCAATTTCTTTATCACTCTCAATTTTACGAACTTTAATCCCTTTGTCCTTTTTTATAATGGCTAATTCACCATCTTCAAGGTAAATAGCATCTTTTGTATATTCAATAAAAGGAGAAGCATCTGAGGCAACAAAAAACTCTTCATTGTTCTTTCCAACTCCAATAGCAATAGGACTACCTAATCGAGCTACGACTAACTCATTAGGCTTTGTTTTGTCAAAAACAGCAATTGCATAAGCTCCGATAACATTAGTTAAAGCTAATTGGACAGCTTTTCCTAACTTACAACCTTCACTTTTTTTAATTTCTTCAATAAGGTTTACTAAAACTTCTGTATCTGTATCACTCTTGAATTCATAACCTCTTGAGGTTAACTCTTTTTTAATGGTGTCGTAGTTTTCTATAATTCCATTATGAACAATTACAAGGTTTCCAGATTGAGAAAAATGTGGGTGAGAATTTACATCGTTAGGAACACCATGAGTTGCCCAACGAGTATGACCAATTCCTATATTTCCTTTTTTTCTTTTCTCTTCTTTATTTGTAATTACCTCTAAGTCAGAAACCTTTCCTTTTGTTTTTGATAAGTGCATTGTTTCTCCGTCATACATCATGATTCCAGCACTATCATAACCTCTATACTCTAAACGCTTAAGCCCATTAATTACAATTGGGTAAGCTTCTCTATGTCCAATATATCCTGTGATTCCACACATAACAACTTGTTATTTTTCTTTTGAATATGATATTTTTAAAACGGCTCTTTTGGTTCCATTAGCGGCTTCATCACCATTAAGTAATGTCACTGCTCTTGGGTTCCAGTTATAAGATTTGACAGAAGTCGTTAAAACATTATTGTTAACAGGTGCATCCGTAGGGTTATATACTTTTAAAACTAAAGGATCAATAGTTGTATTTTCTTCTCCTGATAATAGCTTAGAAATATAATCAGTAATTCTAAATGTATATTTTTCAGGGCTGTCATCTTCAGTTTTCTCTAAAAGACCTCCAAAAAAAGTAGGGTCAACATAAGCATCTGTTAAGTGAGTTGGTGAAATGCCACCTGTTTCATTTTTCTTATTTTGATATAAGAATAATTGTTGAGGAATAACATCAGCATCATTATTAATTGCTTGATTTATATAAAAAGTAAGAGAAGCATCATTAATTAACCAATTATTGCTTTTCAACTCTTGAACTTTAGTCTCGTCTAAAATCTTAACTCTAGCCATGCTTCCTGCTGTTCCTTGAATAACAAAACTATTAGCTGGAGCAGAGGTTGTAGCAGGAGACATTTTGTAATGACTATTTCTTATGCCTGATAAGGGAAAGATAAATGCACCTTTGGTGGTTTTTTTTATGGTTGATCCATTTATACTAGATTTAGTATAAAGAAAATCAATAGATGGGATAGGTGAAGAAGCTAGGTTTAATGGAACTAATGATCCATCACTTCCTGTTGCAACTATTTTAATTCCTCTAAAATAATCTTCAAAAGCGTCTTTAGATGCAAATTCTCCGCTATGGAATTTATCCCAGAATAAGGCTTTCATTTTTGTAGTATCCAGAGGGATTGCTATAAATGGAACTTTAAGTTTTTGTGAGTTTATAGCTCTAACAGTATCTTTGTAAGTAGTTGTACTAGTTAAAGAAGAAGATCTATCAATTCTATCAAATATATATACTGTATCAGTAGCTTTGGGTTTTAATTCATAAATACCACCTTCGTTTAATACATTATTTCCTAAGTATTCTTTATCAGAAAAGAAAGTGTTTCTTTTAGATGGATCACTAGGGTCTAATGTGTTTAAGTACGTTTCATTTTGGAATACCTGAATATTGGTTGCAATATCAGGATTACCTAAAATAGAATCTAATTTAAAACTTGTAACTCCATCTGTTGTGCCTGTAGAAGTAGCTTGGTATGGAATTTTTAAAATAACCTTATCAAGATTGAATACAGTTGTGTCTGTGTCTTTATTGTTTAAGTTTGAGATATAACCAAGTTGAGAAATGATTGAAGCTTCAATTTTTTCTGCATTGGGGTTATTATATACTCCAAGCCAATAATCACTAATACTAGCGTTAATATTGTCGGCTTGCACACTTTCTATATCTATAGGTGTTATTTCAACATCCAATAATATTTCTCCTGTTTCAAACTTATCGTTGTTAACAACGTTTGTTCCAACCTCGCTAAAATCTTTTTCACAAGATGTAATAGCTGCTAAGCATAGCAAGCTAATACCAAGTACACCAATTTTTCTAATCATTACTCGCTTAATTCTAAAACGTTTTCTTTATAAAATTCTAAATATGCTTCAGTTAAAGTTTCCTCTGATTGGAAATCTAGAACCTTTACATTGCTTTCTTCAATGAAAGTTTCAATTTCTTCAGGTAAAACCTCGCTACCTTTTATAATAGCATCTGAATTTTCAATAGCGCTCTTTAAAATGTTAGTATGACTTGGTGTTTCTATTGTAGCTACTTTAGAATCTTCAATTTTATCAAAGCGAACTTTGTTAGCCAATTCTTTACCCAAATCCTCAATATCACTATTGTAAAGCGAAGTTACAATCTTGCTCTCAGCAAACAATGGTTCCTCTTTATAAAATTCTCTTAAATATAATGGAAGTAACGAAGCCATCCATCCGTGAACATGAATAATATCAGGAGCCCAGTTTAGCTTCTTAACAGTTTCAACAACACCTTTGGCGAAGAAAATCATACGTTCATCATTATCATCAAATAGTTTGTCATCTTCGTCAGAATATACAGCTTTACGCTTAAAATATTCGTCATTGTCAATAAAATAAACTTGCATCCTTTCTTTAGGTATAGAGGCAACTTTAATTATTAGCGGCATATCCATGTCGTTGATAATTAAGTTCATACCCGATAGGCGAATAACTTCATGTAACTGATGCCTTCGCTCGTTAATAACCCCAAAGCGAGGCATAAATATACGGGTTTGAATTCCTTTAGAATGTGCATTTTTAGCAACGTTAAATGCGGTAGACGATAATTCTGTTTCCGGTAAATATGGTGTTACCTCTGATGAAACATATAAAATTCTCTTATCCTTCATTAAATCGGTCTCTTTTATTGAAGGTGCAAAAATACGAAATTTAATGCAAAAATCGTGTTAAATTGCTAATTTTGCATGCATTTCAATAAAATAACAATGAAAATTTTCACAAGTAAATCCGAAATAAAAGAGTTTTTATCCGCTCTAAAAATGGATAAAAAATCAATCGGATTTGTCCCAACTATGGGAGCACTACACCAAGGGCATTTATCGCTTATTAAGAGAGCGAAAAAAAAGAAGGATATTGCTGTAGTTAGTATTTTTGTAAACCCTACACAGTTTGATAACAAAGAAGATTTAGACAAATATCCTAAAACGTACGAAAGTGATGTAGCGCTGTTGGAATCTGTAGATTGTGATGTGTTATTCTTTCCTTCAATAGAAGAAATATACGCCGAAAATGTAACTTCTGAAGAGTTTGATTTTGATGGGTTAGAACATCAAATGGAAGGGAGGTTTAGAGATGGTCATTTTGATGGTGTTGGAACAATAGTAAAAACTTTATTTGAAATTGTAGAGCCAGATACTGCGTATTTTGGCAAAAAAGATTTTCAGCAATTACAAATTATTAAAAAGTTAGTCGAAAAATATAATTTACCAGTAAAAATTAAAGGAAGACCAATTTTTAGAGAAGATGACGGGTTAGCTATGAGCTCTCGAAATACGAGATTAACAAAAGAACACCGTGACGCTGCACCATTTATTTATAAAACATTAAAAAAAGCAAAAAAAAAATTTGGAGCAAAAAGTCCTGAAGATTTAACTAAATGGGTAGAAAAGCAATTCAAAAAACATCCATTACTTGAATTGGAATATTTTACCATTGCAGATGAGGAAACATTACAAACTGCAAAAGATATTAAAGAAAATAAACAGTATCGTGCTTTTATAGCTGTTTTTGCAGGAGACATTCGCTTAATAGATAATATTTGTTTAAAGAATAATTAAAAAGTTAATGTTTAGGCTTAAGAATGAGCTTTGTAATAATGTTAAAATCATCAAAAAACAACTTAGTATTCATTAAAAAACAACTATTTTTGCAGCATGTTAGTACAAGTAGTAAAATCTAAAATACACCGTGTTAAAGTTACAAACGCGGATTTAAATTATATAGGAAGTATAACCATTGATGAAGATTTAATGGATGCTGCTGGAATTATTGAAGGAGAACGTGTTCAGATTGTGAATAACAATAATGGAGAGCGTTTAGAAACATATGCAATTCCTGGACCAAGAAAAAGTGGTGAAATTACTTTAAATGGAGCTGCAGCCCGTAGAGTTCAAAAAGGAGATGTACTTATCTTGATTGTATATGCTTTTATGGAGTTAGAAGAAGCCAAAAAGTTTAAACCACAATTAGTATTTCCTAACGAAGAAAACAACTTGCTAGAATAGTTTGAGTTTATCAGTCAAAAAAATTACAAAGATACTATTACCTCTCATTTTGGGAGGTTTTTTAGTTTGGTATTCATTATCAAAAATTTCAATTGAAACCTTAGTTCAATATTTTAAAGATGCTAATTACGGTTGGATAGCTTTAGGATTGTTCTTTGGGGTGTTAAGTCATCTGTCTCGTGCTTATCGCTGGAAGTTTTTACTTGAGCCGATGGGCTATAAACCAGATTTTGGTAATAGTACCATGGCGGTTTTAGTAGCATATTTAGTGAATTATGCAGTGCCAAGAGCAGGGGAAGTTTCTCGAGCAGCAGTGATGACTAACTATGAAAATATTCCGTTTGAAAAAGGTTTCGGAACCATCGTTGCCGAACGAATGGCAGATTTGTTAATGATGTTGAGTATCATAGCTATTACACTTTTTGTACAATTCGATTTTATTTTTGAATTATTAACTAAAAACTTTGATCCGATAAAAATTGGGGTTCTTTTAGGAGGTTTGGTGCTGGTATTTGTGATTTTTACACGTTTTGTAAAAAAGGCACAATCAGGAATCGGACTAAAAATTAAAAATTTTGTAGCAGGACTTGTTGAGGGAGTTACTAGCATTTTGAAAATGAAGCACAAATGGGCATTCATTTTTCATACTGTATTTATCTGGGTAATGTATGTGTTAATGTTTTGGGCAACCATTCCAGCAATTGAAGGGTTACATGTTCCTTTAGGAGGTGTTTTAATTGGTTTTATTGCCGGAGGATTTGCTATTGCTGCTACTAACGGGGGAATAGGATTGTATCCTGTTGCAGTAGCGGGAGCCTTAGCTTTATTTGGAATCGCAGAAGAACCCGCAACTGCTTTTGGTTGGATTATGTGGACTGCTCAAACGGCTATGATTATTGTCTTTGGAGGGTTGGCGTTTTTGTTCTTACCCATCTACAATAAAAACAAATAGTTTTCTTTTCTTTGTAGGTAAATCTTACAAATAGAATGGCAAAAACCAAAACGACTTTTTTCTGTCAAAACTGTGGAGCACAACATGCACAATGGGTAGGGCAATGTGGCTCTTGTAAACAATGGAACACTATTGTTGAGGAAGTGATTCAAAAAGAAGAAAAAAGAAATTGGAAATCGCCATCAAGCTCACAAAAGAGAGTTGCAAAACCTTTACGAGTTGAAGATATTCAACTGAATCCAGAAGAACGTTTTGGAACTAAAAATCAAGAGTTAGACACTGTTTTGGGTGGTGGATTGGTAAAAGGAGCTGTGGTGTTACTGGGAGGAGAGCCTGGAATTGGTAAATCAACCTTATTGTTACAAATCGCCTTACAAATTCCACAAAAAGTACTCTATGTTTCTGGGGAAGAAAGTCAGTCGCAGATAAAAATGCGTGCTGAGCGTGTAGAAGGGAAAAATCCTAACTGTTTAATTCTTACCGAAACTAATACCCAGCAGATTTTTAAAAATATAGAAGAAGTTCAGCCCGATGTGTTGGTAATCGATTCTATCCAAACCTTGCATACCAACTCTATTGAAGCTTCACCAGGAAGTATATCACAAATACGAGAAACATCCGCAGAACTCATTAAATTTGCGAAAGAAACAGCAACTCCAGTGTTGTTAATAGGGCATATTAATAAAGAAGGGCATATTGCAGGGCCAAAGATTTTAGAACACATGGTAGATGTGGTGTTGCAATTTGAAGGAGACAGAAATCACACCTATCGAATTTTACGCTCACAAAAAAACCGTTTTGGTTCTACGGCTGAATTAGGAATCTACGAAATGTTATCAGACGGATTACGAGAAGTATCCAATCCTTCAGAAATTTTAATCTCTAAAAAAGATGCCGATTTAAGTGGTACTGCTATTGCGTCAACGTTGGAAGGCATTCGTCCGTTGATGATAGAGATTCAAGCCTTAGTTTCTACAGCTGTTTACGGAACGCCACAACGAACAACAACAGGTTATAATTTGAAACGTTTACACATGATTTTAGCAGTGTTAGAAAAACGTGCGGGTTTCAAATTAGGAGCAAAAGATGTCTTTTTAAATGTTACGGGTGGAATTCATGTAGATGATCCCGCGATAGACTTAGCAGTTGTAGCAGCGATTTTATCATCAAATCAAGATTTGGCGATCAATCCCGATGTATGTTTTGCTGCTGAAGTTGGTTTGGCAGGTGAAATTAGACCAGTTTCCAAGATAGATCAACGTATTACCGAAGCTGAAAAGTTAGGATATAAAACATTTGTAACCTCAAAGTACAATAAAATTACTAGTAAAAATCATTCGATAAAACTGATTTTAGTTAGTAAGATTGAAGAAGCTTTTGCTACGTTGTTTGCCTAGGTTAATTTTCTTCCTTTTTCTTTCCAAAAAGTCTGTTGAAAAAACCTTTAATTCCTTTTTCTCTGTACGGAGGACAGTCTATTGACGAAGATATTTCTTCTGGTATATCAAAAGAGGTTAAGTATTTTTTCTTGAGTTCAGGGTTGTTTTCTATTTCTTTTAGTATGTTGGCTACAATAGGCAGCGCTAAAGAAGAACCAGAACCATTTCCACTAGTAAAATGTATGTCGTTTTTAGAAGTTCCTACCCAAGTTCCGAGAACAATATTTGGTGTATATGCCATAAACCAAGCGTTGGTGTAATTTTGAGCAGTACCAGTTTTACTGGCTAACGGACTTTTGATTTTATACCTGCTTCTTATACTGGCTCCTGTTCCTTGTTCTACCGCTTGTTGTAAAATGGTATTTAGTGTTTGTGTACTTTCTTCTTTAAATACTCTTTCTGCCTTTTGCTTTTCACTTTCGTATATGATATTCCCTTCTTTATCTGTAATCTTACTAATCATATACAAGTCGTTCATTTCACCATTATTAGCAAATGAACCGTAAGCTCTTGTAGCTTCAAACAGTGATAAATCTAGTGTTCCTAAAGCAATAGAAGGAGCGTTGTCGGTAATTTCAGGGAACAATAATTTTTCACAAGTATCGATTAGCCATTCTTTTTCTAGTTTAAAATATAGATTTACACTAGGAATGTTCATCGATTTAATTAAGGCATACCACATGGCAACTTTTTTATCAGGAGTGGTGCTATGGTCATCATTTTGTGGTTTCCAGTTATCGTATTCAGGATAGGTTTTCTCTTCGTTGTCAAAATAATCGCATGGAGAAATTCCATTTTCTAGAGCGGTAGCATATAAAAAAGGTTTAAAAGCCGAAGCTATTTGACGGTGCGATAAAACCATATCAAAAGGAAGTGTGTTAAAATTATTTCCACCAACCCAACTGATTACTGCGCCATTCTTCGGATTCGTAACTAATACAGATGCATTCAGCATTTTATCATAATACCAAAGACTATCAATTTTGTTTCCTGTGATGGTTTTTGTACTGTCCCAATCAAAGAGTTGAATAGTTTTCTTTTGTTTATCTTTTTCTGTGAATTGTTGCTTTTGTAGCCACCTATTTTTTAACCTGTTTGAAGCTAATTCTTTGTCTAATTGTTGTTGTTTGACGATGAGCTGTTCCTTAGCAGATTTTTCTGCAATTTTCTGAATATCGTAATTCAGTGTTGTATGAATTTTTAATCCGTCTGTTTCTAAGTTATAGTTGCTGTTAGAAGCTTCGTTACTCTTTTTTATGAGTTCAGCAGCTTTTTTCTTTACCTGATAGGTAAAATAACCCGCTGTTGTATTTATATCAAGGTTATGATAGTTGAGTGTAATAGGTAGTTTTTGTAAGCTATCGGTAACTTCATTGCTTAAATACGCTTCGTTGTTCATTAATTGAAGCACCGTGTTACGTCGTTTTTTAGCATTTTCTGGATTTAATCTCGGATTATAATAAGTGTTGGCTTTTAACATCCCCACTAATACAGCTGATTCTTCGATGTTTAATTCGTTAACTGACTTATTAAAAAATCGATTAGCAGCCGATTCTACTCCGAAATTATTTTCTCCAAAAGGAACCGAATTCAAATACAACAATAAGATTTCATCTTTGCTATATAGGTTTTCCATTCGACTAGCGATGATGAGTTCCTTTATTTTATTGATAGGCATGCTCAAAAAACCATGGTACTGTCTACCGTATAGGTTTTTAATTAATTGTTGTGTAATCGTACTACCGCCACCACCTGAGGCATCTTGTAGTAAAATACTTCTAAAGAAAACGCGGGCATAACTTTGACCATCGTATCCGTTGTGTGAATAGAATCGTTTATCCTCTGTAGCAATGAGTGCTTCTTTTAAATGATTTGGAATTTGTTCTAGTTGAACATTAGTTCTGTTCTCAGCAAATACTTTACCTATAATTACTTCGTCTGATGAATAAACTAAAGAAGCTTCTTCATTGATGATAGATGTCAATTCTTCTTTGTTAGGGAGTTTACCAAACACTTCAAAATACACTAACGAGAATAACACTACAACAGAAAGAACACCAAAAAGAATGAGTCCTGTTATGGATTTTAATAAAAGGGTTAATTTCTTATTTCTTTTAAGTTGAAATTGTATTTCTTTGAGTGTTTTCATTGTATAAAATAACGAGTTTTAGGTGTTAAAATTGTGAGAAAATGGTCTTTTACTCTCTCCTAAAAACGTCTAAATAATCAATTAAATTAATTTCACCAAGATCTTTTATAGGAGTAAATATTTTAGTTGTTAATGTTTCTTCTCCAAAAGGGTTAGGAAATGAGCCTTTTCCAGGCATTTTGTTTCTTATAGTTGCAACAAATGGATTTTTTAAAACCTCTAACTCATTTTCTGTTTTGTTTATTTTTCCTTCTTTTTTTAGGTTTTTAGTTAATCTAGTGATGTCAATTGAGAGACCGTGTTTTTCAGTGAAATAAATTAACCAAATTAATTCAAAAGCTGATGAGTTTAAAATAGCGTTTTCCATTTCTGATAAAAATATATTAAAAATGTAATTCTCATTAATTAACCATTCGTTTTCTGGATTTGAAATTAAACATTCAATTATTGATAGTACCTTACTCAAGGTTTTAGAAGATTCGTTTTTTAATATAAGTAATAGGCTAATTCCTTTTTTTATGTTTTGTCTTCTTACTTTTTCATAATTAGATGATTCTTTGGGAATGTTTATATTCTCAAAATCTATTTTTAACCTTTTATAAAGTTTTTTACTCGTATCGTTATCGATTAATTCACCTAGAAATTTTTCTAAAATACTTGTGCCTAAAAATTCACGATGGATTTGCAATGTTTTAAGGTAAGTGTTTTCGAAAACTTTAAAAGGAATGTTTTTGCTTTTAAATTTTTCACGTAATGAATATGTTTCATATTTAAGGGAGTGCTTACGATATAAGCTTTCAGGAAGCAATTCAACGGACGTTTTTTTTTCATTTACTTGCAAGTTAAACTCGTTTAAGACCTCAATGACGGTTCTAATAATCTTTTTACTGTCATTTTCAGATTGACATAAAAATCTATAATCGTCTTTGAATCTTGTTGCTAAGAAGTCAATTTTCAATTCTTTTAATTTACGTGTAATGACTTTGTCTCTTTCGGCTAGAATTATTTCAACTATTATATCGCTTAAAACGGGACCTACAGCTACACCATTTGTTCGTCTGTCATTTGCATATTGAAATAATTTGTCAAGTTTGGTGCCTAATTGAATAAAAGTTTTTGAATCCTTTAGTGCTTCATATCTATCTCCGACCCAAGCCCAAGAAATTGAATGCGTATAGACAGAATTATAGAAGTTTGTTATGTCTATTTTTGTTAGGAGTTTATATTTGTATGCTTCTGCTGATAAATCCTTTTCAGACATTTCTAGAAATTCGTAGATCATTCTTCCTGATCTTAGTTTACTACCATCTCTTTTTGGTATTGAGATAGGGAAGCTATATGAGTAAATTTCATTTTGATCATTAAATAAATGATCCATCAAATCGTTCCAATTTGAAATTAACTCTCTTACAATATCGTGATATATTTCAGGGTGAATTATTCCAAATGTTCTTTGGACTAACCCTGTTTTTGGAAAAGATATGTTAACTAGTTTTTTTGACTCCCAGTTATCATCATAATTTTTGTTTTCTATTCTTGAGTCTAATAATTTAAAACCACTTACTTTAAAGCATGGAGGTACTACATATGGCTCAGGGTAATAACCTATATTTAATATCCATTCAGCTATATTGTTTAGTGAACTACAATCCTTGGAGTTTTCATTAATTAAAGCTTTTGTTTCAGAAACATGTTTTTTTACAAGATTCATAGCGTGATTTTAAGTTTTATAGGATGAATAACTTAATATTAATAACGAATTTATCAAAAAGAAAATCAGAATCAAATAAAAAAGCAACCTCATTTGAGGTTGCTTTACTAGTTTTTATAGCTTGTTTCTAACAACATCCACCACCATCGTAATGATAGGTAGATTCTGAGAAAAATATATCGTCTCTTCCTAGCGCTTTTAAAGCGGCTGCTGTTTTCTCGCAAATCGCCAACGGTTGGTTTTTTAATAAGGTGTGTCCTGCGCCATCATCAAAATAGTCCTCATCACCAAAGTAAATTGCTGCTTTTCCTGTAAATACACAAGGTCCGTCAGCAGGCATCGGATCTTTAATTGCTGCTACTTCAATCGATTCGATATAAATCAATTCATCGGTAGGATAATTCTTAGGATCTAAAATTCTATATGGTTTACGCGCTCTTATTTCAATGGTTCCAAAACCAGCATCAGTCAACATTTTAACATATTCAGCAATAGGTAAACTTCCACTTAAGCATAAGGCACGCAAACGTTCATCGTTACGTAGCGTTTCGTTCATAGGTTGTTCACAGGTAGGATCGCTCATTACCAAACGTCCGTGAGGCTTCAATACACGGTACATTTCAGCAATGGCTTTTTTCAGTTCTTCAGCTTTAAAAATATTGAATAAACAGTTTTGAGCAGCCACATCAATCGAATTATCTTCTACAGGTAAGTGTAACGCATCTCCTTTTCGTAAATCAACAAACTCACTTTTAAACCAAGGGTTTTGAGCTTCTGCTTCAACGAAATTCTTTTCTGAAGCTTCTAGCATTTCATCTACCACATCGATTCCAATTACACCATTTTTTTGACGTGAGAAATATGTAAATTGGAGTAATTCCATTCCGCCACCAACACCTACATATAATATTTTAGGATTGTTGGTCAAATCGCGAGCATGCACGGTAGAACCACACCCGTAGTTCATTTCTTGCATAATTTTAGGAATTTTTAATCCAGGTAATTCCCAAATAGGATTTGTGGTACAGCACAACCCAACATCTGGAGTTAAGGCTGCTTCTTTATATACATCTTTAGTGGTTTCTAAGTAACTCATATTTTCAGTATTCAGTATTCAGTATTCAGTTAACAGTATGCTATTTTAGTGCATACTGAGGACTGTTTACTGCTAAACTATTTTTATCAATTCTTTAAAAAGCGTAATCATTTTCGGTTCTGCTTTTCCGGCAACTTCAATGATTTCGGTAATATCTACAGGTTGTAAGTTTTTTGGGTCACACTCATCAGTTAATACCGAAACGGCTGCACACGGAATGTTGAGTTGTTTTGCTACGATTACTTCAGGTACGGTACTCATTCCTACCGCATCTGCTTCTAAAATTTGTAACATTCTGTATTCAGCTCTGGTTTCCAATTGCGGACCTACAACACTTGCATATATTCCTTCTTTCAGGTCTATGTCGTTAGCTTTAGCAATAGCTTTCATTTGAGTATTCAATTTTTTTGAATATGGTTCTAGCATATCGGCAAAAATATTCCCAAACTCGTTTGCTCCTTTAAAGGCTAGGGGAGAACCTCCTTGTAAATTCAAGTGATCTTCCAATAGCATTAGATCTCCTTTTTTGTAAGATAGGTTGATAGCACCTGCGGCATTAGAAACTAACAAAGTTCTAATACCTAACGCATGCATGGTTCTAATACCGTAGGTTACTTCCCATAGGTTGTACCCTTCATACATATGAAAACGCCCAGACATAACCACCACCTTTTTGCCCGATAAGGTTCCGTAAATTAACTTTCCGGAGTGAAATTCTACAGTTGCTTGTGGGAAGTGTGGAATGTCAGCATACGAAACTTCTTGTTCAATGGTTATTTCATCTACTAATTTTCCTAAACCTGTTCCTAAAACAATTCCTATTTCTGGGTTGGAAATTCCTTTATGTTGAAGAAATTCTTGTGTTTCTTGTAGTTGTTGTTTTTTTAGCATTTTAATATCGTGTTTGTCATTATGGGGAGTGACGGTTAGTTTAAAAATTGATTGAATACTGGGTTGTTTTTGATATCCTCAAAAACATCTACATCATTTAAGGTTTCTAACAAATGTACTGATTCGTTTTGTAAATCGTTCAACGTATCTTTTCTAACAGTTGAGGTTCCCCAGTCTTTATGTTGAAAAATGTTTGCATGAAGTTTTTTCATGCCCAATAGGTAATAACCACCATCTTCTGCAGGACCCATAACAACATCGTTTGAGTTGAGTTTTTTAAAAGCTTTATTGATGTGTTCGGAAGTTAAATCGGGCAAATCGCTACCAATAATCACTACTTTTTCATATCCAGTAGAAAATGCTTGTTGAAAGGCATTGTGCATTCGTATGCCTAAATCGTTTCCATCTTGCAGGTGCTTTTGATATACTGAAGCATCCCAAATATCATTTTCACGAACTTTTACTGAGTAGTACACAGCTTTGTCGCAAGATAAATTTTGGGTGACTTGTTTAGTGTGTTCTAATAAGAATTTATAAATATCTAACGCAGCTTTGTCTCCAGTTGTTTTAGCTAAACGTGTTTTTACCTTACCTAATTCAGGGGTTCTGGTAAAGATTAATAATAAGTTTTTACTCATAAACCTTTTCTCCTTTATGTAACCATTTGCTCCATTCTTTATTGAAGGCATGGACTTTTTCTGTAGGATTGTTTTGTAGATTAACAATTGTGTTTCCTTGGTTTTTCCATTCAAAAATACCACCATATAGGTTAAAAATGTTGGTAAAACCTTCTTTTTGTAGCTTTTCGGCAATGTCTTCTGAACGAATCCCTAAAGAGCAATACACCACAATTTTGGTGTTTTTGTTCTTCGGAAGTTTTGCTAAGGTATTTTCTAGGTTAAAAAAATCATAGCCAACACACATCGCGTTTTTAAGATGACTAACTTCAAATTCTTTGGGTTCTCTAGCATCTAATAAAATTGTATTGTCACCTTGAGCGGAGTCGAAAGGCTTTTCTTTTTGTAGTTCACTAATAGAAATATAGGGAACACTTTCAGTGTTATATTTTTTCAATAACTGTTGTAGGTTCTTTTGAGAAAAAGAATTTACGGATATTAAAAAGGAGAGAAAGATGAGGTTCTTCATATTAAAAGATATTCAATGGTGTTTGATAAAATCTATGGTGAATTAAAGTGATTACATCTCGATACAATTTTTCTTCCAAAATATCAGAAAAATCACTCGATGTGACACTATTTTACATTACTACATTTTTTTATTAATTCATTGAACTATGCTACTGTACCTTGACAACTACTTCCTGCACCAGCGGTACAACCATAACAGTGTTGATTGATAATAATATTCCTGTTTTGTAACAATGCTTCGTTATATTCAGAAATGTGTTGTGATTTGCTTGCTACTTTCAGATTTAACATTTGATTGAAATCACAATCATATAAATATCCGTCCCAACTTACCGATAGTGTATTGGTACACATGACATTTTCTACTGCCATCGGATTGTAGGCTTCTACTAATGAATACATATAGTCTTCATAATTTTCAGAAGCAATTAGGTAATCTAAAAAACGACTGATAGGTAAATTGGTAATGGCAAAAAGTGAATTAAAAGCGATATCAAAATCTTCTTTTAAAGCCTTTTTAAAATCAGCTTCTAAAGCTGCTTGATCTCCAGGTAAGAAAGCTCCTGATGGATTGTAGACTAAATCTAGTTGTAAACCAGTTCCTTCAATTCCGTAGCCAACCTCATTAAGCATTTTTAAAGCTTCTATTGACTTGTCGAAAACACCATCACCACGTTGTTTGTCGGTTTTTCCGCGAGTCCAATGTGGCATAGAAGAAACCACATGTACGTTATGTTTTTTGAAGAATTCAGGTAAGTCGTGATATTTTTTATTTGCTCTGATGATTGTTAAGTTAGAGCGTACAATAAAATCTTTAACTCCTGCTTTGGAAGCTTCTTCTACAAACCAACGAAAATTTGGATTCATTTCCGGTGCGCCACCAGTTAAATCTAACGTATGTGCTCCAGTTGTTCGAATTACTTCTAAACATTGTTCCATGGTTTCTTTGGTCATGATTTCTTTTCGATCAGGACCTGCATCTACATGACAATGTGCACAAACTTGATTACACATGTATCCTAAATTAATTTGAAGAATTTCTAATTTTTTAGGACGTAATGGAAACTGATTGGTTTCTTTTATTTTTTTGGCAAACGTAGGTAATTCGCCATTAGCAAAAATTCCGTTTGATAAGATTTCAAGCTGGCGTTGCGTGTTTGCTAAATCGTTGTTTCTAGATTTTAAAGATTTTTTCATCATCCTTCCTATAAAGCTGAATTTATTTCAGCTGCTCATTTCTATTGTTTTAATAATAAGAATACATCAAAAGTTGGGATAAGCGATTCACACAATTTTGAAAATCAAAATTGGTTCTCTGCTTACATTTCTAATTTATTGACTTTGTTCATCATTTGAACTCCGTGTACTAAGGTTGCTCCACTTTTAATAGCGGCTCCAACATGGATTGCTTCCATCATTTCGTCTTTGGTAATTCCGCGTTGTAATCCGTCTTTAGTATAAGCATCAATACAATAAGGACATTGTTCAGTATGTGCAACAGCCAAAGCAATTAAGCTTTTTTCACGTGCGGTTAAAGCACCTTCTTCAAAAACTTTTCCGTAATAATCAAAGAATTTGTTCCCTAATTCTTCACTCCATTCTGTTATTTTACCAAACTTACGTAAGTCTGCAGGGTCGTAATATGTTTTAGACATGTTTTTTATTTTTAGTAAACTACCTCGGAGCAAGTACACGAGGCATTTATTAATACTGACTTTAATTTCGAGGCAAGCTTCTAGGATATTTTGCCCTTTGGCGGTGCCAATAAAAAGTAAAAATACCAAATTGTAGAGATACTACCTTCCATTTAAAGACCAGTTATATTCTAAATAGCCAATCTTAGCTTTTTTATTGATTTTTACATTTGAATATTGATTCAAGAAGTCTATTAAACCACCTTTTTTAGTAAAGTCTCCATTGAACCATTCAAATATTTTAGAGAGCTGCACCTTGTTTTCAGAAATTTTATTCCTAGAAGGGTCATTCACAAAATTTTGCATTAATACTCTTGTTTTTGTCTCGTAATTATTTTCTGTAAAAGCATAGTTTGCTAATTTAGGGCAAGACTTTGAAGCACAGTTTACAGCGACATGAATTTTAGGGTCGTTATATTTTTTGCGAAGTATTTCGTGTTCTATTTGATTTAGGGTATATGTTGTACCGCCAACTTTAGCAAAAGGAATACTCCATGCGTCTTTACCTTTCTTTTTAATATTCATAATGCTTTTAAGAGGATAATTGTCTAAAATCAACTGAATAGTATAAGCATTATAAGCGTTAGCCCAAAAGGCTTTGACTTTAGCAGTTGACCAAGATTTTTGAGGTTTTGTTACAGCTAAATAATTTAAATAGGTTTGAAGTTGTGCTTCGTCTGCTTTAAAACCTTTATAATTTACATTTCCATTGGAGTCTACATGTTTTTTTAAAAGTGTATCAAAAACACTAGTTTGTGCAGGAGAGTGTAAGAAAAAAGTAAGACTACAAAGTAAAAATATCTTTCGCATGATTTCGATTTTGAAGTTTAGACGTGCGTTTGAAAGATACATTACAAAGAATATTTCTAAAAGCTTAGATACAAAAAAAGCCTTAACAAATAAATGTTAAGGCTTTTGTACTGAAGGCGGGACTTGAACCCGCACGGGCATTACGGCCCATTGGATTTTAAGTCCAACGTGTCTACCAATTCCACCACTTCAGCGTATGTGCTTTGTTAATGACTACTTTTAAAATGAAACCTCACTCATACAAGTGAGGTTTCTTGGTACTGAAGGCGGGACTTGAACCCGCACGAGCATTACGGCTCATTGGATTTTAAGTCCAACGTGTCTACCAATTCCACCACTTCAGCATACTCTTTTATAAAAAGGCTTGAGCGAAAGACGGGATTTGAACCCGCGACCCTCACCTTGGCAAGGTGATGCTCTACCCCTGAGCTACTTTCGCGTAGTCATTTTTTATTTTAATGAACGTGCATTACTGCGAATGCGGGTGCAAATATAACACCATTTTTTTAATTACAAAGCAGTTTTTAATTTTTTTCAATTTTAATTCCAATAAAAATTTATTGTGGTTCAATAAGAATGGAATATCTTTGCAGAAATTTTTTAAAATTAGAAGTGGATTCTGTTTCATCTGTACATACTAAAACTTCCATAAAATCAATAGTTAAAGACTTTAAACAGTTAACGAAAGTTGGGTTGTCAATTAGTGTGGTCTTTACTTCTATTACAGGATATTTATTAGGAGCAGAATCGATTAATTATACTACAATAGTTTTATTAGCTTTAGGAGGCTACTTAATGGTTGGAGCATCAAATGCTTTTAATCAAGTAATAGAAAAGGATATTGATGCCGTAATGCAACGCACAAAAAATCGTCCGTTACCTTCAGGAAGAATGTCTACAACTACAGCATTAATTATTGCTACTATTTTTACTATTGCCGGTATAGCTATATTATATGCAATTAATCCGAAATGTGCTTTGTTTGGAGCAATTTCTATCTTTTTATATACAAGTGCTTACACACCTTTAAAAGCAGTAACGCCTTTAGCTGTTTTTGTAGGGGCTATTCCTGGCGCTATTCCTTTTATGTTAGGTTGGGTAGCAGCAACAGGTAAATTTGGAATAGAAGCAGGATTCTTATTTATGATCCAATTTTTTTGGCAATTTCCACATTTTTGGGCAATAGGTTGGTTGCAGTTTGAAGAGTATAATAAAGCAGGTTTACACATGCTTCCTATGGATAAAAAAGACAAAGGTGCAGTAGTGCAAATTATTTTTTATACCTGTATTATGATTTTAATGTCGATCGCGCCTGTATTAAAGGTGACGGGAGACTTTTATATATATCCTATAACAGCAGTAATTATTTTATTATTAGGACTGATGATGCTTTACTATGGAATAGTATTATATAAAACACAAAAAAATACCGATGCTCGTAAATTAATGTTAGCGAGTGTCTTTTATATTACAATAGTGCCCATTATATATGTGGTAGATAAATTTTTACACTAATGAGTGAACAATCATTGAAAGAAGAATTAAAAGTAGCTAAACGTAAATCGGCTAAACCAATGTTATGGATTTCCATGATTAGCATGGTGATGTTTTTTGCAGGGTTAACAAGTGCTTATGTAGTTAGTATGAACCGTGAAGATTGGGTAACGTTTGATTTACCTCAAGCATTTTATATTAGTACTGTATTAATAGTATTAAGTAGTATTACGTTATTTTTCTCTCAAAAGTTATTAAAAAAGGATAATATACAAGCTTCATTTACTTTATTACTGATAACTTTAGTCTTAGGTTTAGGTTTTGTATGGTATCAATATGTAGGTTTTAATGAGTTAAAGGCTGTAGGGCTTTATTTTACAGGACCTGAAAGTACGGTGTCTACATCGTTTATTATAGGAATTACATTTATGCACGTTTTACACCTATTAGCAGGTGTGATAGTGCTTTTAGTCGTTATTTATAATCATTTTAAAAAGAAGTATTCTTCAGCCGATATGCTTGGGTTTGAACTCGGTGCAATCTTTTGGCATTTCGTTGATGTACTTTGGATTTATCTATTTTTCTTTTTCTATTTTATTAGATGATGAAAAATGCGTAATTTTGGCGCACTGATTTAACAAAAATTAACAATAAGAGATTTATGGGAGCAAATATTGCTGTAAATTCTGACAACAAGGAGACCTGGGGCGGAGGTGGTGTGAAACCATTTGGCGCTAGTTATGGTAAAATGATGATGTGGTTTTTCATCGTATCAGATGCATTAACTTTTTCGGGCTTTTTAGCAGCGTATGGTTTAACACGTTTTAAGTTTATCGATTCTTGGCCTATTGCTGATGAAGTATTTACACACTTTCCAGGATTGCACGGTGTACACGCACCGATGTACTACGTAGCATTAATGACGTTTATATTAATTGTATCATCGGTAACTATGGTGTTAGCGGTAGATGCAGGTCATAAAATGCAACAAAAAAAGGTAGCTTGGTATATGTTTGCTACGATAGTTTTCGGTTTGATTTTCGTTGGATCTCAGGCTTGGGAATGGAAAAACTTTATCAATGGTTCTTATGGAGCTGTTAAAACTACAGATAACCATATTTTACAATTTGTAAAAGACGGTCATCAAATTGCTTTAGCAGATTTTGTTCATAATGATAGAAAAGATGAAAGAGTTCAACATCAAAGAGAAAATGGATTGTGGTTTGAAAAAGAAGCAACAATTTCTCAATATTCAGTAGCTCAAGTACAGGAAGCTTTTAAAGCAGATCCATCTCTATTAATCAGAATTGAAAAAGTTAACCCTGAAACCAAACAAAAAATAATTTTATCAAGAGAAGAGAGTTTAGCTCAATTAGGAAAAGCTAAAATGGTTGTAGAAGGAGCAAATTTGCATGTAAACGAATATGGTAATCCAATTTTTGCAGACTTCTTTTTCTTCATTACAGGATTCCACGGGTTCCACGTATTCTCAGGGATAGTAATCAATATTATCATTTTCTTTAATGTTGTGTTAGGTACGTATGAGCGTAGAGGACACTATGAAATGGTAGAAAAAGTAGGTTTATATTGGCACTTTGTAGATTTAGTTTGGGTATTTGTATTTACCTTCTTCTACTTAGTATAATCAAAAAACAATAGTAAAAATGGGTCACGCACACGAATCAAATACAAAAAGAATTTGGATTGTTTTAGCAATCTTAACAATAGTAACAACAGTAGAGGTAGCTTTAGGTATTGTGAAGCCAGCAAGTTTACACTTGCATGGATGGGGTACTAGTTGGTTAAACTGGATATTCATTATCTTAACAATTGTAAAGGCATACTATATTGCATGGGCTTTTATGCACTTAGAAGGAGAAAAGCCTTGGTTCAGACGTGCTATCGTTTGGACAGCTGTCTTCCTAATATGTTACTTAGTAACCTTAGTGTTAATAGAAGGTGGTTACTTATACGATACATTAGCACCATTAGTAAAATGGTAATCATATAAAATAAAAATTAAAGGTGGTGTTATAACCACCTTTTTTTATACTTAAATTTATAATAAAATGGATAAAACAAAAAGAAATATAGTATTGTTTGCACTATTTATTGTGCCATTATTGTTTTATATATTTTTATCATTAGGAATCAATAACTTTGCAAAGTTACCTGTACTTACAGAAAATGTAATTGATATTTCTTCAATAAGTAAAAAGCATCAGTTTGATAAAAGAATATCAATAGTTACCTTTTTAGGAAGTAATGTAGAAGAGGCAAAAGGCGAATTGTTTAACCTTAATGAAAAGATTTACAAACCATTTTATGGATTTAAAGATTTCCAGTTAATTGTTATTGCTTCAAATAAATCTAAAGAAGATGTAGAAAAACTTCAGAAAGAAATAGGAGCTTTTACAAACATGATAAAATGGAACTTTATCTATGCAAGTGAAGCAGAAATTGAAGTATTGTACGATAGTTTTAAAACAAATCAGTCATTAGATAAAAACCTACATTCTTCAAAGGCTTTTATAATTGATAAAAAAGGGAGCTTAAGAGGAAGAACAGATGATGAGGATAGTGCAGGAGGTAAGTTGTTTGGTTATAATATGAAGTCTGTAGCTGAATTAAACAATAAAATGAAAGATGATGTTAAGGTAGTATTGGCTGAATATCGTTTGGCATTAAAAAAGAATAACGCAGATAGAGAAATTTAAGGAAGACTCACATGAAAAAACAAAATTATTCGTACATAGGTATTTCACTAATAGTATTGCTTTTTGGTATTTATGCAATTCCTAAAATTGTAGCACACTTCCAAACAGCTAATTTGCATAAATTCAATAAAGTGCCAGACTTTGAATTTATCAATCAAGACGGTGAAACAATCACTAATAAGGACTACGAAGGAAAAGTGTATGTAGTTGAGTTCTTTTTTGCCACTTGTCCTACTATCTGTCCTTTAATGAATGCACAAATGGTGGAAATTCAAAATGAATTTATGGGAAATCCGAATTTTGGGATAGCATCATTTTCAATTACACCTGAAATTGATACACCACATCAATTGAAAGAATATGCAAAGAATAACGGAATAAATCATAAAAATTGGCATTTATTAACAGGGAAGTCAGAGGATGTTGTATATGATTTATCAAATGAAGGTTTCAAGCTATATGCTGGTAAAGGAGAAGCGAGCCATGGTGGTTTTGAGCATTCAGGATTATTTGCATTGGTAGATAAAGATGGATATATCCGTTCTCGATATGATGAACACGGAAACCCAATTATGTATTATCGTGCTTTAGATGAGCATAATTTTGGAAACCAAATTAGTGAGTTAAAAGAAGATATTAAGTTATTACTTAAAGAATAACATGAGTACAGCAGAAGAAAAAAAATATAAAAAGTTTATTACTATAGTTTCTATTGTAATTCCTATTGCAGTAGCTGCTTTATTTGGGATTAAAATACCTAATGTAGAGCCATTGTCTTTTTTACCTCCCATTTATGCTAGTATAAATGGATTAACAGCAGTATTGCTTGTTGCTTCGGTAGTAGCAATTAAAAACGGTAAGAGAAAATTGCATGAACAATTAAATACTACGGCTATAATTTGCTCAGCATTATTCTTAGTAATGTATGTAGCGTACCATATGACTTCAGATTCTACTAAATTTGGAGGAGAAGGGATAATTAAATATGTATACTTTTTTATTTTAATAACTCATATATTATTATCAATTATCATTATCCCATTTGTCTTAATAACCTTTATGAGAGCTCGTTTGGGTAACTTTCCTGAGCATAGGAAAATTGCTAAAATTACATTTCCGTTATGGTTATATGTAGCGGTTACAGGAGTAGTTGTTTATTTAATGATATCACCTTATTATGTTTAAAAAGATTATACTTTTAATGTTTATTGCATTTTCGTTTGATGCTTCTGCACAATGTGCAATGTGTAAGGCAGTGATTGAAGGTGGTAATGAAACTATTGCTGAAGGAGTAAATAACGGAATTACTTATTTAATGGTGTTTCCATATATATTAGTCGGACTTTTATTTTACTTTATTTACCGTCATAAAAAGAAAGCTCAAAACTAGTATTCTTAAGTTAAGAATATTTTTTGTAACATTTCTCAGTTTTAGTCGTCATATAGTCGCAGTAAAAAATAACTTATCGTTTTTACACGTTAGGTTACAAAATTGTTTGCTAGTTTTTCTAATTAATAGAAAAGCAATATATTTCTACTTTTAGAAATATAAACTAACTGAGTTTAAATAAAAAATATTGATCTTTTGAAAACTAAAATTGCATTATTTGCAGCTATTTTCAGTTCTATAGCTGTTTTTTCACAAAAACAATGGACACTTAAAGAGTGTGTAGATTACGCTCTAAAAAATAACATTACAGTTAAGCAAAACCGCTTAAGCGTTCAATTAGCTGAAAAGGACGTTGAAATATCTAAAGGAAATTTTTTACCTGATTTAAACGCTTCTTCAAGTGCTGGTTTTAGTTCTGGTTTATCACCAGATCAAACAGGAGTTTTAAAGAATACACAAAACTTTAATTCTTCATTCAGTCTGTCAAGTAGAGGAACTATTTTTAACGGTTTCAGAAATCTTAACCAAAAAAAACAGGCAGAATTGAGTGTTAAAGGAAGTGAGTTGGATTTAGCAAAAATAGAAAATGATATTTCTTTAAATGTAGTAAATGAATACTTAAATGTGTTGTTTGCTAAAGAAAATTTAGAGGTTGCAACAGTTCAAGCTGAGATTAGTAAAAAGCAAATAGAAAGAGCAAGAGCTCAGTTTGAAGGAGGAGTAATACCAAAAGGAGACTTATTAAATGTGGAGTCTACTGCTGCGAATGATGTTCAAAGTGTAGTATTACAAGAAAATACTTTGAGCATAGCTTTACTAAGGTTAAGTCAATTATTGCAAATTCCTTCTAAAGATTTTGATGTAGCTGATATTGAAGTAGGCTCACCTTCAGCAGCATTATTATATGATAACTCAGATGTAGTATATGAAAAAGCATTAACTGCTTGGCCAGATATAGAAAGAGCAAAGTTAGATGTAAGCAACGCTGACTTAAATATTAAGTTAGAAAAAGGAGCTTACTTACCCAACTTGTCTTATTCTATAGGAGCAAGTAGTTCTTATTTTCACCAGTTTAATAACCTATTCCCAGGCCAAACTAATGAGTACTTTTTTAAGCAAACAAAAGATAGAATTAGATATAATATAGGTTTATCACTAAATATTCCAATCTTTAATCGTTTTCAAACAAAAAATAGGGTTACTAAATCTGTAATAAATAAAGAGGTTTCTCAGCTAGCTCTTGAAAATCAGAAATTACAATTACAACAAGAAATAGAAAGTGCTTATTTAGACGCAAAAGCAGCTGCTAAAACATATGAAGCAGCACAAGTATCATTAGAGGCTCAAAAGGAAGCCTTTAAAAATGCTCAAGTTAGCTATGACTATGGGTCAATGACTCAATTTGATTTCGATCAAGTACGTAATAGATTAGTGAATGCAGAAGGAGCAATGATTAGAGCTAAATACGATTATGTATTTAAAACGAAAGTATTGAAGTTTTACTACGGAGAGTCAATCGTTGACTAACTAAGAAAGATATATTTATTGTTGGAAGAGCCTTGTTAGAATTTTACTAATGAGGTTTTTCTTTATAATGTATCTTTGCCAAAAATAAATTTTCAGATTTGGCAACAATCTTACATATAGAAACTGCAACTAAAAACTGTTCGGTAAGCGTAGCAGATAAAGGTGAACTTTTAGCAATACAAGAGTTAAATGATGGAAATTATTCACATGCTGAAAAACTTCATCCATTTATTCAACAAGTAATGGAAGAAGCAAAACTTTCTTTTAATGATGTTGATGCTGTTGCAGTAAGTAAAGGTCCCGGTTCTTATACAGGATTACGTATAGGGGTTTCAGCAGCAAAAGGTTTGTGTTTTGCATTTGATAAACCTTTAATATCTATTGAAACCTTGCAATCTTTGGCTCATAAAGTTTCTACGGAAGAAGGAGTAATTATTCCGATGTTAGATGCTCGTCGTATGGAAGTATATGCAGCTGTATATAATTCTAAACACGAACAAGTAAGAGATATAAAAGCTGAAATTATAGCCGAAAACTCTTTTCAAGAGTACTTGTTAAAAGGAAAAGTATATTTCTTAGGTGATGGAGCAGAAAAGTGCAAAGAAGTTATTACGCACGAAAATGCAGTTTTTATTGATGGAGAGTTTCCATCTGCGAAAGAAATGGTAAAATTGAGTTTTGATAAATACAAAAAAAACGACATCGAAGATGTCGCTTATTTTGAACCTTTTTATTTAAAAGATTTTGTGGTTACACCCGAAAAAAAGCGTTAACCCTCTTTATGAATTTCCACAGAGTGAGGGTAAGGAATTTCAATTCCAGCTTTATCTAAGGCAATTTTAGTGTTTTCAGTTATATCAAAGTATACAGCCCAATAATCTTCTGTTTTAGACCAAGGTCTCACAGCAAAGTTCACAGAGCTATCTGCTAATTCAGATACATTTACTGTAGGTGCAGGGTCTTTTAATACTTTAGGGTGAGATGTAATAACATTCATTAGTATTTCTTTAGTTTGTTTTATATCTGCATCATATGAAACACCAAAAGTTAAATCCACTCTACGAGTTCCTTCCGAAGAATAATTAACAATATTTCCATTAGATAAAGAACCGTTAGGAATAATTATTTCTTTATTAGATAATCCTGTAAGCTTGGTAGTAAAGATTTCAATCTCCTTTACAACACCAATTTCTCCTTGAGCTTCAATTAAATCACCTACTTTAAAAGGTTTAAAAAGCATAATTAAAACACCGCCAGCAAAATTACCTAAAGAACCTTGTAAAGCTAAACCAACAGCTAAACCAGCTGAGGCTAAAATAGCAGCAAAAGAAGTAGTTTCAACACCCAGTTTTGCTATTACTGTAATAATTAAAAGAATTTTTAAAGACCAGTTTAAAAGATTGGCTAAGAACTTTTGTAACGTAATATCTACATCTCTTTTAGACATTACTTTTTTAGCTGCTCTAAGAATTAAATTGATAATGTAAGAACCTACGATGTAAATAATAATAGCAACAATAGCTTTTGGAGCATATGTAACTATGAGGTCCTGAAATTTTTCTAAATACTTTTCCATTTCTTATGGTAAATTTTAGTTATTAATAAATGATTTTAGTTAGTAGTGGCTGATTTATAGCATTAGGCTAATTATTCCTAATAAAGCAGGTATAGACTGAATGACAAAAATACGAGGTTTTTTTGTAGAATAAGAACCATAAAGCCCTGCAATAAAAACACAGGTCGTAAAAAATATACCCACATCAATTTTTTGTGATACTATGGACCAAATTAAACCAGCTGCAAGAAAGCCATTGTATAAACCTTGATTGGCGGCCATAACTTTGGTTTCTTCAGCAAATGTTTTTGATTTTAGACCAAAAGTTTTCATTCCTTTAGGCTTGTTCCATAAAAGCATTTCTAGTACAAGAATGTATAAATGAATAAAAGCTACTAGAGCTAAAAGAGAATATTGTATAATGTTCATGATAATTAAAAGATAAAATATGCGGTTCAGGTAACTACCAAAACCGCACATAGTAAGTAGTTAGTTTATATTGAGGTTAATTTACTTCAAAAGTTACCTTTAGGTTTACTCTAAATTCAGTTATTTCATCATCATTAACAACCACACTTTGTGATTGTACAAAGGCAGATTTAATACCTTTAACTGATTTTGAAGCTTGTTTAATAGCTTTTCTTGTGGCATCTTCCCAACTTTTCTCAGAATTAGCTAAAATTTCAATAACTTTCATTACTGCCATAATAATTTTTTTTAAAGATTAATACATGTAAATATAAGGTTTTTAAAAAGCTTTTAAATTGACAATTAGATCTTAAAAACTTCTAATGTTAATTTAATGTTATGTGAATGTTTCAAATATGTAAATTTTTTGTATATTTGTGTTAACAGGTATTAACTTTAAAAGATTTAGATTATGAAAAAATTAATAATAGCAGCTTGCGTGTTATCAGTATCGTTTTTACAAGCTCAAGATGTAGAACCAAAATATGAAGTTGAAGGTAATTTGGTGAAGGCCACTTATTTTTATGAAGATGGTACTATTAAAGAGCAAGGTTTTTTCAAAGATAAAAAGTTAACAGGTACTTGGACTTCTTTTGATAAGAAAGGAAACAAAGTGGCTATTGGTCATTATGAAGCAGGAAAAAAAGTAGGTAAGTGGTTTATGTGGAAAGAAGATGGATTGAAAGAAATCGATTTTAAAGATAATGCCATAGCAAGCGTACAAACTTGGAAGGAAGAGACCAAAATGGCAGTGAAATAAGTTAATATTTTGCAGAATAAGAGAATTAGACCGAGTATTTTATATACTCGGTTTTTTATTTTCTGCCAAAATCAGCAGGAATTTCGCCCCAGGCTTTAGTTTCCCACTTTAACAAAGGGTTTTTAAATGAGTTTTGCTGTAACCAAGTTTCAGCACGTTTAATTAAGTCTAAAATCTCTTTATTAGAGCTATCAAATGTAATATTAGTTCTACACTGTTTCTTTTTAACCCAACTCATAGCTATCTTAGAATCTGAATAAATAGGTAGAGAGTTCATATTTTTACTCTTCAACAAAGCAATTCCATGTACAAGAGCTAAGAACTCACCAATATTATTAGTACCATTCTTAAATGGTCCCATTTTAAATATCTCCTTCTTGTTATTAGTTAAAACACCTCGATATTCCATTAAGCCAGGGTTTCCAGCACAAGCTGCATCAACAGAAATACTTTCTAAAATAGGAGAGCCATATTTGGCTTTTTCTTCTGAAGAAAGGCTTATTTTCTTAGTGTCTTTTCCTTTATAGTCATTATAGCTTTTCTTTAAAGCTAATTCAGCTTCGTTTTTATCAGCAAAAGCTTTGTATTGTGCACCTGTAAAACCATCAATTTGCTTTTTACAAGCGTCCCAAGATGAAAAAACACCTGTTTTTTTTCCTTTCCAGACTACATAATATTTTTTCTTCTTACTCATTCTGTAATATTACCTCTTCAATAATCTTAGGAAAATGTATATATTCTAATTCGTGAACTTTTTGAGCTATAGTTTCTGGAGTATCATCAGAAGAAATTGAGGTTTTAGCTTGGAAAATAATAGCTCCTTCATCGTAATTTTCATTTACATAATGAATGGTAATACCAGTTTCAGTTTCATTGTTTTCTTTAACAGCATTGTGTACATTCATGCCATACATTCCTTTTCCTCCATATTTTGGTAATAGAGCAGGGTGTATGTTTATTATTTTATTAGGAAAAGCATCAACAATTTTAGAAGGAATACGCCATAAAAAACCCGCTAATACAATAATATCAGCTTCAGCGAGTAAAAAATTCAATACAGTATTATCTTTACTAAAGCTTTCTCTATCAAATAATGATGCATCAACGTTTAGCTTTTCACAACGGTCAAAAACTTTGGCATGTTGGTTGTTAGAAAGCACATGAGTAACAATTGCAGTTTTAGTAGAATTGAAGTATTTTATGATGTTTTCGGCATTAGAACCAGAACCAGAAGCAAAAATTACGATGCGTTTCATGTTAAAATTTAGTTGTTTTGTTACTACAAAAAAAAGAATAATTATTAACAATGGTGGTGTTTGTAGCAAAATATTCAGGTATTTTTTTTATTTTAGACATCACATTTTTGAGCAAAAGTTAGAATTAATAACTAAGATTTGTATTTTTGCCTCGATTTTAAATTTTAAAACAAACAAATTATGTCAGACATTGCATCAAGAGTAAAAGCAATTATCGTAGACAAATTAGGAGTAGACGATAACGAAGTAACTAACGAAGCAAGCTTCACAAACGATTTAGGAGCAGATTCTTTAGATACAGTTGAGTTAATCATGGAATTCGAGAAAGAATTTGATATTCAAATTCCAGATGATCAAGCAGAAAACATTGGTACTGTAGGTCAAGCGATTAGCTATATTGAAGACGCAAAAAAATAAGATTATATGCAATTAAAACGAGTTGTAGTAACTGGACTTGGCGCATTAACGCCAATAGGAAACAATAAAGAAGAGTATTGGAATAGCTTGGTTAACGGAGTTAGCGGAGCAGCACCTATAACGTATTTTGATGCTGCCAAGTTCAAAACTCGTTTCGCATGTGAGCTTAAAGATTTCAACGCGACTGATTTTATTAACAGAAAAGAGGCGCGTAAAATGGATAGATTTACGCAGTATGCAATGGTTGCTTCTGATGAGGCAATTGCTGATGCTAAATTAAACCTTGATGACGTTAATAAATTAAGAGTTGGCGTTATTTGGGGAGCAGGTATTGGAGGCTTAGAAACATTTCAAAATGAGATGTTAAATTATGCTGAAGGAGATGGTTCTCCTCGTTTCAATCCGTTCTTTATCCCAAAAATGATTGCAGATATTGCTCCAGGAAATATTTCTATAAAAAATGGATTTATGGGGCCGAACTATACTACAGTATCTGCTTGTGCATCATCAGCTAATGCAATGATTGATGCTTTAAACTATATTCGACTAGGTCATTGTGATGTAGTTGTAACTGGTGGTAGTGAAGCTGCTGTTACAATTGCAGGTATGGGTGGTTTTAATGCTATGCATGCCTTATCTACTAGAAATGAAAGCCCAGAAACAGCTTCAAGACCTTTTGATGCTGAACGTGATGGATTCGTTTTAGGAGAAGGAGCAGGAGCAATAGTCTTAGAAGAATATGAACATGCAAAAGCTCGTGGAGCTAAAATTTATGCAGAAGTTATTGGTGGAGGGTTATCTTCAGATGCTTACCACATGACAGCACCGCATCCTGATGGAATTGGTGTAATTGCAGTAATGAAAAACTGTCTTGAAAACGCTGGAATAAAACCAGAAGACGTAGACCATATCAACACTCACGGTACTTCAACCCCCCTAGGAGATGTTGCAGAATTAAAAGCAATCTCTGAGGTTTTTGGAGATCATGCTAAAAACATTAATATCAACTCAACAAAGTCTATGACAGGACATTTGTTAGGTGCTGCTGGTGCTATTGAAGCAATCGCTTCTTTATTAGCAATGGAGCACGGTGTTGTTCCCCCAACAATTAATCACACAAACGTTGATGAAAACATCAACCCAGAGTTAAACTTAACGTTAAACAAAGCTCAAAAAAGAGAGATTAAAGTTGCAATGAGCAATACATTTGGTTTTGGTGGTCATAATGCTTGTGTAGCCTTTAGAAAACTAGATTAATCTTTTATGAACTTTCTTCGTAGAATTGTTAAACCCCAAAACAAAGCGGATGAAAACTTCTACTACGAATTAAAAGAACTGCTTAATTTTAAACCAATTAAGTTATCGTATTATAAAAAAGCTTTTACGCATAGATCTTTAAAATTAGTAGATAGTAACGGTCGTCCTATTAACTACGAACGTTTAGAGTTTTTAGGAGATGCTATTTTAGGAACTGTAATTGCTTCTTATTTGTTTAAAAAAGTACCTGAGGGAGATGAAGGGTATTTAACTCAAATGCGATCTAAAATTGTAAGTAGAGAGCATTTAAATAACTTAGGAAAAGATCTAGAGTTAATAAGGTTTGTAAAAAGTAATATTTCTAAAGAGCATGTTAGTAATAACATTCATGGAAATATTTTTGAAGCTTTAATAGGAGCAATATACTTAGATAGAGGTTACAATTATTGTCATCAGTTTATTTATGAACAAGTAATAATGCCTTATGTAGATATCGAGCGATTAGAAGGTAAAATATCTAGCTACAAAGGTTTTGTTATAGAATGGTGTCAAAAGCAGAAGAAGAAGTACAAATTTGAATCATATGAAGATTCAGGTAACCAAAGTAAAAAACACTTCAGTGTACGTGTTAGTATTGATGGAAATATCATAGCTAAAGGTAGAGCAACATCTAAGAAAAAGGCAGAAGAAATTGCTGCAAAAAGAGTATATTTTGCTATGCAAAATCAAATGCTAAAATCTTAACACGTAAACAAAAACGTTTTCGTAAATTTTACATAGAATTTTCTATACATTCATTAATTTAGCAAAAACAAATAATTGTTTAGATGCCAATTTATGAGGTGAATATAAATGAATTTTCCAATGATGATTATACATTAATTGGAATTCATACTACTTTAAACGAGTATAAGTTAGCATACCTATTAAACGAACATTTACAAATTAAGTTTAATAGAGCAGGTTACGATTTAGACTTTATTAAAAAAGGTAGTCAATCATCTTATACAGTATACGAATATACTAATGCAAAACTATGTCAAGATTGGTTTTTAATAGCAAATGTATTTAAGTCAACTCTTGAAGCAGAATCAATAAGTCTTTTTAATCAAAGTGATTCGATTACACGTTTGATACCAGAAAAGAAAAAAGTTGATTTTTTTTTAAAGTTAGAAGGAGATTTTGATTACGAATCAATTGTAAAAATTATAGAAGTAATAAAACA
Organism: Tenacibaculum larymnensis; assembly: GCF_028829235.1. GTDB lineage: Bacteria > Bacteroidota > Bacteroidia > Flavobacteriales > Flavobacteriaceae > Polaribacter > Polaribacter larymnensis. The sequence goes on along the minus strand of NZ_JAIWJY010000001.1, from coordinate 97,891 downwards.
AATCCCTCAAATAATAACCTCTTATGAAATAGAGGTAAACTCATTAAAATCGAAAGATTTTTTAATTTTTTAATTATATGCCACACAACAAGAAAACAAAAATTGTAGCAACATTAGGTCCAGCAACAAACACGAAAGAAATTTTAGCTGATATGGCCGCAGCTGGTGTAAATGTTTTTAGAATTAATTTTTCACATGCCGACTATGAAGTAGTTAAAGAGCGTGTACGTCAAATACGTGAAATAAATGAAGAAAGAGGTTATAATGTAGCCATTTTAGCCGATTTGCAAGGACCAAAACTAAGAGTAGGTGTAATGCAAGAAGGAGTAGAATTAAAAGCAGGAGATACTTTTACTTTTACTACAGAAAAGTGTGAAGGAACACAAGAAAAAGCATATATGACTTACCAACGTTTTCCAAAAGACGTAAAGGTAGGAGAGAAGATTTTAGTTGATGATGGTAAATTACTATTTGAAGTAACAGCAACAGATAAGGAAAGTGAAGTTGTTACTAAAGTGGTTGTTGGTGGAGCTTTAAAGTCAAAAAAAGGAGTAAACCTACCAAATACTAAGATTTCATTACCAGCTTTAACTGAAAAAGACAAAAAGGATGTTGTTTTTGCGCTAGAGCAGGAGGTAGATTGGATTGCCCTTTCATTTGTAAGAACGCCTGAAGACTTACGTATTTTACGTGATATAATTAAACAGAAATCACGTTATAGAGTTCCTGTAATAGCAAAAATAGAAAAACCTGAAGCTGTTGAAAATATAGATGCTTTAATTCCGTATTGCGATGGATTAATGGTAGCTCGTGGAGATTTAGGAGTAGAGGTACCTATGCAAGATGTACCTTTAATTCAAAAAAGTTTAGTTCGTAGAGCAAAGCAAGCAAGAATACCTGTTATAATTGCTACGCAGATGATGGAAACTATGATTGAAAACTCTGTACCAACAAGAGCAGAGGTAAATGATGTAGCAAACTCTATTATGGATGGAGCAGATGCTGTAATGCTTTCAGGAGAAACTTCTGTAGGGAAACATCCTGTAAGAGTTATTCAAAAAATGACTGAAATTATTGGTAGTGTTGAGTTTTCAGATTTAATTGAAGTTCCGCAAGAGCCACCTCACATACGTACTAAAAGATTTATCACAAAATCAGTATGTCATCATGCAGCTTTAATGGCTGATGATATTGATGCAGCTGCTATCTCAACTTTAACAAATAGTGGGTACACAGCCTTTCAAATTTCTGCATGGAGACCAAAATCACATGTATTAGCATTTTCATCAGAAAAGAGAATTCTAGGAAAGTTAAATCTTTTATGGGGTGTAAGAGCTTATTTCTACGACAGAGAATTAAGTACCGACGATACTATTGAAGATATTAACGAAATAGCTAAGGAAAAAGGATATGTAAAATCGGGAGATTTTATAATAAACCTTTCTTCAATGCCTGTAAAAGCAAAAGGTATGGTAAACACCTTGCGTGTTTCTCATATTGACTAAATAAAGACAACAAAATATAAAAAAGCTCAACTTTTAAAGTTGAGCTTTTTTGTTTTATAGTTTAAGCTTTCGGGTACAAATAATAGCATCGTTAACCACAAAAGGCATTGGCATCATTATTTCACTTCTAGGTCGTATGGTAAACTTAGGGTGGGATAATAAATCATTAGATATCTCATTAATCACAATATCAGGTTGTGTGTTTTTATCAATTGTAAAAGAGATAGTCAAGTCTTTATCAGTATTTGCCATTTGATAAATTAACAAGGTTCCTTTATCAGCAACAAAAGCCTTTCCCTTATCGTATAAAGTTCCATTAACAGTAAAATTAGTTAACTCTATTTGAGTGTTTGTATATAACTCGTATTTATCAATGTTACGAGTAGGAGTGATTGTAAAAGAAATACTTCGCTGGTTATTAATAATTGTATCTTGATTAATTTTGATGTTAGAAATACGGATATTTTTATTTTCAGCTTTTTGATAATAATTAAAAGAAGTGTTGTATTTACTTTTTCCTGAAATTAAATCAGCACCACCTTGTTTAGAATCATCGCTAAAATACTGTTTTGTATACCCGTCCAATGTTTTATTGTGGCTTGCCCAATACGAAGTGTTTGTGTCAGAATTTTGAATAAAAACTAAGCTATTAGGCTTTTTCTTCTCAATTGAAAAACCACTATTAAACGTTGCATATCCAAAGAATAATAATGCAAGAAAACCAGTCAACGTTTGCCATCCGTTTTTAGTTTTTTCCTGATAAAAAACAGGGAGCATTAATCCGAAAATAAACACCAAAAGTACGGCAGAAATAAATAATGTTTTTAAACCTAAGGCTACAGGAAATAATTGAATCATAGGAGCAATCATATATACTGTTGGAATAGATATAATTGCAAATAACGAAGCTCTAGATGCTTTATTAATATTCATGAACAGTAAGATTGCTAAAATGAATAAAGAAGCAAAAACAGGAATAATAAAGAAGCCGGCTCCTGGTAAATTCAAGTAAATTATAACATTTATAACTAATCCAAAAGTTATAGGAGCGACTAGTAAATCGATGGCTTTAGCTTCTTTTAGTTTATTATATACTTTAAAAAGAACCCAAAGGTTTAAAAGAACAAAAGCAATAATGTATTGATATCCATTATAGGTAAAACCATGCAACATATCGGTATATTGTGGATGGATAATTAACAACAGTTGCCATAATCCGTATGAAATACTTATACATAATACTAAAGACAGTACGTAAGGAATAAAACCTTTTAATACACCTATTACTGTCATCTTCTTCTTATATATGCCTACTGCAACCAGCGCTATAAATAACAAAAAGGCAATGATAAGCATTGGTAACACCCAAGAAAACGGGTATGTTAGCAATTTAGTAAAAGGAAAGTTTACATAAATATAATCTGTATCGTTATTTAAGTTCGTTAGATCAGCATTTGTAAAGTAATTTAATGAAGTGGTAAAGTAATCAGCTTGATGTAATAATGTTTCTCTATTTAATCTTTCGTATGAATCTTGTTCAGTATGGTAATCAAAATGATCATCAATAAAGGCAAAATTAAATCCGTTAATATTGCCTTTTTCTCTAAAAACAGTTAAATCGGTATCGTTAGGAAGCTTTTTATATACACCATACATTAAAGAATTGGCAGCTGGGTAATTTGGGTTAGCATTTAAAAATTCGGTTAATAATGTTTTATTTTTTCCGTTAGTCTCCATCAACATATAACTTGAACCACCGCTACCACGAGCTTCAAAGTTCAGTACTAACCCAATATCTTTAGCCCAAGGATGATTCTCAACAAAAGCTTGTGCACCTAAAAGTCCTAATTCTTCAGCATCCGAAAAAAGTATGATAATATCGTTTTTAGGTGTTTTATTTGCAGCCAAGTAAGCTCTTATACCCTCTAAAATAGTTACGACACCAGAACCCGCATCACTTGCTCCTAGTGATGAATGTGGGTTGGAATCGTAGTGAGTTAAAAGCAGTAAAGCTTTGCCGCTTTCAGTTCCTTTAATTTTAGCTATAATATTTTCAGTAGTAGTAGCTGCCCTCCACTTTTTATTAATAGCAGTTTGGTATTGAATTTCTGGCTCTAAATTTAGTTTTTGTAATTCTTGAACCAGATAATCTTGTACTTTTTTGTGTTCTTCAGATCCAGTATGATGTGGCTTTTGAGAAATGTTTTTTAAATGATACAGTGCATTATCAATTGAAAATTCAGTAGCACTAATTTCTTTTTTTGAAGAGGTTACACTTGGAAGTATATCGTTAAAGCTCCAATAAACAGTTAAAATAATGATGAGAACTGCAAGGTAATTTCTTGATGATTTCATAGTTGGATTTTAGTACTTATAAAAGTAAGTAATTTATTTTTTAAGAGGAGTAAATTGTAATCGATTAAAAATCAGTATATTTAAGAGTAAATTTTAGTATTATGGCAATTAAAAGTTTTCAAGGAAAAAGGACGAATACACCTCAAGAAGAGGGTGTACCGATCTTGGTATCAGATTACATGACCAAAAAATTAATAACATTTAGAGAAGAACAACCTATTGAAGATGCAATAGATATACTTATAAAGCATAAAATATCTGGTGGACCTGTTGTTAACGAAAAAAATGAATTAATAGGAATTATTTCTGAAGGTGATTGTATAAAACAAATATCAGAAAGTAGGTATTATAACTCAACAACTGGTAAGAGTAATACGGTTGGAAAAGCCATGGTTAGAGAAGTTGAGACAATAGATGGAAATATGAATATTTTAGATGCTGCTAATAAATTTTTAAAATCACGTAGAAGACGTTTCCCTATAGTTCAAAATGGTAAGTTAGCAGGACAAATCAGCCAAAAAGATGTACTCATTGCAGCCATGAAGTTAAAAGGGAATACGTGGAAGTAATTAATCTTGTTTAACCAGTAAATAAATTTCGTTTTCTAGCTCTAAATATCCTTGGTCATACACATAAAAATAGGTGCTTCCTGCTTTTGTAGTGTAAAGAGACGTGATGAATTTAAAATCAAAACCTCTATCAAATAACTTACGACGAGTTACTTTAGTTTTACCAGAAGTATTCAACTCAGAAAGAATTTTATAATTCTTTCGTAAGCGGTTGTTGGTATTTCTAATTAGGTTTTTACTCTCCTTATTAACTTTGTTATTATATGCATTTCTACAATAATCAGAACAAAACTTTTTATCAACCCTACCAATAACTCTATCTCCACATTCTAAGCATTTTTTATTGTTCATAGTCTAATTTTTTAAGCTCGTACCAGTTAACATCAATTCCCTTATAATCAAATTCATTTATAAAGTGTAGCCCTATTTTTTGTAGAATTTTGTTAGAACCAATATTTTCTACATCGGCAGCACCATAAATAAAATCATAATTCATTTTTTTAAAACCAAAGTCTAAACAAGCAAAAGCAGATTCTGAAGCATAACCTTTACCCCAAAAGCGTGGAATTAAACGATAACCAATGTCAATAAAATTGATAAAGCCGTTCAAGGTTTCTTTTTCTCCTTGATTAAGCTTTAATCCAGACCAACCAATAAAGTCACCAGAAGCTTTTTCTATACAAGCAAACCTACCAATGCCCCTCTCTTTATACTGTTCTTGTATAAAAGCGATACTATCTTCAGCTTGTTTGTGTGTCGTAATAGGATTGTTTCCTAAATATTTATGGACCTCTGGGTTAGAATCTAACTCAAACATACCTTCCAAATCACTTTCTTGGAATTCTCTTAAAATTAGCCGTTCGGTTTCAAAATAAAATTTCATGCTATAGGAGTTTAAAATCAAAGATATTAAAAATAATTAAACGATTACATTCAATTACAAACGAAAACAAATGATTACTAACCGATTTTAATTTGCATACTGTTTCATCTTTGCAGTGTCAATTCGATTGAATGACAAAGTCTTAACTGTTTAACAATAAAAATAAATATTATGAACGCACTAAAAAACAGAGTACAGTTAATTGGAAACTTAGGAAATACCCCAGAAATCATCACTTTGGAAAGTGGGAAAAAACTTGCAAAGTTTTCTATTGCAACTAATGAAACGTATAAAAATGCCCAAGGCGAAAAAGTAACCGATACACAATGGCACAATGTAGTTGCTTGGAATAAAACAGCAGAAATTGTTGAAAAATACTTGGAAAAAGGAAAAGAAGTTATGATAGAAGGTAAGTTAACTTCTCGCTCTTTCGACGATAAAGAAGGTAATAAACGTTATATAGCAGAAGTAATTTGTAACGAATTACTAATGTTAGGAAACAAATAAGTGGGTAAGTTGCTGAAAAAGAATTTAAAAAGAATCTTATTTTTTTAAGATTCTTTTTTTGTGAAAAGAAAAAAAAACTTACTTTTGCCGGCTAACTACCCCCGGCCAAATTTCTTAGAATACTATACTACAGTTTTTTAATTTATGTAATTATTTATATGAGAAAGTATTTTTTAGTGGTTTTTTTGTTGTCATTTTTTAATTTTTATGCTCAACAAGAAGTATGTGAATCTCCTGATGAGTCTGTATTGGATGTTAATAGTATAACAAAATGTACTATTGAGCCTGTAAAAAATTCAAAGAAAAAAGCAGATCGACAAATTAAAGTTAAAATTTCTGCAAGTAAAAGGTATCTTAAGAAGAGAGTTGTTAAGAAAAAAGCGGCTCAAGCCCTAAGTTCAGTTAGCACTTTGAAAGTTAACAATGTTTCAGCTTCTGAAGAGGTTAAGATTGAAAAAGTAAAAGAAGTTAAGGAAGAAATAGGTTATAAAGATAACTTAACAAGAATTACTGAGAAATTATCAAAAGAAGAATTATCAAAAGCAAAAAAGCTTTACTACGTAGAAAAAGTACCCTCTTTTGATAAATGTAAAAACTCAAAGAAAAAAGAAAGGCTTGATTGTTTTAACTTAGAAATGGTTAAGCATATTAATAAACATTTCCGTTATCCAGGAGAAGCAGTAAGAAACCATATTGAAGGAGAAGTATGGATTCGATTTGTGATAGACCGAGATGGTTATGTAACTAATATTAAAACTTTAGGTCCTGACGGAGGGGAAATCCTTAATGAAGAAGCTAGAAGAGTAGTATCTAAGCTACCACGCTTTGAGCCAGGTAAAAATAAAGGAAAACGAGTGCCTGTAAAGTATGGTTTTCCAATTAACTTTTCACTAGAAGAATAAAAATCAATTAAATTTAAAATGTTACAAAAACAATTAGTAATGATTGTTTTTACCTTAGCTGCTATAACAAGTTATGCGCAGGTAAAAATATCAGGTTCTGTATACGATGAATATTTAGAGCCGTTTTACAATGCAAAAATTTCAAGTGGTGATAACTTTGCCGTTTCGGACGAGGAAGGAAATTTTACAATCGTTTTATCAAGCAATACGTTACCTCAAACATTAACAGTTTCTGCTTTTGGTTTTAAAACAGAAGAGGTATCGGTTATATCTTTTGAAAAAAGGGTAAACGTAGTTCTAAAAGAAAACTTGTTATTAGATCAAGTAATTATTTCTGCTTCAAGAGTTCCTGAAAGAATTATAGAATCTCCAGTAACAGTTGAAAGATTAGGTCTTGCTGATATAAGAAAGAACACTTCTAACTCTTTTTACGATGGGTTAACTAATTTAAAAGGAATTAATTCTAGAGAAGGTAGTTATGGTTTTAAATCAATAAATACTAGAGGGTTTGCTGATTTTGCTAACACACGTTTTGTGCAAATGATTGACGGAATGGATACAGCAGCACAAGCATTGAGTTATAGTACAGGGAATTTTTCTGGAGTTTCTGAACTGGATATCCAAAGTGTTGAAATTTTACCAGGAGCATCTTCTGCATTATATGGAGCCAATGCCTATAATGGTATTATGCTTATGAATACCAAAAATCCTTTTGATCATACTGGAATAACGACTATGTTTAAAAGTGGTTATACAAGTCAAGAGGCTGGAGGAAACAATCCTTTTTATGATGTTGCAGTAAGAATGGGATATAAGTTTAATGATGTTTTTGCCGCAAAAGTTAACTTTTCATACTATGAAGCTGAAGAATGGCATGCGAATGACTTAAGAAATAAAGAAATTGATACTAACGAGGTAATAGAAGGAACAAAAGACCCTATTAATTATGATGGAGTAAATACCTATGGAGATGAAAGTTTTCGAGATTTAAGCCTTGATGATAGTAATATTGATTGGGGTACTCTTTTAAGAAGAACGGGGTATACAGAAGCGGAGCTTGTTAGAAATAATTTTAAATCGAAAAATGCTAGGTTTTCAGGGTCTTTATATTTCAGACCTTTTAAAGATGAATCATTAGAGATTCAACTAACTTCAAGATTATCATTACGTGATAACCTTTTTCAAGGAACAAGTAGGTTAGCTCAACGTAATTACTTTATTGGACAACATAAATTAGAGGTAAAAGGGAATGATTTTTACATAAGAGGGTACTATACAGGGAATGATTCTGGGAATTCTTATGATTTAACAAGAACAGGAAATGCTTTAAATGATGCAGCTAGTTCTATGTTTGATTACGCTCAAGATTTTTATGATCAGAGGTACAATGAAGAAACATCAATAGAAGATGCAAGGGCTTTCGCAGACAGAAATAGATTGTTGCCAAATACAAGTGCGTTTAATAAAGAGTTTAATAAAATAACAGGAACATTGATATCTGATGGAGGAAGTAAGATTTATGAAAAAAGTTCTTATACTCATTTAGATGGTAACTACAATTTTAAAAGACTATTAAACGACTGGGCTGATTTACAAGTAGGAGCTTCTTACCGTGAGTATAATCCAAACTCTAAAGGGACTTTGTTTAATGATAAAGAGGAAAAAGTTAGTATAGAGGAGTATGGGGTATATACACAGATTCAAAAGAAATTTTTTGAAGAAAGATTAAAATTGACAGGGTCTATTCGTTATGACGAATCTGATAATTTTGAAGGGAACTTTTCTCCTAGGCTAGCTGTAAATTATGCGTTAGGTGAAGAGAAAAACCATGTGTTAAGGGCATCATACCAAACAGGTTTCCGTAACCCAAGTATACAAGAACAGTATATGTTTTTTGAGGCAGGATTAAAAACTAACGTTGGGGCTATAGGAGATAATTTAAGTCGCATATCTTATCCAGATAGTTACTATAAAAGATGGGATGAACAGAATGACGAATATGTTTATGATACTAGAACGGTAGAAGGAAAGGAACTTCTTAATAATGCACTATTAACCAAGAGTGTTTTTAGTGAAAACCCTACTTTTTTAAAGTCAGATTATAAAGAATTGGTGCCTGAAGTTGTAAAAACAATTGAGTTAGGGTACAGAAGCATGTTTCGTTTAAACAATGAAACAAATGTAGATGTAGATGTTAATGCTTTTTACAGTAGACATGATAACTTTGTATTTACACAAGATATATTTGTATTAAATGGAGGAGAAGTGTATCCTTATGGAAATAGAAAAGCAACAGAAGCTGAATTAGAAGAGCCTCAAAATAAATATGGGTATATTGTAGATGGTGTTGTTGTTCTTGATGATGAAGCAACTCAAACAATGTTTTCAGAATATGGAGCTTTAGGAAGAGAGTTTAACATTATGACGAATGCTAAATCACAGGTAGAATCATATGGTTTTGGTTTTGGAATGCATACAAAATTATTTAGCAATTTTGATTTTGGTCTTAACTACAACTTTATTGATTTCACATATGAGGATAAAGATTATGGATTATTTGAACCTAACTTTAATACACCAAAGCATACTGTAAAGGCACAGTTTGGTAACGAAAATCTTTTTAATAATTTTGGTTTTGGAGTAAGTGCAAGATGGCAAGACAAATATAGATGGGTTTCAAATTTTGTAAAAGGAGATGTTGCTGAAAGAACAGTAATTGATGCACAGTTAAACTATAGAATTCCATCAATTAAGTCTAGAATTAAAGTTGGAGGAACAAACTTATTTGGAAAAGAGTATTATGTTGCCCCTGGATCAGGAAAAGTTGGACAACTATACTATATATCTTGGGTAATTAATAACTAAGAAGTTATTCATATAAAACAAAAGCGAGCTAATTAATTAGCTCGCTTTTGTTATTTAATAATTCATGCTTAATTGAATACGCTTTCTTGTAACATCAACCTCTAATACTTTAACTTGTACATGTTGATGCAAGCATACATGCTCATTAACATCTTGTACGAATGTATTAGCAAGATTAGAAACATGTACTAAACCACTTTCTTTAATTCCAATATCAACAAAACAACCAAAATTGGTAATATTATTTACAATTCCGGGTAGTATCATACCTGTACGTACATCATCAATCGTTTTAATATGTTCGTTAAAGCTAAAAGCTTTGGCTTTTTCTCGAGGGTCTAATCCTGGTTTTTCCAATTCTTTTACAATATCTTGGAGGGTAGGTAGTCCGTAAGAATTAGTTACGTATTGTTGTAAGTTAATTTGTTTTAATACGGAAGAGTTTCCAATTAAATCATCCACTTTTTTACCTACATCTTTTGCTATTTGTTTTACTAAAGTATAGCGCTCTGGGTGTACAGCTGAATCATCTAAAGGATTGTCTCCATTTTTAATTCGCAAAAATCCAGCCGATTGTTCAAAGGCTTTTCCGCCTAAACGAGGGACTTTATTTATTGCTGTTCTATTGGTAAAAGCCCCGTTTTCGTTTCTATAATTCACAATGTTTTCAGCTAACTTAGGCCCAATTCCTGAAACATAACTTAGCAACGAGGCACTAGCAGTGTTAATATTAACACCTACTTTGTTTACACAGTGTTCAACTACGGTATCTAACGATTTTTTTAGTTGTGTTTGATCTACATCATGTTGATATTGCCCAACGCCAATTGATTTTGCTTCAATCTTTACCAATTCAGCCAAAGGGTCAGCTAATCGACGTCCAATAGAAACAGCTCCACGAACCGTTACATCATAATTAGGAAATTCATCTCGTGCAATTTTTGAAGCAGAATAAATAGATGCTCCTGCTTCGCTTACTATAAATACTTCTACAGGGTTTTTAAAATACACACGTTTTACTAACTGCTCAGTCTCTCTAGAAGCAGTACCGTTACCAATCGCAATAGCTTCAATTTTATAAGCATCTGCCAATGAGTTAAGTTTGTTCATTGCTTCTTTAGACTGATGTTGTGGTGCATGTGGAAAAATAGTTTCATTATGTAGTAAATCTCCTTGAGCATTTAAGCAAACTATTTTACATCCTGTTCTAAATCCAGGGTCGATAGCTAAAATTCGTTTCTCACCCAAAGGAGAACCTAATAATAATTGTTGTAGGTTTTTAGCGAATACTTTAATGGCACTTTCATCTGCTTTTTCTTTGGCAGTGGATAAAGCTTCGTTTGATAGTGCAGGGAATAACAAACGTTTGTATGCATCAGAAATAGCCAGTTCAATTTGTTCAGCACACTCGTTACGTGAACGAATGATTCTGTCTTCCATTTTTTGAAGTGCTCGTTCGTCATCTATACTAATTTTGACGCGAATAATATCTTCTTTTTCTGCTCGTAAAATAGCTAATAATCGATGAGAGGGAATTCGACTTAGGTTTTCTTCCCAATCGAAGTAATCTTTAAATTTTTGTGCAGCTTCGTCTTCTTTTTTAGTTTTAACAACTTTAGTCGCAATCGTAGCAAAACGTTCTAATTGATAACGAATGTTATTACGGATATCAGTTCGTTCATTAATCCATTCCGCAATAATATGGCGAGCACCTTCTAAAGCTTTTTCTTCAGATTCAATTTCATTACTTACATATTTTGAAGCTGTGTAGTCTAAATCGTTTACACGTTGACTCATAATCATCTTCGCCAAAGGTTCTAAACCGTTTTTACGAGCCGTTTCTGCTTTAGTTTTTCGTTTCTTTTTATACGGAAGGTAAATGTCTTCCAAAGTGGTTAAATCATCTGTCTTTTCAATTTTTGCTTTTAACTCATCAGTCAAGGCATCTTGTTCTTTAATAGCCTTTAAAATTGCGGATTTTCGTTTTTCTAATGTTTCAAACTGTCCCTTTAGTTGTACAATTTGACCGATTTCAACTTCATCTAAATTCCCTGTTTTTTCTTTTCGGTAACGAGCAATAAAAGGAATGGTGCAATCTTCATTTAATAGTTCAATAGTACTTTGAATAGCGGTTGAAGAAAGGTTGGTGTGAGAACCTATAAAGGATAGTAAATTCATAAAATAAAACAAATATAAATTTTTATTCGGGGGTATACAATCTATATGTTTTTAGACTATCTTTCGCGGTTAGTCTAATTGTAAATTTATTAATGCAAACAATTGTAAATGAATTGCATAAGCGACAGTATGAACGGTTGATTACTGGCTTAATTTCCAACGAGTTTGGAGTTTGTGATGATTTTTTTTCTGCTGATTTGATAGCAGGACTTCGGAATAATTTAATGCAACATTATGAAGAAGGAACCATGTATAGAGCGGGTATTGGAAAAGACTCCGATTATACAAAAGACAAAGAGATAAGACGGGATGTTATTTGTTGGATAAACGAAAAAACAGAAGATGATTTAGAAAAAATATTCATCCAGAAAATGAATGAGTTTTCCGATTATTTGAACAAAACGTGTTATTCGAGTATCAATGCTTTTGAGTTTCATTATGCGTATTACGATATCGGTAGTTTTTACAAACGTCATATAGATCAATTCCAAACCGATAATGGAAGATTATTTTCATTCGTCATGTATTTAAATGATGAATGGAATACTGATGACGGAGGAGAATTAGTACTTTATGCTAAAGAAAAGACAGAAACCATTTTACCAATTGGAGGAAGGGTTGCTTTTTTTAAGAGTGATGTAACCGAACACGAGGTAAAAGTAGCGTTGACAAGACCTCGCTTAAGTATCGTAGGTTGGTTAAAGAATGTGTAAACTAAAAACCTCGCAATTTGCGAGGTTTTTTAGTTTGTAAATATATTTTAAGCAATAAACTCTCCGTTATTCACCTTTTCAGAAGGTTGAACAAAAGCTAATTTACCATCAGGAGTATCTGTCATTAAAATCATTCCTTGGCTTTCTACACCACGTAATTTTCTTGGAGCTAAATTACATAGTACAGATACTTGCTGACCTACGATTTCTTCTGGTTTAAAACTTTCAGCAATTCCAGAAACAATAGTACGTGTGTCAATACCTACATCTACGGTAAGTTTAAGTAGTTTTTTTGTTTTAGCTACTTTTTCAGCAGCAACAATAGTTCCTACTCGAATATCCATTTTGGTGAAATCATCAAACTGAATAGTCTCTTTTTGAGGTTCTACTACTTTGTTAGCTGCTTCGTTTGCTTTCTTGGTAGCTTCTAGCTTATCTAATTGTGCTTGAATAGTTTTATCTTCAATTTTAGAAAACAGTAATTCAGCTTTATTAATTTGATGATCTGCTGGTAATAAAATGTCTTTTTCAGTAACATCATTCCAAGAAAGATTGTTATCAATATTTAAAATAGACTTTAATTTACTTGAGGTAAACGGTAAAAAAGGCTCTGATAATACTGCTAAACCAGCTGCAATTTGTAAAGCTACATACATAATTGTTTTTGTACGTTCTTCATCTTCTTTAATTACTTTCCAAGGCTCTTCATCAGCTAAATATTTGTTACCTAAGCGAGCTAAATTCATCATTTCTTGAGAAGCTTCTCTAAAACGATAACGTTCTATAGATTTAGCAATTATATCAGGGAACTGTTTTAATTGCTCTAAAGTGTCTTTGTCAATTTCTGAGAATTCCCCTGCAGGTGGTACCTGCCCGTTGTAGTATTTGTTTGTTAATACTACCACACGATTGATGAAATTTCCAAAAATAGCAACTAACTCGTTATTGTTTTTTGCTTGAAAATCTTTCCAAGTAAAATCGTTGTCTTTATTTTCAGGAGCATTGGCTGTTAAGGTATAACGCAATACATCTTGCTGATTAGGAAATTCTTCTAAATATTCATGTAACCAAACCGCCCAGTTTTTAGAAGTCGATAGCTTATTTCCTTCTAAATTTAAGAACTCATTTGCTGGTACATTATCTGGTAGAATAAAGTCGCCATGCGCCTTTAGCATTGCAGGGAAAATAATACAATGAAATACAATATTATCTTTACCAATAAAGTGGACTAATTTAGTATCATCTTTTTTCCAGTAATCTTCCCAATTTTTACCTTCACGTTCTGCCCATTCTTTAGTAGAAGAGATGTAACCAATAGGAGCGTCGAACCATACATATAATACTTTTCCATCAGCACCTTCAACAGGTACAGGAATACCCCAATCTAAATCACGGGTTACTGCACGCGGACGCAAACCGTCATCAATCCAAGATTTACATTGTCCTAATACATTTGGTTTCCAGTCATTTTTATGGCTTTCTAAAATCCACTCACGTAAAAAAGCTTCATGTTTATCTAATGGTAAAAACCAGTGTTTAGTTTCTTTTAAGGTAGGAACATTTCCAGTAATGGCTGATTTAGGATTAATTAAATCAGTAGCATTATGACTTGTACCACATTTTTCACATTGGTCTCCATAACTTTCTTCGTTTCCACATTTAGGGCATGTACCAATCACAAAACGATCTGCTAAAAACTGATTTGCCTCTTCATCATATAGTTGTTGGGTAACTTCTTCAGTAAACTCACCATCGTTGTATAACTTCGTGAAGAAATCAGAAGCTGTTTTATGATGAATTTCAGCTGAAGTACGAGAATAGTTATCGAAAGAAATACCGAAATCTTCAAATGATTTTTTAATGATTCCGTTATACTTATCAATAATATCTTGCGGAGTAACACCTTCTTTTTTAGCACGCATGGGTATTGCAACTCCGTGTTCATCAGAACCACAAATATAGGCTACGTCTTTTCCTTTTTGACGCAGGTAACGTGCATAAATATCTCCAGGAACATATACACCTGCTAAATGTCCAATATGAATTGGTCCATTTGTATAAGGTAATGCTGCTGTAATTGTATATCTTTTTGGTGTACTCATGTTTTTTCTACTAAAATTAAAGCGCAAAAGTACGAAAAAGCAATTTTTTATACTGTTATAAATTAGGTACATTTGATGGATTTTAAACCTTTAAGATCAAGAAAAGAGACTTGTTTATGGAAAAAAGAATTTTCATCTTATTTTTTTTACTGATAATTACATCAGTCTACGCGCAAAATGAAACTATGAAGTTAACTACACCACCATATTTGCAAAAGGGAGATACTATTGCAATTGTTGCTCCTGCTGGAATTTTAAAGAATCGTAAGCCCACTATTGATAAAGCTAAAAAGTTAGCAGAAAGTTGGGGGCTGAAAGTGGTATATGGTAAACATATGTTTAATCAGAATGATCATTTTGCTGGTACCGATGAAGAGCGATGTCAAGATTTTCAAGATGCGTTAGATAATCCTAGTATTAAGGCGATTTGGAGTGCACGTGGAGGATATGGTTCTGTGAGAATTTTAGATAAATTGGATTTTACTAAGTTTAAAAAACACCCTAAATGGGTTATTGGTTATTCTGATATTACAGCGTTTCATAACCATATTCATAACTTAGGAGTAGAAACCTTACATGCTATGATGGGTACAAGTATGGAAGAAAGTTCTGATGATATAGTAGAAACCATTGCAACTTTTAAGAAAGCATTGTTTGGAGAAAAATTGAGTTATGAGATTCCTGCTTCAAAAAAGAATAGGATAGGAGAGGTTTCAGGAGAGTTAGTTGGAGGTAATATTGCTATTTTGGCTTCTATGCTAGGGTCAGATAGTCAACTTTCTACAGACGGGAAAGTTTTATTTATAGAAGAAATAGGTGAATACAAGTATTCAATTGATAGAATGTTACAAAGCTTAAAACGTGCTGGATATTTCACAAAAGTTAAAGCGATTGTTGTTGGTGATATGACTAAAATTAAGAGAAATACAACTCCATGGGGAAGCTCTATAGAACAATTAATTTTAGAGGTTGTTCCTAAAGGTATTCCTGTATTGTTTGATTTTCCTGCAGGTCACGAACCAGATAATAGAGCATTGATAATGGGTAGAGAAGTTAAATTATCGATAAGTAAGAATAAGCAGTGCTTGTTAGAATTTAATTAATTGTTTTTTGTTTTACATGTGTTAATTCCTAATAACTTGTATAACGGGCAAAAATTTATCAAGCTAGTAACTAAAAGTATAATTGCTAGTACAAGTAAGATATTACCAAAAATTCCTGTAATAAATTCAAAGTAAGACAGCGCAGCTATAATTAGAGCGATTAAAGTTCTAATAGCTTTATCGGTGTTTCCCATGTTTTTTTTCATGATAAAAAGATTTAAGGTTACTCAAATATAGGTTTTTAAATGGCACAACACAATGAACTTGGTAAGAAAGGAGAGCAATTAGCAATAGATTCTCTTATAGAGAAAGGGTATACTATTGTTGAAAAAAACTACCGATTTCAAAAAGCTGAGGTTGATATTATTGCTCAAAAGGAAGAAACTTTAGCTGTTGTAGAAGTTAAAACAAGATCAACAGCTTACTTTGGAAACCCACAAGATTTTGTAAATCCGAAGAAAATAAAACTATTAGTAACTGCTATTGATAATTATGTTACAAAAAATGATTTAGATGTAGAGATTCGATTTGACATTATCGCAATTGTTAAACAAGGAAATGAGTTTATAATAGAACATATTGAAGATGCATTTTTGTATTTTTAAAAAGAAAAAGCCCAACAAATTTGTTGGGCTTTTTTTATGTTGTTTATACAAAATAGTAAACTATTCGTTGTCACCGTTAAAGTATTTTTCTACATCTTCTTCATGGTCAGGCATTGCAATAATGTTCTTGTCTTTGTCTAATACAAAATAAGAAGGTGTACCAAGTAAGTTATACTTTTTTACTGTTTCGTTATCAAACTTATACTCAGGATGCGTTCCGATAGCATTATGCCATCCAGGTAAGTTTTTAACAAACTCATCCCATTCGTTTTCTTCATTTTCAATACCAAAAGAAACTACAGATACTTCTTTATGAGTTTGCATAAACTTATAAAGTTCAGGAATTTCTTTTACACAGTGTGGACAACCAGTACTCCAGAATACTAGTAAATACTTATTACCATCGTTTAATGTTGATAATTTATATTCTTGACCATCTTCTTTCCAAGAAAAATCAGGAGCTACTCTACCTACAGTTGCAAGTAAGATGTCTAATTTTTCCTTTTTAAAATCAGCGTCTTGATCTTTAGCTGGAAGTTTGTCATAATATTCAGCAAACATCCAATCCACAGCTGGTCCGTTACGCTTATCAGTAAGTGCGCTAATTAAATAATCAATTACTGCTTTTTCTAATTTGTCAGAAGAAATTTTCTTCATAACGGTGGTAATAGATTCCTTAATAAGTTTTTGTTGAACTTTTTTATCTTCAGAATAGTTTAAATAGAAAACATAATCGTTAATTCTATCAATTAAAAAAGAAGAGTTGTATAATTCATCACTTTTAAAGTCAACGTACTCAAAAAAGTTTTCGCTAGTAGCAGATAAATAGTCTTGTAGATTATCATGAGGATTGTATGAATTATATCTGCGTGAAGCTTTTATAAAACTATTTACTAACATTCCTTGAGATTTGTTTTCATAAGTTTCTTGTACGTCTTCAAGTTCTTTAAGCTCTTTCTTATAAGCTTTTTTCGCATCTCTTGATTCAGTTTCTATATAAGAAGCTTGTAAAGAATCTATCTTTTTTTGTACGGCGTTGTATGCTTGTAAGTATTCATTGTATAGTTTGTTTTCTCTAGAACTAGTAAAAAGAACTGACTGATCAGGGTATTTTGGATTGAAAACAAACTCAACATTTTCTTTATTGAAGAAAAAATCAACAAAACCAGCACCCGTATTTCTATAGGTAGCTCTGTAGGCTCCAGAAGTTGCTGTGTTAGGTAGTTCAAAACTAAACTTTCCTAAAACTTGTTTTTCACCATTTATTGCAACAGTGTCAAATTTAATGGTAGTATTTGCAAGGAACTTTTGCTTTGCTCCTTCAATTTTATATAAAATAACCCAATCTCCTTTGTCTGGAGGGGTCATAGTACCTTTAACTGTGTACTGAGCATTTACAAGTGATGTGGTGAATATTAATAGAGCCAGTAATTTTTTCATCATAATATTTTAAAGGGTTATTAATAAGGTTTTAAAACTAGTCATTTACGAACTTCTATCCAAGAAGTGTACCACTTTTATTTTTTCTTATGTATTTTACAAACGATTTTTTAATTATTTGAAAACATGAACTTTAAAGAACAAATATTTTGGGTAACTGGCGCTTCTTCAGGAATTGGTAAATCTCTAGCTGTTGCGTTATCTAATTATGGAGCAAAGTTAATTATATCTTCAAGAAATGAAAGCTTTTTAAGAGAAGTGAAAAAACTTTGCAAAGTTCCTGAAAATGTTATGATTTTACCTTTAGATTTAGAAGATTATGAAAACCTACCAGAGAAGGTAACTAAAGCTATTTCATTTTTTGGAAGAGTTGATGTTTTAGTAAATAACGGAGGGATAAGTCAGAGATCATTAGTAAAAGATACATCAATAAAAGTAGATAAACGTTTAATGGATATTAATTATTTAGGAACAGTTTCATTAACAAAAGCTTTACTACCTCATTTTATTGAAAAGAAATCGGGACACTTTGTTGTAACTACAAGTATTGTTGGAAAAATAGGAACTCCATTACGTTCTACTTATGCTGCCACGAAACATGCTTTGCATGGTTTTTTTGATAGTTTGAGAGCAGAACATTATAAAGATAATATTGCTGTTACGTTAGTTTGCCCAGGCTTTGTAACTACAAATGTGTCAAAAAACGCATTAACAGGAAATGGTACTCCACAAAATACCATGGATACAGCCACAGCTAATGGAATACATCCAGATAGGTTTGCTGAATTTATGCTAAAAGCTATAAAAAACAGAAAAGAAGAAGTTTATATAGCAGGGGTGAAAGAAAAGCTAGGTGTATATACTAAGCGCTTTTTCCCTAAGTTATTATCAAAAATGATCAGGAAGCTAAGTGTTACCTAATCAAAAAAGTTAATTACTTCAAAATAATTAATAATAGCTTCTTTCATTAAAACTGATTGCTCACCAGGTTTTAAATTAGGTAATTCAGTTAGAGTTTTATAATGGGGCCACCCATCATTATCAAAAAAATCGAATTCATAGTATCCGTAAGGTTCTAATAGCTTACAAATAGCAATATGCATAAGGTTTACCTTTTCGTCTTTTTTAAACTTACGATGTCCTTGTCCTAATTCTTGAACACCAATTAAATAAATAACTCCATCAATATTGAGATCATCTCCATCAGCAAATTGTTGTGATAATTGAGTTATTACAAAATCCCATTTTTCTTTTAAGTTGGCTTCTTTTGTCATTTGTGTTTTTTGAGAAAGCAAAGATACAAATGAGTTACGTATATTTGAGCATAGATTTTTACAGTAGAACGCTTTTATATTTATGAATACTTTTGATATTATTATTGCTGCATTACTACTTTTTGGCTTTGTAAGAGGTTTAATGAAAGGGTTGTTTGTAGAGGTTGCTTCTTTAGTAGCTTTGGTTGCAGGAGTTTATGGAGCTATCCACTTTTCATACTTTATTGGAGATTGGTTAAAAGACAGTGTTACATGGGATGAAAAGTATATTTCTTTGGCGGCTTTTGCAGGAACTTTTGTGGTAATAATTGTAGCAATAGCACTATTAGGAAAAATTTTAACCAAAATAGCTGATTTTGCTGCTTTAGGAATTTTGAACAAAATTTTAGGAGGTGTTTTTGGGGCTTTAAAAATTGGGTTAATTTTAAGCGTAATTTTTATTTTCTTCGGAAAAATGAATGATACTATTCCGTTTGTAAAGGAGGAGAGTTTAGAAGAATCTATTTTATTTAAACCAGTAAAAAAGATTGCTCCAACAATTTTTCCTTCAATTATAAAAGACGAGGAAGAGCAAGAGAATGATAACAGCAAAGAGATACAACTAACAATATAAAAAAGCGGATAATTTTTTATCCGCTTTTTTTTAGTCTAAATGGTAAATCTCCATAATATCTTCTAAGATGTGTTCAAAATCGATATTTAAATCGATGAGGTTCCCTGTTTTAATATCAAAAACCCAACCGTGTACCTTTAAGCCTCTATCTCTGTAAGCTTTTTGCACAGCGGCAGTTTTAATAAGGTTAACACATTGTTCTTGCACGTTTAAATCTACCAAACGATCGTAACGAGCATCTTCGTCTTCTATTTTATTTAACTCATCTTTATGTAAGCGATATACATCTCTTATATAACGTAACCAAGGATTTAACAAACCTAAATCGGCAGATTGCATTGCGGCTTTAACTCCACCACAAGAATAGTGACCACAAACAACAATATGGTTTACTTTTAAATGTTCAACAGCATATTCAATTACTGAAGCAGAATTTAAGTCAATTGCAGGTACCATATTAGCAATGTTTCTATGTACAAAAACTTCACCAGGACTTGAACCCATCAAATCTTCTGCGGAAACTCTACTGTCAGAACAACCTATGTACAGCAAATCAGGACTTTGTCCTTCATTTAATTTTTTAAAATAATCTTTATTGGTAGAGAGTTTGTTTTTTACCCACTCTTTATTGTTTTCAAAAATTTTAGATAGATTCATTAATATATAAATTGTTTGTTGGAAGAGTCTTTTACAGTTGCTTTCCGGATTAAGCAATATAATTACCGAAGTTAATAAAAAAAGAGAACCTAAAACTAGATTTAGATTCTCTTTATAATAATAATTATAGAGGATGTTTTTTATTCATAAAAAGTAACAGAGCCGTCTTTGATATCATACATAGCTCCAACAATCATAATTTCACCATTTTTATGCATTTCGGCTAATACATCGCTTTCATTTAATATTCTATCAATAGTTAATTGTACGTTTTTTTCTGCAACATTATTTACAAATTCTAGATTAGATGAGTTTCTTAAACTTTCATCTTTAGGTTCTGTTACAGCTTCTACAGCTGGCTTAATTTTACTTAACATTTTAGTTAAGTTACCTAACTGAGCATTATCACAAGCTCCTTTAACTGCTCCACAACTAGTATGTCCTAAGACAACGATTAATTTAGTACCAGCTAATTTACAAGCAAACTCCATACTACCCAAAATATCTTCGTTTACAAAGTTACCAGCAATTCTTGCACTAAAAATATCTCCTAAACCTTGGTCAAAAACTAATTCAGCAGAAACTCTTGAATCGATACAGCTTAAAATTGTAGCAAAAGGGAATTGCCCTTCTCTTGTATCGTTAACTTGTTCTAATAAATTACGATTAGCTTTTAAGTTGTTTTGAAATCTTTGGTTTCCTTCTTTTAAATATTGTAATGACTTTTCAGGAGTCATTGTAGCTTGAGTTTCTTTAGTGTGCGCTTTCATTGTATATATTTTTATAAGTTATTTATATCGTTTTTATTATTACTAACAATACACATTTAAGAATATTGTTGGTAAAGTATTTTAAGGCTCTATGCCGCTTTTGGTCTAAGTTTAAAGAACTTAATAAAGCTTTCAGGGTTTTCTACAACACCGCGTTCTGAAATAAGTTTAATATTGATGTTTTTTTCTTTTGCTTTGAATGCAAAATCCTCTAAAATTTCAACAATATCATTATCTAAGTACCTAGTTTTTCTTACATCTAATTCTAAATGAGTGTCTTCAGGTAAGCTATCTAACTCTTTTAAAATAGCTCCTTTGTTAAAGAAAGTGACTTCTTCAGCAAGTGTCATTTTTATTTTATGTATCCCGTTACTTTTATCTTCAATATGTAAGAAATGAGAGTTTTGATAACTCTTTATTAAAATAACAAAAACTCCTACTGCTAATCCTAAAGAAATCCCTGTAAGTAAATCGGTGAAAACAATACCTAAAACAGTTACAATAAAAGGAACAAATTGTTTCCATCCTAAGGCAAACATTTGTTTAAATAAGCTTGGTTTAGCTAGTTTATAACCAACAACTAATAAAATTGCGGCTAATACAGATAATGGTATTTTATTTAATAGGGTAGGAATTAAAATAACAGATAATAGTAAGAATAACCCGTGAATAATTGCTGACATTTTAGATTTACCTCCTGATTGAATATTGGCAGAACTTCTTACAATTACTTGAGTAATTGGTAAACCTCCAATTAAACCAGATAAAATATTTCCTGTTCCTTGTGCTAATAATTCTCTATTTGTTGGAGTTACATTTTTATCTGGATCTAATTTATCTGTAGCCTCAACACAAAGTAAAGTTTCTAAACTAGCTACTAATGCAATTGTAAATGCAGTTACCCATACCTCGTAGTTGGTAATAGCACTAAAATTAGGGAATGTAAATTGTCCTAAGAAAGAATCAAAACTTTCAGGAATAGGTACACTTACTAAATGAGATGCTTGTATTGCGAATGTTTCATTTCCTTGTGTTAAGGTAAAAAAGATAATTCCCATTACTACAGCTACTAATGGACCTTGAATTAATTGGAATATTTTTCCCTTTTTACTTAAAACTTTATCCCAAAGAATTAAAATAGCTAACCCAATAAAACCGATAACCATTGACCCCATCGTAATATTATCAGTAATACTTAAAATAGCTGAAAAAGTATTTTCTCCTGAAGGTTCAATAAAGCTATCAGCTCCTTCTGGCTCTGCATCATATCCGAAGAAATGAGGAATTTGTTTTAAAATTATAATAATACCAATACCGGTAAGCATTCCTTTAATTACTGATGAAGGAAAGTAGTAACCAATAACTCCAGCTTTAAGAACTCCAAAAAGTATTTGAATAATACCTCCTAATACAACAGCTACTAAGAAGTTTTCATAGCCACCTAAAGCGCCAATAGCAGTTAATACAATGGCAGCTAAACCAGCTGCAGGACCACTAACTCCTATTTTAGAACCACTTAAGGCTCCAACAACAGTACCTCCTATAATTCCTGCAATTACACCTGAAAAAAGAGGAGCTCCACTAGCTAAAGCAATACCTAAACATAAAGGTAAAGCAACAAAGAATACGACAATACTTGCGGGTAAGTCGCTTTTAATAGTTTTAAACATAATATATGCGTTTATTTAGACTCCAAATAAAAATTTAGAGCGTATTTAATTTAAATGATTGATTTACTAAGAGAAACTCAAAATGTCTCAATGAAGCAATAGTATTATTACTGCGTATTGAAATATTTTCCAGGTTTTCTATTCAGAACCTCTTGTAGGAGGTGTTTACTTAAAAATTATTAAGCAGTAAAAAACTCGGGAGGTGGGGTAAGAATTTTTGGGTATTGTGAAACGTAGTTTTTAGATTGAAAACTAACATTTTTCTTTTTTTGGATTTTCTTATATAAAAAAGAAGTATAATCTTCGTTAGGATGAGCTTTTAGTTCAGCTACCTTAACATGTTTAGTGTTTTCTTCTTCTTCACTTAGATTTAAGAAAATAGTAATATCTTGATCTTTATCAACCAACGTAATTACCGAAGGCGTAACAATAATGCCCGCAAACAAAACGATAAAAAAGATGGCGATTTTAGATTTCAAGATAATTTTTTTATTCATTTAGTGGCAAATGTAATTAATTTTTTAAAGCTAAAATGTTATAGTTCTTTTAAAATTTTAGTTTTAACCCACCCAATTTTTCCATCAGCTAGTTTTATTTTTTTCCAATTGTCTACAGAATCTAATACATTAACCTTGGTTCCTTCATGTATTGTGAAAACTTCATTAGAGTTATCGGTAGGTTCATTGTTAACAGTAACTTCTTCAGTATAAATAATGGCTTCAATATTATTTATAGCTTGGTTATATTGTGTGTATGTAATAACAAAAGAGGTTATTAAAAGTAAAAAGGATATAATGCTTGTTGTAAAGTAAGTCCTTTTTTTACTTGGAGTATAGGCAAAATAAAACAGTAAAAATAAAATAGAAGCAATAAAAGAAAGAGCAATAGTAATTACAGCCCAAGTGTTATAGGTAAACTTTTGTAAGTAGTTTTCATTGAATTTTTGAAATACTGATTTAGGTAACGCTTCAATTCTATCAAGTGTTAAGCGTTTTGCTATAACTAAGTTGTTTTTAGCATCTTCATTCAAAGGGTCTAGTTGCAGTGCTTTTTCGTAATTATAAATAGTAGGAGCTACTTTATTAAGCTTGTAGTAACAATTACCCAAGTTGTAATAGACTTCGGATGAGGCTAGGTTTTCGTCTTCTATTTGCTCATATAGTTTAATAGCTTTTTCGTAATTACCTTCTTTGTACAAAGAATTAGCGCTTGAAAATAAATCGTTGGCGTTTTGTGCTAACGTAATTGTTGACACAAATAAGAATAAATATATAACTAGCTTTCTCATTATAACTGTCTATCTAATTGCGTTATTACTTGTTTTGCTTTTTCATATTCCTCTTTCATTTGCACATTAGTAATTGGAGTATATCTAGCAAAATCACAATCATTAAATACTTCAATAAAACTATTAATGGTTTCCTTATTAACGTTTTTGTCAGCTAATAAATCAGTAATTTTTTCACGACTTATGTCAGATGTTTCTACACCCAGTTTTGCTTTTAAGTAATTATGTAAGGCTCTTTCTAAAGCCTCATAAAAAGCTTCTTTATTGCCTAATTGTTTTTGTGCTTCTGATAAGTATTTCTTAGCAAGTTTGTCTGCTTTTCGCAACTTATTACCCAATACATCACTATCACGTTCTTCTTTCTTTTTTTGAATAACAATTCCAACAGGGATAGCTAAAATAGGAAGTAATAAAAGAATATAAAATAAGGTTGACTTAAAGAAGTCACCTGTTTTTACAGGTTGTAAATTGGTGTTTGTTTGAATATATCTAAAATCGCTACCTGTAACTTTTACCTCTTGTTTGGCTACTGTATTAGCATCAGAGTTTGTTGGAATTTCTTTTCCTTCTAAAACATCAACGTATAAATCATCTGTAGTGATAGTTTGGTATACTTTTTCTTTAGGGTTAAAGTAAGAAAAGCTAGTTTTTGGAATTCTATATTTTCCTTTAAACTCAGGAACAACAGTGTAGTTATCAGTAACGGAACCAGATAATCCAGTTCCAGTAATACGAACGTTTTCTTTTCTTTCAGGTTGATAAACTTCTAGTTCTTTAGGAGTTTCAACTTTTGGTAGTTCAAAAAGTTTTAAATTTCCTTTACCATTTACCGAAACTTTAATTTTTGATGATTCATTTGCTTTTAAGGTATTTTTACTTAAAGAAACATCAAAAGAAAACTCTCCTACAGCTCCTGTGAAGTCTTCTGGTTTGTTTTTTAGAGGTAAAGCCTGAGCGTTAACAATTTTCTTAGCAGAAGAAAACTCTTTACGAACTTGACGTGTAATTACGTTTCCGAAAAAGTCGGCTCTTCCAGTAGGAACTGCCACAATTATATCCATTTTCATAGGATCGATTGTCAGTTTACCAGAGGTTGTTGGAATTAACAGGGCTTTATGTAAAACAGCATAACGATAAGTTTCACCGTTGTAAGTACCTGTTTTAACAGGCATTCCGTTACGTTTAATTTCTTGATTCCAGAAACCATTGTATTGTGGGGCTTCTGTTATGGCATTATCATAAATACCAACATTATCGCTAAAATATAAGCGATATTCTACATAAATCCCTTCACCAACATAAGGTTTAGATTTAGAAATTTCGGCAACTAAATGAATATTTTGCTCAGCAATATAACTAGGGTCATTTGGGTTTTTAGGAATGTCAACAGCATCTAAAACAATAACTTTTATAGGGTTTGATTTTATTGTTTTTCCATCAATTTCAATACTAGCAGAGGGGATATTAAATTCTCCTTTTCTTTTAGGCTGTAGTATGTAGGTGTAGGATTGATTGAAAGAAACCTTACCGTTAATCCAAGATTGACTTACTGATTGACTAGGACCTCCAACTATTTTAAAATTAGTAAAATTAGGTTCTTTAAAATTATCGGCTCCTTGTTTGTTGATTGAAAACTCAATACGTAATCGTTGGTTTACACCTAACTTATTTTTACTAACGGTAGCCGTTAACGCAGCATCTTGTGCATTAATGGTAAATGTTATAAAACTAACTAATAACGATATGTATACTTTCAACTTCATGTTAATTTTCAAAAATGTCTAAAAATAAATAAGATTTTAAAAATGGTAAAATTACCAGTCTTTTTCTTGTTTTACTTTTCTTCCTTTTGATTTTTTCGCATTCATTTTTTTCTGCGTCTTGTTTTCCTCATTATTTAAACTCTCTAAAAGTTGTTTCATTTGTTCGGGAGTCATTTTACCTTGTTGAGGTTTAGGTTTTTGGTTTTGTTTGTCTTTTTGATCTTGATTAGGTTTTTGTTGATTTTTTTGATCGTCATTTTTCTGATCTTGTTTATCATCCTTTTTGTCCTTATCGTCGCCTTTTTGATCTTTATTTTTGTCGTTCTTCTTGTCTTTGTCGTTTTGTTTTTGCTGATCTTTATTCTTGTCGTTCTTCTTTTCTTTGTTTTTATCCTTGTTGTCCTTCTGGTTTTGTTGTTGCTTTTTAGCTTCTTTTTGAGCAACAGCTAAATTATAACGAGTTTCATCGTCATTCGGATTTCTACGTAAAGAATTTTTAAAGGCTTCAACAGCTTGTTCATACTGCTTTTGTTCCATCATAGCATTACCTATGTTGTGATAAGCTTCAGCCTGAGCCATTTTGTCTTTTGAAGTCTCAGTAGTTACTTTAAACTGTTCTACAGCTTCTTTGTATTTCTTTTCTTGGTATAAAGTATTACCAAAATTATAGCTTGCTTTTTCATACTTGCTGTTCTTACCTAAGGCTTTTCGGTAGGCAATAGCAGCATCACTAAACTTTTGTTTGTTATATAGTTTGTTTCCTTCTCGTAACAAAGCACGTGCTTCACGTTGTAGTTTAAGTGTGTCTTGTTGCGCATTTGCCATTGCAGAAACTGCAAAAACTAGAATGAATATTAAATTTTGTAAACTTTTCATACTACACTTTAAGATTCTTCGTTAAACAAATCTACTTTCTTCAACCATTTGGTTTTCTTGTCAAATAAAAACATATCTAAAATTAAAAACAACAGCCCAATACCTACAAACCATTGAAATTGGTCTTTATAATCAGAAAATTGTTTTGTCTCAAATTCATTTTTTTGTGCATTTCCAATAATCTTTTCAATGGCTTCTACTGGATTTTCAGTTTTATTACCATCAAAATATTGTCCGTCAGAAGCATCAGCAATTCCTTGTAAAACATCAGGTTTTCTTTGAGTGATTACTGTTTCTCCCATTCTATCTTTTTTATAACCAATAAGCGCGCCATTTAATTTAATAGGAATTGGGCCTCCTTTTTCAGTTCCTACACCTACTGTATATACTTTAACACCTTCGTTGGCGATGTTTTGAGCAACTTGCTTAGTTTCTTCTTGATGATCTTCACCATCTGAAATAATGATTAAAAAACGATTAGTTTGCTCATCGTTATCGTAATAAGTGTTTGCTAGATTTAAAGCTTCATTGATAGCTGTTCCTTGACTAGAAACCATATCTGGATTGGCGTTTTGCAAAAACATTTTTGCAGCAGCATGATCGGTGGTAATAGGTAGTAAAGGATAAGCATTACCTGCATAGATAATAATACCAACTCTATCACTTCCTAACTTATCAATAGTTTTAGATATAATTTGTTTTGCTTTTTCTAATCTGTTAGGAGCAATATCTTCTGCTAACATACTTTTAGAAACGTCTAAAGCAAACACTACATCAACACCTTCTCTTTTAACGGTTTTTAGTTTTGTTCCCATTTTAGGGTTAACTAATGACAGAATTAAAAACGATAATCCTACTAAAAAGAAAACAAGTTTTAATACTGATTTAAAGGTTGATGTGTTTGGTGCTATTTTAGATAAAAGAGCTGGATTAGCAAACTTTTTTTGAGTTCGTTTTTTCCACCATAAAACTAATAGGAAAACCACAATTATTACAGGAATAATTGCAAAAAGATAAAAATATATTGGTTCTTCTAATTTGTACATCCTTCGGATAGTTTAATTGTTGATACGTTTAATCGTTTAACTGTGATTTTCGTAAAGAATTCAACATGTTAGAAATTTTGTATATGGTATTTCTTAATTTTAAATAGTCTTCTTCATTTAAAAAGTTTAAATCTCTTGAAACAATTAATTGACTCAGAACTTCCATTGTTGAACTATATGCTATAGATGTAAAATGAGCTTTGTCTTTGTTTGTTATTCGTGTTGTTCCTTCTGCTAAATTAGAAGAAATAAAAACAGAGGCTCTTCTTAGTTGGTTTGTTAAACCAAACTTTTCTGAATCAGGAAAATTTTCTGTAACAGAATATATTTTTTTAGAAAGCTTAACAGCTTCTTTCCAAACTTCTAATTTTTCAAAGGAGAAAATATACATTTTTAACTTTTAAACAGTTTAACAATTACACAGTTTTATATAAAACTTTTAAATACTGTATTTTTTAGGGTGAACTCTAAGAGTAAAAATATTCCTGCTAGAAGTACTAAAAAACGATATTTTTCAGAGTAATTATAATACTTAAATTCTTCGATTTTAGTTTTTTCTAACTTGTCAATCTCGTCGTAAATTTCTTTTAATTTGGTGTTGTTAGTTGCTCTAAAATATTTACCGCTAGTTTCATTGGCAATATGCTTTAGTAAATCTTCGTCAATTTCAACTGGTTGATTTTTAAATGAAATTTTTCCCGTTCTTGGGTCTTTAGCCCAAGGGAAAGGAGCCATTCCGTTAGTTCCAATACCAATAGTATAAACCTTAATTCCGTTTCCTTTTGCTAAATCAGTAGCAGTCTTAGGGTCAACAAAACCAGCGTTATTTACACCGTCTGTCAATAAGATAATCACTTTACTTTTGGCTTTGCTATCTTTTAGTCTGTTAACCGCAGAACCTAAGCCCATTCCAATAGCTGTTCCTCCTTCTAGTTGTCCCCATTTAATTTCTGAAATGGTTCTTTTTACAATAGATTTATCACTAGTTATTGGAGTTTGTGTAAAACTTTCTCCTGCATAGACTACAATACCAATACGATCATTTGGACGTCGGTTTATAAAGTCAGTTGCAACTCTTTTTAAAGCTTCCAGGCGGTTTGGTTTAAGGTCTTTTGCTAACATACTGGCCGAAACATCAACAGCCATTACAATATCAATTCCTCTATTCGTCTTTGTTTTTTTACTAACAGCTACATTTCTAGGGCGTGCCAAAGCAACTATTAAGCAGGTTAATGCCAATAATCTTAAGAGTTGTAATAGGGGTTTTAGTTTAGGTAAAATTGAACCTTGCACTTTAAAACCTCTAGTGCTTGGTATTCTAAGCTGAGCACTATCCTTTTTTCGGGTATAAAAACTCCAAAAAGCTAATAAAGGAATTAATACTAGCAACCATAAAAACTCGGGACTATGAAACTCGAAATTATTCCACTTCATCATCTTCTTCTTGTTTTTTAGGTTTTAAATTGTCTATTATAAGCTTAGCATCTTTTCGATCTTCCTCTATTTCGTGCGATAAAGGCTTAGACTTTGCAAATTTTACTAAGTCAGACTCTTGTAACAGTCCCTTTAATTTGTCAATAATTTCCCTAGATGTTTCTATTGATTTTGTGTCATTGAAGTCTTTTAAAACGTCAATTAGTTCATCAGTAGTACTCTCTAAGGCTGGGACATGTAACTCTCGTTCAATATAACCTCTTACAATGTCTGTTAATTCACTGTAATATTTTTTAACCTGATTGTTTTGCCATAGCAGTTTTTTGTCAAGCTCCTCCAGTTTTTGTATTGCTTCTTCATATGGAGGTAACAAAGGAATAACAACCTTTTCTTCTTGTTCTTTTTTCTTTTTGAAAACAAAGAAGTAGAGTAGTAGAGCTATAATAATAAAGGCTATTACAACCCACCAGATGTATTGTTTGAAATCGTCAAACTGATATGGTTCTCCCTTAATTCCTTTAATAGGAAATTTTTTAATTTTAGTAGTGTCAATAGGAATAGTAGCTACGTTAACTAGTAAACTATCGGTTAAATAAGCTTGATTTCTAATGAATATTTGTTGTTGCGGAATGTAAAAAGCACCGCTATCAAAACCTGTTAAAATATACTTTCGGATGAGTTTGTTTTCAATAGTGTCGATTTTGAGTGTATCGATAACCTCTAATCCTTTTAAGTTTTCTAGTTTAGGAATGATAACATTTTCAGTTTCATCAACAGATATTTTATATTGAAACTGTTCTCCAATTCTGATGTTTGTTGTGTCAATTTCTGCTTTTACCTGAGGTTGTTGTGCAAAGGCAAAAGAAGTTAAAAACAAGCATATGTAAAGTAGTTTGTGTCTCATTATTTGTTCTTATCCTTTTCGTTTAAAATAACCTAACAATTTTCGTACGTAACTTTCATCAACTCTAGTGCTTATAGTTCCAGCACCACTTTTAGTAAAAGAGGTTTCAAAATAATCAGTTAAACGCAAGGCGTTAGCCTTATAATGAGTTCTAACTGATTTTGAACTCGTATTAACCAATTGAGTTTTTCCTGTTTCAGCATCCATCATAGGAACCATTCCTAAATTAGGGATTTCCTCATCATGTCTGTCATATACACGTATACCGGTTACATCATGTTTATTGCCAACAATTTTTAACGTACGTTCATAACCATCATCCATAAAATCAGAAAGCATAAAAACAATTGCTTTCTTTTTCATGATGTTGGATAAAAATTTGAGAGCTTCACTGATATTAGTTTGTCTACTTTTTGGTTGAAACTCGATAAGCTCACGGATAATTCGTAATACGTGACTTTTCCCTTTTTTAGGAGGAATATACAGTTCAACTTGATCAGAAAACAGAATTAACCCGACTTTATCGTTATTTTGAATAGCAGAAAAAGCCAATGTTGCGGCAATTTCTGTTACAGTATCTTTTTTAAATTGTTCAGAAGTACCAAAAAACTCAGAACCAGAAATGTCTACTACCAACATCATGGTAAGTTCGCGTTCTTCTTCAAAAACTTTTACATAAGGTTCGTTGTAGCGAGCAGTAACGTTCCAATCAATAGCCCTGATATCGTCTCCATATTGATATTGACGTACTTCAGAAAAAGTCATACCTCTACCTTTAAAGGTTGAGTGATATTCTCCTCCAAAAATATGATTAGACAACCTACGTGTCTTTATTTCTATTTTTCGAACTTTTTTTAGTAACTCTTTTGTATCCATGTTTTCAATTGTCAGTTAACAGTTATCAATAATCAGTAAAGTGTTTTTGGCTGATAATTGCTCATTGATAATTGATTAAGGTACTTGTACTTCGTTAATAATAGAATTGATAATATCTATAGATGTAATGTTTTCAGCTTCTGCTTCATATGTAATACCAATTCTGTGGCGTAAAACATCATTTACTATTGCTCTAACATCTTCAGGAATCACGTATCCTCTTCGTTTGATGAAAGCATAACATTTTGCAGCTTTTGCTAAAGCGATACTACCACGAGGAGAAGATCCAAAACTGATAAGAGGTTTTAATTTTTCTAAATTATATTTTTCAGGATAACGAGTTGCGAAAACAATATCTAAGATATATTTTTCGATTTTTTCATCCATATAAACCTCATTAACTACGTTACGAGCTTTTATAATCTGGTCTATAGAAATTACAGGGTTTATTTTTTGAAAACTTCCGTTTAAGTTTTGACGCATAATAAGTTGCTCGTCTTGTAATTTTGGATAGTCAATTACAGTTTTTAACATAAAACGGTCTACCTGTGCTTCAGGAAGCGGGTAAGTTCCTTCTTGTTCTACTGGGTTTTGAGTGGCCATTACCAAGAAAGGCTCATCTAATTTAAAAGTTTCATCTCCAATAGTAATTTGACGCTCTTGCATTGCTTCTAATAAAGCAGACTGTACTTTAGCAGGGGCACGGTTGATCTCATCAGCTAATACAAAGTTGGCAAAAATAGGTCCCTTTTTAATAGAGAAATCATTTTCCTTTACATTGTATATCATAGTACCTACCACATCAGCAGGTAATAAATCTGGAGTAAACTGAATACGACTAAAGCTTCCGTCAACTGCTTTTGAAAGTGTGTTAATTGCTAAGGTTTTTGCAAGCCCAGGAACACCTTCTAATAAGATATGTCCATTTCCTAAAAGTCCAATTAGTAATCGCTCAATCATGTGTTTTTGACCCACAATTACTTTGTTCATTTCTGTAGTTAATAAATCTACAAAAGCACTTTCTCTTTCTATTTTTTCATTGATGGCTCTTACATCTATATCCATAGTAATTGAAATAAATTAGAATTTATATGAAACAAAGCTACAATAATAGTGTTTTTTTAGTTGTTAAAAGTTGGTTAAACCTTGTATTTACAAGCAGCAAAGTATCCTTCTTTAAAGTTTAGTTTCTAGTGAGTGTGTTTATTTGACTGAAAATAAGTTGTTTATAATTTGCTTTTGTAAATAAAAAAAATGAAATTTAGCTTCTACTAACTTTAAACTTAAATTTTATGAAAAAAATGTCATTTAGCAAGACACTGCTAATTAACGCACTTATTTTCTTGTTTTCTAGTTTTATTTACGGACAAACAATAAAAGGGAAAATAGTGGGCGTAAATGGAGAAAGTATTCCTTTTGCAAATATTATAGAAAAAGGAACAACAAATGGAACCACTTCCAATGAGAGTGGTGAATTTAGTTTAAATGTAAAAAAACTTCCGACGGTAGTTATAATATCTTCTTTAGGGTTTGTTACTATAGAAAAAAACGTAGTCAATACAGATACTTTCATACAAGTAACATTACGAGAAGATTCAGATGTTTTAGAAGAGGTGGTAATTTCGGGTTTAGCATCTACAGTAAAAAGAAAAAATTTAGCAAATTCTGTAGCTACTATTTCTGCTGAAAAACTAGCAGGGGTAGCTCCTCCACAAACACTAGACGGTGCTTTAGCAGGGAAGTTTACAGGAGCTGTGATAACCTCAAATTCAGGAGCGCCAGGAGGAGGGCTGTCTGTAAAGCTAAGAGGTATTACATCAATAAATGGTAATTCCCAGCCTTTATATATTATTGACGGTGTTTATGTTGATAATAGTAGTATTTCTTCAGGAGGACTAAATACAGTTTCTCAAGCTTCAACTGGTGGTAATGCCTCTTCTCAGGATAATGCTACTAATAGGATTGCGGATATTAACCCTAATGATATAGAGAGTATAGAAATATTGAAAGGGGCTTCGGCTTCAGCTATCTATGGATCGAGGGGGGCTGCTGGAGTTGTAATAATAACAACTAAATCAGGAAAAACTGGAAAAGCCAGAGTAAATTTTTCACAATCTGTAGGGTTTAATGAAATAATTAATTTACAAGGACAAAGAAAATGGACAGAAGAATTGGTTGAGTCTCAGTTTCCAGGAGAAGGGGTGCTTTATACAGCAGCAAAAAATGCAGGAAAATTAAGGGATTATGAAAAAGAGTTATTTGGAGAAAAAGGAATAATAACAAAGACTAATTTAAGTTTGTCGGGAGGGTCAGAAAAAACAACTTACTTTGCAGGTTTTTCTAGGAGTCAAGAAAATGGAATTGTAAAAAATACAGGATACGATAAGACTTCGGTAAGGTTGAATTTAGGACATCAGTTAAATGAAAAAATGAAAATATCCTTATCAAGTAATTATATAAATTCTTCAGCCGACAGAGGTTTTTTTAATAATGACAATTCAGGAGCGACTATTGGCGTGGCTCTAACAGCAACAAGACCTTGGGATTATTTATTGCCAGATGCAAATGGTAATTATCCAGATCACCCTAATAATTCTTCAAACCCTCTTCAAACAAGAGATTTAATGACAAATAATGAAAGAATTAAAAGATTCATTGTTGGTGGATCTTATGAATATGACATATATAGAAATGATAATTCAAGTTTAAAGTTTGTGGCTAAAGCAGGTACTGATCATTACACACTTACAGCTACTGTGATATTTCCCAAAGAATTACAGTTCATGAGGCCTGATAACGGTGGGATAAATGGTCTTACTGCAATTAGTAATACGGTAAACACAAATTCAAATTACTCAGCTTTTTTAGTGCATAATTTTAATACAAAAAACGATCTAAGATTCACTACGCAAGCAGGTCTTACAAATGAACAGTTTTCTCAAAATGTAGTAAGAGTAACGGCGACGGATTTAATTGCTTCAGAAACGAATGTAGATCAAAGTGCTAATCAAAATGTTAATCAATTTAGATTAGAACAAGAAGACTTTGGATTTTATGTTCAAGAAGCTATTAATTATCAAAACAAGATAATTGCAACTTTAGGTATAAGAGGAGATAAATCAACAAATAATGGAGATCCGAACGAATTGTTTTATTATCCAAAAGCATCTTTAGCCTCTAATTTACATAATTTTAAGTTTTGGGGAGAGAAAAAAGGATTCAATAGACTGAAATTGAGAGGGGCTTACGGTGAAGCAGGAACTTTTGCGGCATTTGGTTCTCTATATACTATATATGGAAATACTTCAATAGATGGGAATGTAGGTATTGTTGTGCCAATAACTAGAGGAAATGCTAAGATAAAACCAGAAAGACAGAAGGAATTAGAAGTCGGTTTTGATGCAGGTTTTTTAAATGACAGACTGTCTTTAGAATTTACATATTATAAGAAGGATGTAGAAGACTTGTTGTTAACAGCTAATACTGAACCATCAACAGGATATACTACTGAATGGGTGAATGCAGGAGAACTTCAGAATAAAGGTTTTGAAATAGGGTTGAATGCGAAGGTTTTTGATTCTGAGGATTTTACATGGGATTCTGGAGTAAGTTGGTATAGGAATAGGTCTAAAATGACTATGTTGAATGTTCCAACATTCAATCTTGGGGGATTTGGTAATAGCTTAGGGCAGTTTCAAATTGAGGAGGGAAAAAGTGTAACTCAAATTGTAGGAACTACTGGACCAGGAACACCTGTAGTAAAATTAGGAGATGCAGAGCCAGATTTTCAAATGTCATTTAATAATACTTTAAAATATAAGAATATAAGCTTATCATTTTTATGGCACTGGAAAAAAGGAGGCGATAATATAAATTTATCTAAATTATTGTCAGATTTTGGAGGAACTAGTAATGATTATGATGAAATTACTTTGGATCCAGACGGAGTTATACCAAATGGGACCTATAGGATTAATAATGGTTTGTTTGCTGGTAATGCAAGACCTTTTGTAGAAGATGCTTCTTATCTAAGACTTAGAGAGGTAGGGTTGTATTATAGTTTTGATAAAGAAGTATTAGATAATGTTTTTAGTGGAGCAGTTTCCAGTTTAAAAATTGGTTTTTCTGGAAATAATTTAGTTAATATTTTTGATTATAATAGCTATGATCCAGAAGTGTCTAACTTTGGAGGAAATGGGCTTTCTACTGGGGTTGAGGTGACTCCTTTTCCATCTTCTAAAAGGTATATGTTTCATCTATCAGCACAATTTTAATTTTAAAAAAAGTATAACAATGAAAATAGCAAAAAAAATAGGTATAGTAACTTTAGCAATAACCTTACTAGGACTTATATCATGTCAGTTAGATGGGGGAGAAAGTTTAAATGGAGCAAGTACAGGGTCTATATCTTCGGATTTATCTAGGGGAGAGCTGCCTCAAGCTGTTTCAGGGGTTTTGTCGGATATGAGAGTTCGTCTAGCTACACAGGTTGATGTACAGAGTATATTAGGTAGAGAGTATTATTATTTTACAAATTCAGATCCAAGGTTTGAAGGTGATGTTGTTACTGGAAATTTAGATAATAACACTTTTTATACTACCGCTCCTTGGGGTGCAAGGTATGCAGCTATAAAGGATATTAATTTAGCTTTACAAGGATTGGAAAATACTACATCTGACTTTTCAGCTGAAGAAATAGCAGCTACTAGAGGGGTGTTAAATACATTAAAGGCTCATGAATTTTTAATGCTGTCAAATAATCAAGCAGGTAATGGAATACGTTTAGATGTTAGTGACCCTGATAATTTGGGACCAATTGTTGATTATACAAGTGCTTTGACAGCAATTTTTAATCTATTATCAGAAGCAGCAACGGATCTTGAAAATGGTGGTTCTGATTTTCCGTTTGAATTAGGGAGTGGATACACTGGTTTTAATACACCTTCTTCCTTTTTAAAGTTTAATAAAGCTCTCAATGCCAGAGTAGAGGCATATAGGGGAAATTACGCAAATGTTTTAACCTTATTAGCTGATTCTTTTATTGATATGAATGGAGATTTAAACCTTGGAGCATATCATACTTTTTCATTAGCAGGGGCAGATTTAGCTAATCCATTATTCATAGCATTAAATCAGGAAGCAAATGTAAGGGTTGCTCATCAAAGTTTTGTTGCTGATGCTGAGGCAAATGATAGTAGAGTTGATAAAGTTGTGTTAAGAGATAGTCCGAGAGAAGCTTCAGGTTTAATAGGGACTCATGATGTATGGATTTATCAATCTAATACTCAAAGCGTGCCAATAATTAGAAATGAAGAATTAATATTGTTATATGCAGAAGCAAATATGGTTAGCTCGCCAAGTGATGCTTTAATGGCAATCAATGTCATTAGAAATGCAGCAGGATTGGCAGCGTACACAGGAGGAACTTCAGAAATGGAATTAACTAATGAAATTTTAATGCAGAGAAGATATTCTCTTTTTGGTGAAGGGCATAGATGGGTTGATATGAGAAGATTTAATAAGTTGGATGAATTACCTAACGATAGAAGTACTGATAATGTACCTTCAGCAGTACCAATACCAGCAAATGAAAATATTTAGAGTTAATATTTGAATTAATTATAAATTAAAAGGTTGAGATAGTAATATTTTTCAACCTTTTTTTATGGTCTATTTCTTTATTGTTATAAGGTTTTTGGATAAAACTCAATAAGTAAAAGAACAATTCAATAATTAAAAATTAAGCATAGAATCATATGATTACAATGAGTTTGTCAAGTCTTCACAATAGAGTGTTATGAAGTACTGAAAGAATAATATGCTTAAAATAGTTGTAAGTAAATGTGTTTAGAAGAATAGAGTATAAAGAGATTTTAGATATAAGATACTTTTAAGAGCTCTAATTTTCTTATGAAGTACATAAGATTGTTTTGCTGGTATTGATAAATAGTAGTTTTTGTGTTAATGTGTTGGGTGTGATTTAATTACGAATATGTTTGTTGTGAGATTTAAATATTAGTATGTTTATAGTAAATTAACTTTTTTAACATAAAAAATAAAATAGCAATATGATTATGGAACAAAAAACGAAATTATTTGTTTGTGTTTTATTGATGTCGTTCACATCAATGATTGGTCAGACGATAAAAGGAAAAATTACAGATATGAATGGAGTACCTCTACCTTTTGTAAATGTAATAGAGAAAGGTACTACTAATGGTGTAACAACTGATGATAATGGAGAATACTTTTTAAAAGTAGGTCAGTTACCTGTTACGGTTATAGTTTCTTCAGTAGGATTTAGAACGAAAGAAGTAAAAGTTACAGATGGATCTTATCTTACAATAGTAATTGAAGAATCAAGTGAATCCTTAGAAGAGGTGGTAATTGTAGGTTCTCGTAATAAAGGTAGAGTCGCAATAGATTCTCCTGTAGCTATTGATGTGTTAGATGTTTCTGAGCTTACTGAGTCAGCACCTCAAGTTACAGTGACAGAAATTCTAAATTATGCAGCACCGTCTTTTAATTCCAACCCTCAATCAATTTCAGATGGTACGGATCATATCGCGCCAGCTGCTTTAAGAGGATTAGGTCCAGATCAAGTATTAGTGTTAATCAATGGGAAAAGACGTCATAAAACTGCTTTGGTAAACGTAAATGGTACTTTTGGTAGAGGTTCGGTGGGAACAGATATGACAACAATTCCATCAATTGCTATTGAAAGAATTGAAATTCTTAGAGATGGTGCAGCTGCTCAATATGGTTCTGATGCTATTGCAGGAATAATAAATATTGTCTTAAAGAAATCTACAAATAAGTTAGAAGTTAACTTAACAACAGGTGCTAATTTTACAAGTAAAAGTAGCCCAGAGAGAGATATAGATGGAGAAAAATTAAATTTAGGGTTAAATTATGGATTACCAATTGGCAAAGATGGAGGGTTTATAAATTTTACTGGAAATTTTGACTTTAGAGGATGGACTAATAGAATGCAAGAATGGGAAGGTTCAATATTTAATGCTTACAACTCTATTGAAAGAGTTGCAGCAGCAGATGGGTACAATATTTCAAATCTATTAGATGATGATTTAGATGATATTTTTAATTATGCAGGCGATGCAGGAATTACATTGAATGGTACTGAAACAAAAGAAGAATTGCGAACAATTTTAGGAGCTGATGTTACTGAAGCAGAGTTGTTAGCTCGTGGCTTAAAAAGAAGTGATTTTAACATGAGAGTGGGGCAGTCAAGGGTAAGAGGAGCGCAGTTTTTTGCAAACATGGAAATTCCGTTAGGAAATGAAACCTTTATTTATGGGAATGCTGGTTTAAGTTATAAGAATGGTAATGCAGCAGGTTTCTATAGATTACCAAATCAATCTAGAGCATACACACCAGCATATATGAACGGATTTTTACCAGAGATAAACTCTAATATTCAAGACAAATCGTATGCGGTTGGAATAAAAGGAAAGTTAGGTGATTGGAATGTAGATTTTTCAAATACATTTGGTAGAAATGAGTTTACTTATTTGATAAGTAATTCAAGCAATGCATCTTTAGGTAATTCAACGCCTTTTGAAGCGAATTCAGGAGGGTTTTATTCAAGCGAAAACACAACAAATATTGATCTTAGTAAGTTTTACGAAGATGTAATGTCTGGTTTAAATATAGCTTTTGGTGCTGAATATCGTTTAGAAAATTATGGTATTGTAGCAGGAGAGGAAGCGTCGTATGCGAGATATAATACATTGGGTAATGTACATGATCCAACAGATCCTGATTCAATGGTTCCTGAAGATTTTTTTGGTGAACCAAGACCAGGAGGTATTCAAGTGTTTCCTGGGTTTAAACCAGAAAATGAAGTAAACTCATTCAGAAACTCTATAGCTGGTTACATAGATGTAGAAGCAGATTTTACAGAGTCTTTTTTATTAAGTGGAGCTGTACGTTATGAGAATTTCTCAGATTTTGGAGGTACTTTAAATGTAAAAGTAGCATCTAGGGTAAAAGCTTCTAAAAACTTTAATTTAAGAACTAGTTTACAAACAGGGTTTAGAGCACCATCATTACATCAAATATCTTACAGTTCAACCAGTACCTTGTTTGTAGATGGTATACCAAATGAAGTTGGGGTATTTTCAAATACTTCGAGAGTTGCAAGGATTTTAGGAATAGGTAAATTAAAAGAAGAAACTTCTTTTGGGTTTTCTGCAGGATTTACAGCAAAAGTGCCAAGTGCAAACTTAAAGTTTACGGTTGATGGATATCTTATAAATATTGATGACAGAGTAATATTAACAGGGAGTTTTGATGATAATGGAGACGCTGAGTTGGAAAGATTGTTCCAACAAGCAAATGCTACACAAGCAGCATTTTTTGCAAATGCTGTAGATACTCAAACAAAAGGAGTAGATATTGTTGTTGATCACAAAGCAAATCTTTCTGACAAGATGAGGTTAACTAACACTTTAGCGTTTACATTTTCGAAAACGGATGTAGAAGGTGTGAATATTCCTACAGCTATAAAAAATGCAGGATTGTCTGATACTTACTTTGACCCAACAAGTAGAATTTATTTAGAGTCTTCGGTTCCTACAACAAAAGGGAATTTATCACACAATTTAAGTGTTAATGACAAATGGAGTATCTTTTTAAGAAATAGTTATTTTGGAGAAGTTGAAGAAGCAACTAACAGTAACGATCCTTCTATAGATACTACTTTTGGAGGAAAAGTAATTACAGATCTTTCTTTTGGATACAACTTTAATAAGAGCTTGAGTTTAACATTAGGAGCAAATAATTTATTTGATGTTTATCCAGATGAGAACGATCCCGCTTTTAGATCTAGTGGACGTTTTATCTACTCAAGACGTTCTGTACAGTTCGGAACTAATGGTAGGCATTTATTTGCAAGATTACATTTTGTATTAGATTAACATTGGAATAATTCATAAAAAAAGCACCTCAAAAAGGTGCTTTTTTTATTGTTTATATTCTTTTAAAAATAGTTTATCGTTTTCAAGAACCGCATAGGTATAATACTGAATCCAATCCCCCGTATTAAGGTAAACACTGTTCTCTTTAAGTTGAATTTCTAAAGGAAGATGTCTGTGTCCAAAAACAAAATAATCGTAGTGTTTAGCTTCTAATTTACGTTTACAATATTGTACTAGCCATTCATTGTCTTCACCTAAAAATTTAGCATCCTCATCACCAGATATCAATTTATTTTTAACCGACATGTATTGTCCTAATCGAACACCCAAATCTGGATGTAGCCAACGAAACATCCATTGAAATAGCGGGAATGTAAACACTTTTTTCATGCGTTTATATCCTTTA
Source organism: Tenacibaculum larymnensis (assembly GCF_028829235.1). Lineage (GTDB taxonomy): Bacteria > Bacteroidota > Bacteroidia > Flavobacteriales > Flavobacteriaceae > Polaribacter > Polaribacter larymnensis. Next base: position 57,648 of record NZ_JAIWJY010000001.1, on the reverse strand, counting down.
TCCCCAGGACCTAATCCATCACCATGACCTATTAAAAATAATTTATCATTGATTTTAAATTCTTGAGGTGAATGAAATACAGGGATATCTAATTCCTTTTCAAAATAATCATGCATCCATAAATCATGATTTCCAACAAAAAAGTAAATCGGAATACCACTATCTTTTATTTCAGCAAGTTTACCTAAAACACGAACAAAACCTTTAGGAACAACAGTTTTATATTCAAACCAAAAATCGAATAAATCACCTAGAATAAAAATTGCTTCAGCATCTTTTTTAACTTCGTTTAACCATGTTACAAACTTTTGTTCACGAGGAAAACTAGCTTCAGAAGTTGGAGCTCCTAAATGTTGGTCAGAAGCAAAATAGACTTTTTTATTCTCAGAAGTATTGATTGAAATCAAATCGTAAATTTTGGTAAAAATAAGTATTTTACCTAGAGTTTACACAAACAAATTTTGGCTACATTTGTTTTCGTATTTACAAAAACTCTTGTTGATGAATCCATTTGATGATGCCTACTTTATGAGAAAAGCTTTACAAGAAGCTGAGTTAGCTTTTGATAAAGGAGAGGTTCCTGTTGGTGCAGTTATTGTTTTTAAAGATCAAATAATAGCAAGAGCACATAACTTAACAGAGTTGTTAAATGATGTTACCGCACATGCAGAAATGCAAGCGTTTACTGCAGCAGCAGATTTTTTGGGTGGAAAGTATTTAAAAGACTGTACTTTGTATGTTACGCTAGAGCCTTGTCAAATGTGTGCGGGAGCGAGTTACTGGGCGCAAATAGGTAAAATAGTGTACGGAGCTAGTGAACCTAAACTTGGTTTTTCTGTTTTACAAACTAAAATACATCCAAAAACAAAAGTAATATCAGGAGTTTTGGAAGAAGAGTGTGGATTTTTGTTGAAGAAATTCTTTATTGAAAAACGCAACTTAAATTGACGATAGTCATTCAAAACTTGTTTCGATACCTTATAAAAAGAAATTAAAACAAAGTCTGTTGTTTGGCTCCACTTTCGTGTTCTAATAACCATTTTTTACGCCAAACACCACCAGCATATCCTGTTAATGAGCCATCAGAACCAATAACTCTATGACATGGAATTACAATCCAAATAGGGTTTTTACCATTGGCAGAAGCTACAGCTCTAATAGCCTTCACGTCGCCTAATTGTTTGGTCTGTTCTAAATAGGTTCTGGTACTTCCAAAAGATATGTTTAATAATTCTTTCCAAACAGATTGTTGAAAGGTTGTTCCTTGTGGGTTCAATTTTAGGTTGAAATCTTTTCTAGTACCAGCAAAATACTCATTTAGTTGGGTAATACATTCTTGTAAGCAAGCTGGAATTTCCTTTGAGGAGCTGATTGTGGTTGAGGTATCATCATCCAATACAGAAATGGATTGAATTCCGTTTTCATCACCTTCTATTTTGGCAATTCCTATAGGAGTTTTATAATATGTGGTCTGTAGGTTAGACACCAAAAACGTCTTTAGAGTTCTGTGTTGTAATTTCCGAAATTTCATCGAAAGTCAATCCATAAATATCTACCAATTTATCCACAACATTAGTTATATAGCTGCTTTCATTACGTTTACCTCGGTATGGAGTAGGAGCTAGGTAAGGAGAATCAGTTTCTAAGACAATGTGTTTGATATCAATTTGATTTAAAAATTTATCAATCTTTCCATTTTTAAAAGTCGCTACACCACCAATTCCTAATTTCATGTTGTATGAAATTGCTTTTTCAGCTTGCTCTAAGGTTCCTGTAAAGCAGTGAAAAACACCAAATAAATCCTCTCCTTTTTCAGTTTCTAATACTTCAAAAATTTCATCAAATGCATCACGACAGTGGATTACAATTGGTAATTTTTTTTCTTTTGCCCACTGAATTTGCGTACGGAAGGCTTCTTGTTGTTGTGGTAAAAAAGTTTTGTCCCAATATAAATCGATACCAATTTCACCAATCGCATAAAAATCACGTTTATCTAACCATTCTTTTACATGTGCTAATTCTTCTTGGTAATTCTCTTTTACCGAAGTAGGGTGCAATCCCATCATTAAAAACACATCGTTTGGATAGTTCTTTTCTAAATCGAACATGCGTTCAGTATAAGAACTATCAATCGCAGGAATAAAGAAACGAGAAACGCCAGCTTCTTTAGCACGTTGTATCATTTCGTTTCTGTCTTCGTCAAACTGACTTGAATATAAGTGGGTGTGTGTATCTGTAATCATTTATTGCCGTATCTTTACGAGACAAAAGTACAAGAAATGGCAAGTTTGAAAAAAGTATTACGAAAAAAGAAATACATTAAAATAAAACTCAAAAAAATGATAACAAATCATTTAGAGTTAGATGCGGAGATAAATGGTGTTAAAGGAAGGTTTATTTTAGATACAGGGGCTTCTAATTCGTGTGTTGGGTTAGATTTAATAGAGCGTTTCAAGCTTATTTCTGAAGAAAGTGAAGTAAAAGCTGCTGGAGCAGGAGCGACGGATATGGAAACACATAAGTCAGGAAATAATTCTCTTAAAATAGGAAAGTGGAAAGCGAATGAGTGTGATTTAGTATTGTTTGATTTAACGCATGTAAATACAGCTTTAAAACAACATGATGCTGATGAGGTAGACGGAATTATAGGCGCAGATATTTTAGAGCAAGGAAAAGCTTTTATTGATTATAACAAAAAAGCATTGTATTTAAAGAAGCTTAAAAAGAAAAAAGTTAGAAAATTAAAAGTTCCATTTTAGAGTATAAAAAATCCGTAAGACACGTCTTACGGATTTTTTTATACTTAATTTATTTAAGTTAATTAACTTAAAACTTCTTTAATTCTTTTAATTGCCTCACGTAATTGTAATTCAGAAGCAGCATATGATAAACGAACACAGTTTGGTGCACCAAAAGCTTCACCAGTTACTGTAGCTACATTTGCTTTTTCTAGTAATAACATAGAAAAGTCGTTGGCATCTTTAATTTCTTTTTCTTGGATAGTTTTTCCGAAGAAATCAGAAATATCTGGGAATACATAAAAAGCCCCTTCTGGTACGTTTAGTTTAAACCCATCGATTTCTCCTAATAATTGTAAAACTAAATCTCTACGTTTTTTAAACTCATCTACCATGTATTGTACTTTTTCTGGCGATGCTTTTACAGCTGTAATTGCAGCACGTTGAGCAATACAGTTAGTCCCTGAAGTAATTTGTCCTTGCATTTTAGTACAAGCCTTAGCAATCCATTCAGGAGCTCCAATATAACCAATTCTCCATCCTGTCATGGCAAAAGCTTTAGCCAATCCGTTTACAGTTATGGTACGGTCGTACATGCTTTCAATAGCAGCAAAACTAAACGGTTTTGTTCCGTAGTTAATGTGCTCATATATTTCATCAGATAAGATATAAATATCTGGGTGCTTTTCTAATACTTTAGCTAATGCTCTGTATTCTTCCTCGCTATATATAGTTCCACTTGGGTTATTTGGCGAGTTAAAGAAAATCATTTTTGTTTTTGGCGAAATAGCAGCTTCTAATTGTTCTGGAGTGATTTTAAAATCATTTTCAATAGAAGAAGGAATTTCGGTAAATTTAGCTTCACACAAAGTTGCAATTGCAGAATAGCTTACCCAATAAGGAGCTGGTAATAATACTTCATCACCAGGGTTTAATAATACCTGAGCTACGTTAGCAATAGATTGTTTTGCTCCTGTAGAAACAACTACTTGGTTTGGAACATATGTTAAGTTATTATCACGCTTAAACTTCTCGCAAATAGCTTCTTTTAATTCTACATATCCATCAACTGGAGTGTATGAGTTATAATCTTGATTAATAGCTTCAATTGCAGCATCTTTAATAAAATCAGGAGTGTTAAAATCTGGTTCTCCTAAACTTAAACTAATGATGTCTTTACCTTCAGCTTTTAATTCTCTTGCTTTAGCAGCCATTGCTAAAGTTTGCGATACTGGTAAACTGTTAATTCTGTTTGATAATGCGTTTGACATTGTGTTGTTATGTTGTATGTTGATTTATGCTAATTGCGGTTTTTTTCCTAATTCAGCTAAGTGTCTAAAGTGCTCAATAACTGCTCTACGTGTAGTATTGTATTCGTTGTAAGGAAGGTTAAATTCCATAGCAGTTTCTTTTACAATTTGAGCTAACTTATTATAATGAATATGAGAAATATTAGGGAAAATATGGTGTTCTACCTGATGGTTTAAACCACCTGTGTAAAAGTTGATAAACCAATTTCTAGGAGCAAAATTTGCTGTAGTGTATAATTGGTGAATAGCCCATGTGTTTTTCATATTACCATCTTCATCTGGTAATGGGGTTTTTGTTTTAGGAACAATGTGCGCTAATTGGAAAACCACACTTAAAATGATTCCTGCAGTATAGTGCATCACAAAAAATCCGATTAATACTTTCCACCAAGCAACATTCATCACAGCGATTGGTAATACAATCCAAAGAGAATAATAAATAACTTTAGAAACTACTAATTTAGTCCACTCTTTAGCTGGATTTGGAAACTCACCATACGATAACTTACGCTTTAAATAACTGTGCATTTGTTTAAAATCGGTAGTAATAGCCCAGTTAATAGTTAACAATCCGTATAAAAAGATTGAATAATATTTTTGGAATTTATGAATCCATAACCATTGTGTGTGTTTTGAAAAACGAATAATCCTACCAGCATCCATATCTTCATCATGGTCTTGAATGTTTGTGTATGTATGGTGTAATACATTGTGTTGTACTTTCCAGTTATACACATTACCTGCTAAAATATAAATACTGCTTCCAAAAAGCTTATTTACCCATTTTTTACTAGAAAAAGATTCGTGGTTGGCATCGTGCATCACATTCATTCCAACTCCAGCCATTCCAATACCCATTACAATAGCAAGTGCTAATTTTATCCATTGCGACATATCAACAGTTAAAATTAATATGAACGGAACGATAAACATAGCTAACATAATAATAGCTTTTGAATATAGTTTCCAGTTACCTGTACGCTTAATATTGTTTTCTTTAAAGTAAGTGTTAACTCTTTTATTTAGAGTTCTAAAAAACTTAGCTTTGTCTATTCTTGAGAAGTTTACTGTCTTCATTTGTTGTTTGTTTGTACCGCAAAAATAAACGTTTTTGGTTCACGGTTATTGCTAAAGGTTAACTTTTTAACTAGATTAATATCTTTTACATAAAAATTAACAATACCAATTAGTTTTTTATTTTTGCAGCGGAAAAAATCACTTCATGGAACTTATAAAAAAATACTTTGACAATTTATCAGAAAAGCAATTAGAACAATTTTCTAAGTTGCAAGAACTGTATCAAGATTGGAATTTAAAAATTAATGTTGTTTCTCGAAAAGATATTGATGAATTGTATTTACGCCACGTATTACATTCGTTAGGAATAGCGAAGGTTATGGAGTTTAAAGCAGGAGCCAAAGTAATGGATGTAGGTACTGGTGGAGGTTTTCCAGGAATTCCGTTAGCTATTTTATTCCCAGAAACACAATTTCATTTGGTAGATTCTATTGGAAAAAAGATAAAAGTAGTGAATGAAGTTGCTGAAGGATTAGGTTTACAGAATGTGAAAACGACACATGGACGTGTTGAAGAAGTAGACGACACCTACGATTTTATTGTAAGTAGAGCAGTAGCACAAATGGAAACGTTTCACCGTTGGGTGAAAAATAAAGTGCATAAAAAACAAAATCATGCACTTAAAAATGGAATTTTATATTTAAAAGGTGGTGACCTTACAGAAGAACTTGCGAACTTCCCTAAAGCCACCATTTATAACTTGCCTGACTTTTTTGAAGAAGATTTCTTCGAAACCAAAAAAGTAGTGCATTTACCTATGAAATTCAAAGGTTAATTTTTTACAGTAGAAAACACATAGTGCATTTCAGCTGCAATTTGTAAACTACGCTCTAAGTATTTCTCTTTTTCAGAAGATGTACCGTCGTATAATTTAGGATCTTCATAAGTAATAGGAATCCTTTTATCAGCACTTGCTATAAAAGGACACCCTTCGTCGGCTTGTGAGCAGGTCATGATAGCACAAAATGCTGAGGTAGGGTTAAACGTATCATCATATTTTTTAGAAAAACCTATTATAGAAGGCGTGTTTTCTGCGTACTTAATTGCATAAATAGGGTTTGTACCTTCAGATAATTGCTGAATCTTAAATCCGTTACCTACTAAAGTATCTACAACTGTTGCATTCATAGCAGTAGCTTCTGTTCCTCCTGAATAAGAAAGGACATTTGGAATTTGATAATAAAAAGCCATTGTTTGTGCCCATACTTGCGACAAATGACTTCTTCTTGAGTTATGAGTACAAATAAAATTCAGATTTATGACTTCTTTATTGTTCAGTTTTTCCTGAATGTAACTTACAAGAGGTTGTAAAACTTGTTTTCGCTCTTCTGAAACAGTTGGTAAACTTGAAAGAGTTTGTTGTATTTCAGTAAATAGAGATGAGGTTTGTGTATTCATATTAGCAGCACCCTGAATTTGGTTCACAAGCAGTTTGTTTTTGTAAATCTGATAGTTTTACTCTTGGCTTTTCTGTTGGAATTCCGCAGTTATCTTTCGCTAAACAATCCGTTTGTTTTGTGGTTAGTAAGAAGTTGGTTCCGTCAAAGTCTAATCCATACTTTCCAATAGTACTTCCTTGGTATTCTACTTCAATTTCTAAATCAGGAATATTTAATACTTTTTCTGATAATTCAATAATATGGATTAATTTTTCCGGATGTAAACGATGATCATAATCATTAGCATTCCATAATTGGAAGTTAACTACTTCTTCATTTCTAATTGTTCCACCGCAGTCGATAAAGTTTTTAGTAACTTTTCCTACTTCAGTTACGTGAAAATGATTAGGAACTAGGCTACCGTCAGGTAATTGAAAAGCAATAGTTTTTAATGCGCTTAAATGTTGTTTGATTTCTGATAGTTTCATGGTTATAGTATTTATTGTAATATTACGATTAATGATTCCAAATTTTTTTAGCAACAGCTTTGGTTATTCACGTCAAGGTTTAAAAAAGAAGAAAGTAAGTTTTTTATTTCTTTCCATGTTGATGGATTAATACAATAGCAAACGCTAGTTCCTTCTATAGTTCCTTTAATAATACCAACTTTTTTTAACTCTTTTAAATGTTGCGAAATAGTAGGTTGTGCCAAACCGATTTCATTTACCAAATCACCACAAACACAAGAATTCAATTTGAATAAGTGTTGTACAATAGCAATACGAGCTGGGTGCCCTAACACTTTCGCAATCGTAGCTAATTGATTTTGCTCTTCAGTGAATATTTCAGACTTGGTTAACCCCATTGATTAATTATTATATTGCAATATTACGATTAATAAATAAAATACCAACTATTTTTAATGTTATTTTTTATAAAAAGTTTAATACCAGCGTTTTTTCTTCTTTTTAGAAGCTTCTGATTTTCTTCCTTTTTTGTGTTTACTAACAGTGTTGGGTTGTTTTTTCTTCTTTGGTTTTGCTAGAGGGAATGGATGGTCTTCTACAATTTTTATAGTTCTATCCATAAATTCTTGAATTGCTTTGATGTAAGAAGTTTCATCGGCGCTACATAACGAAAAAGCAATTCCAGATTTACCAGCTCTACCTGTTCTACCAATTCGGTGTACATACGTTTCAGGAATGTTTGGTAAATCTACATTAATTACAGCATCGACTTTGCTTACATCAATTCCTCTGGCAGCAACATCAGTGGCAATTAAAATATTGGCTTTGTTATTTTTGAAGTCTTCTATGGCTTGATTACGCAAGTTTTGCGATTTATCACCATGTACACTGGTTGCTTTATAACCGTTTTTTTGTAGTGTTTTTTCTAACTTATCAACTCCAAATTTGGTACGACGAAATATAATGATGCGTCCTTTTATGGTGTTTCGTAGTAAGTGCAAACACAAATCTACTTTGTGTTTTTTAGGGGTGTAGTATAGTAACTGACCAATGTTTTTAGAAGTGGTTTCCGCAGGTGAAATATCTACTTTTTCAGGATTGCGCAACATCGATTTTGCTAAATCATTTACCTTATCAGGCATCGTAGCAGAAAACAATAAGGTTTGTTTTTTACGCGGACATAACTCTTCTATTTTCTGTACATCGTCAATAAAGCCCATGTCTAGCATTAAATCAGCTTCGTCTAGCACCAATGTTTTTAGTTGTCTAACATCAATACTACCTTGTTTGTGTAAATCGATAAAACGACCTGGAGTAGCAATTAAAATATCAACTCCTTTTGCTAATACATCTTTTTGAGGTTGCGTAGACATACCTCCGTATATAACAGTGCTTCTTAAATTAGTATACTTACTATACGCTTTAAAATTTTCTTCAATTTGAATAGCCAGTTCTCGAGTAGGACTTACAATTAAAGCTTTGATTTTTTTTGCTCTTTTTTCAACATCTTCTTCTTTAGAAAGCCCTTGAATAATAGGCAACGCAAAAGCAGCTGTTTTACCAGTACCTGTTTGTGCAGCTACAATCACATCCTTTTTGTTAAGTACTAACGGAATTACTTCTTGTTGTACTAGCGTTGGTTTGTGGTGTCTTTCTTCGGTAAGTGCTTTTAAGATAGACTTGCTAAGTTGTAGGTCTGAAAACTGCATCAAATATTTTTTTGCAAAGGTAGGCTAAAAGGAGTTATACTTTAAGATTTACCAAAAAGTTAAAATATATCCTAACATAGCACCTCCTAAAACAATAAAAGCGCTGTTTACTTTTTTTTTAAAAAAAACAGCAAGCAGACTTATGATGGCAATAACAATAGTGCGCCAATCTGTAACTGTATCTTTAGCCATTGTTATACAAACAGCAATAATTAAGGCAACGGCTGCTACATTTACAGCATCTAAAATAGCACCAATAAGCTTCGATTTCCTCATTTTAGGAATCAACGGATTTAAAACTAAAACAAAAAAGAAGGATGGTAAAAATATTCCAATAGTTGCTACCAGTGCACCCGTTATTCCATTCATTTGCCAACCAATAAAAGTAGCGGTAGATAAAACAGGACCTGGAGTTATTTGCCCTACAGCAACAGCATCTATTAGTACCTGTCTAGAAAGCCATCCGTTAGCAACCAGTTCTGCATCTAAAAAAGCAAATAATACATAACCACTTCCATATAAAATTGCACCAACTTTTAAAAAGGTCAATAAAATTTTCAGGTTGTTGGCTTGAAGCGTTTCACTTGCTTGAAATAGAAAAAAAGGAAGTATGCTGGTTAAATTAGTACGGTTTTGGTTGAAAAAATAGAGTAATGCACCTAGTAAGCCACAGCCAAATAAAGCCGCTATTTCATTAACGCCTAAAAGGCAAGCAACTAAAGTGATTAATCCTAAAATAGCTAAAGATGTATTTTTTACGGCTTTTTTACCTAATCGATAAGCTGCCATAACAATAATGGCGATTACTGCTGGTTTTATTCCGTAAATGAAGGGTTCAACTTTAGGAAGCTGACCATATTCTTGGTATAACCACGCTACTATTGATGTAATTACTACGGCAGGAAAAATAAAACAAAAACCAGCTACAATTAACCCTTTCCAACCAGCTCTTTCATGTCCGCAGTGCATGGTCATTTCAGTAGAGTTTGGTCCTGGTATTAAATTGGTAGCTCCCATTAAATCTAGAAAATGTTGCTGAGTCATCCATTTTCTTTTTTTAACAACTTCATCTTCCATCATGGCAATATGCGCAGCAGGTCCGCCAAAAGCAATACAACCTAGTTTAAAAAATAGTTTGGCGACTTCTTTAAGTTGAGTTTTTTGTGACATTTTAAAGTGTTAGAAAAATAGACTTTAGTGGTTTTTGGAGGTAAATTTAAATAAAAGTACACTGGTTAAAGCTTTTTTACACTTTTTTGACAATTGATTTACACTTTTAACGTAAGGTTGCGATAGTTTTGATGAAAACTTTAAAAACGAATAGTATGAAAACCATTAAAAATAGAATTTTGTTAGTTGGGGCATTGTTAGTTATAGTACTTGTAAGCGGATTTGCTAAAAGTACTTCAACAGTTACACCAAAAGAAATAAAAGAGGTAAGAGAAACTGTGAAAAATCAAACAATTAATATGTTTGTAACACACGGACATTGTAGTACACCGTTTGGTGGTATTGTAAACGATTTAAAAGTGGATATCCCTGTACGAATGGATGCTGGAAACCCGTTAGAAAACATGCGTATTTCGTTTGAGGTTGACCCAAACTCATTTAGAGTATGTAGAGGTGATGAGGCTGATTTAACTGCAAGAATTAAAACCAAAGGAGTGTTTATTAATGATCAAAACGATAACATAACATTTAGAACTACGAATGTTTTTGTGATGGGGGTAGATTGGTATCAAATTAACGGAATGATGTCTATTAAAGGAGTTGAAAGAGAAGTGAAATTTTTTGCAACTGGAATTAGAAATTCATACGAAAGCATGTCTAGCGAACTGGTATTGCAAGGTCAAGTAAATTTATTAGACTGGGGGATTGATTATGATAAATTAGTAAACGGGCAATCATCAAACGTTCCTACCAAATGGTTGTATTTAAATATGAAAATTGAGTTGAGTTAATTGAATATATAAAAGAGCCTACAATGTTTTAAATTTTGTAGGCTTTTGTTAACGGTTATCATATGGTTTGTTGAGTGAAAATCAGGTGTAATGAATTAAACATAGTGTTGTATCATGTCTTTCTTTTTAATTTTAAATTTCTGAACTTTATTATTTTGCGTTCTGTATTCTATATGCCAATTTGATTTCAAAATTTTATCAAAGTCTTTTTTAAAATAAACACTCAAATTAAAATTTCTAATTTCTTTTGGTTGAAGGTTTATATGTTTAAGGTCATCTACTTTAATCATATAATCTAAATTTTTCCTAGTAGAGTTATCTTTGAAGATTGTTGTATTTTTTGATTTTTGGTCAGTTGCCACAAATTTTACATCCCTTAGAATTTTTCTTGAATATTCGGAAGTGTTAATTAAATCAAAATCAATACTGATGTGGAGAAGTTCAGTCTGCTTCTTTATTTTTTGAGTTTTATTATAACCTCCAGAATCACTTCGTTCTAATAAACTAAAACTTACATTATTTAAGTAAAATTTTATTCGACCAAATTTAGATATTTTGTTAAGAAATGCTCCTAATAAAACACCTAGCAGAGTACCTAGCAATCCAATGATTTCAGTAAAATGTTTTGATATTAAGTCAGTCAATTTTTATTTGATATAGGTTATAATGTATTATAACTTTTAAGAGTATAAATCCGTTTTAATAATTCATATTCTAATGTCAACCAAGTTAGTTTAAATCAGGTAAAAAATCAAACCTAAAAAATAGACTGTTCAGAAAGCGTGGTAAACTCCTCTAAAAAGCGCATACCTCTGTAGGAATTTCCTTTTTTGTTCAGTTTAGGGCTCCATACAGCAATGGCATACTGGTTAGGGTGTATGGCAATAATACCACCGCCAACTCCGCTTTTACCTGCGAGTCCAACTTTAAAAGCAAACTCACCAGATTCGTCATAAAACCCACAAGTTTGCATTAGTGCATTAATTCTTTTCGATTGACTTTTGGTCAATATTTGTTCTCCTTGTCGTGTTTTTCCGTTATTGGCTAAGAAGAAAAACAATTCAGAAAGTTGTTCGCAAGTCAATTCCAACGAACATAAATCGAAATAGAAATCAAGCACCACTTCAGGATCATTGTATATGTTTCCGTAAGATTTAATAAAATTACATAAGGCAACATTTCTGTATCCTACCGATTTTTCTGAAGCTGCAATTTTTGCTGAGTAGTCAATGTCTTTATTTTTAGAAAGACTTTTAATGAAATTCAATAAATCTTCCTTAGGATTTACCAAACTACTAATTAAAATATCAGCAATTACAATAGCACCTGCGTTGATAAACGGATTTCTAGGAATACCATTATCCGTTTCTAGTTGGATCAATGAATTAAAACTATTTCCAGATGGCTCAACACCTAATCTGTCCCAAATAGATTCACCAAGATGCTTATACGCCAAACAAAGTGATAATACTTTAGCAATACTTTGAATAGAAAATTTTTCTTGAAAGTTTCCTAATCCAAAATTAGTATTAGTAACTGTTGAAATATGTACGCCAAATTTATCAGCATCAATGGTAGCTAATTCAGGAATATAGGTAGCTAACTCCCCAACATTTTCAATAGGAGCTATTTTTTGATATACAGTTTCAAGTATTTCTTTATAATTCATTGTTTTTAAACACTAAATATGTGTTAAACGAAATTAGTTGAATTCTATTTGAAAACAAAAAGGAAAGTAACTACTTCATTTATACTGTTTTAAAATGTTTTCATGATTGATTATCAGTGTTTTATGGTGTTTTTTGTATGTCGAGTTTATTTATTTTTGAACTTAGCATTGTCGAAATGAAGTGCTATTAAAGCAAGAAATCTATATATAGTGATTATAGAGGTATAAAATGAAAAAGGTTTGGTAGTACTATGAATTTTAAAAGGTGGAATCCGAAAAACCTATTATAAATAGAGTAGGAAATTAACTAACCAAATTTTTATATTATGTCAAGTATAGCATTAGAAGCTCTAGGAGCAGAGGTAGGTAAATTCCTTAGTCATGCAAATGATAAGGTGTGGCTTCAAAACGGAGTGCAAGGAAAAGGAGAAGTTTTTGAACTTAAAAAATTAAAAGATAATCGTGTAGCTTTAGCATGTAAAGGAGCTGAAAAAGGAAAGTATCTTAGTCATGCTTTTGGTAAATTATGGTTGCAAGATGGTGTGCAAGGAGAAGGAGAAGAATGGATAATGAAAGATCATGGAAAAGGAAATGTATCTTTTGATTGTTTAGGAGCAGAGACTGGAAAAACACTTAGTCATGCTTTTGATAAAATGTGGCTACAAGATGGCTATCAAGGAGAAGGAGAATTGTGGGCTAAAAAACACGAATAAAAACTTTTCTTCTTGAAGGAAAATAAAAAAGCAACCTCAAACGAGGTTGCTTTTAATATATAGTAAGGCTCCTTGTTAGGAAGTTCTTTTCTTATCCTAAGAAAGGGTAACGGTAATCTACAGGAGAAACAAAAGTTTCTTTGATTAAACGAGGAGATACCCAACGTAATAAGTTTTGAGCAGATCCTGCTTTATCGTTTGTTCCTGAAGCTCTAGCTCCACCAAATGGTTGTTGTCCTACAACAGCACCTGTTGGTTTATCGTTTACATAGAAGTTACCAGCACAGTTTTCTAAAGCTTTAGTAGCTTCTGCAACTGCGTAACGATCTGTAGAGAATACAGCACCAGTTAAAGCGTATTCAGAAGTTCCGTCAACTAACTTTAAAGTATCAGCCCAATCTGCATCTTCGTATACATAAATAGTTACTACAGGACCGAATAATTCAGTTTCCATAGTAGTATATTTAGGGTTTGTAGTTAAGATAACAGTTGGCTCAATAAAGTATCCTTTTGATTTATCGTAGTTACCACCAGCAAAAATCTCAGCATCAGCATCCGCTTTAGCTTGATCAATATATTTTGCTAACTTATCAAAAGAACCTTCGTGAATTACCGCAGTAATAAAGTTACTCATGTCTTCTGGAGAACCCATTTTAAAAGAAGCGATATCTTCTTTTACGTAGTTCAATGTTTCTTCAGCTAACGATTTTGGTAAGTATACTCTTGAAGCTGCAGAACATTTTTGACCTTGGAATTCAAAAGCACCACGAGAAATACCTGTAGCTACTTGTTTTGGATTAGCAGAAGGGTGTGCAATGATAAAATCTTTACCACCAGTTTCTCCTACAATTCTTGGGTATGTTTTGTATGTATGAATGTTTTCTCCAATCTTTTTCCATAATTCCTTAAATACATAAGTAGAACCTGTAAAGTGGATTCCAGCAAAATCAGGAGAAGATAAAACTACATCAGTAATTTCAACAGGATCACCATAAATTACGTTGATAACACCGTCTGGTACACCAGCTTCTTTAAATACATCTACAATTACTTTTGCAGAGAAAATTTGGCTATCAGATGGTTTCCAAACTACAACGTTCCCCATCATTGCAGCTGATGCAGGTAAGTTTGCAGCAATTGCAGTAAAGTTAAATGGAGTAATTGCGTATACAAATCCTTCTAACGGACGGTACTCAACGCGGTTCCAAATTCCATCGTCAGAGTTTGGTTGCTCGTTGTAAATTTCAGACATGTACTCTACGTTAAAACGTAAAAAGTCGATTAACTCACATGCAGCGTCAATCTCAGCTTGATGAACTGTTTTTGATTGAGCAATCATAGTTGCAGCGTTAATCTTTGCACGGTAAGGTCCAGCAATTAACTCAGCAGCACGTAAAAAGATAGCAGCTCTTTGTTCCCATGGCATTTGTGCCCATTCAGTACGAGCTTCTAAAGCATTAGCAATAGCTTTTTCAGCATGAGATTTATCTCCAATATGATATTGTCCTACCACGTGTTGGTGATCGTGAGGAGGAGTCATATTACGAGTATTTCCAGTTCTAACTTCTTCGTTACCGATGTACATAGGTACATCAACAGATCCGTTAAAATATTCTTTGTATTGTTTTGAAACGGCTTCACGCTCTGAAGATCCAGGAGCGTATCCTTTTACCGGTTCGTTAATGGCAGTTGGTACGTGAAAAAATCCTTTTCCCATTTGTATGTTGTTTGTTGAATTAAATTTCTTTCTTTGTTATTGAAAAAGTCCAATAATGAACTTTCTTAAATGACAAAGTTACGGTTATTTTAGGAATATTTAAATGGACATAAGGCTGGAATTATATAAAACTAAAACAACATGTGTACGGTAACTTATTTACCTTTAGGGAATAATGATTTTATATTAACTTCTAACAGAGATGAAGATCCGAAGCGAAAAACTATTTCTCCAAAAACGTATGTTGAAGAAGGAGTGAGGTTAACGTATCCTAAAGATGAGTTAGCAGGAGGAACTTGGATAGGTTTAAGTGAAAAAAATAGATTGATTTGTCTGTTGAACGGTGGATTTACAAAACATCAAAGAGCAGAGTCGTATAGAATGAGTAGAGGAGTTATTGTAAAACAATTATTAAAAGTTGATAATCCTGTTGAAATAATCAATCATTTTGATTTTGAGGGAATTGAGCCTTTTACGATTATTTTAGTTGATTGGAGTAAAGAGTTAAAAGCATACGAGTTGGTTTGGGATGTAAAAGGAAAACATTTTCAAGAGCTAGATAAAACGCCTAAAATTTGGTCGTCATCTACACTCTACACTGATGAAATGAAACAGTTGAGAAGAGATTGGTTTGCTGATTGGTTATCGGTTAATAAAGATTTCGAACAATCAAAAGTCATTAACTTTCACCAAGATGAAACTAGAGGGAATAAAGAAGTGTCATTAAAGATGAAGCGTCAAAATGTAGAAACAGTAAGTGTAACATCTGTAATGAAAAATGAAGAAGAACTTACCATGAGTTACTACGATTTACATTCAAATATTAACAAAATAGAGGAAGAAATCATTCGCTTGTAATAAAAGCTATTTAATATCTTTGCAAAAAAGTTTTTATGAATAAAAGATTATTACTCCTATTTTCCGTAATTTCTATTTTCTTATTTACAAGTTGTTTTGAGTTTGTTGAAGAGGTAACTTTTAATAAAGATGGTTCTGGAAGTGCTGTACTTACTATTAATTTAAGTAAAAGTAAAACAAAGCTAGCTTCTATAATGCTACTTGATAGTATAAATGGCTACAAAGTACCTTCAAAAGTAACCATAAGAAAAAAAGTACAAGAAATAGTTTCTAAAATTAAAGGAACAAAAGGAGTTCATAATGTAAAAAACACGTTAGATTTTAATGAGTTTATTGTTACAGTTTCGTGTGATTTTGATAATGTGGAAGCTTTAAATGAAGTAATAGCTAATTTTAGCTCAAAGAAACACATAGAAGCTATCAAAAAGAATAAACATTTTACATTTAATGAAAAAAGTAAAACATTTACACGTAGTCATCATTTCGATTTAGGAAAAGAGTTTAGAAAAACAAAAAACCAAGATCGTAAGGTGTTTGAAACAGCAACTTATACAAGTGTTTATAGGTTTGAAACACCAATAAAAACTACAGAGAATAATCAAGCAAGAATATCAAAAAGCAAAAAAGCTATTATGTTGCATTTACAAGCACAAGACATTATAGCAAACAAGCAAACAATCAAAAATAAAATACAATTAGAGAATTAAATTTAGAATGAAAAAAATTATTGCTACACTACTGTTATTAAACACATATACAGCTATACAGGCTCAGCGATTAGAGTCTAAAATACCTAACAATGTAGATGTGTTAGTTTCTGCAAACGCAGAAAACTTATTTAAGTTAATAAAAGTATCAGATATAGATAAAAGCGCTATTGGAAAAGAGATTTTAAAAGACTTAAATAGAAGTAATAAAACTTACAGAGTAGAATCTGTAGTTGAGTCAGAGTCTGATGAAAAGAAAGAAGGCTCAAAAGAAATAGAAGAAAGAAAAAAAGTGTCTTCAGTAGCTAATGCAGGTATAGACATTAAATCAAACGCTTATTATTTCTTTACTAAAACAGACAGTATTTCATACCATAACTTTTATGTGGAGTTGAAAGATAGAGAGTTGTTTGAGTCAATGTTAAGTAAACGAAATAAAAAGAAGATAAGAAGAATGGAAGGCTACAACATTATTGAAGGACGTAGCGATATTAGAATTTGGAATGATGATTATCTTTTATTAG
This sequence comes from Tenacibaculum larymnensis, assembly GCF_028829235.1. Classification (GTDB taxonomy): domain Bacteria; phylum Bacteroidota; class Bacteroidia; order Flavobacteriales; family Flavobacteriaceae; genus Polaribacter; species Polaribacter larymnensis. The sequence continues at coordinate 40,819 of NZ_JAIWJY010000001.1, read as the reverse complement.
TGAATGGAGATGTTTCTAGAGGTTATTTCTCAACTCATAAAGAGCGTTTAGATAAACTAAGAGAAGAGAAGGAGTTCACTTATTCATTTAGAAAAAGAATAGGTAAGGGTTGGACAAAAAAGTATGTACTGGACTTATTTAATAAGAATGTTATCAGTTCTATTGCTTCTAATACTAAGTTTCAAAAGAGTAAAAAGAAAAATGCATCAGCAACACTTTGGGTTCGTAACTATGGTATGTTAATGACAGATTTATTTAAATCTTTTGGTAGTTCTTTGTACCCTTTATATGCAGATGTAGGAGATCAAAATATTTATGGAGTTGAAGAAGTAACTGCTAATTTATTTTTTGATAAAAGCGATGCAAGAATTTTACTAGATATGTCAGTTAGTCCTGATATGAAGAAATCTTTTAAAAAGATTTATAATAAAAGAATGAGTCGCGATCTAGTAAATAGCTTTGATCATGATAAAGCATTAGCATTTTGGAGCATTTCTATTGATACTGAAGAAACATTAAAACAATATCCAGAATTATTGAACAAGATGTACGGAGGTATTTTGCCTAAGTTTCAAGAAGAAATGGAAATTGTAGGAGATTTATTTTCTTTAGTTATAGATGAAGAAGCTATTGGAAGACTAATTACAGGTGATGCTCTTTTAGTGTTAAACGATTTTTCTAAAAAAGAAGTAGAGTATACTACTTACAAGTATGATGAAGACTATAAGCGTAAAGAAGTAACAAAAACTAAAGAGGAATTTGTTCCTGATTTTACGTTAATGATTGGCTCAAAAGAAGAAGATTTATTGAATAAGTTTTTCAAATTAGGAGAAAAACATAAAGCTGTTGAAATTGAAAATAACGTTGTAAAGTTTAAAACTAAAAAATCTGATATACCATTCAATTTATATTCAGTAGTTAAAAACGATGTACTGTATTTAACAACCTCAGAAACTAATGCGTTAAGTATTGCAAGAGGAAATAACAATTTCAATACTAAAAAACATAGTAAATTAGTTAGAGATAATTCAACAGTGTTTTTTGTTGATGTTAATGCGGTTTTAAATAAGATTCCTAATAAGTGGATGAGTAAATCAGAAAAAGAAGCAATGCGTTTTTCAACAAATAATTTAAATGACGGAGTGTTTAGAGTGTCTAGAATGAGAGGGAATACAATTTCTTCAGAGTTGAAAATTTCTACTCAAGGAACTGAAGAAAACACATTAAAGTTATTGTTAGAGTTTATCAATGCAGTAGCGAAGTAAGCTAAATGATAAAAAGAATAGCATATATACTCATAATAGTATGCTGTATTATAGTTACGGTTGGGTTTTTTAGATATAATCCAACCGTAACTTATACAAAAAAAGTTCCAGCATCAGCTGAAACAGTAGTCTATATTAATCTTCGAGAAATAGAATACAACATAGTTCTTAGTTTTTTAAAGCATCCACTTTCTCAGTTAGACTTTAAGGAATCTTCAACTTCAAAAGAAGAGGAAAAGAAAGCAACATTATTAGATGAAATAGAAGTGCCCAATAGTTTGTTTTTCTATACCAATAAGCAAGAGTTTGAAGACTTTTTTATTAGTAGTCCAATAGTTGTTAAGGAGAAAATTATAGAAGCTTTAAAAGAAGAGAATTTTACTACAAAAAATGTTAATAAAAGTACAGTTTATAGCAAAGGAATAATAAGTTGTGTACTGCAAAATAACTCTTTGCAAGTGTTATTGAAAAAGCATAAAAAAGCACAAATATCACCTGAGTTATTATCTAAATTAAATCAAGAAAATTACTTTTCTGAAAACGATTTAATTTTCAAACAAATAAAAAATAGTAAACAGCCAGTGGCTATAAGTACTTTGCAAGGAGATTTTTTTGAGTTTGTTATAGATGGAAGTAGTTTAAGAATCAAAGGTGAGTTGAGTGAAGAAAATAACTTGTTTGAACCATTTAAAGTGACATCAGTAGCTAGTTCAATACTGAGTGTGTCAGGAAAGTTAAATACTGAACTAATAGCCGATAAATTAGGTGAGAATCTAAAGAAAAAGTTTAAAAAACTCACAACATTGTCATTGGACTCTGTTACTAATAAATGGGACGGAGTAGTAGAGGGCAATCTTACTTCTTTTGTAGAAAAATCAGATACCATCGTAACTTATGAATATGATGATGATTTTAATAAGGTAGAAAAAAAAGATATTCAAAAAACGATAACACCTAAGGTTACCTTGGAGTTGCAAGGAAACGATCTTTGTGATTATTTGAAAGAAAAAGAAGTGATTAAGAGAGTTGATAATGAGGATCTATTGACATTGATGCCTTTGTTTACTACTTACAGTTTTTGTAAAGGAAATGGCTTGAAATTTACATCTGAAAAAAATCAAAAGCCTACCAAAAATATCGATGGAAACAATAAGTTTTACCTCTTGTTTAATGTGGCTAATTATCAAGAAAAAGATAGAGGTATTTACTCTTTAAAAAATAAATACCTAGATAAGGTAAAAACAATACAGTTGTCAGTAACTAATAACAATCAATTAGATGCAACTGTAGAGTTAAAAAACACTTCTAAAAACGTCTTCTTGCAAATGCTAGATTAATAAAAGGCAAAAGCAGCAAACGATATAGCGATAGAGCCAAACATAGCTAATATAAAAAACATAGTATTGGCTAGTATGTATTTTATAAATGTTTTAAAGTACCCTTGACTGTAAAATCTTTTCATGGCTATGAATAAATAAATCATAAAGAGTAGTAAGAAAACAAGTAAAAAACTGTCTGAATGCTTGAAAAAATCTATTATATAAAAAATAGAAAACAGCAGAAAGAGTACGGTTTGTACATGAAATACAAAAACAAGATGTTCTACATATGTATACCTTCTTCTAAGGTAAATAAACTTTAAAAATAAAGTGAATATAGGTAGGAGTATAAATAGTGCGATAGAAGCATACGATAGTATTTGACGGAAAAACTTCTTAGCTTCATCTTTATCTAAAAATACAGAGTTAAAAACTTTTGCACGTGAATACCAAAAACGATTGCTAAAGTTTTTCTCTGTTTTCAAGCTGTCCAAAGCAGCTTCTATTGGTACTTTAGGATTAGCTTTTTGAAATTTCATGAACTTAATAATTCTGAAAGAATCATTAGGATCAGCTTTGGTTAGTTTTAGTTCAGAATTATATGAAACTGATGTAGAGTCAGATTTAGGTTGTGTTTTTTTTGCTTCAAGAGAGTCTTGCTCTTCAAGTTGTTTGAAAACTACATCTTGAATTGAATCAAGATCTACCTCAATAGTTTCGCTATTGTCATTGTTTAGTTTAATTTGAGAATTACTACTTGAAGATTTACCGATTCTTAATTCTTCAAATTTTTTATAGCTATCGGTTATACTTATAATTAAAAAGAAAATAATAGAAGTAGCTAAATAAAACCGAAATGGATTGGTGTATTTAGTTCTTTTTCCTTCTATATAATCTTTAGAAACTTTCCCCGGACTTATTAATAATGGAATAAGTGTTCTCCAAAATTTAGTATCTAAAGAGAAAAAACCAGCAAAAAGTTCACGAAGAAAAATGCTTAAAGTAATTTTTTTGCCTCTATTTTTTTGTCCACATTCAGGACAAAACTTTTCATTGTTAGTAAAAGGGTGTCCGCAGTTTAAACAGTTAGCATCTCTTACAACTGGAACTTTATTTTTTTTAATCATTAGTTTAAAATAGCAGTAGTGGTTAATTGAAAAGTTGGAATAGTTACTAAAAACTCTTCTAGTGTTTTTACATTAATCATTTTGTAATTGCCTCCCATAGCACCAGTGGTAGAAAGTAAAAAACAATTAGATCTATAATTGTAAATATCGTTAGGTTTTAAGGTTGGGGTTTCGCCAACAACTCCTTCGCCTTCTACATATTCAGTGCCATTAAGAGCGTCAAAAATAACCCAAAAACGTTCCAAGAGTTTTACAGTGTCTTTTGATTTGTTTTCTATAGAAATATAGTAACTGAAAGCATAGTATTGTCGATGCCCTCTGTAAACAGAGCCTCTAAAAGATGTTTTTACAGAGATCTTGATGCCTTTTGTTACTTGTTGAAACATATGATAAAGATAGTTCTTTTTCAGTTTTTAGTCAATGTTTCTAAAGATACCTTACCTATTTTGGTTAAAAAATCCATAACCTACACCAATTACCCTGTCATAAATTTCACCAAAAGGTTTGTAGTAAACAATCACAGTGTACTCGTTTTCGGTTTGGTAAAAAGAACCGTCAACTTCATGTAGGTCAATATTTTTGTTATTGTCTAAAGTAGCGTAGCTATAGTTATAGAAGCCTTGTTTAAAGGGTAATGTAGCTTTGTAAATTTTCTGAGAAGAGTCGTAAGTCATTTTATTCTCTTCAGATAACTCGTAATTATTAAAAGCACCATACACGTATACATCTTTGTTCTCGTAAGGCTCAAAAGCTTCTAAAGAAAAATGAACTAAAGAGTAATCAGCTTCGGTATTATCTCTATTGTCAACAACATCACGTTCAGTAGTTCTTACAACAAACTGTCCATTGATATCGGGGTTATATGTGTATATTTTATCAATACGAGGTTCGTCTGTGTAAAGGTAGCTGTGGTATAGGTTTTTACGTTCAACACGGGCAATATTTAAGCTAGAATTTCTTATAAACTTTGTGTCAAAATTCAAAAACTCATTTCCACCCCAAAAATTAGTTTTTACAGTATGATTGTAAAGAAGTTGCTGAGGTTTAATAAAAATGGGCTGAAGATTGGTAATAGCAGTATTCCAATTATGATTTTGAAACAATGTTACATTAATTTCTTGAGAAGGAATGTTTATCTGTAAGCCTGGGTGGTTAACAGAAAATTGAACTGTTTGTTGCTCGTTGGTTGTTGCTGTATTTCTACTTCTAAAAGCGGCAACACCAACAGTGGTAATTTCTTCATAGAACACACAACGCCTAGTAAAAATGACCTCGTAGTTTTCATCAATAATAGAAATTAAATAATTGCCACTTTTAGTAATAATGGTATTTTGATTTGGAATTTCGACAGAGTAGTGTGTGTAGGGTTGGAGTGTGTTAAAGGAATTAGTAAAATTGATAATTTCATTTTGTTCAAACCCCTCAATATATTGATTGCTCGTCATTGAGCTAGGTTTCCAGTCATGGGTCATATGTTCTATTTTATATTGATACTGTTTGCTGTCAGCATCTAAATCGTCAAAAGACAATTTTAAAACATCACCTAAACGTACAATTGGAGTATAAAAATTTGGGTTATTTTTAGGTCGTAATTGTACAGTTTTTATGTTTTGAGCAAAGCTCGAAATAACTAATAAAAAGGCAATTAAGGATAGTTCTTTTTTCATCATGATGTAACAAAAGTATCAAAATATAAGCCAAAGACAAGGTTTTTATTTAGAATAAATATAAATAATAAGGTTTCGTAAAGATAAAAATGTTTTTGTTCTGCAAAGGGATTCAAAATTTTTAAATTTGCGTGTTTTTTAAGAAAATCAAATTAATCAGTTCCTATGTCAAAAGACATCCGTATTAAGAGAGGCTTGGATATCAAGCTAGTTGGCGAGGCAGAACAGGTAACTACCGAACTTCAATCAGGTAGTGTGTTTGCAGTAAAGCCAGATGATTTTCACGGCGTTATTCCTAAAATTTTAGCAAAAGAAGGTACAGAAGTAAAAGCAGGTGAAGCACTTTTTTATTCAAAAAGTGATGAACGTATTTTATTTTCTAGTCCTGTTAGTGGTAAAGTTACAGAAATCGTTCGTGGAGCACGAAGAAAAGTTTTAGCAATTAAAATCACTGCTGATGCACAGCAGGAATACAAAGATTTTGGTAAAAAAGATGTAGACGCAATGTCTGGAGAAGAGGTGAAAAACCACTTGTTTGCTTCAGGTTGTTGGCCGTTTGTAAAACAACGTCCGTATGACGTGGTTGCAAATCCTAATCAAGCACCAAAAGCAATTTTTGTATCAGCCTACGCAAGTGCACCTTTAGCAGCCGATTATGATTATGCGTTAAAAGGCAAAGAAGCAGAATTACAAACAGCTTTAACTGCGTTAACAAAATTAACAGTTGGTAAAGTACATGTTTCTGTAGCTAAAAACTCAACACTATCACCATTTAAAGATGTAAAAGGAGTTGAGTTGCATAAAGTTTCAGGACCACACCCAGTAGGAAATGTAAGTACTCAAATAGCACAAATTGACCCAATTAATAAAGGAGAAGTTGTGTGGGTAGTTACACCTCAAGACTTAGTAGTAATAGGAGAGTTATTATTAACTGGAAAGTTTAATATTACTCGTACGATTGCATTGGCAGGATCTAAGTTTAACAAACCGCAATATGTAACTGCAAAAGCAGGAGCACAAATTGCTGATGTTGTTAAAGGAAATTTAGATGCCAATAATGCTCGTATAATTAGTGGAAATGTTTTAAGTGGTTTAGAAGTTAAAGAAGATGGTTTCTTAGGATACTACGATAACTTAATTACAGCTATTCCAGAAGGAGATGACTATGAGTTATTTGGTTGGAATAAGCCAGTTTTTAATAAAATATCTACTTCTAGAGCATTAACTTTTTCTTGGTTAAACCCAAAGAAAAAATATGACTTAGATACGAATACTAACGGAGAGCATAGAGCATTTGTAGTAACAGGTTCTTATGAAGAAATTTTCCCGTTAGATATCTATCCGATGCAATTATTAAAAGCTTGTATGTACAAAGATCTTGACGAAATGGAAGGATTAGGAGCTTACGAAATTGCACCAGAAGATTTTGCGTTAACAGAATTTATTTGTGTGTCGAAACAACCTCACCAAAAAATAATTCGTGAAGGATTAGATTTAATGAGAGAAGAATTAGGATAAGATATGGGCTTAAAACAAAACTTACATAATTTAAAAAAGAAGTATGAAGGAACTAAAATAGCTCCGCTATTTAATGGTTTTCATACATTCTTATATATGCCGAATGAGACTACTCATGGAGGAACTCACATTAAGTCGGCAGATGATCTTAAACGTACAATGAATACAGTAATTATGGCATTAGTTCCATGTTTAATATTCGGTATGTTTAATGCAGGATATCAGCATAATCTTCAAATAGAAGCCGTTTCAAACGCAACCGGTTTCTTTTCTGGAGAATTTTGGAATATGGATAACTTACTAATCGGTTTAGTTAAAATATTACCATTAGTAATTGTATCGTATGTTGTTGGTTTAGCAATAGAATTTATTTTCTGTATAATCAAAGGACATGAGATAGAAGAAGGGTACTTAGTAACAGGAATGTTAGTTCCGTTAATTGTACCTGTAGATTTACCATTATGGATGCTAGCAGTAGCAGTAGCTTTTGGTGTTGTAATTGGTAAAGAAGTATTTGGAGGAACTGGGATGAATATCTTAAACCCAGCCTTAACAATTCGTGCATTCTTATTCTTCGCATATCCAACATGGATGTCTGGAGATAAAGTATGGGTTCAAGGAGCTGTTGAAGCTGCAGGAACAGCTGATGCTATATCAGGAGAAACTATCTTAGGAAGTTTAGCACAGTCGCAACCATTAAACTATTCAGTTTCTGATATGTTCTTTGGATTTATTCCAGGTTCTGTAGGAGAAACTTCAACATTATTAATTTTATTAGGAGCTTTATTCCTAATCTTTACAAAGATTGGAAGCTGGAGAATTATGTTATCTGCAGTTATCGGAGCTTTAGTAATGGGATTCATCTTTAACCAAGTAGTTGATATGGGATGGATTGGTGAAACAAGTAAGTTTTACGGATTAATGAGTTTAGATTTTTGGAAACATTTATTAATTGGAGGTTTCGCATTTGGTGCGGTATACATGGCAACTGACCCAGTAACAGCATCACAAACTAACAAAGGGAAGTGGATTTATGGATTCTTAATTGGATTTATTTCAATTATGATTCGTGTATTCAACCCAGCATACCCAGAAGGAGTAATGTTAGCAATCTTATTAATGAACGTATTTGCTCCAACAATTGATCATTACGTAGTTCAAGGTAATGTTAAGAGAAGATTAAAACGTTTAAAAGCTAAAACTGCCTAATTATGAGTAAGAAGACAGATAGTAATTTATATACGGTACTTTTCGCCATAGGAATGGTGTTAGTAGTAGGTGCGTTGTTAGCTTTTACAGCGTCATCACTTCGCCCAACAATCGATGCTAATAAACGTATCGAGAAGCAGCAAAATATTTTGTATGCAATGGGTGTTAACGAGAATGATGAAACAAGTGTAGAGTTTGTTTCAAAAGATAAAGTAGCAGAAGAGTTTGCTAAATACATTAAAAAACAATTAGTAATTGAAGGGGATAACGTTTCTGAAGATGCTAAAGCGTATTTAATTGATGTTAAAAAGCAACAAACAGCAGCTAAAGAAGGTAAAATAAGAAAACTACCATTATTTGTAGGTGAAAAAGAAGGTAAAACTTTTTATATCGCTCCAATTAGAGGTAAAGGTCTTTGGGATGCTATTTGGGGATATGTTGCAATGGATAAAAATATGGTAGTTCAAGGAGTTTTCTTCGATCATAAAGGAGAAACACCAGGTTTAGGAGCTAACATTAAGCAACGTTACTTTATGGACGATTTTATTGGAGAAGATTTAATGAACAACGGTTCTTTTAAAGGAATTGCAGTATCTAAATCTAACAATGATCCAAAGAATGAAGATAAAAATGATAACGAGGTAGATGCAATTGCAGGAGCAACTATTACAGGTGACGGAGTGTCTGCAATGATTAAATCTGAATTAGGTTTATACGTACCTTACTTTAAAACATTAAAATAAATATGGGACTTTTATCAAAAAAAGACGCAGCATTAATTACTGATCCATTAGCAGATAATAACCCAATTACAATTCAGGTATTAGGTATTTGTTCTGCATTAGCAATTACAGCAGAGTTAAAAGCTTCTATTGTAATGTCTATATCGGTATTATTTGTATTAGGAGTAGGGAATGTAGTAATCTCGTTAATGAGAAATATTATTCCATCAAAAATTAGAATTATTGTACAGTTAATCGTAGTAGCTACATTAGTAATTATTGTAGACCAAGTGCTAAAAGCATTTGCGTACGATTTAAGTAAAACCTTATCGGTATTTATTGGGTTAATTATTACCAACTGTATTATTATGGGACGTTTTGAAGCATTTGCTTTAGGTAATGGACCATGGAGATCGTTTTTAGATGGAATAGGAAATGCTTTAGGATATGCAGTAATCTTAATTATTGTAGGTTTCTTTAGAGAGTTATTCGGTTCAGGTACTTTATTAGGATTTAAAGTACTAGGAGATCCTATCGAAAAAACAGGATTGTATGCTTTAGGATATGAAAACAACGGGTTTATGTTATTATCACCAATGGCATTAATCGTTGTAGGTATTATTATTTGGGTACAACGTACAAGAAATAAAGCATTAGTAGAAGACTAACCTAAGTTAGTGTTCATTAAAAATATAGAAAATGGAACATATAGAATTATTTTTCAAATCGATATTTATAGATAACATGGTATTTGCTACCTTCTTAGGAATGTGTTCTTACCTTGCTGTATCTAAAAAAGTATCAACAGCCGTAGGTTTAGGAGCTGCAGTAATCTTTGTATTAGCAGTTACAGTACCAGTAAACTGGTTGTTAGATCAATACTTATTACAACCTGGAGCTTTAAAGTGGTTAGGAGAAGAGTATGTAGATTATGACCTAAGTTTCTTATCATTTATCATGTTTATTGCAACAATTGCAACCATGGTACAATTAGTAGAAATTATTGTTGAAAAATTCGCACCAGCATTATATAACTCTTTAGGTATTTTCTTGCCGTTAATTGCAGTAAACTGTGCAATTTTAGGAGGATCTTTATTTATGCAATCTCGTGAAATTCCAACATTAGGTTTATCATTTACGTACGGTATTGGTTCAGGAATCGGGTGGTTTTTAGCAATTTTAGCAATTGCAGCTATTCGTGAAAAAATCAGATACTCATCTGTGCCACCAGCATTAAGAGGTTTAGGTATTACATTCATTATTACAGGTTTAATGGCTATCGGATTTATGAGTTTCGGTGGAATGTTAACTGGAGGTGATGATGCAGGTAAAAAAGAAGAAACTGCTGAAGTTAAGGTTGAAAAGAAAGAAGTTGAAGAAAAGGTAGTAGAGGAAACTGAAAAGACTGAAGAGAAAGCAGAAGAATTAGCTAATAACACTAAAGAAATTACAGAATAATGGTATTTTTAGAAGTAAGCACAGGAGGAACAGTTGCTATTACAGTATTAGCGTTTTTAGCGGTAATCTTAGTTTTAGTAGCTTTATTATTATTTGTTAAGCAAAAATTGGCACCATCTGGACCTGTAAAGATTACAATCAATGGTGAAAAAACAATAGAAGTAGCATCAGGAGGAACTTTATTATCTACCTTAGGTAATGAAAAAATCTTCTTACCATCAGCTTGTGGTGGTGGTGGTTCTTGTGTACAATGTGAGTGTCACGTTAACTCTGGTGGAGGAGAAGCTTTACCTACAGAAACACCACACTTTACACGTAAAGAATTACAACACGGTATCCGTTTAGCATGTCAGGTAAAAGTAAAGCAAGATATGGATATTTCTATTCCAGAAGAAATTTTCGGAATTAAGAAATGGGAAGCAACTGTTGTAAGAAACTATAACGTAGCAACATTTATTAAGGAATTTGTAGTTGAGATTCCAGAAGAAATGGATTATAAAGCAGGAGGGTATATTCAAATTGAAATACCACCATGTGAAGTAAAATACGCTGATATGGATATTTCAGCACATCCGCAAGATCATCCAGGTGAACCTGATAAATTTGAGGCTGATTGGGATAAATTTAACCTAAGGCCATTAGTAATGAAGAATGAAGAAACTGTAGAGAGAGCATACTCTATGGCTTCTTACCCTGCAGAAGGAAGAGAAATCATGTTAAATGTTCGTGTAGCAACACCTCCTTTTGACCGTGCTAAAGGCGGATGGATGGATGTAAATCCAGGGGTGGCATCTTCGTATATTTTTAATCAAAAGCCAGGAGATAAAGTAACTATTTCTGGACCTTATGGTGAATTCTTCATCAATGATTCTGAAGCTGAAATGTTATATGTAGGTGGTGGAGCTGGTATGGCACCAATGCGTTCACATATTTATCATTTATTTAGAACTTTAAAGACTGGTAGAAAAGTAACATACTGGTATGGAGGTCGTTCTAAAGCAGAATTATTCTACATTCACTACTTTAGAGCGTTAGAAAAAGATTTTCCAAACTTTAAATTCTACTTGGCATTATCTGAGCCATTAGAAGAAGATAACTGGAAGGTTAAAAAAGATATTAATGATGAAAGCGGAGATGGTTTTGTTGGGTTTATTCACCAAGTTGTAATAGACCAATATTTATCTAAACATGAAAGTCCTGAGGATTTAGAATTATATTTCTGTGGACCACCATTAATGAACAAAGCAGTACAAAAAATGGGTGAAGATTTTGGTTTAGATGACGAAAACATTCGTTTTGATGACTTTGGAGGATAGACACTCAGTGTTTAAATATAAAAAAACCGATACAAATTTGTATCGGTTTTTTTATATTTAAAAAGATAAGTTTTAGATGTAATAAGAGCAGGACAACGTTTTTAGAAAACAGTACTATTCATAAATTACATCAAATTTATATACAGGGCTACCTTGTTCATATTCAAAAACCTTAGTATAATCCATAACATTGGGTATGCCTTCAAGTTTACACAAATGTGCAACTACAGCAGACAAGCCATTAAATAATTTTTCTTTATTAGTAGGGTTTTGAGGTTTTGGATTGTAATGACATAATGGAACAACAAAACCACATGCTTCTAAAAATATTTTTTCAATGTGTAATAGCTCAAGTGGAGTATAACCATTAAACTTTCTGCCTAAATTTTGATGTACCCTACCCACATAGCTTAATCTCAAAGAACCATGACCATTTGTTAGGTGTTTCCAGCTATCTCGATTATCTAATATATTCCCAACCGCACATGCTGAACAACATTCAGGATTCAATTCATCGTTATGAAAAGCATTATAAAGCTTAATAAGCGCTTGTTCTAATCGTTTAGGTATTTCCATAATCAAAAAGGATTTACTCCTTTAAATATACAAAATATTGGTTGTACCTTTGCAGCAAATTATTGTTAATGACGACTTTTCAAGATTTAGACTTATCAAATCCACTTAGAAACTCAATTGAAGAATTAGGTTTTGTAAATCCAACACCAATTCAAGAAGAAGCATTTCCTGTAATTCGTTCAGGAAAAGATGTGGTGGGTATTGCACAAACAGGTACAGGTAAAACCTTTGGTTATTTATTGCCAATACTTCGAGATTTGAAGTTTTCGAAGCAACAACATCCAAGAGTGATGATTTTAGTACCTACACGAGAATTAGTAGTGCAGGTGGTAGAAGAAATTGAAAAGTTAGCAAAATACATTACGCTTCGTACTGTTGGTGTTTATGGAGGTGTGAATTTAAACCGTCATAAAGAAGCAGTAATGCAAGGAGCAGATATTATTGTAGCTACTCCAGGGCGTTTGTACGATTTGGCGTTGAGTAATGTTTTAAAGTTAAAATCTATTCAGAAATTAGTAATTGATGAAGTAGATGTAATGCTCGATTTAGGTTTTCGTTTTCAGTTATTAAACATCTTTGATTTATTACCGCAACGACGTCAAAACATTATGTTTTCAGCAACCATGACGGAGGATGTGGAAGCATTAATAGATGATTTTTTTATTGCACCTCATAAAATAGCGATTGCTGTTAGTGGAACACCGTTGGATAATATTCAACAAACAAGCTATGACGTTCCAAATTTTTATACAAAAGTTAATTTGTTAAACTATTTATTGTTTGATAAATCAGAATTTAGCAAAGTATTAATATTTGCACCTAATAAGCGAAATGCAGACAGGTTGTTTGATTGTGTTGCAGAAGAATATCCATCGCAAGCTTGCGTAATTCATTCAAACAAAACGCAAAATTATCGTTTACGTTCTATAGAGCAATTCAACCAAGGAGAAAAACGAATTTTAATAGCTACCGATGTAATTGCACGTGGGTTAGATTTAGAAGAAGTAACACATGTAATAAATTTTAACGTACCACACTTCCCTGAAAACTATATGCATAGAATAGGTCGTACAGGTCGTGCAGAACGAGAAGGAAAAGCAATTTTATTTGCTACAGAAAAAGAGCAGGAAGCTAAACAAAGAATTGAAGAATTGATGGATTATGAAGTTCCTAAGTTAGAAATTCCAGAGCAGGTTGAGATTTCTAAGGAATTAACAGAAGAAGAGCGACCAAAAGAAGATAGAGAGGTCAATAAGAATAGAACGTCACAAGAATATATTCCAGGACCTGCTTTTCATGAGAAAAAGGAAAAGAATAAAAAAACAAACCAAGGAGGTTCATACAGAAGAGAAATTGCTAAGAAGTATAAAAAACCTAAAACAAGAGGAGACAAAAACTATAACAAACGCAATAAGAAACGAAAATAATGCAAGCACTTACAGAACAAGAACTTCATAATTTGGGGATGAACATTGTAGGTAAAAAATTACAAGAAATGGGCTATGAGTTTATTGCAATAAACAGTGAGTTAAAAAGATATCCGCAGTTCGTGTTGTATAAAAAAGAAGAACCGACCATATTTGTTTTAGTAAAGACTACTAATAATATTCAGTCACCACAAGAGTATGATGTATTGTGGATGGAAACATTTAAAAAGCATGCAGAAAAACAAAATGCTAAGGTTTGGTATGCAGGTATAGGAATTGCAAATGCTGAAAGTGTAGATTTACCAGTTTTTAAAAACAAACCCTATTATGTTGCTTTCGATGATTTTATAAAGATTTTATAGATACGATATTACTAATATCTATAATTTTCTGGTGTTAATTCTCCTTTTTAACTGATAGAAAAAGAGTGGTTTAGTAGATTGAAAAGGGCAAAAACCCTATTAGTTTTCAGATAGTTGTATGTTAATTTTACCTCAGGGAAATTAATGAAATATCTAAAAAAATGAAAAGACAACTACTAACCAAAAAAGGAAAAAAATTAATGAAAACTATTATGGCATTTTTATCAGATTTAGGTAATGGTGCTAGTTATGCAATTAACAATTAAGACTTAAATAGTTAAAGTTAAAAACACTCGATTAAATTGTAATCGAGTGTTTTTTTATGCATAAATATTAACTTTACAGTGTGGAGAATCTTCTAAGGAAAATAAAAGAATGTAAAATATGTGAGGAACATATAGAGCCTAACCCTGTGATTTTAGCTAATAGAAAGTCAAAAATTATTATTGTAGGTCAAGCACCAGGAACCAAAGTACACAAATCTGGAATTCCTTGGGATGATGCTAGCGGAAAGCAACTTAGAAAATGGCTGGATGTTACTGATGAGCAGTTTTACAACACCAACAATTTTGGAATAATTCCAATGGGTTTTTGTTATCCAGGAAAAGGAAAATCAGGAGATCTGCCACCTAGAAAAGAATGTGCCCCGAAATGGCATCAACCATTACTAGAAGAAATGTCTAATGTAAAGTTGGTTATTTTAATTGGAATGTATGCTCAAAACTACTACTTAAAAGAGCAAGCAAAAAGGACACTTACTGAGACAGTGAATAACTATGAAGAGTATCTACCCAGTTATTTTGTATTACCTCACCCATCACCAAGAAATAGGTTTTGGTTAACTAAAAACCAGTGGTTTGAAAAAGACGTTTTACCCATATTGAAAACTACTGTAAAAAAGCTGTTGTAGTGATTTTAATACCAAAAGAAAGTTAAAAACATGCGTTGATAAATTTGTACTTTTGCAATGTATGATAGAAACAAGAGAAGCCATATCAGAAAAAGCGGTTTTAATAGGTATTATAACCCAACATCAAGATGAAAAGAAATCAGAAGAATATCTTGATGAACTAGAGTTTTTAACGCTTACAGCTGGAGGAGTAGCTGTTAAACGTTTTGTTCAAAAGCTAGACAAACCACACCCAAAAACTTTTATAGGAACAGGAAAGTTAGAAGATGTAAAAGCGTATATAGAGTCAAATGATATTGGAACAGCCATTTTTGATGATGAGCTATCACCAGCTCAACTTAGAAATGTTGAGCGTTTTTTAGATTGTAAAATTTTAGATAGAACCAATTTAATATTAGATATTTTTGCCAGCAGAGCACAAACGAGTTCGGCAAAAGCACAGGTAGAGCTAGCGCAATATCAATATTTATTACCTCGATTAACAAGAATGTGGACACACCTTGATAAACAAAAAGGAGGGATTGGTATGCGTGGACCAGGAGAAACAGAAATAGAAACAGACCGTCGTATTATTCGTGATAAAATCTCGCTACTAAAAAAGAAGTTAGTAACTATTGATAAACAAATGTCTGTGCAACGTAAAAACCGTGGAAAAATGGTTCGTGTTGCTTTGGTAGGATATACCAATGTTGGTAAATCTACTTTAATGAATGTAGTGAGTAAAAGTGAGGTGTTTGCAGAAAATAAGTTGTTTGCAACACTTGATACTACAGTAAGAAAAGTAGTAATAAAGAATATCCCCTTTTTAATGACAGATACTGTTGGGTTTATAAGAAAGTTACCAACTCAATTAGTAGAGTCGTTCAAATCTACCTTAGACGAAGTTCGTGAAGCTGATTTATTATTGCATGTAGTAGATATATCACATCCCAATTTTGAAGACCATATTGCTTCTGTAAATAAAATTTTAGATGAGATTGATAGTAAGGATAAACCTACAGTTATGGTATTTAATAAAATAGATGCTTACACTCATGAAACTATTGATGAAGATGACTTAGTTACAGAAAAAACAAAAGAACATTATACGTTAGAAGATTGGAAAAGAACATGGATGAATGATTTAGAAACAGAGAGTATTTTTATTTCAGCATTAAATAAAGATAACCTAGAGAATTTTAAAGATAAAGTGTATGAAGAAGTGAAAAAAATACACATTCAGCGCTTTCCATATAATGATTTCTTATACCAAGAATATTAGTTTTTTACAGTAAAAAAACATAGCCATAACTTAAAAAGAACTTAAAGAATTGCAACTTTAAGTTCTTTTTTATTATATTTATATTCGCTAACATAGTTTTTTCTGTGTTTTATAAAGCATTGTAAATTAATATTTTTAACCATTTTATCCCCCTGAAAATGAAAAATAATAAAACTTCACAAACAAAATCTAGACGATTTTCATTAGATCAATTAGTTAATAAGAAATCCTAAAACTTACGTAAGTAAATTAATCTTATTTAACCAGCTAACTTACCAAGTATTCATAAAGTTTTAAATAATGAATTTAAGACCAGGTGAAATGTCCGCTCTTTTTGAGTTACCATGTGTTAATCTGAATAGATCATGATGAAAAATATAATTACCCTCTTGTTACTATGTTGTGGTTTACAATTTACTATAGCACAAGAGAAATGTACATCTGAAACTTCCCATTCAGTAGATGTAAACGTTGTAGACAAGTGTTTAGTAGAAAAAAAAGTAGAAAAAAGTAGTGAGGTAACTCCTACTGTTGTAACTACAATTTCTAGTAGAAGGCATTTTAGAAAACGTGTTTACTTTGAAAAAGTTGTTAGTTTAGCTAATGATATAGAAGCTAACAAAATTAAATTGATTAAAACAACTAGTGACTTAGCTTCATGTCGCTTGTATGATATATTTCCAATTACAAGAAAATTAATCAAAAAAGCTACTTCTTTTGATGTAGTAGACGAAATCCCTATGTTTTTATCTTGTACTGATCCTTTAATGGATAAAGTAGACTGTTTTAATTATGAAATGCAAAACCATATAATTAATACACTAAAATACCCTGAAGAAGCCTTAGACAAAGGAATTGAAGGAGAAGTACTAGTAAGTTTTGTAATTGATGAAACTGGAAAAGTGACAGATATTAAAACGGAAGGAGCAAATGCACATGAAATCTTAAAAAAAGAGGCAAAAAGAATTGTGTTATTACTTCCAGATTTTACACCAGGGAAACAACAAGGAAAAAATACAAGAGTAGCATACAGCTTTCCTATGAACTTTAGCTTAAATAGCTCTGAATATTAGTGTGTTAAAATAATTTATTTTATGTAAAAAAAAGAATACCTTTGCACGCCATGTTTTTCACAAATAATGAACTATAATTAGTTGATTGAAAAAATGTTAAACCCCTTAGGTATGAGAAAAATTATTTTAGTTATTACGTTAGTTTGTTTTTATGCTACTAATGTTGTGTCACAACGTGAAGTATGTGAAACCCCAGAAGAGTCTTTAGTAGATTTAAATAGTATAACAAAATGTACTATTGCTCCAAAAGACAAGAAGAATAAAGGTACACGACAAATCTCTGTAAAAGTATCTGCTAATAGAAGGTATTTAAAAAAGAGAGAAATTTCAAAAAAGAAAGCGGTTTCAAGTGCTACGGAATTATCGGGAGCAGGAACTGCGGCATTAGAAAGTACAACTCCTCAAGAAGAATTAAATCAACCTTTAACCTTTAAAAATAATCTTGAAAACATAACAAGTAAACTATCAGCAGAAGAAGTAAGAAAAGCTGAAAAATTTACTACAGTTGATAGAATCCCTTTGTTTACTGCATGTAAAAAGGCAAAGAAAAATGAAAGGTTAGATTGTTTTAATGTTGAAATGGTAAAGCATATTCAAAAACACTTCAGATACCCTAGTCAAGCGGTAAAAGAATCTATTCAAGGAGAAGTTTGGGTGCGTTTTATTATTGATAAAAATGGTCAGGTTAAGAATATTAAAACTTTAGGACCAAAAAATGGAGAGCTACTAAACAACGAAGCTATTCGTGTGGTATCTCAATTACCACAGTTTGTACCTGCTAAAAAGTCAGGAGATCAAACCTCTGTAAAATACGGATTCCCTATTATGTTTGCTCTAGATGAGTAAATAAACCAATAATAACTTAATACAAATCAATTAAAATAAACATTATGTTTAAAAAACTACTATCCATAGTTTTGGTAGTGTGTAGTATGGCTATTTATGCACAAACTACAGTAAATGGAAAAATTTACGACGAATACTTGGAGCCTTTTCCAAATGCAGTAATTCTTTCAGGAGAAGCAAGAGCAACTTCTGATTTTGAAGGAAAATTTACGTTACAAGTTAAGTCAACCTACCCTATAACTATACAAGTTTCTGCTTTTGGATATAAAACAGAAATCATAGAAGTTACTTCACAAGATCAAGAAGTAAATGTAATATTAAAAGAAAGTGTAGCATTAGATGAAGTTGTAATTTCAGCATCTAGATCTCCTGAACGAGTTATTGAATCTCCAGTAACTATTGAAAGAATGGGTATTGTTGATGTTAAGAGAAATACTTCTGTTTCATTTTATGACGGATTAGCAAATTTAAAAGGAATTGAGTCACGTGAGGCGAATTATGGATTTAAATCTGTAAACTCTCGTGGTTTTTCTACTTTTGATAATACTAGATTTGTACAGTTAGTTGATGGAGTAGAAACATCAATACCAGCACTGAACTTCTCAGCAGGAAACATTCTAGGATTGTCTGATTTAGATGTTAAGAATGTTGAAATTCTACCTGGAGCTTCTTCTGCTTTATATGGTGCAAACGCCTTTAACGGTATTTTGTTAATGAGAAGTAGAAACCCTTTTGATGATGCGGGTATCAGTACTTATATTAAAACAGGTACTATGTCACAAGAAGCAGCAGGTAATAATCCTTTTTATGACGCAGGAATTCGTATGGCATATAAGTTTAATGATTATGTTGCTGCTAAAGCAAACTTAACTTATTTCTCTGCTGAAGAATGGCATGCTGTTGATACTAGAAATACAACAGGAATTGGTGGAGTAGCTATTGATGGAGATAGAAATACAAATACTGATTATGATGGTGTAAATGTATATGGTGATGATTTTAATTTTAACTTAAATGATTTAAATTCAGCATTACCTTCTTTGGATGTAAGTAGAACAGGGTACAATGAAGCTGACTTAACTAATTATAATGGTTATAACTTAAAATTTGATGGATCTATACACATCAGACCATGGGCAAATGATGCATTAGAGATTGTATTAAACTCTCGTTTTTCTCGTGGAGATAACACATATCAAGGAACAAATAGATTCTCTCAAAAAGGATACTTTATTGAGCAGTATAAATTAGAACTTATAGGGAAAAACTTCTTTGTAAGAGGATATTATACAGGAAATGATTCAGGAAAAAGTCACGATTTACGATTTGCAGCGATTGCTTTAAATGAAAAGTATAACCCAACGCAAAACTGGTATAAAGAATATATAGATGTTTATACGGGAAGACTTAATGATGAAAGATATACTCCTTTTAATGATGCAGATGCTAGAAGGTATGCAAACAGAAACAGATATGTTCCTGGGTCACCTGAGTTTAAAACAGCTTTAGAAGAAGTAATCAATACTCCAATAAACAAAGGAGGAGCAGGGATAAAAGACGAAACTTCTTTTTATCACTTTGATGCTAATTATAACTTCAAGGATTTAATTCGTTGGGGAGAGATTCAAGTAGGAGGTTCTTACCGTAAATTTGATATTAACTCAAACGGAACTTTATTTACAGATGAAAATAGTAGTATAGAGTTTGATATGGTTGGGGTTTACTCTCAAATTCAAAAGAAATTTTTAGAAGATAGGTTAAAGTTTACAGGATCTGTTCGTTATGATAAATCTAAAAACTTTGAAGGTAACTTTTCTCCAAGGGTAGCGTTAAACTATTCTTTAGGTGAATCAAAGAATCATATTTTAAGAGCTTCTTATCAAACAGGGTTTAGAAACCCTAGTACTTTAGAACAATACTTTGGGTTACGTTCAGGACCAAGTAAATATATTTTAGGTACTTCTCAAGAAAATTTAGATCGTTTCTCTACTATAGTAGCTAATCAAGATGGTTCTACTAGTGTAATTACAGGTAGACAAGCTTTTGGAAATGCATTAGTTGGAGCTGACAATAGAATTAAACTTGATGTTAACCCAATTAAGCCAGAAAAAGTTACTTCATATGAAGTAGGATATAGAAGTATTATTGATTTAAATAGTAGAAATATATTAGAGTTAGATATTAATGGTTATTATAACCAGTATAACGACTTTGTAGCATTCAAAGATGTTATTGTAGCTAATTATGGAGGTTTAGAAGCAGATGGAACACCAGATGCACAAGCTGATGCAGCAATAGATAATGGAGATTATACATCATTTGTACTTAATACAAATACATCAGCTAATGTTGATTCGTATGGTGTAGGTGTAGGGTTAAATACGAAAGTATTTAAGACGTTTAACTTAGGAGCTAACTATACATATTCAAAATTAGTTTTTGATCAAAGTGATGATCCAACTTTTAAAGCAGGATTTAATACTCCAGAACATCAAGTAAAAGTAATGTTTGGAAATCCTAACTTATTTAAAAACTTTGGGTTTAATGTGAATTTAAGATGGCAAGATGAGTTCTATTGGCAGTCAAGCTTCTTAGATGATACAGTAGATGCAAGAACTGTATTAGATGCACAAATAAACTATAGAGTGCCTGCTATTAAATCAAGATTTAAATTAGGAGGAACGAACTTAACTGGTAACGAATATATGGTTGCACCAGGATCAGGATTAATTGGTTCTATGTACTATGTTTCTTGGACAATTAATGACTAGAAATAGTTTACTATAAAATAAAAAAGGCGTGAATTAATTCACGCCTTTTTTATTTTATAAACTTGTAAGTTTACTATTCGTTTTCAGAGTCATTAATTATCCCTAATCGTTTAGCACGCTGTTCCCAGCTTTTTCTAGCCAAACTTTGTAGGTTTGCTACATTGTCACTCTCATCCATTATTTCATAGCCTAAAAGGGTTTCTATAACGTCTTCTTGAGTTACTAAACCGCTAACTGCTCCATATTCATCTACAACTAAAGCTAAATGCTCTCTTTGCTCAATTAACTTTTCAAATAAATTAGGAATAGAAAGCTCTCTGCTAGCAATAATAATTTCTCTTTTAATTGTTTTTAAAGGTTCGTTTCCTTTGTTATCAACCAAAGAAAGCAACAACTGATCCTTTAAAACATATCCAGTTATGTTGTCTGGATTTTCAGCATACACTGGTATTCTAGAAAAGCGTAAAGGTCTATTTTCATTAAAAAACGATTCAATGCTTTGGTTTTCGTCAGCAGTAGTAAGTACCGTACGAGGTGTCATAATATGTTTAGCTTGAACTTCTTTAAAGTTTAGCATGTTTCTAATTACTTTACCTTCACTTTCATGAAAAACACCTTCTTGCTCAGCAATATCAGTCATAGCAGAAAAATCTTCTCTGCTTAAAACACTTTCACCATGTGCTCCTTTACCAAATAGTTTAGTAAATAATTGAAGTACCCATATAATACCAGTGTATTTACAGAAGAAAATTAGCACATTTAAGGCTTTGGTTGTAAAACCAGCTAGAGATTTCCAATAAGTTGCTCCGATAGTTTTAGGAATAATTTCAGATGCTACTAAAATTAAAATAGTCATTATAGCAGAAACGATAAAAACACCATTTCCTTCGTCGTTAAATATTTTCTTTGCTTGAGCACCAACTAAGATAGCTCCTACTGTATGGGCTATGGTGTTTACTGTTAAGATAGCAATAAGAGGCTTGTCAACGTCTTTTTTTAAAGCTTCAAGATCGTTTGCGTAAGCTTTTTCTTCTTTCTTTTTAACATTCACAAAAGTAGGGGTAACACTTAGTAGTACAGCTTCTAATATAGAGCATAAAAAAGAGAAAAATATAGATAAGGTGGCGTAAACAATTAATAATGTCATTCGTTAAAATTTTTAGGCTAAAATACGTAAAAAAGAAAACCTCAAGAATATATTCTTGAGGCTTTACTATTATGTTTTGTTTTTCTAGAAACCGTAATTTACTCCTAGACCAAACACTTCTCTCGTTTGGAATCCTCTAAAGGCGTTGTCGTCATAAATAGCTTGCATAGAAAGATTCGCAGATAAGTATTTGTTAACTTTCATTACTACGTTAACAGTGTAGTCAATATCTACATTTTGAAAATCTTCCAAGTAGTTACTGTATAAGTTCAATATATTTTCTACAGATACATTTTTCATTACATCTAATTTGTAATAGGCATTAACTGCAGCACCTAGTTCATAACGAGTATTTTCGTTTTGCTCTACTCCAAAAGCAGGTCCAAAATCAGTTAAGTGTTTGTGTACATATATTAACTTAGAAGTTGCAGGAGCGATGTTTACTTTTAAATTGTCATGTTTTTTCCAAAGCATACCAGGTCCAAATTGGAAGTATGCAGGAGAAAAGAAATGAGATGTTTGCTCGCCAGAAACATAGGTTGAAGACATTTGAGTCTTAAAATTGAAAAAAGCTGAGTAATACCAATATCCGCCGGCTTTTTTTCCTAATAAAGAGTTTAACTCTAAACGGTCATCTGTTTTTTGTACTTCTTCTCCTTTTAACTTTGTTAAACCGTAAGAAGCAATTAATTTATTATCCCAAGTCCAATCACCTTTGGTGTAATTAAAATCATAGTTTAATCCAATAGTACCAGAAATGTTATTTGTACCACCAGCTAACCAATTGTTAAAAGCAGATTGGTTGAATAAAAAAGAAATGTTACCGCTTCTTTTCCATCCTTCTTTAGGTTCTTCTTTTTTTTCTTCTTGAGCGTTAACTGTTAGTGCTCCAAACAAAACAGCAATAGCTAATAATTTTTTCATTTTAATAGTTTTAAATTAATTTTTGAGGGCGCGAATGTACGCTTAACCTAGGGGTTAGACAATAACATTACGCCAAAAGTCACGTCTTATGAAAAATATAATTTAAACCAAGACCAAACACTTCTTTAAATTGTACTTTGCTTGAAGCATCGTCATCAATAATGGCGTGTAAGCCAAGATTTGTAGACAGGTTTTTATTAATTTTAACAAAGATATTTAATTGATAATCGATATCAATGTTTTGTGGTTTGTTCAAATAATCAGAATATACTGCTACAATGCTTTCCATGGTAACATCCTTCATTATTTCGCTTTTAAAATAAGCTGAAAGGTTGAAACCTAAACTGAAATTTATATTCTTACCTTCATCTACACCATACTTTCCTGAAAACTCATCTGAAACAAATGTGTAACGAGCTGAAGCAGGAGCAACGTTTATTCTTGCATCATCATTTTTTTTCCATAACATACCTGGGCCAAAACTCCAATATGCAGGAGAAAAGAAATCTGAAACGGCTACCTTTGGTTCTTGTTTATAATCATAACCTCTGGTGTACTGAGTTTTAAAATTACTAAAAAATGAGAAAAACCATAGTTTTGAAGTTCTTAAACCAAGTAAAGAGTTATATTCAAATTGATCTTCTGTTTTTCTTACTCCTTGACCATCTACATAACTAATTCCATAAGCAGAAATAACTTTATTATCCCAGTTCCACTTTTTTCTCTTGTAGTTAAAATCATAACCAAGAGTCATATTTCCAGCAACTGTGTTATTTCCACCTGCTGCCCAATTAGAAAAAGATGATTGATTGAAAAGAAAAGTATACTTTCCTACAACAGTCCATTTTTTGGGAGGATTCTTTTTGACCAGAGGTTCTGCAAATACTCGTCTATTAAATATATAGAAAGCAAAACTAGTGTCTAAAGGTGAGTTTTGTAAACCTACAGTAGAAATACTATCTTTTTTAGTTTCTTGTGAAACTATAGAAAAAGAGTAACAAGAAAACAGGATTAAGAACAGTTTTTTCATTTGTTATTAAATTGAGGAGTTCTATTGAGTTTAATTATCTTTTTCTCTTATAAAGCGGTACTGTTGAACAAGCTTCACCAAACATGATGGTTTTAGCTACAGGTTTGATTTTTTCAATTAATAAGGTATAAGCTGATGGTGGTATAGGCTTATTTGCACACCCTTTAATTATTACAGGCTTGTCCTTATATTCAGAAGTGTCTAGCTTATGAATAATCTCTTGATATATTACAGTTTCTAATAATATTAAGTCACCAACAACAACTTTTTTAGCAAAAGGAGTAAGTTCAGTAGTCAATAAAAGATACGCCCAAGAAGGAATAATGGCATCAGTGGAACATGTTAATGAAACATAACTATCTTGGTATTGAGTCCAGTCATGATTTTTTACAGATTCTCTAAAATCCTTTTCACGAAGAATCAATTCTTCAAACAACCAATTTTTAATATCAAACACTACACGCTTACCTTTAGGGTAAAAATCTTCTAAATCTATCGTAGTAAGCTTACTGTTAGCAACTCTATTTATAATTTCTTCTGCCATATTTAGTTGAAAAGTTTAAAAGTTGTACGCTTTGTGTTTTTAATAGTTACATCAAAAGCCTTATAGCATTCCTAATTCTAATTTTGCTTCTTCACTCATCATGTCTTGAGTCCAAGTTGGATCAAAAGTGATTTCAACCTCACAGTTGTTGATTTCTTTCAAAGTTTTTACTTTTTCCTCTACTTCAACAGGTAATGTTTCAGCAACAGGACAGTTAGGAGAAGTTAATGTCATTAATATTTTGGCATCATTCTCTTCTGATATAAAAACATCATAAATTAAACCTAGTTCATATATGTCAACAGGTATTTCAGGGTCGAAAATGGTTTTTAATACACGAACTATTTTATCTCCTAATTCTTCTAATTTATCTTCAGTCATAATTCTAAACTTCTTTTAATTCGCTAACTTGCTTTGTTGCGCAATTGCGTACATTTTAATTTGTTTTACCATTGATACTAATCCGTTAGCACGTGTAGGGCTCAAATGTTCCTTTAAGCCAATTTCGTCTATAAATTCAGTATCGGCGTCTAAAATGGCCTTAGGTGTTTGGTCAGAAAATACCCTCAATAATAAAGCCACAATTCCTTTTGTTAAAATAGCATCACTATCGGCAGTAAACTCAATAGTGTCACCTTTTAACTCAGAGTGTAACCATACTTTCGATTGACATCCTTTAATTAGGTTTTCATCTAATTTGTATGCTTCGTCTATTAATGGTAGCGATTTACCTAGCTCTATAATGTACTCATAACGCTCCATCCAGTCTTCAAACATAGAAAACTCGTCAATAATTTCTTCTTGTATTTCTTTGATAGTCATTTTTTAAAACTATTTTTGCAAAGTCAAAAAGACCGTTTTTAATTAAAGACGCAAAATTACGACAAAAAAGGCAGTTGACATGAGAGTTTAAGCCTTAATGAGTAGAATTAGTAAAATTTTAAGTCTTAGTAATTTATAGAGACTTAAAGAAACAAATAGATTTCCTTAGGTAAAGGAATATTAAGTAGAGTTATGAGTAAATTATTAGCAGTAGGAACAGTAGCATTTGACGCTATAGAAACACCATTTGGAAAAACTGATAAGATCTTAGGAGGGTCAGGAACTTTTGTAGGATTAGCAGCTTCACAGTTTGGAGTGCAAACAGGAGTAGTTTCTGTAGTTGGAGGAGATTTTCCACAGTCATACATAGATATGATGAACGATAAAGGAATTAATACTGATGGAGTGGAAATAGTAAAAGAAGGAAAAACTTTCTTTTGGAGTGGAAAGTATCATAACGATATGAACTCTCGCGATACTTTAGTAACTGAACTGAATGTATTAGAGCATTTTCAACCTGTAGTTCCAGAATCTTTTAAAGATGCACCAATTGTAATGTTAGGTAATTTGCACCCATTAACACAAGTATCTGTTTTAGATCAAATGAATGAAAGACCAAAGTTAGTAGTATTAGACACTATGAACTTTTGGATGGATATAGCATTAAACGATTTACATGAGGTTTTAAAACGTGTAGATGTTATTACAATTAACGATGAGGAAGCACGCCAGTTAAGCGGGGAGTACTCTTTGGTAAATGCAGCAAAGAAGATTCACGAAATGGGACCAAAATACGTTGTAATTAAAAAAGGAGAACACGGAGCTTTATTGTTTAATGAAGGAAACATGTTCTTTGCACCAGCATTACCGCTAGCAGAAGTGTTTGATCCAACAGGAGCTGGAGATACATTTGCAGGAGGTTTCTGCGGATATCTAGCTAAAACAGAAGATATTTCATTCGAAAATATGAAGAGTGCAATTATTTACGGATCTAATTTAGCATCGTTCTGTGTTGAAAAATTCGGAACACAACGTATGGAGGCGTTAACTAGCGAAGAGGTACAAGCGCGCTTAAAAGCGTTTAAAGAATTAACACAATTTGATATAGCACTATCATAAACTATAAATCCGCGCTTTTTGCTGCGGATTTTTTTATACAACACACAAAACTACAACACAACTAAATACTTGAAATTAAATGAGTGACGCTATTAAACACGAATGCGGAATTGCAATGGTTCGTTTAAAAAAACCATTACAGTACTATAAAGATAAATATGGTACCGCGTTTTATGGTGTAAATAAAATGTACCTGTTAATGGAAAAACAGCACAATAGAGGACAAGACGGTGCTGGATTAGCAAGTATAAAATTTAATGTAGAGCCTGGAACAAGATACATAAGTAGAATACGTTCCAACCAATCACAACCAATCCAAGATATTTTCGGAAAAATCAACCATAGAATCAATGGAGTTTTTGAAGAGAACCCAGATAAGGTTGATGATGTAAAATGGCAAGAAGAAAACGTACCTTATATAGGAAACCTGTTTTTAGGGCATGTTCGTTACGGTACATTCGGTAAAAACTCTATAGAGAGTGTTCATCCTTTTTTACGCCAAAGTAATTGGAGGCACCAAAGTTTAATTGTTGCAGGAAACTTTAATATGACGAACTCTAAACAATTATTAAATGATTTAATTGATTTAGGGCAGCATCCAAAAGAGTTTACTGATACAGTAACTGTGATGGAGAAGATAGGTCATTTTTTAGAGTCAGAAGTTTCTGATTTGTACTTAAAGGCTAAAGAGGAAGGGTTTAATAAAAAAGATGCTTCACCTTATATAGAAGAAAACTTAGATATTCAACGAATTTTACAGCGTTCAGCTAAAAACTGGGATGGTGGTTACGCAATGGCAGGATTGTTAGGTCATGGAGATGCTTTTGTATTGCGTGACCCTTCAGCAATTCGTCCAGCATTCTTTTATGAAGATGATGAAGTAGTAGTGGTTGCTTCAGAACGACCAGTGATTCAAACAGTATTCAATGTTCCAATTGATACTATTAAAGAAATTGATAGAGGTCATGCATTAATCATCAAGAAGAATGGTCAAACAACAATGGCTCCGGTTTTGGAAGAAAGACCTAAAAAAGCATGTTCTTTTGAGCGTATTTACTTTTCAAGAGGAAGTGATGCTTCAATTTATGAAGAACGTAAAAACTTAGGAAAATATGTGTTCCCAGAAGTTTTAAAGTCTATTGATAGTGATATAGAAAATTCAGTTTTTTCTTACATACCAAATACGGCAGAAACATCGTTTTTCGGAATGATGGAAGCAGCAGAAGATGTATTGAATCAACAGAAGACAGATGCAATTTTAGCTGGTGAAGGAAAGCTTTCAAAAGAAAGAGTAATTGAAATTCTTTCTAAAAGACCACGTTTTGAAAAAATAGCAATTAAAGATGCAAAATTACGTACCTTTATTACTGATGATAGTAGTCGCGATGATTTAGTTGCTCACGTTTATGACGTTACTTATGGTGTTGTGAAGCCAACAGATAACTTAGTTATCATAGATGATAGTATTGTAAGGGGTACTACCTTGAAGAAAAGTATTATTAAGATTTTAGATAGACTAAACCCTAAGAAAATAGTAGTAGTTTCTTCTGCGCCTCAAATCCGTTACCCTGATTGTTATGGTATTGATATGGCTAAGATTAACGATTTCATTGCGTTTAAAGCTGCTTTAGAATTGTTGAAAGAGACAAATCAATATAATATTGTTGATGAAGTATACCAAAAGTGTAAACAGCAAGAAGGTAGTGAGGATAAAGATGTAGTAAACTATGTAAAAGAAATTTATGCGCCGTTTACCGATGAAGAAGTTTCAGCAAAGATTGCACAGATGCTAAAAACAGCTGAAATTAAGGCAGATGTAGAGGTTATATTCCAGCCAGTAAGTGGATTACATAAAGCGTGTCCAGATAATTTAGGAGATTGGTATTTTACTGGAGATTATCCTACAGATGGAGGTCATAGAGTAGTAAACCAAGCATTCATCAATTTTTATGAAGGAAGTGATAAAAGAGCTTATTAATAAGTAGATTTAATAAATAAAAAAGAGTAATCGAACAAACGATTACTCTTTTTTTATGCTGTAAAATATGTTTAATTACATAGGAACCACAATTGCACCAGAAAACTTTTCACGAATCTCATTTAAAGCTCTATCCGCATGTAAACGTGTTTTGTAATTTCCTACTTGTATTTTCCATTCTGGAGCTTTGTAAGTTAGTTTAGTGTAAACATCAGGATATTCAATTTTAAATCTATTACGTAAGCTTCTTGCACGTCTTTCAAGTCCGTTATATAATTGTATTCTATACCCACTTCCGTTATGTTTATTGTAAGCTCGTTTTTTTTCTATTAACGAAATAATGTCTTTGTTTTCAGTAAGTTTATCTTGAGCTTTTACGTTAAAAACACTACCTCCAATAATAAATAAGAAGGTGATTAATATGCTGTATTTTTTCATTTTGTTGAATCTTTTTACAAAAGTAATGACTTGTCAGTTAATACATTGTTAACGTTGTTTATTTAGAATTATTATAAATTATAGATTAGGATTCTCTTAACATTTCACAATTTAGACAGAAGTAGTACTTTTGTGCAACTTTCTGTGTACTATTTTTTAATAGTGTAACAGAAAAAATTGTACCAAAATAGATACAAAACTTATATTTTATAGTATGAAAAGTGTGAATCATCACAGTAGATTAACCAAAACTCTAGTAAGGAGTTTAGCTTTCTTTTTAGTTTTCTTAGTAAGTTCTTCCGCGTTTTCACAAGATATTGACGAAGCGCGTCAAAAAGAAGGAAAGAAATTATTTAAATCTCTTTGTGCTTCTTGTCACAAGTTAGATAAAAAACTTGTAGGTCCTGCGTTAGCTGGAGTAGAAGAAAAAAGAACTAACGAATGGTTAAAGGCATGGATTAAGAACAATGCTGAGCTTAGGGCATCTGGAGACAAAGATGCGATTGCTATTTTTGAAGAGTATAACGGTTCTAACATGACTGCTTTTCCGCAGTTAACAGATCAAAACATCGATGATATTCTTTATTATACAACTGTAGGTGAGGTTAAAAAGGCTGCTGTTGCAGGAGCTGAAGTTGCTGGTCAGCCTCAGGGAGATCAGGCGCCTAAGTGGTTGATTTATATATTAGCTGCGGCAATTGTTGTAGCGTTTTTAATTATTGGTAGTTTGCTAAAAACTATTAGTGAATTAAAAGGAGCTCCAAAAACTCCAGGTTTAATGGGGCAAGCAGCTGAATTATGGCAAGGAATTAAACAGAATACATTCTTAAAAGTATTAACCGTGGTTTTCGGAGCTTTAGTAGCTGCTTACTTCTTGTTTGGTACGTTGTTTAAAGTAGGTGTTGATGAAGGATATCAGCCAATTCAACCAATTGCTTTTTCGCACAAGATTCATGCAGGAGATAACAAGATCGATTGTCAATACTGTCACTCGTCTGCTAAGCACAGTAAAACATCTGGAATTCCTTCAGTAAATGTTTGTATGAACTGTCATAAAAATATTTCAGAGGTTGCTGATGATACTAAAGTAGTAATGGATGACCATACATTGGTAAAAGCAGATTTAGATAAGGAAATCGCTAAGATTTATGAAGCAGCAGGTTGGGATGCAGATAAATTAGAGTATACAGGAAATACTAAACCAGTTAAATGGGTTAGAGTTCATAACTTACCAGATTTTGCATATTTTAACCACTCACAACACGTAACAGTTGGAGGTATAGCTTGTCAAAAATGTCACGGACCTGTAGAAGAAATGGAAGAGGTGTATCAACATTCTCCATTAACGATGGGTTGGTGTATAGATTGTCATAAGGCGACTAAGGTTGACTTAAAAGGTAATGAGTACTATGCTAAAATTCATGAAGATTTAGCCAAAAAGTACGGTGTTGAGCAAGTAACTATTGCGCAATTAGGAGGAAAAGAGTGTGGTAAGTGCCACTATTAATCAATTTAGAAAGTAGAAAAACACATATATAAATGGCTTCAAACAAAAAATACTGGCAAAGTGTTGAAGAACTAAAAGGTAGTTCTGTTGTTGAAACGCTACGTAATAATGAGTTTGTACAAGATATTCCTACAGATGAATTTTTAGGCGACAAAGAAACCTTAGAGACATCATCAACTTCACGTAGAGATTTCTTGAAATATGTTGGATTTACCACAGCAGCAGCTTCTTTAGCAGCTTGTGAAGGTCCAGTAAGAAAATCAATTCCTTATGTAGTGCAACCAAATGATATCGTAGTAGGTGTTGCTGATTGGTACGCAACTACAATTGCAGATGGTTTTGATTTCGCAAACGTATTAGTAAAAACACGCGAAGGGCGTCCAATTCAAATCATGCCAAATAAAGAGGCAGGAGGTGTAACTAGCGCACGTACTCAAGCATCAGTTTTATCATTATACGATGAGAAATTACGTTTAAAAGAACCTAGAAAGGGTGAAACTCAAATTTCTTGGGCAGATGCAGATAAAGAAATTATTGCTAAGTTAAACGAGTTAAAAGACGCTAACGAACCAGTTGTGTTTTTAACAGGTACTTTAGCGAGTCCTTCTACTGAAAAAGTAATCGCTGACTTTATTACTGCTTATCCAAATGTGAAGCATGTGGTGTATGATGCAATTTCTGATAGTGCAGCTGCGGATGCTTTTGAAGCTATGTATGGTAAAAGAGCATTACCAGATTACGATTTTAGCAAGGCAGAAGTAATCGCATCTATTGGAGCAGATTTCTTGGGAGATTGGCAAGGTGGATATGAAAAATCTTATGCTGATGGTCGTAGAGTTGAAACTGGTAAAATGTCTTACCATGTTCAAATAGAAAGTAACATGTCTTTAGCAGGAGCAAATGCTGATAAAAGAATAGTTGCTAAACCATCTGAACAGGTTTTTGCTTTAATAAACTTATACAACCAAGTAACAGGAGGTAGTCTTCCTTCAAAAGCAACAGCTTTTGATACAGAGGTAAAGCAATTAGCTAAAGACCTTAAAAAAGCAGGTTCAAAAGGAGTTGTTGTTACAGGTTTAAATGATAAAAATGCTCAATTAATTGCTTTAGCAATTAACAAAGCATTAAATAGTGAAGTAATCGATACTAAGGCAGTGAACTTAAAACGCCAAGGTAACGATACTCAAGTTGCTCAATTAGTAGCAGACATTAAAGGAGGTAAAGTAAAAGGATTAATTACTTACAATGTAAATCCTTTATACTCATTGTCAAATGCAGCTGATTTAGCAGAAGGAATTAAGAACTTAAAATTATCTGTTGCCTTATCTACGCAAGATGACGCTACAGCTAATGCTACACAATATACATTGCCATCACCTCACAACTTAGAAAGTTGGGGAGATGTTATGGCTAAACAAGGTGTTTATGGTTTAATGCAACCAACTATTCAACCATTGTTTAATACACGTCAGGTTCAAGATGTATTATTAAAGTGGTCAGGAAGTACAGTAAACTATTATGACACTTTAAAAGAATTTTGGAGTACTAATGTATTAGGAGGAGCTTCATGGAATCAAGCATTACATGATGGATTCTTCAAAGCTGAAAATGTTACTGTAGAAGAAGAAATAGCTTTTGAATCTACAGCAGATGTAAATGCAGCAGCAGTACAATTAGTAAGAAAAGCTAATAATGCTTCAGGATTCGAATTAAACTTATATTCATCAACAGCTTTAGGAGACGGTAAACAAGCAAATAACCCATGGTTACAAGAATTACCAGATCCAATTACACGTGCTTCTTGGGATAACTACTTAACCGTTTCTATGGCAGATGCCAAAGAATTAGGTTTTGAAAACCCAGTAAAAGATAACGGCGCTATTGATGGTAACTATGCTAACGTAACAGTTAATGGAGTTACAATAAACAAAATTCCAGTTATTATCCAACCAGGTCAAGCAAAAGGATCAGTTGGTTTAGCGTTAGGTTACGGTAGAACTCAAGGATTAAAGTCAGAAATGCAAGTAGGTATTAATGCATATCCTTTCTACCAAAACGGAAACAATGTACAATACAATGTTTCTATAGAAAAAGCTTCAGGATGGCACAAGTTTGCTTGTATGCAAGTACAAAGTACTTTAGCTGGTCGTCACGATATCTTAAGAGAAGCTTCATTAAAAGAAGTAAACGATAAAAAATTAGATCCTAAGCATACTTGGAATAAACCATTTATGGTTTCTTATGATCATCAAGAAGTTGAAGGAAGTAAAATCGACTTATGGGATGAGCATGATAGAAGTTTAGGACACCACTTTAACTTATCTATCGATTTAACATCTTGTACAGGTTGTGGAGCATGTGTTATTGCATGTCACGCAGAAAACAATGTTCCAGTTGTTGGTAAAGATGAAATGAGAGTTGGTAGGGATATGGCTTGGTTACGTATTGATCGTTACTACTCTTCTACTGTAGAAGATAAGCAACACGATGCTAAAATGACGTTGGAAGAGTTTAAAGCTCAAAATCCAAACATAGCAAACCAAGAAGTTGAAAGACGTTATACTGAAAAAGTATTAGAGTTAAGCAAAGGAGATTTATTTGATGCTTTAGAAAATCCAGCAGAAAACCCACAGGTTGCTTTCCAACCTATGATGTGTCAGCACTGTAATCACGCACCATGTGAAACAGTATGTCCGGTAGCAGCAACATCACACGGTCGTCAAGGTCAAAACCAAATGGCATATAACCGTTGTGTAGGTACTCGTTACTGTGCAAACAACTGTCCATATAGAGTTCGTCGTTTCAACTGGTTTAACTATGCTGAAAACAATGAGTTTGACTTCAACATGAACAATGAGTACGGAAAAATGGTCTTAAACCCAGATGTAGTAGTTCGTTCTCGTGGAGTTATGGAAAAATGTTCTATGTGTATCCAAATGACGCAAGCTACTATCTTAAAAGCTAAGAAAGAAGGTAGAGCTGTTAACAAAGATGAGTTTGAAACAGCATGTTCATCTGCTTGTTCAACTGGAGCTATGGTATTTGGAGATATAAACAACTCAGAAGATACAGTTACAGCGTTAAAAGAAGATAAAAGAGCTTTCCACGTGTTAGATTATATTGGTACAAAACCAAACGTAGTGTATCAAGTGAAAGTAAGAAATACAAACGAAGCTTAATAGTAAAATTAATAAGTATATAGATTTATGTCGTCTCATTACGAATCATCTTATAGAGAACCTTTAATACTTGGTGACAAGAGTTACCATGATATTACTGAAGATATTGCTAGACCTATTGAAGGGAAAGCAAACAAAAATTGGTATATAGCATTCTATATCTCCTTAGCAGCAATGTTATGGGGATTTGGATGTATCTTCTACACCGTAGGAACAGGTATTGGTGTTTGGGGATTAAGTAAAAACATCGGTTGGGCATGGGATATTACCAACTTCGTATGGTGGGTAGGTATTGGTCACGCCGGTACACTTATCTCTGCCGTATTATTATTATTCCGTCAAAAATGGAGAATGGCAATTAACCGTTCTGCAGAAGCGATGACAATTTTTGCGGTATTCCAAGCAGGATTGTTCCCAATCATCCACATGGGACGTCCATGGAACGGATACTGGGTATTACCAATTCCTAACCAATTCGGATCATTATGGGTTAACTTTAACTCACCATTATTATGGGATGTATTCGCAATTTCTACCTATTTATCGGTATCATTAGTTTTCTGGTGGACTGGTTTATTACCTGATTTTGCAACGATTCGTGATAGAGCTGTAAAACCTTTCCAAAAGAAAATTTATGCATTATTATCTTTCGGATGGTCAGGTAGAGCAAAAGACTGGCAACGTTTTGAAGAAGTGTCATTAGTGTTAGCAGGTTTAGCAACACCATTAGTACTTTCTGTACACACAATTGTATCGATGGACTTCGCAACTTCTATCAACCCAGGATGGCACTCAACAATTTTCCCTCCTTATTTCGTAGCAGGGGCAATTTTCTCAGGATTTGCAATGGTACAAACCTTATTAGGTATTATGCGTAAGGTTACAAATATGGAAGCATATATTACACGTTTGCACGTTGAGTATATGAACATCGTAATCATTTTAACAGGAGGTATCGTAGCAGTAGCTTATGCAACAGAATTCTTCATTGCATGGTATACAGGATCTCCTTATGAAAACTACACATACTTATCGTTTGGTGCAGAAGCAGGGGCTTATGGATGGGCATTCTGGTCGTTATTAATTTGTAACATTTTCACACCACAGTTATTATGGATTAAAAAAATCAGAAGAAGTTTTATCTGGTCTTTCATTATCTCGATTGTAATTAATATCGGTATGTGGTTTGAGCGTTTTGATATTATCGCAATTGTATTAAGTAAAGGACAATTACCATCTACTTGGTGGCGTTTTGAGCCAACGTTTGTAGACGTAGGTATCTTCATAGGAACTATTGGATTCTTCTTTGTATTATTCTTATTATATGCAAGAACTTTCCCAGTAATCCCTACAGCAGAGATTAAGACTATTTTGAAATCATCAGGTGAGAATTTTAAAAAATCAAGAGAAGAGAACAATGAGCACTAATAAAGTAATTCACGCATTATATAATGATGATGATATCTTAATGGATGCCGTTAAGAAGGTAAAAGCAGAGAATCATCACATTGAAGAAGTATTTTGTCCATTCCCAGTTCACGGATTAGACAAAGCAATGGGCTTAGCGCCAACACGTTTAGCAATTACTGCTTTTTTATATGGTATTACAGGTTTATCAGTAGCAGTTTGGTTAACATGGTATACTATGATTGCTGATTGGCCTCAAGATATTGGAGGAAAGCCAAACTTTTCTTGGGCAACAAACATGCCAGCTTTCGTTCCAATTTTATTCGAATTAACAGTGTTTTTTGCAGCACACTTAATGGTAATTACTTTTTACATGAGAAGTAAAATTTGGCCATTTAAAGAAGCTGAAAATCCTGATCCAAGAACTACAGATGATCACTTTTTAATGGAGATTCCTGTTGAAGGAAGTGAAGAAGAGTTAGTGTCATTGTTAGAAACAACAGGAGCTGTAGAAATCAACGTAGTAGAAACGCACTAATAAAGAGATATGAAGAGTTTAAAAATAATTATCGCTTTAGCTGTAGTAGCAACAAGCTTAAGTTCTTGTAACGATAAACGTAAACCACAAGTACAATATATGCCAGATATGTATGTATCTGTACCTTATGATGCCAATGGAGCAGAAGGATTAAATAAGGAGATGGTAAATAAATTACCTGTGGCAGGTACTGTAAGTAGAAACGGAGTTGTAGCTTATGATATTCCTGATACAAATGAAGGATATGAAAAAGCAAAAGCTGAATTAAAAAACCCATTACCAACAACTGAGGCTAACTTAGAAAAAGGTAAAGAGTTATACGGTATATACTGTGCTTCTTGTCACGGAACAAAAGGTGATGGTAATGGAGTATTATCTCAAAGAGATAAATTTAACGGTATTCCAAATTATGCAGATAGAGAATTAAACCCTGGTAATATTTATCATGTAATTATGTATGGTAAAAACTTAATGGGATCTCATGCATCACAGTTAAGATACAATGAGCGTTGGCAAGTTGTACAATACGTAGAAAAATTAAGAAGCGAATTAAAATAAGTCTATAATAGATAGTTAAGATATGTACCAGTTTTCAGGAAAATTAAAAATGCTTGCTATTGTTTTAATGGCTGTAGGACTTTTAGGAACAGGTTATAGTTTCTTTTCAGCACCTAAAACATTAGAAGAAGCAAAAGAAATTTTAGCAAAACAAGATGCACACCATGGAGGTGGTCATGAAGCAGCTACTACTCATAATGAGGAGGAGCATGCAGATGAAGCTAAAGTTGAAAAGCATGTTGAAGTTGAAAATCACGAAGAAGATACAACAACTGAAACGCATGTTGCAGATAGTACTGCTACACATACTGAAGAAGTAGCACATAATGCTGAGCAAGAAGACTCAGGAGAAGCTACAGAAAACACACAAGCGCAAGATAGTTCTGCTGTACACGTAGCGGATGATGCTCATACAGAAACTGCAACAGATGAAGCGCATGAAACAACAACTGAAGCTCACGCTGAAGTAGCTGCTCATGGTGAAGATCATGGAGATGCTCATGCAGAACACGCTTTACACCAAATGCAAAATAGACCTTGGTCTGCATTGTACGTTGCTTTATTATTCTCATTAGGTATCACATTATTAGTATTAGCTTTTTATGGATCACAAATAGTTGCACAAGCAGGATGGTCGGTAGTATTACATAGAGTAATGGAAGCTATTTCTTCAAACTTACACTATGTGAGTTTAGTAATGTTAGTATTCTTAATAGTAACGGCAATGCACATGAACCACTTATTTACTTGGATGGGAGAAGGAGTAACTGATCCAACAAGTCCAAACTACGATGCTATTGTAGATGGTAAGAAATGGTGGTTAAATACTCCAGGATGGTTAATTAGAAGTATTATATATTTAACAGGTTGGAATGTTTATCGTTTCCTTATTAGAAAGTGGTCTTTAGCACAAGATAATGGAGACTTAAAACAACACAAGAAAAACTATAATGCAACAGTTATCTTTTTAGTATTCTTTATGCTTACTGAAAGTATGGCTTCTTGGGACTGGATTATGGCAATAGACCCACACTGGTTCTCAACATTATTTGGATGGTACGTATTAGCTACCTTCTTAGTATCTGCATTAACAGTAATAGCAATGGTTACAATTTACTTACGTTCTAAGGGAGTATTACCATTAGTAAATGATAGTCATATTCATGATTTAGCTAAATTTATGTTTGGTTTTTCTGTATTCTGGACATACTTATGGTTCGCACAGTTCATGTTAATATGGTATGCAGATATGCCAGAAGAAACTACTTATTTCTTATTACGTTTTAACGAATATAAAGTACCATTCTTAGCAATGGTTGTAATGAATTTTATTTTCCCAGTATTATTATTAATCAACAGTGATTTTAAGAGCAGACCTTGGTTTGTAATCTTAGGTGGTGTTGTAATCTTAGCAGGTCATTATATCGATTTATTTGTTATGATTATGCCAGGAACCGTTGGTGGTCAATGGGGATTCGGAATTGGTGAAATTAGTGGATTATTATTCTTTACAGGATTATTTATCTTCGCTACTTTTAGTGCATTTGCAAAAGCAAATCCAGTACCAAAAGGTAACCCATATTTACACGAGAGTGAAACATATCATTACTATAATATCGAACACACAGGAGAAGATAGTAATCATCATTAATAAAAAGAATTAATAAACAAATAGTTTAGATAATATGCTCGCTTTATTTTATATTTTCATAGCAGTTGCAATTGGAGTAAGTTTTTGGCAAATTACTCGTATAATGAATTTCCGTTCTGTAATTGCTACAGATAAAGACAACGAAAAACAAGGTAAATACGCTTTAGGTTTCTTAGCATTCCTTTATGCAATGATGATTTACTGCTTAATTGCCATGAACGTAATCATGTTACCAGAAGCTGCTTCTTTTGAAGGAGAGCATGATGATAACCTTTTCAATATTACTTTTTGGTTAATAGGAATCGTTCAATTCGGAATGCAGTTTTTAATTTTCTTCTTTACTTACAAGTATAGAGGAAATAAGAACAACAAAGCATTATTTTATGCTGATAGCCATAAATTAGAATTAATTTGGACAACTATTCCAGCTGTAACAATAGTATTGTTAATTGGATATGGTTTATGGGCATGGAACAACATTATGTATGTTGGAGATGACGAAAACCCAATCGTAATTGAAGTATACTCTCAACAGTTCCGTTGGGATGCACGTTATGCAGGTGAAGACAACCAATTAGGTTTAGGAAATGTAAACTTTATTAAGGGAATTAACACTATGGGTGTTGATATGTCTGATCCAAGTGCACAAGATGATAAGCAAGTAACTGAATTATATTTACCAAAAGGTAAAAAAGTATTATTCAAGTTCCGTTCACAAGATGTATTACACTCTGCATACATGCCTCACTTTAGAGCACAAATGAACTGTGTTCCAGGTATGGTTACTCAATTCGCATTTACGCCAAAGTATACTACAGCAGAAATGCGTCAGAACTCTGAGGTAATTGCAAAAACAGAAGGAATTAACAAAATTAGAAGAGCTAAAGGAGAAGATCCATATGAGTTTGATTACTTACTTTTATGTAATAAAATTTGTGGAGCATCTCACTACAATATGCAAATGAAAATTACTGTTGTTGAAGAAGAAGAATACAACAAGTGGTTATCAGAACAAAAAACATTAGCTCAAGCAATTAAATAAGATATTTTTAAAAAGTATATAAAGATATAGATTATGTCAGATCATCATCACAAAGAAACATTTGTAACTAAATACATTTTTAGTCAAGATCATAAAATGATCTCGAAACAGTTCCTTGTTACAGGTATATTTATGGGTATCATAGGAGGTTTCATGTCTATGTTATTTCGTTTACAAATTGCATGGCCAGATACATCGTTTTCAATTGTTGAAGCATTCTTAGGAAACCACCAAACTGATGGAATTATGAATCCAGATATGTACTTAGCGTTAGTAACAATACACGGTACAATTATGGTATTCTTTGTACTAACGGCAGGTTTAAGTGGTACATTCTCTAACCTATTAATTCCGTTACAAATTGGAGCTCGTGATATGGCTTCTGGGTTTTTAAACATGGTATCTTACTGGTTATTCTTCTTATCATCAGTAATAATGATAATCTCATTATTCGTAGAAGCGGGACCAGCATCAGCAGGATGGACAATTTACCCTCCATTATCTGCGTTACCACAAGCAATTCCAGGTTCAGGTACAGGTATGACATTATGGTTAGTGTCTATGGCAATTTTCATTGCATCGTCATTAATCGGATCGTTAAACTATATCGTAACAGTTTTAAACTTACGTACAAAAGGATTGAAGATGACAAGATTGCCATTAACAATGTGGGCATTCTTCATTACAGCAATTATTGGTGTAATTTCATTCCCAGTATTATTATCGGCAGCATTATTATTAATCTTCGATAGAAGCTTTGGTACTTCTTTCTACTTATCAGATATCTTTATTTCTGGTGAAGTATTACATTACCAAGGAGGATCACCAGTATTATTCGAACACTTATTCTGGTTCTTAGGCCACCCAGAGGTATATATAATCTTATTACCAGCATTAGGTATTAGTTCAGAAGTAATTTCAACAAATGCACGTAAACCAATTTTTGGTTACCGCGCAATGGTTGGATCTATTATGGCAATTGCATTCTTGTCTACAATTGTATGGGGTCACCACATGTTTGTATCAGGAATGAACCCATTCTTAGGTTCTGTATTTACATTCACAACAGTTTTAATTGCAATTCCATCAGCTGTAAAAGCATTTAACTACGTAACTACCTTATGGAAAGGTAATTTACAGTTAAATCCAGCAATGATGTTCTCTATCGGATTAGTTTCTACATTCGTAACAGGAGGTTTAACAGGATTAGTATTAGGAGATTCAGCATTAGATATTAACGTTCATGATACATATTTCGTAGTGGCTCACTTCCACTTAGTAATGGGAGTATCTGCTTTATTAGGAATGTTTGCTGGCGTTTACCACTGGTTCCCTAAAATGTATGGTAGAATGATGAACAAGACATTAGGATACTGGCACTTCTGGTTAACAATAATCAGTGCTTACGGAGTATTTTTCCCAATGCACTTTATAGGGTTAGCTGGTTTACCACGTCGTTACTATACAAACACAAACTTCCCAATGTTTGATGATTTAGCTGATATTAACGTATTCATGACTATCATGGCTATTCTTGGAGGTTTTGCACAGTTAATTTTTATAGCAAACTTCTTTATCTCTATGTATAGAGGTCAAAAAGCTACGCAAAACCCATGGAATGCAAATACATTAGAGTGGACTACTCCAGTTGAACATATACATGGAAACTGGCCAGGAGCAATTCCTGAAGTTCATAGATGGGCTTATGATTACAGTAAAACAGATGAAAATGGTGAGTATGTTCACGGAAAAGATTTCGTACCTCAAAACGTACCACTATTAGATGGTGAAGAACCATCTTAAGAAAAAAAATATAAAATAAAAAAGCCTCCCAATTTAGGAGGCTTTTTTTATTAAGGTATTCCTTTGGTCAGAAATATGTTGAATTATTTTAAGCTCAGAAAAAAAGAAAAATTGACTTATTGGATTCTTTAGAAGAAGAAACGAGTAAGTTCATTATGTTGTTATTTATTATTTAAAAGATCATGTTAAGGGAATTGACATATATAGTTTCTAGTAAATAATTAACTTGAACTAAACTTAGTTAGTAAAGTACTAATGAGAATTATTTAGTAGAAGATATAATACAGCGAGCATATATAGAAGAT